>NZ_WHIV01000005.1:0-831865 GCF_009295655.1 Duganella sp. FT27W
AGAGCAGTATCTGCGCCAGTACTGGCAGCGACACCAGCACCAGCACCAGCACCAGCACCAGCACCAGCACCAGCACCAGCACCAGCACCAGCACCAGCACCAGCACCAGGACCAGCACCAGCACCAGCACCAGCAGCATCGGCAGCGACACCTGCGCCAGAGTCAACTCCGCCAGCACTGGCAACCCCGTCCAGCGGCTGATCGGCCAGCGACAGCAGCGGGATCTGGTTCGCCGCCATCACCAGTATCCGCATCCGCTCCATGGTGCGTCGGGCCGTGGTGGCGGCGCGCGAGGCGGGTGCTTCCAGCGTCATGCGCAGCAGCGTGTCGAACATGATCTTGCTGCCCATGCTGTGTGCGATCACCACCAGCGGCACATTGTCGGCTGTGTCAACGCCGGCCAGCACGTGCAGGATGGCGTCGCGCATGCGCAGCTGGATCGCATCGCGCGCCACGCCCTGGTAGATCAGCGCGTCTGGCAGGCAATCGTCGATCAGGGTGTCTTTCAGGCGGGCGTTCAGGAGCGCGCGTTGATGCGGATACGGTGGCGCGCCGGTGCAGATGGCCGACTTGCCGGTCTGGTCGTAGCACAGCTGGCGCTTGAGCGGCGTGGTCAGCGGCGACCAGATCAGGGCATTGAAGCGCAGGCGGCCGGCAGGCGTTTCGACCGTGGTGGGCACGATCTCGATGCCGCCGGCATCAGGGGCGACGGCGCGTGCCGTGGACATGGTGGCGCTGTCGATCGCCTGCGCTAGCTGCGCCACCACCTGCTGCGCCCAGCGGGCGTCGTGGGTGCAAATGCCGTGGACCAGCAGGACATCGGTGGTGCGGGAGCCCGCTTCGGCGAGAGCACGGGTCTGTGCTTGCGCGCCGGCGCGGGGCTCCGATGCAGTGGTGGCGAAGAAGTCCGCGTCGGCGCTGGAGGGGCGCCCCGCATCAGCGGCAGCGCGAACCTCGGCCTGCGCAGGCAGATCCACCAGGCCGGGGAAGCGGGTATCGGCGTCGAGGATCTGTGGCGGACTGTACGGCGTGCTACAGGCGGCCAACAACACCAGGCAGCCCGGCGCCGCAGCAGACATGAGGCGGCCGACAGGATGGCAGCGGTTGGTGTGATTGATGCGGCAGACGTGGTGGAAGTGTGTAAAGCCGGTGAGGCGGAACAAGGCGGCAGCCGTGCGGCGCGCAGATAACAGAATGTTCATGCTGAACCTCCAGGAAAGGCGCCGGGTGGCGCCTGCTGGAGGCCAGTGTATTTTTGCGGACGTCGTCCGCCTTGTCCTGGCGCAGCGCCAGGACAAGCAAAGCGTTACTGCTGCGCGACCAGCGTTTGCAGTACCGGTTGCAACACAGCTTTGCCCAGCTCGGCGCTGCGGGCGCCGTTCCAGCCGGTGTCGGCGTCCGGATCGTTGGCGTTGTCCTTGAATGGCAGTTCCACCGTCAGCGACAGGCAACCGAACTGGTGCGTGATGTGGGGCGAACCCATGGTCAGCGTTTCGTCGGTGTACGGGGTTTCGCCGTAGCCATACTCGTCCTGGAAGTCCGGGCTGGCGATCAGGAAGTTGTCGATGAAGTATTGCTGGCCCTCGGCCTGGTCCGGGGTCCAGGTCGGCAGCGACTCGCTGCCCGCCACGAACACGTACGGCAAGCCTTCGTCGCCGTGGATGTCGAGGAACAGGTCGCAACCAATTTCCAGCATCTTGTTTTTCACCAGGTACACTTCCGGGCTGCGTTCCATGGTCGGGTTCAGCCACTCGCGGTTGAGGTTGGCGCCAGCGGCGTTGGTGCGCAGGTTGCCGCGTACCGAGCCGTCCGGATTCATGTTCGGCACCACGTAGAACACGGCTTCCTTCAGGCAATTGCGGCCGAACGGGTTGGCCGGATCGAGCAGCGCTTCGATCATGCCTTCCACGAACCATTCAGCCATCGTCTCGCCCGGGTGCTGGCGTGCGATCACCCACACTTTTTGTTCGGCTTCCGGATCGCCGATCACCAGCATGTTCAGGTCGCGGCCGTCGATGGTGCTGCCCAGGTCGATCTGTTTGACCAGCGGCGACAGTTGCGCGTTGTCCAGCAGCGCCAGGTGACGTTCCCACGAGTACGGCTCGAAATAGGCGTAATAGACGCTGTCGTATTCGGGCGTGTGGTTAATCGTCATCACTTCGCCATCGAACGAGGTCGGCACGCGGAACCAGTTGTCGCGGTCGTAGCTGGCCACGGCCTGGTAGTCTTTCCAGCCATCGGGGTAGGCGGTCTTGCCGGCGTTGAGGAAACGCAGCGCCAGCGGGGTCGATGCACCGCCTTGCACGCGGAAGTAGAACCACTGGGTAATGTCGGCGTGCGAGTCCTTGCGGATGTTCAGGTCGATCGCGGCCGGGTTGTCGGCGGAAATGACGTCAATGGCGCCGGCGTCGAACTGCTGGCTGATTTTGATAGGCATGGTGGATAGTCCCGTTGAATTCAGTGTCGAGCGCTTGTGGCGCAGTGGCGACATCATACAGGGTGGTGGCGTTTTGGCGTATCTCAACTATGCCGACAAGTACGTTTGCGCTGGCGCAAGCTCTGTCGAGATGAAGCTCGCTAAGGTGGTTGATTGCCGCCGCTCAGGACATCATGATCGGCGCCACCGCGTTGGATCACGGGAGTATGATTGCCATGACGCCTACATTATTTCGGGACGGTAGCTTTCGCTATTTTTTCTTTTCGCGGGAGGAAACCAGAATGCATGTTCATGTGTCTCACCCTGACGGCGAGGCCAAGTTTTGGTTGGAGCCTGTAGTCGAGTTAGCCTCAAACAAAGGCCTGTCAGCGCGACAGTTACGAGCGGCGCAACAGTTTGTTGAACTTCACCAAGGGGAGATGCGCAATGTCTGGCAAAAATGGTTTTCCACCCAGCCTGGGCGTTGAGGTAGTTGAAATTGACGAGTCGGGATTGCGGCTCGACCTCGGCACGGAGTCACTTTGGCTCAGTTACGCGGATTTCCCATGGTTCGCCGGCCAGCCCGCCGAATTGGTGCGCGCGGTGGAGCGGTCTGCGCCTGAGCATCTGTATTGGCCCGCACTCGACATCGACCTGTCGCTTGCCTCGATTCGTGATCCTTCCGCGTTTCCGCTGATAGCCGCTCACCCCTGACGCAAGCCCCCGAACCGCGCATAAAACGCCGTCTCCGCCGCTGGCGCCTCCGGGTCTTCGCGGCGCAGCACGCTGTCGATGTGCTGTTCGGCGGCCGTGTGCACGGCCAGGTACAGCTGGCGCGCCAGGGCATAGGCCTGGGTGCCGGGCCAGGGCGCGGGCAGCAGTTCGGCCGGCAGTTGCGGGTCGTGCAGTTGCACGCGGCGATAGGCGTGGATCAGCAGGGTGCGGATCACGAAGGCCTGCTCCGGCGTCAGCTGGTCGGCCACGCCGCCGTCGAGCCCTTCTGCGAGCGGTGCAAAGCGCGCCAGGAATTGTTCGTAGCCGGCCGCCACTTCGCGCACGTCCCAGCCGGTTGCCACCAGGTCGCCCAGCGACCGCGCGCCCACACCGGGCACGGTGGCCGCGCGCACCACGAACAGCTTGCCGGCCACGCCCAGGCGCGCCAGCACCTCCGCCAGCGCGGCCGGTTCGGCGGCTGGATGGCCGAGGATGCCGGGCGCGACCACGCTGTAGCCCTCCCACAACAGTTCCTTGCGCACGGCCGTGCGTTCGGCCGGCGTCAGCGCGCCTTCGCCGCTGATGACCAGGGTCCAGCTGCCGTCCCAGTGCGCGTGCGGCTCGGCGTAGATGCGGCGGTAAGCGTGGGAAAAACGCGCCATGGCGTCGGGCGTGATCGCATAGGCGCTGCGGCGGCCGTCGCGCCGGGCGCCAAGCCAGCCCTCCTGCGCCAGCCGAAACACGGCCGTGCGCAGCAGCCTGTCATTGACGCCGAACGGCGCCAGCAACTCGATCAGGCTGCCCAGCCACACCATGCCGCCGTGCGGCACGATGGCGTCGCCGAAGATGGTCACCACCAGCGATTTCGAGCGCGGCGGGTCGTGGGCAAGGAAGTCGGTGATCCAGTCGGAGCAGTGCATATCGGCCAACAATGTCTGAAAACAGCAGTTTACCGGGTGAAACGCATTTTAAGGGTATTAAATGCGGAATTTTGATATGACTCAAAAAAACGGTAGCGAAAACGATTTGTGTATCGTATTATGATTTCAAGCCAGTACAGAGGAGGAGACGATATGTACGCCCAGCAAGTAGAGACCGGCCTGAGCACGGTCCGCACCACCGCCGACATGGCCGACGACGAACGCGCCTTCCAGGCCCGCATCGACGCCGGCGTCCGCATCGAGGCCAAGGACTGGATGCCCGACGCCTACCGCAAAACCCTGATCCGCCAGATCTCCCAGCACGCCCATTCGGAAATCGTCGGTCAGTTACCGGAAGGCAACTGGGTCACGCGCGCCCCCACGCTCAAGCGCAAATCGATACTGCTGGCCAAGATCCAGGACGAAGCCGGCCACGGCCTGTATTTGTACAGCGCCGCCGAGACCCTGGGCGTTACCCGCGACGAACTGCTGGCTGCCTTGCACAGCGGCAAGGCCAAGTATTCGAGCATCTTCAATTACCCCACCTTGTCATGGGCCGACATGGGCGCCATCGGCTGGCTGGTCGATGGCTCGGCCATCATCAACCAGATCCCGCTGTGCCGCTGCTCGTACGGACCGTATGCGCGCGCCATGGTCCGCGTGTGCAAGGAAGAGTCGTTCCATGCGCGCCAGGGCTACGACATCATGCTGTCGCTGGCGCGCGGCACGCCCGAGCAAAAGGCCATGGCGCAGGATGCGCTCAATCGCTGGTGGTGGCCGTCGCTGATGATGTTCGGCCCGTCCGATGCCGAATCGGTCAACAGCGCGCAGTCGGCGCAGTGGCGCATCAAGCTGTTTTCCAACGACGAACTGCGCCAGCGCATGGTCGATCAGACCGTGCCGCAGGCCGAGTTCCTGGGCCTGACCGTGCCCGACCCCGACCTGCGCTTCAACGCTGAGACGGGCCACTACGAATTCGGCGCCATCGACTGGACCGAATTCCAGAATGTCTTGAAAGGTAATGGCCCGTGCAACCGTGAGCGCCTGCGCACGCGCGTCGATGCCTGGGAGGAGGGCGCCTGGTTCCGCGAGGCGCTGGTGGCGCACGCCGACAAGCACGCAGCAGTGAAGGAGGTCGCATGACAACGCAAACGAACCCGCAACCGAGCAAGGAATGGCCGCTGTGGGAAGTGTTCATCCGCAGCCAGCACGGCCTGGCGCACAAGCACGTGGGCAGCCTGCATGCGCCCGACGCCGAAATGGCGGTCAACAATGCGCGCGACGTGTACACCCGCCGCAACGAAGGCGTGAGCATCTGGGTGGTGCGCGCGGCCGACATCGTCGCCAGCAGCCCGTCCGACAAGGGCGCGCTGTTCGAGCCGGCCAACAGCAAGGTCTATCGCCATCCCACCTTCTTCCCGATGCCGGAAGAAGTGAAGAATTTGTAAGGAGCGGCCATGGACCCGAAAGTAAATTACCTGCTGCGCCTGGGCGATAACGCCCTGATCCTGAGCCAGCAACTGTGCCGCCTGTGCGGCAAGGGCCCGGCGCTGGAAGAAGACATGGCGCTGTCCAACGTGGCGCTCGACCTGCTGGGGCAAACCCGCCTGTGGTACGAGTACGCGGCCGAATTGGAAAACGCGGGCCGCGACGAAGACCGCCTGGCCTATCACCGCGATGCCCACGACTTTAAAAACTGCCTGCTGCTCGAACAACCGAACGGCAACTACGCCGACACCATGATGCGGCAGTTTTATTTCGACACTTGGCACTACTTCCTGATCGCGGGCCTCACGCACAGCAGCGACCCACGCATTGCCGCCATCGCCGAAAAATCGCTGAAGGAAGTCACATACCACCTGCGCCGCAGCGGCGACCTGGTGGTGCGCATGGGCGACGGCACCGATATCAGCCACGCCAAAACCCAGGCCGCCGCCGACGCGCTGTGGATGTACAGCGGCGAAGTATTCAAGTATGACGCAGTGGACCACGCCATGGTCGATGCGGGCATCGCACCACGGGCGGACGCGTTGCGCACGCAATGGCTGGCGCACGTGGCGGAGATTTTTGCCGAAGCCACGCTGGCGATGCCACCCAAGGACGCCTGGATGCAGAGCGGCGGCAAGCAGGGGCGCCACACCGAGCATCTCGGGTTCATCCTGGCCGAGATGCAGTTCCTGCAGCGCGCGTATCCGAACGCGCAGTGGTGAGGGAGCGCTAAATGAGCGTACCAAAAGAAGCTCCTTCCCTCGCCAGCCCTAAAGCCATCATCCCCGCGAACGCGGGGATCCTTACTGAGCGTCCCATCAAGCGGTCTATGGATCCCGCGTCGGCGGACCGCCGCATGCGCGGCGATGACGGAGCGGCGGGTGGCGGCTTCGATGAAGAACTTGTAACTCGATGGCTTTCAGAAATCCCCGATCCTGAAATCCCCGCCATCAGCATCACTGACCTCGGTATCGTGCGCGGCGTTCGGGTTGACGGCAAAGTCTGTCACATCACCATCACGCCCACCTACAGCGGCTGCCCCGCCATGCAAGTAATCGCCGACGCCATCACCGAGGCGCTGCGTGTAAAAGGTGTGCAGCAAGTGGTGCTGCACACCCAGCTCACGCCTGCCTGGACCACCGACTGGATGACGGACAGCGGCAAGCAAAAGCTGCGCGCTTACGGCATCGCGCCCCCGGCCGAACAGGCGCAGGTGATCGACATCAGCCGCCTGCGCGCGGGCGCCGCCACCGTTGTTACGGCAGTAACTGCCGCCTCAGCAGTCTCGCGCCGGGGGATGCACGCCGTCCCCAAACCGGCGATAGCCTGTCCCCACTGTGGCTCCACCCACACGGAAGTCACCAGCCAGTTCGGCTCCACGCCCTGCAAGGCGCTCTATAAATGCCTGGACTGCCGCGAACCGTTCGATTACTTCAAGTGTCACTAGGTTAACCACCATGAGCCAATTCCATCCACTGACCGTGTCCCAGGTGCGCCACGAAACGCGCGACACCATTGCCGTCACCTTTGCCGTGCCGCCCGCGCTGCGCGCCAGCTACGCCTACCAGCAGGGCCAGCACCTGACCCTGCGCGCGCAGATCGACGGTGAAGACGTGCGCCGGTCGTACTCGATCTGCTCGGCCGTGCAGGACGATGCGCTGCGCGTGGCCATCAAGCGCACGCCCGGCGGCGTATTCTCCGCCTGGGCCGTGGACCATTTGCAACCGGGCGCCGTGCTCGACGTGATGCCGCCGTCCGGTCACTTCAACGTGCCGCTCGACGCCGCCAACCGCAAGCACTACCTGGCCTTTGCCGCCGGCAGCGGCATCACGCCGATCCTGTCGATCATCAAGACCACCCTGGCATTCGAGCCGCACAGCCGCTTCACGCTTTTCTATGGCAACCGCGCCAGTTCGTCGGTGATCTTCCGCGAGGAACTGGCCGACCTCAAGGATATTTACCTGGATCGCCTGCGCATCGCCTACGTGATGAGCCGCGAGCAGCAGGACATCGACCTGTTCAACGGCCGCATCACGCAGGACAAGTGCGCCGAGTTTCTGCGCTATTGGGCCCGCGTCGATGACGTCGATGTCGCCTTTATCTGCGGGCCGGAAGACATGATGCTGGGCGTGTCCGCCGCATTGCAGGCAGCGGGCATGCCCAAGGACGCGATCAAGGTCGAACTATTTGCCGCCACCGGCGCCAACGGCGCGAGAAAAGCACGGACCCACGCCGCCGCACCAGACAGCGCACACCAGAACACGGAAGTGACGGTGATCATGGACGGCAGCGCGACCAGCTTCACCATGGCGCAGGACCAGGAGTCCTTGCTTGACGCCGGCCTGCGCGCCGGCATCGACATGCGCTACTCGTGCAAGGGCGGCGTCTGTTCCACGTGCCGCTGCAAACTGGTCGAAGGGCAGGTCGATATGGACATCAACTACGCGCTGGAAGACTACGAGGTGGCGCGCGGCTTTGTGCTCAGCTGCCAGAGCTTCCCCATCACCAGCAAGGTGGTGATCGACTTCGACCAGGCCGAATAACCAGGAGACACCATGAACGCCAAGAATTATCAAAACATCCTGTTCGGGATCGACGCCGGCGTTGCCACGCTCACCCTGAACCGTCCCGATAAGCTCAACAGCTTCACCCAGGCCATGCACGAGGAAGTGCGCGACGCCCTGCGCAAGGTCGGCGCCGACAAGAGCGTGCGGGTGCTGGTGCTCACCGGCGCCGGGCGCGGCTTCTGTGCCGGCCAGGACCTGTCCGACCGCGCCGTATCGAATGCGCCGGGCACGCGGCCGGTGGACCTGGGCGACTCGGTCGAGAAGAACTATGCGCCGCTGGTGCTGGCGCTGCGCGCCTTGCCCATGCCCGTGATCTGCGCCGTCAACGGCGTGGCTGCCGGCGCCGGCGCCAACCTGGCGCTGGCCTGCGACATCGTGCTCGCTGCCAGTTCCGCGTCGTTCGTGGAGGTATTCTGCAAACTGGGCCTGATTCCCGACACCGGCGGCACGTACTTTTTGCCGCGCCTGGTCGGCACCGCGCGCGCCATGGGCCTGGCCATGCTGGGCGAAAAGCTCACCGCCGACAAGGCCGAGCAGTGGGGCCTGATCTGGAAAGCCGTGCCCGATGCCGACCTGGCCGCCGAGACCGACAAGCTGGCGCGCCATTTTGCCAGCGCGCCCACCCAGGGACTGGCATTCACCAAGCAGGCCATCCACGCCAGTGCGCACAACACCTTGCAACAGCAGCTTACGCTCGAATGCGCCATGATGAGCGAATTGGGACGCACCAGCGATTACCGCGAGGGCGTGGCGGCCTTCATGGAAAAGCGCGCACCGCAATTTACGGGGAAATGACATGACCGCACTGTCTCAAGACCGGGTGGTGGCCGTCATCGGCAGCGGCGCCATGGGCGCCGGCATCGCCCAAGTGGCGGCCGTTGCCGGCTACACCGTCAAGCTGTACGACAGCCGCCCCGAACCGGTGGCCAAGGCCATGTCCGATATCGCGCTGGCCCTGAATAAACTGGTGGCCAGGCAGCGCATGAGCTCCGTGGACGCTGCCGCTTCGCTGGCCCGGCTGCAACCGGCGCTCACCCTGGAAGACATCGCAACCGCCAAACCGGGCCTCGTGGTGGAAGCCATCGTTGAAAACCTCGACGCCAAGCGCGCCCTGTTTGCGCAGCTGGAAAGCCTGGTGGACGACGGCTGCATCCTGGCCACCAATACCTCGTCGATCTCGGTCACGGCCATCGGCGCCAAATTGCGCGCACCTGGCCGGCTGGTGGGCATGCACTTCTTCAACCCGGTGCCGCTGATGGCGCTGGTGGAAGTGATCAGTGGCCTGGCGACCGACAGCTCGGTGGCGCAGACCGTGCACGATACCGCTGCCGCCTGGGGCAAGCACCCGGTGCTTGCGCGCTCCACGCCCGGCTTCATCGTCAACCGGGTGGCGCGCCCGTACTATGCCGAAGGCTGGCGCCTGCTGGCCGAAGGCGCCGCCGACGCGGCCACCATCGACGCCGTGCTGCGCGAGGCCGGCGGCTTCCGCATGGGGCCCTTCGAGCTGATGGACCTGATCGGTCACGACGTCAATTTCGCTGTCACGCAGTCGGTGTTCGAAGCGTACTTCAACGATCCGCGCTTCACGCCGTCGGTCTTGCAGCAGGAACTGGTCAACGCCGGCTTCCTGGGCCGCAAGGCGGGGCGTGGCTGTTACCGCTACGGCGATGGCGCCGTCAACGAGCCGGCACAGCAGGAAGCGCCGCAACCGGTGCCCGCTTTTGTGAGCTACACCCGGGATGCCGGTGCCCTGGCCGCCGCCACGCATCCGCACGGCGGCGCCGTGACCGACGCGCTGGCGCAGCGCCTGCGCACCGCCGGCATCGAGGTGGCCCACCGCAAGGTGGAAAAGAGCGTGGACGATGCCCCTGCGTTCCACTGCAACGGCGCCGCCGTGTATCTGACCGATGGCCGCAGCGCCACGCAGCGCGCCGCCGACAACCAGCATCCGGACACGGTTCTCGTGGACCTGGCGTTCGACTACGCCAGCGCCAACCGCATCGCCATCGCCTGCGCCGACCAGTGCGCACCGGAGGCGTACCAGGCGGTGGTGGGCCTGCTGCAAGCGGCCGGCTTCACTGTTACCCGGCTCGACGACGTACCCGGCATGGCCGTCATGCGCACCGTCGTCATGCTGGCCAACGAGGCGGCCGATGCCGTCAACCAGGGCGTGTGCAGTGCCGATGGCGCCGATGTCGCCATGCAGAAGGGCGTCAATTATCCACGCGGGCCGCTGGCCTGGGCCGATGCCATCGGCGTGGGCCACGTGGTCGCCGTATTGAACAACCTGGCCGCCAGCTATGGCGAAGACCGATATCGCGTGTCGCCACTGCTGCGGCGCAAACACGCGGCAGGAGCAAGCATCCATGCATGAGACACTGACCGACCTCACTCCGCAGGCCCTGGCCGAAAAAGTCGCTGCCGCCATGTATGCGCGCGATCCCGCCTCGCAAGGGCTGGGCATCACGCTCGATGGTGTTGGCGCCGGCTGCGCCACCATGTCGATGGCCATACGCGCCGACATGCTCAATGGCCACGGCAGCTGCCACGGCGGTTTTATCTTTACCTTGGCCGACAGCGCGTTCGCTTTTGCCTGCAACAGCTACAACCTCAATACCGTGGGCGCGGCGTGCACCATCGATTACCTGGCGCCGGGGCGGCAGGGCGACGTGCTCACCGCCAGCGCGCGCGAACAGGCGCTGGCCGGCAAAAGCGGCGTCTATGACGTCACCGTGGTCAACCAGGAGGGGCGCACGATTGCCCTGTTTCGCGGCAAATCGCTGCGCGTGGGCGGCCACGTCCTGGCAACCGAATAAAAGACAGGAGGAGACATGGTACAACGCACACCCGAACCGTCGGACCTGGAGCCGATCGAACGCGCCAGCCGCGACGAACTGCAAGCGCTGCAACTGCAACGCATGCAGTGGACGCTGCAGCACGCGTACGACTACGTGCCGCACTACCGCAAGGCGTTCGACGCGGCCGGCGTCCATCCCGCCGATTTGAAATCGCTGGCAGACCTTGCAAAATTTCCGTTCACCGGCAAGAAGGAACTGCGCGAAAACTACCCGTTCGGCATGTTCGCCGTGCCGCGCGAGCAGGTGGTGCGTGTACATGCGTCGAGCGGCACCACCGGCAAGCCCACCGTGGTGGGCTACACCCAGAATGACATCGACACCTGGGCCAACGTGGTGGCGCGCTCGATCCGCGCGGCGGGCGGGCGGCGCGGCGACATGGTGCATATCTCGTATGGCTACGGGCTGTTCACCGGCGGCCTCGGTGCGCACTACGGCGCCGAGCGGCTTGGCTGCACGGTGGTGCCGATGTCCGGCGGCCAGACCGAGCGCCAGGTGCAGCTGATCGAGGATTTCAAGCCGTCCATCATCATGGTCACGCCGTCGTACATGCTCAACATCATCGAGGAATACCAGCGGCAAGGGCTCGACCCCGCCGCCAGTTCGCTCAAAGTCGGCATCTTCGGCGCCGAGCCGTGGACCGACGCCATGCGCCGCGAAATCGAGCAGCGCGCCGGCATCGACGCGGCGGACATCTACGGCTTGTCCGAAGTGATGGGCCCCGGCGTGGCCAGCGAATGCATCGAGAGCAAGGACGGCCCGGTGATCTGGGAAGACCATTTTTACCCGGAGATCATCGACCCCGACACCGGTGAAGTACTGCCCGACGGCGAGGAGGGCGAACTGGTATTCACCTCGCTGACCAAGGAGGCGCTGCCGATCATCCGCTACCGCACGCGCGACCTCACGCGGCTGCTGCCACCTACTTCACGCGCGATGCGCCGCATCGGCAAGATCACCGGCCGCTCGGACGACATGCTGATTATCCGGGGCGTAAACGTGTTCCCGTCGCAGATCGAGGAACTGATCCTCAAGATGCCGCTGCTCGCGCCCCAGTACCAGCTGATCATCAAGCGCGACGGCCACCTCGACCAACTGGAGGTGCTGGCCGAGCTGCGTCCGGAGGCGGGCAACATGCTCACCGGCGACAACGAAGCACTGGCCCAGCAGTTGGCAAATGAGCTGGAAATTCGCATCAAGACCAACGTGGGCGTCTCCACCCGGGTGCGGCTGGTGGCCCCCAACGGCATCGAACGCACGCTGACTGGCAAGGCCCGCCGCGTGATCGACCAGCGCCCCAAGTCATAAAGGACATGCAATGACCGAGAATTCCGCATACATCTGCGACGCCATCCGCACCCCGTTCGGCCGTTACGGCGGCGCCCTGGCCAATGTGCGCACCGACGACCTGGCCGCGCTGCCGATTGCCGCCCTCATCGCCCGCAATCCCACGGTGGACTGGGCCAGGGTCGATGACGTGTATTACGGCTGCGCCAACCAGGCCGGCGAGGACAATCGCAACGTTGGCCGCATGGCCGCGCTGCTGGCCGGCCTGCCGGTCGAGGTCCCGGCCAGCACCATCAACCGCCTGTGCGGCTCCAGCCTGGACGCCGTGGGCAGCGCAGCGCGCGCCATTCGCACGGGTGAGGCACACCTGGTCATCGCCGGCGGCGTGGAGAGCATGACGCGCGCGCCGTTCGTGATGGGCAAGGCCGACAGCGCGTTTTCGCGCAGCGCCAAGATCGAGGACACCACGCTGGGCTGGCGCTTCGTCAATCCGCGCATGAAGGAGCAGTACGGCATCGACAGCATGCCCGAGACGGCGGAAAACGTGGCCGCGCAGTTCCACATCAGCCGCGCGGACCAGGATGCGTTCGCGCTGCGCAGCCAGCAGCGCTGGGCCGCCGCCCATGCGGCTGGCGTGTTCCGCGACGAGATCGTGCCGGTCGCGCTGCCGCAAAAGAAGGGCGACCCCAAAATCTTCGAGACAGACGAGCACCCGCGCCCGGACACCACCATCGAGACACTGGCAAAACTCAAAGGCGTGGTGCGCGCGGACGGTACCGTTACCGCCGGAAATGCCTCGGGCGTCAACGACGGCGCCTGCGCCATCCTGCTCGCCTCGCACAGCGCTGCCGAGCAATACGGCTTGCGCAAGCGCGCCCGCGTATTGGGCATGGCTACCGCCGGCCTGGCGCCGCGCATCATGGGCTTCGGCCCGTCACCGGCGTCGCGCAAGGTGCTGGCGCTGGTGGGCCTGACCATCGACCAGATGGACGTGATCGAATTGAACGAGGCGTTTGCCGCCCAGGGCCTGGCCGTCACGCGCGACCTGGGCCTGGCCGACGATGCGCCCCACGTCAATCCCAACGGCGGCGCGATCGCCATCGGCCATCCTCTGGGCGCCTCGGGCGCGCGGCTGGTGCTGGCCGCCCTCACGCAACTGGAACGTACCGGTGGCCGTTACGCGCTGTGCACCATGTGCATCGGCGTGGGGCAGGGTATCGCGGTCGTCATCGAGCGGGTGGCATAGTCATGGTCAAGGTCTATGAAATCAACGGCGTCACCCCGGTGGTGCACCCCACTGCGTACGTCCATCCCAGCGCAGTGCTGATCGGCGACGTGATTGTCGGACCGCGCTGCTACATCGGGCCGCTGGCCGCGCTGCGCGGCGACTTCGGCCGCCTGATTTTAGAGGAAGGCGCCAACTTGCAGGACACCTGCGTGATGCACGGTTTTCCCGGCGCCGACACGGTGGTGGGCGTCGATGGCCACATCGGCCACGGCGCCGTGCTGCACGGCTGCCGCATCGGCCGCAATGCGCTGGTCGGCATGAACAGCGTGGTGATGGATAACGCGGTGATCGGTGCCGAGTCCATCGTCGCGGCCATGAGCTTTGTCCGCGCCGGCATGGAAGTACCGGAGCGCAGCATGGTGGTCGGCACGCCGGCCAAGGTGGTGCGGCCGCTGCGCGACGACGAAATCGCCTGGAAAACCAGCGGCACTGGCCAGTACCACGAGCTGGCAGTGCGCTCGATGAACACCATGCGCGAGGTGGACGCACTCACCGACATCGAGCCTGACCGCCCGCGCGTCCAGTGGGACAGCGCCTTGCCGCTCCACCTGCACAAGAACGCCTCGGCATAAGGGGACCTCGAAAAACCTACTGCGCGACCCGCTATCGCCTCTCCGTTGCTCAGCGTACCTCCGTACGCTTGCGCTACTCAAGACGATATCGAGCCGCTCGCTACGGTTTTTCGAGGTCCAACAAACAAGGAGAACTAACCATGATTCCAACCCTGCAAAGCCTGATCGGCGGCCGCTGGATCGGCCGCGAGGCGGCCACGCCGCTGCACAACGCCCTGACCGGCGGCCTGATTTACCACACCCATGCCGACGCCATCGACTTCGGCGAAGCGGTCCATTACGCGCGCAAGACTGGCGTCCCAAGCCTGATGAAACTGGACTTCCAGCAGCGTGCCGCCATCCTCAAAGCCCTGGCGCTGTACCTGCTGGAGCGCAAGGAGGAGCTGTACGCGATCTCGCACCTCACCGGCGCCACCCGCGCCGACAGCTGGGTCGATATCGAAGGCGGCACCGGCACCCTGTTTGCCTACGCCAGCATGGGCGGGCGCGAGCTGCCATCGTCGAATGTGCTGCACGAGGGGCCGGCCATGGCGCTCGGTAAAAACGGCGGCTTTGCCGGCACCCACATCCTGGTGCCGCGCGGCGGCGTGGCGGTGCATATCAATGCCTTCAATTTCCCGATCTGGGGTTTGCTGGAAAAATTCGCACCGAGCTTCCTGGCCGCCATGCCATGCATCGGCAAGCCGGCCACGGCGACGAGCTATCTGACCGAAGCCGTGGTGCGCATGATGCACGAATCGGGCCTGCTGCCTGAGGGGGCACTGCAACTGGTAATCGGCAGCACCGGCGACCTGCTCGACCGCCTGGAAGGATTCGACGCCGTCACCTTCACCGGCTCGGCCGACACTGCCGCCAGGCTGCGCGTGAACCGCAACCTGGTTGCACACTCGGTGCCGTTCACCGCCGAAGCGGACTCGCTCAACTGCGCCATCCTGGCGCCCGACATCACGCCTGACGACCCCGAGTTCGACCTGTTCGTCAAGGAAGTGGCGCGTGAGATGACCGGCAAGGCGGGGCAGAAGTGCACGGCCATCCGTCGCATCATCGTGCCGGAAGCGATGGTCGATGCGGTGGGCACGCGCCTGCGCGACCGCCTGGCCAAGGTCAGTGTGGGAGATCCTGCCGTGGAAGGCGTGCGCATGGGCGCGCTGGCATCAAAAGAACAGCAGCGCGACGTCGGCGAGCGCCTGGCGCTGCTCGCGCACGGCAACGAGGTGCTGTTCGGCGCGCGCGACGGCTTTACACCGGTCGGCGACGGCGTGGCCGATGGCGCGTTCTTCGCGCCCACCTTGTTGCTGTGCCGCGACGGCATGACCAACGACGCCGTGCACGACGTGGAGGCATTCGGTCCCGTGAGCACCATCATCAGCTACCACGGCATCGACCAGGCGCTGGCGCTGGCCGCGCGCGGCAAGGGTTCGCTGGTATCGACGCTGGTGACGAAGGAGCCGGCGATCGCCGCCTACGCGGTGCCAATGGCCGCCGCCTCGCATGGCCGCGTGCTGATCCTCGAGCGTGAAGCGGCGGTGGACTCCACCGGCCACGGCTCGCCGCTGCCGCAGTTGAAGCACGGCGGGCCTGGTCGCGCGGGCGGCGGCGAAGAACTGGGCGGCATCCGCGCGGTGCGCCATTTCCTGCAACGGGCGGCGGTGCAGGGTTCGCCCACCATGCTGGCGGCGGTCACCGGAGAATATGTGCGCGGGGCGCGGGTGCAGGAGAGCGAAGTACACCCGTTCCGCAAGCACTTCGAGGAACTGCACATCGGCGACTCGCTGCTCACGCACCGGCGCACCGTCAGCGAAGCGGACATCGTCAACTTCGGCGGCGTCTCGGGCGACTATTTTTACATGCACTTCGACGACATCGCCGCCAGGGACACCCAGTTCGGCAAGCGCATCGCCCACGGCTACTTCGTGCTGTCGGCCGCCGCCGGCCTGTTCGTCTCACCGGCGCCCGGCCCCGTGCTGGCCAACTACGGCCTGGACAACCTTCGCTTCGTGGCGCCGGTCGCCATCGGCGACACCATCCGCGCCCGCCTCACCTGCAAACGCAAGGTTGACCGCAACCGCACCGACGACAAGGGCGTGGGGCAGGGCGTGGTGGCCTGGGACGTGCAGGTCACCAACCAGCATGACGAGCTGGTGGCCAGTTATGACATCCTGACCCTGGTGATGAAGCGGTGTTGACTTTGCCGCGCGCACATCATATGCCGGGTAGTGAAGAATGTTATACACTGGCTGGACCTGATAACTGGCAGGAGGTGTGTGATGGCTGAATCAGACATTGAGTTGGCCGACCGCGAACTGGAAATGTTGCAATCGTTCGCAACTGCGCGCGGCATCGCACCCGCCGGCATGACACGCCTACAACTACTCGAAGCGATTACCAGCGAGCCTGGCGCGCCAGCCAATGCAGGGCGCTTTCGACGACTAGCTGCCATCATGAGTGTCCACGGTATCTGGAAAGGCGATCCCGACAAACCACGTGATGCCGTCGAGTATCAACAAGAAATACGCGCCGAATGCCCTTAGTTCTTTTCGACTCCAATATCCTGATAGATAATCTCGAAGGCCATGGCGCGGCGGTTATCGAGCTCATGAACTATCGGGATGCTGTGATCAGTTCGATAAGTTGGGTGGAAATTGCGTGCAAAATGGATCACACGGCGCGGCAGCATTTCAAGAAATTTTTGGCCGACACTGGTATTGGCGTAGTGCATCCCGACGACGACATCATGGAACGTGCCGCAGTCATCCGAGGCCATAGCCTGAGGGCACCACCTAAGCTCCCCCTTCTGGACTGCATCATTCGGGCTACTGCCGAAGCTTATGGCCGACTGGTCATTACACGCAATCCCGCCGATTTTGGCGGGGAGGGGCCGATGGTCAGGGTTCCCTATGAAATTATCAACGGTGTAGCTGTGAATATCAAGCCACCGCCGCCGTGACAGGTTAGTGCTTTCCAATTCCCCGCCCACCCTGCACAATAGCGCTTTCCCTCAGCAGGCGGCGCCATGGCACTTTTTACCAAGACTCAATTCGTCCTCAATCCGATGGAGAACCCGCGTACCTGGGTGACTTTTGGCGTAGCCATCGCTTGCCTGCTGGCGGTGGGGCTGCTGCCGCGCGGGTTCGATTTCGTGGGGATACTGCGCATTGCCATGCTGGGCGTGGCCGGCTATATCGGCGCGGCCGCCATCGAACACCTGCCCGTGCGCGGTACCGTGCTGGTAGCCGACAGCACGGCCTTTTTGGCGCGAATCGCCATGTTCGGCTATGTGCCTACCGGCGAGTCGGCGCAGGGCCAGGTGTTCACCCACCGCAGCGCGTCGCCGATGCGCCATATCTATAGCCCGATCGTGGTGGGCCGTACGGTGGGCAGCACCTTTACCGCCACCGTGCCGCTGCGCTTCTACCGCGCAGTAAAAGACTTAAAGGCTTAAACCTTCAGGCCGAACGGATCGTCGATGCTGTACGCCGGTTCGGTAAACCATTTCGGGCCATGTTCCGTCATGTAGAAATGGTCCTCGTGGCGCACGCCGAATTCGCCGGGGATGCAGATCATCGGTTCGTTCGAAAAACACATGCCCACGTCCAGCAGCGTCTTGTTGCCGCCGACCAGGTACGGCCACTCGTGGATATCGAGGCCGATGCCGTGGCCGGTGCGGTGCGGCAGGCCTGGCAGCTTGTAGCCGGGACCGAAACCATCTTCTTCCAGCGCACGGCGGGCCGCCTGGTCCACCGCTTCGCACGGCACGCCCAGCTGCGCGGCCGCAAACGCCGCCAGTTGCGCCTTCTTCTCGCTGTTCCACACCGACCGCTGACGTTCGCTGATCTCGCCGTACACATAAGTGCGGGTGATGTCGGAGATGTAGTTGTGCAGTTTGCAGCCGGTGTCGATCAGCACCGTGTCGCCGGGCTTCAAGGTCTGCACATAGCTCACGCCGTGCGGGTACGCGGTGGCCTCGCCGAACAGCACGATCACGAAGTATGAGCCGGAAGCGCCCACCTTGCGGTGCGCGCGGTCGATGAACTGTTCCACCTCGGTGGTGGTGATCCCCTCGTGCAGGATCGAGGCGGCCGCCACGTGCACGGCCATCGTCATGTCCTTGGCGCGCTGCATCAGCGCGATCTCGTTGGCGGACTTGCGGGTGCGGCAGTGGGCCGTTACCAGGCTGGCGTTTTCCAGTGCATAGCCCGCAGCCAGCGGACGGATGCCGTCGTAGATGAAGAAGGCGGCGCTCTCGCAGATGCCGATGCGCGGCGAGGCGACAGTATCGGGCGCAATCCCCATGCGCGCTAGCGTGTCGATGAACAGCTGGTACGGGCTTTCGTGCTCTTCCCAGCAGTTGACCGGGCCGTCCACCAGCATGAAGTCCTTCAGCGTGCTTTCCTCGAAGGCTGGAGCGATGTATTCGATGGCGCCGCTGGCGGGCAGGATGGCGCCCACCATGCGTTCGCTGGCGTGCCACTTGGTGCCGGTGAAGTAGGTGAGATTGGCGCCGGCGTTGATGTAGATCGCCGCCACGCCCTGTGCGCGCATGAAGGCCTGGGCGCGCGCCACGCGTTCCAGGTGCTCGTCTTTGGCGATCGGGACTGCGCCCGCCGTCATGTCCGATAAAGAGGCCAGCGCCTCGTCGATGGTCTTGCCGCCTATGGTCATAGCTGTCCCTGCACAAATTGGATAATGGTCCGCGATGATAGCAGCTGTCATCAGGCCGTAACAGGGCGCTGTTATCGTGCCGGCACCATGAACCTACTTTCAGGATGATATTATGTTGCACCGCCCCCGCTTGTCTCCCCGTTATATGCTCATCCCGACCGCGATCGCCATTGCCATCACCTTTGCTGCGTGCGGCGGCGGCGACGATGACACCATCCAGAACAACGTGCCGCCGATCGCCCAGGGCCGCTGGATCGCCGGCGACCTGCACACCCACACCACGCAGTCGGCCGACGCCGACGTGAGCCAGACCCTCGACAAAATCCTCGGCAAGGCCTTCACCAGCTATGGCCTGGACTGGATGGCAGTGACCAACCACCTGCGCGTCTCCACCCGCGACGACAAGGGCGCGCTGCTGGCCGCGCCGATCCCGATGGCCACCGGCGTGGAGCGCTACGAGCAGCCGCGCCTGGCCGCACTGCAATCGGCCGGCACCTATGCCGACAAGCTGATTTTCTCGGGCTTCGAGTGGGACATGCCTACCCACGACCACATCGGCATCGGCATTTTCGAGGGCGCCGACAAGTCGGCCGGCGCTCCGCTGGCCGTGAGCACCAAAGGCGTGCGCGAATTCGAATACCTGTTTACCACCCGCGACCCCGCCATGTTCGACGCGGCCGACGTCACGGCGTGGAAGGCCAAATACGGCGACACCCGCTACAACAAGACCGCCGACGATGCCTTGAAGGCGATCTCCTGGCTCAAGGACAATTACCCCAACACCAGCTACGCGGTGATCAACCACCCATCGCGCAACAAGGGCAGCTACACGGTGGAAGACTTCCGCCGTTTCAACGACACCGCGCCCGACATCATGTTTGCCATCGAAGGCATGGTCGGTAACCAGATGGAGCCGGACCGTGGCGGCTACACCGCCGCCTACACGGCAGAGAATGCGCCGCTGCGCGCCTATGGCGGCGCCGACTACGTGGTGGCCAAACTCGGTGGCGTGTGGGATGCGCTGCTGGGCGAGGGCCGCCGCGTCTGGAACCTGACCGATTCCGACACCCACTTCAAAATCGTCGGCAACAACAGCAGCGGCTACTTCCCGGGCGAGTATGCCAAGAACTACGTGTTCAACAGCGCCACCGGCGCGCCGACCGCAAAAGACCTGCTGCAAGGCCTGCGCTCGGGGAAAATGTTCTCGGTGTACGGCGACCTGGTGAACGCGCTCGACTTCAACCTGGCCAGTACCAGCGACCGCAAGGAAATGGGCGGCGAACTGAAAGTGGCCAATGGCGAAAAGGTGGTGGTCACCATCCGCTTCAAGAGCCCGACGAAGAACAACTATGAAAAGCCGGTGGACAGCGGTGCTTCAGCCAGCGTGAAACCGGTAGTCGACCACGTGGACCTGATCGTCGGCGACGTGGGCGGCAAGGCTGCGCAAGGCACCGCCGCCTACGCGGTGGCCACCAACGCCAGCACGCGCGTGGTCAAGCGCTTTACCAGCGCCGACTGGAAGACGGACGCCGATGGCTACAACACCATCACCTACGAAACCACCGCCACGAAGAGCCAGTACTTCCGCCTGCGCGGCACCAACCTGGGCACCGATGTGGCGGGCCTCACGCAGAGCGGCGAACCGCTGGCCGACCAGCGCACCAGCACCGCCGACGCCACCCAGCGCTTCAACGACATCAACGACCGCAACTACCGCAGCCTGTGGTTCTATTCGAACCCGGTGTTTGTCACGGTGCGTTGATCGTCCGGCGTCACTTGGCCTCGTCGATGTCCTCGCCGACGTTGATGGCGGCGTAGGCGCGCTGCACGGCCACGGCTTCCTTCGAGTCGGCGCCGTACAGCTCCTGCGCCGCCTCGAGCACCTTGGCGCGCGCGACCGCGTAGTTGGTGCTCGAGGTGAACTTGGTGCTCAGGGCCCGGAACCAGATCCGGTACGCCTTGTCGTTGCCGATGCCGGTCATCGCCTGCGGCGACTTCACCAGGTACTTGCTGTGAGCATCGCTGGCCGGATCGGCGTTCGAGCCCTGCGCCAGGAAGTAGAACATGCGGTTATTCGGTCCGCTCGAATAGTGGACGTCGAGCTGCTTGAGCGACGTGCTCCAGGCATCCGCGCTGCGCCCGTCCAGGCTGGGCTTGACCATGTAGCGCAGCGGCTTCTTGTCGCGGCTGATCTCCTGGCCCACCATCCAGTCATTGCCCTTGGCCGGTATCACGGCGCCGGTGCCGCCGGCGCGCGCGTACGCTTCCACCATCTCGCCGCCGATGTCCGAGTGAGATTCATTGAGCCCGCCCGATTCGCCCGAGTACACCAGGTCCGCTGTAGCGGCGGTGACGCCGTGCGACATCTCGTGGCCGATCACGTCGATCGATCCCAGGTTATAAAAATACGAGCCGCCGTCGCCGATGAACATGCACTTGCAGCGGTCGTCGTAGAAGGCGTTGTCGTAGTCGCGATCGACGTGGACGGCGATGTGGGTGGCGGTGTTGTTGCCATCGAGGGACTGCCAGCCAAGGACGTTGCGGTTGGTGTCGTAAGTGTTCATCAGGCCCCAGAAGGCGTTGACGGCGGCGGTCTGGCCGTTGGCGTCGGTGGTGCTGCCGCCGTTGTATTGCTTGCCGTCGCCCCAGGTGTTGGTGGCGTTGACATAGACGTCGCCGGGATCGGGGTTGTACATCGAGCTGTGGTCGGCGTTGGTAATCGCCATGCCGCCGAAGCGCCCGCCCTTGCCGCGCGTGGCGTCGAGCATGCGGAACTGGCTGCCGTTGGGCGACGTGGACAGCGCCACCACGCCGTTGTACTGGCTGTTGCCGGTCCCGGTTCCGGTGCCAGCCCCGGTACCGCCACCACCGTCACCGGCCGTTTGCAGCGCCTGCCACTGGGCGATGATCGCGCCCGTCCTGGCATCGACGATGGTGTCGTGATAGACCGGCTGCCTGTCCCTGACCATGCGCGTTTTGACGTAATAGGCCAGCGCGTAGCGCTGTACCACTTCCTGCACATCGAGCGCGTTGAGCTGGGCTTCGGGCTTGTTGGCGGCGGCCGCCGTGCGCGTGCTGGTCACCACGGGGTAGAGCAGCAGTTCGGCGACCGGTTGCCAGCGATGCTCGATCTTTGGCATGCCGTCGCGCACCGAGCGGATCGCTACGGTGATCGCCTGCTGGGGCGAGAGTTTCGGTTTCAGGTCGGCCGGTGCCGGCGCTGCCGCAGCATCGCCGGCGGCCAGGCTTTGCGCCCCGGGCCGGCGGTCGGTGACCGAGGCGCTGACGATGGCGCCGGTGGAATCGGTCACCACCACTGCTTCGGAGCCGAACACGCGCAGGCCCTCGTAGGTGTGCTGCACGCGCGAGATTTTCTGGCCCTCGGCGCCGGGGTGGTGGGCGGCCAGGCGGAAGCTGTACCGGGGCGCGGTCAGCGTGCGCGTCGTTTCACGGGCCTGGTCGAACGCGGCCAGGCGCGCCAGCAGGCTGGTGCTCTCCTGCGACGAGGGCGGCGCCACCGGTCCGCCCATCATGGGTGGCGACAACGGCTGGGCCATCGCGGCGGTGGCAGCCATGACGGCGGCTGCCAGGGTGGAGACCGATAGCAGGGAAATGTGCAGATTCATCTTGTCCTCCTGAATCCTGATTCCGATTCCAGCGCGCATCGGACGATGGCGCTGAGGCCGCCTGAGCGGACAGTCCACGCTAGAACGGAGGAGGGGAGGCGGTACTGTGGCAGATCAAAGGCGGGAGGGCGCAACCACCATCCCGCCGGTACCTGGTCACTGGGCAATCAAACTGACCTTATCGATCACGAACGACGTCTGCTTCCACGAATCTTCGGTCGAGACGAACGACAGGGTCACCGTCTGCCCCTTGTACGCAGACAGGTCGAAGGTGCGCACCTGGTAGCCGTCGGCAGCGTCGGCATTCGAGTACGTGGCCAGCGTACCGAGCACCGCGCCCGAGCTGCTCTTGACCGCCACCACCAGCCGGTCGTACCTGGCCCGGCCGATTTCATCGGTGTCGATGTGCAGGGCGAAGCTCAGTTTGGCACTGGCGGCCGACGACGGGATCGTCACGGTCTGGGTCAATGTCTCTGTGTTGCGTTTGCCGTTGCCGCCCATCCAGGCGTAGCGCTGGCCCTCATACGGCTTCTGGCCGCCGAAGCTGCCGATGGCGCCGGTGTTGCCGGTCCAGCCGGTGGTGCCCGATTCGAAGCCGCCATTGGTGATCCGCTCGCCGCCGCTGCCTGCCGTCACCACCGTCAGCGTGGCTTCGCCCGAGGTGGCGGTCTTGGCCGGCGACGACGCATCGCGGATCTGCGCCTTGAACACGGCGCCGTTGTCGGCCTGGGTGGCCGTGAGCGAGTAGGTGGCGCTGGTGGCGCCCGCGATCAGCGCACCATTGCGGTACCAAATATAGGTGTATGGCGGCGTGCCCCCGCTTGCGGCCACGCTGAACGACGCAGTGGCGCCCACCGTCACCGCCACGCTGGCCGGTTGGGTCGTGATGCTGACACCACCGCTGTTGCCGGCCTCGTCCACGTCAGCACCGACGTTGATGGCCGCGTAGGCGCGCTGCACGGCAATCGCTTCCTTGGACGTGGCGCCGTACAGTTCCTGCGCTGCCAGCAACACCTTGGCGCGGGCGTCGGCGTAGTTGGTGCCGGAGGTAAATTTTGTGGTCAGCGCCTTGAACCAGATCCGGTATGCCTTGTCGTTGCCGATGCCGGTCATCGCGGCCGGGCTTTTGTTCAGGTACTGGCTGTAGTAGTCGCTGCCGGAATCGGCCTTGGAGCCTTGCGACAGGAAGTAGAACATGCGGTTGTTGGGTCCGCTGGAGTAATGGACGTCGATGTTTTTCAGGTTGCTGCTCCAGGCATCCGGGCTGCGGCCGTCCTTGCTGGGCTTGTACAGCCAGCGCAGCGGCTGGCCGTCGCGGGCGATTTCCTTGCCGGTCATCCAGTCGTTGCCGCTGGCGGGAATCGCGGTGCCGGTGCCGCCGTTGCGCGCATACGCTTCCACCATGTCGCCGCCGATGTCCGAGTGCGATTCGTTGAGGCCGCCAGATTCGCCCGCATACACCAGGTTGGACGTGGCATCGGTAATGCCGTGCGACATTTCATGGCCGATCACGTCGATCGAACCGAGGTTATAAAAATACTGGCCGCCGTCGCCGATGAACATGCATTTGCAGCCGGAATCGTAAAAGGCATTGTCGTAGGCATTATCGACGTGGACCGCGATATAGGTCGCGGTGTTGTTGCCGTCGAGCGACTTCCAGCCGAGCACATTCTTGTTGGTGTCATAGGTGTTCATCAGGCCCCACAGCGCGTTGACGGCGGCGGTCTGGCCGTTGGCGTTGGTGGTGCTGCCGCCGGGAATGTACTGCTTGCCGTCGCCCCAGGTGTTGGTGCTGTTGGTATAGACGTTGCCGGGGCTGGGGTTTTGCTGCGAGCTGTGGTTGGCGTTGGTGATTGCCATGCCGCCGAACTTGCCGCCGGTGCCGCGCGTGGCGTCGAGCATCTGGAAACCGCTGCCGTTCTGGCTGGTGCTGATCGGTACGGCGCCGTTGTACTGGCTGTTGCCGGTGCCTACCACGGTTTGCAGCGCCTGCCACTGGGCGATCACTTCGCCGGTTTTGGCGTCGATAATGGTGTCGTGGTACACCGGCTTGCGATCGACGATCATGCGTGTTTGCACGTAATAGGCCAGCGCGTAGCGTTGCACCATGTCTTGCAGGTCGAGCGCGTTGAGTTCGTCTTCGGCCTTGTCGGCGGCCTCGGCCGTGCGCACAGTGGCCATCACCGGGTAGATCAGCAGCTCGGCCGTCGGTGGCCAGCGGTGTTCGCCGGTGGGTGCGACTTTTTTGGCCACGCGGGCAATCGCGGCGTCGGCATTGAAGGCAGGCTTGATGTTGTCGACCGGCGTGGCTTGCGGGCCGGCCAGGGCGACCGTATGGTCGGGGCTGCTGGCCTGGGCCACGCTGGCGTCGAGGCCGGCACGCTTGTCGGCCACAGACAGGCTGACGATGTTGCCGCCGCCATCGGTCACCACGACTTCCTCGGAGCCGAACACGCGCAAGCCCTTGTAGGTGTGTTGCACGCGGGTGATTTTCTGGCCATCGGCGCCCGGGTGCTGGTTGGCGATGCGGAAATTGCTGTCGGCGCCGAGGCCGAGCCGGGCGTCGCGTTCGGCCAGTTTGGCCAGCAACGTTTTGTCCTGTGGCGTGACGGCGACAGCTGGCTCTGCAGCTGAAACAGGCGTCGTGACCATCAGCGGCATGGCGGCGATGGAGGCGGCTAGCAGGGTCTTACGTAGGTTCATCTCTTCTCCCAATGGTTGCACGGCGACGTGATGCCGACCGGAACGGCGACACTATTCCGCTTGCCATCGGCAAGTCAAAAAACATCGAAAATGGGTCGTCAAAGAAAAAATGGCTCAAATGAGCCATGGCGTAGCGCCTGTACCTAAAGGCGAACTCTGCAATTTTGAGTGGGCCGCGATGCAACACTCTGCACAATTAATCAGTGAAAATCGTTTAGATTGTTACTCGTCCGAATTACACTGCCAGAAGCCGAACGAGACGATAGTGGTCCGTCGGCCATCTACACAGTGTGGAGATAGTTCATGTTGTCGATTGCCACTAAAGTTGAACGTATCGTGCGGGAATCGGCCTTTCTGACGGAAGGGCTGAAGCGGGGGCTGATCAACCTGTCGGAGCTGGCGCGGCAGTTGCAGCCGCAGCTCGAAAACGATTTATGGAAACCGGTGGGTCAAGCCGCCGTGGTGACGGCCTTGCGGCGCCTGGCCGAGCGCCTGCCCGAGCCGCCGGGCGGCAACATCGTGCTGGTGCAAAAGACCGGCGAGCTCACCACGCGCACCGAGCTGACCGAGTACACGTTTCGCCACAGCGACCGCATCCACGAATGCCATCGCAAGCTGCTGGCTGCGACCGAGCCGCTGCCGGGCGCGTTCGTGACGGTCACGCGCGGGGTCAACGAAGTGATGGTGATTTGCAGCCGCACGCTGGCGCCGCTGGTGGAACAGGCGTTCGACGGCGAGCAATTATTGGCGCGGCTCGACGACCTGAACGCGTTGACGCTGCACCTGGCTCCCGGCGCAGGGCGCGAACCGGGCACTTACCAGGCCATCCTCAAGCAGCTGGCCTGGGACCGCATCAACCTGGTGAACATGATCTGCACCAATACCGAGTTGACGGTGCTGCTAGAACAAGACCAGACCGGGCCGGCGTTTTCCACGCTGGCCCGGTTCAAGATGCACTAAGAGATTACGACAATTGCGAACGCACGCGGGCGATCGCCTTGCGTACCTGGTTCGGCGCGGTGCCGCCCACGTGGTCGCGCGCGGCCACCGAACCTTCGAGCGTGAGCACGGCAAACACGTCGTCGCCGATCAGCGGCGAGTAGGCGCGCAACTGCTCGAGCGACATTTCCGACAGGTCGATTTTTAAATCGTCGCAGGCGCGCACGGCGTGGGCCACGGCTTCGTGGGCATCGCGGAACGGCAGGCCCTTTTTGACCAGGTAGTCGGCCAGGTCGGTGGCGGTGGCATAGCCTTGCAGCGCGGCGGCGCGCATATTGTCCGGTTTGACGGTGATACCGCCAGCCATGTCGGCAAAGATGCGCAGCGTATCGACCAGCGTATCGACGGTGTCGAACAGCGGTTCCTTGTCTTCCTGGTTGTCCTTGTTGTAGGCCAGTGGCTGGCCTTTCATCAGGGTGAGCAGGCCGGTCAGGTGACCATAGACGCGGCCGGTTTTGCCACGCGCCAGTTCCGGAACGTCGGGGTTTTTCTTTTGCGGCATGATCGACGAGCCGGTGCAGAAGCGGTCGGCAATGTCGATGAAGCCGACGCGCGGGCTCATCCAGATAATCAGCTCTTCCGACATGCGCGACACGTGCATCATGACCAGCGCCGCGGCAGCGGTGAACTCGATCGCGAAATCGCGGTCGGACACGGCGTCGAGCGAGTTGTGGCACACATCGTCGAAGCCCAGCGTGGCAGCCACGCGCAGGCGATCGATCGGGAACGTGGTGCCGGCCAGCGCGGCGGCGCCCAGCGGCAGGCGATTGACGCGCTTGCGGCAATCCTGCATGCGCTCGACATCGCGGCCGAACATCTCCACGTACGCCAGCATGTGGTGGCCAAACGTGATCGGCTGCGCCACCTGCATGTGGGTAAAGCCGGGCATGATGGTGTCGGCGTTTTTCTCGGCCAGGTCGGTCAGCGCGCCGCGCAGGGCGTTCAGCAGACCGACCACGTCGTCGATGGCCGAGCGCACGTACAGGCGGATGTCGGTGGCGACCTGGTCGTTACGCGAACGGCCCGTGTGCAGGCGCTTGCCGGCGTCGCCCACCAGTTCGGTCAGGCGTTTTTCAATATTCAGGTGCACGTCTTCGAGGTCCAGCAGCCATTCGAACTTGCCCGCTTCGATCTCGGACAGGATCTGCGCCATGCCGCGCTCGATCTCGGCGCGGTCTGCGGCGCTGATGATGCCCTGGGTGGCGAGCATCTCGGCATGGGCCAGCGAGCCCTGGATATCGGCCTTGGCCAGGCGGTTGTCGAAGAAGACCGAAGCGGTGTAGCGCTTGACCAGGTCGGAAACAGGTTCGTTAAAGCGGGCCGACCAGGCTTCGCTTTTTTTGGAGAATTGATCAGTCATGATGGTTTTCTAAGAGGCGCGATGTGAAAGCTGAAATAGGGGGCTGCAAAAAGTCAGCGATGATTATAAACCCCAAGCTGCACAAAAATATGTCAACATTGTCTCTTTTGATACGCTATTCATGCCTACTTTGCACACCAGTACCGATCAGACCGAGCTAGACGCCGATCTGGTATATCGTTTTTTGAGCGAACAATCCAGCTGGGCGAAGGGCTTGCCGCGTCCGGCGTTCGACCGCGCCATCGCCAATTCGCTGTGCTTTGGGGCGTACCTCGATGACCGCCAGATCGGCTTTGCACGCGTGGTGACCGATTGCGCCACCTTTGCCAATCTGGTCGATGTATTCGTGCTGCCGGAGTTTCGCGGCCACGGATACAGCAAGCGCCTGATGGAAGCCGTGATGGCGCACCCGGACCTGCGGGACTTGCGCCGCTTCACGCTGGCTACCGGCGATGCCCATGGCTTATATGCGCAGTTCGGCTTTACTGCGCCATTGCGGCCGGCGTCGTTGATGGAGCGATATTTTCCGAACATCTATACTGACCAGGTCAACGCTTCTAACTTACCGAAGTTGTCCGGTGAGGCTTGATTTTTGGTCGCGCGTTTTCAGAATCTTCAA
This sequence comes from Duganella sp. FT27W, assembly GCF_009295655.1. Taxonomy (NCBI): domain Bacteria; kingdom Pseudomonadati; phylum Pseudomonadota; class Betaproteobacteria; order Burkholderiales; family Oxalobacteraceae; genus Duganella; species Duganella sp. FT27W. The sequence goes on from NZ_WHIV01000005.1 coordinate 28,077, forward strand.
CAGGCTTGTCGCATCTTTCACCCACGTTGAATACTCGTCCTTGGTCATTCCAAGAAATGTGTAGAGCGGTATCGAGCCGGGATTATCAGGGATTGCTTTCGGGGACATGCAATTTTAGAGTAGCACATCCCCGCATAAGTTCCACCTTACGTCACTGCCAATGCATCAACACCGGCGGCACCAGGAGCGCCAACGCCATCACCGCGTAGATCAGTTGCAGCGGGATCATCCACTTGGCCCAGGTGATCCATGGCACCCGCGCCAGCGCCAGCACGCCCACGGTGATGCCCGAGGTCGGGATCATCGGCGTGGTCAGTTCGCCGAACTGGAAGGCCAGGATGGCGGTCTGGCGGGTGACGCCCACCAGGTCGGCCAGCGGCGCCATGATCGGCATGGTCAGCGCGGCCTGGCCGGTGCCGGAGTGGATGAAGAAATTGATCACGGTCTGGATGCCGAACATTTTCCAGGCGGTGAAGATCGGCGACGACGACTGCACCAGCGGCGTCAATGCGTGCAGCATGGTGTCGATGATCTGGGCGTCGCGCGCCAGGATCATGGTGCCGCGCGCCAGCGCGATCACCAGCGCTGTGCCCACCAGGTCGCGCGCGCCCTGGATGAAGCCATCGACGATCTGGCCCGAATCGAGCCGGCCCACCAGGCCGATCACCACGCCCATGGTCAGGAACAGGGCGGCGATTTCGTCGATGTACCAGCCGTAGTGCACCACGCCCACCACCATGATCGCCAGCGAACCGGCAAACATCCACAGCACCAGTTTATGGCGCGCGGTCATGCCGGTAAATTCGCCCAGGCCCTCGGGCTGTTCCTTGCGCTTTTCCAGGTCCAGCGCGTAGGTGGGGCTCAGTTGCGGATTCTTTTTCACACGTGCCGCGTACCACATCAGGAACGCCACGGTAATGGCGGTGGCAATCGTCCAGGCGATCAGTCGGTAGCCCCAGCCCGAAAACACCGGCACGCCGGCAATGCCCTGGGCGATACCGACGTTGAACGGATTCAAAAATGCCGCCGAAAAGCCGACCTGCGAACCGAGGAACGGGATCGACACGCCGGTAATGGTGTCATACCCCAGGGCTAAAGCGAGCGGCACGAAAATCAGGATAAACGGTATCGCCTCCTCGTTCATGCCGAAGGTGGCGCCCCCGATCGAGAACAGCGTGACAAACACGGGGATCAGCGCTTTCTGGATGAAGCGCGAATTCTTGTGGGCGGCAGCCAGCGCCTTGATCATCGAATCGACCGCCTCGGTCTTATGCAGTACCGCGAAAGCGCCGCCGACGATCAGGACAAAAGCGATGATCTGCGCAGCCTCCACAAAACCCTTGATCGGGGCCTTGAGCAGGGCGACCACGCCTTGCGGCGCGCTCGGCACGTAGTGGAAGCTGTCGGGCACGATCAATTGCTTGCCGTTGACCAGGTGGGTGTCGTACTTGCCGCCCGGGACCAGCCAGGTGGCGGCGGCGATCAGCGCCAGGATGATGAACAGCAGGACAAACGTGTGCGGCAGCTTGAATTTTTTGATGGCCATTTTTTATTGTCGGTAGAGGTGGGCTTATTGGCTCAGCAGGTCGCCGGCGCGGAAGGCGGTGGCGCCGGCCACCTTGCCCACGTTCATGCCGCGCAGCACGTGGCGGTGGGCGCTGCGGGCGAAGAACACGCCGGCCACGCTGGCGCGCAGCACGGTGGTGATGCCGCTGACCGGGTCGATCAGGTCGGCAATGGCGTCGCCCGGCTGCAGCTGGGCGCCCAAATCGCGCGTGTAGACCAGCACGCCGTGGTGCGGCGCGTACAGCGGTTCCACGCCTTCCAGCGGCGTGGCCGCGCACAGCGGGGCCGGCAGATCAGCCGCCGCATCGTCATCGGTCAGCACGCCATTGATGGCCAGGTAGCGCAGCAGGGCGTTGGCGTCGCGTTCGGCGAGGTCGTAGCTCACCTCGGCCTCGCCGCGCAGTTCCACCGTCACCGCCACGCAGGCGGGCGGGATCGGCACGCTGCCCTTGAAGTGATTGTCGAGGTCCCACCACAGGCGGCTGCACGCTTCGTCGAACGGTTCGCCGCCCGCTTCCAGTGCCAGCAGCAGCGCGTGCGCACCCAGCAGGGCGGACAGTGGCGCCACCGCGTCGGCCAGCGGCGTGCCGGCGTACAGGTGCATCACGGCTTCGTTATCGCAGTGCAGGTCGAGCACGATGTCGGCGTCCACCGCTAGCGTCATCAGCACTTTTTTCAGGGTTTCGGCGTCGGTCTTCGGTTGCCAGGTGGCGATCGAGGCGCGCGCGTGCTCGCGGATCAGGCGCACATTGGCTTGCGCATCCTGGCCCAGCTGACCATCGAGCGAGACCTTCACATCGTCGAACACGTGCTTGTAATTGCGGTTGAAGTTGATCCCGGTGGTCAAATCGAAGCGGCCGAAGGCGGCGCCCTGGATCGCCTGCGCCAGGCCGATCGGGTTGGCGGCCGGCACCAGGATGATCTCGCCGGTGATGCGGCCCGCCTGTTCCAGCGCCGTCAGCTGCTTGCGCAAAAATTGCGCCACCAGCATGCCGGGTACTTCGTCCGCGTGCAGCGAGGCCTGGATATAGACTTTTTTGCCGGCGCCGGGCGTACCGAAATGAAAACTGGTCAGTTCGAAGGTGTTGGCGCTGTGCAGGCCGGAAAGAGGGTGTTTTTGTGCTTGCATGGTGGCGGGCGGCAGGTGATAAAAGTGGGCTGAAGAAAGGCAAAAACGGCGCGAAGCGCCTGAAATCGCTTGAGTATGTAGCACTATTTTCACAAAGTAAATCATAGTGCGTGTATCGGGCGGCACATTCTTGAGTTTTTGGCTACTTGTGCGTACAGTCAGTTTTAACAGATGTATTTGTTTATCACATTACCACCTAAGAAGAGAAAATTATGGCTGACCTGCACGGCATGCGAATTTCGACGATGGCTCACGCGGTGCGCCGCACCCTGGGATTGGGAATGGTCGGCTTGATGGGACTGGCAGGTCAGCACGCGCTGGCGCAGGAAGTACCAGCCACCCCGGTCACCGCTGCCGAGGCTGACGCAGCGGTCGTCAAGCCGGTGCCGCGCGTGGAAATCACGGGCTCTGCCATCCGCCGCATCGAATCGGAAACCGCGCTGCCGGTGCAGGTGATCAGCCGCGCCGACATCGAAAAAGTGGGCGTCACCACCGCGTCCGAAATCCTGGCCCGGCTGTCGTCCAACGTGGGCGGCCTCACCGACGGCGCCAGCATCAACGTCGGCGGCGACCAGCGCGGCTTCAACAGCGCCAACCTGCGCGGCATCGGCACCTCGTCCACGCTGGTGCTGCTCAACGGCCGCCGCATGGCCAATTTCGCCTCGCCTGGTGACGACACCGGCGTCGATCTCAACAATATTCCGGCGTCGGCAATTCAGCGCGTGGAAGTGCTGCTCGACGGCGCCTCGGCCCTGTACGGCACCGACGCCATCGGCGGCGTGATCAACTTCATCACCCGCAAGGACTTCAAGGGCATCGAGCTGAGCACCTACGGCAACAAGACCCAGGAAGGCGGCGCCGGCAAGCGCACCGCCACCATCACGGCCGGCTTTGGCGACCTCGATAAAAACGGTTTCAATATCTTTACCGTGGCCGACATCCAGGCCACCAGCGCGCTATCGACGTCGCAGCGCAAGTTCATCGGCGACCTGCGCGTGCCCGAGCGCCTGCCGCACTTGCTGTCGGGCTTTACGTCGCCGGCCAATATTCGCCTGACCGGGGCCCAGCGTGATTATCTGAACGAGCAGGGCTTCACCATCAATGGCAAGCCCATCACCAAGACCACCATCAACCCGTCGGTGCCCAACTGCTCGCCACCGGCCAATCTGTACCTTCCCAACGGTACCGGCGGCTCAGAGGCGTGCACCTATGATTACATGGGCGACACCGAGCTGTTCCCGAAATCGAACAAGCTCAACTCGCTCACGCGCGGCGTGTTCCAGATCACCCCGAGCACCCAGCTGTACGCCGAGGTGGCGCTGAGCCGCTCGCGCACCTCGTACGTGGGGTCGTCGGCACGCGTGCGTGCTTACGTGGACTACAGCGTGATCCCGGCGCTGGCCGGCTACAACATGCTCTCGCCCGAAGCCAGCGCCGACGACGACGTGCCCGGCGAAGTGGAACTGCGCGTGCGCCTGAACGAGGCCGGCCGCCGTACCAGCGAACTGACCAGCGAAAGCCAGCGCTACGTGGTGGGCCTGACCGGCAGCGCCAACGGCTGGGACTACGACGTGGGTCTCAACCACAGCGTCAACACCATCAAGGACCGCGATACCCACGGTTACGTGCTGTACAACGAAGTGCGCCAGGGCATTATCGACGGCCTGATCAACCCGTTCGGCCCGTCCAGCGCGGCCGGCGTGGCCCTGCTCGACAGCATCCAGGTCAACGACGAAGTGCGCCGCGCCAAGGGCACCATGGATTCGATCGACTTCAAGGTTTCGCGCTCGGTGGGCACGCTGGCCGGCGGCGACGCCGGCCTGGCCATCGGCGGCGAATGGCGCCGCGAACGCAACACGTTTACGCCGTCCGAGCTCTTGATGAGCGACAACATCAATGACGACTTCGCGCCGGAAGGCGGCGGGGCAACGGCCAACAGCCGCAAGGTCAAGGCCATCTTCGGCGAGCTGTTGCTGCCATTTAGCAAGCAGTGGGAAGCGCAAGTGTCCGCCCGTTACGACCACTACCAGGTAGTGGGCGGCGCAGCCAGCCCCAAGGTGGGCCTGACCTATACGCCGACCAAGACCATGTTGTTCCGTGCTTCGGCCGGTCGTGGCTTCCGCGCGCCGTCGATGAACGAACTGTATCGTCCAACCGTGTACAGCGCCACCGCCACCCTGCCTGATCCGGTCTATTGCGCCACCGTCAACAACGACTACGCCGAATGCGCGTTCAACTGGGATACGCGCCGCTACTCCAACGCCAACCTGAAACCTGAAAAGAGCAAGCAGGCCTCGATCGGCATGGTGATCCAGCCGTCGCGCAACGCATCGATGACGCTTGACTACTGGCGCATCAAGCGTACCGACCTGATCAGCGAAATCGGCGACGACATCATCCTCAACAACCCGGCCAAGTACGGCAACCTGGTGATCCGCGACGAGGACAACGAGATCGATTACATCGAACTGCGCAAGGAAAACCGTGGCGCCCAGATCGCCTCGGGCCTGGACCTGGTACTCGACTACAGTGGCGTCAAGACCTTTGCCGGTCGTTTCGGTGGTCGCCTGTCCGGCACCTACGTGCTCGATTCCAAGATCCAGAACGCCAAGGGCGACCCGTTCGTGAGCAACCTCGGCCGCTTCGTCACCGACGGCGTGGTGCAGCGCTGGCGCCATACCATTTCGGTGGACTGGGACAATGGCCCGCTGTCGGCCACGCTGTCGAACACGTTCTCGAGCGGCTACCACGACCAGAACTCGGCCATCAATACCGATGACGGCTCGGTGGTGGCGCCCAACAAGGTCACCTCGTACTCGCTGTGGGACCTGACCAGCGCCTGGCAGATCAACAAGAACTTCAAGTTGCGCGCCGGCATACAAAACATGTTCGACCGCTCGCCACCGTTCTCCAACCAGGCGTATTACTTCCTGTCGGGCTACGATCCGACCTACACCGACCCGCGTGGCCGCCGCTTCTTTGCCTCCGCTAACTACGCTTTCAAGTGAGCACGATTAAATTCATGGTTTCTACTGCCCCTCAACAATGTAATATAGCCTTAAGTAATTGATTGGTATCATCTGCAATGCAACGGCGCCGCGCGCAAGCCCCGGCGCCGGTTTCACTTTGGAAGGGCAACATGAATTTTTCAGGTTTTACGTGCCAGCGCCTGTTCGTGCTCTGGCTGCTGGTGTTTGCCAGCTTCGGCGTACACGCGGCGCAAGGCGCCGCAGCCAAGGCCCAACCCACCGGCAAGGCGGTCAAACCGGCCAAGGCGGTACCCCCGCCCAAGCCGGTCCTGGCACCGCCGGCGGGCAACCTGGTGATTATCGGTGGCGGCTTGCGTGCCGATAATGCGGAAGTCTGGCAACGGATCGTGCTCCTGGCTGGCGGCAAGGGCGCGCGCATCGGCGTGTTCGGCTCGGCCTCGATCAATCCTGAAAACGCCGCCCAGAACACGGTCAACAAGCTCAATCAATACGGCGCCCAGGCATTTTTCATTCCGCTCGGCGTCACGCTGCCCAATAGCGACTACCGCAAGGCGGCCGAAGACCCCGAGGTCGTTGCCCTGATCCATTCGGCCACCGGCATTTATTTTACCGGCGGCGACCAGGCCCGCATCACCAAGGCGCTGGTGCGCCAGGACGGCACCCGTACCGCTGCGCTCGAAGCCGTGTGGGACGTCTACCGCGACGGTGGCGTGGTGGCCGGTTCGTCGGCCGGCGCGGCCATCATGAGCACCACCATGTTTTATGACGCCAAGTCCACGCTCGACATGCTCAAGCAGGGCGTAACCGACGGCAACGAAATCGCCCCCGGCCTCGGCTTTGTTGGCGATGACGTCTTCATCGACCAGCACTTGCTGGTGCGCGGGCGCTTTGCCCGCATGATCCCGGTGATGCTGAAAAAAGGGTACCAGATCGGCCTTGGCATCGACGAAAACACGGCGATGGTGGTCAACGCCAGGCGCGACGTGGAAATCATCGGCTACAGCGGTGCGCTGCTGCTCGACCTGTCGGCGGCGATCACCGACCGCGCCATCAAGGGTTTTAATATCAGCAACGCCACCATCAGCTACCTCGACCGGGGCGACAAGTTCAACCTGGTCACGCGCGATTTCACGCCGTCGCCCGACAAGGCCGACAACAAGCTTGACCCCAACCAGCCCGATACCCGGGGCGTGGTCTATACCAACGATATTCTCGGCAATAATGCGGTGCTGGACCTGATGGTCAACCTGATCGACAACGCCCAGCAGGACGCCATCGGCATCGCCTTCGGCAATCCGCGCGATTCGTATCCGGACATGGGCTTTGAATTCCGCTTCAGCAAAACCATCAACAGCGTCGGGTACAGCTCGACCGAGGTGGAAGCGTATTCGGTACTGAAACTGCGCATGGATATCCGGCCGATCCAGCTGCAGCAGCCGCTCTACCGCTACAGGTAAATCACAGTTGAGCTACACTTGAATGGGATGGCACTCGGCCATCCCATTTTTTTTTGGAGCCCACATGCGCATCTTCTCCTTGCGATTGCGATCCCTGTTCCAGGCCGCGCTGCTGGCGGCCATGCCGCTGGCGCACGCTGCCGCCGCTGCGCCCTCAGTTGCCACCCCGGCCGCGCCGCAAGGATCGCTGGTGATCGTCGGCGGCGGCCTGAAAGCCGACAATGCCGAGATCTGGCAACGCATCGTCAGCCTTGCCGGCGGGCCGGGCGCGCGCATCGCCGTGCTGCCGTCGGCCAGCGCCAATCCCGAACGCGCCGGCCAGTGGATCTCCGAACGCCTCAACAGCTATGGCGCGGCTGCCTTCGTGGTGCCGCTGTCGGTGCGCCTGGCCGATACCGATTTTCGCAAGGTGGCCGAGGATGCGGAACTGGCCGGCGCGGTGCGCGGCGCCGGCGGCGTGTTCTTCGTCGGCGGCGACCAGTCGCGCATCACCGAGGCGCTGGTGCGCGCCGACGGCAGCCGCACCGCCGTGCTCGACGCCGTATGGGACGTGTACCGGCGCGGCGGCGTGGTGGCCGGCGACAGCGCCGGCGCCGCCATCATGAGCAGCACCATGTTTTACGCGCCCAACTCGGTGCTGGCCACCTTGCACCAGGGCGTGGCCGATGGTCGCGACATCGCTCCCGGCCTGGGTTTCATCGGCGACGACGTCTTCGTTGACCAGCACCTGCTGGTGCGCGGCCGGTTCGCCCGGATGATACCGGCCATGCTCAAGAAGGGCTACAAGTTCGGCCTCGGCATCGACGAGAACACGGCGATGGTGGTGGACCGGCGGCGGCAGGTGGAAATCATCGGCGTCAAGGGTGCGCTGCTGATCGACCTCACGCGCGCCACTACCGACAGCGCCCGCGCCGGCTTCAACGTCTCCAACGCGGTGCTCAGCTACTTGGACCGGGGCGACCGCTACGACCTGGCCAGCCACACCTTCACGCCGGCGCCCGACAAGGCCGGCGGCCGCCTGGCCGATGGCCGCGAGCTGCTGCGCCAGCCCGTGTATTCAAGCGACATTCTCGGCCGCAACGCGGTAGTGGAGCTGATGGAAAACCTGATCAACAACCACGAGAACGAGGCCATCGGGATCGCCACCAGCGGGCGCGAGATGGGCGGCGAGGGCGCACCGGCGACCGGATTCCAGTTCACCTTCCGCAAGACGCCCGATAGCGTGGGCTATGTAAAACCTGAGACGCACAGCTATTCGATCCTGAATATGCGGCTCGATATCCGCCAGCTCGATCCCGGAGCCGTGCCGGCGCAGCGCAACTGATTCAGGTATTGGCCGCGTGGGATGCAGGCACTAGAATGGCCGTTTCGACCTTCGCGAGGCCCGCATGTCCCGTACAAACCTGATCGGCGCGCTTGCTGCGGCCTGCATTGCCGCTGCCGGTTTCACCATTGCTACCGCTGCTACCGCTGCTACCGCCACCACCACCACCGCCGCCACCGCCACCGCGCCTGCTGCATCGGCCCCACAGTCAGCACCGGCGGCACAGCCAGCCACCGTCCGCCTCGACTATATCCACAGCGGCAACGCCCTCAACGAACAATACGCGGTCGATCGCGTGGTGATCGAGCCGCTGCCGTGGCCAGGCGACATGCGCAGCACCATCGACGACACCAATCGCGGCAACAACCTGGTGGAAGTGGTCGATGCCGAATCAGGTGAGCTGCTGTATTCGCGCGGCTTTTCCACCGTGTTTGCCGAATGGGCCAGCACCGAAGAAGCTGCCCACACCAATCGCGGCTTCCAGGAATCGGTACGCTTCCCCAAGCCCGACAAGCCGGTGCGTGTGCGCATCCTCAAGCGCGACGAGCGCGGCGCCTTCTCGGTGGTGTGGACCACGCGCGTCGATACCGACGCCATGGACGTGGTGCGCAAGCAGGCCGCCGCCTCGGTGAAGCCGATCGGCATCCGCGTCAACGGCGCGCCGAAGGACAAGGTGGACCTGTTGATCCTCGGCGACGGCTACACCGCCGGCGAGATGAAAAAATTCGAAGCGACCGCGCGCAAGCTGGCCGACCACTTGTTCAGTGTCTCGCCGTTCAAGGAGCGCGCCAATGACTTCAACGTGTGGGCGCTGGCGCTGCCCACGGCCGAATCGGGCGTGTCGCGGCCATCGACCGGCGTGCACCATGCGTCGCCACTGGGCACGCGCTACGACATCTTCGGCAGCGAACGCTATGTGCTCACGCTGGATAACCGCGCGCTGCGCGAACTGGCGCAGAACGCGTCGTACGAGTTCATCGAAATTCTGGTCAACAACGACACCTATGGCGGCGGCGGCATCTTCGGCCAGTTCAGCACGGCGGCGGCCAACAACGACTGGGCCAATTATTTGTTCGTGCACGAATTCGGTCACCACTTTGCCGGCCTGGCCGACGAGTACTACACGTCGCCCGTGGCCTACGCCACCGGTGGCGCCCGCCGCGAACCGTGGGAACCCAACGCCACCGCGCTGCGCGACCCGGCCAAACTGAAATGGAAAAAATTCGTCAAGGACAGCACGCCGCTGCCCACGTCATGGCCGAAGGAAGCGTACGAAACCGCGTCGCGCGCATATCAAAAGGAGCGCGCCGCGCTGCGGGCGGCCAACCGTCCCGAGTCGGAAATGAGCGCACTGTTTCATCGCGACCTGGAGCAGAGCAACGCGCTGTTCTCGCGCGATCCGCACCGCCACGCGGTGGGTGCATTCGAAGGCGCCAACTACGAAGCCACCGGTTACTACCGGCCCGAGATGCAATGCCTGATGTTCGATCGCAGCGACAAGTTCTGTTCGGTGTGCGCCGATGCGGTGACCACCATCATCGACCTTTATTCCCGTCCTGCAATCAAATAAAGGGTTTGGTACGGTACCGAACAGTCAACTTTCGGGGTTTTGGATATTCTGATTACGTGACCTAGCGCTTCTACCAAAAAGCGGAAAGCGTTTAGCAGGCGGGGCCTTTGATGGTCTTGCCCACCTAAATAAGAACGTATCCAAACATAATTGAGAGGAACTATCATGAGCAAAATCGTCGCTACCCTGATCGCCGGCCTGTTCGCTACCGCTGCCTTCGCCCAAACGCCGGAAGTAACCCGCGCCCAGACCGAAGCCAATAAAGACATCGCCAAGGCCCAGCAAAAAGAAGCCAAGGTTGAAGCCAAAGCCGACAAAAAAGCCAACAAGGCTGTCAACAAGGCCGACCAGGTCCACGCTGAACAGCAAGCCAAGGTAAACACCGAAGCTGCCAAAGCCAACGAAAAAGTGGCCAAAGCCGATCCTGAAGACAAAGCCAAAGTTGCTGCCGAAGGCCAGAAAGACGTTGCCAAGGCAGTCGAGAAGGCGGAAAAGAAAACCGTGAAAGCGGACGCCAAAGCCATCAAGAAAACCGTTGACGCCACCGAAGACAAAGCGCTGGCCGCCAACAAAACCGACGCAGTGCGCGCCAAAGCCGCTGCCGACGTCAAAGAAGCCGCTGCCAAGCACTAATCTGCTGCGCGGTTAGAAGAACGGGCGCACCTGTGAAGGTGTGCCCGTTTTTTCATGTGTCTTAAGTTTCTCCTAATTAAATATTAATAATAATGATTCGCATTAAAAAATGCGCATAAAAAATATTTAACGCCATCAGGGCACTTTAGGAGAATGTATGTCCAGCAGCACCCGTCACACCGCACGTCCGTTCCATTCCGCTACAAACCCCAACCCGCACCCTGCCCGCAAGACCGCGCTGGCGCTCGCCATTGCCGTGGTCATGGCTGGTGGTTCCGTTAGTGCTGGTAGCGCCCTGGCGCAGATTGCCACCACCGGCACCATGGCCGAAGTAGTGGTATCTGCCGCCGGTTTCGAGCAGAACATCAAGGATGCGCCCGCATCGATTACCGTGATCACGCGCGCGGAACTCGAGCGCGAGCGTTTCGGCAACCTGACCCAGGCGCTCGAGAGCGTGGAGGGGATCGACGTGGGGGCGGCCAGCGACAAGACCGGCGGCATGAATATCAGCATCCGTGGCATGCCAAGCGACTACACCCTGGTATTGATCGACGGCCGCCGCCAGAACGCGGCCGGCAATGTCACGCCGAACAACTTTGGCGGCACCCAGACCAGCTTCATGCCGCCGCTGGCAGCGATCGAACGCATCGAGGTGATCCGTGGCCCAATGTCCACCCTGTACGGCTCCGACGCCATGGGCGGCGTGGTCAACATCATCACCCGCAAGGTTGGCAAAAAATGGATCGGTTCGGTGGGCGCCGACTACACGGCGCAGCAGGAGTCCGCCTTCGGCGACGTCAAGGCCGGCCGCTTCTACCTGAGCGGTCCGCTCAGCACCGACTTGCTGGGCCTGTCCTTGCGCGGCAGCACCCAGCGCCGCGACGCGGCCAACGTCACGTACTTGAACATCAACGGCGTGGAAACGCCGACCAATATGGGCGCCAACCCGGTGCGCTCGGAAGTGAACAACTACGGCGGCCGCCTGGCGTTTACGCCCAACCGCGCGCACACCATCATGCTCGACGTGGAGGCGGGGCGCCAGACCTATGACAACGCCGCCGGCCAGCTCGGCACTCTGGGCGTGCAGGGCGGTTACGGCCCCAAACAGAAGTACAACCGCGACCAGTACACGCTGTCGCACACGGGCCGCCTGGGCTGGGGCACGATCGACAGCAGCTACATGGTCAACCAGACCGAGACCATCGGCCGCACCATTCCGCCGGGTACGCCCGGTGCGGTGGCGGGCAGCGCGCGCACGCTGGAAGTGGAGAGCCGCGTGTTCGACACCAAGCTGGTACTGCCGTGGGGCAACCACATGTCCACCATCGGCGCCCAGTGGTGGCAGGCCGAGATGACCGACGGCGTGGCGCCCGCCAAGTTCGAGTTCACGCAAAAAGCGCTGTTCCTGGAAGACGAATGGCGCCTGGCCGAGACCGTGGCACTGACGCTCGGCGCGCGCTATGACGACCACAGCATCTTCGGTGGGCAGATGAGTCCGCGTGCTTACGCGGTCTGGAGCGCCACGCCCAACTGGACCGTCAAGGGCGGCGTGAGCCGTGGCTACAAGACGCCGCGCGTCGAGCAACTGTCGCCGGGCATCAACGGCTTCGGCGGCCAGGGCACGATACCGCTGGTGGGCAGCCCGGGCCTGAAGCCGGAGACCAGCACCGCCACCGAGCTGAGCGTGCACTTCGACAACCTGGCCGGCTGGACCGCCAGCGGTACCCTGTTCAACAACAAGTTCAAGGACAAGATCACCACTGGCACCGGCCTGATCAACTGCGACTATCGCCAGGCGCCGAATCGCCCCGGTTGCGTCAGCTTCGGCAACTGGCCCAATGTCGATGCGTTCGGCCAGTCGATCAACGTCGATGAGGCCGTCACGCGCGGCGCGGAATTCAACACCCGCGTGGCACTGAGCAAGACCGTCGCTGCCAGCGCCAACTACACGTACACCGACAGCGAGCAGAAAAGCGGCGCAAACGCCGGCAAGCCGCTCAGCGATACGCCCGAGCATGCGGTCAACGCGCGCGTAACGTGGGACATCACACCCGACGTCAAGAGCTGGCTGCGCGCCGAGTACCGCAGCGACCGCTTCCGCGATCCGGGCACGTCGGCGGCCACCCGCGTGGCCAAGGAAGTGCTGGGCGATTACCAGGGCTACACCATGTTGCACCTGGGCGGCAGCTACCAGCTGACCAAGGCGGTCACCCTGAACGCGGCGATTTACAACCTGCTCAACAAGGACTTCCTCGACTACCGTGCGTACCGCGCCACGCCAACCGCCAACCCCACCTACAGCAACACGTATGTGAACAGCCAGGAAGGGCGCCGACTCTGGTTGTCCGCGAACGTGGATTTTTAAGCCGGATCGCGTCTAGAATGCGGGATGACACGTAAAAATCCCGTATTTCCCGGCCCCCGCACCGCGCGCGGTGCGGTGCTGGCTGTCCTGCTATCCAACGCCGACCAGACCGGCGCCGAACCGCTGCGCGGCCGGGTGACCCTGGCTGCCATCGTGCGGACCTTGAAGCGCAAGTATCACTGGCCGATCGAAACGGCCAGCTTTCCGTCCAATAGCGCCGATGGCCGGGCGACCTGGGCGACCGTGTACACCCTGCCCGAAGACGTGATCGCAGCCGCGCTCGACGGCCGGGGCCGCGACTGGCTGCTGGCAGCATCTACTTGATTCGCTGATATAAAAAAAGCCGTCATGCCGCTGGTGCGGGATGACGGCTTGTTGCTGCGCGTTGTTGTTACACGATCGGCGTCAGTCCGCTCGGCTTGATGCGGGTGGCCAGCGCCTTGCCCTTGCGGGCGCGCTTGCCGATGTGCTCTGCCAGCCCGGACGCCGACAGCCGCACATCTTGCGGCTTGGCGCCACGGCCGATGCCGCTGACGATCACGCCTTTCTGGCTGATCGGCTTGGCCGAGACCAGCGTTTCCTTGTCCTCGAGCTCCATCACGATCACGCCGCGACCGCCATTGGTCAGCACCTTCATCTCATCGAGACCAAACACCAGCACGCGGGCATTGGCCGACAGCGCTGCCACGGCGCTCGCTTCCGGCCCCACCACCGATGGCGGCAGCGGCACGTCGCCTTCGTCCAAGGTGATAAACGATTTGCCGCCACGGATGCGGCTGACCATGTCGGCCGCCTTGGCGATGAAGCCGAAACCGGCGCTGGTGGTCAGCATCAGTTGCGTGGCGCCGCTGCCTGCGAAATAGTGCAGGATGCGCGCGCCGGTGGCCAGGTCGATCAAGGTGGTGACCGGCACGCCGTCGCCACGCGCGTTCGGCAAGGCCGCCACCGGCACCGAATACACCTTGCCGTTGCTGCCGAAGGCGAGCAGGTTGTCCACCGTGCGGCATTCGAAAGCGCCATACAGCGCATCGCCGGCCTTGAAGGTGAATTGACCGGCGTCGTGGCCCACGCCGGTGCGGGCGCGGATCCAGCCTTTTTCCGAGATGATGACGGTGACCGGTTCGTCCACCACTTTCTGTTCCACGACCGCTTTTTGTGCTTCTTCGATCACGGTACGGCGGGCATCGCCATAGGTCTTGGAATCGGTTTCGATTTCCTTGATGATCAGGCGCTTCATCGACGATGGGTTGTCGAGCAGGTCTTGCAGCGTGCCTTTTTCCTTGCGCAGTTCGGCCAGCTCTTGCTGGATCTTGATCGCTTCCAGGCGCGCCAGCTGGCGCAGGCGGATTTCCAGGATGTCTTCGGCCTGGATTTCCGACAGGCGGAAGCGCTCCATCAACGCGGACTTCGGCTCGTCCGAGTTGCGGATGATGTGGATCACCTCATCGATATTGAGCAGAATCGTCTCGCGCCCTTCCAGGATATGGATGCGCGCATCGACCTTGCCCAGCTTGAATTGCGTTCTGCGGGTGACGGTGACGAAGCGGAACTCGATCCACTCCTGCAGGATTTCGGTCAACCCTTTCTGGCGCGGCCGGCCATCGCCGCCGATCATCACCAGGTTGATCGACGCCGACGACTCGAGCGACGTGTGCGCCAGCAGCATCAGCATGAATTCGGTCTGATCCTGGTTCTTCGATTTCGGCTCGAACACCAGGCGCACCGGCGCGGCGCGGCCCGATTCGTCGCGGATGGTGTCGAGCGAATTGAGGATCAACGATTTGAGCGCCAGCTGTTCCGGCGACAGCGCCTTCTTGCCCATCTTGACCTTGGGATTGGTCAGCTCCTCGATTTCCTCGAGCACCTTTTGCGACGAGGTACCGGGCGGCAGTTCGTTGACGACCGCCTGCCACTGGCCGCGCGCCAGTTCTTCGATCTTCCAGCGCGCGCGCACCTTCATGCTGCCGCGACCGGTGGAATACATATCGCTGATCTGCGTGGCCGTCGTGATGATCTGGCCGCCGCCGGGGAAGTCGGGCCCCGGAATCAGCGCCATCAACTCGGCGTGCGAAATTTTCGGATTGCGGATCATCGCCACCGCCGCCTGTGCCACTTCGGTCAGGTTGTGCGACGGGATTTCGGTGGCCAGGCCGACCGCGATACCGGAGGCGCCGTTGAGCAGCACCATCGGCAGGCGTGCCGGCAGCAGGCTCGGTTCTTCGGTGGAGCCGTCGTAGTTGGCCTGGAAGTCCACGGTGCCGAGATTGATCTCGTCCATCAGCACCTTGGCGATCGGCGTCAATCGCGCTTCGGTATAGCGCATTGCTGCCGCGCCGTCGCCGTCGCGCGAGCCGAAGTTACCCTGGCCATCGACCAGCGGATAGCGCAGCGAAAAATCCTGTGCCATGCGCACCATGGCGTCGTACACCGACTGGTCGCCGTGCGGGTGCAATTTACCGAGCACGTCGCCGACCACGGTGGCCGATTTGCGCGGCTTGGCGGTGGAGTTCAGGCCCATTTCGTTCATCGCGTACAGGATGCGGCGCTGTACCGGCTTCTGGCCGTCGCACACGTCGGGCAGGGCGCGGCCCTTGACCACCGAGATGGCGTAATCGAGATAGGCGCGTTCGGCAAACGTGGACAGGGTCAGGGTTTCGCCGCCGTCGGTGGGGCCGCCGGGCGGCAGGGCGCCGTCCGGGTCCGGCAGCGATTCGTCAAAGAGATTTGCTTGAGTCATAGTGGTTCGTATTAGATGTCTGCTTCGGCTTCGTTGCCGTGTTCTTCGATCCAGGCGCGGCGGGCGGCGGCTTCGCCTTTACCCATCAGCATATTGAAACGTGCGGCCGAGGCGCCGTGCTCGTACTCGCCCAGGGCGACTGGCAACAGGCGGCGCGTGTCCGGGTTCATCGTGGTTTCCCACAACTGCTCGGCGTTCATCTCGCCCAGGCCCTTGAAGCGCGAGATCGACCAGGCGCCTTCTTTCAAGCCGTCCTTGCGCAGCTTGTCCTCGATCGCCACCAGTTCGCCGGCGTCGAGCGCATACAGCTTCTGGATCGGCTTCTTGCCGCGCGCCGGCGCATCGACGCGGTACAAAGGCGGGCGGGCGATGCAGATATTGCCGTTGGCGATCAGGCCCGGGAAGTGCTTGAAGAACAGCGTGAGCAGCAGGACCTGGATATGCGAGCCGTCGACGTCCGCATCGGACAGGATGCAGATTTTGCCGTAGCGCAGACCGGACAGGTCCGGGGTATCGGTGGCGTTGTGCGGATCGACGCCGATCGCCACCGAGATATCGTGGATCTCGTTGTTGGCGAACAGGCGGTCACGGTCGGTTTCCCAAGAATTCAGTACCTTGCCGCGCAGCGGCAGGATGGCCTGGAATTCCTTGTCGCGGCCCATCTTGGCCGAACCGCCTGCCGAGTCACCCTCGACCAGGAACAATTCGGTGCGGGTGACATCGGTCGATTCGCAGTCGGTCAGCTTGCCCGGCAAAACCGCCACGCCCGACGACTTTTTCTTTTCCACTTTCTGCAGCGAGCGCAGACGTGACTGCGCCTGCTTGATCACCAGCTCGGCCAGCTTTTTGCCGTAATCGACGTGGTGATTGAGCCACAGTTCAAGCGCCGGCTTGGAGTAGGTCGAAACCAGCCGCACCGCATCGCGCGAATTCAGGCGCTCCTTGATCTGGCCCTGGAATTGCGGGTCCAGCACCTTGGCCGACAACACGAACGACACGCGCGCAAACACGTCTTCGGGCAGCAATTTGACGCCTTTCGGCAGCAGCGAGTGCATCTCGACGAAGTTCTTGACGGCGCCATACAGGCCGTCGCGCAAGCCCGATTCGTGGGTGCCGCCGTTGGGGGTGGGGATCAGGTTCACGTACGATTCACGCACTACCGCGCCTTGTTCGGTCCACGCCACCACCCATGCCGCGCCTTCGCCTTCGGCAAAGCCTTCGGCGTCGGGGCCGGCGAACTGCGCGCCTTCGAACAGCGGAATCAGGGTTTCGCCATCGGTGGCTTGCGCCAGCGCTTCGGTCAGATAGCCGCGCAGGCCGTCGTTGTACTGCCAGGTCTGCGATTCGCCGGTCTTGGCATTGGTGAGCGTGACGGTCACACCGGGCAGCAGCACGGCCTTGGAGCGCAGCAGGCGCTGCAACTCGGTTTGCGAGATGGCCGGCGAGTCGAAGTACTTGGCATCGGGCCAGGCGGTGACGCGGGTGCCGGACTTTTTACCATCGCGCGGCGCGACCACGGACGTCAGCGGCTCGACCACGTCGCCATGTTCGAACACCAGGTGGTGCAGGCCGGTGCCATTGGGTTCCTTGCGCCAGACGGTGATCTCCAGGCGCTTGGACAGCGCGTTGGTGACGGAGACGCCCACGCCGTGCAAACCGCCCGAGAACGCGTACGCGCCGCCCGAACCCTTGTCGAACTTGCCGCCCGCGTGCAGTCGCGTAAACACGATTTCCACCGTCGGCACGCCTTCTTCGGGGTGCAATCCGACCGGAATACCGCGGCCGTCGTCCTCCACCGTGATGCTGCCATCGGCGTTCTGGGTGACGATGATGTTCTTGCAGTGGCCGCCCAGTGCTTCGTCCGAGGCGTTGTCGATGACTTCCTGGATGATGTGCAGCGGGTTCTCGGTGCGGGTGTACATGCCCGGGCGCTGCTTGACTGGTTCCAGGCCCTTGAGGACCCGGATGGATGATTCGCTATAGTCGGAAACTGGTTTTTTAGTGGCCATACGTGATCAAGCTGATAATGTCGATACTGGGTTTATGTGCTGGGCTTATTTACTGGGCTCATGTACTGGGTATATGTACAGCTAATTGCGCGTGTTTGCGTATTCTATCCTCAACCGGGGCAAACAGCGGCAATTTATACACGATGTTTACAAGAGGCCCCCGTCTTTTTAGACCGTTTTTACGGGCTGCCCGATAAGCTGGCTCCATCGCTTAACCCTCATCGGAGCCGCCATGAATCACTTCCCTTGCGTGATGACGCTCAAGGTCGATGCAGCATCGGTCACCCAATTGCGCCGCATGGTCACGCGCATCTGCGGCGATTCGCTCGAATTCATCCGCATCGAAATCTGCGAACACGGCACCCGCATGAAGGTGTGGCTGTGCGTGGGTGCGGCCATGGTCGCGCCGGTGATGGACGCGGTGATGCAGTCGCTGCCCGGCGCGGAGTTCGGGCGATTCACTCAGACATCCCACTACTAATAGAAAGCGCAACATGAACAAATTGATACTGGCCGCCGCATTGAGCGCTGCCCTTGCCGCCGGTACGGTGCAGGCCCAGGAAGCCGCCAAGCCCGATAACGAGGTAAGCTTCAACGCCGCCGTGGTGTCCGACTACCGCTATCGCGGCATCTCGCAAACGCGTCTGCAGCCGGCGGTGCAGGGCGGCGCCGATTACGTCAACAATCCCACCGGCTTGTATATCGGCGCCTGGGCGTCGTCGATCAAGTGGACCAAGGATGCCGGCGGTGACGGCGACGTGGAACTCGACATCTACGCGGGCAAGCGCGGGCAGGTGAGCGATGCCGTTTCCTACGACGTCGGTGTGCTCACCTATGTGTACCCGTCGAACGGCCTGAAAAATGTGGCCGGCTTTGTCAACGCCGACACCACCGAGGTGTATGGCCAGTTGGGCGTCGGCCCCGCGTACGTCAAATACTCGCACGCGGTAACCAACCTGTTCGGCTTCGTGGACAGCAAGAACAGCGGCTATCTCGACGTGGGCGCCAATATCGAGGCAGGCGAAGGTTTTATCATCAACCTGCACGCCGGCCACCAGAAGGTGAAGAACAACGAAGCGGCCGACTACACCGACTGGAAAGTGGGCGCGACCAAAGAATTCGGCATCGTCACCGGTGCGCTGGCCGTGGTGGGGACGAACGCCAGCAAGACGGCGTATGCGTCGCCGGCCAACGGCAAGTTCACCGGCAAGACCGCGCTGGTACTCACGATCAGCAAGACCTTCTGATCAGCGTACTTTCCTTCCTCGGGCCGGTCGGGTAATACCCGCCCGGCCCGCTTTTTTATCTATTGCTTATCTGTTGCTGAATACCTGGCGATACAAATGGCGCACCTCGGGCGCGCACAGCACGTTGGCGGTCTTGTAGGCATCCGCCTCGAAGGCGCTGTGGTGTGAATGATAGGTGTCGTGGTCGAGTACTAAAGTGTCGGCCAGGCGCGCGCCGGGCAGTTGCGCCACGAACACCAGCAGGCACCCGGTCTGGTGCGGCGTGAGCGGTTCGCTGCCGTGGGCCACGGTGACCAGCATCCGCGCGCCGGGGTTGGCCGCGCTGGCGGCGCGCAGGCGGGCCAGCAGCGGTGCGTGGTTCTGGTGTTCGAGGTCGGCGCGGCGCAGCAGCGCGACGATGACAGCGGCGCCGGCTAGCGACGTCCCATCACGCGAGGCATCGATCACCAGGTCGTCGTAGAGCTGGGGATCGTAGGCGCAGGGTTCGGGGCAGACCAGCAGCACGCGGTTGCCGGCGGCTACCCGCAGCAGCGCCAGTTCCTCGGCCAGGTCGGAGACGGCGTGGTTGCCATCGTGTTCGGTGTTACCGGTGAGTGCGACGATCATGCGGTTACCTCCTCGTGGCGATGATACGCCGGTATGGCGTCCAGCGCCGCCAGCGCGGCGGCCAATTGGGTGCGGCAGCTATCGCTGGCTGGCGTCATGGGCAGGCGCAGCTCGTCGCGCAGCAATCCCTGCATCGCCAGCGCTGCTTTCAGGGGCGCGGGATTGGGTTCCGAGAACAGCAGGCGGATCACCGGCAGCAGGTGGTCGAACACGGTCATGGCCTCGGCCAGGTGGCCGGCGTGGACCAGGTCGTAGATTTGCACGAACAGGTCGACGCGGATGTGGGCCGAGGCGGAAATGGCGCCCTGACCGCCGGCGCACAGGGCCGCGAACAGTAGCGCATCGTCGCCGCACAGCATGACCAGCGGCGTGTGGCGTACCAGTTCTTCCATCCGTTGCAGGCTGCCGCCGGCTTCCTTGATGGCGGCAAATTGCGGGCGTTGCGCCAGCGTGCGCGCGGTGGTCAGTTCCAGGTTCACGCCCGTGCGCGCCGGCACGTTGTACAGCACGATGGGGCGATCGGTGGCGTCGGCGATCGTCTCGAAATGGCGCAGCAGGCCTTCCTGCGATGGCCGCACGTAGGCGGGCGTGGCGACCAGGTAGCCGGCCAGCTCAGTGTCGTCGAACTCGCGGACCTTGGCGGCGGCGGCATGGGTGTCGCTGCCACCCACGCCCATCAGGACCGGACAGCGACGGTGCGCCGTTTCCAGCACTGCCGACAGCACGGCCGATTGCTCGGCCAGGTCCAGCTGCGGCGCCTCGCCGGTGGTGCCGCAGACGACCAGGCCGTGGGCGCCGCCGGCGATCAGGCGGTCGGCCAGCGTCTGCAGGCGGTGCAAGTCGATCTCGCCGTGGTCCATGGGCGTGGCCAGCGGCACCCAGATGCCGCGAAACGAAGTATTCATGATCTTTACAGGTGGTGGAAGACAGGTCCAGCCTATGCCGGCGCCCGTAAAAATGGTCTAAAGAGTCGCCACGCACTCGTAAACAAACCGTAAAAGACGGCGATTTTTACGGTTTGTTTACACCGGCCACCGAAGTCTTTACAAAATCTTTAGACCCCTGCCGCTAACCTTTCATCCATCAAAACAAGACCTTCGAGGGTGTGATGGATTTTATATTTATGGGTGTGATCGTGGCCTTTACCGCCGCGATCTGGGCGATGGCCGCCGGCTGCGACAAGCTGGGAGGCCAGCCATGAGCATCTTTTATCTGATTGGCGGCATCGCGTCCGCCGGGCTGCTGGTGTACCTGGTGCTGGCGCTGCTCAAAGCGGAGGAACTGTGATGACCACCCAATCGATACTGCTGCTGGTCGCCTTCCTGGCCGTGCTGCTGGCGCTGGCCTGGCCGCTGGGCGTGCTGCTGGCGCGCGTAGGCGATGGCTCACGTGTGCCCGGCATGGGCTGGCTCGGTGGCGCGGAGCGCCTGCTGTACCGCGCCGCCGGCATCGCCGATAAAGAAGGCCAGCCGCAGGGCCAGGGCTGGAAAGCCTATGCCGTCGCGCTGTTGACATTCAATGCCCTCGGCGCCGTCGCAGTCTATGGTCTGCAACGCCTGCAAGCCTTCCTGCCGCTCAATCCCCAGGGCCTGGCCAATGTCAGCCCGGATTCGGCCTTCAATACCGCAGTCAGCTTCGTCGCCAATACCAACTGGCAGGGATACAGTGGCGAGCAGACCATGAGCTACCTGACCCAGATGCTGGTGCTCACCGGCCAGAACTTCTTCTCGGCCGCCACCGGCATCGCCGTGTGCTATGCGCTGATACGCGGCTTCTCGTCGCGCTCGACCAAATCGATCGGTAACTTCTGGGCCGACGTCACCCGTTCGACCCTGTACGTGCTGCTGCCGTTGTCCGTGATCCTGGCGGTCTTCCTGGCCGGACAGGGCGTAATCCAGAACTTTTCGGCATATAAACAAGTGCAGTTGATCGAACCGGTCACGTACACCCAGCCAAAAGTGGACGCCGACAACCAGCCGCTCAAGGATGCCAAGGGCGAACCGGTCACCGAAACCCTGACCACCAGCACGCAAACCCTGGCCATGGGCCCGGTGGCGTCACAGGAAGCGATCAAGATGCTGGGTACCAACGGCGGCGGCTTCTTCAACGCCAATTCGGCCCATCCGTATGAAAACCCGACCGCACTGACCAACTTCGTGCAGATGCTGGCGATCTTCCTGATTCCGGCCGGCCTGTGCTTCGCGTTCGGCCGCATGGTCGGCGACCGCCGCCAGGGCTGGGCGGTGCTCGGCGCGATGACGGTGCTGTTCGTCGCCGCCACGCTGGTGGTGATGGGCGCCGAACAGCAGGTCCACCCCGCGCTGCAGGCGCTCAATATCGACCAGGTAGCCAGCACCCTGCAATCGGGCGGCAATATGGAAGGCAAGGAGACGCGCTTCGGCATCAGCGCCTCCACCCTGTTTGCGGCAGTGACCACTGCTGCCTCGTGCGGCGCCGTCAATGCCATGCACGATTCGTTCACGCCGCTCGGTGGCATGATCCCGATGGTGCTGATGCAGTTCGGCGAAGTGATTTTCGGCGGCGTCGGTTCTGGCCTGTACGGCATGCTGATCTTCGCCATCCTGGCCGTGTTCATTGCCGGCCTGATGATCGGCCGCACGCCGGAATACCTGGGCAAGAAAATCCAGGCCTACGAAATGAAGATGACGTCGATCGCCATCCTGGTCACGCCGACGCTGGTGCTGGCCGGTACCGCGCTGGCAGTGATGACCGACGCGGGCCGCGCCGGCATCCTCAACCCCGGCGCCCACGGTTTCTCGGAGGTGCTGTATGCCCTGAGCTCCGCCGCCAACAACAACGGCAGCGCCTTTGCCGGCCTGTCCGCCAACACGCCGTTCTATAACACCTTGCTGGCGGTGGCCATGTGGTTTGGCCGCTTTGCCGTGATCGTGCCGATCCTGGCGGTGGCCGGTTCGCTGGCCGGCAAGCAGCGCCTTGGCGCCAACGCCGGCACCATGCCCACCCACGGCCCGATGTTCATCGGCCTGTTGATCGGCGTGGTGGTGCTGGTCGGCGTGCTCAATTACGTGCCGGCGCTGGCGCTCGGTCCCGTGGTTGAACACTTGCAGATGTTTGCTCATTAATTCGCAGGATCTCATCATGTCAACGACTCCAAAAGAAATGACGCTATTTACGAACCCCGCCAATCCAGCGCCTAAAAAACTGCGCCTGTTCGACAGCGAACTGCTGCTGCCGGCGATTGCCGACTCGTTCAAAAAACTCAGCCCTGCCACCCAGGTGCGCAGCCCGGTGATGTTCGTGGTGTATGTCGGCAGCATCATCACCACCTTGTTGTACCTGCAGGCGCTGTTCGGCCAGGGCGAGGCGCCGGCCGGTTTCATCCTGGCGATCTCGGTCTGGCTGTGGTTCACGGTGCTGTTTGCGAACTTTGCCGAGGCGCTGGCCGAAGGCCGCAGCAAGGCGCAAGCCGCGTCGCTGCGCAACCTCAAGCAAACCGTGAGCGCCAAGAAGCTGGCCTCGCCCAAGTACGGCACCACCTGGCTGCCGCAGCCGGCCACCGACCTGCGCAAGGGCAATTACATCCTGGTGGAAGCCGGTGACGTGATTCCGATCGACGGCGAAGTGATCGAAGGCGTGGCCTCGGTCGACGAAAGCGCGATCACCGGCGAATCGGCGCCCGTGATCCGCGAGTCGGGCGGCGACTTTTCGTCGGTCACCGGCGGCACCCGCGTGCTGTCGGACTGGCTGGTGGTCAAGGTTACCGTCAATCCGGGCGAGACGTTCCTCGACCGCATGATCTCGATGGTGGAAGGCGCCAAGCGCCAGAAAACCCCGAACGAGATCGCGCTGACGATCCTGCTGGTGGCGCTGACCATCGTGTTCCTGATCGTGACGATTACCCTGCTGCCGTTCTCGCTGTTCTCGGTGCAGGCGGCACAATCGGGCACGCCGGTCTCCATCACGGTGCTGATCGCGCTGCTGGTGTGCCTGATTCCGACCACGATCGGCGGCCTGCTGTCGGCCATCGGCGTGGCCGGCATGAGCCGCATGATGCAGGCCAACGTGATCGCCACGTCGGGCCGCGCGGTGGAAGCGGCGGGCGACGTCGATGTGCTGATGCTCGATAAAACCGGCACCATCACGCTCGGCAACCGCCAGGCATCGAGCTTCGTGCCGGCGCCCGGCGTGACCGAGCAGCAGCTGGCCGATGTGGCGCAACTGGCGTCGCTGGCCGACGAAACCCCGGAAGGGCGCAGCATCGTGGTGCTGGCCAAGCAGAAGTTCAACATCCGCGAACGCGAGATGGCGTCGTTGAATGCCGTGTTCGTGCCGTTCACCGCGCAAACCCGCATGAGCGGTGTCGATATCGGGATCGGCCCTGATGCGAGGGCCGTGCGCAAAGGCGCGGCCGACAGCGTGCGCCGCTACGTCGAGTCGCTCGGCCAGCCCAATGCCTACCCGGCCGAAGTGGGCCGCGCCGTGGACGATATCTCGCGCCGGGGCAGCACGCCGCTGGTGGTCACCGACGGTGGCCGCGTGATGGGTGTGGTGGAATTGAAGGACATCGTCAAGGGCGGCATCAAGGAGCGATTCGGTGAACTGCGCCGCATGGGCATCAAGACCGTGATGATCACCGGCGACAACCAGCTGACCGCCGCCGCGATTGCCGCCGAAGCGGGCGTGGACGACTTCCTGGCCGAAGCCACGCCGGAAGACAAATTAAAGCTGATCCGCAAATACCAGGCCGAAGGCCGCCTGGTGGCGATGACCGGCGACGGCACCAACGACGCCCCGGCGCTGGCGCAGGCCGACGTGGCGGTGGCGATGAACTCGGGCACGCAGGCTGCCAAGGAGGCTGGCAACATGGTCGATCTCGATTCGAATCCGACCAAGCTGCTCGAAATCGTCGAAATCGGCAAGCAGATGCTGATGACGCGCGGCGCGCTGACCACGTTCTCGATCTCGAACGACATCGCCAAGTACTTCGCCATCATCCCGGCGGCGTTCGTGGGCACGTATCCGCAACTGAAGGCGCTCGATGTGATGCAGCTGGCCAGCCCGTCGTCGGCGATCATGTCGGCGGTGATTTTCAATGCGCTGATTATCGTGGTGCTGATCCCGCTGGCGCTCAAGGGCGTCAAGTACCGGGCCATCGGCGCGGTGGCGCTGCTGCGCCGCAACCTGCTGCTGTATGGGCTGGGCGGGATCGTTTTGCCGTTCGTGGGTATCAAATTGATTGATATGGTGCTGGCGATGCTGCACCTCGTATAACCATGATCACTGCCCGCTGACTTGTCATCCCCGCGTTCGCGAGGATGACGGGGCTAACGGTAACTAAACTAACTGGAATACCTATGACCTCCCACTTCCGTCCCGCCGTCGTCATCTTCGGCGCCCTCACCATTCTTTGCGGCGTGCTGTACCCGCTCGCCGTCTCCGGCGTCGCCGCCACCGTGTTTCCGTCCCAGGCTGCGGGCAGCCTGGTCGAGGTTGACGGCAAAACCGTCGGCTCGTCGCTGATCGGCCAGTCCTTCAGCTCACCGAAGTACTTCTGGGGCCGTCCGTCGGGTACCGGTCCGATGCCCAACAACGGCGCCGGTTCGTCCGGCACCAACCTTGGTCCCACCAACGCGGCGCTGATCGATGCCGTCAAAGGCCGTATCGAGGCCCTCAAGGCGGCCGATCCCGGCAACACCCAGACGATTCCCGTGGACCTGGTCACCGCGTCGGCCAGCGGCCTCGATCCCGAGATCAGCCCGGCTGCCGCCCGCTACCAGGCTGCGCGCGTGGCCGCCGCCCGCCAGTTCAACACCAACCAGGTGCTGGCGCTGATCGAGCAGCACACGCGGCCGCAATACTTCGGCTTTTTCGGCGAGCCGCGCGTGAATGTACTGGCGCTGAACCTGGCGCTCGACCAGACCGGCCGTTGATCAATCCAAGGTAGAATCGCCGCATGTCCATCCCCCACGATAGTTCGCGCCCCGATCCCGACGCCTTGCTGGCGCAAGTCCAGGCGGGGGAGCGGCGCGCCGCGCGCGGTAAGCTGCGCATTTATTTCGGCGCGTCGGCCGGTGTGGGCAAGACTTACGCCATGCTGGCTGCCGCCCGCAAGCTGCAAGCCGACGGACATGCGGTGCTGGTCGGCGTGGTGGAAACCCATGGCCGCAGCGAGACCGCCGCCATGCTGGCCGGCCTCGACGTGCTGCCGCCGCGCGCGGTCGAACATCGTGGCCGCACGCTCGCCGAATTCGATCTCGACGCCGCGCTGGCGCGCCATCCGCCGCTGATCCTGGTGGACGAACTGGCACATTCCAACGCGCCCGGTTCGCGCCATCCCAAGCGCTGGCAGGACGTGGAAGAGCTGCGCGACGCCGGTATTGACGTGCTGACCACCGTCAACGTCCAGCACCTGGAAAGCCTCAACGACGTGGTGGGCGGCATCACCGGCATCCGCGTGGGCGAGACCGTGCCCGACACCGTGTTCGACCAGGCCGACGAGGTGGTGCTGGTCGATCTGCCGGCCGACGAACTGCTGGCGCGCCTGAAGGCCGGCAAGGTGTACCAGGCGCCGCAGGCCGAGCGGGCGTCGAAAAACTTCTTCCGCAAGGGGAACCTGATCGCGCTGCGCGAGCTGGCGCTGCGCCGCACCGCCGACCGCATCGAGGACGACGTCCGCGCCTACCGCGTGGAGCAGTCGATTGCCGACATCTGGAAAACCGGCGCCGCGCTGCTGGCGTGCGTGGGACCAAATCCGGGCGCCGAACACACGGTGCGCAGCACGGCGCGCCTGGCCGGCCAGCTCGGTACCGACTGGCACGCGATCTACGTGGAGACGCCGGCGCTGCAAAAGCTGCCGGCCGCACGACGCGAGCAGATCCTGCGCACACTGAAGCTGGCTGAGGACCTGGGCGCCACCACTGCCGTGGTGCCGGGCCGCGACGTGGCGCTGGCGGCGGTGGAATATGCACGTAGCCACAACCTGTCCAAGTTCGTACTGGGCCGTTCGCGGTCGTCGCTGCCGTGGCAAACCCCGCACATCAAGCGGCTGGCCCGCTATGCGCCGGACCTCGACCTGGTCGAAATCGGCGCTGCCAGCATCGACACACCGGCGGGTGCACGTGCCGCCAGCACCGGCAGCGCGTGGGGCGCCGATGCCACGGCCGACGCCGACCTCGACCCCGGTGGCCGCGAGGACGGCTACGGCGAGCGCGGCGACCTACGCGTGCCCGGTGCAGCGCGCCTGCCGTGGCACCAGCAGCGCGCCACCGGCTATGCCGTCGCTGTCGCAGCCAGCTTCGCCATCGCACTGGCCGCCATGCCGCTGCTGGCCTGGCTGGACCTGGCCAATATCGCCATGCTGTTCCTGCTCGGCGTGCTGCTCACGGCCGTGCGGTTCGGACGTGGGCCGTCGGTGGTGGCTACTTGCGTAAGCGTGGCTTGTTTCGACTTTTTCTTTGTTTCTCCGCGCTTCGACTTTGCCGTGTCGGACTTCCAGTATGTGATCACCTTCGTGGTGATGCTGGCCGTGGGCCTGATCACCGGCCATTTGACGTCAGGTCTGCGCTTCCAGGCGCGAGTGGCGGCGCAGCGCGAGAAGCGTTCACGCGCGCTGTACGAGTTTGCCCGCGAACTGTCGGGCGCCCTGCAAACGGAACAGATCTTCGACACCACGCGCCGCTTCATCGAAAACGCCTTCCGTGCCCGCGCCATCTTGCTGCTGCCCGACGCCGACGGCCGCCTGCTGCCCCCGCCGGCCGGCATGGTGCTCGATATCGGCATCGCCCAGTGGGCCTTCGACAACGCCGAAAGCGCGGGCCTGGGCACCGATACCCTGCCGGCCAGCGCCCTGTTCTATTTACCGTTGGTGGCACCGATGCGCACCCGGGGCGTGCTGGCGATTGCGCCGCTGCGCCAGCGCTGGCTCCTGATCCCCGAACAACGCCAGCAGCTCGACACCTTTGCTGCGCTGGCCGCGATTGCACTCGAGCGCGTGCACTACATCGAGGTGGCGCAGAATGCGCTGGTCAACATGGAGTCCGAGCGGCTGCGTAATTCACTGCTGGCGGCGCTGTCGCACGATGTGCGCACGCCGCTGACGTCGCTGGTGGGCCTGTCCGAATCGCTGGCCGGCGCCAAACCGCCGCTGCCCGACCCCCAGCGCGAGGTGGCCGAGGCGCTGCACGACGAGGCGCTGCGCATGAGCGCCATGGTGGCCAATCTGCTCGACATGGCGCGCATTCAGAGCGGCGAAGTGAAATTCAACCTGCAATGGCAGCCGCTCGAAGAAGTGGTGGGCAGCGCCTTGCGCGCCAGCGGTTCGCAATTGACCGGCCACCACGTGCGCACCGAGTTGCCCAAGGACTTGCCGCTGCTGCGCTACGACGCCGTGCTGATCGAGCGGGTGCTGGCCAACCTGGTGGAAAACGCCGCCAAGTATACGCCGCCCGGATCGACCATTGAAATTGGCGCTGCGCTGCATGGCCAGTGGATCAATATCACCGTCGCCGACGACGGCCCCGGCTTGCCGCCGGGCCGCGAGGAAGCGATCTTTGAAAAATTTACGCGGGGCGAGCGCGAATCGGCCAAGCCGGGCGTGGGCCTGGGGCTGGCGATCTGTCGCGCCATCGTGGAGGCGCACGGCGGCCGCATCAGCGCCGCCGCGCACGCGTCACCATTGGGCGGCGCCGCCTTCACCTTTACCCTGCCATTGGGCACACCGCCGGCCATGCCGGAGCTGGAGCCTGAACCAGAGCCGGAATCGGAGCCAAAACCAGCCCCGGAACCGGAGCAGAAACACAAGCCGGAGCGCGCATGACGGACCATATCACCACACCCACCGCCTTACTGGTGGAAGACGAACCGCAAATCCGCCGCTTCGTGCGCGCCGCGCTGGAAGAGGAGGGCTGGCAGGTGTTCGAATCGGCCACGCTGCAACGGGGCCTGATCGACGCCGGCACCCGCAAGCCGGACCTGATCGTGCTCGACCTGGGTCTGCCCGACGGCGACGGCATCGACTTCGTGCTGGACTTGCGCAAATGGTCCACGGTGCCGGTGATCGTGCTCTCCGCCCGGGTCAACGAAGCGGACAAGATCCGCGCGCTCGATGCCGGCGCCGACGATTATTTAACCAAGCCGTTCGGCGTGGGGGAACTGCTGGCCCGGGTGCGCGCGACCCTGCGCCGCCAGCGCCAGCCGGCGGCCAGCCAGGACGGCCTGATCGCGTTCGGCGACGTGGCCGTGGATTTGCAAAACCGCCGCGTGACTCGCGGCGGAGAAAACGTGCACCTGACGCCCACCGAGTACCGTTTGCTGGCGGTGCTGGTGGCCAACGCGGGCCGGGTGATGACCAACCCGCAGCTGTTGCGCGCCGTGTGGGGGCCGTCGCAGTCGGAGAACGGCCACTACCTGCGCATCTACATGGGCCACCTGCGGCACAAGCTCGAAGCAGATCCGACGCAGCCGAAGTTCTTGCTGACCGAGACGGCGGTCGGCTACCGCTTGCAGCTGCCGGCTTAGTTAATTGCCCCGCTACTTGCTCAACGCCCGCATCGCCCGCTCCAGTCCATCGATGGTAATCGGATACATGCGGTTGTTCATCAACTGGCGGATGATGGCGATCGATTGCCGGTACTGCCACAACCCTTCCGGCTCGGGATTCAACCACGCGAACTTCGGAAACGCGTTGGTAAAGCGCGTGAGCCACTCGCTGCCGGCTTCCTTGTTGTTGTACTCGACCGAACCGCCCGGGTGCAGCACCTCGTAAGGACTCATGGTGGCGTCACCAACGAAAATCAGCTTGGTGTCGGGCGGGTACTTGCGCAGGATGTCCCAGGTATCAAAGCGCTCGGACTGGCGGCGGCGGTTGTTCTTCCACACGAAGTCGTACACGCAGTTGTGGAAGTAATAGAACTCCATGTTCTTGAATTCGGTGCGCGACGCTGCAAACAGTTCCTCGGTGCGCTCGATATGGTCGTCCATCGAACCGCCCACGTCGAACAGCATCAGCACCTTGATGTTGTTCTTGCGCTCCGGCTGCATTTTCAGATCGAGGAAGCCGGCGTTGCTGGCCGTGGCGTGGATGGTGGCGTCGAGCGCCAGTTCCTCGTGTGCGCCTTCGCGCGCAAACTTGCGCAGCCGGCGCAGCGCCACCTTGATGTTGCGGGTGCCGATTTCGCGCTCGCCGTCGTAGTCCTTGAACGCGCGTTCTTCCCACACCTTGACCGCCGTGCGGTTGCCGCCCTTGCCGCCGATGCGGATGCCTTCCGGGTTGGTGCCGCCGTGGCCGAACGGCGACGTGCCGCCGGTGCCGATCCATTTGCTGCCGCCTTCATGGCGCTCTTTCTGCTCTTTTAACAGTTCGGCCAGCCGGTCCATCAGCTTGTCGTAGCCGAATTTTTCCAGCTGCGCCCTTTGCTCGTCGGTCAGCTCGCGCTTCATCCGCTGCAGCAGCCAGTCGAGCGGAATCTGGCTTTTCTCGTCGAAGTTGGCGGCGATGCCCTTGAAGTACAGGCCGAAGGCGCGGTCGAACTTGTCGTAGTGGGCTTCGTCCTTCACCAGCGTCAGGCGCGCCAGGTAGTAAAAATCGTCGAGCGAGGTGTCGATGACATTCTTTTGCAGCGCCTCGAGCAGCGTCAGGAACTCCTTGATCGACACCGGGATTTTGGCGTCCTTCAAAGTGAAGAAGAAATCGATCAGCATGTTTAACTCCGGCCGTGGCGCGCGAGCCGGTACAGCAACTGGGCCTTGATCTCGGGCCATTCGCCGGCAACGATGCTGTACATGACGGTGTCGCGCACGGTGCCGTCGCGGCGCACGGCGTGGTGGCGCAGCACGCCGTCCTTCTTGGCGCCCAGGCGTTCGATGGCGGCCTGCGATGCGTGGTTGAAGTTATCGGTGCGCAGGCCGACCAGCGCCGCGCCCAGCGTTTCGAACGCGTACGTCAGGAGCAGCAGCTTGCAGGTGGTATTGACGTGCGTGCGCTGCCGGCTTTTGGCGTACCAGGTGTAGCCGATTTCGAGACGGCCGATGGCGGGCACGATGTCGTGGTAGCTGGTGGTGCCGATGACGGCGCCGGTGGCGGCATCGACCACGGCAAACGCCAGCCGGCTGCCGCGCATCTCGTACGCTTTGAAAATATAGCCGTCAACGTCGTGCGGTTCGGGTACGGAGGTCACGCGCAGCGTCCACAGTTCGCCGTCGGTGGCTGCTGCGCGCAGGCCTTCGGCGTGGTGCGGCGCCAGTGGTTCGAGGCGCACGCCGTGCAGTTCCAGGGTGACGGGAGCGATTTCTTTCATCAGCGGTTGGTCCTTGCCATTTGCACCAGGCGCTGGAACAGGTGCACGTCCTGCTCGTTTTTCAGCAGGGCGCCATGCAGCGGCGGCACGCTGGCCTTGTGGTCGGTGCCGTGCAGTTCTTCGGGGGAGATGTCCTCGGCCATCAGGAGTTTGAGCCAGTCGAGGAATTCGGACGTCGATGGCTTTTTCTTCAGGCCCGGCACGTCGCGCACCGCGTAAAAGGTTTGCAGGGCCTGCGCCAGCAGCTCTTTTTTCAAATTCGGGTAGTGCACTTCGACGATGCGCGCCATGGTGTCGCGGTCGGGGAACTGGATGTAGTGGAAAAAGCAGCGCCGCAGGAAGGCGTCGGGCAATTCCTTTTCGTTGTTGGACGTGATGATCACCAGCGGCCGGTGCACGGCGCGCACCATCTCGCGCGTTTCGTACACGTAGAACTCCATGCGGTCGAGTTCGCGCAGCAAGTCGTTGGGGAATTCGATGTCGGCCTTGTCGATCTCGTCGATCAGCAGCACCACCGGTTCCGGCGCCGTGAAGGCCTGCCACAGTACGCCCTTGACGATGTAGTTCTGGATGTCGCGTACGCGCTCGTCGCCCAGTTGCGAGTCGCGCAGGCGCGAGACGGCGTCGTATTCGTACAGGCCCTGCTGGGCCTTGGTGGTGGACTTAATGTGCCACTGCATCAGCGGCATGTCGAGCGCGGCGGCCACTTCTTCGGCCAGCATGGTTTTGCCGGTGCCGGGCTCACCTTTGATCAGCAGCGGACGCTGCAAGGTGAGGGCGGCGTTGACCGCCAGTTTGAGGTCGGCGGTGGCGACGTACTGGTCGGAACCTTCAAAGCGGGGAGTGGCTTGCATGCGTGGGTCTCGGGGTGTGGACGATGGGGCCAAGTATAGTGGAGAAAGGGACTGGCGCGCTTTACGCTGCACTGCAAAAGACAGCGCCGCCGGTGTTGTTTCCAGCGACGATACTGTGTAGCTTTGTCAAATTTGTTAGGTTAGAATCCCTGCACTGGTAGTGCAAAAGTCAAGTTTCGCTTTCGGCAGTAGGTTCTGAATACGCGCAGCAGCTGCGTCGATTACCCACCTAGCAAAGACCATGAAAAAAATCACAGCACTACTTGTCTTAGTCAGCTTCACCCAAGTGGGCACGGCGGCGGAAATCGTGGGCAATGCCCAGGCCGCCAAAGCGAAGATCGAAATGTGCATCGGTTGTCATGGCATTCCTGGCTACAAGGCCACCTTCCCGGAAGTTTACCAAGTGCCGATGATCGGCGGGCAGGGCGCCAAATACATCGAGGCGGCGTTGCAAGCGTACAAAAAAGGTGACCGCAAGCATCCGAGCATGCGCGGCATTGCCGCCAGCCTGTCTGACCAGGACATTGCCGACGTCGCCGCATTCTATGCGCAGCAAACCAGGGCCGGGAGCGCAAAATGAATCATCTCAAAGCTTTAGTTGTGGCGCTCGTTTGCGGCGCCATCTCCATGACGGCCCAGGCCGCCGGTAACGTGGCCAACGGCAAGGCGCTGGCCGACAAGTACAACTGCTTCACTTGCCACGGCAAGGACTACAACACGCCGCTCGATCCCAGCTACCCGAAACTGGCCGGCCAGCACCGCGACTACCTCGAACATGCACTGGTCGCCTACAAGCGCGGCGATGGCGCCTATGGCCGCAACAACGCCATCATGACGGGCCAGGTCAAGCCGCTGAGCAACAAGGACATCAAGGATCTGGCTGCTTACCTGCATAGTTTGCCAGGCACGATGGCCGTCCACCGCTGACCGATTGACGCTCCTGAGAGCCACGCCAGCCACTGGTTGTCGTGGCTTTTTTGCATCTTGCTGCGGTTAGTAACTACGTAGTTTCACACCTTTTGCGTAAGTGTTATCCCCATTTTCGCCCCGGGTGGACACTGCTAAAATCGATATCCTTGATTTTAACTATGGACACGCGCGCGTTCTTGTGCGTGCTTGCGCCGGCAGCCGTCACCCCCTCATCCGCCTCAGCGGCAGACAGCCACCTACGATACCTTTTCATCGTCCCTGGCAATGGCCGGCCGCACTGTCCATCACGATCACCACAACGGAGTTACGTATGCGTAAGTCAATTCTTATCCTGATGTCGTGCCTGATCCTGGCCGCATGCAGCAAGTCGCCGGCACCGACCGACGACAAACCGGTCGACGTCCTGTTGATCGGCGCCGGCACCATGAGCGCCACCCTGGGCACCATGCTCAAGGAACTCGACCCCACCCTGACCATGGCCTTCTACGAGCGCATGGACAAAGTGGCTGCCGAAAGCTCGGACGCGATGAACAACGCCGGCACCGGCCACTCGGCATTTGCCGAACTGAACTACACCCCGGAAGCGGCCGACGGCCACATCGAGACCAAGAAAGCAGTCGATATCAACGAACAGTTCGAAGTGTCGAAGCAGTTCTGGGCCTACCAGGTCAAGAACGGCTACCTCGGCGCGCCGACCACCTTCATCAACAATGTGCCGCACATGGCCTTTGTCTGGGGTGATGACAACATCAATTTCCTGCGCAAGCGCTATGCTGCACTGCAAAAGGAAAACCTGTTCAAGGGCATGTTGTACTCGGAAGACCCGGCCAAGATCGCCGAATGGGCGCCGCTGGTGATGACCGGCCGTGATCCGTCGCAAAAGATTGCCGCCACCCGCATGGACATCGGTACCGACGTCAACTACGGCACCCTGACCCGCGCGCTGGTCAAGCACCTGACCGACTCGCACGGCGCCACCGTCAACCTGCGTACGCAAGTGGAAGACATCAAGCGCGGCACCGACGGCAACTGGAACGTCACCGTCAAGAACCTCGATACCAACGCCGTGAAAACCGTGCGCGCCAAGTTCGTGTTCGTGGGCGCCGGCGGCGGTTCGCTGCCGCTGCTGGAAAAATCGGGCATCCCGGAAGCCAAGGGCTACGGCGGCGTACCGGTCGGCGGCCAATGGCTGGTGACCACCAATCCGGAACTGGTGGAAAAGCATGCTGCCAAGGTGTACGGCAAGGCGTCGGTTGGTTCGCCACCGATGTCGGTACCTCACCTGGATACACGCATCATCGACGGCAAGAAAGCACTGCTGTTCGGACCGTTCGCAACGTTCTCGACCAAGTTCCTGAAAAACGGTTCGTGGGTGGACCTGCCAGCGTCGATCGGCACCGGCAACGTGCGTCCGATGCTGCAAGCCGGCTGGGATAACATTCCGCTGACCAAGTACCTGATTCAACAAGTGCTGAACTCGCCGGAAGACCGCCTGGCCACGCTGCGCGAATACCTGCCGGAAGCGAAAATGGAAGACTGGACCCTGCAAAACGCTGGTCAGCGCGTGCAGATCGTCAAGGATCTGCCAGAAAAAGGCGGCGTACTGCAGTTCGGTACCGAAGTTGTCGGTTCGGCCGATGGCAGCATCGTGGCCCTGCTCGGTGCTTCGCCAGGCGCATCGACCGCGCCACCGATCATGATCAAGGTCTTGCAAACCGCGTTCAGGGCCAAGCTGGCCACGCCGGAATGGGATGCCAAGATGAAGGCCATGGTGCCATCGTATGGTCAAAAGCTGAACAACGATCCGGTCCTGGCTAACAAGATTCGCCAGTACAGCAGCTCGGTGCTGGGCCTGAAAGCGTTCACGCTCGATGAGACCGGCAACGCGCAACCAGGTCCGGCCGTGGTGCCGGTGGCAGCCGCCAACTAAGCCAGGCGCTACAGTAAAAAGGCCACGCGATGCGTGGCCTTTTGCATTGGGGAAACGATTTATGCGATTAGCGGATGCCTGGCGGATGCTTATCGGATACGGCGGCGGATCGCCTCGACGTACGCCAGCCCGTCGGGCGGCGTGCCGTTGCGCTGGGCGGTCCAGATCATTTCGCCCAGGCATTCCATGATTTCGTGCTGCGCCGCGTGGGCGTCGTCGAGCTTGAGGGTGAGGGCGGTGGCGGCGTCGCGGATGCCGGGCGGCTGGTCGATCGAGATCTGCTCGTCGATCGACAGGTGCATCGACAGATGCAGGAAGGGATTGGCCTGCGCGCCTTCGACCGAATAGTTGCGGCCCAGCGCGGACTCGACGTCGGCCAGCACGTCGTGGTGTTCGGGGTGGTGGCGCACCCAGTCGGCTGCCATCGCTTCGAGCGGGGTCAGGATTTCATTGGCGCGCTGCTTGCGAAAAACCTCGCAAAAGAAGCGGCGCACATCGTCGGAAGAGGGATTGAACATGATGGCGACATTGTACCCTCCCCGGCATCTGCATGCCGGGGAGGGGACCTTGCCAGACCTTAGCTGCCGGTCTTGATGATCGCAGGCGGTGCGCTGATGGCCGACGGTTCGGCAACCTGCGCGGCCACCTGGGCGCGGCGCTCCACTTCGGCGCCGGCACCTGCACCCGCGCGGGGCTGACGCAGGTAGCGCGAGCCGTGGCGACGCTCGTGACCGTTGGGCGGCCAGGTGAGGAACCGTGACAGTTCCTGCAGCGCGCGCTGGTACACATCGCGCTTGAACTCGATGACGACGTCGAGCGGCACCCAGTACTCGTGCCACCGCCAGGCGTCGAACTCGGGGTGGTCGGTCAGGC
Organism: Duganella sp. FT27W; assembly: GCF_009295655.1. Classification (NCBI taxonomy): domain Bacteria; kingdom Pseudomonadati; phylum Pseudomonadota; class Betaproteobacteria; order Burkholderiales; family Oxalobacteraceae; genus Duganella; species Duganella sp. FT27W. The sequence continues at coordinate 63,573 of NZ_WHIV01000005.1, forward strand.
GCAGATTGACGTCGTTGTCGCGCGCACACATGCGCAACAGGAACCAGATCTGCTTCTGACCACGGTAATGGCCACGGATTTCCCGCTTGATAAAATGGTCGGGCACCTCGTAACGCAACCAGTCGCGCGTGCGACCGACGATCTTGACGTGCTCGGCCCGCAAACCGATTTCTTCCTCCAGCTCCCGATACATCGCCTGCTCAGGCGTTTCTCCGTACTTGATACCACCTTGTGGAAATTGCCATGAATGCTCGCGCACCCGCTTGCCCCACCACACCTCGTTCTGGGCGTTAAGCAGGATGATGCCGACGTTGGGCCGAAACCCTTCACGATCCAGCATATTGCACCTCAAACTTTCTGCGACTGAGCTCCCTGCTTATATTTTTGCCCACAAAAAGACGCTTCGGCGGGAATTCCGCGGTACGAAATCGGTCGAAGGGCCATGTATTGAACGCATTTGTATAAAGTATGGACGCATCAGCCAGCTAATCCTTTAAAATTAGGTTGATTATAACTCTCTCTTTTTAAAAAGAATTCACCGTATGCGCGCCTCACGTTTTTTTATTTCCACGCTTAAAGAAGCACCAGCCGATGCAGAGATCGTCTCCCACCAGTTAATGATGCGTGCAGGCATGATCAAGCGCCTCGGTTCGGGCATCTACACGTACATGCCGATCGGCCTGCGCGTGATCCGCAAGGTCGAAGCCATCGTGCGCGAAGAGATGAACCGTTCCGCCGCTGTCGAACTGCTGATGCCGCTGATTCAGCCGGCCGAGCTGTGGCAGGAGACGGGCCGCTGGGACAAGATGGGCGCCGAACTGCTGCGCGTCAAGGACCGCCACGGCCGCGAATTCGCGTTCCAGCCCACGGCCGAGGAAGTGATTACCGACGTCGTGCGCACGGAGATCAAGTCCTACCGCCAGTTGCCGTTGAATTTTTACCACATCCAGACCAAGTTCCGCGACGAACGCCGCCCACGCTTCGGCCTGATGCGCGGTCGCGAGTTCACCATGAAGGATGCGTACTCGTTCGACCGCGACCTGGCCGGCATGCAAGCTTCGTACAAGATCATGTATGACGCCTATGTGCGTATTTTCAACCGTTTCGGTTTGAAGTTCCGTGCGGTAGCGGCCGATAACGGCGCTATCGGCGGTACCGGCTCGCACGAATTCCACGTGATCGCCCACACCGGCGAAGACGCGCTGGTGTATTGCCCGACCTCCGACTACGCCGCCAACATGGAAGCGGCCGAAGCGCTGCCAGCCACCGCCGAGCGCGCAGCTGCCGCCCAGGCGCTGACCAAGGTCGCCACGCCAGACGCCACCAAGTGCGAACTGGTCGCCGCCCAACTGGGTCTGCCGCTGTCGCACACCGTGAAAACCCTGGCGCTGACCGTGGAAACGGAAAAAGACGGCAAAGCAGCTAAACAGTATTTCATGTTGTTGCTGCGCGGCGACCATGAACTCAACGAGATCAAGGTCACCAAGGTGGCCGGCCTGGCCGGTCACCGCTTCTCGACCGAAGAAGAAATCGCCGAAGTCTATGGCTGCGTACCCGGCTACCTGGGCCCGATCGGCACCAAGGCGCCAGTCACCGTGGTGGCCGACCGCACGGTTGCCAACATGGCCGATTTTATTTGCGGCGCCAACGACGCCGGCTACCATTACACGGGCGCCAACTGGGGCCGCGATGTGGCGGAACCAGCGATCGTGGCCGACCTGCGCAACGTGGTCGAAGGCGATGCCTCGCCGGACGGCCAGGGCGTGCTGACCATCGAACGCGGCATCGAAGTGGGCCACGTGTTCCAGCTGGGCACCGCGTACTCGGCCGCCATGAAGGCCACGTTCCTCGACGAAAACGGCAAGCCGGCGCCGCTGCAGATGGGCTGCTACGGCATCGGCATCACCCGGATCCTGGGCGCGGCCATCGAACAGAACTTCGACGACAAGGGCATCATCTGGCCGACGTCGCTGGCGCCGTTCGAACTGGTGCTGTGCCCGATGGGCATGGACCGCAGCGAGGCGGTCAAGGAAGCGACTGAAAAGCTGTATGCGGATGCGGTGGCCGCCGGCATCGACGTCATTGTCGATGACCGTGGTCTGCGTCCGGGCCAGATGTTTGCTGACTGGGAACTGATCGGCGTGCCGCACCGCGTGGTGATCGGTGATCGTGGCCTGAAGGAGGGCAACCTCGAGTATCAAGGCCGTCGCGATGCCGAGGCAACTGCCGTGCCGGTAGCAGACATCCTGAGTTTCGTTCAAGGCAAACTCGGCCAGTGAGCATGAATCGTCGTTCCGCTTCGGCGGACCGCCGTGCAGGCGGGAATCCAGTTGCTGCGTCGGTGCAGGCAGAAATTGGGTTCCGGCCTGCGCCGGAACGACGGCGCAGCGGCTGGTGGTGCACGGTGGTGCTGGCGGCGATGCTGGCATTGTCCGACACCGCCACCGCCGGCAACCAGAAGGAGGAAGCGCTCGCCGACTCCGTCCGCGTGGCGCTGGCCAACGCCATCAAGGACCCGACGCCGCCGCGACCCACCTTCCGCAACGACGCCGACCGCCAGCGCTACGAAATGTGGCTGGCCACCATGTCGGCGCGCCTGCAGCGCAAGCTGCCCGACGACCAGACCCGCAACGAATTCCTCGCCACCGCCTGGTACGAATCGCGCCGCGCCGGGCTCGATCCGGGGCTGGTGCTGGGGCTGATCCAGGTGGAGTCGGCGTACCGCAAGTACGCGGTATCGATTGCCGGCGCGCGTGGCTACATGCAGGTAATGCCGTTCTGGACCAATGTAATCGGCGACCGCAACCGCAGCGCCCTGTTCCACATGCAAACCAACCTGCGCTACGGCTGCGCGATCCTGCGCATGTACATCGACATGGAAGGTGGCAACCTGTACCTGGCGCTGGGCCGCTACAACGGCAGCCGGGGCAAGCCCGACTATCCGAACGCGGTACTCAAGGCCTGGAACAACTGGAAATAGCAAACTATCCCCGTTTGCGACCTCCAAAAAGAAATGCCCCCAGCGCGTGAGCGGTGGGGGCATCCCGGCGCGGCTGCGGGGCCGCAGCGCTGAGGATTATTTCAGGTGGTCGGAAATGAGCTTGGTCATTTCAAACATCGAAACTTGGGCTTTGCCACCGAACACAGCTTTGAGCTTGTCGTCGGCATTGATCATGCGGCGGTTGGCCGGATCTTGCAGGTCCAGCTTTTTGATGTAATCCCAGACTTTTTTGGTCACTTCGGTACGCGGCAGCGGTGCTTCGCCTACCACGGCTGCCAGCGATGCCGACGGGGTCAGCGCCTTCATGAAGGCGGCGTTCGGTTTGCGCGGTGCGGCAGGGGCGGCGGCTTTTTTCGCTGCTGGCTTGTCGGCTGATTTAGCTGCTGGCTTGTCTGCTTTTGCGGCGGCTGCTTTTGGTGCGGCTGCTTTTTTGGCAGGGGCCGGTTTGTCGGCTGCGGCTGCGGCCGGGGCCTTCTTAGCGGGTGCTGCTGGGGTTTTTTTGGCTGTTGCCATATTCGAGCCTCCTTAACGAACACATGGAAAATTGCGCAATTGATCGCACCGGCTAATATTGGTGGGGATTTAGGCCTTATGCAAGTGTTTTTCGCGTTTTGGCTTGGAAACACCACGTAATTGTGTGGCTATGCGCGCCAGTGCACCCCGGAGGGGCGTGTACTGGGGTTTTTCCCTGTATTGGCGCGGTTTTCAGCGGGTTTGCCGCACGCTTAGCGCATGCCCGGCATCATGCCTTTCATCGAGCGCATCATCTTCGCCATGCCGCCGCCGGACAGCTTTTTCATCATGGTTTGCATCTGCTCGAACTGGTTGAGCATGCGGTTGACTTCCTGTACCTGCACGCCGGCGCCGGCCGCGATGCGGCGCTTGCGGGTGGCCTTGATCAGTTCCGGCTTGGCGCGTTCCTGCGGCGTCATCGAATCGATGATGCCGACCATGCGCCGCACCTGCTTGTCGGCTTGCCCCATGTTGGCGTTGCCGGCCGCCTGCTGGAACTGTGCCGGCAGTTTATCGACCAGGCTGGCCATGCCGCCCATTTTTTTCATCTGGCCCAGCTGCGCCTTGAAGTCGTTCATGTCGAACTTGGCGCCGCTCTTCATCTTGTTGGCCAGGTCGGCGGCGGCCTTGCTGTCCACGCCTTTGCGCGCCTCTTCCACCAGCGCCATGATGTCGCCCATGCCCAGCACGCGGCTGGCCATACGGGCCGGGTCGAACGCTTCGAGGCCGTCGAGTTTTTCCGACACGCCGGCAAACTTGATCGGCTTGCCGGTGATATGGCGCACCGACAGCGCCGCACCGCCGCGCGAATCGCCATCGAGCTTGGTCAGCACGATACCGGTCAGCGGCAGGGCGTCGTTGAAGGCCTTGGCGGTATTGATCGCATCCTGGCCCAGCATGGCATCGACCACGAACAGGGTTTCGATCGGCTTGACCGCGCTGTGCACGGCAGCGATCTCTTTCATCATTTCTTCGTCGATACCGAGACGGCCGGCGGTGTCGATGATCAGCACGTCGTGGTAGTGCTTCTTGGCCCAGTCCAGTGCGGCCAGTGCGATATCGACCGGCTTGTCCTGCGCGGTGGACGGGAAGAAGTCGGCGCCAACTTGCGCGGTGACCGATTGCAGCTGGGCGATCGCGGCGGGACGATAGACGTCGGCCGACACGGTCAGCACTTTCTTTTTCTTCTCTTCCTTCAGGTACTTGGCCAGTTTGCCGACGGTGGTGGTCTTACCCACACCTTGCAGACCGGCCATCAGGATGATGGCGGGCGGCTGCTGGGCAAAGCTCAGCTGGGTCGCTTCGGGACCGAGGTCGGCGCCCATCAGGCTGGCCAGCTCGCGCTGCACCACGCCGACCAGCGCCTGGCCTGGCGACAGCGAGGAAATGACTTCCTCGCCCATGGCTTTTTCCTTGACGCGGGCAATGAACTCGCGCACCGCTGGCAGCGCAACGTCGGCCTCCAGCAGCGCCATGCGCACTTCGCGCAGCATCTCGGCGGTGTTGGCCTCGGTCAGACGCGCCTCGCCGCGCATGGTTTTAACCACCTTGGCAAGGCGTTGGGTAAGATTATCTAGCATGATGAACCTGTGGAAGCGGTGATAGGGCAGGGTCCGGACGGACAATGGCCGTCATTTTACCTCAGGATGGTCGGCGAACAACCGTCAGCCAACCATGCAAGGATTGCATCAAAGCACCATCAACGCTACAATGAGAATAATTCTTATTTACATGTTGGCGCCGCCGCGTTGATGTCCGGCCTGCCCTTTCCGTCCCTCCGCCAGCCCCTCTGCAGCCAGCTTCCGCGACCGATTCCGGCCAGGCATGGTTCCGCGCACTGCCGATCATGTTCCGTTCTCGAGGAGTCCTGATGCACTTTCGTTTCCCCCGCTCGACCGGCGCCCGTCTCGGCACCGTCGCCACCTTGCTGGCGGTGGCCGTCGGCGCCGCGCTGTGGCATACCCGCAAGCCGGCCGTCGTGTATGAAACCGCGCCCGTCAAGCGCGCCAGTATCGAAGCCAGCGTGACCGCCATCGGCACCTTGCAGCCGCAGCGCTATGTCGATGTGGGAGCCCAGGTGTCGGGCCAGATCACGCGCCTGCACGTGGCGCCGGGCAGCACTGTCAAGCATGGCGAGCTGCTGGCCGAAATCGATCCCAGCGTGCAGCAGGCCACCGTCGATGCCGGCCGCGCCGCGCTGGCGGGACTGCGCGCGCAACTGGCCGAACAGCAGGCCCAGCACCGCCTGGCTGGCCGCCAGCACGCGCGCCAGCAGGTGATGGCCGTGCATGAGGCGACGTCGGTCAACGACCAGGAGGTGGCGCAGGCCACGCTGGAGTCGGCCGTGGCCCGCATCGCCAGCCTGAAGGCGCAGATCGACCAGACCCAGGCCACGCTGAAAGCCGACGAAGCGCGCCTCGGTTACACCCGCATCTACGCGCCGATGGCCGGCACCGTGGTCAGCGTCGATGCGAAAGAGGGCCAGACCCTGAACGCGACGTACCAGACGCCGAACATCCTGCGCATCGCCGACCTGTCGGCAATGACGGTGTGGACCGAGGTGTCGGAGGCCGATGTGCGCCGCGTGCGGCCCGAGATGCCGGTGTACTTCACCACCCTGGGCGGCGACGCCCGCCGCTGGCGCGGCAAGGTGCGGCAGGTGCTGCCCGCGCCGGCGGTGGCCGGGGGCGTGGCTGCCGGCACCGCGCTGGCGCCGTCCACCAGCAAGGTGATCCTGTATACAGTGCTGTTCGAAGTCGATAACGCCGACGGCGAACTGATGCCGCAGATGACCGCGCAAGTGGCATTCGTCACGGCGGCCGCCAACGATGTACTGGCCGCGCCGCTGCCGGCGCTCAAGCCGGTGACCGGCGACAGCGCCAAGCCGGGTCTGTACACGGCGCGCGTGATGGCCCTGGACGGCGCCGTGCAAACGCGCGAGGTCCGCGTGGGCGTGCGCAACCGCCTCGCCGCCGAAGTGCTCGACGGCCTGCGTGAAGGCGAATTACTGGTCACCGGCGAGCAGGTGGCCGAGGGCGCCAGCAGGTTCCAGTTATGAGCGCTGTGCTGGCACCGGTGGCGGACGAGGCGCTGATCCGCCTGCGCGGCATCCGCAAGCGATATGGCGGCGGCGATGTCGGTCAAGGCGGGCCGCCGCCGGTGGAAGTGCTGCGCGGCGTCGATCTCGACATCCATGCCGGCGAATTCGTCGCCATCGTCGGTGCATCCGGCTCCGGCAAATCGACGCTGATGAACATGCTCGGCTGCCTCGATCGCCCCACCGCAGGCACGTACGCATTCGGCGGCCAGGACGTGGCCGGCATGAACGCCGACGAACTGGCGTGGCTGCGGCGCGAGGCGTTCGGCTTCGTGTTCCAGGGCTACCACCTGATCGCCACCGAATCGGCGCGCGAGAACGTCGAGGTGCCGGCGCTGTACGCAGGCATGCCGGCCGACCAGCGCCACGCGCGCGCCACCGCGCTGCTCGAACGCCTGGGGCTGCAAGGCCGGTTCGACAACCGTCCGAACCAGCTATCGGGCGGCCAGCAGCAGCGCGTGTCGATCGCGCGCGCGCTGATGAACGGCGGGCGCATCATCCTGGCCGACGAGCCGACCGGTGCGCTCGACAGCAAGAGCGGCGCCGAGGTGATGGCGCTGCTGGGCGAACTGGCCAACGCCGGCCACACCATCATCCTGATCACCCACGACCGCAAGGTGGCGGCCCAGGCCCGCCGCGTGATCGAGATCAGCGATGGGCGTATCGTTTCTGATGACGATACTGCTACCCAGATTGAATCTCCAGTCACGTTACCGCCGCTCGACCTCTCCCGCGCCCGCCACGACAGCGGCGCGCCGCTGTTGGCCGAACTGGCCGACGCCGCCCGCGCCGCCTGGCGCGTGTTGTGGATCAATCGCTTCCGCACCGGGCTGACCTTGCTCGGCATCGTTATCGGTGTGGCGTCGGTGATCGTGATGCTGGCCATCGGCCTCGGCACGCGCCAGCAGGTGATGGCGCAACTGGGCGCCTTCGGCTCCAACCTCTTGTATATGGCGTCGCGTGGCGAGAGTTCGCGCATTCCCGGCCGCAGCATTACCCTGGGCGACCTCGAAGCGCTGGCCGACGTGCCGGGCATTTCGCACGTGCTGCCCAATGTCACCGGCAACAAGGTGATCCGCCACGGTAACCTCGACGTGCAAACCTATGTGCGCGGCACCGGCGCCGCGCTGCCGCGCATCCAGACGTGGCCGGTGGCGCGCGGCGGCTTCTTCACCGACGAGGACGACCGCGAGATGGCGACGGTTGCCGTGCTGGGCGCGCGCCTGGCGCAGAAGCTGATGCCCGACGTCGCCAACCCGGTGGGCGAGACCATCCTGATCGGCAACGTGCCGTTCCAGGTGATCGGCGTGATGAGCGCGAAGGGCGCGCTGACCGGCGAAAAGGACGAGGACGACGTGCTGCTGCTGCCGTTTTCCACGGCCGGCATCCGCGTGTTCGGCCAGCGCGAGCCCACCTACACGGTGCTGGCGGCGGCCGATGTCAGTCGCGTGGCCGAGGTGGAGGCAGCGGTGGACGCGGTGCTGTTCGAGCGCCATCGCATCCGCGACTATGGGATCAGCAACGCCGCCGCGTCGATCGCGGCGGAGGCGCGCACGCAGGACAATATGACCATGATGCTGAGCCTGATCGCCGCAGTCTCTCTGGTGGTGGGCGGCATCGGCGTGATGAACGTGATGCTGATGACGGTGCGCGAGCGCACTCGCGAAATCGGCATCCGCATGGCCACCGGCGCGCGCCGGCGCGACATCCTGCGCCAGTTCCTGACCGAGGCAGTGCTGGTGTCGGTGGTGGGCGGCGTGGCCGGCATCGTGGTGGGCGTGGCGTTTGCCGGCCTGCTGCTCGTGTGGCAGGTGCCGGTGATTTTTTCGCTGTCGGCGATCGGCGGGGCGTTCGGCTGCGCCGTGGTGACAGGCCTGGTGTTCGGCTATATGCCGGCCCGCAAGGCGTCAGGACTTGACCCGGTCGTGGCGCTGGCAGGCTGAGCTCTAATTTCCTGTTGACAAGATATTGGCAATGGCGCATCGTTCTATTTTTGATAATAGGGTGAGTGACAACATGGTTGACTTCAATAAACCGGCGGATCTGTTTGCGCCTGCACCGGCAGCAGCAACGCCGCCGCAGTACCTGAAGTTCCACGCCAGCGGCAGCGAATATTTCCGCATCTGGATCGTCAACCTGTTGCTCAGCATTGTCACCCTCGGCATCTATTCGGCCTGGGCCAAGGTACGCCGCAACCAGTATTTCTACTCCAGCACCGAGCTGGCCGGCAGCAGCTTCGAGTACCACGGCAATCCGATCGCGATTCTCAAGGGCCGCATCGTGGCCGCCGTGGTGGTGGGGGCTTACGCCTTTGCCGGCAAAGTTTCGCCGCTGCTGGCGGTCGTGATGTTCGTGGTGATGGCCGCCGTGATACCGTGGTTCATCTGGCGCAGCCTGCAGTTCCAACTGCATAACTCGGCCTGGCGCGGCATCCGTTTCCGCTTCGACGGCCAACTGCGCGACGCCTACATCAACTGCCTGCTGCGCCCCTTGCTCAATATCGTCACGTTCGGCCTGGCCACGCCCTATATCTACCAGCGCCTGAAGGCCTGGCAGTTCAACGAAAGCGGCTTCGGCCAGGCGCGGTTTGCCACGCGTGCCAGCGTGGGCAGTTTTTACAAGCTGTTCGGCGCGTTCCTGCTGCTCGGTATCGTGGGCAGCATCGTCTTTGGCGTGTTGTCGGCCTTCATTGTTGCCGGCAGCATGGCCGGGCGTGACCCGAACGCCCTCAACCTTAACCTGAACCTGGGTGGCATGATTACCTTCGCGGCGTTCTATCTGCTGATCCTGTCGCTGGCGCCGCTGCTGATCGCGCTGGTACAGAACCTGGTGTGGAACAACGCCAGCCTGGACCGGCATGAGTTCCGCTCCGAGATACGCACCGGCCGCATGCTGTTCATCATCGTCACCAATATCCTGGGCGTGATTTGCACGCTCGGCCTGTTCCTGCCGTTCGCCCAGGTGCGCATGATGCGCTACCGGATCGAATCGCTGATGATGATACCCGAGGGGAGCCTCGACGAATTCGTCGCCACTGCCAGCGCCGATGTCAATGCCGCCGGCGAGGGCGTGTCCGACTTCATGGACTTCGACTTCTCGCTGTGACCGGCATGGACACCCCGGCGGTCACCGGCCGCTATTTCGACGGCAAGACCTCGCGCCTGCACCGCGTGACCCTGACCGTGACCGACGGCATGGCACACCTGGCCGGCGACGTCGAACGCAGCGCGCCGCTGGCCAGCCTGCGCGTGTCCGAACGGGCGCGCCATGCAGCGCGCAAGGTCAGTTTCGACGATGGCGCGTGGCTCGAGGTGGACGACCGCGCCGCTTTTGCGCAGCTGCTGGCCACCACCGGCCACCGCGACACCGGCGTGGTGCGCGCGCAGCAGAGCTGGCGCGGCGTGCTGCTGGCGCTGGGCGTCACGGTGGGTGTGGTGGTGGCGTCGTATGTGTACGTGCTGCCCGCTGCCGCGGTCTGGGTGGCAAACGCCTTGCCGGTCAAGGTGGAGCGCCAGATGGGGCAGGGCGTGCTGGAGATTCTCGACAAGCGCGCGCTGGGACCGAGCAAGCTGCCGGCCGCGCGCCAGGAGCAGTTGCGCCGGCAGTTTGCAGCGCTGGTCGCGCCCGAGCCGGACGCGCCGACCTGGAAGCTGGTGTTTCGCAGCAGCCGCATTGGCCCCAACGCGCTGGCCCTGCCATCGGGCGACATCGTCATGACCGACGAGCTGGTGAACGTGCTCAAGGACGACCAGGCCGTGATGGGCGTGCTGGCGCACGAACTGGGCCACCTGCACCGGCGCCACCTGACGCGCCGGCTGGTGCAAAGTTCGGCCGTGGCGGCGGCCACCTGGGTGATTTTCGGCGACATCTCGGCCATGCTGACGGCGCTGCCCACGGTGGCGCTGGACATGAAATACTCGCGCGACGCCGAGTCCGAGGCCGACGATTACGCGGTGGCCATGCTGCGCCGTAACGGCATCGACCCCGAGCACATGGCACAGGCGTTCGTCAAACTGGGCGAGGCCAGCGGCGACAGGATGTCTACCTACCTGTCGAGCCACCCGGCCACCGGCGAGCGCATCGCGCGCATCCGCGCCGCCCGCTGAACGGTCCCATGCGTTGATCCGCCACAAAGCCTGAATAATTGCCTCACGGTATATCTTACCGCTGGACAATTATTAGGAGAATCGGATGAACCTCAAAGCACTGGGCTGCCTGCTGGCCCTGGTATCCGTCTGTCACAGCGCGGGCGCGCAGCAGGTGGTCCGGCTCGGCAATCTCAAGCTCGCCCACTTCGGCGCCGTCTCGTATATCAAGGAAATCGCGCCGCAGTGCGGCTTCAAGGTCGAAGAACACATATTCGCCAAGGGCCTGGACGTGATGCAGGCCATCATCGCCGGCGAACTCGACGTGGGCACCACCGCGTCGGAGGCGGCCATTCTCGGCCGTGCCGGCGGCGCGCCGATTTTTGTCGTGGCCGGCTTTGCCCGGGGCGGGGCGCGGCTGGTGGGCCGCAGCGACCTGCAGATCAAGAGCGTGCGCGATCTCAAGGGCAAGCGCGTGGGTGTTACGCGCGGCGCCATCCAGGACGTGCTGCTGCTGGCCGAATTGCACAAGCACGGCATGACCGCGTCCGACCAGCCGGGCAAAGACGTGCGGCTGGTGTTCCTTGCTTATGCCGACCTCAACCATGCACTGCTGGGCCGCAATATCGACGCCATGATGCAGTCCGAGCCGCAGTCGTCGCAGGCGCTGAGCCAGGGCTTTGGCAGCGAAATCCTGAAACCCTACGACACCCCGATCGGCGAACCGGTGCGCACCATGGTGATGACCGAGAAGTTTTACACGCAACAGCGTCCGCTCGCTGAAAAATTCATGCGCTGCTTCGTGCAGGCCACCAAGACCTTCATCGAGCAGCCGGCCACCGCCGAGAAATACGTGCGCGAAGTCCTGTTCAAGGGCCAGTTGAGCAGTGCCGATTTTGTCGATGCCATCGGCAATTCGCCGTTCAGCTATGACATCACGCCCGAGCACATCCAGGTCACTGCCGACACCATGCTCAAGACCGGCGTGGGCCGCCTGCGCAACGTGCCGACCGCCCACGACTGGGTGCGCACCGACCTGCTGGTGGCGGCCAAGAAAACCCTGGGTGTGAAATAGATGGCCGCCGCGTCCTTCTCCTGGCAGCGCGCGGGCGCCGGCCTGGTCGGCGCCATCGTGCCGGCGCTGGTGATCGTGCTGTGGCAGGCCGCAACTTCGCTGGGCTGGGTCAATCCGCAGGTGCTGCCATCGCCGCTGGCGGTGGTCAATAAATGGATCGAGTACCTGCTGCCGCTGCAACCGTACCATGCCGCCGACGGCAGCTGGCTGGCCTGGGCCGTCTCGGGCGAGTTGATCGTCGACTCGCTCGGCAGCCTGTACCGCGTGGCGGTGGGGTTTGCCATCGGCGCCGGCCTGGCGCTGCCGCTGGGCCTGGCCATGGGCGCCAATGCCCGCGCCTACCGCTGGTTCAACCCGATGGTGCAGCTGCTGCGGCCGATTCCGCCGATCGCGTACATTCCGCTGTCGATCCTGTGGTTCGGGCTCGGTAATCCGCCGGCCGTGTTCCTGATCGCGCTGGGGGCGTTCTTCCCGGTGCTGATGAACACCATCGCCGGCGTGCGCCAGGTCGATGGCATCTACCTGCGCGCCGCGCGCAACCTCGGCGCCACCGGCGCCACCCTGTTCGTACGGGTGATCCTGCCTGCCGCCGTGCCATATATATTGTCCGGCGTGCGGATCGGTATCGGCACTGCCTTCATCGTGGTGATCGTCTCCGAGATGATCGCCGTAAACAACGGCCTCGGTTTCCGCATCCTCGAGGCGCGCGAGTACTTCTGGTCGGACAAGATCATCGCCGGCATGGTCACCATCGGCCTGCTGGGCCTGGCGATCGATGTGGCGATGAACCGGTTGAACAACCATCTGCTGCGCTGGCACCGCGGCCTGGAGCAGCAATGAATCCGCATATTCTGATAGAAGGCGTCGGCAAGGTATTTCATACGGCCGGGCGCGACATGGTGGCGTTGCAGGGCATCGATCTCGCCATTCCGCAAGGGCAGTTCGTCTGTTTGCTGGGGCCTTCGGGCTGCGGCAAATCGACCTTGCTCAATGCGGTGGCCGGCTTTGCGCCGCCCACCACCGGCACCATTACCGCCGGCGGCCGGCTGGTGACCGGCCCCGGCCCCGAGCGCGGCATGGTATTCCAGGAGTACGCGCTGTTCCCGTGGATGACGGTGGCCGACAATATCGGCTTCGGCCTGCGCATCCAGGGCAAAGGCGAAGCGGCGACCGGCGCCCGGGTCGAGCAACTGCTGGCGATGCTGTCGCTGACCGATTTTCGCCACCGCTACCCGAAAGACCTGTCGGGCGGCATGCGCCAGCGCGTGGCGATCGCCCGCGTGCTGGCGCTCGATTCGCCGATCATGCTGATGGACGAGCCGTTCGGCGCGCTCGACGCGCTCACCCGCCGCAATTTGCAGGACGAGCTGCTGCGGCTGTGGGCGGCGCTGAACAAAACCATCATCTTTGTCACCCACAGCATCGAGGAGGCGATCTACCTGGCCGACCGCATCGTGGTGATGACCTACCGCCCCGGCACCATCAAGCGCGACTTGCTGGTGGACCTGCCGCGCCTGCGCGATCCGGCCGATGCATCGTTCAACGCCCTCAAGCGCGAACTGGGACAACTGGTGATGGAAGAGCAACAACGCCACCACCACGACGAACTGCGCATGGCGGCGGTCGATTGAGGGGCTGCCGCCGATTGAGCGATAGTGTAAACTGGGTGCATGCAGACCTATTTGTTCATCGCAGCCATCGTGCTGTATCTACTTTGCGCCGCCTTGCCGTCGCGCCGCGGCACGCTGGTGTCGGCGGTGACCGTCGTGGCCTGGCTGGTGCATGGCGCCGGGCTGTGGACCGACGTCGCTGCCGACGGCTCGCTGCGGCTCGGTTTTGCGGCCATGCTGTCGTCGGCGCTGTGGGTGTCGGTGGCCGCGTACTGGTTTGAGAACCGCAACTTCGGCCTCGACGGCCTGCGCCGCCTGGTCATGCCGGCCGCTGCGTTCACCGTCGCGCTGCAGGCGATCTATCCCGGCGCCCTGATTGCACTGGGCGACAAGACTCCGCTGTTCGGCTGGCACATCGCGGTCGCCACGCTGGCTTATAGCACCCTCACCATTGCTGCTTTCCACGCCGTGCTGATGGCGTTGCAGGAAGCGCGTCTGCACGCGGCCACCGACCGCAAGAGTTTCTTGTCGGGCGCGCTCGACCAGCTTCCGGCGCTGCTCACCATGGAAAAGCTGTTGTTCCGCATGATCGGCATCGGCTTTACCTTGCTCACGCTGACGGTATTGTCCGGCATCGTGTTTTCCGAACAACTGTTCGGGCAGGCGCTCAAGTGGGACCATAAATCGGCGTTTACCATGTTGTCGTGGCTGCTGTTCGCGGCGCTGCTGGCCGGGCGCCGCCTGCGCGGCTGGCGCGGCAAGACGGCGCTGAGTTTTACCCTGGCGGGGTTCGCCACCTTGCTGCTGGCGTATGTCGGCAGCCGTTTCGTGTTTGAAGTGGTACTGCATAAAGGATGGGCATGAGCCGCATTTTGTTTTGGGTGGGTTTGATTTGCCTGATCGTCTTCGCGATCCGCAGCAAGATTCGTAGCGCGCAAAAGCGCGCCGAACAACAATTCCGCGACGCGCAGCAGCGGCAGCAGGCGCCGGGCGGTCCGGCCGGCTATGCGCCGCGCGGCGCGCAAAAGCCCGCCATCGAGGCTGAAACCATGCTCGAATGCGCGCACTGCGGCGTATTCTTCCCGGCCGGCGAGGCGGTGCGCTTCGACGGCGCCATCTACTGCAGCAAGGCGCACGCCGCCCTGCCACCGAACTGACGCCATGGAGCGCCTGCAAGCCCCTCCGGCTTTGCCAGGCGACTCCCATCCCACGCGCGCGACGTTCTGGCGCTCGCTGCAAACCCTCAACGCCACCCGCATCGTCATCGCGGTGGTGCTGCTGGTGTACCTGAGCTTTGACGGTCGCGGCCTGCGGTCTTCCGGCCACTACCTGTATTTGTGGATCTGCCTGGCCTATCTGGTGCTGGCGATCGGCTTTGCCTTGACGGCGGTGTACTTGCAGCGTCGCTTCCTGGCGCAGGTGCTCACGCAAATCGCCTGCGACCTGGCCATCATCTCTCTGTTATATGTGGACGGCGGCGGTTTGCGCAGCGGCCTGGCCATCTTGTACCTGTTTCCGCTCGCCGGTACGGCCATCCTGGCGCCGCTGGTGCTGGCGCTGTTCTGCACCGCGCTGGTCGCGCTGTTCATGCTGGGCGTGGGCGTGATCCAGGTGCTGGAGATGGAGGGCGAACATGTGCTGCTGCAATCGGGCTTGTACGGCGCCGCGTATTTTGCCGCCGTGCTGGGGGTGAACCGCATGGCGGCGCGGCTGATCGGCCAGGAAGAGCTGGCGATCCGGCGCGGCGTGGAGATCGGCGTGCAGCAGGCGGTCAACCGGCTGGTGATGGCCAACGTGGCCGACGGCGTGCTGGTGGTCGATGCCGATGGCCGCATCTGGGCCGGCAATCCGGCCGCGCAGCAGATGCTCGGTCTGACCGGGCAGGAGCTGTCGGCATCGGATGACCACGCGCCGCTGGCGCTGGCCTACGCCGAATGGCGCGCGGATCCCGCGCTCGATACCGCCTTCATCACCCTGAAGCCGTATTTCAGCATTCGCCTCAAGGCGCGGTTTGCCGCCGTCGATCTCGGCGACGTCATCGCCGGTGGTCCCAACCTGGCGCGCAGCGTGATTTTTTTGCAGGAGGTGAGCGAGATCGAGGAACGCGCGCAGCAGCTCAAGCTGGCCTCGATGGGCCGGCTCACCGCCAGCATTGCCCACGAAGTGCGCAATCCGCTGTCGGCCATCGGCCACGCCACCGCGCTGCTCGAGGAAGACATCGCCGATCCCGGCCAGCGCCGCCTGTTGCGCATCGTCGGCGACAACGTCAAACGGGTCAACCGCATCGTCGAGGACATCCTGCAACTGTCGCGTAAATCCCACGTCCAGTACGAGCCGCTGGCGCTGGGCAGCTTCCTGGAAGAGATGCGCGACGAATTCATCGAAACCCACGGCCTGGCCGAAGACCAGATTGCCGTGTCGGTTGCCCCCGGGACCACCGTGCATTTCGATCCGCTGCACCTGCGCGAGGTGATCGCCAACCTGGTTGGCAATGCCCTGCGCTACGCCAGCGGCGCGCCGGCGTCGGTGCGGCTGGACCTGGTGCGGCAGCCGAACTGGCTGGAATTGCACGTGCAGGATGACGGTCCTGGCATCAGCGGTGAGGTGCGCGCGCATCTGTTTGAACCGTTTTACACCACATCGAGCAAAGGAACCGGGCTGGGGCTGTATCTGGCGCGGGAAATGTGTTTGAATAATGAAGCGCGGCTCGATTATGAATACCGCTTCGATAGTGTTGGTATCGACGAGGGTATCGAAAACAGCCACGACAGTCATCGCGTCGATCGCCGGTCCGGCGGCCGCTTTGTCATCACTTTCGCACCACCGCAAAAGTAATCGAAAGGCTGTCCATGAGCGTGAGGTCCCCCCGCGTGCTCGTCGTCGATGATGAAGCCGACCTGCGCGAACTGCTGGAGCTGACCCTGGTAAAAATGGGGCTCGATGTCGACAGCGCCGCCACCGTGGCCGAGGCCCGCGCGCTGCTGGCCCGCCACCCCTATCAACTGGTACTGACCGACATGCGCCTGCCCGACGGCCTGGGGCTGGAACTGGTGCGCGACGTGGCCACCACATACAAGAACACGCCGATCGCGGTGGTCACCGCTTTCGGCAGTGCCGACAACGCGGTGGTCGCGCTCAAGGCCGGCGCGTTCGATTACATCGCCAAGCCGGTCGCCCTCGATCAACTGCGCCTGCTGGTGCGCTCGGCGCTGCGGGTGCACGAGGCCGCGCCCGGTGTCCATAGTAATGGCCCGGCCGATGCTGATGCGGTGGACGGCCGGCTCAAGGGCGGGTCGGCCGTGATGGCGGCGCTGCGCGCGCAGATCGGCCGGCTGGCGCGGTCGATGGCGCCGATCGCCATCCACGGCGAATCGGGCAGCGGCAAGGAGCTGGCGGCGCGCGAAATCCACGCCCGCAGCCCGCGTGCCGGCCAGCCTTTCATTGCGGTCAACTGCGGTGCGATCCCGGAGGCGCTGATGGAAGCCGAGTTTTTCGGCTACCGCAAGGGCGCCTTCACCGGCGCGGCCGATGACCGCGACGGCTTTTTCCAGGCTGCCAACGGCGGCACCCTGCTGCTCGACGAGGTGGCCGATCTGCCGCTGGCGATGCAGGTCAAGCTGCTGCGCGCGATCCAGGAGCGGCGCGTGCGCAAGATCGGCGCTACGTCGGAGGAGCCGGTCGATGTGCGCCTGATCAGCGCCACCCACAAGAACCTGGCGCGCTGCGTGGAGCAGGGCGCCTTCCGCCAGGACCTGTTCTATCGCCTGAACGTGATCGAACTGGCGGTGCCGCCGCTGCGCGAACGCCAGGGCGATTTGCCGGCACTGGCCGACGCCATCCTCGAACGCCTCGGCGGCGGCGGCCACAAGGCGGCGCTGGGGCCGGGCGTGCTCGAAGCGCTGGCCGGCTACCGCTTTCCCGGCAATGTGCGCGAACTGGAAAATATCCTCGAGCGCGCGCTGGCGTTTGCCAACGACGGCGTGATCGAGGTGGCCGACCTGGCGCTCAAGGCCGGGCAGGGTGGTCAGGGTGGCGATGGGGTGGCGGCGGCTGCGGCCGCGTCCCCCGCATCCTCATCGCCAGCATCGTCGCCCGACTTGCCGGCCAGCCTGCCCGACTACCTGATCGCCATCGAGCGCGATATCATATTGCGGGCACTGGCGCAGACGCAGTTCAACCGTACCCAGGCCGCGCAGCTGCTGGGCATCAGCTTCCGCCAGTTGCGCTATCAAATGCAGAAACTGAATATCCAGGAACCTGAAGCATGAAACCTGTAGTTGCCGTCGATGTCGACGGCTGGTGGCCGGCGGCGGCGCGCTATGACAGCCCGTTCATCGACGCGCGGCCCGACCCCGCAGACATCACCCTGCTGGTCATCCACAACATCGGTTTGCCGGGCGGGCGCTGTGGCGGTCCGCAGGTGTCGGACCTGTTCACCGGCCGCCTCGATTATAATGTTGACCCTTCGCTGGCGGACCTGCGCGATCTGCGCGTGTCGAGCCACTTCTTTATCCGGCGCGACGGCCGCGTGGTGCAGTATGCCCCGGCCGGCGCGCGCGCCTGGCATGCCGGCGTCTCGATGTTCGGCGGGCGGGTAAAATGTAATGATTTTTCGATCGGTATCGAGCTCGAAGGCAATGACCACACCCCGTTCGAGGCAGCGCAATATGCGGCGCTGGCGGACCTGACCGGGGCGTTGCTGGCGCGGTATCCGGTCACCGATATACAAGGACACGAACACGTCGCGCCGGGCCGCAAAACCGACCCCGGCGCGTTTTTTGACTGGAAAAAATATGCCGAGAGCAGTCCGTCGTTAGTACTTGCTAACCCCGGACTGCGCGTAGTGAAAGGCCTCCTGTAAAGTCAATTGAAAAATTGCCTTTACCGCTAAAAAATACCCTTGCACGGGTACTTTGCGCCTACTACAATCAGTGCATGGAATTCGTTTAAACACTAGATGTAGTAGTTCTCAAGGCACTGGTTCTTAACCTGTTGTACGGCACGGGGCCAGGGCAACATCCATTTCAGCTCTATATTCCGCAACAATAAGCCAGCCTGGTTCGCCCGGCTGCAGGCTTTATTTTTGCCATTTTATTTACAAACATACATCGCGCAGCACGGCTGCACGCTGTTACCGGGGAGCTTCAATGCAATCTACTCAAGACAACACCTTCAATCCAGCGCTGGTCCCAGCAGCCGCTGCGAGCGCCGCCAGCAGCCCGTCCACGGCCGCCAGCGACCTCGGTGACTACCGCATCATCCGCCGTAACGGCGCGGTCGTCGCGTTTGAACCGTCGAAAATCGCGATCGCCGTGACCAAGGCCTTCCTGGCCGTCAACGGTGGCCAGGGCGCCGCTTCGGCCCGCATTCGCGAATTGGTAGAGCAGCTCACCGCCAGCGTCGTGTCGGCCCTGGTGCGCCGCCAGCCTTCGGGCGGCACTTTCCACATCGAAGACGTGCAAGACCAGGTGGAACTGGCACTGATGCGCTCGGGCGAGCATGACGTGGCCCGCGCCTACGTGCTGTACCGCGCCAAGCACATGGAAGAGCGCCGCCTGGCCAAGGAAGCCCAAGGTGGCGCCGCCGCCATCGCCGCACCACAAATCCACGTGGTGGAAAACGGCGAGCGCAAGCCGCTGGAAATGAGCCGCGTGACGAGCCTGATCAACGCCGCCTGCATCGGCCTGGAAAAGCACGTCGATGCCGATGCCATCCTGGCTGAAACCCTGAAAAACCTGTACGACGGCGTGCCGGTCGAAGAGCTGCACAAGTCCGCCATCCTGGCGGCGCGCGCGCTGATGGAAAAAGACCCGGCCTACTCGCAAGTGACGGCCCGCATCCTGCTGCACACCATCCGCAAGGAAGTCTTCGGCAAGGAAGTCGCGCAAGGCGCGGCCGCTGCCGAGTACATCACGTACTTCCCGCAATACATCGCCAACGGCATCAAGAACGAACTGCTCGACGCCAAGCTGGCCGAGTTCGACCTGGAACGCCTGGCCAAGGCGCTGGTCGCCGACCGCGACCTGCAATTCGGCTACATCGGCCTGCAAACCCTGTACGACCGCTACTTCCTGCATGTGCGCGACGTGCGCATCGAAATGCCGCAGGCGTTCTACATGCGCGTGGCCATGGGCCTGTCGCTCAACGAACAAGACCGCGAAGCGCGCGCCATCGAGTTCTACCAGCTGCTGTCGTCGTTCGACTTCATGTCGTCCACGCCTACGCTGTTCAACTCGGGCACGCTGCGCTCGCAGCTGTCGTCGTGCTATCTGACCACCGTGTCGGACGACCTGGAAGGCATCTACGACGCCATCAAGGAAAACGCACTGCTGGCCAAGTTCGCCGGCGGCCTCGGTAACGACTGGACGCCAGTGCGCGCCCTGGGCGCCCACATCAAGGGCACCAACGGCAAGTCGCAAGGCGTGGTACCGTTCCTCAAAGTGGTCAACGACACCGCCGTGGCGGTCAACCAGGGCGGCAAGCGCAAGGGCGCAGTCTGCGCCTACCTGGAAACCTGGCACATGGACATCGAAGAGTTCCTGGACCTGCGTAAAAACACCGGCGACGACCGCCGCCGCACCCACGACATGAACACGGCCAACTGGATTCCCGACCTGTTCATGAAGCGCGTGATGGAAAAAGGCGACTGGACCCTGTTCTCGCCATCGGACACCCCGGACCTGCACGACCTGGTCGGCAAAGCCTTCGAAAAAGCGTACGTCGCGTACGAAGCCCGTGCTGCCGCCGGCGAAATCCGTGTATTCAAGAAAATCGCCGCGCTCGACCTGTGGCGCAAGATGCTGTCGATGCTGTTCGAAACCGGTCACCCATGGATCACGTTCAAAGACCCATGCAACATCCGTTCGCCGCAGTCGCACGTGGGCATGGTCCACAGCTCCAACCTGTGCACCGAGATCACCCTGAACACCGGTCCTGACGAAATCGCCGTCTGCAACCTCGGTTCGGTCAACCTGCCGGCGCACATGAAAGAAGGCAAGCTCGATCACGTCAAGCTGCAGAAAACCGTGCGCACCGCGATGCGCATGCTCGACAACGTCATCGATATCAACTACTACGCCGTCGAAAAAGCACGCAACGCCAATATGCGCCACCGTCCGGTGGGCATGGGTGTGATGGGCTTCCAGGACTGCCTGCACATGATGCGCGTGCCGTTCGCCTCGCAAGAGTGCGTGAACTTCGCCGATACCTCGATGGAAGCGGTGTGCTACTACGCCTACCTGGCATCGACCGAACTGGCCGAAGAGCGTGGCCACTACGCGTCGTACAAAGGTTCGCTGTGGGACCGTGGCATCCTGCCGCAAGACTCGATCAAGCTGCTGGCCGAAGAGCGCGGCGGCTACCTCGAGCAGGACCTGTCGTCGGCCATGGACTGGACGCCGGTGCGCGAACGCATCGCCAAGTTCGGCATGCGCAACTCGAACTGCGTGGCGATCGCTCCGACCGCCACCATCTCGAACATCATCGGCGTGTCGGCCTGTATCGAGCCGACGTTCCAGAACCTGTACGTGAAATCGAACCTGTCGGGCGAGTTCACCGAGATCAACGGCTACCTGGTGCGCGACCTGAAAGCGCGCGACCTGTGGGACGAAGTCATGATCGCCGACCTGAAATACTTCGACGGCTCGCTGACCAAGATCGACCGCATCCCGGACGACCTGCGCGACATCTACGCCACCGCGTTTGAAGTCTCGCCGAGCTGGCTGGTGGAAGCGGCATCGCGTCGCCAGAAATGGATCGACCAGGCCCAGTCGCTGAACATCTACATGGCTGGCGCGTCGGGTAAAAAGCTGGACGAGACCTACAAGCTGGCATGGCTGCGCGGCCTGAAAACCACGTACTACCTGCGCACCACCTCGGCCACCCATACCGAGAAATCGACCTCCAAGACCGGCGCCCTGAACGCCGTGGCAGTCGATGGCGGCATGTCGGCCAGCGCCAAGGCTGCGGCGCCGGTCGCTCCGGTAGCTGCTGCTGCCCCGGTAGCCGCCGCCGCAGTTGCCGCATCCGCCGAGGAAGACGGCGAAGCCTGCTACCTGCGTCCTGGCGACGACGGTTTCGAGGAATGCGAAGCCTGCCAATAATCCGCCACGGTGCAGTGGGCGCGTTTTGAACACCGCCCGGCACCTTTAGCTTGAGCGCCGTCGTCCTCCCTTGCGGGGACGACGGCTTTGCCGTCCCGGGCTGCCGGGACCACATATATATAGAAGGAATCCATTATGTCGCTCTCCTGGGACGAAGACACCGCACCGGCCGCACCTGCCGCCATCAACCCTGCCGCGCTGGAAGGCGAGGGCACCACCGCCGAGCAAGTGGCGCGCCGCGTCAATGCCGACGACAAGCGCATCATCAACGGCAAAACCGACGTCAACCAGCTGGTACCGTTCAAGTACAAGTGGGCGTGGGACAAATACCTGGCCGGCTGCGCCAACCACTGGATGCCGCAGGAAGTGAACATGCAGCGCGATATCGAGCTGTGGAAGAACCCGAACGGCCTGACCGACGACGAGCGTCGCCTGGTCAAGCGCAACCTCGGCTTTTTTGTCACCGCCGACTCGCTGGCCGCCAACAACATCGTGCTGGGCACCTACCGCCACATCACCGCGCCCGAGTGCCGCCAGTACCTGCTGCGCCAGGCGTTCGAGGAAGCGATCCACACCCACGCCTACCAGTACATCGTGGAGTCGCTGGGCCTGGACGAAGCCGAGATCTTCAACGCCTACAACGAAGTCAAATCGATCCGCGACAAGGATGAATTCCTGATCCCGTTCATCGACACCCTGACCGACCCGGCCTTCACCACCGGCACCGTGGAAAACGACCAGAAACTGCTCAAGTCCCTGATCGTGTTCGCGTGCCTGATGGAAGGCCTGTTCTTCTACGTGGGCTTCACCCAGATCCTGGCGCTGGGCCGCCAGAACAAGATGATGGGCGCCGCCGAGCAGTACCAGTACATCCTGCGCGACGAATCGATGCACTGCAATTTCGGCATCGACCTGATCAACACCATCAAGATGGAAAATCCGCTGCTGTGGACTCCAGCCTTCAAGGAAGAGATCAAGCAGCTGTTCCTGCAGGCCGTGGACCTCGAATACGCGTACGCTGAAGACACCATGCCACGCGGCGTGCTCGGTCTGAACGCGACCATGTTCAAAGGCTACCTGCGCTTCATCGCCAATCGCCGCGCCACCCAGATCGGCCTCGAGACGCTGTTCGACCAGGAAGAAAATCCGTTCCCATGGATGAGCGAGATGATCGACCTGAAAAAAGAGCGCAACTTCTTCGAGACCCGCGTGATCGAATACCAGACCGGCGGCGCGCTGAACTGGGATTGATGGTTAGTCCGGATTTGATGGCTGGCTGAAGGGAGGGCAAAGAAATTTGCCCTCCCTTTTTTTTAGTGAAGCCGGTCGCGGTTGGCCAGGATGGCGCGGGTGATGGCTTTCACTGTCGCGGCCCGGATGGGCGCATTGCTGGCCAGTTGTGCGAACAGGCCAGCGCGCGTCACCATCGCGGCGATGATATCGCGCGCCCGTCGTTCGGGCAGGGCTGCATCCATGGCCAGGCGCAGCAGGTCGCCCAGCGCGGGCGCCGCACCTTCGCCCATGACTGCCATCTGGTGCCCGCCGCCAGGGCCGGAGTGGAAGCCGATGTCGTAGCATGGCGATAGCTGGAAGCTGCCATCTCGCTCCATTCGATAGGAGAAATTTTTGGCGTGATCGTCGCGGTTATTAAACAGCACGTTGAACACGCAACGTTCGAACGCCGCCTCGACCTGGCGTTCGTCGCGGGTGACGAGCCGGGTAGCGCGCAGGAAGGTGCTGTAGTCGAGTGACGGCAGCCGGAAGTCGGCGTGCAGCAAGCCAGCGAGCGTATGCACCGGCACCCGCATCCCGGCGTCCCGGTCGAAGCGCCGTACCCCGAACGCTGCCAGGCGCCGGTCCAGGTCGAAGTGACGGGTGGCCGGCATCGGCAAGCCACAGGCCCGCGCCAGTTCGGCATACACATGCTCGATTGCGCATACCTCCTTGTGTTCACCCTGCGCCGGGAACTTCACCATCCACGGCTGTCCCCAACCCGGATCGTCGCGGGTGGTGGCGGCGCCGCTGGCGGGATCGAGGCGCAGCAGCACCTTCGGGCGCGATCCATGCGGTGAGCCGCCCAGCATGCTCAGTTGTTTGAGCAGGACGTTATCTCTGCCCTGCAGGACTGTCTGCATTGCTTTCGCCATGTCGAGTAGCGAGAGATCGTCAGGCGACAGTTCCATCGGGTCGGGCGGCACATAACCGAGCGCGCCCATGCCCCGGTCGCCGATAAAGGCCAGGCGGTCGAGCGGCGAGATGTTATTGGGCGCGCGTCCCTGCTTGCGGAACAGACGGTCCATCAGCAGCATCCCCCAACCGTCGGGCAGCGAGTCGGCGATCAGCCCGGGCAAGTGATGCTGGTGTGGCGGGAAACCGTGGAAGGCGCCCGGCCGCAGCGGCAGGTGGCGCGGCGAGAGTTCGATGCCGCGATGGAGTGCGGCCGGCGAGTATTCGAACAGGATACCCAGGCCGTTGTCGGCCAGCGTACCGAGGTGCCAGTCCTCGCCCCATCCCTTGTACATGACGGCGAGCCGCTTCATCTCGATGCCTTGCGCGGTGCGCGTTGGCGGTTGGCGCGTTCGGCCTTTTCCATGGCGGCGATAGACACCATCCGGATCAGGAAGATGTCACGCAACTCGTCGGACAGGCCGAGCGCGGCGACGACATGGATGAAGGATTCAAGCGTCGCCCTGCCGTGCTTCTCGAGGTTCTTGATGGTGCCGGCCGAGATGCCTGCGCGCTGCGCCAGTTCGATTTGCGACCATCCCTGCACCAGCCGGCGCGCGCGCAAACGTCGTCCCAACTCGACGCAAATCTCCGGTGTGGTCGCCAGCGTAAAGTCAAACATATTGCCTCCTATGCGGAAGACGAGCAGCTAATGGATAAGATACTACTCCTTAAACGGGACGACACTTCACGCGTCCGATAGCAGTACCCGGTGCATATGCCGAGCATCCATAGCATCGGCGCGCAGGTCGTCCCGGTGATCGATGCGGCGATTGCGTCGCATCGAAGCGCGCCAATGCCTGCAAGGGTTTTCGTCGCGGACGCCGATGTGCTTAACGCCGATTTACACGCTGCGGTCGCGCTGCGCGTACCTCCCAAACGCAGTGCCCATGCGGCGCACCGCTGCTTTGTGCTTGCCATTCGCCGGACTGTGTCTCATAATCGCGACGAATTTGAAAACGGTATGTGGCGATGGCGCGCAAGCGATGCGCAAGCGCTCCCGGATCAGGAAGCGGGTGGCGCGCGGCGCGTGCAGTGCGAGTCGGAATCGCAGACACCCAGGCGGAGACTGGCGCGCTTTGAAGCGATCAAGTTTTGCGCGGCGCGGCAGGCGCGCTTCCCGGACCGGTCGAGCGCACGCGATGCGATGCGACGGCGCGGCGCGCTGGAAGCGCAGTGCGGCGCGTATGTGAAATGCCGAGCATATGAAGTAAAAAAGCCCGCGATTCGCTGCTGTGCTGGTTGCGCACCGATAAGGTTTTCGTGTACTTTACGAACATGAAAAAGCGTGTATGTAAACACTGACCGCGAGATGAAATACCGGGACATTGATTCACACCTATGCACAAGACCACACCGTTTTCGAACAGCCGTCTTGCCTGACCGGGTTCAGGCCGGGCGGTTTTTTGTTTGAATCGAAAGCGATGGTGGCTGCGACGAAGGTCATGGAGCTGAGGATACGCCCGACCTACCGCACACGTCGCAACAAGATTTTATGCTGTCCGCCGCGCCGGCCACGGACGGCGACCAGCTTGATGGCTGAAGCGCTGCACTCGTGAGGGGATGCAGCAGTTCAGCTAGTGCCGAATTCATTAGCGCAACCGACATCGTTTGCGCCGATGAATAATTCGCCTGGCCCAATCCGGGGTCGGACGGGTTTTAAATCTTGTATGTGAATTTTCCCATCCCCGATGAAGGAGAACTAGTTATGGCAACCGCCGCAAAAAAACCAGCAGCAAAAAAGCCGGCTACCAAAGCCGCCGCGACCACCACCACCGCAGCCAAAAAGCCTGTCGCCGCCAAAGCCGCAGCCGCCAAACCGGCAGCCAAAGCCGCTGCTAAACCAGTAGCGAAAAAAGCTGTCGCCGCCAAACCGGCAGTGAAAGCTGCACCGAAGGCAGCCGCCAAGCCAGCCGCAAAAGCAGCACCGAAAGCAGCACCTAAGGCAGCAGCCAAGCCGGCAGCGAAAGCCGCACCTAAGGCAGCAACCAAGGCAGCAGCCAAGCCAGTAGCGAAAAAAGCTGTCGCCGCCAAACCGGCTGCGAAAGCCGCTCCTAAAGCAGCCGCCAAGCCAGCAGCAAAAGCCGCTCCTAAAACTGCACCTAAGGCTGCAACTAAGGCCGCCGCCAAGCCAGTAGCGAAAAAGGCCGCCGCCAAGCCAGCAGCGAAAGCCGCTCCTAAAGCAGCAGCCAAGGCAGCCCCTAAAGCCGCAGCCAAAGCAGCTCCTAAAGCAGCCGCCAAAGCAGCTCCTAAAGCCGCAGCCAAGCCAGCAGCGAAAGCAGCACCTAAGGCAGCCGCCAAGCCAGCAGCAAAAGCCGCTCCTAAAGCAGCAGCCAAAGCAGCACCTAAAGCCGCAGCCAAGGCCGCTCCTAAAGCAGCAGCGAAACCAGCCGCCAAAGCAGCTGCCAAGCCAGCAGCTAAAGCCGCACCTAAAGCAGCTGCCAAACCAGCAGCCGCCAAACCAGCAGCCAAAAAAGCTGTCGCCGCCAAACCAGCAGTAAAAGCAGCAGCCAAACCGGCTGCAAAGGCCGCGGCTAAGCCAGCAGCAAAAAAGCCGGTTGAGGCTGCAGCGAAACCAGCTGCCAAGCCTGCCGCAAAAGCTGCATCGAAACCTGCTGCTGCCAAACCAGCAGCCGCAAAACCTGTAGCAGCAAAACCAGTCGCCAAGAAAGCCGCCGCCAAACCGGCAGCCGCCCCGGCGCCTGTTGCAGCTGCTCCAGCGCCAGCAGCCGCACCGGTAGCAGCAGCGCCGGCAGCAGCACCAGCGGCGCCAGCCGCCGCCGCTGCACCAGCAGTGAAAAAAGCAGCAGCGCCTAAAAAGCCTGCCGCGCCGAAGGAAGCTGCTGTCAAGCCAGCTGCCGCTCCGGCCGCTACGCCTGCACCTGCCGCCAAAACCGTGCTGGCACCAGCTGCCGCATGGCCGTTCCCAACCAGCACCCGTCCTTCGTAATCGAAGGCTTCTGCTGAGGCAATCGGGCCGCTGTGTGAGACAATCACACAGCGGCTTTTTTATTGGAGGGACTCCGTGCTTGTAACAATACTGAAGTTGATTGTCGATGCCATTGCGGTTCTGCTCGGTTCGGCATTACTGCTGCGTTTCTGGATGCAGGCGATCCGCGTGCGGCCACCGGCCCAGGTGGCGCAATTCACGTTCCAGTTGTCGGACTGGCTGGTGCGCCCGCTGCGGCGCGTGGTGCCCGGCATGGGCGGCTACGACTGGGCCAGCCTGATCGGCGCCTTCCTGATCGTGCTGCTGGCCACCTGTGTGTTTTTCATTGCGGGCTGGTCGGTGCAACTGGTGTTGCTGGTGGCGTTCGAACGCTTCCTGTCGTGGATACTGTATGGCTTCATGGCGCTGCTGGTGATCGAGGTCATCTTTAGCTGGATCAACCCGCATGCGCCGCTGGCGCCGTTCATCCGCGCGCTCAACGAGCCGCTGCTGCGTCCGATCCGCAAGGTGGTGCCGCTGATCGGTAATCTCGATTTGTCGGTGCTGGTGGCGCTGATATTGCTCCAGATCGCGCAGTTGCTGCTGGGACTGGCCTTCAACGGCCGCTGACCCGACAGCACGCAAAAAAGCCCGCGCCGGTTGTTCACCGGCGCGGGCTTTTTTACGGCTGCAGAATTAGTAGCGGTAACCGAACGCGGCTTCGAACTTGTCGGCGATCTCGGCTGCCGTCAGGCGGTGGTTTTGCGCGCCCTTGCTGGCGATCTTGATCGCGCCCAGCAGGCTGGCCAGGCGGCCCGTGGTTTCCCATTTCCAGCCGTTGGTGATGCCGAACAGCAGGCCGGCGCGGTAGGCGTCGCCGCAGCCGGTCGGGTCCAGCACTTCGGTGGCAGGCACGGCCGGGATGTCGATACGCTCGCCACGGGTGTAAATTTCCGAACCCTGCTCGCCACGGGTGATGATCAGCGCCTCCACGCGGCTGGCGATGTCGGCCACGCTCAAGCCGGTGCGCTCCGTCAGCAGCTCGATTTCGTAATCGTTGGTGGTGACGTAGGTGGCCTGGTCGATGAAGGTGGTCAGTTCTTCGCCGTTGAACATCGGCAGTTGCTGGCCCGGATCGAAGATGAACGGGATCTCCAGCTTGACCAGGTCGGCCGCGTGCTTTTGCATGCCCAGGTGGCCGTCCGGCGAGATGATGGCCAGCGCGGCAGGGCCGGCCTTGGCGATATCGTTCTCGTGCGCGTACGACATGGCGCCCGGGTGGAAGGCGTTGATCTGGTTGCCGTCCTGGTCGGCCGTGACGAAGCACTGGGCGTTGTAGGCGTCTTCCTTGATCAGGATGTTGTCGGACGGGATGCCGAGCTTGGCCAGGCGGGCGATATAGGCCGCGTTGTCCTGGCCCATCACGCCGACGATGCGCGGATCGCCGCCCAGCATCTTGAGGTTGTAGGCGATGTTGCCGGAGCAGCCGCCGAATTCGGTGCGCATGGTTGGCGCCAGGAACGACACGTTCACTTTATGGAGCTGGTCGGCCAGCAGGATGCTGTCGAAGCGGCCCGGGAATTGCAGGATGGTGTCGATCGCGAGCGAGCCGCAAATCAGGGAGGTCTGGGTCATGATGGTTCTTTATGGATAAAAGACTGCGATGTGATAGCCCGATGCCCTGGGCTGTTTCAATTCAAAGTAGAGTTTGACAGGTTGTTCGCTGCGTGCGGGAAACCCTTGGGCGATCTCGACTTCGGGATCGAGATAATCGCGCGGCGCGAGGACGCGGCGCAACACGGTCTTGTCGTTGGCATCGTCCAGCACCAGTTCGATGTGCGGCCAGGCCTGGGCGCTGCCGCTGCTGTTCTTGAGCGACGTGGAGAACGAAAACGTGTTGTCGCTCAGGGTTTGCAGTTCGCCCTGTTCAATGGCCAGCTCGTCGATCTGCGACGGCAGTTCGACCTTGCAGCCGAGCGGTTTGCAGGCGGCCACCAGCGCCGGCTTGAGCGACGGCATGGCCGCTGCCAGCGGGTTGCGGAAGGTGGTCAGTCCTTGCGCCGCCAGTGCACCGAGCATCAGCACGATGCCCAGGCACAGGGCGATGGTGGTGGCGCGGCCATAGCGCTCGCGGTGGCGTTCGCGCTTGACGAAGCCGGGCTCGTCGTCTGCAGGCTCTGCCATTGCCTCTGCCGAGGTTTTAGCCTCGGGTTCCAGCGTGTGGTGGTCCACCACGGGCTCGGCCACCAGTGTTTCGGTGCTGTGGAATTCCGGCTCGTAATAGCGGTCTGCGGGCGGGGCGGAGACGGTGCGCAGCAGCGTGTGGCTGGGCGGAATATCGTCTTGCGCCTGGGCGGCAAGACCGCCATTGGACAGTTGCAGCAGCGCTTGCTCGTCTTCTTCGTCGAGTTCGTCAGGACGCGGGGAAAAGTCGAGCGTGGGTTCACGGCGCTCGTCGCCGCGTGCCGGTTCTTGCACCGCCGGCGCCGGTTGCGCGGCCGCCATGCGCGCGTCCAGCGCGGCCAGCTCCACCTCGATTGCCGCTTGCAGTTCGTCCTCGGACAGCGTGTCGCCGCTGATCAGGTCTTGCGCGGTTGGTTCGGGGAGGGGGGCTGGCTCGGGTTCAGCCAGTACGGCAAGCTCCGGCAGTGGCTCGGGATCACGCAGTGGCTCGGGCTCAGGCTTGGTGAGCGATACCGGCGCCGCTGGCGGCGCCGGCGGCCGAACACGCCACTGTGCGGGCAATGGCTGCGGTGCAGGTTCGGCCGCCGAAGTCCCGGCCTCATCATCGAAATCCAGGCTCAATGCCGCCACCGAGTCCGGCAAATTGACCTCAGCCATCACAGGCAGCGGGGGCAGGGCAGCGTCATCGACGTCGTCGAAATCGAGATCGAACTCGCTCGGTTCGGCGGCCGGCGCAATGGCGGCAGGAGGCGCAGCGGCATCAGACACAGAGCCGGCAGGAGCCGCGGCAAGAGGAGCAGCGGTAGAAGGAGCTGCTGCAGAAGGAACAGCAGCGGAAGGAACAGCAGCGGAAGAAATGGCTGGCGCGGAAGGCGGCGCCAGCGGCTCCAGCAACGCCGCATTACCGTCAAACACCTGGTTGCAGGAGCCACAGCGCACTATGCCCCCACGTAATTTCAGCTGGTCATGAGCGACCCGAAATATCGTGTTGCAGTGGGGGCATTTGGTGGCAAGCGCCATGGGTGTGATTAGCGCGCGGCGGGAACCACGTCACTGCCGAGGCGACCGTGCAGGGCGACCCAGCCATCCTGTTCGGCCCATACGCCGAGCTTGATGAACGGTGCGTAAGCGGCAGCCACTTCTTCGGCCTGGCGCGCCAGCACGCCCGACAGGATCAGCGCGCCACCGGGTGCCACGCGGCCCGACAACATCGGCGCCATCAATTTCAATGGGCTCGACAGGATATTCGCCACCACGATGTCGAACTTCTGCTCGGCATGCGCGGACTGGGCGAAGGTGTCGGGCAGGAAGTATTCGATCTCGCAATGGTTGCGCTGGGCATTGTCGGCGGCCGATTCGATCGCTTGCGGATCGATGTCCACACCCACGACTTCGCCAGCGCCGACCTTCTTGGCTACCATGGCCAGGATGCCGGAACCGCAGCCGTAGTCGAGCACAGTCTTGCCGGGTGCCGGATGGGCTTCCAGCCATTCCATGCACAGGCGCGTGGTCGGATGGCTGCCGGTACCGAACGCCAGGCCCGGATCGAGTTCCAGGATCAGGGCGTCAGGATCCGGTGCCTCGTGCCAGCTCGGCACGACCCAGATGTTCTTGCCGATGTGGATAGGTGCGAACTGCGATTGCGTCAGGCGCACCCAGTCCTGGTTCTCCACCTTGCGGGTGGTGAACTTGGGCAGCTTGGCCAGGCCGGCCTGGCCGGCGGCAGCGGCCACGATCACGGCCTGGTCGTCGGCTTCGTCGGTCAGGGCCACCACGCGGCTGTGGTCCCAGGCCGCTTCGGTCGGCTCCATGCCCGGCTCGCCGAACAGCGGACGTTCGGCGTCGGTGCCTTCATCGGCGTCTTCGACGGAGACCGACAGCGCGCCCACGTTCATCAGTGCTTCGGACAGGGCTTCTGCGTGTTCGCGCGCGATTTCGATGACGATTTCGGTCCAGCTCATTGTGGTGCTTTCGGGTTCAGGCTCAGTTTATTGAGTTCTGGCATGTCGGCCAGCTTGTGCTCGAGGTAGTGAATATTGGTGCCGCCTTCGATGAAACGGGCGTCGATCATCAGCTCGCGGTGCAGCGGGATGTTGGTGGAAATACCTTCGACGACCATTTCGGACAGCGCGATCTGCATGCGGCGGATCGCCTGCTCGCGGGTGGCGCCGTACGAAATGACCTTGCCGATCATCGAATCGTAGTGCGGCGGCACGTAGTAGCCGGCGTAAGCGTGCGAATCGACGCGGATGCCAGGACCACCCGGCACGTGCCACGACGTAATGCGGCCCGGCGACGGCGTGAACTTGAATGCATCTTCTGCATTGATACGGCACTCGATGGCGTGGCCCGACAGCATGACGTCGCGCTGGCGGAAGCGCAGCTTCTCGCCGCAGGCGATGCGGATCTGCTCCTGCACGATGTCGATGCCGGTGATCATTTCGGTGACCGGGTGTTCGACCTGCACGCGGGTGTTCATCTCGATGAAGTAGAACTCGCCGTTTTCATACAGGAACTCGAAGGTGCCGGCGCCACGGTAGCCGATCTTGCGGCAGGCTTCGGCGCAGCGGTCGCCGATCTTTTCGATCAGCTTGCGCGGGATGCCCGGCGCCGGTGCTTCTTCGATCACCTTCTGGTGGCGGCGCTGCATCGAGCAGTCGCGTTCGCCCAGCCAGACGGCGTTCTTGTGTTCGTCGGCAAGGATCTGGATTTCCACGTGGCGCGGATTTTCCAGGTACTTCTCCATGTACACTTCCGGATTGCCAAAAGCGGTACCGGCTTCGGTCTTGGTCATGGCCACGGCATTGATCAGCGCCGCTTCGGTATGCACCACGCGCATGCCGCGTCCGCCACCGCCACCGGCCGCCTTGATGATGACCGGGTAGCCGACCTTGCGGGCGATCTGCACGATGGCTTTCGGGTCGTCGGGCAGCGCGCCTTCCGAGCCGGGCACGCAAGGCACGCCCGCCTTGATCATGGTTTGCTTGGCCGACACCTTGTCGCCCATGATGCGGATCGATTCCGAACGCGGACCGATGAACACGAAGCCCGATTTTTCCACGCGCTCGGCAAAGTCGGCGTTTTCCGACAGGAAGCCGTAGCCCGGGTGGATCGCTTCGGCGTCGGTCACTTCGGCCGCGCTGATGATGGCTGGCATGTTCAGGTAGCTGAGCGACGACGCCGCCGGGCCGATACATACCGACTCGTCGGCCAATTTGACGTACTTGGCGTCCTTGTCCGCTTCCGAGTGGACCACGACCGTCTTGATGCCCAGTTCGCGGCAAGCGCGCTGGATACGGAGGGCAATTTCGCCACGATTGGCAATGAGGATTTTTTCAAACATGGTAGGTTCGCGTATTTCTGTGATCACCGGCAGAGACCGGTAACATCAAGTAGGGAGGGGATGCGGAAGACGGCGCGCCCGTCACCGACTGTGCGGCGGGGCGGGCGCTGAAACTCGTCTTAGCCTATCACAAACAGCGGTTGGCCGAATTCGACCGGCTGGCCATTCTCGACCAGGATCTGGGTGATCGTGCCGGACTTGTCGGCATCGATTTCGTTGAGCAGCTTCATCGCTTCGATGATGCAGAGGGTTTCGCCTTCCTTGACGGTGGAACCCACTTCGACGAAGGCTGCCGAACCCGGCGCCGACGAACGGTAGAAGGTGCCGACCATCGGCGATTTGACGATGTGGCCGGTTGGCTCGGCGGCTACGGCAGGCGCGGCTGCGGCGACCGGGGC
This sequence comes from Duganella sp. FT27W, assembly GCF_009295655.1. NCBI lineage: Bacteria > Pseudomonadati > Pseudomonadota > Betaproteobacteria > Burkholderiales > Oxalobacteraceae > Duganella > Duganella sp. FT27W. Next base: position 96,136 of record NZ_WHIV01000005.1, read on the forward strand.
GGCAGCTGGCGCCGGCGCTGCATGGTACTGAGGAATGCCTTGCGGCTGCATCATCACCATCTGGTTTTGCGGCATGGCCGACGATTTGACGATGCGGACTTTGCTCTCGCCTTCGGTCACTTCGAGCTCTGCGATGTCGGATTCTGCGACCAAATCAATCAAGGTCTTCAGTTTGCGTAGATCCATGTAACCCCCAGGAATATCTTGTTTTTAAGTGATGACGGCGACGCCTTTTGGGCGCAGCCGCGTTAAATTGCGCGCAGATCGCGTAGATTATCGCCTTTTAAGAACGAAGTCGATGGCAAACCGATATCCTTCGATACCGAGTCCACAGATCGTGCCGCTCGCGATCGCGCTCAGGAATGAATGGTGGCGAAACGACTCGCGCTGGTAAATATTCGAAATATGCACTTCTACAAACGGAATGGCCACGCCCGCCAGGGCGTCGCGCAGGGCCACGCTGGTATGCGTGAGTCCACCCGGGTTGATGACGATGGCGTCCACGCCCTCGGTGCGGGCAGCATGGATGCGGTCGATCAACGCCCCTTCGTGATTGCTCTGAAAACAAGACAAGGTGGCGCCAGCCGCTTGCGCTTGCGCCTGGGCTGCGTGTTCCACATCGGCCAGGGTGGCGGCGCCGTAAATCTCCGGCTCCCGGGTGCCCAATAAATTCAGGTTGGGGCCGTTCAGGAGGAGGAGGTTTTTTGCCATGTTCGAGACTGTTTTCCGCGAAAGTTTCGCATTTTGCCGCCAACTGCGTGCATTGGCAAGAGAAAAAAATGCGTGTAGCCACTGTCTGCCAGATTACAGCGTTGCCAAATCCTTGTGCAGCTCGTCAAACTTCAGCTTGCCCAGGTAAGTCTTCTTGACCTGGCCATCGGCGCCGATCAGCACCGTGAACGGCAGGCCGCCGTTAACATTGCCGAACTGGCGCGACAGGTCGGTGCCGCTCATGCCGGCCACCAGCACCGGGTAGGTAATTTTATACTTGGCGCTAAATTCGGCGATGTTGGTTGGCGAATCGATACCGATCCCGAGAACTTGCAGCTTCTTGCCGGCTTCTCCGGAAGAGAGTTCGGACAGCTCCGGCATTTCCTGCACGCACGGCGCACACCACGTGGCCCAGAAATTGACCAGCATGGCCTTGCCCTGGAACTGCGCCAGCGCTGTGGCCTTGCCGGCCGCGTCGGGCATGGTTTGCGCCAGCAGCGTTTGTACCGGACCGGTCACACCGGCCGGCGCGGTGGCCGTGATCGGCGCCGCATCCTGTTTCTTCATGCCGGTGTAAGCGCCGGCAGCGGCAAACAGCACAGCAACGCCGGCATAGACGGCAAGATGTTTTTTATTCATGGTTCGATTCGGAAGAGTGAGTACTGCTTGTACTGTTAACTAGTAGTGCGCGCACGGCAGCGATATCGGCCCGCTGCACCTTGTCGCCCCTGGCCTTGACCGCGCCGCGCAAATCGTCGAGTTCGTACAGCTCGGCGTGCACGCCTTCCTGCTGCCACAGGAAGCTCACGGTCTCGACCGGATCGTAGCGCGGACCCTTGAAGTGGGGCGACTCGGAAATGTCGATCTGCACGTTGCGGTTGAGCAGGAAGATTTCGACCTCCTTGGCGCTGTCGGCAAATAGTTGCAGGTGGATGTCGTCGTGCGGGCCGGCGGTGCCGCCCAGCACGGCGCCAGTCAGGAACGGGTTGAACTGCGCCAGCTTGTCCATGATGTCGACCGCCAGGGTGCGCAGGCGGAACAAGCGTGCCGGTTGCGTGTCCGCGTGGAACAGCGACTGGTATACGCGCACCTCGGCTTCGATCTGGGCGTTGTCGGGCAGGACATTGGCGGGCGGCGGCTGGTCGCCCATGATTTGCCTGGCGGCCTTGCGCTTGGCGGTGCCGTAGTCGGCGCCGTCTTCGGCAATCAGGCGCGCGGCAGCAGCGGCAATTTCCGCACGCAGCAGCTGGACTTCATCGATCACGTTGGGCGTCATGGACGAGATAATACCCTGATCCGGGAAATAGGCGTCGGCTCAGGTAAAATCGTGTATTCGATCGCGCGTCTCTACGTACGTCTCCACAGTCTTACTTACTATGCACATACATATACTCGGCATCTGCGGCACTTTCATGGGCGGCCTGGCGGTCCTGGCAAAAGAAGCGGGCCACCGCGTGACCGGCTGCGACGCCAATGTCTATCCCCCCATGAGCACGCAGCTGGAAGCCCAGGGTATCGAACTGATACAGGGCTTCGGTCCCGAGCAGACCGCGCTCAACCCCGACCTGTACGTGGTGGGTAACGTGGTATCGCGCGGCAATCCACTGATGGAAGAAATCCTCAATCGCGGTCTGCCGTATGTCTCCGGCCCGCAGTGGATGGGCGAACATATATTAAGAGACCGCTGGGTGCTGGCCGTGGCCGGCACGCACGGCAAAACCACCACCAGCGCCATGCTGACCTGGATCCTCGAGGACGCCGGCTATGCGCCGGGCTTCCTGATCGGCGGCGTGCCGCGCAACTTCGGCGTGTCGGCCCGCATCCAGGGCGATAAGGAATCGATCTTCTTCGTGATCGAAGCGGATGAATACGACACCGCGTTCTTCGACAAGCGCAGCAAGTTCGTCCATTACCACGCCAAGACCGCCATCCTTAACAACCTCGAGTACGATCACGCCGACATCTTCCCCGATCTGGGCGCCATCGAAACCCAGTTCCACCACCTGGTGCGCACCGTGCCCGGCATTGGCCGCGTGATCCATAATGCCGACGAAGCGTCGCTCACGCGCGTACTGAAACGCGGCTGCTGGAGCGAGCACGAAAACTTTGGCCGCACCGAGGGCGCCGACTGGTCGCTGGTCGAACACGACGACGGCAGCTTCGACGTCGTCTTCAAGGGAGAGACGGCCGGCCACGTGGCCTGGCAACTGACCGGCAAGCACAACCGCGCCAACGCGCTGGCCGCGATCGCCGCCGCCCGCCATGTCGGCGTGCCGGTGGCGCAGGCCGCGCAATCGCTGGCCACGTTCGAGAACGTCAAGCGCCGCATGGAAGTGCGCGGCGTGGTGCGCGACATCACCGTCTACGACGACTTCGCCCATCATCCGACCGCGATTGCCACCACCGTGGGCGGCCTGCGCCAGAAGCTGGGCGTCGACAACCGTATCCTGGCCGTGCTGGAGCCGCGCTCAAACACCATGAAGCTCGGCGCCATGAAAGATGCGCTGCCGGGCAGCCTGGTCGATGCCGACCTGGTGTTCGGCTTCGGCAGCCACGAGGCGCTGGGCTGGAGCCTGGGCGACGCGCTCGCGCCCCTGGGCGACAAGGCCAGCGCCTTCGAAGACCTCGATGCCCTGGTGGCGGCCGTGGCACAAGCGGCGCAACCGGGCGACCACGTCATCGTGATGAGCAATGGCGGCTTCGGCGGCGTTCACGCCAAGCTGTTGAAAGCGCTCGCATGATTTTGTATTTGCACGGTTTCCGGTCCTCGCCGCAGTCGATGAAAGCACGGGTGATCGCTGGCCGCATGGCCGAACTTGGTTTGTCCGACCAGCTGATGAATCCGCAACTGCCGGCGTCGCCCAGGCTGGCGATGGAACTGGCGCTGTCGCTGGTCGAGGGCGTGCCGGCTGACGAGCTGGCCATTATCGGCTCGTCGCTGGGCGGCTACTACGCCACCTGGCTGGCCGAGCGCCTTGGCTGCCGTGCGGTGCTGCTCAATCCGGCCATCGTGCCGTTGCAGGATCTCGACAAGCACGTGGGCGTGACCACGCAGTATCACTCCGACGAACCGTTTGAATTCAAGCGCGAATACATCGACGAATTACGGGCGCTGGCGGTGGACCCGATCACGCGTCCCGAACGCTATTTCCTGATCGCCGCCACCGGCGACGAAGTGCTGGACTATCGCGATATGGTCAAGCATTATGCGGGCGCGCGCCAGCACGTGATCGCTGGCAGCGACCACGGCATTTCCGAATTTTCTGCCTATCGCGATGCGGTACTGGCTTTTTGCGGCGTCGAGGCGGCAGCTTGAGCGTGGCGCAAGGCCGGCGTGGCGCGTCGTTGCGCCAGGCTGTATGGCAGCCGCAAGCATTGTTGTTGAGCGCGCCGCCCGTGTTGCGCGACTGGCTCACCACCGCCGGTTCGCTCACGGCCAGGTTGAAAGCGCACAGCCACGCCTTCCGCGTGCAGTGCCTGCACCAGCGCACCGCCCGCTGCCTGGCGGACGAGGCGGCAGCCATCGGCCTGCAGCGGCCTGGCCAGGTATGGGAGAGGGAAGTACTGCTGCGGTGTGATAATACGGCGGCAGTATTTGCGCACACGGTGGTGCCATTGTCGGCGACCGCCAGCGACTGGCCGCTGTTTGGTGCGCTGGGCGAACGGTCGCTGGGCACCACGCTGTTCGGCGATCCGCTGGTGCGGCGCAGTGTGCTCGAATTTGCAAGATTGCGAGAAGGTCATCCCCTGGCGCAGCGCGCCCGGGCGGCGCTTGGAGGAGAGTCGGCCCAGCCGAACATATTATATGCACGGCGCTGTCTATATCGGCGCCGGCGCGGTACCCTGCTGGTTACGGAAGTGTTTTTGCCTTCTGTGATGGAACTGAAACAAGTCAATATATAAAGAACAGAAGAGCAATGAATCTATTTTTCGAAGAATCCGGCGATTTCAAGGTCGGCGCCATCATGTCGCAAGCAGGCGAGGCCTACCAGGTGGAAATGGCCAGCGGCAAGCGTACCAAGGTCAAGATCAAGGACGTGCTGCTGCAATACGAAAAGCCGTCGCCCACCGAGTTGATGGACCAGGCCAAGGCCGTGTCCGCCGATATCGACCTCGACTTCCTGTGGGAAGTGGCCGGTGAAGAAGAATTCGGCTTTGCCGAACTGGGCGCCGAATACTTCGGCCACGCGCCGTTGCCGGCCGAAGCGGCCGGCCTGATCCTCTCCCTGCATTCGGCGCCGATCTATTTCTATAAAAAAGGCCGTGGCCGCTACAAGGCAGCGCCGGAACAGTCGCTGCGCGCGGCCCAGGCCGGCATCGAGAAAAAGAAACAGCAAGCGATCATCCAGGCCCAGTACGTGGAAGAGCTGAAAGCCGGCAAGCTGCCCGAAGCGATGCAGCCCATCGTGCTGCAACTGCTGTTCAAGCCGGAAAAGAACGGTATCGAATACAAGGCGCTGGAGGCGGCCTGCAACGAACTGCACACGAATCCGCAGCGCCTGATGCTGGACGTGGGCGGCCTGGCGTCGCCCAAGGACTTCCACATGGCCAAGTTCCTGTTCGAGAACTTCCCGCGCGGCGCCGGTTTCCCGGACGTGGCCGTGCCGGTGCCGCCGACCAGTTTGCCGGTGGCCGACGTGCAGGCGTTCTCGATCGATGACGTCACCACCACCGAGATCGACGATGCGTTCTCGGTCACCCGCCTGGACGATGGCACTATCCGCATCGGTATCCACATTGCTGCGCCGGGCCTGGCCATCAAGCCGGACGACGCCGTGGACAAGATGGCGCGTGCGCGCATGTCCACCGTGTATATGCCGGGCGACAAGATCACCATGCTGCCTGACAGCGTGGTCGAAGCGTTCACGCTGGCCGAAGGTAAAACCTGCCCGGCACTGTCGCTGTACGCCACGCTGAATCCGGCCGACTGGTCGGTGCTGGCCACCGATACCCGCGCCGAGATGGTGCCGATCGCCAACAACCTGCGCCACAACGACCTCGACGACCTGGTCAACGAAGAAACGCTGGCCAGCGGCGCTGGCGACTACCCGCACAAGGAAGCGCTGGGCCTGATCTGGCAGTGGGCGCAAGTGCTGGAAGCGGCGCGCATGGTCAAGCGTGAAGGCTTCGGTTTGAAACCCGAACAGAACAACCGGGTGGATTTCAACTTCTACGTGGAAGACGACGTGGTGACGGTCAGCCGCCGCAAGCGCGGCGCACCGCTCGACAAGATCGTCGCCGAACTGATGATTTTTGCCAACAGCACCTGGGGCAAGCTGATGCACGACTGCGGCGTGCCCGGCATCTACCGCAGCCAGGGACAGGGCGTGGGCGGCTGGGCCGCCAAGATGCAGGTACGCATGCTCACCCACGCGGCGCCGCACCAGGGCCTGGGCGTGGACCAGTACGCATGGAGCACGTCGCCGCTGCGCCGCTATACCGACCTGGTCAACCAGTGGCAAATCCTGGCCTGCGCCGAAAAGGGCGTGACCGCGCCGCTGGTGGCCAAGTTCAAGCACAAGGATTCGGCGCTGTTCGCCATCGTCTCGCAGTTCGACGCCGCGTACGCCGCCTATGGCGACCACCAGTCGAACATGGAACGCTACTGGTGCCTGCGCTGGCTGGGCCAGGAAAATGCGCGCCAGGTGCAGGCCGTGGTGCTCAAGGACGAGGTGCTGCGCCTTGTCGATCTGCCGCTCATCATCCGCCTGCCGGGCATGCCGTCGGTGGCGCGCGGCGCCGAGGTCAAGCTCGACATCCTGCGCTGGGACGAGGTGGAACTGACGATCGAAGCGCGCCTGCTGGAGGTGCCGGCCGCGACCGCACCGACCGGCGCCGAAGCAGACTTCGACGACGAGGAGCTCGATGTGCCGGAAGAGGCGGTCGATGCGCCCGAGGCGGCGGTGGAAGCGGAAGCGGAAGCGGAAGCGGAAACCACGGACAGCTCCGATGCCAACACCGTACAGCCAGCAACGCCGTAAGCACCATCGCCTTCTGCTTCGTCATCCTCGCGCACGCGGGGATCCATGGGCCGCCGGTATAAGCAACCGCTGTCACTGTCCACAGGTTCCATGGGTTCCCCGCTGCGCGGCGGTCCGCCGATGCGGAATGACGGATTTGCGGTTAGCTCATCGTCGATTGTTTAACGTAAAATTGCCCAAACTAATCCACCCCGGCATCGCGTGAAGTCATTCCAACAAAATCGCTTCCTCTACACCGCCATCGGCATCTCGCTGCTGGCGCATGCCGCGTTGCTGGCCGTGCGCTTTGTTGCGCCGCCGCCCAACCCGGTCAAACCCACCGATCCGGGCCTGGAAGTCATCCTGGTCAACGCCAAGCACAAGAACGCTCCGCTCAAGGCCGAGGCGCTGGCGCAGGCCAACCTCGACGGCGGCGGCACGGTGGACAAGGGCCGCTCCAAGTCGCCGCTGCCCGACATGCGCAAGATGGAAACCGGCGACAGCATCGTCGCCACCCAGCGCCGCATCGCCGCGCTGGAAGAGCAGCAGCGCAACCTGCTCAACCAGGTCAGGCGCAAGGACCCGTTCGCGGTACCGAAGGTGACCGAAGACACCAAGCCCGATCCGCTGGCCAGCGGCTCCGACCTGCTCGAATCGAGCAAGGCGATTGCCCGCCGCGCCGCCGAGATCAGCGAAACCATCGAAGACCAGAACAAGCGCCCGCGCAAGACCTTCCTCAGTCCCAGCACCCGCGGCGTGGGCTACGCCATGTATTACAAGACCCTGCAAAAGCGCATCGAGGACGTGGGCACGCTGAACTTCCCGCAGAAAAACGGCCGCAAGCTGTACGGCCAGCTGGTGCTGTCGATCCCGGTATTTCAGGATGGCACCATCTACACCAAGGAGGGTGGCATTGAAGTGACTACCAGCTCGAAGAACCCGGCGCTGGACCAGGCGGCAATCGATATCGTCCGGCGCGCCGCGCCGTTCGGCAAGTTCCCGGCCAATATGCGCTCGAGCGACCGCGACGACCTGTGGGTCATCGTGACCACCTTCAGATTCACCCGCGACGATAAACTGGAAGCCGACATGCTCGGCGGAGCAAAATAATAATGACAGCCATCCCGGCACCAGCGGACCGCTACTGCGTGTTCGGCAACCCGATTGCCCATAGCAAATCCCCCGACATCCACGCCGCCTACGCGGCCCAGACCGGCCACGCCGTGCAGTACGAAAAACGGCTGGCGCCGGTGGACGGCTTTGCCGCCGCCGTGCACGCCTTTATCGCCGAAGGCGGCAAGGGCGCCAACGTTACCGTGCCGTTCAAGCTCGAAGCCGTCAAAGTGGCGAATGCCCTGACCATCCGCGCCCAGGCTGCCGGCGCCGTCAACACCCTGCACTTCACCGAAGACGGCATCATCGGCGACAACACCGACGGCGCCGGCCTGGTGGCCGATATCGTCGGTAACGCCGGCATGCAGATCGGTGGCCGCCGGGTGCTGCTGCTGGGCGCCGGTGGCGCCGCGCGCGGCGTAGTGTTGCCGATCCTCGAACACCGTCCCGCGCAACTGGTCATCGCCAACCGCACCGTGGCCACGGCCCAGGCGCTGGCCGACCAGTTTGCCGCACTGGGCGGAGACGGCGTGGTATCGGCCTGTGGCTATCTGGAGATCGACGGCGCGTTCGACCTGGTGATCAACGCCACCGCCGCCAGCCTGAGTTCGGAATTGCCACCGGTGCCCGCCACCGTGTTTGCCCCGGGTGCACTGGCGCTGGACATGATGTATGGCAAGGAGCCCACCGTGTTCCTGCAATTTGCCGCCAGCCATGGCGCGGCCGTGCGCGACGGCCTGGGCATGCTGGTGGAGCAGGCGGCCGAGGCGTTTGCCGTGTGGCGCGGCGTCCATCCCGACACCGCGCCGGTGTTGCAGTCGCTGCGTGCGCAGCTATGAAGGCGGCCAAAAAGTCGCCCAGGCCTGCTGCGGCACGCGGCCGGTTCGGCTGGGTCAAGTGGGTGTTCATCGTGCCGGTGGTGCTGGTACTGGTGGTGCAGGTGTATTTCTTCCTGCAAATCTGGTGGTGGGTCGATCACAACCCGAGCATGACCAGCTTCATGCGCGAGCAGGAATCGGCGTTGCAGGATAAAAATCCGAAGGCCGAAATCCGCCAGACCTGGGTGCCGTACAACCGCATCTCGAACAACCTCAAGCGCGCCATCATCGCCTCGGAAGACGCCAATTTTTCCGAGCACGAGGGTGTCGATTGGGAGGCCTTGCAAAAAGCCTACGAGAAAAACAACAAGAAACGCAAGGTGGTGGCGGGCGGCTCCACCATCACCCAGCAGCTGGCCAAGAATTTGTTCCTGTCCGGCTCGCGCAGCTATGTGCGCAAGGGCCAGGAACTGGTGATCACGTATATGCTGGAAACCCTGATGGACAAGCGCCGCATCTTTGAAATTTATTTGAACGTGGTGGAGTTCGGCACCGGCACGTTTGGCGCGGAAGCGGCCTCGCGCCACTATTACCGCACCAGTGCAGCCAACCTCAGCGCCGGCCAGGCGGCCCGGCTGGCGGTGATGCTGCCCAACCCGCGCTATTACGACAAGCACCGCGATACCAGCTATCTGAACCGCCGTACGTCCACCATTCTGGCACGCATGAACGCAGTGGACGTGCCGTGAGATAAAATGCGGCCTAACCAACAGGGCAGGCTGGCTTAGCTGTTGCCTTTCCGAGTACACTTGCGCTGTTTCCAGAAGGCTCCGCACCCATGATTAATGTTTTCGTTCTCCAGAATGGCCGGCTCAACCAGGTACCGATCGACACGCGCGAAGACCTGGTCAACGCCGAGCCGGTGTGGGTCGACCTGACCGACCCGACGGATGACGAGCGGCTGTGGGTCAAGACCATTTATGGCGTGACCCTGCCGGGCGAAGACGAAGTCAAGGATATCGAAGCATCGGCCCGTTACTACGAGGCGGAAAACGGCGACCTGCACCTGCGCACCGACTTCCTGCTGGAAGAAGACGACGGCCCGTCGCGCGTGATCACGGTCGCATTCATCCTGGCGCGCAAGATGCTGTTCTCGGTGCATACCGACGATTTGCCGGTGTTCCGCCTGGTGCGCATGCGCGCCCGTTCGCGGCCCGGCTCGATCGGCGATTACATGGACGTGCTGCTGGACCTGTACGCGACCGACGCCGAATACTCGGCCGATGCGCTCGAAGGCATTTATCTGAGCCTGGAAGAAGTGAGCGGCCGCGTGCTGCAAAAGCACTTCACCGATGATGACGCGGCTGCCGCGCTGAACTCGATCGCACGCGAGGAAGACTTGAACGGCCGCATCCGCCGCAACATGATGGATACGCGTCGCGCAGTCAGTTTCCTGATGCGCGGACGCCTGCTCAACGCCGACCAGTTCGAGGAAGCACGCCAGATTTTGCGCGACATCGAATCGCTGGACGGCCACACGTCGTTCCTGTTCGACAAGATCAACTTCCTGATGGACGCCACGGTCGGCTTCATCAACATCAACCAGAACAAGATCATCAAGATCTTCTCGGTCGCCAGCGTGGCCTTCCTGCCACCGACCCTGATCGCCTCGATCTACGGCATGAACTTCAAGTGGCTGCCGGAACTGGAATGGCAGGCCGGCTACCCGTTCGCGCTGGCCCTGATGGTCACCAGCGCGATCGCGCCGTTCTGGTACTTCCGCCGGCGGGGCTGGCTGAAGTAACCGGAACCTAGCCGCGCGCCAGGCGCAGCTTGGCGCTGCGCTGCGGTGCGCTGGGGCGTTGCGTTAGAGAGCGCACCGTGGCGGTGTCGCTGTCCAGCTTGAACACCCCCACCACCTCGGTCAACGCCGACGCCTGCTGATCGAGTGCATGGGCGGCCGCCGAGGCTTCTTCCACCAGCGCCGAATTTTGCTGGGTCATGCCGTCCATCTCGCCGATGGCGCCGTTCACCTGCTCGATACCGATGCTCTGCTCGGCGCTGGCCACGCTGATCTCGCTCATGATTTCCGTCACGCGCTTGACGCTGGTAACCACCTCCTGCATGGTGATGCCGGCCTTGGACACCAGCTCGGTGCCGCTGCCCACCTTGGTGACGGAATCGTCGATCAGGGCCTTGATCTCTTTGGCGGCCGAAGCCGACCGCTGGGCCAGGTTGCGCACCTCGGTTGCCACGACGGCAAAGCCGCGCCCCTGCTCGCCGGCCCGGGCCGCTTCCACCGCCGCGTTCAGCGCCAGGATATTGGTCTGGAAGGCGATGCCGTCGATGACGGAAATGATGTCGACGATTTTCTTCGACGACTCGTTGATCGATTCCATCGTGTCGGTCACCTGCTGCATCACCACGCCGCCCTGTTCCGACACTGATGAAGCAGTCTGCGCCAGGGTGTTGGCTTGCTGGGCATTGCTGGCGTTCTGGCGCACGGTCGAGGTCAGCTCTTCCATGGCGGTGGCCACTTTTTCCAGCGACGTGGCCTGGTGCGCGGTACGGTTCGACATGTCTTCGTTGCCGGCGGCAATTTCGCTCGAGGCAGCGTCGATGGCGTGGGTGCCTTCGCGCACCTTGCCGACGATGGACGCCAGGCTGTCGCGCATGCTCTTGATTTCATACAGCAGGCTGTCCTGGTCGCCGGGCCTGACGTTGACCGTCACTGCCAGGTCGCCATGGGCGATCTTGCCGGCGATCTCGGTGGCGTAGGCCGGCTCGCCGCCGAGCTGGCGGATCAGCACGTGCTTGATCACGCGGGTGACCACGATGCTGAGGATAAAGGCGGCCACGGCCAGCGCGATGGTCCAGAAGCGGGCGCTCTCGGCGCGCTGTTCCGACAAGGCGCTCGCTTCTGCCGCCTCCTTCTCGGCGGCCGTCAGCAGCACGGCCATGTCGGCCACGATCTGGCGCCGCAGCGGGCTGCACTCGTTGACCAGGAACTGGCCATAGGCCTCCATCTCGTCGGCGTCGCGGAACTTGCGCGGCTTGTTCAGTTCCTGCGCCATGGTCAGCAGACCGGTGCGTACTTTTTCGAACTGGGCGTTGCCGGCATAGGCCGGGGTCAGCTTTTCGAGGGCCTTGAGGTAAAGGGCTTTCTGCTCGTCGAGGATGGCCAGCTCCCTGGCTGCCTGCGCCTTGTCGGTAAAGATGAAGGCATTGCGCGCGGCCAGGCCGGTTTGCGCCAGTGCTTCGCGCGCGTCGACCAGCGGGTCGAGGCGCTCGGTGCTGATCTTGTCCTGGCGCTTGAAGGCGTCGTTGATCGCGGCGACGCCGAATATGGAGACTGCCGCCAGCAACAGCAGCAGGGCCGTGACCATGCCAAAGCCCAGTGACAACTGGGTACCGATTTTGAGTTTTTTGAACGCGTTCATATTAATCTTCCTGGAAACGTTGGACGTTTCCACAAGTGCAGCGACAGACAGGCACGGGAAACGGAGACCACCGCAAGCGGCGACTGGTTACTGGTGTTGTTTTTTTTGTGGCAGTCGCAAGAATTGGGCGGTGCCGGGACAGACGGAACGACAAGGTACTGCTGATACTGCGGCGCGCCGGCTGTGGGGTGGGGGCGGTGCGCCGTGGAATGCGGTCTGACGGTGTTGCTAGCGCCGCACGCGGCGCTGGATTTCTTCCGAGGCGATCGCGGCCAGTTCGCGCAGCGACCGCACTTCGCGGTCACGCAGGCGGCGCGGTTCGCTGTCGAGCACACATAAAGTACCGAGTGGCATCTTGTCCGCGTCGAGCAGCGGGAAGGCTGCATAAAAACGGATGTGCGGTGCGCCGGTCACCAGCGGGCTATCCTGGAAACGCGGGTCGCGCGCCGCGTCTTCCACCACGAACAAGCCGTCCTGCAAAATCGCGTGGCTGCAAAACGCCCAGTCGCGTGACGTCTCCGGCGCATCAACGCCGAGGCGCGACTTGAACCACTGGCGCTCCGCCGTCAACAAGCTGATCAATGCCATCGGCGACTCGGTCGCCTGGCTGGCCAGCCAGGTCAGGCGGTCGAATACCGACTCGGGCGGCGTATCGACGATGCGCGCGGCGTCGAGCGCCAGCAGTCGCTGCGCCTCGTCGTGCGGCACCGGGTAGGCGGCCGTGGCCGACGGCAGGAATTCGGTGCTGCTGGCCACCGCCGGCGCTGGTGCCGATGCGGCCGGCGCCACCAGGCCGCGCTCCTGCATCAGGCGCTTGACGGCGGAAAGGCGCACGCGGCGGTGCCCCCCGGGCGTCTTCCACGACGGAATTGCGCCATTTTCGATCCACAGTTGCGCCGTGCTGACGGCCACGCCCAGCAACTCTGCGGTCGCGCGGGTGGTCAGGACGGAGTCTTTACTGTGGGGCATCAGGCTTCTCTCGAATGGTGGAGTCAATGAAACCAGTGTACCTCAATTTCCTATTGGAAACAATCGAAATTGACGAAAATGACGCCATTGTTTTTCTATAGCAATGAAATGTCCGGTAATGAGGCTATGTATGAGCTGAATTTGAGATGGATCATCATATTCGTCAATTATGTGATGTAGCGCACAGAGGAACTGAAAGAACTTTCATAACGGTAATAAAATCTGGGGCAAGATGCGCTTAGAATGGCGGCCAATCTCAGTGTCCGCGAGCCACGACCATGTACAAGAAACGGCAATTTTTTCCCCGGCAGGTAGTGGAAGCCGGCGGCAACCGCTGGGACTGGGCGCTGCTGCCCATCGTGCTGGCCGTGTTCGTGCTGCTGGCCTATGGCGGCCAGCAGATGGCGCGGCCCTATCAACTGGGCCAGGCGCTGCCGCTCTCGCTCGACCCGACCAACCTGCCTTACTACCTGCTGCGCACCACCTTGCGCATGTTTATCGCGCTCGGTGCGTCAGTGGTGTTCGCCTGCGTGTTTGCCGCGCTCACCACCAAGTACCGGCTCGCCGAAAAAGTGCTGGTGCCGCTGCTCGACATCCTGCAGTCGATCCCGATCCTCGGCTTTTTGTCGATCACGGTGACCGCCTTCATCGCGCTGTTTCCCGGCAACCTGCTGGGCGTGGAATGCGCGGCGATTTTTGCCATCTTCACGTCGCAGGCGTGGAATATGGCGTTCTCGGCCTACCAGGGCTTCCGCAACGTACCGGCCGAATTGTCGGAGGCGGCGCAGGTGTTCCAGCTCTCGGGCTGGCAGCGCTTCTGGCGCCTGGAACTGCCGTTCGCCATGCCGGGCCTGCTGTGGAACATGATGATGTCGATGTCGGGCGGCTGGTTTTTCGTGGTGGCGTCGGAGGCGATCTCGGTATCGAACCAGGACATCAAGCTGCCCGGCATCGGCTCGTACATCGCGCTGGCCATCGAGCAGAGCAACCTGGGCGCCATCGGCTGGGCCATCTTTGCCATGCTGATCGCCGTGCTGCTGTACGACCAGCTGTTCTTCCGGCCCCTGCTGGCATGGGCCGACAAGTTCCGCTTCGAGGAAACCGGCGGCGACACCGCGCAAAACTCGTGGCTGCTCACCTGGCTGCGCCGCACCGACCGTACGCAGGAATTCGTGGCGTGGTGCGGCCGGCTGCTGTCGCGCTCCATCGCGCTGTTCCGCCTCGGCCACGACGGCACCTCGATCCGCGCCCGCCGCGACCATCCGTCGCTGGTGCCGCAGCGCGTGTGGGACGCGGTGATCGTCGCCGTGGTGTTCTACGCCTTGTGGACACTCGGTCACTTTATCAGCACCGAAGTAGGCTGGCGCGAAGTGGGGCACGTGCTGCTGCTGGGCTGCTACACCATGCTGCGCGTGATCGGCCTGCTGGCGCTGGCCGCGCTGATCTGGGTGCCGGTGGGCGTGTGGATCGGCATGAACCCGCGCTGGGCGTCGCGCACCCAGGCGGTGGCGCAGTTCCTGGCCGCCTTCCCCGCCAACCTGGTGTTCCCGGTGGCAGTGATCGTGATCATGCGCTACCAGCTGAACCCGGATATCTGGTTGTCGCCACTGATGATCCTCGGCACCCAGTGGTATTTGCTGTTCAACGTGATCGCCGGTGCATCGACCATTCCGACCGAGTTGCGCCACGCGGCGCAGAATTTCGGATTGACGGGCTGGCTCAAGTGGCGGCGCTACCTGCTGCCGGCGATTTTTCCCAGCTTTGTCACCGGCGCGATCACGGCGTCCGGCGGCTCGTGGAACGCCAGCATCGTGGCCGAATACGTGAGCTGGGGTTCGACCACCGTCAAGGCCCATGGCCTGGGCAGCTACATCGCCGAGATGACCGCCACCGGTGATTTTCCGCGCATTGCGCTGGGCATCGGGGTGATGTGCATCTTCGTGATGGGCTTTAACCACTTCGTCTGGCGCCGCCTGTACATCATGGCCGAGAGCCGGCTGCATTTCTAGGAGCGCACCATGAACACACCGATTGTTGAACTCAAAGGCGTCGCCAAGCATTTTCGCGCGGCCGACGGCGCTGCGCGCGCGGTGCTCGAAGGCGTCGATTTCACCCTGCACGAAGGGGAAATTGTCGCGCTGCTGGGCCAGTCCGGCTCCGGCAAATCGACCATGCTGCGCCTGATGGCGGGGCTGATCCAGGCTGACGCCGGCCAGGTACTGTATCGCGGCATGCCCTTGTACGGCACCGCGCGCGGCATCCGCATGGTGTTCCAGTCGTTTGCGCTGTTCCCGTGGCTGACCGTGCAAAAGAACGTGGAGCTGGGGCTGGAAGCGCAGGGCATGCCGGCGGCGGAAAGAGCGCGGCGGGCGTCGGCCGTGATCGACCTGATCGGCCTGTCCGGCTTCGAGGGCGCGCTGCCGCGCGAGCTGTCGGGCGGCATGCGCCAGCGCGTGGGCATCGCCCGGGCGCTGGTGATGGAACCGGAAGTGCTGCTGATGGACGAAGCGTTTTCCGCGCTCGACGTTCTCACCGGCGAACGCTTGCGCGAGGAAATTCTGGAACTGTGGCAGTCGGGCCGCATCCCCACCAAGGCCATCCTGGTGGTGTCGCACAATATCGAGGAAGCGGTGATGATGGCCGACCGCGTGCTGATTTTCGCCAGCGATCCGGGCCGGGTGCGCGCCGAACTGCCGATTGCGCTGGCGCAGCCGCGCAAGGCGGAAGGGGCCGAAGTGCGGCACCTGATCGACAAGGTCTATGAGCTGATGACAGCCGGCGCCGGCCGCCGTGGCCCGATCAGCGAGAAGGAGGTGAAGCTGCAACTGGGCGACCGCCTGCCGCAGGCCGACATCGCCCACATGGAAGGGATACTGGAACTGCTGGCCGAAGAACCGTTTGCTGGCCGCGCCGACCTGCCGCAACTGGCCGAGGAAACCGATCTTACCGACGCCGAGCTGCTGGAAGTGACCAATGCCTTGCTGCTGCTGGGTTTTGCCCACCTGCTCGATGGCGACATCCTGCTGACGGAGCTCGGTGCGCGCTATGCCGCCATCATGGCGACCGAGGACAGCGGCGCGCGCCAGGCGGTGTTCGGCAAGCAGTTGCTCGAACACGTGCCGCTGATCGCGTACATCTGCCACGGGCTGGCGCAGGACCGGTCGGGGGATTTGCCGGAAGACCTGTTCCTCAAGCTGCTGCGGTTCACGCTCAGCGAAGAGGAAGCTGAACGCGCGCTGCGCGTGGCCATCGAGTGGGGACGGTACGGGGATTTGTTCGAGTATGACTTCAATACGGGGGTGATCCAGTCGCCGTGACCATCCCCGGCTTTTTATGCCCCGGCGAGCTTCTTGAACACGCGCGCAGCCGCCGCAATGGTCTCGTCGATCACGGCGTCGCTATGCTGCGCCGACACGAACCCCGCCTCGAACGCCGCCGGCGCGAAGTACACGCCTTCGTCGAGCATCGCGTGGAAGAACACGTTGAAGCGTTCGCGGTCGCCGGCCATCATCTCGGCGTAGTTGTTCGGCGGCGTGGCGCTGAAGTACAGGCCGAACATGCCACCGACCGCATCGGCGCAGAACACCACGCCGGCATCTTTTGCCGCTGCCGTCAGGCCGGCAGCCAGGCGCTCGGCCGTGGCGCCCAGGCGCTCGTAAAAGCCCGGTTCCTGGATCAGCTTCAAGGTGGTCATGCCGGCCGCCACCGCCACCGGGTTGCCCGACAGGGTGCCGGCCTGGTACACCGCACCGAGGGGCGCCATGTTGGACATCAGTTGCGCGCTGCCGCCGAACGCCGCCACCGGCAGGCCGCCGCCGATCACCTTGCCCAGCGCGGTGAGATCGGGCTTGATGCCGTACAGTTCCTGGGCGCCGCCCAGGGCCACGCGGAAGCCGCACATCACTTCGTCGAAGATCAGGAGTGCACCGTGCCTGGTGCACAGGTCGCGCGTGGCCTGCAGGAAGTCGGCGTTGGCCTTGATCAGGTTCATATTGCCGGCGACCGGCTCGATGATCACGCAGGCGATTTCGTCGCCGAAGTTGGCGAAGGCTTCTTCGAGCTGCGCCACGTTGTTATAGTCAAGCACCAGCGTGTGCTTGACGAAGTCTTCGGGCACGCCAGCGGACGTCGGGTTGCCGAAGGTGAGCAGGCCGCTGCCAGCCTTGACCAGCAGAGAATCAGCGTGGCCGTGGTAGCAGCCTTCGAACTTGACGATCTTGTCGCGGCCGGTGGCGCCGCGCGCCAGGCGCAGCGCGCTCATGGTCGCCTCGGTGCCCGACGAGACCAGGCGCACCTGTTCCAGCGACGGCACCAGGCGGCAGATTTCCTCGGCCATTTCCACTTCGCCCTGGGTCGGTGCGCCGAACGACAGGCCGCGCGTGGCCGCCTCCTGCACCGCCTTGACCACTTGCGGGTGGGCGTGGCCGACGATGGCGGGGCCCCACGAGCCGATGTAGTCGATATAGCGCTTGTCGTCGGCGTCCCAGAAATACGGGCCTTCGGCGCGGGTGATGAAGCGCGGCGTGCCACCCACCGAGCGGAAGGCGCGTACCGGCGAGTTGACGCCGCCGGGCGTGGTTTTCTGGGCGCGGGCGAACAGCGTGTCGTTGTTGGAAATCGTGGTCATGTGGTTATCTCGGTGTCCGGTGAATAAAACGGCCATGCTTACTGCATGTCGGCGGCCGTCGTCAGCAAGTGGAAGAAGCGGTTGGGCACGAACTTGCCCATGCCATAGCGCTGCGCATGGGCCAGGGCGCCCACAGTGTACTCCTGCGCCGCTTTCACCGCTTCCGGGGCGTCCACGCCGCGCGCCATGAAGGCGGTGATCGCGGCCGACAGCGTGCCGCCGGCGCCGATGAAGGGGCCGGGCAGGTGCTGCCAGGCGTCGTGGCTGACCATGCCGTCGGAGTGGTACAGGGTGTTGGCCAGCGTATTCGGTACTGCGCGGCTGCCCACCTTGGCCTGCATGGCGCCGGCCTGTGTGCCGGTGACCAGCACGTATTCGCAGCCCAGCGCGATCAGGTATTCGACGTCGGACTGCAGCATGTTGTCGAGGCCATCGCCGGCGTCGCGCCAGGTTTCGGCCAGCCGGCCCAGTTCCACCACCGACAGCATCAGCAGCGTGGCCTGCGGCACCAGCAACTGGCGCACGGCGGTGAGCAGTTCCTCGGCTTCGTCGTCGGGCAGGTCGGGCAGGCGCGAGCTGAACGGATCGAGAATCAGCGGCGCATCGGGGTAGTCGGACAGGATCTCGGCGATTGCCGCCACTTGCTCCACGTTGGTCAGCGCGCCGACCTTGAAGGCGGCCATGGTCATGTCCTCGAGGACCACGCGGGCCTGGTCGGCCACCCAGTCAGGATCGATTTCCTGGGTGTCCTCGATGCGGGCGGTGTCGCCGATCAGCAACGCGGTGGTGGCGGCCAGGCCGGTGCACGAGAGCGCGGCAAACGCGGCCAGGTCGGCCTGGACACCGGTGGCGCCGGCGGGATCGGCGACGCCGAAGCTTAATATGAGAGGAGAAGTTTGGTTTTGCACGGCTGGTAGATTAAGATACCTGATTCGGCATTTTACTTGATTGAAGGGTGGCAGAACGTGAGTAGCAATGAAACAACGCAGGACTTCCAGACCTGGATGTGCCTGATCTGCGGCTGGATCTACGACGAACAGGCCGGCCTGCCCGACGAAGGCATCGCCCCCGGCACCCGCTGGGCCGACGTGCCGATGAACTGGAGCTGCCCGGAATGCGGCGCCCGCAAGGACGATTTCGAGATGGTCGCGCTCTGATCCGCAGCCCGATCCATGCAGTTGCGGCATGTGCTAAGGTGCAGTGATGAATAACGCCCTGACGATCATGGTCATCGACGACAGCAGCACGATCCGCCGCTCGGCCGAGATTTTCCTGTCCGGCGCCGGCTACCGCGTGGTGCTGGCCGACGACGGTTTCGACGCCCTGGCCAAGCTGGCCGACCATCGCCCGGCGCTGGTATTCTGCGACATCGTCATGCCGCGCCTCGACGGCTACCAGACCTGCACGCTGATCAAGAACAGCGCGGCATTCCACGCCACGCCGGTGCTCATGCTGTCTTCGAAAGACGGCCTGTTCGACCGCGCGCGCGGCGCCATGGCCGGTTCCGCCGCGTGCCTGGCCAAACCATTCACCCGGGAAGGCATGCTTGCAGCGGTTCGCGCGCATGCCACCAGCTCACCAGACTAAGATACCCGCAGGGGGAACCATGGCCATACAACGCATACTGATCGTCGACGACTCGCCCACCGAGCGTTACTACCTGTCCGACATCCTGGTCCGCAACGGCTACACCGTCGATGTCGCCGAAAGCGGCGAGGAAGCGCTCGTCAAGCTGCGCGCCGAGAAGCCCGACCTGATCCTGATGGACGTGGTGATGCCGGGCGCGAACGGCTTCCAGGTCACGCGCTCGATCGCGCGCGACCCCGTGCTCAAGGAAGTGCCGGTGATTATCTGCTCGAGCAAGGACCAGGAGACCGACCGCATCTGGGGCATGCGCCAGGGCGCGCGCGACTACCTGGTCAAGCCGGTCACGCCGGGCGACCTGCTCGACAAGATCGCCGCCCTCGGCTGAGCGATGGACGCCGCCACGCCCGCACCCCTCGATCCCACCGACGGTCCGCCAGCCGGCGAGCGCCGCAGCAGCCTGCGCCAGTACCAGGTGCAGCTGCTCGAACGCATGCAGGCGGCCAAGAGCGGCGCCGCCGCCGGTGTGCGCGAGCTGGGCGTGGTGATCGGCGGACGCCACTACCTGCTGGATCTCACCCAGATCGGCGAGATCGTCACGCCGCAACCGGTGTCGCCGGTGCCGCTGGCCCGCCCGTGGTACCTGGGCCTGGCCAATATCCGCGGCGACTTGACCGGCGTGATCGACCTGGCGCGCTACCAGGGCCAGCCCGGTGCGGTTGCCGGTACCAGTGCCGGGACGCCGGCCGAGCGCCGCCTGATTACCTTTTCGCCTAAACTGGGGTTCAACTGCGCGCTGCTGGCCGACCGCGTGCTGGGATTGCGCACGTCGTCCGAGATGCAGGCAGTCGCCGTGCCTGGCGCCGGTGCGCCCGCCTGGGCTGCTCACCAGTTCGACGACGGCGAGGACCGGCGCTGGACGCTGCTGGACCTGGCGCAACTGGTGCGCGAGCCGCGCTTTGCGCTGGTGGGCTTTTAAAGGGAAGGAACGGGTTTGGACCAGGAGACCTTCGACCATATCGCCGCCGCGCGCGCGCAGCAGGGCGGGCCGGTGCGCCTGCGCGATGCGCTCGACCGTCTCGGCGCCGCCACGGCGGCAGCCGACGGTCAGCACGAAGCGCGGCCTGGCCTGAAACGGCTGCCGCTGATCGGCCGCCTGCCCACCCAGCGCCAGTTGAGCATCCTGTCCACCGCGCTTGGCATCAGCCTGAGCGTCTCGGCCGCCTGCGTCGCCCTCAACACCATCTACAGCGCCAACCGGTCGGCGCAAACCCAGGTTGCCAGCGACGCGCTGATGCACTCGCAGCGCATCGGCAAGGCCGCGCCCAACGCGGTGCAGGGCAGCGACGAAGCGTTTCGCCAGCTCGAGGAAAGCCGGCGCGAACTCAATAACGACATCACGCTGATGACGCGCGGCGGCAAGGTGCAGGGCCGCCAGCTGCGCGCACCGGGGGCCGACCTGGCAGCAACCGTGGAATCGGTGCGCAAGCAGTGGGGCGCCACCGACCTGGCCGCCGCCACCATCCTCACCCTCAAGACCGATCTCAGTGGCGTCGATCAGACCCTGCACAAGCTCAATGCCATGTCGCCCGACCTGCTGGCCCGCACGGAGGAGATCAGCGCCTTGCGCGTGGCCGGTGGCGGTTCGGCGCGCGAGATCGCCGCGCTGGGCAAGCTCACCATGCTGACCCAGCGCATGAGCCGCAGCGCCAGCGAATTCCTCACCGCCGGCGGCATCAGTTCCGAAACCGCGTTCCAGCTGGGGCGCGACACCACGGTGTTCCGCACCACGCTCGAAGGTTTTCTGAGCGGCAGCGCCGCGCAGGGTTTGAGCGCCGCGCGCGAACCGGAGCTGCGCGAGAAAATCGTCGCTCTCAAGGCGCAGTTCGAGGACTACCAGAAGCTGGTGGCGGCCATCCTCGACAAGCTCGATAAATTCAGCGCCGCCAAGAACGCCGAACGGCTGATCTTCAACGAGAACGAGGCGCTGCGCCAGCGCCTCTACACGCTGCAGCAGTCCTACCGCGCCGAGCAGGATTCGCTCGGCCTCACCTTCTGGCTGATGGTGGCCTGCGGCATGCTCACGTTGGTGATGGCGGTGGCCATCGGCCGCGTGCTGCTGATCGATTCCAACAACCGCACGCGCGGCGCCGACCGCCGCCGCCGCGAGGCCGACGCCCTGCGCATCGACTCGCAGCGCAAGGAGGAAGCGGCCCGCGAAACCAACGCCCAGAACCAGGCCGCCATCCTGCGCCTGATGAACGAGCTGCAAAAAGTGGCCGACGGCGACCTGACCGTGCGCGCTACCGTGTCGGAGAACGTCACCGGGGCGATTGCCGACACCGTCAACTACACGGTGGAGGAGCTGCGGGTGCTGGTGGGGCGAGTGACCGCCACTGCCGAACAGGTCACGCGCGCCTCGCTGCACGCGCACAGCATTTCCAACGATTTGCTGCGCGCTTCGCAGCAGCAGTCGCGCGAAATCCAGGACGTGAGCAGCACCGTGGTGCGCATGGCCGACCAGATCACCGACGTCTCGCGCTCCGCCAGCGAATCGGCCGACGTGGCGCGGCAATCGGTGGCCGCTGCCAACCTGGGATCGACCGCCGTGGCCAACGCCATCTTCGGCATGCACGAGATCCGCGACCAGATCCAGGATACGTCCAAGCGCATCAAGCGCCTCGGTGAATCGTCGCAGGAGATCGGCGAAATCACCGAACTCATTTCCGACATCACCGAGCAAACCAATGTGCTGGCGCTGAATGCCGCCATCCAGGCGGCGTCCGCCGGCGAGGCGGGACGCGGCTTCACGGTGGTGGCGGAGGAAGTGCAGCGGCTGGCGGAGCGGTCGGCCGCCGCCGCCAAGCAGATCGGCGCGCTGGTGCGCACCATCCAGACCGACACCCACGATGCGGTGGCGGCCATGGAAAAATCCACGCGCGGGGTGGTGGAGGGCACGCGCCTGTCCGACGCCGCCGGCGCGGCCCTGAACGATATTTCGAATGTGTCGCACCACCTAGCGGAGCTGATTTCCGGCATCGCCCAGGCCACCGGCGAGCAGGCCACGTCGGCCAGCGGTGTGGCGCGCAACATCCAGCTGATCCTGACCGTCACCGAACAGACCCAGGACGGCACCCAGCACACGGCGCAGTCGATCCATAAACTGTCGGTGCTGGCGCAGGAACTGAAAAACTCGGTGGCGCGGTTCCGCATCGCCTCCTGAGCGGCACAACATTGAAAGGCCGGTACCAGCATGACGACCACTGACACTGCTCACGCAATCACCACCGCAACCCCGATCGACACCGGTCCGCTGTCGTGGGTGATGGAGGAAATCCGCGAAGCGCTGGCCCGTTCGCGCACCGCCTTGCAGGAAGCGGGCGGGCGCGCCGCCGAAGACCAGGCCACCCAGCTGCAGCACGCCAAGACCCACTTGCACCAGGCCCATGGCGCCTTGCAGATGGTCGATGTGGAAGGCGTGGGGCAGGTCACGGCACTGGCCGAGACCGCGCTCGAACGCTTCAAGTCGGGCGCCGTCAAATGCACCACCGACCATGTAGAAGCGGTCACCCAGCTGTACCAGGCGTTGGTCGAATACCTGGAAGAGCTGCTGGCAGGCGCGCCATCGCAGCCGGCCAGGCTGTACCCGTACTACCGCGCGGTGCAGGAAATCGTCGGCGCGGAGCGCATCCATCCGGCCGACCTGTTTTTCCCCGACCTGGCGCGCGCAGTGGAATTGCCGGCTGCTGCCGAGGCGGTGCCCGACACCGCCCCCGACTACGCCGCCTGCCGCCAGCGCTTCGAGCGCGCGCTGCTGCCCTACCTGAAAAGCGCCGACCCGGCGCAGCAGCGCGAACACGCCGCCGCCCTGACCGATGCGGTGGCGGCGGTGGCCGCCGTCCAGCAGCAGGCAAAGCCGCGTGCGTTCTGGCTGGCGCTGCAGGCTTTTGCCGAACTGGTGGCCGGCGGCGATATTGCCGGCAGCGTGCAGGTCAAGCAGCTGTTCGGCATGATCAACCTGCAATTGCGACGCCTCTCCCAGGGCAACGCCGCGCAGCCGGACGCCATGCTGCGCGATGCGTTGTTCTTCATCGCCGTTGCCGGCCCGGACAGCGGTTCGCCCACGGCGCGCGCGTTGCACGCAGCGTTTGCGCTGGACGGCCTGGCGCCGCCCGACTACGACAGCCGCCGCTACGGCCAGCGCGATGCGCTGGCGCCCGCGCAGGCGCGCAGCTGGCAGGACGCCGCACCCGAGCGCAGCACCGCCGAGATCAAGGCGGCGCTGCGCGCGGTGGAACACGCGCTGGACCGGTTTTACGCCGACCCGCAGCAGCGCGTGGCGCTCACCGGCCTGGCGCCGGCGCTCGATGGCTTGCAGGCGACATTGACGGAACTGGAGCAGCCGGTCGCCGCGCAAGCCGCCCTGCAAGTACAGTCGCAGGTAGCGGCCCTGGCGCAGGACTGCGCCGATCCGGCGCAGGAGGCGAAAACGCTCGACGACGTGGTGCACAACCTCAGCGCGCTCGGTTTCTTTGCCGAGCTGCTGGCGCACAATGCGGCCGGGGCGCGCCAGCGCTTTGCCTACGATGCGCGGCAGGGCAGCTTCCGCGCGGTGCCGTTTTCCAAGATGGCAGGCGCGGAATCGATCCCGGTGCTCGACGACGCAGTGCCGGCGCCGCCCCCCGCCGCACCGCCGCCGGAAACCGTGCCCGCCGTGGAGACGGCCGCCAACACCCCGCACCTGCTGGAACTGTTCCTCTCTGAGGCGCGTGAGACGCTGGACTTCGCCGATACCACGCTGGCCGTCGATGGACCTGGCAACGAACAGTTCCTGATCATGCTGCGCCGCTCGTTCAACACCCTGAAGGGCAGCGCCCGCACCGTGGCGCTGGACGACTTCGCCGACGGCGCCCACGCCATCGAGCGCGTGATGAATACCTGGCTGGCCGAGGAACGGCCGGTGGACGCCGCGCTGACCGCCTTGCTGGAACGCGCCGCCCGCGAGCTGCGCGCCTGGACCGACCTGCTGGCCAGCGTAGGTGCGCAGGTATCGCTGACCGCCCGCGCGCAAGCCCTGGCTGCCGACGCCAGGCGCGTGCTCGATGGCGTTGTCGATGCGGCCGAGACTGCCGACACTGCCGATGCCGATATCCGAGCCACCGCTGATGCCCTCGGCAACGCCGACGTCCCCGCTATTTCCGATGCCCCCGGCGATGCCGGCGTACTCGCCATCGCTGACGCCGCCGGTGATGCCGATATCCCGACTGGCGCTGACTCCGCCGATGCCCCCGCTGTCGCTGATTCCGCCGATGCCCCCGCTGTCGCTGATTCCGCCGATGCCTCCGCTGTCGCTGATTCCGCTGGTACCGCCGATGCCTCCACTGTCGCTGACGCCCCCGGTGACGCCGACATCCTGACTGTCGCTGACTCCGCCGACCCCACCGATTCCTTCACTGGCGCTGACTTTACCGGCGCCGCCGAGGCCCCCGCTAACGCCGACGCCTCCGGCGCTTCTGACGCTTTGGCCAGCCTGGAAGGTGCGGACAACGCGCCCGCTGGTGACGCGGCTATCCCGGCCCCGCTGCTCGCCATCTTTCTGGCGGAAGCTGGGCAACTGGTGGACCAGCTGACGCAAGACTTCGGCGCCTGGCGCCAGATCCCGCAACGCGCCGCCGAGCCGCAGTCGCTGCGGGCCGCGCACACGCTTGCCGGCATTTCGGGCACCGTGGGCGTGCCCGTGCTGCGCGAACTGGCGCTGGCGCTGGAGGACACTTTGGCCGCGCTGCAAGCGCCCGCGCCTTTCCTCGACCAGGCGCAGCACGACCTGTTCGATTTCACGGCGCAGCGCCTGCGGCAAATGGTCGATACCGTGGGCCGCAGCGACATGCCATCCGCCCAGCCGGAATTGATCGCCGCGCTGGCGGCGCTGCGTGCGCAGTTGCAAGCGAGCGCACCGGCGGCCAACGCAGCACTGGACGCGCAACTCGACCAGTTGGTGGCTGGCGCACAGGCGCCTGGCGCGGCGGCGCACGACGAATCGCCGCTGGACGCCATGTTCCGCCAAGTGTACGACCAGCTGAGCGGGACCGTGCCGGCATCCGAAGCGCCGGCGCCCGCACCGAAAAAGGGCTGGCGCAAGGTCGAGCCGCGCGTCGATGACGATATCGACGACCTGTTCAACGCTGCCTTCGACGAAACCTTTGCCGAGCCGCCGCTGCACATCGCCGCACCGGCCGCCGAAATGACTACGCAGCCACTGCCCGCACCGGCCGAAGCCACCCCTGAACCAGTATCTGCACCGGTCTCGGAACCAGCACCAGACCCGGTAGCAGTCCCGGCACCATTCCACGCCGACACCGGCATCACCGAACTGCCACTGGCCGCCCCGGCGCAGCGCGACGCCCTGCCGGCCATTTTCAACGATGAACTGGACGCCGAACTGCTGGCCGTGTTCCTCGAAGAAGGCGCCGACCTGCTGCCGCAGGTAGGCGAGGCCTTGCGGGCCTGGCAGGGTGCACCGCTTGATGCCGGCCACGCGCAAGGTTTGCTGCGCCTGCTGCACACGGTCAAGGGCAGCGCGCGCATGGCCGGCGCCATGCGCCTGGGCCAGCACGTGCACGAGATCGAAACCCATATCGAAAACATGGTGCACGAAGGTTCCGCCACGCCGCTGGCGTTCGACGAACTGCTGGCCCATTACGACCACGCGCTGCTGCTGTTCGAGCAGTTGCAGCAGGGCGGCATGGCCGCTGCCGTGGAAACCGATGCGGCGGCCGATCCTGGCGCCGCGCCATGCGCCGATGCGCCGTCCGCGCCGTGCGCCGACGACCAGCCGGCCAATAAATCGCCACTGGTGCGGGTGCGCGCCGATATCCTCGACCGCCTGGTCAACCAGGCCGGCGAAGTGTCGATTGCCCGGTCGCGGCTGGACAACGAAGTGGGCGCCATGCGCGCCACGCTGGGCGACGTGTCCGATAACCTGTCCCGCTTGCGCAGGCAGCTGCGCGAAATCGAAATGCAGGCCGAATCGCAGATTGCCTCGAGCATGTCGCGCATGGCCGACATCAACGAGCGCGATTTCGATCCGCTCGAATTCGACCGCTTTACGCGCCTGCAGGAACTCACGCGCATGATGGCCGAAAGTGTCAACGACGCGGCCAGCCTGCACGAGCACCTGGAGCACAGCGTCAACCACGCCGGCGACGACCTGGTGGTGCAGGCGCGCCTCACGCGCGACCTCCAGCGCGACCTGATGCGGGTACGCATGGTGCCGTTTGCCAGCATTGCCGAGCGCCTGTTCCGGGTGGCGCGCCAGAGCGCCAAGGAAGTGGACAAGCGCGTCAACCTCGACCTGCGCGGTGGCGGCGTGGAAATCGATCGCGGCGTGCTCGAACGCATGGCCGCGCCGTTCGAACACCTGCTGCGCAACGCGATTGCCCACGGCGTGGAACCGCGTGCCGCGCGCACGGCCGCCGGCAAGAGCGAAACCGGCGAATTGCTGATGGAAGTGACGCAGCAGGGCAACGAGGTCGTCATCGAATTTTCCGACGACGGCGCCGGCCTGGACCTCGAACGCATCCGTGCCAAGGGCGTGGCCAGCGGCTTGCTGGCAGAGGGCGCAGACGTCACCGAGGCGCAGGTGGCCGACCTGATTTTCGAACCCGGTTTCACCACTGCCGAAGCGCTGACCGAGTTGTCGGGCCGCGGCGTGGGCATGGACATCGTGCAGTCCGAGGCGCAGGCCCTGGGCGGCCGGGTGGACCTGGAATCGACGCCGGGGCAGGGCACGCGTTTCGTGATTCGCCTGCCGCTCACGCTGGCGGTCACCCAGGTGGTGCTGGTGGCGGCCGGAGGGCGCAGCTACGCCCTGCCGGCCATCCTGGTCGAGCAGGTGCAGCAGATGAATGGCGAGGCGCTGGCCGCCGCCCATCAAGCCGGTCACGTGGCGCTGCACGGCCGCCAGGCCGCGCTGCACTACCTGCCTGCGCTGCTGGGCGACATTGACATGCAGCCGCAGGTCAACCAGTCGGCGCCGGTGATGATGCTCAAAAATGGCACCGAGCGGCTGGCATTGCAGGTGGACGAGGTGCTGGGCAACCGCGAGGTGGTGGTAAAGAATATCGGCCCGCAGCTCGCGCGCATGGCAGGCATCGCCGGCGCCACCGTGCTGGGTTCGGGCGACATCGTGTTGATCCTCAACCCGGTGGCGCTGCTGCACCACCTGGCGCAAAACCCGGAGGCGCGCGCCCAGTATGCGCAGGCGGTCCACGGTGACACCGCTGCCGACGCCGGCACGGTGACGCGTGCGCACGCGGCCACGGTGATGGTGGTCGATGATTCGATGACGGTGCGCCGCGTGACCGGGCGCCTGCTCGAGCGCGAAGGCTACCGGGTGCTGCTGGCCAAGGATGGCGTCGATGCGCTGGAACAGCTGCGCGAGCACCAGCCCGACCTGCTGCTGGTCGATATCGAAATGCCGCGCATGGACGGTTTCGACTTCACGCGCCAGGTGCGCGGCGATGAACGCACTGCCGGCATCCCGATCATCATGATCACGTCGCGCAGCGCCGACAAGCACCGCAACTACGCGCTGGACCTGGGTGTGAATGCCTTCTTCGGCAAACCGTTCCAGGAGCCGGAGCTGCTCGAGACCATGGAAAAACTGCTCAATCTTCCGGCGGTTTGACCTTCTTGACGACTTCGTAGCGTTCAAGCGTGCGCTTGCGCGCCTCGTCGTGCATGACGATCGGGCCCGGGTACTTGAGCGGTTCCATGCGCCCGTGCAGCCACGGCGCGTGGATTTCCTTGTCGGTCAGGTGTTTCAGTTGCGGCAGGTAGCGGCGGATGAATTTGCCGGCGCCGTCGAACTTTTCCGACTGCGTGATCGGGTTGAAGATGCGGAAGTACGGTTGCGCATCGCAGCCCGACGACGACGCCCACTGCCAGCCGCCGTTGTTCGACGCCAGGTCGAAGTCGTTCAGGTGCAGCGCGAAATATGCCTCGCCCCGGCGCCAGTCGATGCCGAGGTCCTTGATCAGGAAGCAGGCGGTGACCATGCGCAGGCGGTTGTGCATATAGCCGGTCTGGTTCAGTTGCAGCATGGCTGCGTCCACCAGCGGGTAGCCGGTGCGCGCTTCGCACCAGGCGGCGAACAGTTCGTCGGCTTCTTCGCCGGTTTCCCACTCGATGGCGTCATAGGCGGGCTTGAAGGCGCTGCCTACCACGTGCGGGTTGTGGAACAGGATCATGGCGTAGAACTCGCGCCAGATCAGTTCCGCCAGCCACACCGGCGCGCCTTCGCCGCCGCCGCCGCGCGCCATCAGGTCCACCACCGTGCGCACCAGGTGGCGCACCGACAGCGTGCCGAAGCGGAAATGCAGCGATAAATACGATGGGCCTTTCACGGCCGGGAAGTCGCGCGCGGTCTTGTACTGCGCGATGCGCGGCAGGAAATCCTCGAACAGTTGGGCGGCGCCGGACATGCCGGTGGGAATCTTCAGTTCGGCCAGGTTGCTCGGTTCGAAACCAAGCTGCTTCAAGGTCGGCAACTTGGGTGTGGGCGAGGGCGGCGGCGCCAGGCGCGCGGCGTGCGGTTCGATATGGTACGGCGCGATCACGCTCGGATCGGCGTCGAGTTTCTTGAGCCAGGCATTCTTGTACGGGGTGAAGACGGAAAACACGCCGCCCGTTTGCGACAGCACTTCGCTTTTCTCGAACACCACCTGGTCCTTGAAGCTGGCGAGCACGCGGCCGTCGGCTTGCAGCGCTTTGGCGACTGCGGCATCACGGGCGATGGCCTGCGGTTCGTAGTCGTGGTTGCAATACACGGCATCGACCTGCAATTCGGCGGCCAGCGCCGGGATTGCCGTCAGCGGATCGCCGTGGCGTGCCAGCAGGCAACCGCCCATCTGGCGCAGTTCGGCATCGACCTCGGCCACGCTGGCGTGTATGAAGTCCACGCGCCGGTCCTGGCGCGGCAAAGCGTCGAGGATGGTGCTGTCATAGATGAATGCGCAGTAGACTTTGTGGCTGTCTTGCAGTGCCTGATGCAGGGCAACATGATCGAAAACGCGCAGATCGCGGCGCAGCCATACCAGGGTTGAATCGTGTTTCATTGAGTCTGTGTCTATCTTGTGGGGCAACGCAATCGTGGGTGCGCTGCGATTTCAGTGTAAACTACGCGGTGACTTGCTAGATGCGAATACTAGCACCGACCGCCCTGCGCGGCCCCGCACACAGAGAGCAATGCGTATGAAGAAGAGCAAAATCGGCAAAACGCTTCCTGTCCCCGGCTTGTTACAGGAAGACCCGTTGGCCCCATTGAGCGCCACCGCCACCGAGGGCGACAGCCCGGTCCCGCAACTGAACCTGGCCAATCATTTCCTGATCGCCATGCCTTCCATGCAAGATCCGGTCTTCGGCGGCACCGTGGTGTATGTCTGCGAACACAATGAAAACGGCGTGTTGGGCGTGGTGATCAACAAGCCCACCGACATGACCATGCAAGTGCTGTTCGAACGGATCGACCTCAAGCTCGAGGGCGACCATGACAGCGCGGTCGATCAGCCCGTCATGTTCGGCGGCCCGGTGCAGGACGACCGCGGTTTTGTGCTGCACACGCCGGGCCAGCGCTATTCGTCGTCGCTCACCGTCACCAGCGAGGTGGCTTTCACCACGTCGATCGACGTGCTCGAGGCGGTGGCGTCCGGCGACGGTCCGCCGCGCATGCTGGTGTCCATCGGCTACTCGGGCTGGAGCCCGGGCCAGCTCGAAGACGAGATCGGCCGCAACGGCTGGCTCACGGTCGGCGCCGATCCCGAGATCCTGTTCGGCGTGCCGATCGAGCAACGCTACACGGCGGCGATACGCCTCTTGGGCATCGACCCGCTGATGCTCGCGTCCGAGGCCGGCCATGCGTAAGAAGCCTGTCTTGTGAACGCTGACACCATCTTTGCCTTCGATTTCGGCGTCAAACGCATCGGTGTGGCCATGGGCAATACCCTGATCCGCCAGGCCACGCCCGTCAAGGTGATTGCCGCCATCGACAACGCCACCCGCTTTGCCGCAATTCAAACCCTGCTCGACGAATGGCAGCCCACGCTGCTGGTCGTCGGCCTGCCGATGCACCCGGACGGCACGCCCCACGACATGACGGCGCGCGCACGCAAGTTCGCCAACCAGCTGCACGGCCGCTTCAACCTGCCGGTGGAGCTGGTAGACGAGCGCTATACCTCCGCCGTGATCAGCGCCAGGCGCGGCGAGGTCATCGACGACCGCGCTGCTGCCATCATCCTGCAACAATATTTCGACGCCAACTGACCATGCCTACAATCAACCCCAACCAACTCGATGCCGAAGCGTTGTACGCGACGCTGCTGGCCGACGTCAAAGCCGGCCTGGCCGGCGTATCCGATGTCGCCATCGTCGGCATCCACTCCGGCGGCGCCTGGATCGCCGAACGCCTGGCAGCCGACCTGGGCCTGTCCGCGCGCTGCGGCGTGCTCGACGTCTCGTTCTACCGCGACGACTACGCCAAGAAAGGCCTGCCGGCCGAGGTCAAGCCCACCAACATCACCTTCGATGTGGCCGCCGCCAACATCCTGCTGGTCGATGACGTGCTGTACACGGGCCGCACCACGCGCGCCGCGATCAACGAACTGTTCGACTACGGCCGCCCGGCGCGCATCATGCTCGCGGCCCTGGTCGATCGTGGCGAACGCCAGCTGCCGGTCGCGGCCGATTTCGTGGCCGCCCATGTCACCGTGCAGAAAGGGCAGGCGCTGGTGCTCAAGCGCGCCGACGACGGACAATTCACGCTAACCATAGACCACGCTTAACTCTACGCCCATTCACCATGCTCAATCCGCAACTGAACAAACACGGCGAACTCCAGCACCTGCTGTCGATCGAGGGACTGCCCAAGTCCATCCTCAATCACATTCTGGATACCGCCTCGTCGTTCGTCGGCATTTCCGACCGCGATGTGAAAAAAGTCCCGCTGATGCGCGGCAAATCGGTGTTCAACCTGTTCTTCGAGAACTCCACCCGCACCCGCACCACGTTCGAGATCGCCGCCAAGCGCCTGTCGGCGGACGTGATCAACCTGAACATCCAGGCCTCGTCGGCCAGCAAGGGCGAGTCCCTGCTCGACACCATCGACAACCTGTCGGCCATGCACGCCGACATGTTCGTGGTGCGCCACGCGCAGTCGGGCGCGCCGTACCTGATCGCCAAGCACCTGATGGAGACGAAGCAGTCGCACGTGCACGTGGTCAACGCTGGTGACGGCCGCCATGCCCACCCTACCCAGGGGTTGCTGGACATGTACACGATCCGCCACTACAAGAAAGATTTTACGAATTTGCGCGTGGCCATCGTCGGCGACATCCTGCACAGCCGGGTGGCGCGCTCCGATATCCACGCGCTGACCACGCTGGGCGTGCCGGAAGTGCGCGCGATCGGCCCGCACACCCTGCTGCCGGGCGGTCTCGAGCAAATGGGCGTGCGCACCTTCACCAACATGGATGAGGGATTGAAAGACGTCGATGTGATCATCATGCTGCGCCTGCAAAACGAGCGCATGAGTGGCGCGCTGCTGCCGTCGGCGCAGGAATACTTCAAGAGCTACGGCCTGACCCCCGAGCGCCTGGCGCTGGCCAAGCCCGACGCCATCGTGATGCACCCCGGTCCGATGAACCGTGGCGTGGAAATCGATTCGGCCGTGGCCGATGGCGCGCAAGCGGTGATTTTGCCGCAAGTAACTTTCGGGATCGCCGTCCGCATGGCGGTGATGAGCATCGTGGCAGGTACGCAGGGATGAGCGCAGGTATGAAAAACATTGTTATCAAAAACGGCCAGGTGATCGACCCGGCCAACGGCATCGACGGCCAGCACGACCTGTACATTGTCGAGGGCAAGATTGCCGCCATCGGCACCGCGCCGCAAGGTTTTACCGCCGACCAGGCCATCGACGCTGCCGGCCTGATCGTGTCGCCCGGCTTCGTCGACCTGGCCGCGCGGCTGCGCGAGCCGGGCTACGAATACAAGGCCACGCTGGACTCGGAAATGCAGGCTGCCATGCAAGGCGGCGTGACCAGCCTGGTGTGCCCGCCCGACACCGACCCGGTCCTCGATGAACCTGGCCTGGTGGAAATGCTGAAACACCGCGCCCGCTCGCTGAACCAGGCCCACGTGCACCCGCTGGGCGCGCTGACCATGGGCCTGAAAGGCAAGGCGCTGACCGAAATGGCCGAGCTGACCGAATCGGGCTGCATCGGCTTTTCGCAGGCCGAGGAAGTCATCGAAGACACCAACGTGCTGCTGCGCGCACTGCAATACGCGGCCACGTTCGGCTTCACCGTGTGGCTGCGTCCGCAGGATGCGCATATCGGCCGGGGCGGCATCGCTGCCAGCGGTCCGCTGGCTTCGCGCCTGGGCTTGCCCGGTGTGCCGGTCATGTCCGAAACCATCGCCCTGCACACGATTTTCGAGCTGATGCGCGCTACCGGCGCGCGCGTGCACCTGTGCCGTATTTCGTCGGCTGCCGGTCTCGAGCTGATCCGTAGCGCCAAGGCCGAAGGCTTGCCGGTCACGTGCGACGTCGGTGCCCACCACGTCCACATGACCGATGCCGACATCGGCTTCTTCGACTCCAACGCGCGCATGACGCCACCGTTCCGCAGCCAGCGCGACCGCGATGCGATCCGCCTGGGCCTGCTCGACGGCACCATCGACGCGCTGTGCTCGGACCACACGCCGGTGGACGACGACGAGAAACTGCTGCCGTTCGGCGAAGCTTCTCCAGGTGCTACCGGACTGGAACTGCTGCTGTCGCTGAGCCTGAAATGGGCCACCGATTACGCCGCCCAGCAAAATACTGGCGATATGCGTCCGCTGGCGCGGGCGATCGCCCGCATCACGTCCGAGCCGGCCCGCGTGGCGGGACTGGCTGCCGGCACCTTGTCGGTGGGCGCGGTGGCCGACGTGGTGGTGTTCGATCCGGAAGCGCACTGGACGGTAGAAGCAGCTGCCCTGGCCAGCCAGGGCAAGCATACGCCTTTCCTCGGCTACAACCTGGCCGGGCAGGTACGCACGACCATCGTGGCGGGTCACGTCGCGTTCCAGCGTTCTTGATGGCATGAAGTTATCTACCATGTTGCGCCTGGCGCGCGTGCTCATGCACGTGCTGCAGGGCATGGCGATTTGCGCTGTCGTGTTCCCGTGGCTGGGGCAGGAGCGGCGCAATGGCCACATCCGCCGCTGGTCGCGCCAGTTGCTGTCGTTGTGTAATGTGACGGTGGTGCAGGACGGCGGCGTCAGCGCTGCCGCGCCGGCGCCGGTGCTGTCGCAGGCGATGGTGGTGTCGAACCACGTCTCGTGGCTCGATATTTTCGTGATCCACAGCCTGTACCCGAGCCATTTCGTGGCCAAGGCCGAAATCCGGTCATGGCCGCTGGCCGGGTGGCTGGCGCAGAAGGCCGGTACCGTCTTTATCGCACGCGGTAACCGGCGCGACCTGCGCCTGATTTTCGAAGGATTGGTGACGACCTTGCAGCGCGGCGAGCGGGTGGCGTTCTTCCCGGAAGGTACGACTGCTTCGCAAGGGGAGTTGCTGCCGTTTCACGCCAACCTGTTCGAGGCTGCCATCGACGCCCAGGTGCCGGTGCAGCCGTTTGCGCTGCGTTACGTGGACGCCGCCGGCGCCTTGCACCACTCGGTCGATTTCATCGGCGAGATGACGTTTGCCGAGAGCATCGTGGCAATCCTGGACGGGCCGCCGGTGACCGCGCGCGTGGCCATCATGCCGGCCATCGCAACTGTCGGGGCGCACCGGCGCGAGCTGGCCGAAGTGGCGCACCAGGCGGTTGCCAGCGCACTGGGCGTGGCTTCCGCCTCACACTAAGCCTTCTTTTTGGCCGGTTCCTGGAACTGCGGACACTGCACTTGCAGCAGGCTGCGGTCTTCCAGGCACATGGCCGACAACTGTCCGCCCCATACGCAGCCGCTGTCGAGGCCGATCAGGTCGGGGCGCACGGTCAGCCCCAGCGCCGACCAGTGGCCGAACACCACCGTGGCGTTTGCGCTCTGGCGGCCCGGCACCTCGAACCACGGCATCAGGCCGGACGACGGGTCGGCCTTGCCGCTTTCCTTCATCTTGAAGTCCATCACGCCTGCCGCATCGCAAAAACGCAGCCGCGTCATGGCGTTGATGATGCAGCGCAGGCGTTCGGCGCCGGCCAGCTGGTCCGACCACTGCGCCGGCTCGTTGCCGTACATCTGCGCCAAAAATTCTGCAAAGGCGTGGTCGGGACCGCGCAGCATTGCCTGCACTTCGCCGGCCAGGGCCAGCGCCTGTTGCGCGTTCCATTGCGGCAGCAGGCCGGCGTGCACCAGCACGTGTTCGCGGCCGGCGGCGTGGACCGAGATCGCCAGCGGCCGGCGCCGCACCCAGTCGATCAGGTCGTCGCGGTCGGGGGCGTCGAGAATCTCGGCCAGGGTATCGGACTTGTGCTCGGCGCGGATGCCATAGGCCACCGCCAGCAGGTGCAGGTCGTGATTGCCGAGCACGCTGTCGATGCGCCCGTCGCTGGCCAGCGCCAGTTGGCGCACATGGCGCAGCGTCGCCAGCGAGTCGGGGCCCCGGTTGATCAGGTCGCCTGCAAACAGGATGGACGGCGCCATATTGCCGCACTTGGCAGCATGCGCACGGATGCGGTCGAGCATGGACAGCGCTTGCTCGTGGCAGCCTTGCAGATCCCCGATGACATAGGTTTGCATATTAAATACTCATTATTCGTTGTTTGGGGGATTTGAAATGGCGGGTAAATCGGTGTCCAGGATGGCTTTTTTCCCATTTGCACCGAAGTTTCACATAAAATATCGCCTAATATTAACTAACGCTTGCTGCAGGATACTAAATGATTTTTGTTACAGGTGGTGCCGGCTTCATCGGTTCAAATTTTGTCCTCGACTGGCTGGCCCAGTCCGATGAGCCAGTTGTCAACTTCGACAAGCTCACATATGCCGGCAATCTCAACAATCTCGCCAGCCTGAAGCAGGATGCGCGCCACATCTTCGTGCGCGGCGACATCTGCGACCAGGCCCAGGTCCTGGCGCTGTTCCAGGAACACAAGCCACGCGCGGTGGTGCACTTTGCCGCCGAAAGCCACGTCGATCGTTCGATCGTGGGCCCTGGAGAATTTATCAATACCAACATCAACGGTACCTTCAGCCTGCTCGAAGCCGCACGAGCTTACTGGTCGACGCTGCCGGAAGCAGAAAAAGCGTCGTTCCGCTTCCTGCACGTATCCACCGACGAGGTGTATGGCACCCTGGGCCCGGACGATGCACCGTTCACCGAAACCACCGCATTTGCGCCTAACAGCCCGTATTCGGCATCGAAAGCGGCGTCCGACCACCTGGTGCGCTCGTACTTCCACACCTATGGCCTGCCGGTGGTGACCACCAACTGCTCGAACAACTACGGTCCGTATCACTTCCCGGAAAAGCTGATTCCGCTGATCATCGCCAACGCCCAGGCCGGCAAACCGCTGCCGATTTACGGCGACGGCCAGCAGGTGCGCGACTGGCTGTACGTGAGCGACCACTGCGCGGCGATCCGCCGCGTGCTCGAAGCGGGCCGCCTGGGCGAGACCTACAATGTCGGCGGCTGGAATGAAATGGCCAACCTCGACGTGGTCAACACCCTGTGCGACATGCTCGACAAACAAAAGCCGAAGGCCGACGGCAGCAGCTACCGCGCCCAGATCACCTATGTCAAGGATCGTCCGGGCCACGACCGCCGCTACGCCATCGACGCCCGCAAACTCGAGCGCGAACTGGGCTGGAAGCCGGCCGAGACCTTCGAGACCGGCATCGCCAAAACCGTGCAATGGTACCTGGACAACCAGGCCTGGGTCACCGACGTGCAGTCGGGCAGCTATGCCAACTGGGTGGAAACCAACTACTTCAACCGCGAAGGCCAGCAATGAGCGCCGCAAACAATACCCTGAACCGCAAGGGCATCATCCTGGCCGGCGGTTCCGGTACCCGTCTGTACCCAGTGACGATGGCCGTATCGAAGCAATTGCTGCCGATTTACGACAAGCCGATGATCTATCATCCGCTGACGGTGCTGATGCTGGCTGGCATCACTGAAATCCTGCTGATTTCGACACCGCAAGACACGCCGCGCTTCGAGGAACTGCTGGGTGACGGCAGCCAGTGGGGCATCAAGCTCAGCTACGCGGTCCAGCCATCGCCGGACGGCCTGGCGCAAGCGTTCATCATCGGCAAGGAATTTATAGGCGATGCGCCATCGGCGCTGATCCTCGGCGATAACATCTATTACGGCAACGATCTCGATGCACTGCTGCGCAGCGCCAACCAGGAGCCGCAAGGCGCCACCGTGTTCGCCTACCACGTGCAGGATCCCGAGCGTTACGGCGTGGTGGAATTCGACGACGGCCGCACCGCCATCTCGATCGAGGAAAAGCCGCTCAAGCCAAAGTCGAACTACGCGGTCACCGGCCTGTATTTCTACGATAACAAGGTGTGCGACATCGCCGCCAGCATCAAACCGTCGCCGCGCGGCGAGCTGGAAATTACCGATGTCAACCGCGTCTACCTCGAGCAGAACAAGCTCAAGGTGGAAGTGATGGGACGCGGCATGGCCTGGCTCGACACCGGCACCCACGATTCGCTGCTGGAAGCGGGGCAATTCATCGCCACCATCGAAAAGCGCCAGGGCCTGAAAGTCGCTTGCCCGGAAGAGATTGCCTATCGCAAGGGCTACATCACTGCCGAGCAAGTACGCAAGCTCGCCGAGCCGCTCAAGAAAAACAATTATGGCCAGTATTTGCTGCAGATTTTGGAAGATAAGGTGGTTACCCGATGAACGTCATTACTACGCCGCTTGAAGGCGTGCTGGTATTGGAACCGCGCGTCTTCGGTGACGACCGTGGTTACTTTTTCGAAAGTTATAACGCCCGCCGTTTCAAGGAATTGTCGGGCGTTGATCCGGTCTTTGTGCAGGACAACCATTCGCGTTCGGCCAAGGGCGTGTTGCGCGGCCTGCATTACCAGATCCAGCAAGCCCAGGGCAAGCTGGTGCGCGTGACCGAAGGCGCGGTGTTCGACGTCGCGGTCGATCTGCGCAAGAGCTCGCCAACCTTCGGCAAGTGGTTCGGCATCGAGTTGTCGGCCGAGAACAAGCGCCAGTTGTGGGTGCCGGCCGGTTTCGCGCATGGCTTCGTGGTCACCTCCGAGGTCGCCTCGTTCCTGTACAAGACCACCGATTACTGGGCGCCCGAATTCGAGCGCGCGGTGTTGTGGAACGATCCGGCGATCGGCATCGACTGGCCGCTCGATGGCGAGCCGCAGTTGTCCGGCAAGGATCAAGTGGCATCGCTGCTGGCCGATGCCGAGGTCTTCGCATGAAGATCCTGCTGACCGGTAGCACCGGCCAGGTCGGTTACGAGCTGGCGCGCAGCCTGCAAGGCCTGGGCGAAGTCGTGGCGGTCGATCGCAACGTCATGGACCTGTCCAACCTGGACCAGGTGCGCGACGTGATCCGCACCGTGCGTCCGCAACTGATCGTCAACCCGGCCGCCTACACCGCCGTGGACAAGGCCGAGAGCGAGCCGGAACTGGCCTACCGCGTCAATGCGGAAGCCCCGGGCCTGATGGCGCAGGAAGCGAAACTGCTGGGCGCGGCCATGGTGCATTACTCCACCGACTACGTATTCGATGGCAGCGACCCGTCGCCGCGCGGCGAGGACGATGCCACCGGCCCGCTCAATGTGTATGGCGCCAGCAAGCTTGCCGGCGAGCAGGCGATTGCCGCTGCCGGCATCGACCACCTGATCTTCCGGACCAGCTGGGTGTATGGCATGCGCGGCAAGAACTTCCTGCTGACCATGATGCGCCTGGCCAAGGAACGCGAGGAATTGAAGGTCGTGGCCGACCAGCACGGCGCACCGACCTGGAGCCGCACCATCGCCGACACCACGGCCCTGGTGCTGGCCCAGGCCGGTCCGGCCGGTGCCGACTGGTGGCGCCAGAACAGCGGCGTCTATCACCTGAGTGCACAAGGCCAGACCACCTGGTTCGAGTTCACCCAGGCCATCGTCGAAGCGGCCGGGCTGTCGTGCCGCGTGCTGCCGATCGGCAGCGCGGATTACCCGACCCCCGCCCGTCGTCCACAGTACTCGGTGATGTCGTCCGAGCGCCTGGTATCACGTTTCTGCCACCTGCCCGACTGGAAGCAGGCCTTGCATCTCTGCATGGGCTGATCACCTGGCATTACCGCAACATCACGTTACAAACCTGGCGAGTTTGTATCGATTGGTAAGCAAGCAAGCTTTACCAATATTCCACTGCTAAGATCGCGGCGCACATTTTTTGCGCCGCGCATCGCCACTCTCCCTTGCTTTGCGCATAGATCTCCACCGATACGTGTCTGTGGCCGGCTATCCGGTACAATCGAGTTGACGTGCTGACAACCCAGCCGTCCGACGTAGCAGGCGCCTTCGGTAATATGGACCACCTATGTTCTCTTTCTTGTTGAGCTTTATCGCTTCCGCACTCCTGACCTTGCTGGTGATCAAGGAGTCACGCCTGCATGGGTCGGCGCTCGATGCCGTCGCCGGCGTGCAGAAGGTGCATGCGCACCGGGTGGCGCGCATCGGCGGACTGTCGATTTTCCTGGCGGTGGCGCTCAGTTCCGCCATTTCCATCTGGCGCGTGCCCACCATGGGATCGTGGCTGGCGGCTTTGCTGCTGTGTTCGGCCGTAGCGTTCGCCGGCGGCATCGTCGAAGACTACACGGGCCGGGTCAGTCCGGCGCGCCGCCTGCTGTTGACCATGGCCGCTGCCGCGCTCGGCTTTTTCCTGCTCGACGCCCGCATCGACCGCATCGACTGGCCATTTGCCGTGCTGCCGCTGGGGTACTGGTGGTTCACCCTGCCGCTCACGGTGCTGGCGGTCTCGGGCATCGCCAACGCGATTAATATCATCGACGGTTTCAATGGACTGGCCAGCGTGGTGTGCATTTGCATGTTGCTGTCGCTTGGCTATGTCGCGCTGCAAGTGAACGACACCTTCGTGCTGGTGGCCGCACTGATGGTGGCTGGCGCCACGGCCGGCTTCCTGATCTGGAACTACCCGGTGGGGCTGATCTTTCTCGGCGATGGCGGCGCCTATTTCATCGGTTTCATGCTGGGCGAGCTGGCTCTGCTGCTGGTCATGCGCAATCCCGAGGTATCGACCTGGTATGCGGCGTTGTTGCTGATTTATCCGGCATTTGAAACGCTGTTCTCGGTGTATCGCAGAATGTTTGTACGTGGAAAGTCACCGGCAATTCCCGATGGCATACATTTGCACAGCCTGATTTTTCGGCGGGTGGTGCAGTGGGCCGTGGGGCGTAAGGAAGCGCGGGCACTGGTGCGCCGCAATTCGCTGACCTCGCCTTATCTGTGGCTGTTTTCGCTGTCGGCGGTGATACCGGCCACGCTGTTCTGGAATAACACCACAGTATTAATTGCGTGTTGCCTGGTATTTATGGCCAGTTACATCTGGATTTATGTGCGCATCGTGCGTTTTAAAGCGCCGCGCTGGATGATCAGGCATAAGAAACCGTAATTTCTCGCTGATGGAGTAATATATTCTGGCAGTGAAAATATATAGTCATCACTTAAAGGATCAATATGGACTTGAGTAAATTAACTTCTGCACAATTACGTGATTTGCAGGAGCAGTTAAAAGACGAACTGAAGCAGCGCGCCAGCCAGGACCGTTCGGAGGCGCTGGAGCAAATCCACGCCATCGCGCGCAGCGTCGGTTTGCCGCTCAAGGAACTGCTGGGCGCCGCCCCGGTGCGCAGCGGCCGTACCGGACCGGTGGCAGCACGCTACCGCAACCCGGCCGATGCCTCGCAACAGTGGACCGGTCGCGGCCGCCAGCCGAAATGGGTCAAGGACTGGGTGGACGGGGGCAACGATATCGCCGGCCTGAAAATCTGACGTCCTCTGTCGGTCCCTGCAAGACGGCGCCGGGGCTTGCCTGTCGCCGCCATCGCACTTACTATGTCAGCATTCTGGTATTTACATCAAGTGGTTAAGTTTTTAGCCACTGCCGCAACTTCCCATCAGGGTTCCTTCCAATCCCGCTTCTCTCTGACGGTTTGCACCGCCAGCAAGGGCACGACTGACATTCATTATGGTTTCCTTATCCAAGACGATCTTCAAGGCTTACGACATTCGCGGCATCATCGATAAAACCCTCGACGAGGGCGTCGCGCGCCAGATCGGCCAGGCCTTCGGCCAGGCTGCCCTGACCAAGGGCGAGCAAACCGTGGTGATCGGCCGCGACGGTCGTCTGTCGGGTCCGGCACTGACCGCGGCGCTGGCGCAGGGCTTGCAAGCGGCCGGCGTCAACGTGATCGACCTGGGCGTGGTGGCCACGCCAATGGTGTATTTCGGCACCAACGTGCTGGGCGCGGCCTCCGGCATCATGGTCACCGGCAGCCATAATCCACCGGACTACAACGGTTTCAAGATGGTGCTCGCCGGCGAGGCGATCCACGGTGAATCGATCACCGCGCTGTACCAGAGCATCGTCGATCACGATGGTTCCCAGGCTGCCGTGCCTGGCAGCTATAGCACCCACGACATCCGCGCCCAGTACCTCGAGCGCATCATCGGCGACGTCAAGGTGGCGCGTCCGATCAAGATCGCTGTCGATTGCGGCAACGGCGTGGCCGGCGCATTTGCTGGCGACCTGTACCGTGGCATGGGTTGCGAAGTGATCGAACTGTTCTGCGAAGTGGACGGCACCTTCCCCAACCACCATCCCGATCCGGCCCATCCGGAAAACCTGCAAGACCTGATTCGCGCCCTGCAGGAGTCCGACGCTGAAATCGGCCTGGCCTTCGACGGCGACGGCGACCGCCTGGGCCTGGTGACCAAGGATGGCCAGATCATTTACCCGGACCGCCAGATGATGTTGTTTGCGGAAGATGTGCTGTCGCGTAACCCTGGTGAGCAGATCCTCTACGACGTCAAGTGCACGCGCCACCTGGCGCCGTACATCGAGAAGTCGGGCGGCGTGCCGCTGATGTACAAGACCGGCCACTCGCTGGTAAAAGCCAAGCTCAAGGAAACCGGCGCGCCACTGGGCGGCGAGATGAGCGGCCATATCTTCTTCAAGGACCGCTGGTACGGTTTCGATGACGGCCTGTACGCCGGCGCCCGCATGCTGGAAATTCTCACCAAGCAGGCCGATCCGTCGGCGCTGCTCAACGCGCTGCCGCAGTCCGACAGCACGCCCGAGCTGCACCTGCACCTGGCCGAAGGCGAAAACTTCATCGTGATGGACCACCTGCGCGCCAACGCGCAGTTCCCGGGCAACAAGCAGATCATCACCATCGACGGCCTGCGCGTGGAATACGAAGACGGCTTCGGCCTGGCGCGTTCGTCCAACACCACGCCGGTGATCGTGATGCGGTTCGAAGCCGAAACACCAGCCGCGCTGGCGCGCATCCAGGGCCAGTTCCGCGACGTGATCCTGGCTGCCAAACCGGACGCCGAGCTGCCGTTCTAGACCCATGGCGACGCAAGCGCGCGGCGGCAAGCCGTTGAATATTTTGCTGGTGCGCGTGTCGTCGCTCGGCGATGTGCTGCACAACCTGCCCATGGTGGCCGACATCGCCCGCCACTTCCCGGACGCCAATATCGACTGGGTGGTGGAGGAGGGCTTTGTCAGCCTGGTGCGGCTCAACCCGCGCGTGCGCACCATCATTCCGTTTGCGCTGCGGCGCTGGCGCAAAAGCCTGGGCAAGCCTGAAACACGGGCCGAAATCAAGGCGTTTTTCCGCACCCTGCGCGCACAAGAGTATGACTACGTGTTCGACACCCAGGGCTTGCTCAAGACCGGCGTCATCATGGGCGCGGCGCGCGTGGTCAAGGGCGGGCGCAAGGTCGGCATGGCCAACGGCAGCGAAGGCTCGGGCTACGAAGGCATCTCGCGCATCTTCCACAACCTCAGCGTGCCGACCGACCCGCGCACCCACGCGGTGGCGCGTGGGCGCATCGTCGCTGGCGCCGCGCTCGGCTACCCGGTGGATACGCCGGCCGACTTCGGCCTGGCGCCGCTGGCTGACGATACCCCGCGTCCCGACTGGATGCCGTCCGCGTACACCGTGTTCTTCCACGGCACCGCGCGCGACGCCAAGAAATGGGCGCCCGAGCACTGGATCGCCCTGGGCCGTGCGCTGGCCCCCATGACCATCCTGCTGCCGTGGGGTTCGCCCAAGGAAAAGGCGGAAGCCGAACACCTGGCAGCCAGCCTGCCCAATGCCCGGCTGCTGCCCAAGCTGTCGATGGCGGACGCGGTGCTGCTGGCGCGCCGCGCCGACCTGGTGATTGGCGTCGATACCGGGCTGACCCATATCGCTGCCGCTTTCGTGCGGCCCACGGTGGAAATCTACGCCGATTCGCCGCGCTGGAAGACCGAGGGCAACTGGTCACAACGCATCATCAACCTGGGCGACACCGGCACGCCGCCGACGGTAGAGCAGGTGCTGGACGCTGCCCGCACCCTGCTGGCAGGGACCTGAGATGCGCCTGCTTTATACGCTGCTGTGGTGGCTGGCCCTGCCGCTGGTGCTGGCGCGGCTGTGGCTGCGCGGCCGCCGCGAGCCGGGCTATCGCCAGCACTGGGCCGAGCGCCTGGGGCTGTATGGCAAGGCCGCACCTTCCGCAGCGGCGCCAGTACTGTGGGTGCACGCTGTCTCGGTGGGCGAGACGCGCGCCTCGGAGCCGCTGGTCGACGCCCTGCTGGCCGCGTATCCGGATAGCCGCGTCGTGCTCACCCATATGACGCCCACCGGCCGCGAGACCGGCCGTACCCTGTTTGCCAGGCATGGCGCGCGGCTGGTGCAGTCGTACCTGCCGTACGACACCGGCTTAATGGTGTCCGGCTTCATCAGGCATTTCAAGCCGTCGGTATGCATCCTGATGGAAACCGAGGTGTGGCCCAACCTGATCGCCACGTGCGGCCGGCGCGGCGTGCCGGTGGTGCTGGCCAATGCCCGCCTGTCGCAGCGGTCGCTGGGCAAGGCGCAGCGCCTCGGTGCGCTGATCCGCGCGGCGGCGCAAGGCATCACCCTGGTAGCCGCACAGACAGAGGCCGATGCCGCGCGCGTGCGGTCGCTTGGCGTGCCACGCGTGGAAGTCACGGGCAGCATCAAGTTCGACGTGGTGGTGCCGCCGGCGGCGCTGGCCGTGGGCGCCGCCTTGCGCGCGGCCATCGGCGCGCGGCCGGTGCTGCTGTGCGCCAGTACCCGCGACGGCGAGGAAGCGCTGATCCTGGAAGCCTTCCGCCGCGACCGCGCAGTACTGCCTGCCAAAACCTTGTTGCTGATCGTGCCGCGCCATCCGCAGCGCTTCGACGACGTGGAAAAAATGATCGGATGGCAGGGAATGAATGTACAGCGGCGCAGCACTATCGATACGGGCGCGCCGCTGGCGTCCCATATCGACGTGGTGCTCGGTGACTCAATGGGCGAGATGTTTGCTTACTACGACGTGTGCGATGTCGCTTTCGTGGGCGGCAGCCTGCTGCCGCTGGGCGGCCAGAATCTGATCGAACCGGCTGCGCTGGGCAAGCCGGTACTGATCGGCCCGCACACCTTCAATTTCGAACTGGTCACGCAGGAGGCAGTCGTCGCCGGCGGCGCCGTGCGCGTGGTGGACGCCCCCGAAATGATGGAGCAGGCGGCACGCCTGCTCAACGACGCGCAGGCGTGCAGCGCCATGGGCGCCAGGGCTCTGGCATTCGCCAGCCAGCACCGCGGCGCCACCGCGCGTACGCTAGCGCTATTGCCGCCGCTGCTGCGCAGGGCTGCGGGTGATTAGTAACCCATTTTGCCGGCTGCTTGCTGCAGCGTGGTGTCGAGCTGCTTGCGGATTGCTGCGGCAGTACGCTGCTCCACGGCGGGGTCCTGCAGGCTCGACAAATCGTAGTTGAGTCCGATTTCCGTAGCAGGCACGCTGCCGTCCGGGCCGCCGGACATCCGGATTTCCTCGCCATTCTTGTCCAGCAGCGCCAGCACGATGCGCGCATGGATGGTGGCCGCACCCACGTTTTCCTTGTTCATGGTCCTGGTGCGGATGCCCATGCCGCGCGCATAGGGGTTGTCGCTGGTGGTATCGAGGACCACGAACACCAGGTCGGCACCGG
The DNA here is from genome assembly GCF_009295655.1 of Duganella sp. FT27W. Taxonomy (NCBI): domain Bacteria; kingdom Pseudomonadati; phylum Pseudomonadota; class Betaproteobacteria; order Burkholderiales; family Oxalobacteraceae; genus Duganella; species Duganella sp. FT27W. Next base: position 140,597 of record NZ_WHIV01000005.1, read on the forward strand.
TGTCGCGCGCAATCGCCTGCAATTCGGGCTTGACGCGATGGGTGAGGGAGATCCAGGGGGTGCCGCCGTTCAATTTTTCCGCCAGCGCGGTATCGGGCGGGACCGCCACGACCGACCATTGCGGACGGGCCGCTTGCAGGCGTTGCTCCACCACGCGCAAGGCAGTGCGATTCAATTCGCCTTTCTGATCGACGACCTTGTGGTCGTTATTGAACACGGTCAGGCCGAAGTGCACCACCGGGGTCTTTTCCTCGAGAAGCGACACGATGGCAACTTTTTTGATATTGCGGTCCTCCTCAGCGGTGCGCGGCGGCGTCGCCGCGCAGCCGCTCAGTACTGAGGCGAACACGAGCAGGGTGACAGTGGAAGGGAAAAACTGGCGCAGGCGTTGAACGAACATGATTTCCTGATAGAGATGATAATAAGGCGCCTATTTTGCTGCCTCCATATCATTTCTGGCCAGAACAATTTAATTCATGAGGCACACGCCCAACAATCTCAACCGCCCCCAATACCCTCGATGATGACGCCGGTGCCGCCACAATTGGCGCAGGCGACGTGATCGCCATCCTGCTCGATCTGGCCACTGCCGTGACACATCGGACAGACATCTTCACCAGTGCCGGGCGTACCGGCGGGCGCATCATCGCCGGGATTGCGTGTGGGAGCGTTTGCCATGACGACCTCGAAAAATAAAAGGAAGTGTCATTTTTACACGTTCGCCTGACAAGCCGCACTCGTTTCGACTAAGCAACTGGATTAGTTGAACAGGACCGGCAGTTCCTGCGCCCGTTTGCGCAGCAGGTTGCGGGCGTCGTCGTATTCTGGATAAATCAGGCCCACCGTGTCCCAGAAGGCGGCGCTGTGGTTCATCTCCAGCGTGTGCGCCAGTTCGTGGGCGACCACGTAGTCGATCAGCGGCAGCGAGAAGTGGATCAGTTTCCAGTTCAGGCGGATCTTGCGGTCGGCCGTGCACGAGCCCCAGCGGGTGCCGGCCGATGACAGGCCGAACGAGCTGTAATGCACGCCCAGCCGTTCCGCGTATAAATCCAGGCGCTGCACGAACAACTGCTTCGCTTCGTGCTGATACCACGCTTTGACGCGCTCCTTGAGCGTGTGTTCGGTGGCGCCGGGCAGCAGCACCATGGTCAGTTCGCGGGTGGCGGCATCGAAGCTGCTGCGGTGGCGGCCGCCGACCAGCAGGCGCAGCGTGATGTCGGCGCCAAGGTAGGGCAGCTGGGCGCCGTCGATCCATTCCACCGGGGGCTTTTGCAGGCGGGCGGCGCGGCGTTCGCGGCGTTCCTTGAGCTTGGCCAGGATCCAGCCCTGCTTGGTGCGGATGGCGTTGTCGATCTCGGTGATGGTCACGCGCTTGGGGGCGGTCACGCGCAGGCCATCGTCGTCGATCATGAAACCGATCGAGCGGCGCGTCGAGCGGCGTAGTTCGTATTCGAGGATGAATTCGCCCACTTGCAGCTGGCGCTTGGAACTGTGTTCGGGCGGGGGCGCTGGCGGGCGGGATTTGACGGGTACCGCGATGGCGGGCGGGGTAACCGGCGTAGCAGGCGTGATATAGGGAGAAACCGGCGGCGGCTTGGCGGCCGGCGGGGGTACCGACCAGACCGGCGCCGTGTACACCGAGCGGGGCGGCGGGGCCGCCTCGCGTCCGAACAGGTCGGGCTGGTCGATAGCAGCAGCTGCGGCGGGCTGTACCGCCGTCGCTGCCTGCGCTGGCACCTGCTGTTGCAGCGGGTCTGGCCGTGCCTGCGTGGTCAGGTCGTCGAGCCAGCGTTGTAGGCGTGGGGCGAAATGACGCGCATTTCTGATTCTATCCAATTTTCCACCTGTTGCATCATGCCGTCCGGCGTTTGTCCTTCGGAAGAAATAGGCTTGCCAATCGATACTGTAACAAGCCCGGGCCGTTTGATGAAAGAATTTTTTGGCCAGCATTCGCCCGAGTTGTGGGCGATCGGTACCACCACCGCGCCGGTGGCAATCGCCAGCCGGGTGCCGCCGCTCTTGTACTTGCCGGCCTGGCCCACGGGAATCCGTGTGCCTTCAGGGAACATGATGATCCACTGGCCGTCGGCCAGCCGTTTTTTGCCGATCCGCACCACGTGCTTGAAGGCGTTCTTGCCCTGCTTGCGGTCGATCGGGATCATGCGCATCAGCGCCATGGCCCAGCCGAAGAACGGAATGTACAGGATCTCTTTCTTGAACACGAACACCAGCGGACGCGGCAAGTTGGGCAGCAAAAAGATGGTCTCCCATGCGGACTGGTGCTTCGACAGCACCACGGCCGGCGCATCCGGGAAGTTTTCGGCGCCGCGGATTTCGTAACGGATGCCGCAGATCACCTTCAGGCACCAGACGATGAACACGTTCCAGCGCGACGTGACCCAGAAGCGCTTGTTGTACGGCAGCGGCGCGGCCAGGAAGCATACCAGCGACCAGATCACGGTGGCCACGATCATCACGATGGTGAACAGCAGCGAACGCAAAAACAAAACGGGATGACCCAATGCAGACTCCAGATACTTTTATTGATTGATGGCAGGCGCCGTTGCAGGCACGGCGGCGGTCTTGAGCAGGTGCGCCACCATGGCCGCCAGGTCCGCGAACACTTGCGTGCCGGGCGGCAGGCCGCCGGTGGCCTGGGTTTTTTCGCCCTTGCCGGTCAACACCAGGTACGGCACACAGCCGCTGACATACCCCGCCTGCAGGTCGCGCAGCGAATCGCCCACGACCGGCACGCCTTTGAGGCTGAGCTTGTAGCGCTGGGCGATTTCGGAAAACATGCCCGGCTTCGGTTTGCGGCAATCGCAGTTGTCGGCCGCCGCGTGCGGGCAGAAGAATACCGCGTCGATGTCGGCGCCCACTTGCTGCGCCAGGCTGTGCATCTTGTGGTGGATGGCGTTGAGGGTGACCATGTCGAACAGTTCGCGGGCGATGCCCGACTGGTTCGACGCGACCACCACCCGGTAGCCGGCCTGGTTCAGGCGCGCAATCGCCTCGAGCGAGCCGGGCACCGGGATCCACTCGGCCGGCGACTTGATGAAGTCGGGCGAGTCGTGATTGATCACGCCGTCGCGGTCGAGGATGATCAGCTTGACGGCCGGCGCACCCATTTACGCCGCCAGCTTCGAAATGTCGGCCACGCGGTTCATCATGCCGTGCAGCGACGACAGCAAGGCCAGGCGGTTGTTGCGCAGGGCAACGTCCTCGGCCATCACCATCACGTCGTTGAAGAAGGCATCGACCGCGTCGCGCAACTGCGCCAGGGTTTTCAAGGCATCTTCAAAGTCGCCGCGGATGAACGCTGCGTCGATGTCCGGTTGCACGCGGGTGACCGCAGCAGCCAGGTCTTTTTCGGCCTGGTCTTGCAGCAGGGCGGTATCGACCACGGTGGCGCTCTCGCCGGCGGCGGCCAGGGCAGCCTCGTTCTTTTTCAGGATGTTGGTGATGCGCTTGTTGGCGGCAGCCAGCGACGCCGCTTCCGGCAGCGCGGCAAAGGCTTTGACTGCTTCCAGGCGTTGCACGATGTCGTCCAGGCGGTCCGGGTTTTGCGCCACGACCGCTTCGATTTCATTTGGCGAGAAGCCGCGCTCGCGCAGGATGCCGCGCAGGCGGTCCATCATGAAGGCGGAGACGTCACGCGCCGGATCGGTAAAGCCGGCCACGCCGGTGAATTGCTGGGCCGCCGCTTCGAGCAGGCCGCTGATCGACAGGATCAGGCGTTTTTCGATCAGCATGCGCAGCACGCCCAGGGCGTGGCGGCGCAGCGCGAACGGGTCCTTGTCGCCGGTAGGCTGCAGGCCGATCGACCAGATGCCCACCAGGGTTTCGAGCTTGTCGGCCAGCGCCACGGCGGTGCCGGTGACGGTGGACGGCAGCGCGTCGCCGGCAAAGCGCGGCTGGTAGTGTTCGAACGCGGCCAACGCTACGTCTTCCGGCTCGCCGTCGTTGCGGGCGTAGTAGGTGCCCATGATGCCTTGCAGCTCGGGGAACTCGCCGACCATGTCGGTCAGCAGGTCGGCCTTCGACAGCTTGGCGGCGCGGGTGGCCATGGCAGTGTCGCCGCCGATCTGGGTGGCGATGAAGCCGGCCAGGCCCGAGACGCGCTCGCTGCGCTCGGCTTGCGTGCCCAGCTTGTTGTGGTACACGACGTGCTTGAGCAGCGGCAGGCGCGACTCCAGTGTCTTCTTCTTGTCCTGCTCGAAGAAGAACTTGGCATCGGACAGGCGCGGGCGCACCACGCGCTCATTGCCGCCGATAATCGCCTGCGGCGTGTCGGTGGCAATGTTGGAGACGATCAGGAAGCGCGAACGCAGCTTGCCGTCGGCATCGGTCAGCGCAAAGTATTTCTGGTTGGTCTGCATGGTGAGGATCAGGCATTCCTGCGGCACGGCCAGGAACGCTTCCTCGAAATGGCAGGCGTACACCACCGGCCATTCGACCAGGGCAGTCACTTCGTCGAGCAGCGCTTCGGGCATCAGCACCTGGTCGGCGCCGGCAGCGGCCAGCAACTCGGCGCGGATTTTTTCCTTGCGCTGGTCCACGCCTGCCAGGACTTTGCCTTGTGCTGCGAGGGTGGCGGCGTAGCTGTCGGCGTCGCTGATGGTGACGTCGCGCTGGCCGGGAGCGGTCAGGAAGCGGTGGCCTTCGGTCACGTTCGACGCGGTCAAACCCAGCAGGGTCAAGGGCAGCACGGTGGCGCCATGCAGCGCGACCAGGCGGTGCGCCGGGCGCACGAATTGCACGGTGGCGCCGTCAGGGCGCTGGTAGCTCATTACTTTCGGGATCGGCAGCTTGGCGACCGACTCGACCAAAGCCGCTTGCAGGCCTGCTTGCAGCGCGCTGCCGGCGGCGGTATAGGTGTAGAAGAAGCTCTCGGCCTTGCCGTCCTGGGCGCGCTCGAGTTCGGCCACGGTCAGGTTGGGGAAGCCCAGGGCATTGAGTTTTTTCGCCAGAGGCGCGGTCGGGTTGCCCGATGCATCGAGCGCCACCGACACCGGCAGCACTTTTTCGCGAATCGATTTATCGGGCGACGTGGCGCGCACGCGGGTGATGGACACGGCCAGGCGGCGTGGCGTGGCGTACGACGTGGCAACGCTGTCGGCTTCCAGGTAGTCGCGCGATTTCAGGCCGTTGACGATGCCGTCGGCAAATGCCTTGCCCAGTTTGGCAAGCGCCTTGGGTGGCAGTTCTTCGGTCAGCAGTTCGATGAGCAGGGTGTGAGTCATGTTATTCAATTCTGATTATTCGGCGACAGTGGCAGTGGCAGTGTCAGCAACGGCAGCGGCAGCGGCAGGGGCCAGCGGGAAACCGAGGCGTTCGCGCGATTCGTAATATGCTTGCGCGACCAGGCGCGACAGGGCGCGTACACGGCCGATGTAGGCCGCGCGCTCGGTCACGGAAATGGCGCCGCGTGCGTCGAGCAGGTTGAAGCTGTGCGACGCCTTCATGATCTGCTCGTAGGCTGGCAAGGTCAGCTGCGCTTCGATCAGACGCTTGGCTTCGGACTCGTGGTTGTTGAACTGGGCAAACAGCAGATCGGTGTTCGAGTGCTCGAAGTTGTAGGCCGACTGCTCCACTTCATTTTGATGGAACACGTCGCCGTATTTCAGCGTTTTCGTCACCGGTTCGCCGGCCGCGCCGTTTTCTTCCCAGGTGGTCCACACCAGGTCGTACATATTTTCCACGCCCTGCAGGTACATCGCCAGGCGTTCGACGCCGTAGGTGATTTCGCCGAGCACTGGCTTGCAGTCGAGGCCGCCCACTTGCTGGAAATAGGTGAACTGCGTCACTTCCATGCCGTTCAGCCACACTTCCCAGCCCAGGCCCCAGGCGCCCAGGGTTGGCGACTCCCAGTCGTCTTCCACGAAGCGCACGTCGTTCTGCTTCAGGTCCAGGCCCAGCGCAGCCAGCGAACCGAGGTACAGGTCGAGGATGTTTTCCGGCGCCGGCTTCATCACTACCTGGTACTGGTAGTAGTGCTGGCCGCGATTCGGATTTTCGCCGTAGCGGCCATCCTTGGGACGGCGCGACGGCTGCACATAGGCGGCGCGCCATGGCTCGGGGCCGATCGCGCGCAGGAAGGTGCCGGTGTGGAACGTGCCGGCGCCGACTTCCATGTCGTATGGCTGGAGCAGGGCGCAACCTTGCTGGTCCCAATAGGTTTGCAAGGTCAGGATAATTTGTTGGAATGTCAGCATCGTGTGTGGTCTAGGGCGCGCCAGGTGGGCGGGCGCGCGGGTTGCAGTTTCACTAAAGGAGCAATTTTAGCGGGTTTTACGGGGGCTGGCGCCAAACTATCGGCTCTTACGCTGCGGCGGCGGCGTTTTTCGCCGCCCGTGACCGTTTTGCCCACAGCCACGCCCCGCCCAATGACAGCAGCGCCAGCGCCAGGAACAGTTTATTGCCCAGCACGATGTACGGCGTGGTGCCCGCCATGCCCTGGACGTTGGCGGCCAGCGTGCCGGTGGTGTTTACCGCCAGCTGTTCGCGCACGACGCCGCGGCCATCGATAATGGCGGTGGCACCGGTATTGGTGGCCCGCAGCATCGGGCGTCCCGTTTCCAGCGTGCGCATCTGCGAGATCTGCAAATGCTGCGGGATGGCGATGGTGTCGCCAAACCAGGCCAGGTTCGAGACGTTGAGCAGCATGGTGGCCGGCTGCTGGCCCTGCGCCGGGGTATTCAGTTGCGCGGCGATTTCCTCGCCAAACAAGTCCTCGTAGCAGATATTGGGCAGCACCAGCTGGTCGCGGATGGCAAACGCGGGCTGGATGTCCGGGCCACTGGTCTGGTCGCCAAGCGGGATCGACATCAGGTTGACGAACCAGCGGAAGCCCCACGGAATGAACTCGCCGTACGGCACCAGGTGGTGCTTGTCGTAGCGGTAGTAGCCGCCAGCCACCTGCGCCGCGCCCGGATTGGCGGCGATGCCGAGCACGCTGTTGAAATACGCGGTGCGGCTGTCGGCCATCGGGATGCCGAGGATCAGGTTGCTATTGGTCTGGTGCATGAACTGCGCCAGGCCGGGCAGGTAGTCGGGCGGCAGTTGCTGCGGCAGCATGACGATGGCCGTTTCCGGCGTGGCGATCAGGTCGGCCGGCGCGGCGGTAATCGCGTCCTGGTACTGGCGCATCACGGCCGCCACGCGCGCGCCGTCGAATTTTTCTGCCTGGGGCACATTGCCCTGGATCAGGCGTACCGAGATCGGCTTGCCTTGCGGGTGGGTCCAGGTGATAAAGCTCAGGCCCACGCCAACCACCGACACCGCCACCACCAGGGCCAGCGCGCGCAGGCGGGTGCGGTGGAAGACCAGCAGCAAAGCGCCGGCGATCAGCGCCGCCAGCCAGCCCAGGCCATACACGCCAACGATGGGCGCGAAACCTGCAAGAGGGCTGTGATTGTGAGCATAGCCCGACGACAGCCACGGAAAACCGGTAAACAGCCAGCCGCGCAGCCACTCGAACAGCGCCCACAAGGCCGGCAGCAGCAGCAAGTTGGCGGCCGGCAGCGGCAGCGCCCATTTTTTGCGCAGCCAGGCAGCCGTGCCCATGGCCAGCGCCACGTAAAAGCCCATGGCCCAGGCCAGCAGGGCGACAGCGACCGCCGCCAGCGGTGCGGCCATGCCGCCGTGGTCGTGCAGGGAAACGTAGAGCCAGTGGACGCCGGCAGCGGTCCAGCCGAAGCCGAACGCCCAACCGATCAGGCCGGCAGCTTTGACGCTGCTGCTGCGCAGCACCTGGTAGAACAGGGTGGCCAGGCCCAGGATTTCCAGTGGCCACCAGCCGAACGGCGCAAAGCCCAGCACGCACAGCGCGCCGGCCAGGGCCGTGACGAGCATGCGGCCCTGGGTGCTGCGCTGTGGCTTGGGTGGGGCGTTGGGATCGGCGCGGCGAAAGCGCATTACAGGACGTCGCTGTCGCTTGGGGCCGGTGGCAGTTTTTCCACCAGCAGCACGTGGATCTGGCGGGCGTCGGCACGCAGGACTTCGAAGCGCAAGCCCTGGTAATTGAAGACGTCACCCTTGTGTGGCATGCGCGACAGGTGCTTGGCGACCAGGCCGCCAATGGTGTCGACATCGTCGTCCGGCAGTTCGGTATCGAGCTCTTCGTTGAATTGCTCGATCTCGGTCAGTGCCTTGACGCGCCAGCGTGGTCCGCGCGGACCTTCCTTGATCGACAGGATGTTGTCCTCTTCCTCGTCGAAGTCGTACTCGTCTTCGATATCGCCGACGATTTGCTCGAGTACGTCCTCGATGGTGATCAGGCCGGCGACACCGCTGTATTCATCGACCACGATGGCCATGTGGTTGTGGGTGGCGCGGAAGTCGCGCAACAGCACATTGAGGCGTTTCGATTCGGGGATGAACACGGCCGGGCGCAGCATGGCGCGCACGTCGAACGATTCTTCGGCGTAGTAGCGCAGCAGGTCTTTGGCCAGCAGGATGCCGATTACCTTGTCGCGCTCGCCTTCGATGGCGGGGAAGCGCGAGTGGGCGGTTTCCAGCACGATCGGCATCCATTCTTCGATCGGGCGGGAAATGTCGATCACGTCCATTTGCGAACGCGGCACCATGATGTCGCGGGCGGACAGGTCGGACACCTGGAACACGCCTTCGATCATCGACAAGGCGTCGGCGTCGATCAGGTTGCGTTCGTGGGCGTCATGGAGAACCTCGAGCAGTTCCGCGCGGTTCTCGGGCTCGGGGGAGATAAAGGCGGTCAGGCGTTCAAACAGCGACCGATGGGGTTTGGCGTCAGTTTTGACGCCACTAGAGTGCTCTTGCATAGTAGGCGTGAGCCATTGTTTTGAAGGGGTATAGGATACACCAAATGGTGTCGATCAGAGGCTTTTGTCAAAAAAACCAGTCATGTTCGCGGAAGTTCCTACTGTTGACCGGTCTTCTCCTGGGCATAGGGATCGGCAAAACCGAGCGTTCCCAGCAGTTCCGTTTCGAGCGTTTCCATCTCGGTCGCTTCCTCGTCGTCCTCGTGGTCATAGCCCTGGGCGTGCAGCACGCCGTGCACGATCAGGTGCGCCGTGTGTTCTTCCACCGTCTTGTTCTGTTCGGCGGCTTCCCGCTCCAGCACGTCGGTGCACAGGATGATGTCGGCCACGGTGGGCGCATCGTCCGGCAATTCTTCGCCTTCGTTGTAGGCGAACGTGAGCACGTTGGTGGCGTAGTCCTTGCCGCGATAGTCGCGGTTCAGGGTGCGGCCTTCGTCGGCATCGACAAAGCGGATGGTCAGCTCGGCCGGCGCGAACAGCGCGGCGCCGATCCAACGCTTGAGCTTGGCACGGGTGACCAGGGTTTTCAGGCGCGGGTCGGGATATTGCACCGACAGCGTCAGTGACTGCGGATTATTTTTTTCGGACATTTTTCAGGGCGGTGGTTTTAAGCAGGGGGGCGATTTCCGCCTCGTGGTTTTGCGCGGTCTCGTAGGCATCGACAATCCGCCCCACCAGCGGGTGGCGCACCACGTCTTCGCTGGTGAAATGGCTGAAGGCCACGCCGCGCACGTCCTTGAGCACCTGGACTGCATCGACCAGGCCGCTTTTCTGGCTCTTGTGCAAGTCGACTTGCGTGACGTCGCCGGTCACCACGGCCTTGCTGCCGAAGCCGATACGGGTGAGGAACATCTTCATTTGTTCGACCGTGGTGTTCTGCGCCTCGTCGAGGATGACGAACGCATGATTGAGCGTGCGCCCGCGCATGTACGCCAGCGGGGCGATCTCGATCACCTGTTTCTCGAACATCTTCTGGGTGCGGTCGAAGCCGAGCAGGTCATACAGCGCGTCATACAGCGGGCGCAGGTACGGATCGACTTTTTGGGTCAGGTCGCCGGGCAGGAAGCCCAGGCGTTCGCCCGCTTCCACGGCCGGGCGGGTGAGGATGATGCGCTTGACGGCGTCGCGTTCGAGCGCATCGACCGCGCAGGCCACGGCCAGGTAGGTTTTGCCGGTGCCGGCCGGACCCACGCCGAAGCTGATGTCGTGCTCGAGGATGTTGCGCAGGTAGCGGATCTGGTGCGGGGTGCGTCCGCGCAGGTCGGCGCGGCGGGTTTTCAGCACCGGGCTGTTGATGTCGGGCTCGACGAACGGCGCGGCAGCCACCACGCGCGCGGCCTCCTTCGCCGGTGCGGACGCATCCGAGATGGCGGCGGACGCGGCTGCGGCAGCAGCGTTGAGGCCGGCGCGTTGCTCGACCAGCGCCAGTTGCACTTCCTCGATCGGCACCACCTTGTTGGCGATGGCGTAGAACTTTTCGAGGATTTGCACCGCGCGTTCGGCGTTGTAGCCGCTGACGATGAATTTCTCGCCGCGCCGGAAAATGGTGACGTCCAGCGCCGCCGAAATCTGGCGCAGGTTTTCGTCGAGGGGGCCGCACAGGTGGGCCAGGCGCGTGTTATCGAGCGGCTCGGGGACGAAGTAGTGCGGCTGAACTGGGGTCTTGGTTTTCAATGGCGTTGGGCTTTATGGAGGATGGGGCGCCGGTGCGCGCAACCGTTAGTTTAGCGTAAAACGACCGGCCGCCGCCCTTGCGTGCGCCACGCAGCCGCCCGCTGTGTTGGAATGGCATGGTTGCCATGTTTTCTACATGGCGATTGATGCCGCACAATCTTGCTTCGAGCGGTCTATCGGACAGCCCGGCTTTTGCGCATAGAATAATATTGCTTTAAAAGCAATTCACAGAAAAGTCTGAAAAGTCCATTTGTTAATTATTGAAAACTCTAAGTTTTCCTTAAGTTCGGACCAGCAATATCTGTTCACCCAACCAACGAGGACACATCATGGCACACCACGCACTCGCATCGCAGGAAAGCTACAACCCCAACCACCTGCTCGACATTCTGCTGGGCAAGATGCAACTGAAAAACGACGCCGCGCTCTCGCGCCTGCTGGAAGTGGCGCCGCCGGTCATCAGCAAAATCCGCCACCACCGCCTGCCGGTCGGCGCTTCGCTGCTGATCCGCATGCACGAAGTGACCGGCATGAGCATCCGCGACCTGCGCGACCTGATGGGCGACCGCCGCACCAAGTACCGCCTGTCCGACGCCCAGGGCCGTCCCAAGCCTGAAGACCGCAGCAGCAACGACAAGGCTTCGGCCGGAAACGTAGCACATCACTAATGCGCCCCGCGCTCCGCACCTGTCGCGCCGGTTTCTGACCGGCACGGCAGGGAGCCGCGGCCTTTAGTACGACAGCTTCAGCTCAGCAACACCATCGAAATCTCTTCGTATTGCAATTCCGTCTCGCGGAATATCTGCAAATAAATTTCCTCGTCTAACCCCAGCGCCGTCCACGCCACGTTCGACACTTGCGGCACCAGGTCGTCCTGCACCTGCGCCAGGTCGAGCGCGTGCACGATTGCATCCGCCACGTGGATGATGGTGGCCAAAAAGCCCGCGCCCGGCACTTCCGGGGTATGGTGGTAGGCAATCGCCTGGCGCATGGTATCGGAGAAATTCCAGTGTTCGGCCAGCGCCACGCCCGCCTGCACGTGGTCCACGCCCAGCACTTGGCGCTCCGCCGCCAGCAAATAACAGTCGTGTTCTTCGCGGTAAGCAATCGTCATCGAATACTGGTTCGGAAAGCATGACACCAGCACCAGCCGGCCGATATCGTGCAGCAGTCCGGCCGTAAACGCGTAATCCTGGTTGAAGCGCATGTGCCGCGCCAGCACTTTGGCGCAGGCGGCGGTGGCGATCGAATGGCGCCAGAACGCCTTGTCGTCGAAACCGGGGCAGTGACCCTGGGCGAAGTAGCCGGTGACGGCGGCAGCCGTGATCAGGTTGCGGGTGGTCTGGAAGCCCAGGTACGTGATGGCCTGCTGGATGGTCGTCACTTTCACTTGCAGGCCGTACAGCGACGAATTGGCCAGGCGCAGCGTCTTGGCGGTCAGTGCCTGGTCGTGCGACACTTTTTTGGCCAGCACGGAAATATCGACGTCTTCCTGGTCGATGCTGTTGAGCAGCTCCATGACCACCGCCGGCAGCGAGGGCAGGTCGTCGAGGTTGCGCACCACGTCGTCGTAGCTGACGGTATTACTCATGGTCGTGCTCCTGGCGGCCCAGGCGGAAATCGCGCACGAAGCGTTGCAGCAGGCTGGTGGCCCAGTCGTCGCCAGCGTCGGCATCAGTCTTGCGGAACAGGTGGGCGATGCGCGCCTCGTGGTGCTGGCGGGTCGCTGCGGTTTCCTCGGGCGACGCTTCGCCCGCTTCCACCGGCAGCATTTCGATGCCATGGCGCGGCATCAGCGCCAGCATGGCTTCGGTCAGCACCGCGCCTTGCGGCAGCAGGACCTGGCCCTGCACGTCGAGCAGCACGTCCGACAGGACCATGCCCGGCCGCACATCGGCCAGCGCCAGTTGATGATAATTTCCCGTCATTGCCGTCTCCCGAAGATCCCTGTTTTGGTCGATATTACCATTGAGAACGTCCTGAGTCTGCAACGCCGGCCAGTGTTGCGGTTATCACGCACGGGGGAGGCGGCCAAGCCTTGCTTGCCAAGATGCATTGCTTACCTTACATTGGCTTGTTGCCGTTAAATCAGCGTAAGGGAGGTTAAATTCGATGTTTGGCATTCAAGGCCGCCTGACGCTGCTGTTCGTGGTGATCGTTACCCTGGTGCTCGGCATTTCCGGCACCTACGCCCAGCACAGCCTGTCCCAGGAACTCGAGGCCGGCAGCCAGCGGCTGCGCCAGGGCGTGCTGGCGCGCCTGCAGACGAGCTTGCCTTCGGCGCTGTGGGACCTGGACAAGGCCAAGGTCGATAACATCGTGGCTGCCGAGATGATGCCGCCCGAACTGGTCTCGATCCGTGTGTACGACACGTCGGTCGGGCTGTTCTCCGGCCGGCTGCGGCGTGAGGACGGCACCCTGGTGCCGATCGAAACCGATGCCGCCGTGGGTGGTACGCCGGTGGTGGCCGACCTGGCCTACCGCGATTCCGGCGGCGCCGGCGCCGCGCTCAAGCCGGTGATCGTGGGCCGGGTGGTGGTCAATTTCAGCCGCGCCCAGATCGAGGCCACGCTGGCGGCCGAGGTACGGCGCAAGGTGATTGAAGTGTTGCTGCTGGACCTGATCCTGGTGGCGGCGCTGGCCTTGTCGCTGCGCATCGTGTTCCACCCGCTCAAGCGCCTGCGCGACGGCCTGTTCGACCTGGCCACCCGCGACAGCGACGAGGTCGAAGAGTTGCCCGACAACCGCCGCGACGAGCTGGGCGAAGTGATCCGTGGCTTCAATGCCATCCAGCGCAAGGTCAAATCGAATATCCAGCGCATCCGCGAGGCTGAGGACGAGGCGCGCCAGGCCGCCCTGGCCACTACCCGCGCACTGGACGAACTGCGGCGCGCGCAGGAGTCGTTGCTGCAGGCCGAGCGGCTGGCATCGCTTGGCGGCCTGGTTGCCGGCGTGGCCCATGAGATCAACACCCCGGTGGGCATCGCGCTCACCAGCGCCTCGGTGCTGATGGAGGCGACCGAGAAGGTCCACGCGGCGGTGGCCGAAGGCACGGTCAAGAAATCGGACATCACCCGCTACCTGGACACCGCCGCCGAAAGCACGCGCCTGATCATGAACAACGCCTACCGCGCCGCTCACCTGATCCACAGCTTCAAGCAGATCGCGGTGGACCAGGTGAGCGAGGCGCGGCGCCGCTTCGAGCTGCGCGACTATATCAACGAGGTGGTGTCGAGCCTGCAACCGAAGCTCAAGAAGACCCGGATCACGGTCAGCATCGCCTGCCCCCCCGACCTGATGCTCGACAGCTATCCCGGCGCGCTGGCCCAGGTGCTCACCAACCTGACGCTCAATTGCGTGGAACATGCGTTCGAGGCGGAACAAGAAGGGCGCATCACGATCGGGGTGGCGCGCCAGGGCGACTGGATCGAGATGCAGGTGAGCGACAACGGCAAGGGCATCGCTCCGGACATGATCGACAAGGTCTTCGACCCGTTCGTCACCACCCGGCGCGGCCAGGGCGGTACCGGCCTGGGACTGAACATCGTGTTCAACCTGATGGCCAAGCAGTTCGGCGGCACCATCACGGTGGCCAGCGTGCTGGGGCAGGGCGCCAGCTTTACGCTGCGCATGCCGTGCGTGACACCGGTGGCGCCGGCCGCGCCGGAATAAAAAAATCCCGCACCAGGCGGGATGTCGGTGAAGCAGGCTACGCTCAGCGGTCGAAACGTTCCGACGACCGGCGCCGCGAGGTCACGCCCAGGACCAGCAACCCCATCATGAACATCAGCGAGGTTTGCAGTTCCGGCACCGGCAGCGGTGCTTCCTCGACCTTGGCAACCGGTTGCCGGTCCTGCGCAGCCGGTTGGCCTTCTTGCTGTGCAAGCTTGTCGCACGGGGCATCTGCCGTACATTCGTGGAAGGCCGATGTTGCGAGTGCGTCAGGCGTGGCGGTGGCTGCGGCGGCAGCACCACACAGACACAGCGCGAAGATGGTGGTGCTCAACAACGATAAAATTTTCACATGACACTCCTGAAACTGTACTGGGCGCCCGGCTTAACAACAATTTAATGCGTTATCCGTATAATTTTTGCGCCAGATCGGATTGACAACTGACCGAACTGGTATTTAACCACAATTCATAACATATTGCTATTTTAGTTTATTCAATAGAAATTTATTATTGCACTGCACCAACAGTGTCAAACGCTGCGCGCAGTGCGCCATAAATTAAATCCATCAAATCAACCAATTAGCATGCAAGGGGCGATATCCCATGATGTACAGACTCCGATTCATGTGTGGCGCCAGCGCACTGGCCACCCTCGCACTGTTGAGCGGCTGCGCGGGCGGGGCCAGGCCCGCCGCCGCCGTCCCTGCCGCTGAGGCTGCGCCGGCGCCGCAGGGCGCGAATCCCCAGGTGCTGCTGCTGGGCGAAGTGCATGACAACCGACAAGGCCACCGTTTGCGCTACGAGTTGCTGCGCCAGCGCGTGGAAGCGGGCTGGCGCCCGGCCATCGTGATGGAGCAGTTCGACCGCGAAAACCAGGATGTGCTCGACCAGGCGCAAAAGGGCTGCCTCGACGCCCAGTGCGTGATCCAGCTGGTCCACGGCCCGCGCTGGGACTGGCAGTTGTACTATCCGGTGATCCAGCTGGCGCTCACGTACCACTTGCCGCTGGTGGCGGGCAACCTGTCGCGCGCCGACGCTTCGCGCGTGGTGCGCGACGGCATCCAGGCCACGTTCGACCCGCAAAGCATCAAGGACTACCGCCTGGACCAGGCTATCCCGGCCGACCTGCGCACCGCCCAGCAGCATGAAATCGAAGCCGGCCATTGCGGCATGTTGCCGGCCATGATGGTCGATGGCATGGTCAACGCCCAACTGGCGCGCGATCTGTGGATGGCCAAGATCATCCGCGACCAGCGCCCGCGCGACGTGGTGCTCATCGCCGGCAACGGCCACGTGCGCAAGGATATCGGCGTCGCGCGCTGGCTTAACCTGATCGAGCCTATACTGACGGTGCGCGCCGAAGGCTACGTTGAGCCGGGCGACCATGCCGGCCGCTATGATCAAACCTATGCGCTGAGCACGCAGGAACGTCCCGATCCCTGCGCCAAATTCAGGAAAAAATGAAAACACACTACCAAGCCGAGGCGCCGCAGCGCGCCGAGATCGATGCTCTGCCGGGCGCAGTCCTGCTCGAGTTCGGCGCCAACTGGTGCGGCCACTGCCAGGCCGCCCAGGCGCCGCTGGCGCAGGCGTTTGCCGGTCATGAGCAGTTGACTCACTACAAGGTCGAAGACGGCCCCGGCCGTGCGCTGGGCCGCTCGTTCCGCGTCAAGCTGTGGCCCACCCTGATTTTCCTCAAGGATGGCGTGGAAGTGGCGCGCGTGGTGCGCCCGCTGGAAGCGGCCGCGATCGCGGACGGTTTGCAACAGATCGATCCCAAGGGGTGAGGTTTCTCTAAGCAGTACTACCTGCTGCCGCTGTCTTTGCTTGGCATCCTGCCAATGGCGTGTGTATGATGGGCCGCACCGTTTATTTGCAGGAGCTTTACGCATGAGTCCGTCCAAACCGGCCCAGACCAACAAGCCGGCCACCGTGCTGTTCGCCAGCCTGATCGGCACCACCATCGAATTCTTCGATTTCTATATCTACGCCACCGCTGCCGTGCTGGTGTTCCCCAAGCTGTTCTTCCCCGCCGCCGACCCCGCCGCCGCCACCTTGCAGTCGCTGGCCACGTTTGCCATCGCCTTCTTTGCGCGGCCGATCGGTTCGGCCGTGTTCGGCCACTTCGGCGACCGCGTGGGCCGCAAGGCCACGCTGGTGGCGGCGTTGCTGAC
Source organism: Duganella sp. FT27W (assembly GCF_009295655.1). NCBI lineage: Bacteria > Pseudomonadati > Pseudomonadota > Betaproteobacteria > Burkholderiales > Oxalobacteraceae > Duganella > Duganella sp. FT27W. Next base: position 156,920 of record NZ_WHIV01000005.1, read on the forward strand.
CATGGGGCTCTCGACGGTGGTGATCGGCCTGCTGCCCACGTATGCCACCATCGGCACCTGGGCCCCGGCCCTGCTGGCGCTGTGCCGCTTTGGCCAGGGCCTGGGCCTGGGCGGCGAGTGGGGCGGCGCGGTGCTGCTGGCCACCGAGAATGCGCCGCCGGGCAAGCGCGCCTGGTACGGCATGTTCCCGCAACTGGGCGCGCCGATCGGCTTCTTCCTGTCGGGCGGCATTTTCCTGCTGCTCACCGAGGTGCAGACCGATGCCGAATTCTTTGCCTACGGCTGGCGCATCCCGTTCCTGGCCAGCGCGCTGCTGGTCATCGTGGGCCTGTATGTGCGCCTGAAAATCCACGAGACGCCGGACTTCCAGAAAGTGCTGGAAAAGAACGAACGGGTCAAAGTGCCGGTGGTGACGGTGTTCCGCGACCATGGCGCCATGCTGGTGCTGGGCACCCTGATCGCGCTGGCCACCTTCGTGCTGTTTTACCTGATGACGGTGTTCGCGCTGAGCTGGGGCACGACCGCCTTGCACTTCTCGCGCAAGGATTTCCTGATCCAGCAATTGTTTGCGGTGCTGTTCTTCGGCTTGACAATTCCGGTTGCGGCGGTGTGGGCCGACCGCCATGGCCGCGCCCGCACCTTGATCTGGATTTCGGCGGCGATCGCCATCTTCGGGCTGGCGCTGGCGCCGCTGTTCGGCTCGGGCAGCACCGCGCAGGTGACGGTGTTCCTGTCGCTGGGCCTGGGGTTGATGGGGCTGACTTACGGTCCGCTGGGCACCATCCTGTCCGAGCTGTTCCCGGCCGAGGTGCGTTACACCGGCGCTTCGCTCACCTTCAACCTGGCGGGCATACTCGGCGCCTCGCTGGCACCGTACATCGCTACCTGGCTGGCCACCAACTATGGCTTGCAGTACGTGGGCTACTACTTGAGTGGGGCGGCGGTGATCAGCCTGGTCGCCTTGTTGCTGGCCCGCCCGAGGATGGCGGCAGCGGCATAAAAACACGCTTCGCGCAACGATTTGATCATTTGGTGGCTGCCTCTGAGCAGCCACTTCTTTTTTCTTGCTTCACAACTTTGATGGTTGTACGATGACATATGACATGATCTCGTGGAGACAGAGAGATCATCAACATAAACATAATACAAAGTGATGCCATGAATCTGAGCGAGCCCGTCAACCCGCAGTCAGTCGGCCAGGCCGTCGGTAAATACCGGTGGACCATCTGTGCCTTGTTGTTTTTTGCCACCACCATCAATTATCTCGACCGCCAGGTGCTCAGCCTGCTGGCGCCGGACCTGTCCAAGGAATTCGGCTGGACCAATACCGATTACGCCAATATCGCTGCCGCGTTCCAGTTCGTTTACGCGGTCTCGATGCTGCTGGCCGGTCGCGTGGTCGACCGTATCGGCACCAAGTCCGCGTATGTCGTGGCGATCGTGATCTGGTCGCTCGGCGCCATCCTGCACGCGTTTGCGGTGCCGATGGGCGAGGGCATTGCCGTGGTGGCCGGCGCCTTCGGCCTGGTGGTGGTACCGTCGATTATCGGTTTCATGGTGTCGCGTGCAGTGCTGGCGATCGGCGAGGCCGGTAACTTCCCGGCCGCGATCAAGGCCACCGCCGAATACTTCCCCAAGAAAGAGCGCTCGTTCGCCACCGGTATCTTCAATTCCGGCGCCAACGTGGGTGCGATCCTGGCGCCGATCAGCGTGCCGCTGATCGCTTCCGTGTGGGGCTGGCAGTGGGCGTTCATCATCATCGGCGCGGTCGGCTTCTTCTGGATGGCGCTGTGGCTGTGGTTGTACGACAAGCCGGAACAGCAAAAGCGCATGAGCGCTGCCGAACTGGCCTATATCCGCAGCGACCAGGTGGTCAAAACCGAAACCACCGAGGAAGCGTCGGCCGCTGCCGCCCGTAAAACCTCGTGGTTCCAGCTGCTGAAATACCCGCAGACCTGGGCTTTTGCTTTCGGCAAGTTCATGACCGACGGCGTGTGGTGGTTCTTCCTGTTCTGGTTGCCAACCTATCTGTCGGCCCAGTACGGCATGAAAGGCGACGCCATCATCGTGCCGCTGGCCGTGCTCTACAGTATGACCATGATCGGTTCGATCGGCGGCGGCTGGTTCCCCAGCTACTTCATGGCCCGTGGTTATGCGCCGTATGACGGCCGCATGCGGGCGATGTTCGTGATTGCGCTGTTCCCGCTGCTGGTGCTGCTGGCGCAACCGCTCGGTTCGATCAGCTTCTGGGTGCCCGTGATCCTGATCGGTATCGGCGCCTCGGCCCACCAGGCCTGGTCGGCCAACATCTTTACCACCGTGTCGGACATGTTCCCGCAAAAAGCGGTGGCGTCGGTGGTCGGTATCGGCGGCATGGCCGGCGGTATCGGCGGCGTGCTGCTGACCAAGCTGGGCGGCTGGGTGTTCGATCACTACAAGGCCGTCAACGATATCTACACCGGTTACATGATCATGTTCGCGATTTGCGCCGTGGCTTACCTGGCAGCGTGGACCGTCATGAAAATCCTGGTGCCGCGCCACAAGGAAATTACCGATCTGTAAGGCTTGAAGCACCTTGGGCGCGTGCTAAGATCGTTGCCACGATCGATCACGCGCCCACTTCCTGCCTGCAATGAAAAAAAACGTAGCAACCATCCGTGACGTGGCCGCCGCCGCCGGTGTTTCGACCGCCACCGTGTCGAAGTTCGTCAACGGCGCGCAACGGTTCTCACCGGCAGTCGAAGCCACCATCAAGGAAGTGATCGCCAAGCTGGGCTACCGGTCCAATCCGCTGGCGCAGTCGATGATCACGGGCCGCACGCGCAGCATCGGCCTGTCCATCCTCGACATCAACAATCCCCATTTCACCAGCATCGTCAAGGGCGCCAACCGCGTGGCCCTGGCCCATAACTACACCTTGCTGCTGGTCGATACCGAAGAAAACGCCGACCGCGAGCGGCCGCTGGTCGAGGCGCTGAGCCGCCGCGTCGATGGCCTGATCCTGTTTTCGCGCATGGTCGAGTCGGAGATGGACTGGCTGATGGACCTGGGCAAGCCGCTGGTGTACTTCGGCCGGCCCACGCGGCTGCCCTTGCAGTGGGTGAGCAGCGACGATACGCGCGGCGCCGCCATGCTGGCGCGGCACCTGCTGTCGCTCGGGCACCGCCGGTTCGCCTACCTGCGCTTTGCCCGCGCCCGGCGCGACCACGACCGGCTCGACGCCATCCGCGCGTGCCTGGCCGAACATGACCTGGACCTGGATGTGTACGAGGGCGGCACGCCCACCTCGGCCGAGGGCGAACGCGTGTGCTCGGCGATCCTGTTGGGCGGCAATCCGCCCGATGCGCTGATCTGCTACAACGACTTGATGGCGCTGGGCTTCATGAAGGCAGCGCAAACCCTGGGCTTTTCGCTGCCGGACGACCTGTCGGTGGCGGCCTTCGACAATATCTCGTACGGTCAGTACACGTCGCCGGCACTGACCACGGTCGATATGCAAAGCGAGCGGATGGGGGCGACTGCAATGGAAAAACTGATCGCCGCCATCGATGGCAAGCCGGAGCCGGAGACCGGCATGATCGAACCGCAACTCATCCTGCGCGCCTCCACATCCCGCCGAAATGCGAGCGCCTGACGAAGCCTCCATGGCGTTGCAACTCCTCGCCGTATTGGCTGGTAATAGCACCTGAGAACGCCGCCAGAGCAAGGCGCAGCGACGAAGACAGTACGCTAGTACGGCAAGGAGCTGCAACGCCGCTATGGCGGTGTTGTCAGGCGCTAGACGCCGCCGGCGTAGCCGTTTTGGCGCCAGGCTTCGAAAACGACCACTGCCACGGTATTGGACAGGTTGAGGCTGCGATTGTCGGGCCGCATCGGCAGGCGGATCCGTTGTTCGGCGGGGAAGTTGTCGCGCAGGGTGGGCGGCAGGCCGGCGGTTTCCGAACCGAACACGAATACATCGCCCGGCCGGAAGCTGGCGTCCGCGAACGGCGACGAGCCGCGCGTGGTCATGGCGAACATGCGCGACGGGTCCGGTTGCAGGTCGGCGCAGAACGACTGCCAGTCGGCGTGCACCTTCATTTTCGCGTACTCGTGGTAGTCGAGGCCGGCGCGCTTGAGCTTGGAATCTTCGAGCGGAAAGCCGAGCGGCTCGATCAGGTGCAACTGGGCGCCGGTATTGGCGCACAGGCGGATGACGTTGCCCGTATTGGGCGGAATTTCGGGGTGGACCAGTACGACGTGAAACACTTTGTTCTCCTTCAAAAATTCAATGGGGCGGGGTGCGCGCGAACACCAGGTTGCTCACGCGCGCTGCGCCGTGGCGCTTGAGGGTGGCCGCCATTTCGTCGAGCGTGCCGCCGCTGGTCATCACATCGTCCACCACGCCGATATGGCGGCCGCGTAGCAGTGCCAGCGCCGGGGCGGGCACGGCAAACGCGCCGGCGATATTGGCGCGCCGGTCCTCGGGCGCCACGCTGCTTTGCGCGGCTGTCTCGCGGATACGCGCCACCAGCCTGGCATGCAGCGCCACGCCCAGGCTGCGCGCCAGCGGCCGGGCAATTTCCAGCGCCTGGTTGTAGCCGCGCTGCGCCAGCCGGCGCGGGCCCAGCGGCACCGGGCATAGCAGATCGGGCAGGGCGCCGGGACTGCCGTCCGCCGCAGTTGCCGCCGCGACCACGACCGCCAGCCGCCGCGCCATCAGCGCCGCGAGGGCCAGCCGGTGGCCGAATTTCAGCTGCAGCACCAGTTGATCGACCGGCAGCGCGTAGTCGCAAGCGACCACGGTGCGGTCGAATGCGGGCCGCGCGGCGATGCAGTGGCCGCACAGCGTGGCGCCAGCCACGACCGGATTGGCGCAGCAAGGGCAGCGCGGCACGGCGGCAGCGGTACCGAAAAACTGGTCCACGCAGGCCGCACACAGGGTGTCGTCGCTGCCGGCGCCGCACAGCGCGCACGAGGTGGGCAACAGCAGGTGGAGCGCTCGCCGGATCAGCTTGCCATTCATGCCATGTTTCCCAAAAAACGCGGCCCATGGCGGCCAGCCGGGCGCCAACCATGTACACTGCCGACATTATCGCATCAACCTGCGGCCGCCTGGCGTCATCCGGCACGGCCCATCGCAGGTGGAACCCAACTGTCAACCATATATGCACGTGCCTGCCAACCCGCCCAAACTCAGCGCTCCGATTGATCTCGATCATGTGCGCGCCCTGTTTTCCCGTCTCGACCGCACCCGCCCCGCCGATTTTTTGCGCCGGGAAATTGCCTCGCGGATGGTGGACCGGCTGGAATTGGTTAAAATCGCGCCCTTGCGCGTGCTCGATGCCGGTTGCGGCGACGGCGCCGACCTTGGTGTGTTGCAAAAAATGTACGCTGCCGCCCAGATTCTCGGCGTCGATGCGGCCGAGGCGCCGCTGCGCGCCGTGCGCAGCCAGGGCGCCAGGCAGTCGTCGCTGAACCAGCTGCTGTCCAAGCTGCTGCCGTTGAAGGCCGGCATCGACCTGCTGTGCGGCGATTTTGCCGATTTGCCGCTGGCGCCGAACTCGATCGACCTGGTGTGGTCCAACCTGGCGCTGCACTGGCATCCGCAGCCCGACCGCGTGTTTGCCGAATGGCGCCGGGTGCTGCGGGTCAACAGCCTGCTGATGTTTTCGTGCTTCGGGCCCGACACCCTGCGCGAGCTGCGCACGGCGTTTGCCGAGGCCGACCTGGCGCCGCACGTGCTGCCGTTTGTCGATATGCACGACTTCGGCGACCAGCTGGTGGAAGTGGGGTTTTCCACGCCGGTGCTCGACATGGAAGTGATCACGGTCACGTACGACACGGCGCAAGCGCTGCTGGCCGACGTGCGCGCGCTGGGCGGCAATCCGCTCGGTACGCGCAGCCAGGGGCTGATGGGCAAGCAGGCCTGGCAGCGCATGCTGGCGGCGCTGGAACGCCAGCGCTGGCCCGACGGCAAGCTGGCGCTGACGTTCGAGGTGATCTACGGCCACGCGTTCCGGCCGGCGCCGCGCACCACGTCCAAGGGCGAGGCGATCATCCGCTTCGACCTGCCGCGCAAGAAGAATTAAAGGTCGCACATAGCGCGATCACGCCTTGGACGCAAGCAAAATGCGTCCCGGGGACAACAGAGTTGCAAAATCGTTTATTTGTTGATGTGCGTGGTTTTTGTTCTATATAATCAATAACCAACTTTGCCTGTGAATCATGGGCAAAGCCGTTATCCGGGCACCAATTGAAACGAAGCGAGCAGTTGATTTAAGCAGCATCAGGCTTTTGTATTGTTCTCTCGCAGCACGCTGTGACGTAGGGGATGGAGACAAAGGCTTCAGAGTCCCGGCAGTGTGCAAACGGGACCTGAAGTTGTTTAAGGAGCGACGCGGGTTTGGTTTACCGGAATCCAGGTCGTTACAAAATAATTACACTTGGGTTTGTTGGGGAAAACATGACACTTGCGAAGCGACTTACATCGTTCATGCTCGGCTTTACGATGACGGCAGCCAGTATTGCAGCGAGGGCAGCGGAAACCGCCGGAACGTACGGCCCGGCCACCGGCGGCACCGGCGGTCCGATTGAAAAACAACTGAACCTGCAGCCGCCCGCCACCCGCATCGCCACCGAGGTTTACGACCTGCACACGTGGATGATGGTCGTGTGCCTGGTGATCTTCGTCGCCGTGTTCGGCGTGATGTTCTACTCGATCTTCAAGCACCGCAAATCGCTGGGCCACAAACCGGCCACCTTCCACGAATCGACCGCCGTCGAAATCGCCTGGACCGTGGTGCCGTTCCTGATCGTGATCGGCATGGCGCTGCCCGCCACCCGCACCGTGGTCGGCATGAAAGACACCAGCAATGCCGACATCACCATCAAGGTCACCGGCATGCAATGGAAGTGGGGCTACGACTACCTGAGCGGGGAGGGCACCGGCATTTCCTTCCTGTCCAACCTGGCCACGCCGCGCGCGCAAGTGGGTGCGCCCGGCTTTGCCCCCACCGAAAAGCGTGGCGACACGTACCTGATGGACGTCGATAACGAGATGGTGGTGCCGGTCCATAAAAAGATCCGCATCGTCACCACCGCCGCCGACGTCATCCACTCGTGGTCGATCCCCGCGTTTGCCGTCAAGCAGGATGCGATTCCCGGCTTCGTGCGCGACACCTGGTTCAAGGCTGAACACACCGGCACCTATCGCGGCTATTGCTCCGAGCTGTGCGGCAAGGAGCACGCGTTCATGCCGATCGTCGTGCGCGTGGTGTCCGACGCCGATTACACAGCCTGGGTCGATGGCAAGAAAAAGGAAATGGCGGCGCTGGCCGACGATCCGAACAAAACCTTTACCATCGACGAGCTGAAAACGCGCGGCGAAAAAGTCTATACCGCCAACTGCGCGGTCTGCCACCAGGCCAACGGCAAGGGCGTGCCCAGTGCCTTCGCGCCGCTGGACGGCTCGGCCGTGGTCAACGGCGACAAGGCAGCGCAAATCCACGTGCTGCTCAATGGCCAGAAGAGCGGTAAATATCCCGCCGAAATGCCGGCGTGGAAGCAGCTGTCCGACACCGAAATCGCGGCCGTGATCACGTACACCCGCAACAGCTGGTCGAACAAGCCAGAACAAAACATCGTCCAACCGGCCGAAATCGTGGCTGCACGTAAATAAATCCAGCAGAACAGCAGGAGACACAATGAGCACAAGCACCATCGATCACGGCCACGATCACTCGCACGATCACGCCCATGACCATCCGACCGGCCTGAAACGCTGGCTGTTCGCCACCAACCACAAGGACATCGGCACGCTGTACCTGTGGTTCTCGTTTGTGATGCTGCTGTCGGGCGGGGTGCTGGCGCTGATGATCCGCAGCGAGCTGTTCCAGCCCGGCCTGCAATTCTTCCAGCCCGAGTTCTTCAACCAGCTGACCACCATGCACGGCCTGGTGATGGTGTTCGGCGCCATCATGCCGGCCTTCGTGGGCTTCGCCAACTGGATGATACCGCTGCAGATCGGCGCGTCCGACATGGCGTTTGCGCGCATGAACAATTTCTCGTTCTGGCTGCTGCCGCCGGCCGCGCTGCTGCTGGCCACGTCGTTCCTGGTGCCGGGTGGCGCCACGGCCGCCGGCTGGACCCTGTACGCGCCGCTGTCCACCCAGATGGGACCGGGCATGGACATGGCGATTTTCGCCATGCACCTGATGGGCGCCTCGTCGATCATGGGCTCGATCAACATCATCGTCACCATCCTCAACATGCGTGCACCGGGCATGACGCTGATGAAAATGCCGATGTTCTGCTGGACCTGGCTGATCACCGCCTACCTCTTGATCCTGGTGATGCCGGTGCTGGCCGGGGCGATTACCATGACCCTGACCGACCGCCACTTCGGCACCACCTTCTTCAACGCGGCCGCCGGTGGCGACCCCGTGATGTACCAGCATATTTTCTGGTTCTTCGGCCACCCCGAGGTGTACATCATGATCTTGCCGGCGTTCGGCATCGTCTCGCAGATCCTGCCCGCGTTTGCACGCAAGCAGCTGTTCGGCTACGCATCGATGGTCTATGCCACTGCGTCGATCGCGATCCTGTCGTTTGTCGTGTGGGCCCACCACATGTTTACCACCGGCATGCCGGTGACGTCGCAACTGTTCTTCATGTACGCCACCATGCTGATCGCGGTGCCCACCGGCGTTAAAGTGTTCAACTGGATCGCCACCATGTGGAAGGGTTCGATGACGTTCGAGACGCCGATGCTGTTTACGGTCGGCTTCATCTTCGTGTTCACCATCGGCGGCTTTACCGGCCTGATCCTGGCGGTCACGCCGATCGACATCCAGCTGCAGGATACGTATTACGTGGTGGCGCACTTCCACTACGTGCTGGTCGCCGGTTCGCTGTTCGCGCTATTTGCCGGCTTCTACTACTGGTCGCCCAAGTGGACCGGCCACATGTACAACGAAACCATGGGCAAGGCGCACTTCTGGCTGTCGCTGATTTCGTTCAACGTGACGTTCTTCCCGATGCACTTCCTGGGCCTGGCCGGCATGCCGCGCCGCTATGTCGATTACTCGGCGCAGTTCACCGACTACAACATGATCGCCACCATCGGCGCTTTCGGTTTCGGCCTGTCGCAGGTGTTCTTCCTGTTCGGCGTGGTGATCCCGACCATTCGCGGCGGCAAGAAAGCGGAAGCCAAGCCGTGGGAGGGCGCCGAGGGCCTCGAGTGGACCGTGCCGTCGCCGGCGCCGTTCCATACGTTTGAAACGCCACCGCAATTCAAATGAACAAAAAGCCCAACAATGTGCGCATGGCGCTGTGGCTGGCCGGACTGGCGGTGCTGTTTTTCCTGTCGGTGTTCGTCAAGCGTATCTGGCTGAGCTGACATGAAGAAAACCGGCGCCTCCGGATTGAATCGTACCTTGCTCGGCAAGCTGCTGGTCACGGCCGTGGTGATGTTCGGCTTTGCCTATGCCTTGAACCCGTTCTACCGCCAGATCTGCGAAGCGCTGGGCCTGAACGTGCTCACGCAAAAGGACGGCACGGTCGAATACGACCAGAACACGCAGGTGGACGCCACCCGCAGCATCACCATCGAGTTCGACGCCAACAGCCAGGGCCCGTACCGCTTCCGGCCCACGGTGGTATCGATGACGGTGCACCCGGGCGAACTGGCCACGGTGACGTACGAGGTGGTCAACACCCAGAACCGCGACGTGGCGGCGCAGGCGATACCGAGCTACGCACCACAGAACGCCATGCAGCATTTTAAAAAGGTCGAGTGCTTCTGCTTCAAGCAGCAGGCATTGAAGCCGAACGAAGCGCGGCAGATGCCCGTGATGTTCTACATCGACCCCAAGCTGCCGCGCGACGTCAAGACCATCACCCTGTCGTACACGTTCTTCGAAGTGGGCGGCATGGACAAGACGGCGGCGAACTAGATGGACAAGCAGCCGGCGTCGTTCTGGTATTCGTTGAAAGCGGTGGTGTGGTCGTTCTTCGGCCTGCGCCGCAAAAGTGATTTCGACAACGATGACGCCCGGCTCAACCCGGTGCACATCGTGATCGCGGCGCTGATCGCCGTGGCCCTGTTCATCGGGCTGCTGATCCTGGCCGTGCAGTGGGCGGTAGCAAAATAATCCTTACAAAATGACAGGGGAGATCGAGATGAGCGCACACAATACCGCAGCACCGTATTACTTCGTGCCGGGGCCGTCGCGCTGGCCGCTGCTGGCCGGTATCGCGCTGCTGGTCACCATGGCCGGCGCCTCGGCGTGGGTCAACGATGTGGCGTGGGGCATGCCGGTCAACATGGTCGGCCTGGCCGGCATCATCGCGGTGCTGTACTTCTGGTTCGGCGATGCCATCCGTGAATCCGAGGGCGGCTTGTACAGCCAGCGCATCGACTACTCGTTCCGCTGGTCGATGGCGTGGTTCATCGTTTCCGAGATCATGTTCTTCGGCGCCTTTTTCGGCGCGCTGTTTTACGCCCGCGTGATTTCCATGCCGTGGCTGGGCGACATCGACCATAAATTCATCTGGCCCGACTTTGCCGCGCACTGGGGTGGCGCCAGCCCGGCCGGTACCGTCGACGAGTTCCGCACCATGGGACCGTTCCCGATCCCGACCATCAACACCGCCTTGCTGCTGACGTCGGGCGTGACGCTCACCATCGCCCACCACGCGCTGCGCGCCGGCCACCGCGCGCAGACGGCAATCTGGCTGTTTGCCACCGTGCTGCTGGGCGCCACCTTCATGGGCTTCCAGGTCTATGAATACATCCACGCGTATAGCGAACTGAACCTGAAGCTGACATCCGGCATCTACGGCTCGACCTTCTTCATGCTGACCGGCTTCCACGGCTTCCACGTGACGATGGGCGCAATCATGCTGTCGGTGGTGTTATACCGGGTATTAAAAGGACATTTCACACCTGACAACCACTTCGCTTTCGAAGGGGCGGCATGGTACTGGCACTTCGTGGACGTGGTGTGGCTGGGCCTGTACGTGGTGATCTACTGGCTGTGAACATACCCCAAACATCGGCGCTATAATGCTGTCGGCCGCACACGGGAATGTCCGGTGCGGCCGTTTTTTCTGGTGCTGTAAATAAGGATCAGCGCAGGCCGGTAGGCTGGATATAGCCGAGCTTGTAAGCCACGAGGATCATCACGAACAGGGTGATCGACAAGCCCACCCGCACCGCCAGCGAGCGGACCGTGTTGTTGCTCTTGCCCTTGTCGCGCATGAGGAAGAACAGCGCGGAACCGAGGCTGCCGATGATCAGGACGAACGCGATGGCGACGACAATTTTCATGACAGGGCAGCGAGATGAGTGAGGCTTCATTGTAATGCCGATTGCCTTCCGATTTAAATTGATTCCCTTGATCGCCACGGTCCTGGTGGTGGCGCTGGGCATCGCCCTGGGCAACTGGCAGGAACGCCGCGCTGACGAGAAAATCGCCACCCGGGCGCGCCTCGACCACGGCGCCGCCGCCGCACCCCTGGCGCTGACCGGGGCGCCGCTGGCCGCAGCCGCTGTGGAATACCGCCGCGTCAGCGCCACCGGCCATTTCGTCCAGGACTGGCCGCTGTACCTCGACAACCGTCCGTACCAGGGCCGCGCCGGCGTGTACCTGCTGATGCCGTTTAAAATCGACGGCTCGGACATGCACGTGCTGGTGCAGCGCGGCTGGCTGCCGCGCGATCCGCTGGCGCGCGACAAATTGCCCGCGTTCAATACGCCAACGGGCACCGTCACGGTGGACGGCGTGGCGCGCCTGCACTCGGGCCACGTGATGGAACTGGGCGCGGGGCCCGCCGTGGCGCCCGGCGCCATCGTGCAAAACGCCGACCCGCTGCAAGTGGCCAAAGCAAGCGGTCTGACCATGCAACCGTTCGTACTGCAGCAAGGCACGCCGGCGCGCCCGTATGGCGACGACCTGCGCATGGGCCGCGAATGGCCGGCTTCGGGCATGAATCCCGAAAAACACCAGGGCTACGCCTTCCAGTGGTATGCGCTGGCGGCGATGGCGGTCATCTTTTTTGTCGTGAACGGATTCAGACGTGGAAAATCAGGCAAACACTAAACAAACGGCGCGCGGACGCTGGAAGCTGCTGGCGGTGATCGCCGTGTGCGCCGCGCCGCTGCTGGCGTCGTACTTCATGTATTACGTGGTCAAGCCCAAGGGCGGCGAGACCAACTACGGCACCCTGCTCGATGCGCGCCAGTATCCGATCCCGTCGATGGCCAGCAAACAGCTCGACGGCAGCCCGGCCACGCTGGCAGACTATCGCGGCAAGTGGGTGATGCTCAAGGTGGGACCGTCGGACTGCCAGCAGGACTGCCAGGACCAGCTGTTTGCCATGCGCCAGCTGCGCACCATGCAGGGCAAGGCCATGGACCGGGTCGAACGGGTATGGCTGATCACCGACGAGCAGCCGCTCGAGACCATGATCATGCGCGTCAACGACGGCACCCACATGCTGCGCGCGCCGGCTGCGGTGGTTGCCAAATGGCTGCCGGTGGAGCAGGGCGAGCGCGCCGCCGACTACGTGTACCTGATCGACCCGCTGGGCAACCTGATGATGCGCTTCCCGAAAGGCGCCGTCTCCAGCGACACCGCCAAGGCGGGCAAGGTCCACAAGGACATCGCCAAACTGCTTAAAGCTTCTGCCATAGGATAAAGAATACGATGCACCTGACTCTCGCTCAAATGGCCATCACGGCGCTGCTGGTGGCGCTGCTGCCGCTGTCGCTGGTATGGACGTCGTCCGACGCCAACAAGTACCGCAAGCTGATCTGGGTGAGCGTGTTTCTCACGCTCGACCTGATCGTGTTCGGTGCGTTTACGCGCTTGACCGATTCCGGCCTCGGCTGCCCGGACTGGCCCGGCTGCTACGGCGCCGCCAACCCGTTCCTGGCGCACGCGGACATTGTGGCAGCCGAAACCCTGAACCCCACCGGCCCGGTCACCGTGGCCAAGGCCTGGATCGAGATGATCCACCGCTACCTGGCCATGGCCATCGGCGTGCTGATCGTGGCGATGATGGCGCAGGCGTGGTACCAGTGGCGCAAGTCGCAGGGCACCCGGCCCGAGTACAAGCCGGGCATGCCGACCTTCCTGTTCTTCTTTGTCTGCCTGCAAGGGGCGTTCGGCGCCTGGACAGTCACGCTCAAGCTGCAACCGGTGATCGTCACCATCCACCTGCTGCTGGGCATGGGCTTGCTGGCGCTGCTGGTGTGGTACGGCGGCCGCCAGAACCAGCTGATTTCCCCGGTGCGCACCTTGTCCGGCTCGCCCACTGCGATGCGCAAGATCCGCTGGCTGGCCGGCATCTCGGCGGTATTGCTGGTGGTACAGATCGCCCTCGGCGGCTGGGTAAGCACCAACTACGCCACGCTGGCGTGCACCGACTTCCCGCTGTGCGGCGGCAAACTGGTGCCGGAGATGGATTTCGAACACGGCTTTACGCTGTGGCGCGAGTTGGGCAAGACCGCTGCCGGCCATTACATTCCGTTTGCGGCGCTGACGGCGATCCACTGGGTACACCGCAATGCGGGCTTCATCGTGGCGCTGGTGGCCGGCTACACTGCGTGGCGCGCGTGGGGTAATGTTGTCCTGCACAAAACCGCGCGCTACATCGCCATCGTGCTGGCCGCGCAGGTTGCCACCGGACTGGCAACGATCTACTTCAGCTTCCCGCTGACCATTGCCGTATTGCACAACGCCGGTGCGGCGCTGCTGGTACTTTTGCTGACCGTGTTAAACTACAAGGCTAAATTCCAGCACGATCTTGCTAAAAAAGCAGCTTCGGGTGCTGGTTTATCGCACCATTCACCGTTGAAGCAGCAATAGCTTGCCTTCTGGCTAAGCGCTTCGAAATGACATCATGACCACGCATACTCTGACCAAACCTTCCCGCCGCGCCTCGCAGTTCTGGGCGCTGACCAAGCCGCGCATCACCCAGATGGCGGTGTTTTGCGCCATCATCGGCATGTTCCTGGCGACGGACGGGATACCGGACTGGCGCGTGGCGGTGCCCGCCACGCTGGGCATTTTCCTGCTCACCAGCGCGGCGTTTGCGGTCAATTGCCTGGCCGAGCGCGAAATCGACGCGCGCATGGCCCGCACCGCGCGCCGTCCGAACGCCATGGGCGACGTGACCGTGGGCGAAACCGTGTTATTCGCGCTGCTGATCGGCGGCGCCGGCATGTGGATCTTGTATGCGCTGGTCAATCCGCTCACCATGTGGCTCACGTTCTTCAGCTTTGTCGGCTACGCCGTGATTTATACGATGATCTTGAAACCGGCCACGCCGCAGAACATCGTCATCGGTGGCCTGTCGGGCGCCATGCCGCCGGCCCTGGGCTGGGCCGCGATGACCAACGAAGTACCGGCCGAAGCGTGGCTGCTGGTGATGATCATTTTCGTCTGGACCCCGCCGCATTTCTGGGCGCTGGCGCTGTACCGCCGCGACGACTACGCCAAGTCGGGCCTGCCGATGCTGCCGGTCACGCACGGCATGGAATACACGCAGTTCCACGTGTGGCTGTACTCGATCGCGCTGGCCGCCACCACCGTGCTGCCTTACGTGGTGCAAATGAGCGGACTGATTTACCTGGTTTCTGCGATCATCCTCAATGCGGTCTTCCTGCATCACTCGTGGAAGATTTATCGCCATTATTCCGACCAGGTGGCCCGCAAGGCGTTCGCCTGGTCGATCATGTACCTGGGCTTGCTGTTCGCGGCGCTGCTGGTGGACCACTACATCAAAATATGAAGAAACTGTTCGCTTCGGCCGTGCTGGCCGTTTCCATGTTGCTGACCGGCTGTAGCGAAAAATCGTCTTCGCAGTCGTTCCAGAATGTCGACATCACCGGCGCCGCCTTTGCGAAAGACTTCGCGCTGACCGACCATACCGGCAAGCCGCGCACCATGGCCGACTTCCGGGGCAAGGTGGTGGTGATGTTCTTCGGCTTTACCCAGTGCCCCGACGTGTGTCCCACCACCATGGCCGAGATGGCCGGCGTGATGAAAACCCTCGGTCCCAGGGCGGACCAGGTGCAGGTGCTGTTTGTCACCGTCGATCCCGAGCGCGACACCCAGCCGTTGCTGGCGCAATACGTGCCCACCTTCGATCCGCGCTTCATCGGCCTGTACGGCACGCCTGAACAGACTGCAGCGGTAGCCAAGGAATTCAAGATCTTTTACGCCAAGGTGCCCGGCACCGACGCCGCCAATTACTCGGTGGACCACACGGCAGCGAGCTACATCTTCGACAAGAATGGCAAGGTGCGCCTGATGGTGCCGCATGCCAAAGGCCAGGCGGCCATCGTTCACGATATTCAACAACTGCTGTAGATCTCCTGCGGAGCCGGCATGCGCCAACGCTTTCAACCCTTCACCCGGCTCGCCGCCGTCATCCTGCTGGTCATCGGCTGCCTGATCGTGTTGCGCCCGTTCGTGGCCGCCATCCTGTTCGCCTGCGCCATCACCATTTCAAGCTGGCCGCTGTACTTGCGCCTGCTGAACAAGGTCAAGGGCCGGCGCTCGCTGGCCGCCGCCATCATGAGCGTGGGCCTGACCTTGTTGATTCTGGTGCCGCTCGCGCTGGTGACCTGGAATATCGCCGACAACGCCGCCTCGTTCTACGACCATTTCAAAGCCAGCCTCGGCAGCGGCACGCTGGCGCCGCCGGCCTGGCTGCGCGACCTGCCGCTGGTGGGCGAGATGATCGACACGTATTTGCGCCGCCTGCTGGGCAGCCGCGAGGAATTGCTCAACGTCGCCAAGAACCTGCTCGAACCGGCGCGCCACCTGCTGCTCGGTGGCGGTGTGCTGCTGGGCAGCGGCGTGGCCCAGGTGAGCCTGGCCGTGTTCGTCAGCTTCTTCCTGTACCGCGACGGCGTCACCATGCTGTCGTCGCTGGGCCGGGCCATGGACAAGCTGATCGGCGCCGAGCAGGCAACGTCGGTATCGGACACCATCAGCCGCACCGTGCGCGGCGTGATGTACGGCTTGCTGGGCACGGCGCTGGCGCAATCGGTGGTGGCGGCGGTGGGCTTTTTGATCGCCGGCGTGCCGGCCGTGGCGCTGCTGTCGGTGGCCACCTTCCTGTTCTCGC
Organism: Duganella sp. FT27W; assembly: GCF_009295655.1. Lineage (NCBI taxonomy): Bacteria > Pseudomonadati > Pseudomonadota > Betaproteobacteria > Burkholderiales > Oxalobacteraceae > Duganella > Duganella sp. FT27W. The sequence goes on from NZ_WHIV01000005.1 coordinate 173,042, forward strand.
TGATTCCGGTGGGGCCGCCAATCATCTGGATCGGCGCCACCATCTGGCTGTTCGACCACGGCCAGACCGGCTGGGCCATCTTCATGGCCGTGTGGGGCGTGCTGTTGATCAGCGGCGTCGATAACGTGGTCAAGCCGCTCTTGATCAGCCGTGGCAGCAGCTTGCCGTTCATCCTGGTGCTGCTGGGCGTGATGGGTGGCGTGCTGGCGTTCGGCTTTGTCGGGCTGTTCATCGGTCCGACCCTGCTGGCGGTAGGCATGGGGCTGCTGCGCAACTACACCGCGCAGGTGTGAGTTTTCCCCTCAAGCCGCGCAACCGGCTGGTGTACGGCGCGATGGTGCTGACGGTCATTGCGCTGGGCCTGGCGTCGCGCCGGTATCCCGGCCTGTTTCCGGCCGCGCTGGGCAAGTACCCGGGCGACGCGCTGTGGACCATGATGGTGTTCTTCGGCCTGGCCGTGATCGCACCGCGCTCGAGCGTTGCCCGGCTGGTGCTGGGCGCGCTGGCGATTTCTTACGTGGTGGAGTTCGGCCAGTTGTTCCAGGCGCCATGGATCGTGGCCGTGCGCGCCCATCCGCTCGGGCACCTGGTGCTGGGGACGGCGTTTGGCTGGATGGACCTGGTGGCGTACACGGTGGGGGCGGTGGTGGCATTCGTGATCGAGTCGGCAATCCGGCGCGACCGGTGTGATTGCAGTATTACCTGACGACCGTAGTTGCGACCCAATGTTTGACTGTTTGTCCGCCTGAGGCATCTTCGTTCAACCATTGGCCCTGATACGGCGTGTAATGCGCGACCATTTTGAAGTCTGCCGCGTTGCGGGTCAGGAGAACGCGGCCGGTCACGAACGCCGTGGCCGCGATAATGGAATCGGGCAGGCGTTTTTTTCCATGCCCCCGGCCAGTCGCCGGATTCTTGTTGAATGCCGCCGCCAGTTTGATGATCTGGTCGTTTGTGTGGATCACTTGCAGGGTTTGCGCCCATCGTCCGGCTTCAACAAACGTCTCGAACATAGCGAGCTCATCCGGTTCGCAGCCGGACGCGACCTCGGCGAAGCTGATGGCGCTCATGGCAATGTCAATGTGGTTATCCAGCACCATTTTGGCATCAGGCACGCCGCCGAGTACATCGATCCAGATGTTGGTATCGATCAGGACCGGTGCGTCCACTACCATGCTGCACGGTGCTGATTTTGATAGTCGATGCCATCAACAGGGCCGCCTTCGCGATCCTTCCAGAGGCCGACAATCATGGCAACCGCTTTGCGGTGCATGATCAGGCGTTCGGCCTTGAGTCGGGCATCTTGCTCGGCTGTGCAGTAACGAACTTCTGCTTCAGCAACCTGCAGGTGCGTTGCACCAGTATCAGGCGGCGGAACTTCGTCGTACGGCGCGGTTTTCTTCGGTTTTGCGTTTCCCATGATGTGCTCCCCATGTACTCACTACATCCCTGGTGCGGTTCATGGGCTGGAGGCTTTAGCCCTAGTCCAGATCCGCATTATCCTCAGTATCGTCCTTCGGTATCACTTTGACCAGCAAGATACGCGGTCCGTTCATTTTTTTTGCCACGATATCGAAATGGCGGAAACTGATGCGCTGGCCCTGCTTGGGGATATCGCCGAGCTTGACCATGATCAGGCCGCCCACCGATTCCACTTCCTCCATGCCCAGTTCCTCGTTCTCGATATCGATGCCCAGGGTGCGTTCGAGCGAGAAGATCGGCAGGCTGGCCTTGCCGATCAGGGTGCCGTCCGGTTGCTTGAGCCAGTCGTTTTCGTTGAGGCGGAATTCGTCGTGGATTTCGCCCACCATCGCGCCCAGCAGGTTGTCGAGCGTGATGAAGCCGACCGGCCGCTTGTTTTTTTCGCCGATCAGCGCGAAGTGGGGCGCGCCGTCGCGGAAGCGGCGGAACTGTTCCAGCGCTGGTGTGCGCGCCGAGATGGTTTCCACCGGACGCAGGAACGGCACCAGGTCGGTGATCGGCTTGCCCGACTGCTGGGCGAAGAACAGGTCTTTCAGGTGCACCACGCCCAGCACGGTCTCGCCGTCGCGGTCGTAATACGGGTAGCGGCTGAAGCGGTTGCGCAGCATGGTGTCGAGATTGTCGGCCAGCGTGCGGCTCGCGTGCAGGCTGATTACCTCGTTAATCGGACGCATCAGGTCGGAGACGGCCAGGTCGGAAAAATCGAGCGAGTGGGCCAGGATGTTGCGCTCGTCCTTGTTGAACTTTTCGCCGGGCTGGCTGGTGCGCAGGATCAGCTTGAGCTCTTCGACCGAGTAATGGCTGTCGTGGCCGCCTTTGCCGGCCAGGCCCGCGATGCGCAGCACCATGTTGGCGCTGGCGTTGAGCACCCAGATGAACGGGTACATGATCCAGTAGAAGACATACAGCGGCGGCGCGCACCACAGGCCCACCACCTCCGGCATGCGGATCGCCAGCGATTTCGGCGCCAGCTCGCCCACCACGATGTGCAGGAACGAAATCACGCTGAAGGCAAACACGAAGGCGATGCCGTGTACCACCTCGGGCTTGGTGATGCCGATGGCGGTGAGCAGCGGCTCGAGCAGGCTGGCAAACGCCGGTTCGCCCACCCAGCCCAGGCCCAGCGAGGCCAGCGTGATGCCCAACTGGCAGGCCGACAGGTAGGCATCGAGCTCGCCGTGCACCTTGCCGAGTATGCGCCCCCGTAGTCCCTGCGTCTTGGCAATTGCCCGTACCCGGGTTTTACGCAGCGTGACAATGCCGAACTCGGCCGCCACAAAGAATCCATTGAGCGCGACCAGAAATAGGGCGAGCACGACAAGCAGAACGTTTTGCATAGGGGCCGAGCGGCGAATTTCTTCGTATAAAACGCTTATCTTAAACGACAGCGGCCCAAAGCAGCACGAATTGCCTCTTTCGGGAGGGGCAAGGTGGATGGGAGCGCCTGACAAAGCCTTCAGAGCAAGGCGCAGCGACGAAGACAGTACGGCTGTACGGCAAGGAGCTGCAACGCCGCTCTGGCGGTTTTAGATGAGCGCCTGACAAAGCCTTCAGAGCAAGGCGCAGCGACGAAGACAGTACGAATGTACGGCAAGGCGCTGCAACGCCGCTCTGGAGGCTTGGTCAGGTGCTCTAGTGGGCGAAAAGGCCGCTGTGGACGGTGGAGATAATGGCCTCGATAGCAGGGTGACGAATCTTGCGTTCGTTGGAAATGGCATAGAAATGCTCGCGCAGCTCGGGCGCGTCGCCGACCAGCACGGCGCCGAGCTGGTCTTCGATATCGTGCGCCAGCGCCGACGGCGCGAAAAACAGGCCCATGCCGTTGCGCCCGAACGTGTTGAGCATGGCGTTGTCTTCGAATTCGCCGGCGATCTCGGCGCGCACCTTGTGTTGCACCAGCCAGGTGTCGATGCGTCCGCGCAGCGCATTGTTGCGGGTGGGTACTAGTAATGGCGCGTGGTGCAGGCTGGCCGGGAAGTTGCCCCGGTATTTTTCCGCCAGGCGCGGCACGCCGAACAGTTTCATGTCGCTCTCGCCCAGCAGGTGGCTGAACACTTTCAGGCTGCCGCCGGCGCGCACGGTGCGGTCGGTCAGTACCACGTCGAGCTTGCCCAAGGCGAGATCGGCCAGCAGGTTTTCGAATTCGTCCTCCATGCATACCAGCCGCACCTGCTTGTTCATGGTTTGCGTGGCCTGCAGCAGGCGGAACGCGATCAGCTTGGGCAGCGAATCGGAAATACCCACCGTGAGCCGCATCTTGCCGGCCTCGGCTTCATCGAGCGCATCTTGCAACTGGTCGCCCAGCAGGAAAATCTGCTCGCAATAGCTGAAGGCCAGCCGGCCGGCCTCGGTGGGCACCAGGCGCCGGCCCTGCGGTTCCAGTAGTTGCTTGCCAATTGAAAGCTCAAGGGCGGACAGTTGCATGCTGATGGTCTGCACGGCCAGCCCCAGCCGCTCGGCCGCCCGCGTGACGCCGCCCTCCTTGGCAACGATCCAGAAAAAGTACAAATGACGGTAGTTCAAGCCGCTGGTTTTCACATTTAACCCTTCAATTATTCCGAAGTAATACTTCAATTATCTTCTATTTTTAAATAGGTTGTCAGGGTCTATACTCGACCGGTCAATTCATAACCAGATTCACTACTTATAACGAGAGAAATCCATGAAGCATTTCAGAATTTCCTTCCTCGTGACCTTCATCTGCCTGGGTTTGGCCGGCTGGTGGGGTTACGAGCTGGGCGGATGGAGCGGGGCGCTGTCGGCGTTCGGCGTGGCGGTGATTCTGGCGGCGATGGAAGTGTCGCTGTCGTTCGATAACGCGGTGGTCAACGCGTCGGTCCTGAAGAACTGGGACGAGTTCTGGCAAAAGCTGTTCCTGGGCCTGGGCATCATCATTGCCGTGTTCGGTATGCGATTGCTGTTCCCGCTGGTCATCGTGGCCGTGGCGGCCGACATCAGCATCATGGATGTGTGGACCCTGGCGCTGAACGACCCGAAAACCTATTCGATGCACCTGACCAACCACCACGCGGAAGTGGCGGCCTTCGGCGGCATGTTCCTGCTGCTGGTGTTCCTGAACTTCCTGCTCGACGACGACAAGGAAGTGCACTGGCTCGGTAACTTCGAGAAGAAACTCGGTTCGCTCGGCAAGGTGTCGTCGATCTCCGTGATGATTTCGCTGGCGGTACTGCTGGGCTGCATGAGCATCGTGACCGAAGCGCAAAAACTGGTCGTGCTGATCTCGGGCCTGTGGGGCATCCTGGTGTACGTTGGCGTTGACGCCATCAGCAGCCTGCTGGAAAAAGAGGAAGAAGGCGGCAGCGATGTCGGCGACATGGTCAAAAAGGGCGGTATCGGTGGTTTCCTGTACCTCGAAGTGCTCGATGCATCGTTCAGCTTTGACGGCGTGATCGGCGCGTTTGCCATCACCACCGACGTCGTGATCATCATGCTGGGCCTGGCCATTGGCGCGATGTTCGTGCGTTCGATGACGGTGTACCTGGTAAAAAAGGGTACGCTCGACCAGTTCGTGTACCTTGAACACGGCGCCCACTACGCCATCGGTATTTTGGCCGCGATCATGTTGGCCAGTATGAAGTTCCACGTGCCGGAAATCTTTACCGGCCTGATTGGTGTGGCGTTCATTGCCGCCTCGGTCTGGTCGTCGATTCGTTACCGTCGCCAGCAGGAAGCCACTGCGGCTATCGCAGCGAAGTAACGAACCAGGAACACAGCGCGCCGTCTGATACGGACACGGCGCGCTGCACTGTAGTACCCCTTGTCCGGTTTTCTTTTTATTATTAAGGAGTTTTACCATGGCAATCAGTCTGCAAAAAGGCGGTAACGTTAATCTGAGCAAAGAAGCCCCAGGCCTGTCGAAAATCATCGTCGGCCTCGGCTGGGACGTGCGCTCCACCGATGGCAGCGCGTTCGACCTGGACGGTTCTGCATTCCTGCTCAAGGCCGACGGCAAAGTCCGCGCCGACAACGACTTTATCTTCTACAACAACCTCAAGTCGTCCGACGGCGCCGTCACCCACTCCGGTGACAACCGCACCGGCGACGGCGCTGGCGACGACGAAACCGTCACCATCGACCTGTCCACCGTACCGGCCGACATCGAGCGCATCGCCATCTGCGTGACCATTCACGACGGCGACGCCCGCAAGCAGAACTTCGGCCAGGTGCAAAAAGCCTACGTGCGCACCGTCAACGCCGCCGGCGAAGCGGAAATTGCCCGCTACGACCTGTCGGAAGACGGTTCGACCGAGTCGGCCATGATCTTCGGCGAGGTGTATCGCAACGGCGCCGAGTGGAAATTCAAGGCCGTGGGCCAGGGCTTCAAGGGCGGCCTCGGTCCCCTCGCTGCCTCGTTCGGCGTCAGCGTTTAAACCAGGAAAGGGTTCGTCATGCCTAAATTTTCGGTGACCGGTGATATCGATCCGTTCCTGCATGTGTCGCTGGCACGCGGTGAAAAGATTTACTGCGAGTCCGATGCGATGGTGATGATGGAGGAGGCGCTTGACCTCAAGGGCAAGATGACCGGCGGCATCGGTGCCGCCATCATGCGGCGCTTTGCCAACGGCGAATCCTTCTTCCAGCAGCATATCGAAGCGGTACGCGGCGACGGCGATTGCCTGCTGTCGCCGCGGTTGCCGGGCGCGGTGCAAATTCTCGACGTCGGCAAGGAGCAGTACATGCTCAGCGACGGCGCCTTCGTGGCGGCGTCCGAAACAGTGGAGCTGAAGGTGCGCACGCAAAGCGTGGGCAATGCGCTGTTCGCCCAGAGTGGCGGCTTCTTCATCACCGAAACCTCCGGCAACGGCCAGGTGGCGGTGTCGGGCTTCGGTTCGATGTCGGAGCTGGAAGTGACGCCCGGGCGCGATGTCGTCATCGACAACTCGCACGTGGTGGCGTGGGACAACCGCCTGCGCTACGAAATCTCGGTCACCACCGGTGGCAGCAGCGGCTTCCTCGGCAACCTGGTCAACAGCCAGACCAGTGGCGAAGGCATGGTGCTGCGCTTTTCCGGCAGCGGCAAGGTCCTGATCTGCTCGCGCAACAGCACGGCGTTCAAGACCTGGGTGCAAACCCCCGCGTAATAAACCAACAAACAAGGAGAACAAACATGTCAGTCAGTTTGAGCAAGGGCCAGAAGATCAATCTGGAAAAAGAAGGCGGCGGCGCCCTCGGCAAGGTCACCATGGGCCTGGGCTGGGATGCCATCAAGACCAAGGGTTTCCTCGGTTTCGGCTCGAAGAGCGAAGCGGTCGATCTCGACGCGTCGGTCGTCATGTTCGACGAAGGCAATCGTCCGGTGGACGTGATCTGGTTCCGCCAGCTGCGCAGCAAGGACGGCAGCGTGGTCCACACCGGTGACAACCGCACCGGCGCCGGCGACGGCGACGACGAACAAATCAACGTCGATCTGAACGCTGTGCCACCAACGGTTAAAAGCCTGGTGTTTACCGTCAACAGCTTCACCGGCCAGACCTTCTCGCAGGTGGAAAACGCCTACTGCCGCCTGATCGACGCCAACAACGGCCAGGAAGTCGCCCGCTTCAACCTGTCGGTGCAAGGCCCGCACTCGGCCCAGATCATGGCCAAGGTTTACCGTCACAACGGTGCCTGGAAAATGCACGCCATCGGCGAAAACGGCAACGGCCGTACCTTCGACGACCTGCTGCCGCAAATTTCCGCGCACCTGTAATCGAGCAGTTGTAGTACCGTAGCAAAGCCCCGCGTACCGGCGCGGGGCCCCTTTCATTAAAGCAGTTGAAGCGGTCTTTGTCGTGACGCTATAATGTTGCCATGCTTAAACTCAACCAGATCTCGCACATCGTCACGCAAGCTGCGCGCGGCGAGCTGGTCTTTCCTACCAGTGTCAATGCCGCCCTGCGCCTGCAGATGACCCTGGCCGATCCCGATTGCGATACCGAAGATGTGCTGCGCCGCGTGCTGGCCGAACCGGTCCTGGCCGCCCGTACCGTGGCGCTGGCCAATGCTGCCGTGTTCAACCGCAGCGGCACGCCGATCACCAGCGTGCGCGCAGCGGTGGCGCGCGTGGGCTACCGCCACCTGTACTCGATGGCGGCAGCGATGGTGGTGCGCCAGTTCGGCGCCCGCATCCGTGATCTGCGGCTGCGCGCCCAGGCCGAGCAGCTGTGGCGCCACACGGCCCATGTCGCCGCGTTGTCGTATGTGATTGCCGGCAAGCTCACCGCCACCGATCCCGACACCGCGCTGTTTGCCGGCATCATCCACGAAGCAGGGGGCTTTTACCTGCTGTCGCAGGCCGACGATATGCCGGGCCTGCTCGACGATCCTGCCGACTGGCTCGGCGCGCCGCAGGAAATCATTGCCCGCGAGCTCATGAAAAAGCTGTGCATACCCGATCCGGTGGCGCTGGCCGTGGTTTCTCTGCCCGGCGCCACGCTCACGCCGCCGCCGCTCGGTCTGCGCGATACCTTGCTCATCGCCAAACACCTGGCGCCGGTGGCTTCGCCGCTGGCGTCGAAACAGGAAGCGGCCCAAGGCCCGGCCGGTCTGGCCGGCTTTATCGATGACAACGCCGCGCTCGAGCAGATCCTGCGCGACTCGCACGACGATGCTGCCTCGATGAGCGCTGCACTACTGGTCTGATTGCCCGCTTTTGTGGCATAAACGATGTGTTAATCATCATTTTGACCAGAAATAGGCCATCGTCTGGTTATCGGCGCCGCTGCATGGGCGATAATGGCAACAGTCGTCATACAACAAACTCATTACCATGAATCACACCGCAGCAGCCGCCATTCCCGCCGAGGGGCACGTCACCCCGGCGCCGGCGCCAATCGCGTCGCCGCGCAAGAAACACCGCAACCTCGCCCAGGGCGTGGTGGAAAGCTTTACCCAGACCATACAGGCCGGCACCCTGAAACCAGGCGAAAAGCTGCCGACCGAGTCGGTGATCATGGAAATGCACGGCGTCAGCCGCACGGTGGTGCGCGAAGCGATTTCGCACCTGCAGGCAGCAGGCCTGGTGCAAACCCGCCATGGCATCGGCACCTTCGTGCTGGCGCCGCAACCGGCCAACCTGCGCATTTCGTCCGACACCATCCGCACCATTGGCGACGTGCTGTCCATCCTGGAACTGCGTATCAGCCTGGAAACCGAAGCGGCCTGGCTGGCGGCCACCCGCCGCAGCGAAGAGCAGGTGCAGCAAATGGGCGAAGCGCTGGCGCGCATCCAGAGCTCGGCCGGCCAGCCCGGTTCGGTGGAGGCGGATGTCCATTTCCACCTGTTGATCGCGCAATCGACCGGCAACCGTTATTTTGTCGATATCCTGAGCGACCTCGGCAACACCATCATCCCGCGCGCGCGCGTAAACTCCGCGCAACTGGCCCATTCTGACCCGGCCGCGTACCTGGAGCGCGTCAACCGCGAGCACGACGACATCTATCGCGCCATCCTGCGCCAGGATGCCGAAGCAGCGCGCGCGGCCATGCGTACCCACCTGAGCAACAGCCGTGAGCGCCTGCGCCGGGCCCAGGAGGGCATTGCCCCGGACGCCTGACGGCCAGCGGCTGGCAATCAAATTCTTGACTGTTTTGCCGCGCGGCCACAGACCGTGTGGCGGTTCTCAGGAAAGTGCTTGCCCCCGCTCGGATATGGTTGTACGATGTCATACAACCGGTGCAGATGATCTTGTTCACACCGCGTGAGACCCCTTCCACACATTAGATGTCGATTCTTGGAGACTGTTATGCAACCGAATGACCTGAAAAAAATCCTTTCCTCTGGCCTGCTGTCGTTCCCTATTACCGACTTCGATGCCCAGGGTGACTTCAACAAGAAATCGTACATCGAGCGCCTGGAGTGGCTGTCGCCATTCGGCGCCAGCGCGCTGTTCGCTGCCGGCGGCACGGGCGAGTTCTTCTCGCTGACCCCACAAGAATTCCCTGAAATCATCAAAACCGCTGTCGATACCTGCCGTGGCCAAGTGCCGATCCTGGCCGGCGTCGGTGGTCCGACCCGCGTTGCCGCTGCGTACGCCAAAGAAGCCGAGAAAGCCGGCGCCCAAGGCCTGCTGCTGCTGCCACATTACCTGACCGAAGCGAGCCAGGACGGCCTGATCGAGCACGTTGCCGAGGTCTGCAAAGCCACCAACCTGGGCGTGGTCGTGTACAACCGCGCCAACTGCCGCCTGACCCCTGATTCGCTGGCCCGTCTGGCCGACCGTTGCCCTAACCTGATCGGCTTCAAGGACGGCATCGGCGACATCGAACTGATGGTCTCGATCTGGCGCAAAATGGGCGACCGCTTCAGCTACCTGGGCGGCCTGCCTACCGCCGAAGTGTACGCCGCTGCCTACAAGGCCATCGGTACTCCGGTATACTCGTCGGCAGTGTTCAACTTCGTGCCACAACTGGCGATGGACTTCTACCATGCAGTTGCTGCGGACAACTTCGCAGAACAAAACCGCATGATCGACGAGTTCTTCCTGCCATACCTGGAAATCCGCAACCGCAAAGCCGGTTACGCCGTCAGCATCGTCAAGGCCGGCGCCCGCCTGGTTGGCCACGATGCCGGTCCGGTCCGCGCTCCGCTGACCGACCTGACTGCGGAAGAATGCGACATGCTGGACAAACTGATCAAAAAACAAGCCAAGTAATTTGAAGCCTGTTTTCTGATTTGAATTCAAGCGCGGCTGGTCCGCGCTTTTCACACATCTAAGGAGTCGATATGCAAGTAGCTGGCGAAATGATCATTGGCGGTAAAGCACTGGTAGGTAAAGAGGGCACGATCAAGGCGATCGACCCATCGCGCAACGTCGAAATCGAACCGGCGTTCGGCCTGGCCAGCGCCGCCGACCTGGAACAAGCGGCCCAACTGGCCGACGCAGCTTTTGATCCGTACCGCGCCACCAGCCTGGAAGTGCGCGCCAAGTTCCTCGAAACCATCGCTGACCGCATCATGGATCTGGGCCCGGCCCTGATCGAGCGCGCGATGCAGGAAACCGGCCTGCCGCAAGCCCGCCTCGAAGGCGAGCGCGGTCGTACCGTCAATCAACTGAAACTGTTTGCCAAAGTCGTGCGCGACGGCCGCTTCCAGTCGGCCACGCTCGACAGCGCGCTGCCGGAACGCACCCCGCCACGCCCTGACCTGCGCCTGCGCAAAATCGGCCTGGGCCCGGTCGCCGTGTTCGGCGCGTCGAATTTCCCGCTGGCGTTCTCGGTCGCTGGTGGCGATACCGCTTCGGCGCTGGCTGCCGGTTGCCCGGTCATCGTCAAGGCCCACTCGGCCCACCTCGGCACGTCCGAGCTGGTCGGTAAAGCCGTGTCGAAAGCGGTGGAAGAGTCGGGCCTGCCAGCTGGCGTGTTCTCGATGATCATCGGTTCGGGCCAGACCGTGGGCCAGGCCCTGGTCAGCCATCCAGCCATCAAGGCCGTGGGCTTTACCGGCTCGCGCGCCGGTGGCCTGGCGCTGATGAAAACCGCTGCCGAACGCAAGGAACCAATCCCTGTGTACGCCGAAATGAGCTCGATCAACCCGGTATTCCTGCTGCCAGGCGCGTTGGACAACGCCAAGCTGCCGCAAGCGTTTGCCGATTCGCTGACCATGGGCGCCGGCCAGTTCTGCACCAACCCAGGTTTGCTGATCGGTATCAAGGGCGACAAGCTGCAAGCATTCGTTGACGCCACCGCCGGCACCATCGGCGCCAAGGCTGCTTCGACCATGCTGACCCCGGGCATCCACAAAGCGTACGTGTCGGGCGTGAAAAACCTGGCCGGCGTGGAAGGCGTAGAGCAAGTCGCTGTTGGTCAAAGCACCGAAGCCCCATGCGCCGCGCAAGCATTCCTGTACCAGGTACCAGCCAAGAAATTCCTGGCCGACGACAAGCTGGAAGGCGAAATCTTCGGACCAACTTCGCTGCTGGTGGTAGCGGAAGACGAAGCCGAGCTGCTGGCTGTTGCCAACCACGTCGAAGGTCAGCTGACCGGCGCCGTGCACGCTACCGCCGATGACCGCGAACTGGCTGCCCGCCTGCTGCCGATCCTCGAGCGCAAAGTGGGCCGCATCCTGTTCAACGGCTTCGGCACCGGCGTGGAAGTGGCGCATGCCATGGTCCACGGCGGCCCGTTCCCATCGACGTCCGACAGCCGCACCACCTCGGTGGGCGCGTCGGCCATCGACCGCTTCCTGCGTCCGGTCAGCTACCAGGACGTACCGTCGTACCTGCTGCCAACTTCGCTGACTGACGAAAATCCGGAAAAACTTCCGCGCATCGTCAACGGTGACCTGGTATGGAACGCGTAAGCGACATCAAGTGTGCGGTGGGGGAAAGCCCCACCTGGAGCGCAGCGGAATCGGTCTTCTATTGGACCGACATTCCCGCCAGGCGCATCTGGCGCCTCGACCCCGTGTCGGGCGCCACGCGGTTCTGGACCCTGGACGAGATGGCAGGCTGCGTCGCGACCCGGGCCGGCGGCGGCCTGATTGCCGGCATGGAAACCGGCATGTTCCAGCTCGATCTTGGTGAAGCGCAAGCGGCCACCCAGACCAGGCTGGCCACACCGGGCGCGGATCTGGGCGAAGGCATGCGCTTCAACGACGGTCGTTGCGACCGCCAGGGCCGGTTTTTGTCTGGCACCATGTTCATGGACATGGGCCAGGCGCGCCCGGTGGGCAAGCTGTATCGCTACGACAGCCGTGGCATCTCGGCACCGATGGTCTCCGCCCTGCTCACGCAGAACGGCCTCGGCTTTTCGCCCGATGGCCGTACCATGTACCTGTCCGATTCGCATCCGTTGCGGCGCATGGTCTGGGCGTTCGACTACGACATCGACGATGGCGTACCGACCAACCAGCGCGTGTTTGCCGATCTGACCAAGTCGGTGGGCCGGCCCGATGGCGCGGCAGTCGATAGCGAAGGTTGTTACTGGGTCTGCGGCAACGACGGCGGCTACATCCTGCGCTTCACGCCGCAGGGCAAGCTTGACCGCAAGCTTGATGTGCCGATGTTGAAACCGGCCATGTGCGCGTTCGGCGGCAAGAACCTGGACCAGTTGCTGGTGACGTCGATTCCGTCCGGGAAACCGGAAGATGCGGAGTGGGGCGGGGCGGTGATTTTGCTCGAGCCTGGGGTCAAAGGCATTGCGGAAACGCCGTTCGGGGCTTGATGGCGTAGCAAAGTAAAAAGGCAGATGCGGAAGCACCTGCCTTTTTTTATTTTGATGATGACTTATGCCGGCGCGTTCAAGGTCTGGTTGTACACCTTGCCCGCAATGGTGACGTTCTTGAGCGTCACCCCCTTCACGTTATACATGAACCACGGTTCGGCCGCGTTGGTCGGCGCACCAAAATCGCAGTCGGTGATCGTCACGTCCGTGATCGGCACCACCGGCGGCGCCGGTTGCGGGCCGTTATAGTCGGAAGCGACGGGGCCGAGCAGCATGATGGCCTGGAAGCAGGAGCCGGTCTTGCCGTCCTTCGTCACATTCCCAACCCGCACGTTCGAGATGTGGATGTTGTTGACCACCGGTGGCCTGGTGCGCACGTGGTCGGCGGTGGGGATGTAGTCGCAGTCGAACGCCACCACGGCGCCGGCAGCGGTGGCCACCTGCTTGCCGTTGATCGGCGAGTCGGGGAAGGTGGCGTAGTGCGAGGCCGTCAACTGCACGCCGTTCGGGATCGACACGTCGCGCACGTAGAAATTGCGCAGGTAGCCGCCGCGATTGAGGTTGGTCTTCAGGCGGATGGCGATGTTGAGCGGGTTGGTTTGCCAGTTGGCGTTCTGGAACACCAGCTTTTGCGCGAACACGTTCTGGATGCCGCCGGCCATCTCGCTGCCCAGCGTGACGGCGCCGTGGCCGCTGTGCATGATGCAGTTCTGGATCACGATGTTTTGCGACGGGCCGTATTGCGTGTCCTGGTTCTTGCCGGCCTTGATGGCGATGCAGTCGTCGCCGGTGTCGAAGGTGCAGTCTTCCACCAGCACGTGGTCGCACGCTTCGGGATCGAAGCCGTCGCTGTTGGGGCCATGGCTTTCGCAGTGCACCTTGCGGATCACCAGGTTGCGACAATGGACCGGGTGGTGCATCCAGAACGGCGTGCGCATCACGTGGTAACCCTGCAGCAGCACGTTGGTGCAGCCAATAATCTGGATCATCGGCGGACGCAAATAATGGCCCACGCCAAAGACGCGCTTGGCCAGTCGTACACCTGCTTCCGACAGCGACGGCAGGTACTTGGCGTCCGTCCTCCAGGTCTGGTCCTTGCCTTCGATGAGCGCGCGCTCGGCGTCGGTGATCCCGGGCGCGACGTCCGCCAGCGATTTGGCGTTGTTCGGGTTCTCGGTATTTTCCGACATTTTGCCGGCGACGAAATTGGGCGTGTTGCCCTGGCCGATCGAGTTGATGGTTTTTTGCTTGCCCTTCCAGGTCCACCAGCAATCGCCCGCTTCGTTGAACGGCACACCGCCCTGGCCGTCGAGCACGCTGGTCCAGTCTTCGCCGGTCAGTGCGATATTGTCCTGGCCATAGGCGTAAATCATCGACGAGTAATTGAGACAGTCGTTGCTCTGCCAGCGTGAGATCACCAGCTTGCCGTTCTTGCCGCAGTCGATGTCGCCGTACTTGGCGTAGTCGGCCGGGTCGTGGCTGAAGTAGATGTGCGCGCCCGCGCTCAAATGCACGTTGACGTTCGACAGCAGCACGATCGGGCCGGCGCAGTACCAGTTCCCGGCCGGGATCACCACGCGGCCACCGCCCGCTTCGTGGCACGCCTTGATGGCGGCCTTGATGGCGCCGTAGCAGTCGGGCGATTTGGCGGCGGGTGTGGCCAGCGTGTCCTGTCCCTCGAACGATACCCAGGCCTTGATGTTGGTGAGCTTGCACGGCTTGGCGCCGAACTTGGTCACCACGAAATCCTGCTTGCGGAATTTAAGCGGCTTCGAGACGTGGTCGATGATGGCTTGCGCCTGCAGCCACGGATCGGGCGCCACGGCAGCACTGGCGGGCAGGCCCAGCGTGATGCCTGCCGCCGGCAGGGCTTTCATCAGGTTGCGGCGCCGGGTATTGATAGTGAGGGTCATGCAGTCTCCTTGTTATTCATCGTCGTGTTGGTTATTGAATTCCGCGACAAAGATGGCGGCCGGCGACGGCTGCTCGCCGTAGCCCAGGTCTTTCACCGGATCGATGCCGTTCCTGGCCAGGTTGTGCCAGTAATCGTTGCTGCTGTACTGGACCGGCCGGTAGGCAATCGCTCCCGGCCTGTTCCAGTCCGCCCACGGACGCTGGCGGTTGATGTGGGCGCCGATACGGGAGTTCAGCACCACCATCTTGCCCACGGTTTCCAGCGTGGTTTTGGTGAGTGTGCCGACCGGCGCGCGATACACGTCCGTCGTACCGAGCGTGCAGCTGTACCCGGTCAACGCGAGCCTGGCGTACGGTGTGCACTTGGAGTTGTGGAACCACTGGCGCAGCAGGTGGAACTGGCCGGCGCGGGCGTTGCTTGAGCCATCGTGCGTGAAGCGGCTGCTGTCGAACACGAAGCCATATCTGGTTTTGATGTTGGTGTTCGGTGCGGCCACGTACGACACGCCGCGGTCGCCCAGCGTCCTGATCTCGCTCTGGTAAAAATACGCGGTGCTGTCGCCGAAAATGAAATCGACATCGCCTTCGATGTACGACTTGTTGAAGAAGCTGCGTGTGCTGGTCGCTACCGCCTTGGCCTTCACGTACAGTGTGTCCTGGAAGCCGATCAGGCGCACGTTCTCGAACTGCGCCTTGTCGGCGCCGTCCACTTGCAGCGCCAGCGCCTGGTGGTGGACGTTGTTCACATTGGGGAGCGCTTCCGCGCGGGCGTTGCCGATGTCCTTGTTGTAGCCGTTCTCGAACGTCAGGTTGCGGGCCTGGAAGCCGTCGCTTTGCACCCACACGGTGGCCGTGCCGAAGGTGCGGATCTGGTCGCGGTCTTTCACGCTGTCGAACATGGCGCGGATCTCGGGCGCCACGGCGGCAAACTGCGCGATGTACAAGGCCGTGTAGTCGGCGCCGGTGGCGGACGCATCGAGTTTGGCCGTGATACGGGTGGCGGCGGCATCCTTGCCGTCGCCGTATAGCGTGATTGGCGCCGCCACGGCCGGCACGTACACCAGTTCCGGGTAGGTGCCCGGTTTGACCAGCAGGTACAGGCGCTTGGTTGGCGCGGCGCGGCTGTCGGCCACCGCGCGGCTGACCGCCGCCTGCACCGTGTTGAAGATCTTGACGCCATCGGCCTTGGCCGCTTGGTCCACCACGTAGTCAGGCGTAAAGGCTGCGCCGCGCGCCAGCGGATCGGCCAGCGGGTCCCACGGATCGATCCGTTCGCTGCCGGCCGGGCCCACATACTTGAGCACTTCGCCGTAGGCATAGTGTCTGGCCTGTTCGACTGTCAGTTGCGGGCGCCGCGCCGGTTCGCTTTGGGCCTGGGCGCTGCCAGAACACGTCAGCAGCAACAGCGCCGTCGCGGCTGCACGTACGGTGGCCGTCATGGACGTGGTGCGATGAACAGGCCTGCCGACACCGGCACCGCCGTTTTCATTTCGCCCACCACCATGTCGGCGAAATAGGCCGCGCCCTTGGGGCCGAGGTGGGTGTAGTCGAACGCGGACTTGGCGGCGCCGGCCACTTCCACGTTGCCGGCCGTGAGCGCAGCGGGATCTTTTTTCGCCGGCGGCGGTTCCACCGCAAAGGTATCCGCCTGTTCGGACCCCATTGCCTGCACGGCGGCAAAGCTGTCGGCGTTGAGGTCGAGCAGCGCCACCTGCTGCGCCTTGGCGGTGGCGCGGATCACGTCGGCCCACGGCACCAGGTTGTTTTGCAGGACGCCGCCGACGAAGCTGCGCCTGGTGAGCGGGGTGACCAGCACCGGGATACCGCCCAGCGCTTTTACTTCCTGCGCGTAGCGCGCCATATTGGCCGGGAACTCGGTGGCGAGATCGGTGGAGCGGCCCGGTTTGCCCGGCTGGTCGTTGTGACCGAACTGGATCAGCACATACGTGGTGCTGTAGGCGGCAGCGCCGCGCAGCAGGCCTTCGACTTCGTCCCAGCGGCCCTCGGCGCGGAAGCTGCCGGAGCTGCGGCCACCCTTGGCCAGGTTGATGCAGGTATTGGCGCGGTGGACGCGGGCGCAGAAGGCGTCGCCGTAGCCGCTGTTGCTGGCCATGGTGGAGTCGCCCACCAGGATCAGGCGCGCCGGCTTGGCTGGTTCGGCCGCGTGCACCGGCGCGGACATCAGGGTGGCGGAGGTGGCAACGCACGAGGCAAAGGCGGCTAAGATCAGGCGGGTAATCATGGTCTTCTCACAGGCAGTTGGCGCGGACCGCGGTGTGCCGGTCCGGCGCCGGGTTGGCGACTGTTTTTTTGGACGACTGTTGTGCAAAGCACACGTGCAGCACGACCAGCCGGAAACACTCAATAAGTTGATCGCCGCGCGCGGCGGTCGGATGAAGCGGTCAGCCGCGCGAGAACGTACGCGTCACGCGTTCGAGGTGGGCGCGCATGGCTTTGCGGGCGGCGGCCGGATCGTGGGCGGCGATGGCTTCCAGGATGCGGCGGTGATCCTTGAGCGTCTCCTGGCGCAGTTCCTCGGTCTGGAAGTGCTCCTTGAGCTTGTGCCACAGCCGGCCGCGCTGGTCCCACAAGTAGTTGAGCGAACCGACCAGCGCGCTGTTACCGGTGGCGCGGGCGATCGCCAGGTGGAAGTTGCGGTCGGCCTGCTCGTTGCTCGAGTAGTTGGCGTGGCTCTGCTCCATCTCGACCACGGCCTGCAGGATGGCGTCGATGGCGCTGTCGGTGGCCACGCGGGCGGCAATCGCGGCAATCTCGGCTTCGATCAGGCGCCGCGCGGACAGCACTTCGAACGGGCCGGGGCCCACTTCCGGCAGGTCGGCAGGCGCGGGGCGCTCGCTGACATACACGCCGGAGCCGCCGCGCACCTCGATCACGCCACCCAGTTCGAGCGCGATCAGCGCTTCGCGCAGCGAGGCGCGGCTGACACTGAGCTTGGTGGCAAGGTCGCGTTCGGAGGGCAGGCGTTCGCCGGGAGCGATATTTTCGGTGCGGATCAGGTCCTGGATGCGGTCCGCCACCACGCGGTAGAGGCGCGCTTCATGGACATGCGGGTCGGGGAGTGCGGAAGTTCTCTTCTGCATCATTGTCTCGTTTTTTTAGGTATGGCTTTAGGGATAATTTCTCTGCCATTTGGTCAGGCCATTCTAAGGTGGTCTGACCAAATTGGTCAACGCGGACTAGCCAAATACTTTTTTAGGTGGCATACTCGGAGCGTCAAATAGCCTCCCGAGTACCGTGCCAATAGCTTGAAAATGCGATTAAAGCACGGTGGAATGCGGGTTGCAAGGGCGCGGTTTGTCCCCACATGAAAAAATTGGGCGGACCAATAACTAAATTGGCCTGACCAATTTGAAAGCCGAAAAAACAACGTTAGCCGGGTAGAGACTCCCGGAAAGGAAGCCAGAATGACGCCACCATCCAGCATTACCGATATCAAGCGTGTCCCTGCCACCGCCCCCGGCGCTACCCCGGTCAGCACCCCGCGCTACATCCTCATGCACGACAACGACAACGTCGCCATTGTCGTCAACGACGGCGGCCTGCCGGCCGGCGCCGTATTTGAAAACGGCCTGACTTTGCTCGAAGCCGTCCCGCAAGGCCACAAGGTGGCGCTGCGCGACCTGGCCAAGGGCGATGAAGTGATCCGCTACAACGTCACCATCGGCTTTGCCGGTGAAGACCTGCCGGCGGGCCGCTGGCTCAACGAAGGCAACGTGATCATGCCGGGCGCCCTGGGCCTCGAAGGCTTGCCGATCTCCACCCGCGCGCTGCCGAAGGCCGAGCCGCTGGAAGGCTACACCTTCCAGGGCTTCCGCAATCCGGACGGCAGCGTCGGCACCCGCAACATCCTGGGCATCACCACCACCGTGCAATGCGTCTCGGGCGTGGTGGAATTCGCCGTGGACCGCATCAAGAAAGAGCTGCTGCCCAAGTACCCGAACGTGGACGATGTCGTCTGCCTCGAACACACCTACGGCTGCGGCGTGGCGATCGACGCGCCCGGCGCCGAGATCCCGATCCGCACCGTGCGCAATATCGCACTGAACCCCAACTTCGGCGGCCAGGCCATGGTCGTGAGCCTTGGCTGCGAAAAGCTGCAGCCGACGCGCCTGTTCCCCAAGGGTTCGATCCCGATCCAGAACGAAGGCGGCGCCGACCCGGCGCTGGTCTGCCTGCAGGACGGCGAGCACGTGGGCTTCATGTCGATGATCGATTCGATCATGAAGCAGGCCGATACCAACCTGCAGCGCCTGAACGCGCGCCAGCGCGAAACCGTGCCGGCGTCCGAACTGGTGGTGGGCGTGCAGTGCGGCGGCAGCGATGCCTTCTCGGGCGTGACCGCCAACCCGGCCGTGGGCTTTGCCACCGATTTGCTGGTGCGTGCCGGCGCCACCGTGATGTTCTCGGAAACCACCGAGGTCCGTGACGGCATCGACCAATTGACTTCGCGCGCCGAAACGCCGGAAGTGGCCGCGGCCATGATCCGCGAGATGGCGTGGTACGACCGCTACCTCGACCACGGCGGCGTTGACCGCAGCGCCAACACCACGCCCGGTAACAAGAAGGGCGGTTTGTCCAACATCGTCGAGAAAGCCATGGGCTCGATCGTCAAGTCGGGCAGCAGTGCAATCAACGGCGTGATTAGTCCGGGTGAAAAGCTCAAACAGAAGGGTTTGATCTATGCCGCCACTCCCGCCAGCGATTTCATTTGCGGTACACTGCAACTGGCTGCGGGGATGAATGTTCACATCTTCACCACCGGTCGCGGCACCCCTTACGGCCTGGCCGAAGTCCCGGTGATCAAGGTCGCTACCCGCAACGATCTGGCCAAGCGCTGGCACGACCTGATGGACATCAACGCCGGCCGTATCGCCAGCGGCGACGCCACCATCGCGGACGTCGGCTGGGAGATGTTCCAGCTGGTGCTGGACGTGGCCAGCGGCCGCGAAACCTGGGCCGAAAAATGGAAGCTGCAAAACGCGCTCGTGCTGTTCAACCCGGCCCCGGTGACGTAACCGCATCGCGCGGTCGATCCCGGCCGGTTGGCAGCAAGCGTACTTTATAAGACTACAGTTACACAGATAAAAAGAGACTATGACTAAGCCATTCAAACGTTTGCTGCTGACCGGCGCTGCCGGCGGCCTGGGTAAGGTTCTGCGTGATCGCATCAAACCCTGGGCCGATGTAGTGGTACTGTCCGACATCGCCGACCTGGGCGAAGCCCGGGAGGGCGAGGAAATCATCCAGTGCGACCTGTCCGACAAGGCTGCGGTCATGCAGCTGCTTGAAGGCGTGGAAGCGGTGCTGCACTTCGGCGGCATCTCCACCGAGAACACGTTTGAAAACATCGTCCAGGCCAACATCATCGGCACCGCCAACCTGTACGAAGCAGCGCACAAGCACGGTACCCGCCGCATCATCTTCGCCAGCTCGAATCACACGGTCGGCTTTTACCGCAACACCGATTACATCGACGCCACCGCGCCCACCCGCCCGGACAGTTTTTACGGCGTGTCGAAATGCTTCGGCGAGCAGCTGGCCAGCTACTACTACGACCGCACCGGCCTCGAAACCGTCTGCCTGCGCATCGGCTCATCGTTCCCGGAACCGGCCGACCGCCGCATGATGGTCACGTGGCTCAGTTACGACGACCTAGTGGAAGCGCTGCGCAGCTCGCTGTTCGCCACCCGCGTGGGCTTTACCATCCTGTTCGGCACGTCCGACAACGACGTCGCCTGGTGGGACAACAGCAAGGCATCGCACATCGGCTACCGCCCCAAGGACAGCTCGAAGCAGTTCGACGGCAAGTTCCCCGACAGCGGCGTGTACCCGGACCCGAACAGCTCCGTCACGTACCACGGCGGCGCCTTTGCGCTGGCGCCGATGCGTTTCAAGGACTAGCAGCCAGCACCACCGCGTTGTACACCGCATGGACCAGCATGGGCGCGAGCAGCGTCCTGCTGCGTTCATAGGCCCACGCCGCGCAGCAGCCCAGCACGAACACGGGCAGCATTGCCAGCGGTGGATGCACCACCGCGAAGATCGCCGCGCTCGCCGCGAGCGCCTGCCAGGCCGGTATCGAACGGCGCAAGCCGCCGTAGATCAGGCCCCGGAAAATGAATTCCTCGCACAGCGGCGCCGCCACCACCGTCAACGCCACCATCCACAGCCCCGAATAGGCTACCGCATCGACCAGAGAATCGCCGGCCGGCAGCGGCACGTGCCACGCCTTGAGCGCGGCCAGGTACGCCAGCGCCACCGCGCAGGCCAGCGCACACGGCAGCACCGCGATTTTTATCGACGGCCACCAGCCCGCGCCGCGCAGTATCGCCGGCACGTCGGCAGTTTTTGCGCGCCAGTAAACCAGCCGCATCAGCGCATACACCAGCAGGCCGGCCACGCCGAAGGCTATCGTCAATGCCGGCAGCGTGGCCTGCGGTTTGCCTTGCATCAGCAGCAGCGCGACGATGGCCTGCACGATGAAAAAGCCGGTGGCGGCGATCAGGCCGTCGGAGGCCGATACCCGCGCCGGCGGCGACGCGCCCGTATCGAGCAGGTAGGGCAGGGCGTCGCGCGCCTTCTGCCACAGGGCCAGCGCCAGTGCGGCGCTCAGCACCATGATCACCACTTTCTGCGACCACACGCTGGTGTAGATCGACCACGTGTAAAAGCCGGCCAGCAGCAGGAACAGGTAGCTGTAGGTGGGGCGGATGCGCTTGTGCACTTCGATGGCCGTGGGATCGCACGCGAACACGCCCAGCGCCACGGCGATGGTGGAATAGATCGGAATGCCAGCCAGCACGATCGACAGCAGCACCAGCATCTGCCAGGTTGGCGCCGGCGCGGTGGCGAGGGTGAGCACGGCCACCATCAGCGGATAGACCAGGGCCAGCGCACCCCACAGCCGCGCCTTTTCCTTCAACACGCTTTCCACCGAATGGGGCACCGTGTACAGCAGCCACAGGGCGTTGCCCTCGTTGTTGAGGGTCTGGAAGGCCGACAGCATCAGTACATATACGCCGATGCCGAATGCAATCGCCGCCGCCACGGTCGGCATGGTGCCGAACTGGGAGAGGGTGTCCAGTTTGCCGTTGAACACCAGCTGGCTGCCCACCACGATCAGCGGCAGCACCAGGGTTTGCACCAGGAAGTTGCGGTCGCGCGCCAGCAGGCGCAGCTCGCGCCGCATCACCGGCGATAGCGGCAGGTGCAGGCCCGGCTTCTCCGGCGGCGTGGATGCGGCGGTCTTGCGCCCGCTCTCGCGCACGCCCGAGCCGACCACGCCATGGCGCAGTTGCCGGCGCATCAGCGCCACTCCCAGCCACAGCAGCAAGACCAGTTGCGCCGCCAGCAGCGCTGCCAGCATGGCGAATTGTGGCAGGCTTTGGGCCTGGATTGCCTGCAGCAGCACGCCGGGCGGCAGCCACAAGCCCCAGGCCGGAAAGCCGCGCGCCAGGTCCATCACGAAGCTGCTGGCGGCGGGCATGGACAGTGCGAACACCAGGTACAGCATGGGCGCGTTCAGCAGCGAGAGCAGCGCCTGCAGGTTGCGCAACTGCGCTGCCGCCAGCCACAGTCGCACGCCGGTGTCGGCCAGCGTGTGCAGCAGCGCTGCCAGCGGCAGCAGCAGCGCGGTGGCCAGCAGTGCGATCGGCACGGCGGTCCACTGGTAGCCGGAGTACCAGGCGATCATCGCGTACGGCGGAAACAGCGCGAAGGTGCCGGACAGGTTGCTGGCGCTGCGTTCCACCAGTCGCCCCCACAGCAGGGTGGAGCGCTCCACCGGCAGCGTCACCAGCCATTCGAGGTCCCAGTCCGGCTTGGCCAGCTCCTTGCCGGCCAGCGGCAGCAGCACCGAGATGGCGAACAGCGCGGTGAGCACCATCGCCAGGCCGCCCAGCAGGGAAGGATCGAATGGCGCCGCGTGCAGTTCGGCCGCTGCCGCCTCGAAGTTGAAGTAGCCGTTCCGGTTTGCGCCGGCCTGGGCGCAGGCGCCGCCGTCCACCAGCCGGCACTGCATATTGAGCACCGCCATACGCGACATGTTCAGGCACACGAACAGCATCAGCACCGCCACGACGGCCGAGATGATCCACATGCCGTTGCGCTTGCCGCCGTTGGCGACGCGGGTGACGGGGGCGCCGGCCTTCGGCGGTTTCTTTTTGCGGGCGAACACGCTGCCGACCTGGTTGAGCTGGCGTCGCAGCCGCATCCTGGTCATCAGCCATATCGCGCGCGCCGGGGACGGCGGTGCATGCACCGCGTGCTGGTCACGCATCGCCGGCAGCCGCGTCGTCGGTAATCTTGAGGAACACGTCTTCTAGCGAACCGCTGCTCGCCGCTTCGGCGCGGATGTCGTCAAGCGTGCCGGTGGCAACCAGCTGGCCCCGGTGGATGATGCCCACGCGGTCGCACAGCTTTTCGGCCATGTCGAGCAAATGGGTGGAAACAAAAATGGTGACGCCGCGCGCGGCGGCAGCCAGCAGCAGTTCCTGCACATCGCGCGAGGCGCGCGGATCGAGGCCGTTGATCGGTTCGTCGAGGATCAGCACCACCGGGTCGTGGATCAGCGCACAGGCCAGGCCCAGTCGCTTCTTCATGCCCAGCGAGTAGTTGACCGCGTAGTCTTCGCCCGCTTCTGCCAGGCCGAATTCCGCCAGCAGGCGTGCGCTGCGCGCTGCCGCCTCCGCGCGCGGATAGCCGTGCATCTCGGCTACAAAAGCCAGGATCTCGCGCCCGCGCAGGTAGTCGTAAAACACCGGCGTGTCGGGCAGGTAGCCCACCCGGCGCTTGACCTCGGCCGGCTGCGCGTGGCAATCGAAGCCGTCGATCAGGACCCGCCCGGCGCTGGGCACCAGGATGCCCATCATCATGCGGATGGTGGTGGTCTTGCCGGCGCCGTTGGGACCGAGGAAGCCGAACAGCTCCCCGCGCGGCACAGTCAGGTGCAACGGCTTGACGGCGTCAAACGCGCCGTAGGTCTTGGATAAACCCTGGAATTCGATCATGCTAATGCGCCGACTTTTGCACCATGGCGCTGCCCACGCCGTGGCGCCAGCCTTCGCTCACCGCCGTTACCGTGCCGTCCGGGTTGAACACCAGCGCGTTGGCGGCGCCGATTTCCTCGGGCTCCGCGCTCCAGCGCTGGCCGCGTTGGGCCAGCGCCTGCGCTGCCGGCAGCGCGGCGTACCCCGGTTCGATATCGGTGGCCATGCCGTTGCGCTCGGACAGGCGCGGCGCATCGACCGCCTGCGGCATGGTCAGGCCCAGGTCGATGTAATTGACGATGGTTTGCAGCACGGTGGTGATGATGGTGGCGCCGCCCGGGCTGCCGATCGAAAATGCCGGTTTGCCGTCCTTGAAGGCCAGCGTGGGCGACATGCTGCTGCGCGGACGCTTGCCCGCTTCCGGCACATTGGGCGCCGGACCGGAAAAGTCGAAATCGGTCATCTCGTTATTGAGCAGGAAGCCGTAACCGGGCACCACCATGCCGCTGCCGCCCCACGACTCAATGGTGTAGGTGTACGAGACGATATTGCCTTCCTTGTCGGCGACCGTCAGGTGCGTGGTGTGGGCGCCCTCGGCCAGCAGCTTGGCGCTGGCGGGACGCAGCGGCACGCTGGTGTCGTTCTGGAACGGATACGGATCGCCGGCCGGTGCGTGCAGCGTGGCGCGGGCCGGATCGATGGCTTCGCGGCGGCGCGCGGCATAGTCCTTGTTCAGCAGGCCGGCCACCGGGGCATCGATGAATTCCGGGTCGGCCAGGTAAGCGTTGCGGTCGGCAAAGGCCAGGCGGCTCGCTTCCAGGTACAGGTGCTCGACCTGCTCGCGCGGCATGGTTTTCAGGTCGTAGCCTTCGAGGATGTTGAGCGCTTCGGCAATCGCAATACCGCCCGAGCCGGGCAGCGGCATGCCATAGATGTCGTAGCCGCGATAGGTGCTGTGCACCGGCAGGCGCAGGCGTGCTTCGTAATTGGCCAGGTCGGCCATGCTCATGTTGCCGGGGCGGACGCTCACACCCGCCGCCACGGTGGGACGGTTGACGGCATCGACCACGGCACGGCCCATCTTGCCGGTATAAAAAGCCCTGACGCCGCCGGCGCCCAGTTCGCGGTACGCGCGCGCCAGGTCCGGGTTGCGCAGCACGCTGCCGGCTACCGGCGGCTTGCCGTTCTTGAGATAAATGGCGGCGGTGGCCGGGAATTTGCCGAACTTGTCGAGATTGATGCCGAGCAGCCGGGTGAAGTTGTCGTTGACAGTAAAGCCATCGGTGGCCACCTTGACGGCAGGCGCCAGCACCTGCTTGAACGACATCGAGCCGTAGCGGGTGAGCGCCTCGTCCCAGCCGCGCACGGTGCCGGGCACACCGACCGACATGCCGCTGGCCACCACGGTCTCGAAATCGATCGGCTTGCCCTGGTCGAGGAACACGGTCGGTGTGAAACTGGCGGGCGCGGTCTCGCGGTGGTCGATGGTGATCACGCGCTTGTCTTTGGCCAGGTAGATCACCATGAAGCCGCCGCCGCCGATGCCGCAGCTGAACGGATCGGTCACGCCCAGCGTGGCGGCGGCCGCCACTGCCGCATCGATGGCGTTGCCGCCCTGGTTGAGGATGGCGATCGCAGCTTTCGACGCCGGCTCGCTGATGGTGGCCACTGCACCGCCGGTACCGGTTGCCACCGGCGTTTTGGCCCAGGCTGGCGGCAGCGCCAGGGTGACAATGATGGTGGAAATCAGGATCGAACGGTGGCGCAGAATCATGGCGGTAGCTCTCGGGGCGGAAGTTACCGATAGCTTACCCGATCCTGCTGGCAATAAATCAACTATCCCGTTAGGCCGGCTTGGGCTGCGGCGCGACCGCCACGTTGCTCACCCGGATGCTGACCCGGTAATCGGGAATGATGTCGTTCTTGGGCGGCACCGCTTGCGGTTCGACGCCGGCCAGGGTGAAGGTCAGGCCGTCCTGCGTGACGCTGGTGGCGCCGTTGGGCATGCTGTCGGACAGGACGAAATTGCTGGTGGCGCCGTCCGGACGGGTGAGGCTGAAGCTGTAGCTGATGTAGCCGGCCCAGACGCACACGGCGCCTTCGCGGCAGCGGCTGTCATTGACGCGGTCGAGGCGCACGACAGGGGCGACCAGCGTGCCGGACTTGCCGCTGGCAGCGGGCTGGGCGGCTGGAGCGATCATGGCGCTGGCGCCTTGCGCCAGCACGTAGGTGGTGTTGAACGGTTGCTGCTGTGCTAAGGCAGCGGCGCGGCTGGTGCCGGATGCCGAGCCACAGGCATACAGCCCGGCCATTACGACCGTCAGCAGGGGCAGGACGATCAGCTGGCGCAAAATGGATTTCTTCATCTTGACCTCTCTGAATATTATGGTTAAAAATCTTAACAAAACTATCATTTGTGTGTCGCACGGTTAAGCCGTAACGGCTCAGGGGCAAACAAACCGCACCGGCAGCGCCCAAGCTGCGTAGAATGTCGGCACTTAGCAAACACTCACAGGGAATTACCATGCGCAAGACCGAACTGGCCAAGGCCGATGCCAAAAAAATCATGGGCAAAATGTCGGCGGGCCACGCGTCCAGCTTCGGCAAGGCGCCGGAAGTGATCGACAAGCGCGAACAGCGCCGCCGCGACCAGGCCCTGGGCCTGGTACCGTTTGCCGTCAAATTGAATAGCGACCTGGTTGCGCAATTAAATGCACAAGCAACAGCACGTGGCGTTGATATGAATCAGCTGGTGGGCGAATTGTTGGCGAAAAGCCTGGCTGAATAAGAAGCTGCTACCCCGTACGCGGTCAGCGTGACGCGGGTTTTACTGCTTGGTGTCGGGCCCGCTGGGCCCGACACCGGCTGGCAGTGCGGATTAAACGTACGCCGCCAGCGAACCCTTCATTTTCTTCAACGCTGCCGACTCGATCTGGCGGATGCGCTCGGCCGATACACCGAACTCTTCCGCCAGCGTGTGCAGCGTGGCGCCCGAGCCGTCGTCGTTGGCCAGCCAGCGCGCTTCGACGATGCGGCGCGAGCGTGCGTCGAGCTTGCCCAGCGCCTGCTCCAGGCCTTCCGATTGCAGGCGCGTGACTTGCTCCGCTTCCAGCACCCGGGTCGGTTCCGATTGCTCGGACGACAGGTAGGCGATCGGCGCGAACTTGTCGTCTTCGTCATCGGTTGGCGATTCCAGCGCGATGTCGCGACCGCTGAGACGGGTTTCCATCTCGATCACTTCTTCGCGCTTGACGTCGAGCATCTTCGCCAGGCTGTCCACTTGCGCCGGGCTCATTGCATCGAGACCGGTCTTGTGGCTGCGTAGGTTGAAGAACAGCTTGCGCTGGGCCTTGGTGGTTGCCACCTTGACCAGGCGCCAGTTTTTCAGGATGTACTCATGCATCTCGGCCTTGATCCAGTGCATGGCATACGACACCAGGCGCACGTTCTGGTCAGGGTCGAAACGCTTGACCGCCTTCATCAGGCCGATATTACCTTCCTGGATCAGATCGGCGTGCGGCAAACCGTAACCGAGGTAGCCACGGGCGATCGACACCACCAGGCGCAGGTGCGACAGCACCAGTTGCTGCGCGGCGGCCAGATCATTGCTTTCCTTGAGGCGTTTACCCAGCGATACCTCATCGGCGTGCGTCAACATCGGCAGGCGGTTGACAGCCGAAATATAGGCGTCCAGGTTCCCCAGGTTGCCAGTGAACCCGAGTCCCAGAGCACTGTTGTTGGCAGGGGCCAACGAGGTCGTTGCGGACATCATAGTCATTTTCATTTCCTTCGCTCGATGATTGCTGGTTGCTACAAAGACATTGATTAGCTCTGCAGTGTTCATATATTAGCACTCTCTGTCCGAGAGTGCCAATCACTGCAAATCTATGACCTTGATAGTAAATTTGCTATGAGCTTGATGAAGCTCATCGCTTCCATGTATGGAGTGTGCGCGTTGCAGCTTAGACTGGACTTAATGTCGTGCCTATGCTGAGGGGAGGGGCTTGGGAAGTCGGTGCGCGGCCGCACCTGAGGCGCCGCAACCAGGCGGTTGCGGCGGTGAGAGATTATTGCACGCGCGCCAGGTGGCGCTGCACCGACAGGACGGCGCCGATCAGGCCCAGCCCGGCGGACAGGGCCAGCAAGCCGGCCATCAGCGGCGGCGACAACGGCGTCAGCTGGAATTCCGACGCATACAGGCGAGCGAACTCGGCGATTGCTGCATTGAGCGGGCGCAGCGCCAGGGCCACCGCACCCAGCGCCAGCGCGCCCGAGCACAGGCCCAGCAGCGCACCGGTGTAATAGAACGGGCGGTGGATGAAGCTGTCGGTGGCGCCGATCAGCTTGGAAACCTGGATTTCCTCGCGCTGGGTCAGCACTTGCAAACGGATGGTGTTGAACACCACGGCCACCACCACCGTGCCCAGCGTGGCCGCCAGCAGCAGCAGCGCCAGGCGCAGGATGCCCAGCAGGGCGGCCAGGCGCTTGACCCAGGCCGAATCGACTTGCACCGTGTCGACCCCGGGCAGCTCGCGGATCTGCTCGGCCAGCACATCCACGTCGCCGCCGGACTCGGCCAGACGGAACGCATCGAGTTTCAGCACATAGCTGTCCGGCAAGGGGTTTTCGCCCAGGGTGGTCAGCACGTCGGCCAGGCCGCTTTTTTCCTTGAGCGTCTCCAGCGCTTTTTCGCGCTCGGTGAAAATGATCTTGGCCTGCTTGTCGGGCACGGCCTGGCGCAGCAGCACGGCCAGTTCTTCGGCCTGCTGGCGCGGCGTATCCTGCTTGAGGAAGATGCTCAGCTCGGGATCGACCGACAACTGCTCGGACATGGGGCGCACATTGTCGAGCAGGGTGGCACCCATGAACGGCAGCGCCAGCGCAATCGCCACCACTAATATATTGAACAGGAAACTGCCCGGTGCGCGGCGCAGGTGCACCAGCGCGACCGACAGCGCGTAATGGTGCTGGCGGAACCAGTAAGTCATGGCGCCACCTCCAGTTGACCATGGTTGAGCCGGATCACGCGCGCGGCGGCGTCCAGCATTTGCTCGTCGTGGCTGGAAATGAGGCAGGTCACGCCCACCGAGTGGAAGGCCTTGAGTGCATCGAGCACCTTGTTGGCGCTGGCACGGTCGAGGTTGGCAGTGGGTTCGTCGGCCAGGATCACCTGCGGCCGGTTGACAATGGCGCGCGCGATCGATACGCGCTGCTGTTCGCCGCCGGACAGGGCCAGCGGCTGGGCGCTGGCGCGTTCGAGCAGTCCTACCTTGTCGAGCGCGGCGCGGGCGCGTTGCTCGGCTTCGCGGTGCGACGAGCCGGTGACCAGCAGCGGCAGCATCACGTTGGCCAGGATGGTGCGGTCGGTGAGCAGGCGCTGCTGCTGGAAGATCAGGCCCAGCTTGCGGCGCAGGAACGGTACGGCCGATGAGCGGATGCGCGAAATATCCTTGCCGTTGACGATCACCTGGCCCGCCGTGGGACGTTCCACGGCGGCGATCATTTTCAGCAGGGTGGACTTGCCGGCGCCGGACGGGCCGGCCAGGAACACCAGTTCGCCCTTGTCAACGTTGAACGAGAGGTCGCGCAGCGCCACCGCATCGGGGGAGTACTGCTTGGAGACGTTGCGGAATTCGATCATTCTGATGGTGTGGTTATCCGTGATTAGCCGAGCAGCGCTTCAACAAACTCGGCCGCGACAAACGGCTGCAAGTCTTCGATTTTTTCACCGATGCCAATAAAGTACACGGGCACAGGGCGTACGCGCGCGATGGCAGCCAGCACGCCGCCCTTGGCAGTGCCGTCCAGCTTGGTAATGACCAGGCCGGTCAGCTTGAGGGCGTCGTCGAACGCTTTTACTTGCGCCAGCGCATTTTGCCCGGTATTGCCGTCGATGACCAACAAGGTTTCGTGCGGGGCGCCGTCCATGCCCTTGCCGATCACGCGCTGGACCTTTTTCAATTCTTCCATCAGATGCAACTGGGTGGGCAGGCGGCCGGCGGTGTCGATCATCACGACGTCGAGGCCGCGCGCCTTGCCCGACTGCACCGCGTCAAACGACACGGCAGCGGGATCGCCCGATGCTTGCGAAATCACGGTAATGTTGTTGCGCTGGCCCCAGACCATCAATTGCTCGCGGGCGGCGGCGCGGAACGTGTCGCCAGCGGCCAGCAGCACCGACTGGCCGTTCGACTGCATGTGCTTGGCCAGCTTGCCGATGGTGGTGGTCTTGCCGGCGCCGTTGACGCCCGAGATCATCATCACCATTGGCTGGTGGCGGCCCAGTTCGAATGGCTTTTGCAGCGGCAGCAGCAGTTCGGTCAGCAATTGCTTGAGCGCGGCCTTGACGGCAGCCGCATCGAGCAGCTTGTCTTCCTTGACCTTGCGCTTGAGCGCCGTCAGCAGGTACTCGGTGGCATCGACACCGGCGTCGGCCATTAAAAGTGCTGCTTCGAGCTCGTCGTACAGGTCGTCGTCGATCTTGGCGCCGACGAACAGCAGCGACAGGTTGCTCGACGTCTTGGACAATCCCGCCTTCAGGCGCGACATCCACGATTGCTTTTGCGCCGGCTCCTCGATCGGCAGCAGGTCCGGCAGGTCGGGCGTGACAATAATCGCTGGCGTGGCCGGCACCGGAGCCGGTACCGATGCTGGGACCGGAGCGG
The DNA here is from genome assembly GCF_009295655.1 of Duganella sp. FT27W. NCBI lineage: Bacteria > Pseudomonadati > Pseudomonadota > Betaproteobacteria > Burkholderiales > Oxalobacteraceae > Duganella > Duganella sp. FT27W. Next base: position 203,273 of record NZ_WHIV01000005.1, read on the forward strand.
ACACCTGCGGCACTTCAGGGGCGACAGGTTTTTTCTTGAAGAAACTAAACATAGGTGGTTGGGGCGCTTCAAGCTGATGCCCGGCCAGGCCGGACATGGGAGGAAATGATGCTATTTTACCAGAGCGCGTGCGGTGGATCGCGGCCCTGACAATCAAGTCGGCAAGGGGCATCGGAAAATGCAGCACATGAGTTTTGCTCATATGCAAGGCGGCGTTTTCGGTGCGTCGCGCCCCTGTTTGGGGCGGTAAGCGCACGAAGTGGTGCAGTTTTTGTGGCTACGGCACAACAGGTAGCATTTACTTACAAAATGCTGATATGTCCCTGAAAGTTGCATTTGGAACAGAAGTTAACCCTGTCACACGCCTGTAATACCGGTTTCAAAGTTGGTTTTTGACACTTCCGGGAATATTTCAGTGGCAAACCAGATGACAAGTTGTAAGCTTATTAGCAATGAGTTGGGGGTTAACACGAGCTCTTCGTTATAAAATAGCGTCGTAAATAGCAATGTAGCTATTTTTACTTGGTCCGACCACGATGTAGTAGCTGGTGCATGACATGCACAGTGACACAGACAGACCGTACAACGGACTGTCAAGTCATGTTCATCGTGCGGAAAAAACGGGGCTGGTTCGCTTGCTCGGCATGAAATATTGCGATGCGATAAAATACGGGCGTTTTGGATGTCTGGCAAGCACGACAACGGGGCAACATGAACGTTTTTGTACCAGCCAGGTAACCAAGCAGCTGTAGAGTACCGCCTCCGGTGCCGATAGCGCCACGGTAAGCAAGCAGTGGCTGCTGGGGAGTAAGCCCTCACGCCCAACGGCGTCCGAGCAGGCGTCGATAAGCAACCGAATTGAGCCGCACTACTAGCTTTACCTTTTGATAGCAATACAACTGAAGGAAATAAAGAATGAAAAAATCCCTGATCTCCATCGCCATCCTGGGCGCCCTGAGCAACGTCGCAATGGCACAATCGAACGTTACCCTGTACGGTATCGTCGATGCCGGTATCGTCGCTGAACGTGGCGGTATCAACGGTAACGTTACCAAACTGGGTAGCGGCACTGCTTCGGCTTCGCGTATCGGCTTCAAAGGCACTGAAGACCTGGGTGGCGGTCTGAGCGCTATCTTCAAACTGGAAGCCGGCGTAAAAACCGACGACGGCGCACTGGACAACTCCACCAACCGTCTGTTCAACCGCGAAGCTTATGTTGGTCTGAGCTCGAAAACTGCCGGTACCCTGACCCTGGGTCGTCAGTACACCCCTTACTACGAAGTTCTGCGCGACGTGGCTGACCCGTTCGCAATGGGCATGGCCGGTACCGCCAAAAACTTGTTCCCAGTGGGCTCGACCAGCGCCGTGGCTAACGTCACGACCGGCACCCGCAACGACAACGCTGTTGTGTACAAAACCCCTAGCTACTACGGTTTCTCGGGTTCGGTTTCGTACAGCCTGGGCGAACAAGCTGGCGATTCGGGCGCGCAGCGTCAAATCGGCGCGTCGGGTCTGTACACCAATGGCGACCTGAACGTTGGTATCGCGTACAACACGCACAACAACGACACCGCAACCAATCCTAACCTGCGTAACGGCTACAACACCCTGGTTGGTGTGAACTACAACTTCAAAGTTGTTAAAGCTTACTTTGCTTACGGCAACAACAAGGGCCTGAACAGCTCGAACGTTGCAGTGCCTAACGCATACAGCACCGTTCCTTACGGCAACTCGGAAAACACCGTCAACGCACTGGTTGGTCTGACCGCACCAGTAGGCGACGCTGGCACCGTGATGGCTTCGTACACCCGTAAAAACGACAAAGATCCGCTGAACCGCGATGCTACCCAACTGGCTGTCGGTTACTCGTACGCGCTGTCGAAGCGCACCAGCACCTATGTTGCTTTCGCTAAAATCAACAACAAGAACGGCGCTGCTTACACCGTTGGTAACAACACCGAAAGCGGTACGGGCGACAAAGCGTTCAACCTGGGCGTAAAACACTCGTTCTAATCTGATTTTTCAGATTTAGAATCCACAACGGCTGCCTGGTGCAGCCGTTGTTCTTTTGGGAAAGCGATCAACGAATGAAGAACCAACAACGTGCGCTGCTGGCCGGCGCTCTGCTGCTGGCCTCGTGCGCGGTGCTGGCTGCGCCCAAGGCGTCCGGCACGCGCAAGGCCGCCGACGAGCGCGGCTTGCCGCGTTACGGCATGCTGGTGTTTTCCGACTTGTGCATCAACGCCGACAGCGGCGAGTTCGGCGGCCAGCGCATCACCTTGCAGCGGTTTAACGAAGTCGATACCGTGCTGTACGAATATACGGCCGGCGGCATCAGCTGGCCGGTGGTGGCCAGCGACGTCAACATCGACCCGCGCGGCAGGCAGATGTACTTCACCGTGCAACCGCCGGAAGAGGACGAACGCACCATCAGCGGCAAGATCGTCGATGGCGGCAAGGCGCTGGTGCTCGACGGCGGCTATTGCGGTGACGCCACGCTGCCGATGCGGCTGCCGCTGGTGACCGACTTCGGCCGCAAGGCCGGCGTGTGCCGCGCCTGCCCGCCGCAAAAAGAGCAGAAGAATGCGCCGGCCGTCGAGAACGGCGGCGCCTGAGATTAGCTGATTTTCCTGGCCGCCTGTGCGGCCTGGGCAGTCCTGCGGATGGTGGTTAACGTCGCTCCCGGCGTAATCAGCTCGCCGTCATAGCGCAGCTCGATCAGCGCCGGCAGCTGTTTCTCATCGGCCCACGCCAGCGCACGCGCCAGCGCGGGCGCGAATTCCGCCGTCGCTGTCACCACCTCGCCATGGCCGCCATAGGCCACCGCCAGCGCCGCGAAGTCGGGGTTGTGCAACTCCGTGCCCGATACGCGGCCCGGGTAATCGCGTTCCTGGTGCATGCGGATGGTGCCGAACATGCCATTGTTAAACACGATCACCACCACGCCCGCGCGGTACTGCACCGCCGTGGCCAGTTCCTGGCCGTTCATCATGTATTCGCCATCGCCGGCAAAGGTGATCACGGTGCGGGCCGGGTCGATGATCTTGGCCGCCACGCCGGCCGGCACGCTGTAGCCCATGGCGCCGCTGGTGGGCGCCAGCTGGGTGCGCATGCCGCCGTAGCGGTGGAAGCGGTGCGCCCAGGTGGCGTAGTTGCCGGCGCCATTGGTGATGATGACGTCGTGCGGGGCGATGCGGTCGATGTCCTGCACCACCTGCCACAGGTCGAGCGGCGCGCTGCCGTCCTGGAAGATCGGCGGCTGTTGCTGCCAGGCCGCCAGGTCGGCGCGGGCGGCCGCCACGCTGGCGCGCCAGGCATCGCTGTTGAGTGGTTCGAGTGCGGCCAGCATGGCGGCAAATTGCGGCATGCCGCTGTTGATCATCAACTCGGCCTGGTACACGCTGCCCAGTTCCTCGGCGTCCGCATGGACGTGCACCAGGCGCTGCTGCGGCACTGGCGCGGCCAGCAGGCCGTAGCCGCCGGTGGTCATCTCGCCCAGGCGCGGGCCGATGGCAACGATCACGTCGGCCTCGCGCACGCGCCTGGCCAGCGCCGGGTTGATGCCGATGCCGACGTCGCCGGCGTAATTCGGGTGGTCGTTGTCGAGCAGGTCCTGGAAGCGGAACGCGCATGCCACCGGCAGGTCGTTGATTTCCGCAAAGCGGCGCAGGTGGGCGCATGCCGGTTCGGTCCAGCCGCCGCCGCCGATCAGGAGCAGCGGGCGCTGCGCGCCTTCCAGCATGGCGCGCACGGCCGCCATTTGCGCGGTCGATGGCGACGCCTGCACCGGCTGGTAGCGGCGCGTGTCGGCCACGGTGGCCAGGGTGGTGAGCATGTCCTCGGGCAGGGCCAGCACCACCGGGCCGGGACGGCCGCTGGTAGCGACCTGGAACGCGCGCGCCAGGTATTCGGGGATGCGGTCGGCGCGATCGATCTGCGCTACCCACTTGGCCATCTGGCCGAACATGCGGCGGTAGTCGATTTCCTGGAATGCTTCGCGGTCGATGAAGTCGCTGCCGACCTGGCCGATGAACAGGATCATCGGCGTCGAATCCTGGTATGCGGTGTGCACGCCGATCGATGCGTTGGTGGCCCCCGGCCCCCGCGTCACAAAACAGATCCCGGGACGGCCCGTCATTTTGCCGTAGGCATCGGCCATGAAGGCGGCGCCGCCTTCCTGGCGGTTGATGATGAAGCGGATGCCGGAGTCGTGCAGCGCGTCGAGCACGTCGAGATAGCTTTCGCCGGGCACGCCGAAGGCGGTATCGACGCCGTGGATCTGGAGGGCGTCGACCAGGATCTGGCCGCCGCTGCGGGTGGGGTGCGTCATTGTAGGAGGCCTTGTCAGGTGGTGGTGCGTCATTCTAAGACGGCCCCACGGCGCGGGCTTTAACAATGGCGACATCAAATTCGGAATTGGCGGCATGGACTGGTACAATACCGCCTGAAGCAAGCCAGACAGCCGCTGGCCAGCGCGTAATGCCTGGCGGGAGGAAGGTCCGGACTCCACAGAGCGGGGTGACGGTTAACGGCCGTCCGCCGAAAGCCTTTGCTGGCGCAAGCCGGCGAGGTATAAGGCGAGGAACAGGGCCACAGAGACGAGCGTATTAAGTTACGGTGAAACGCGGTAACCTCCACCTGGTGCAATTCCAAATAGGCACGCGATGATGCTGCTCGCGGAGCGTGCGGGTAGGAAGCTTGAGCGCTGGAGTAATCCAGCGCCTAGAGGAATGGCTGTCATAGCGCGGTTCTGCCGCGCCGTAACAAAATCCGGCCTATCGGCTTGCTTCAACTAATGACCATGCGGCGCCTGCCGGATCGACGCGACGCCGCGCCGACCGGGGGACGCCGATGAAACACTACATACTTGCCCTGGACCAGGGTACCACCAGCTCGCGCGCCATCGTGTTCGACCACGCCGGCCACATCTGCGGCAGCGCGGCGGCCGAATATCCCCAGCATTTCCCCCATCCGGGCTGGGTCGAGCACGATCCGCACGACATCTGGCGCAGCCAGCTCGACGTCGCCCGCCAGGTCCTGCGCGACAACCACATCGACCCGCGCCAGATCCTCGCCATCGGCATTGCCAACCAGCGCGAAACCACCATGGTGTGGGACCGCGCGACGGGCGAGCCGATCGCCCCGGCCATCGTCTGGCAGGACCGCCGTACGGCCGATACCTGCGACGCCCTGCGCGCAGCGGGCCAGGAGCGCGCGATCAAGGCCGCCACCGGGCTGGAACTGGACGCCTATTTCTCCGCCACCAAGCTGAAATGGCTGCTCGACCATGTACCCGGCGCGCGCGACCGCGCGCGGCGCGGCGAACTGGCGTTCGGCACCATCGACAGCTGGCTGGCGTTCCAGCTGACCGGCCGCCACGTGACCGACGTCGGCAACGCGTCGCGCACCATGCTGTTCAATATCCACCTGCTGCGCTGGGACAGCGACATGCTGGCGCTGTTCGACATTCCCGCAGAACTGCTGCCGCAGGTGGTGTCGTCGAGCGAGGAAATCGGCACCACCAGGCCCGAGCTGTTCGGCGTGCCGATACCGGTGGCCGGCATCGCCGGCGACCAGCAGGCCGCCACCTTCGGCCAGGCCTGCCTGCAGCCGGGCATGGTCAAGAATACCTATGGCACCGGCTGCTTCATGCTAATGCACCTGGGTCGCCACCCGGTGGCATCGCACAACCGCCTGCTCACCACCGTGGGCTGGCGCCTCGACGGCGAGACCGATTACCTGATGGAGGGCAGCGTGTTCATGGGCGGCGCCACGGTGCAGTGGCTGCGCGACGGCCTGGGCCTGATCCGGCAGTCGAGCGAGGTCGAGGCGCTCGCTGCCAGCGTGCCCGACAGCGGCGGCGTATTCCTGGTGCCGGCCTTTGTGGGCCTGGGCGCGCCGCACTGGGACCCGTACGCGCGCGGCGCCCTGGTGGGGCTGAGCCGGGGCAGTCATCGCGGTCATATCGCCCGTGCTGCGCTCGAGGCGATCGCCTACCAAAGCGCCGAGCTGATGATCGCCATGCAGCGCGACGTGGCCGCGTCGCACCGCGACTTCACCCTCACCGAGGTGCGTGCCGACGGCGGCGCCGCCCGCAACGACCTCCTGATGCAGTTCCAGGCCGATCTGCTGGGCGTGCCGGTGGTGCGTCCGCAGGTGACCGAAACCACGGCGCTGGGCGCTGCCTACCTGGCCGGGCTGGCGGTGGGCTACTGGGACAGCCGCGAGGAGGTGGCGGCGCAATGGACCTGCGAACGGCGCTTCGAACCGGCCATGGGCGACGACCAGCGCCAGGCCCTTCTGGCGACCTGGGGCAGGGCGGTCGCGCGGTCGCGCGACTGGCATCAGGAGCTGGAAGGTTAACTTTTTAATAATTTAAGCACCCCGAAAAACCCCGTGTTCGGGTCTTTTGAGCGGCGTATAATGCCGGTTTACGTGGCGCCGCTGTGCGTTAATATGTATAGACAACTTGAGCCAAATGGTATGTTCGGCCGATCGACCAGTTTGAACCATTGAAAGCCGACTGAAAGTCACTCACCCGCTATTCCGCCGCTGCTAGTGCCGCTTTGCACGGCATTCATCGTGTTTGTCCCGCTTTCGCCTCCTCGACATTACCGAACTCGACTGTTGTAAATAATTTAATGCAATGTTGGCACCTGGCAACTTTATGCATTTATTTTATTGTTTTGTTCCCGTCATTTTTGATCGAGCGCAAACCCCAAAACCATGTGTACAGATGAGAGTCCACATTCAGTTTTTGAGATAAGTACTTAATTTGTTGAGCTATTTTGTTTCTAGGTGGCTTCAAGGAATCACGCTAAGTCCTTAATTTCATTAATAAAATCGGGTTTTCGATTGCCGGAAAGCGCTTGACCACCATTCTTCCATCCTCTAAAGTGGGCATCTGTGTGAAAAAGTGTCTTTTTGTGGGAAATTTCTACTGACTTAGCGGCAGCGGAAGTTGAACGATAAAAGTTGCAATTCATGCTCCGCTAACAATACTGAGGTCAAAGGTAATCCCGTGTTTCAAGGCGCGTCCGCAATCAATCTCGATGCAAAGGGCAGGATGTCCATCCCTGCCAAGCATCGTGACGCGCTGGCCATCCAATGCGATGGCCGCCTCACGCTCACCCGCCATCCCGATGGCTGCGTCATGCTGTTCCCCCGTCCCGTGTGGGAGCAGCACCGCCAGCAGATCGCCCAGTGGCCCATGCAGGCGCGCGCCTGGCAACGCATCTTCCTTGGCTACGCCACCGACGTCGAACTCGACACCGCCGGCCGCATCCTGATCGCTCCCGAGCTGCGCACCGCCGTCGGCATCGAGCGCGAAGTGATGTTGATGGGCATGGGCTCGCATTTCGAAATCTGGGATGCCGCCAAGATGGCGGAAAAAGAGCAGCAGGCCATTGATGCCGGCACCCCCGATGTCCTCGCCAATTTCTCTTTCTAAGGTACTCCGTGATCACTACTACTACGGTACCTGACAGCCCGGTATCCGACCGTGCAGCATCCGATTTCCAGCATCGCACCGTCCTGCTGGACGAGGCGGTCGATGCCCTGGCGCTGCACGGCGCACGCGCCAACGGCGTGTTCGTCGACGGCACCTTCGGCCGTGGCGGCCACTCGCGCCTGATCCTGTCGAAGCTGGGCGCCAACGCGCGCCTGATCGCCTTCGACAAGGACCTGCAGGCAATCGCCACCGCCGAACAAATCGACGATCCACGCTTCACCATCGTCCATGACAGCTTCGCCACCATGCGCGCGGCGCTTGCCGCACGCGGCGCGGCGCAGGTGGACGGCATCCTGCTCGACCTGGGCATTTCGTCGCCGCAGGTGGACGACGCCGCACGCGGCTTCAGCTTCCGCAACGACGGTCCGCTCGACATGCGCATGGACACCACGCGCGGCATGTCGGCAGCCGAATGGCTTGCCATCGAAAACGAACAGACACTGGAAAAGGTTATCAAAGAATATGGGGAAGAACGGTTTGCTTTCCAGATTGCAAAGGCGATTGTTGCTCGCCGGGCAATCGAACCAATTTCGACCACACGACAGCTTGCCGGCATCGTGGCAGGCGCGGTCAAAACCCGGGAGAAGGGCAAGGATCCGGCCACTCGCACCTTTCAGGCTATCCGGATTTTCATCAATAAAGAGCTTGAAGACCTCGAAATCGGTCTGAACCAGGCGTACGACAGCCTGGCCCCGGGCGGCATCATGGCCATCATCAGCTTCCACTCGCTGGAAGACCGCATGGTCAAGCGCTTCTTTGCCGCCCGCGCCAATGTCGAACAGCCCGACCGCCGCCTGCCGATCCGCGCCGTGGACCTGCCTCAGCCCGAGATCAAGCTGCTGGCGAAGCTCAAGCCGTCCGACGCCGAAGTGGACGCCAACCCGCGCGCCCGTTCGGCGGTGATGCGCGTGGCGCGCCGTTTGCCTTTCCCCGAGGACGCGGCGTGAGCGGCAAGATCAACATCGTGCTGGTCACCTTGCTGGTGGGCTGCGGCCTGTCGCTGGTCAACGCCCAGTACCAGGCGCGCCACCTGTTCATCGAGCTGGAACGCTCGCAGTCGCAGGCGCGCCAGCTCGACATCGAATGGTCGCAGCTCCAGCTCGACCAGTCCACCCTGGGCAAGCACGCGCGTATCGAGGAAATCGCCCGCCGTGACCTGGGCATGACCGCGCTGACCGCCGCGCGCACGCAATACCTGACCCCCGAGGCATCGAAATGAGCCGCAGCGGCAACCAGAACAACGCACGGGTCGCCCGCTCCAAGGGCGTGCCGTTCTCGAAAAACCCGGTACTGGCGGTGAGCCTGCCGGTATGGCGTTCGCGCGTCGTGCTGTTCGTGTTGTTCTTTGCGTTTGCCGCGCTGGCCGGCCGCGCCATGTGGTTGCAGGGCATGTCCACCCAGTTCCTGCAAAAGCAGGGCGAAGCCCGCTATGCCCGCACCCTGGTGCTGCCCGCCACGCGCGGCAAGATCACCGACCGCGACGGCCAGGTGCTGGCGTCGTCGGTGCCGGTCAAGGGGATCTGGGCCAACCCGGACGACGTGCAGAACGCGCCCGCCGACAAGCTCAAGGAAATGGCCACGCTGCTGGGCATGACCAACGCCGAGCTGCAGAAAAAGCTCGATTCCGACCGCAGCTTCGTGTACCTCAAGCGCCAGGTCGAGCTGGACGTGGCCGACAAGATCGCCAAGCTCAATATCGCCGGCATCGGCTCGGAAAAAGAATACAAACGGTTCTACCCGCAGGGCGAAGTGACCACCCACGTGGTGGGCTTTACCAACCTCGAAGACGTGGGCCAGGAATCGATGGAGCTCGCCCAGCAAAAAAGCCTGGTCGGCCAGCCCGGCACGCGCCGCGTGATCCGCGACCGCCTGGGCCACATCGTCGAAGATATCGGCTCGGTGCGCGAACCGCACGATGGCAAGGACCTCACGCTCTCGATCGACAGCAAGATCCAGTACATCGCCTTCACCCAGGTGAAAGACGCGGTGGAAAAGTTCAAGGCCAAGGCCGGCGCCGCCGTGGTGCTCGACGTGCACACGGGCGAAGTGCTGGCGCTGGCCAACTACCCGACCTACAACCCGAACGACCGTTCCAAGCTCACCGGCGAGCAGCTGCGCAACCGCGTGATGACCGACAGTTTCGAACCCGGCTCCACGCTCAAGCCATTCACGGTGGGCCTGGCGCTCGATGAAAAACGCATCACGCCGCACACCATGATTGATACCGGCAACGGCGTGGCCATGGTCGGCGGCCATCCTATCCGCGATACCAGCCCGCACCACACGATCGACGTCCAGACCGTGATCCAGAAGTCTTCCAATATCGGTACGTTGAAGATTGCGCTGGCCATGCCGGCGCAGGACCTGTGGGAAATCTATACCAAGGTGGGCTTCGGCCAGCCGCCGCGCTGGGGTTTCCCGGGCGCCGTGGCGGGTCGCCTGCGTCCTTACAAAACCTGGCGCACGGTGGAACACGCCAATATCAGCTTCGGCCAGGGCCTGACGGTATCGCTGATCCAGCTGGCCCGTTCGTACATGATTTTCGCGCGCAACGGCGACATCATTCCGCTGTCGTTCCAGAAAGTGACCGAAGCGCCGCACGGCACCCAGGTAGTGAGCCCCAAGACCGCCGCCGAAATGCGCGAGATGCTGGAAATGGTGACGCTTCCGGGCGGTTCCGCCGTCAAGGCGCAGGTGCCTGGCTACCGCGTGGGCGGCAAGACCGGCACCGCGCAAAAGGTCGTCAACGGCCGTTACTCGCATAGCAAGTACATCGGCAACTTCGTCGGCATGGCGCCGATGTCGGACCCGCGCTTCATCATTGCCGTCATGATCGACGAGCCGAGCGGTCCCTTCAAATACGGTGGCGACGTCGCCGGCCCGGTGTTTTCCGCCCTGGCCGCGCAGGCGCTGCGCAACAAGAACGTGGCGCCGGACTCCGACCTGACCCATATCATCATTCCTGAATCCGCAGCACAGGGGAACATGTGACGACTTTAAACTTCGACCCGCTGGCCGGAACACACGCCATCGCCGACGCAATCCGCAAGCTGGCGCCAGGCGCGCGCCTGACCTCGGACTCGCGCCGCGTGGAACCGGGCGACGTGTTTTTCGCTTTTGCCGAAGGCCGCGCCTTTATCGACAGCGCGGTGGCCAACGGCGCCGCGCTGGTGGTGTTCGACGCTGCTGGCGGTGCGCTGCCCGACAGCGCCACTGTCGCCAGCATCGGCGTGGCCGATCTCAAACAACACGCGGGCCCGATCGCCCACGCCTACTACGCGCAGCCTGACAGCGCCATGTTTACGGTAGGCGTGACCGGCACCAACGGCAAGACCTCGAGCGCCGTGTGGCTGGGCCAGGCCCTGGCGCGCAGTGGCGAACTCGCTGCCGTGGTCGGCACGCTGGGCGTGGGCGTGTTCCGCGCGCGCGGCGAAGTCGATTACGACGTTACCGGCTACACCACGCCCGACGCTGTGCTGCTGGCGCGCACCCTGGCCGGCCTGCGCGAAAAAGGCGCCAGGTCGCTGGCCATCGAAGTGTCGTCGATCGGCCTCGATCAGCACCGCGTGGCCGGCATGCATTTCGACGTGGCCGTGTTTACCAACCTCACCCGCGATCACCTCGACTACCACGGCGACATGGCCGCGTACGAAGCGGCCAAGGTCAAACTGTTCGACTGGCCGGGCCTGAAAACCGCTGTCGTCAACCTCGACGATCCGGCCGGCCTGCGCCTGATCGCCCACCTGAAAGCCAAGCCGGCGCTGGCCGGCACCATTCCGCTGATCGGCTACACGCTCAAGGACGAAGCCGCGCAACCGGATATCGACGACGTGCTGGTGCTGCGCGCCAGCCAGTTGCGCACCGGCCGCGCCGGCGGCACCGAGTTCCACCTCGACTGCCCGCTGGGCGTGGCGCTGGTGAAAACCCACCTGGTAGGCGCCTTCAATATCAGCAATGCGCTGGGCGTGATCGGCGCGTTGCTGGCCAAAGGCACCGGCCTGCGCGGCGCCATCGAGGCGGTGGAAGCGCTGGTCCCGGCGCCGGGCCGCATGCAGCAGGTGGGCGGCCAGGATGCGCCGCTGATCGTGATCGACTACGCCCACACGCCCGACGCGCTGGAAAAAACCCTGGCTGCGCTGCGCGCTGTCGCCACCGATCGCAACGGCCAGCTGTGGTGCGTGTTCGGCTGCGGCGGCGACCGCGATCCGGGCAAGCGTCCGCAAATGGGCAAGATCGCCCAGGCGGCCGACCAGGTGATCGTCACCAGCGACAACCCGCGCAGCGAAGATCCGCATGCGATCATCCTGCAGATCGTGGCCGGCATGGACCTGAACAACCCGGCTTCGCGCGTGCAAACCCAGGACGACCGCGCCGGCGCCATCCTGTCGGCGATCAAGCACGCGGCCAAGGCCGACGTGATCCTGCTGGCCGGCAAGGGCCATGAGCCGTACCAGGAAATCAAGGGCAAGAAGCTGTCGTTCTCGGACACCGACCACGCCCAGCTGGCGCTGTCGGCGCGCCTGACCATGATGAGGACCCATTGATGCGCGCTGCACTCGCACAGGTCCTGCCTTCGCTCACCAGCGCCACGTTCGCCGGCGACGGCGCGCTTGAATTCAATGGTGTGTCCACCGACAGCCGCAGCGTGGCCGCCGGCGCCCTGTTCGTCGCCTTGCGCGGCGAGGTGTTCGACGCCCACAAGTTCCTGCACGATGTCGCTGCCAAAGGCGTCGCTGCCGTGGTGGTGGAAGAAGTACCAGATGGTTTGAGCGTACCGGCCATCGTCGTGCCGAACACCCTGGCGGCGCTGGGCCAGCTGGCCAACTGGTGGCGCGGGCAGTTCGCAGTGCCGGTGATCGGCGTTACCGGCAGTAACGGCAAAACCACCGTCAAGGAAATGATCGCCACCATCCTGGCCGCTGCCCACGGCGAAACCGGGCGCCTGGCCACGCGCGGCAACCTGAATAACGAAATCGGCGTGCCACTGACGCTGTTCCGCATGGACGCGCAGCAGCAGTCGGCCGTGATCGAGATGGGCATGAACCATCCGGGCGAAATCGCCCGCCTGGCCGCGATTGCCGCACCGACCATCGCCATGGTCAACAACGCCCAGCGCGAACACCAGGAATTCATGCACACGGTGGAAGCGGTAGCGCGCGAAAACGGCGCCGTGCTGGCGGCTTTGCCCGCTGACGGCGTCGCGGTCTATCCGCACGGCGACGAGTACACGCCGGTATGGGATGAACTGGCCGCCGGCCGCCGCGTGCTGCGCTTCGGTTTGAGCAAGGCGGCCGAGGTGTCGTGCACCTTCCGTGCCAACGACTTCGGTAACGAGATGTTCATCACCATCCGCGCAAGCAACAGCAAAAGCGAAGAACAGTTCTTCGTCAACCTGCAGGCGGCCGGCGAACATAATGTGCGCAATGCCCTGGCCGCGGTAGCGTGTACGTACGCGGCCGGCATCGCGCTGGAACACATCAAGCTGGGACTCGACACGTTTGCGCCGGTCAGCGGCCGCCTGCAACGCAAGGCCGCCGCCAATGGCGCCACCGTCATCGACGACACCTACAACGCCAACCCGGATTCGGTGCGCGCCGCCATCGACGTATTGGCCCGCGCCGCCAGCCCGCGCGTGCTGGTGCTGGGCGACATGGGCGAAGTGGGTACGCAGGGCCGCGAGTTCCACCAAGAGATCGGCGCTTACGCGCAGAACAAAGGCATCGAACAGGTGCTGGTCACCGGCGAACTGGCCGCCCACATGCGTGGGGACGCCATTCGTCATTTTGAACAATTCGACGCCTTGCTGTCCGCAGTGGATGCGGCAGTAACGTCGAACGCAACCGTATTGATCAAGGGCTCCCGCTTCATGAAAATGGAACGGGTCGTGCAGCATTTGATTGGATTGCAACAAGCTATTAAAGGAAGTCACTAATCATGCTGCTTTGGCTCGCTCAGTTTTTCCAGGACGAGATAGGCCCGCTCCGGGTCTTTAACTTCATCACTTTCCGCGCCGTGGCTGCTGCGGCCACCGCCCTGATCATCGGCCTGGCGGCCGGTCCGGCCGTGATCCGCATGCTGACGTCGCTCAAGTACGGCCAGGCCGTGCGCACCGACGGTCCGCAAACACACCTGAAAAAACACGGCACCCCCACCATGGGCGGTGTGCTGATCCTGATCGCCATCGGCGTCTCCACGCTGCTGTGGTGCGACCTGTCCAACCGCCTGATCTGGCCGGTGCTGGTGGTCACGCTGGGCTTTGGCGCCATCGGCTGGGTCGATGACTACCGCAAGGTGGTCAACCAGGACCCGGAGGGCATGCGCTCGGCCGAAAAATACTTCTGGCAGTCGCTGGTCGGCTTGGCCGCCGCGCTGTACCTGGCGTTCTCGGTGTCCGCGCCGAATGCCGGCAAGGTGTTCGAGCTGTTCTTCGCCTGGGTGCAGTCGGGCTTCCAGATGGACTTGCCGCCCAAGGCCGACCTGATCGTACCGTTCTTCAAGACCATCAGCTATCCGCTGGGCGTGTGGGGCTTCATCGCGCTGACGTACTGCGTGATCGTCGGCACCAGCAACGCCGTCAACTTTACCGATGGTCTCGACGGCCTGGCCATCATGCCGACCATCCTGGTCGGCGCGGCCCTGGGCCTGTTCGCCTACCTGACCGGTAGCGCTACGTATTCGAAGTACCTGCTGATTCCGCACATTCCGGGCGCGGGCGAATTGATCATCTTCTGCGGCGCGCTGGCTGGCGCCGGCCTGGCCTTCCTGTGGTTTAACACCCATCCGGCCCAGGTGTTCATGGGCGATGTCGGCGCACTCGCCCTGGGCGGCGCGCTGGGCACCATCGCCGTGATCGTGCGCCAGGAAATCGTGCTGTTCATCATGGGCGGTATTTTCGTGGCGGAGACGGTGTCGGTGATCATGCAGGTGAGCTGGTTCAAGTACACCAAGAAGCGTTACGGCGTGGGCCGCCGCGTGTTCCTGATGGCGCCTTTGCACCACCATTTCGAACAAAAAGGCTGGAAAGAGACCCAGGTCGTCGTGCGTTTCTGGATCATCACGATGATGCTGGTGCTGGTTGGTTTATCTACCCTGAAGCTGCGATGAGCTACGACGGCAAAAACGCACTGGTACTGGGGCTGGGCGAATCCGGCCTGGCGATGGCGCTGTGGCTCGCCCGCAGCGGCGCGCGCGTGCGCGTGGCCGATACCCGCGAGTCGCCCGAGCGCCTGCCTGCGTTGCAAGCCGCCGTGCCCGACGTGGAATTCGTCGCCGGTGCTTTCGACGCGGCGCTGCTGGCCGGTGTGGACTTCGTGGCAGTGAGCCCCGGCCTGGCGCCGGGCCGCGAACTGGCGGAGATTGCGCCCGCAGCCGCTGCCGCCGGCATTCCGGTCCGGGGCGAGATCGAATTGTTCGCCCAGGCGCTCGAAGCGCTAAAGCTTGAGCGTGACTATGCGCCGAAGATCATCGCAATTACCGGCACCAACGGCAAAACGACCGTGACCACGCTGGTGGGCCAGCTGTGCGAACGCGCGGGCAAGACCGTGCGCGTGGCGGGCAATATCAGCCCGGCGGCGCTCGACGTGCTGCGCGAAGTACTCGATAACGGCAGCCTGCCTGACGTGTGGGTGCTCGAACTTTCCAGCTTCCAGCTCGAAACCACCTTCACCCTCGAAGCGCACGCCGCCACGGTTTTGAACGTGACACAGGACCACCTGGACTGGCACGGCGACATGCCGTCGTATGCCGCCGCCAAGCACCGCATCTTCGCCCACGACACCGTGCGCGTATTGAACCGCGACGACGCGACCGTGATGCGCATGGCCGGCAACAATGGCGTCAATGTCAGCTTCGGTACCGATGCCCCGAAACACCTGGGCGACTTCGGCTTGCACAACGAGCGCAACGTGCTGTGGCTGGCCACCGCCGTGCCGGCCGAGGACGAGGGCGAACCGAAAAAACGCAAGAAGAACGATCCGCCGCCGCCACCGGTCGAGACCATGGTGAAAAACCTGATGCCGTCCGACGCGCTGCAAATCCGTGGCGTGCACAACGCCGCCAACGCGCTGGCCGCGCTGGCGCTGTGCCGCGCCATCGACCTGCCGCTGGCGCCACTGCTGCACGGCCTGCGCGACTACCGCGGCCAGCCGCACCGGGTGGAACTGGTGGGCGCGATCAACGACGTCGAATACTACGATGACAGCAAGGGCACCAACGTGGGCGCCACCGTGGCTGCATTGAACGGCCTCGGTAAGGCTTTCACGGGCGCCGACCAGCGCCTGGTGGTGATCCTGGGCGGCGACGGCAAGGGCCAGGACTTCGGTCCGCTGGCCGAGCCGGCCGGCCGCTACGTGCGCGCCGCGCTGCTGATCGGCCGCGATGCGGCACTGCTGCGCGCTGCGCTGGCGGATACCGGCATTGCGCTGGAAGACTGCGGCACCGACCTGCCCAAAGCGGTCATGCGTGCGCGCGACCTGGCGCAGACCGGCGACGCCGTGTTGCTGTCGCCGGCGTGCGCCAGCATGGACATGTTCAAGAACTACGCGCATCGCGCCCAGGTGTTCATCGACACCGTGCGCGAGATCGCCCTCGACAACGGACAGGAGCTCTGATGGCCTTCCAGATGCCGTTCCGCTTCGGACAGAAATCGGCGGTCACGCCGATCGATGGCCGCGCGCGGCAGTCGAAGATGATGGAGTACGACCAGCCGCTGGTCTGGGTCACCATCATCCTGATGTTGCTGGGGATGGTGATGGTGTATTCGGCGTCGATCTCGCTGCCCGATTCGCCGCGCTTTGCCAACTACGTGCGCTGGCAGAATACCTATTTCCTGCAACGCCAGGCCATGTTCGTGGTGGTTTCGCTGGTGATCGGCATGTTCGTGTTCCGCACCCGCATCGCCACCTTGCAAAAGTGGGCGCCGTACCTGTTCATCGGCACGCTGGTGCTGCTGGTGATGGTGCTGATCCCGGGCCTCGGTTCCGTGGTGAACGGCAGCCGCCGCTGGCTGTCGCTGGTCGTGATCAAGATCCAGCCGTCGGAACTGATGAAGGTGGTGGCGGTGCTGTACGCGGCCGACTACACGGTGCGCAAGCAGGAATACATGCACAAGCTGACCAAGGGCTTTTTGCCGATGGCCGCCGCAGTGGGCTTTGTCGGTTTGCTGCTGCTGCTCGAGCCCGACCTGGGTGCGTTCGGCGTGATCGTCTGCATCACCATGGGCATCCTGTTCCTGGGCGGGATCAACGCCGTGTGGTTCGGCGGCATCGGCGTGATGCTGGTCGCGATTTTCGGTTCCATCATCGCGCTGTCGAAATTCCGCCGCGAGCGCTATTTCGCCTACCTCAATCCGTGGGACGAGAACAATGCGATGAACAAGGCGTACCAGCTGACGCACTCGCTGATCGCGTTCGGTCGCGGCGAAATCTTCGGCGTTGGCCTGGGCGGCAGCGTGGAAAAACTGCACTACCTGCCCGAAGCGCACACCGACTTCCTGATGGCGGTGATCGGCGAGGAACTGGGCCTGGTCGGCGTGCTGATCGTGATTTCGATGTTCTACTGGATCGTCAAGCGGGCGTTTGACATCGGCCGCCAGGCTATTGCCATCGACCAGACCTTTGCCGGCCTGACGGCCAAGGGCATCGGCATCTGGATCGGTGTGCAGACCTTTATCAATATGGGCGTGAACCTTGGCCTGCTGCCCACCAAGGGATTGACCCTGCCGCTGATGAGCTATGGCGGTACGGGCGTGGTAATTAACTGCATCGGCCTGGCGATCCTGCTCCGGATCGACTACGAGAACCGGGTCCTGATGCGTGGTGGCAGATTATGAAACGACTGATGATCATGGCAGCCGGCACCGGCGGCCACATTTTCCCCGGCCTGGCCATCGCGCAGACCATGCGCGCGCGCGGCTGGGAAGTAACCTGGCTCGGCACGTCCGCCGGCATGGAACAAGACCTGGTGCCGAAAAGCGGCATCGCGATGGACAGCATCGACTTTACCGGCATGCGCGGCAAGGGATTGTCGCACTCGATCGGCGGCGCGCTGAAAATGGTGAAAGCCTTCATCGCGTGCCACGGTTTTATCGGCCGGCGCAAGCCCGATGTCATCCTCGGCATGGGCGGCTACGTTACTGTACCGGGGGGCTTGATGGCCAAGCTGCGCGCCACGCCGCTGGCACTGGTGAACGCCGACGCCGCGCTGCTGTTGTCGAACAAGACGCTGGTGCCGTTCGCCGAGCGCGTGTGCTTCGGCTTCCCTGCCAACTTCGGCAAGGCGGCCGACAAGGCGGTGGTGACCGGCAACCCGGTGCGCAAGGAGATCCTCGATCTGCCGGCGCCGGCCGAGCGTTTCGCGGGCCGCAGCGGCGCGCTGCGCATCCTGGTCGTCGGCGGCAGCCTGGGCGCGAAGGCGCTCAACGACAATTTACCAAGCGCGCTGGCGCTGATTCCGGCGGAGCAGCGGCCGGTAGTCACGCACCAGTCGGGCAAGAAGAATATCGATGCGCTGCGCGCGTCGTACGCGCAAGCCGGCGTGGCGGCCAACGTGGTCGATTTCATCGACGACATGGCCAGCGCCTACGCGCAGGCCGACGTGGTGATTTGCCGTGCTGGCGCCATCACGGTGTCGGAGCTGACTGCCGCCGGCGTGGCCAGCGTGCTGGTGCCGCTGGTGGCATCGACCACCAGCCACCAGCGCGACAACGCGCAGTGGATGGCGAAGCAGAACGCGGCGATCCACATGCCGCAGACGGAAATGAGCGCGCAAAGCGTGGCAACGCTGCTCGAGACGCTCACCCGCACCGCGTGTCTCACCATGGCGACGGCAGCGCACAAGGTGGGCAAGCGCGATGCGAACGAGGCGATCGCGCAGGTAATCGAACAACTTGCAGTAAAAGTATAGGAACAGGGCAGTGAAACATAAAGTACAGAACATACACTTCGTCGGCATCGGCGGCAGCGGCATGAGCGGCATCGCCGAAGTGCTGCTCACGCTCGGCTATTCCGTTTCCGGCTCGGACCTGGGCAGCAACGCTGTCACCCAGCGGCTGGCGGACATGGGCGCCAAAGTGTTCCAGGGTCATGCAGCCGACAATATCGGCGCCGCCGACGCTGTCGTCACCTCGACCGCTGTGCAGCAGGACAATCCGGAAGTACTGGCAGCGCGCGCGCGCAAGGTGCCGATCGTGCCGCGCGCAGTGATGCTCGGCGAATTGATGCGCCTGAAACGCGGCATCGCGATTGCCGGCACCCACGGCAAAACCACCACCACCAGCCTGGTGGCATCGGTGCTGGCGCAGGGCGGCCTCGATCCGACCTTTGTCATCGGCGGACGCCTGACCGCTGCCGGCGCCAATGCCAAACTGGGCACCGGCGACTACCTGGTGGCCGAAGCCGATGAATCGGATGCGTCGTTCCTGAACCTGACGCCGATGATCGAGGTGATCACCAACATCGACGCCGACCACATGGACACTTACGAGCACGATTTCGAAAAGCTCAAGCAGGCGTTCGTGCACTTCACGCACCGCCTGCCGTTCTACGGCCGCGCCATGCTGTGCATCGACGATCCGCACGTGCGCTCGATCATCCCGCACGTGACCAAGCCGGTCACCACCTACGGCTTCCATGAAGAAGCGGAAGTGCGCGCCATCAACGCCCGCGCCGTCGGCGTGGAAATGCATTTCACCGTGCTGCAGGACGGCTACCCGGACCTTGACGTGGTGCTCAACCAGCCCGGCCTGCACAACGTGCAGAATGCCTGCTCGGCGATCGCGATTGCCCGCGAAATCGGCATCGCCGACCACCACACGCAAGCGGGCCTGGCCGGCTTCGGTGGCGTGGGCCGCCGCTTTACGCGTTATGGCGAGGTTGCCATCCAAGGTGGAGCTGAACCGCGCGGCACGTTCGCGCTGGTCGATGATTTTGGCCACCACCCGGTGGAAACCGAAGTGACGCTGGCAGCCGCGCGCGCTGCGTACCCGGGCCGCCGCCTGGTGCTGGCGTTCCAGCCGCACCGCTACAGCCGCACCCGCGACCTGTTCGAAGATTTCGTCAAGGTGCTGGGCGCGCCCGACGTGCTGGTGCTGGCCGAGGTGTACGCGGCCGGCGAAGCGCCGATCGTGGCTGCCGACGGCCGCTCGCTGGCGCACGCCTTGCGCGCACGCGGCAAGATCGAACCGATTTTCGTGGAAAACATCGGCGATATGCCGGAAACCATCATGAGCGTGGTGAAGGACGGCGACGTCGTCATCACCATGGGCGCCGGCGCCATCAGCGCCGTGCCGGCCAAACTGACTCATTATCCAAAGGTCTGACCATGAGCATCATCTCTACTGAAGATATCAAGGCGCTGGGCAAGGTGGGCGTGCTGTTCGGCGGCCGTTCTGCCGAGCGCGAAGTGTCGCTGATGTCGGGCGCCGGCGTGCTCAAGGCG
Organism: Duganella sp. FT27W; assembly: GCF_009295655.1. NCBI lineage: Bacteria > Pseudomonadati > Pseudomonadota > Betaproteobacteria > Burkholderiales > Oxalobacteraceae > Duganella > Duganella sp. FT27W. The sequence continues at coordinate 223,218 of NZ_WHIV01000005.1, forward strand.
CTGCAAAGCAAGGGCGTTGACGCTCACGGCTTCGACACCGGCGAGCGCACGCTGGCCGAACTGGCCGAGCAACAATTCGACCGCGTGTTCATCGCGCTGCACGGCCGCTACGGCGAAGACGGCAGCCTGCAGGGCGCGCTGGAACTGCTGCGCATTCCGTACACGGGCAGCGGCGTGATGGCCAGCGCCGTGGCGATGGACAAGATCACCACCAAGATCCTGTGGCTGGCCGCCGGCCTGCCAACGCCGCGCTACGCGGTGATCGACGCCGCCTCCGACCTCGATGCCGTCAGTGCCGACCTGGGCCTGCCACTGATCGTCAAGCCGCCGCATGAAGGCTCGACCATCGGCATCACCAAGGTGGAAGTCGCTGCCGATTTCAAGGCCGCGTGCGATATCGCCGCCGCCATCGACGACGCCGTGCTGGCCGAGGAATTTGTCACCGGCCGCGAATTCACGGTGGCCGTACTCGGCTCAGGAACTGATGCCCGCGCGCTGCCGATCGTGGAAATCGTCGCGCCAGCCGGCAACTACGACTACCAGAACAAGTACTTCAGCGACGACACCCGGTACATCTGCCCGGCCGTGCTGCCGCCCGAGCTGACCGCCGAGATGCAGCGCATCGCGGTGGCGGCTTACCGCAACGTCAAGTGCGAAGGCTGGGGCAGGGTGGACGTGCTGCTGCGCGAACGCGACCAGAAGCCGTTCCTGCTCGAGGTCAACACCTCGCCCGGCATGACCGGCCACTCGCTGGTGCCGATGGCGGCGCGTGCCGAAGGCATGAGCTACGAAGACCTGTGCGTGGCGATCCTGCGCACGGCCCGTTTGAAAATGAAGGGTTGAACGCACGATGTGGCAAGACGCTAAAGCCTTGAATGCCACCGCCAGCGCGCTGTTCGCAGCCGCGCTGCTGGCATGCATCGGCGCCGGCGTGTGGTGGGTGGCACAGCGTCCGATGTTCGACCTGCGCGCGATCCGCATCGAGAGCATGGACCAGGACGGCCTGCGCCACGTGAACCAGCTGACCTTGCGCAACAGCGCGCTGTGGCGCCTGAGGGGCAACTTCTTTACCACCAATCTGGACTCGGTGCGCCAGGTGTTCGAGGCGGTGCCGTGGGTGCGCCGCGCAACGGTGCGCCGCGAGTGGCCCGACCAGCTGATCGTCACGCTGGAAGAGCACGAGGCGCTGGGCACGTGGGGCGAGGACGGCCGCCTGCTCTCGACCAAGGGCGATGTGTTTACCGCCAACCTGGCCGAGGCGGAAGAGGATCACGAGTTGCCGGAATTCGACGGCCCCGATGGCAGCGAGAAGGACGTACTGGCGCGTTACGCCGAGCTGCGCACCTGGTTCGCGCCGCTGCAACTGGTGCCGGCAGCGCTGTCGCTGTCCTCGCGCTATGCGTGGACCGTCAGGCTCGACAACGGCACCAGCGTGGCGCTGGGCCGCGAGCAGACCAGCACCACGTTGAAGGAGCGCGTGGAGCGCCTGATGGGTATCTACCCGCAACTGGTGGAACACCTGCCGGAAATCGAGACCATCGATATGCGTTACCAGAACGGCCTGGCGCTGAGCGCCAGGGGATTGAAGATACCGAAGGACGGCGCCTGGCCGAAAAAGCAGGCGATGAAGAAGACCACGGGCGGTGGGCAAAAGCCAGCGCCGGTAACAAGATAAGCACGGTCAGCACAATAACCACGATAACAATCAAGCAGAACAGAGCAGGCAACACATGACAAAAGACGCGAAAAACCTGATCGTCGGTCTCGACATCGGCACCTCCAAGGTGGTGGCCGTGGTGGCGGAGGTGATGAGCGATGGACGCCACGAAGTGATCGGGCTGGGTCAGCACGAATCGAGGGGCCTGAAAAAAGGCGTGGTGGTCAACATCGAAGCGACCGTCGAATCGATCCAGCGCGCGCTGGAAGAAGCCGAGCTCATGGCCGACTGCAAGATCCGCAATGTGTACGCGGGCATTGCTGGCAGTCATATCCGCAGCTTCAATTCGAGCGGCATGGTGGCCATCAAGGAAAAGGAAGTAACGGCCACCGACGTAGCGCGCGTCATCGAAACGGCAAAGGCGGTTAACATTCCGACTGATCAGCAATTGCTGCACACCGTGCCGCAGGAGTTCATTGTCGACAGCCAGGAAGATGTGCGCGAGCCGATCGGCATGAGCGGCATCCGTCTCGAAGTCAAAGTCCATATCGTGACCGGCGCCGTGTCTGCGGTGCAAAACATCGTCAAGTGCGTGCGTCGTTGCGGGCTGGAAGTTTCGGACCTGATTTTGCAACCGATGGCCTCGGCCGACGCGGTGCTGACCACCGATGAAAAAGAACTGGGCGTGGTGCTGATCGACATCGGCGGCGGCACCACCGACGTGGCGGTGTTCTCCGACGGCGCGATCCGCCACACGGCGGTGATCCCGATCGCAGGCGACCAGATCACCAACGACATCGCCATGGCGCTGCGCACGCCCACGGCGGAAGCGGAGGAGATCAAGATCCGCTTCGGCGTGGCCAAGCAGGTGCTGGCCGATCCGGGCGAAACGCTGGAAGTGCCTGGGCTGGGCGACCGTGGTCCGCGCACGCTGTCGCGCCAGGCGCTGGCAGCCGTGATCGAGCCGCGCGTGGAAGAGCTGTTTGCGATGGTGCACCAGGTGGTGCGCGAGTCGGGTTACGAAGGCGTGCTGTCGTCGGGCATCGTCCTCACCGGCGGCACGGCCATCATGCCGGGCATGGTGGAGATGGCGGAAGACATCTTCCTGCGCCCTGCGCGCCTGGGTACGCCCGACTACCGGGGCCAGCTGGCCGACGTGGTGCGCAGCCCGCGCTACGCCACGGTGCTGGGCCTGCTGCTGGAAGCGAAAAAGCAGTACCTGCGCGGGCACATCGTCACGCGCCAGGATGGTTCGGTGAAGGCGGTATGGCAGCGCATGAAGGAGTGGTTCCTCGGGAACTTTTAAGCAGGGCAGTACAGGATATGTAGCACAAAGCAGAACGAACGCAGTATGCAGTTGAACAAAACTGAACGAAAACGTAAGCATCTAAATTATTTAAATTAATCCGCAGTTTTCAATCTCCAGTTCTCCTATTACTATGAGGACTGGCGCTTGGAAACGGCAAACTGATAGGGAGCACATCATGGAGTTCGATATGGTCGATAACGCAGCTTTGGGCACCGTCATCAAGGTGGTCGGTGTCGGCGGAGCAGGTGGCAATGCGGTTCAACACATGATCAACAAGGGCATGTCCGGCGTGGAGTTCATCGCCGCCAATACCGATGCGCAGGCGCTGGCCACCTCGCGTGCGGACAACATCATCCAGATCGGCGAGACCGGCCTGGGCGCCGGCATGAAGCCGGAAGTCGGCCGCAAGCTGGCCGAAGATTCGCGCGCGCGCATCGAAGACGCGCTGCGTGGCGCGCACATGGTCTTCATCGCTGCCGGCATGGGCGGCGGTACCGGTACCGGCGCCGCACCGATCGTGGCCGAAGTGGCCAAGTCTCTGGGCGCGCTGACCGTGGCTGTCGTCTCCAAGCCGTTCTCGCACGAAGGCCAGAAGTGCATGGACATCGCCGACGAAGGCCTGGAGCAGCTGTCGGCCAATGTCGACTCGCTGATCGTGATCCTCAACGAAAAACTCGAAGAGATCTACGAAGACGAATCGCTGATCGAGTGGCTGCAACACGCCGACGATGTGCTGAACAACGCGGTAGCCGGTATCGCCGAGATCATCAACGTGCCGGGCCACATCAACGTCGACTTCAACGACGTCAAAACCATCATGGGCGAGCAGGGCAAGGCCATGATGGGCACCGCGACCGCCTCGGGCGTGGACCGCGCGCGCATCGCCGCCGAACAGGCCGTGGCCTCGCCGCTGCTCGACGGTGTCGACCTGTCGGGCGCCCGCGGCGTGCTGGTCAATGTGACCGCCAGCCGTGGCCTGAAAGGTAAGGAGATCAAGGAAGTCATGGCCGCCGTGCGCGCCTTCGCCGCACCGGATGCATCGATCGCCCAGGGTATCGCCTACGACGACTCGATGGGCGACGAGATCCGCGTGACCGTGGTTGCCACCGGCCTCGGCAAGACCAAGAAGCACGTGCAACTGGTGCCGCAGCAAATGCTGCGCACCGGCACCCACAACAGCCCGATGATGCCATCGGCTGGCATGGGCGGCGCGGCGGTCAATGTGTCGATGGGCGCGACCGGCGTGATGGGTTCCGGCGCGGCCGGTTTCGACGGCATGAAGGCGCCAGCCGTATGGCGCCGCGAGTCGGCCTCGGAACAAGTGCGCGCGATGGAAAAGAATGGCATGGAGACCTATGACATCCCGGCCTTCCTGCGCAAGCAAGCCGATTAAGAGCGCGTAACAAAACCTCCATGGCTTCGTTGCAGCGCCTCGCCGTACATGCGTACTGTCTTCGTCGCTGCGCCTTGCCCTGAAGGTTATGTTAAGCGCTCTAGGCCTTGGTTGAACCGTCGCCTGCACGATCGCGGCGGTTCAGGCATACTGGCTGTTGCTAGCCGTGAAGAGCCGCGCGCGTCGCGGCTTTTTTTCGTTCCAACATTTTATAAAGGAGTCACCATGACCATCAAGATCGGCGATCAACTGCCGGAAGGCACCCTGGCCGAATTCATCGAAACCGAAACCGAAGGCTGCGCACTGGGCCCGAACGTGTTCAACGTGCAGGACCTGGTCAAGGGCAAGAAGATCGCCATCTTCGGCCTGCCGGGCGCCTACACGCCGACCTGCTCGGCACAGCACGTACCAGGTTACGTCCAGCACGCGGACGAACTTAAAGCCAAGGGCGTCGATGAAATCTGGTGCATCTCGGTCAACGACGCGTTCGTGATGGGCGCCTGGGGCCGCGACCAGAAAGCCACCGGCATCGTCCGCATGATGGCCGACGGTAACGCCGCCTACAGCAAGGCGCTGGGCCTGGACGCCGACTTCAGCAAGCACGGCATGGGTACCCGCTCGCAGCGCTACTCGCTGCTGGTGGAAGACGGCAAAGTCACCCAGCTGAATATCGAGCAGGGCGGCAAGTTCGAAGTGTCGAATGCGGAGACGTTGCTGGGCCAGGTGTAACCGGCTTCAGTTCGCAGCAATGACAAACGGCGCCGAGGCGCCGTTTTTTTTGGATAATCCGGACGTATATATTCTGACGATGAACTCTCCACGCAATGTCGCAATCCTAGTTTTTGACGGTATTCAAGTACTCGATGTCACTAGTCCCGCCTCTGTTTTTATCGCTATCCAATGACGCCGCAGCGCACGGCGCATACCTGACTATATCTGCTGTCCTTAGATCGCAGACCCATTGCCACAAATGGCGTATTGATGATACCACTGTCCAGCCTTGCCCCGGCGCGGTCGATACTCTGCTGTTCTCCCCGTTGCAACATGAAGTGGCGCTGCATGCTTGCGAAGACTTAGTAATACGGAAATGGCCACGCCATTGCGGCTTTATTGATTTTTGCAGTTCACCAAAGCGTTCCAAGGGTGCTTCGACGTGTACTCGGCGATGTTCCTGTAGTGATGCCGCCGACATCTATGCTGTAAGTTCGGCCACGATCTGACGAAGAATACGGCGAGGTTTACATTATTTATTAGACGAGATGTCAAATCATTTAGTGAAAAAATTCGCGATTATGAGACTATATTAAGATTTATGATAGTCTCAAATTTGTTGACAATTTTAGATGCGGTATTTACCATATGAAATAATTTCATAATTGGAGAAAATTGTGGTTGATCCCCTCACACTTAATATTGCTGGAGTGGCAACAAAAGAGGTTTTAGCTGTCTTAGTGAAGCCAGTGATAAATGCTGCATTTAAGGGGATCTCTTCTGTAACAGATCAGGTGAAAGGGATTTTCATAAATCAATTTGTTGATTATATTGATCGACAGTTGGAAAGGCACTCTTTTTTAAATACTCTTGTTTTTCAAAATCAGATCCCGTTGGAAGATTTATATATCCCTCTTACAGTAATTAGAACAGCTTCTGAGGTCGAGGATAGTGGAATATTCATTAATAAATTTCATATGAACTTCATCCCTGAGTGCAAGAGGGTACTCATAACGGATACCGCAGGAATGGGGAAGAGTACTTTGATGAGATATTTATTAGTGCAATGTATTAGGTCGAATTTTGCTGTACCTGTCTTTATAGAGTTACGTCATCTTTCTCAAACTCGAACAATTTTAGATTTGTTGCAGGGTGAGCTCAATTATGAGCAACTGGATGGAACAAAGAAGTTCACTGCGTCTAACATAGCCGAAATTTTGAAGAACGGTGAGTTGGTATTCTTTTTTGATGGATATGATGAAATTCCGTTTAAAGACAGAGAAGCAGTCACCAAAGATGTAAAAAATTTTGTCGAAACGTATCCAAGAAATTGCTATGCTTTGACATCGAGGGCCGAGAGCGGATTAGCGGCTTTTCCGTCTTTTACACAATTTAGGATTCGACCTTTAAAAAAATCTGAATCGTTTGCTCTAATAAAAAAATACGATAAAGATGGAACTCGTTCAGAGAAATTAATCGCTAGGCTTAAAGGAAAAGAGCTGCGCGCAGTGCATGAGTTTTTGGAAAACCCTTTACTAACAACACTCCTCTACCGTTGTTTCGAGTACAAGCAGAATGTACCAGAGAAAAAGCATATATTTTATCGACAGGTGTTTGATGCATTGTTTGACTGGCATGATTCAAGTAAAGATGGCTATAATACAAGAGAAAAAAAGTCAAAGCTAGATCTCGATAGTTTCCACCGTGTTCTAAGAGTAATGGGATTTATTTCTACTTTAAATGGTGAAATTGAGGGGGATAAAGATAAAATCCTAGAATGGATAAGAGAAGCTAAATCCGTATGTGTGGGATTAAATTTTTCTGAAAGTGATTTTTTAGAAGATCTTACACGTGCTGTGCCAGTATTTTCACGAGATGGTGTATTTTATAAATGGTCACATAAATCGCTTGCCGAGTATTTTGCGGCTCAGTATATTTGCACTGAAGGAAAAATACAGCAGGGTGAGGTTTTTAAGCATATATTTAATGAAAACATTCTAGATAAGTTTTACAACTTAATAGATCAAGTTTATGATTTGGATCAGCCCGCTTTTAGAAAATATTTTTCTTTACCTTTTGCCACAGCTGCGATGCAATATAGAAATGTAACGTATAAGGGGTTGCCTCCTTCCATCTCTGCTGATGAAATAGAATTGAGGAAATCTAGCGCATTTGCTGGGCGAGTGGTAATTGCGAAAGGAGCGTTTCCTACTGATGAGGAAATTACAGAGGATCACAGTGGAAAGAGAGAGGTATATAATTTTAAAATATCCCTGTCTTACGTAAAATTACCAAATCTGAAGGATCCACTTGTTGTAATCAGACTCTTTGATAATATGTGTATCATTGGTGATATTTTATTTTCAAAGAAAGATCCTCTTGTTTTAGATAAATCAAAGTGTTTTCCTGATGATAAAATGAGACCTATAAAGGGTTTAGGCAAAAAAAAGTCTGCTTTGCAAGTTAACGACAATAATAATAGTGTCTTGAACTTGCCCGGGAACTTTGAGGCTGTAACACGAGTTTTATTACGAAGCCCTATGGGTTTAAATGTTGATTTTGAAGCTTGTAAATATTTTTGTGATAATTTTTCGGATGAGCAATCGCGAACGCATTTCACCAAAAATCTTCTTTCGAAGATAACTAATGATGTTAAGTCTGAAAATAAAGATGTTATTGAATTAAAGTAAATATTTAAATTTCAATAGCCTGATAATTAATAACACTATGATATATCGGATCATGTATTTTTAAGATAATTTTTCTAAATTAATTTTAAAAAATAATAAAAAAATTTAATATTAAATTTATCTTAGCTTGTTTAAATTTTATGATGTTGATTTTTTTTGCATGGTCACCAGCTGGTTGTAAAAATTAAGCTGAAAAACTGCAGGCCGGACGGATAAAGGTCGAGTTCGCTCAGCATGGTCAGCGCGCTGCCGCTCATCGGTGTCACCAGCACAAACCAAAGGTATAGCGTGTCGATGTCTTCTTGTTTGGTGCGTTGGGCGAGGTCCTCGCCGTGCGAAAGCAGTAGTAGGCGCTCCTTTGATGGGAAGAGCGATGATGGCTATGGTTTCGCTTATGGTGGTATCTCCAGTTAATTGGAGCAGCATGGGTGGGCGGCGCGCAGCCCGGTTTGGGGGAGGGGCGAAGTCGTGGATGTGTAGGCTGTGGCGCCGGGAAAAATTCAGGCAATGCCTCTGCAGATTTGGATTATGTCGAGCAGTACCTGCGGGGCGTTACAGGCTCTGTAGCGAACAGTGTTAACGTATTGCTGTGCCACGGCAACGCGTAGTCTGGACGCGTTTACGACCATGCCTGATGCAGGCAGTTGCGGAAGACGTCACTCAGCGCCGGCACCATGTCACCGCGCTGGTGCGGCGCTGGTTTGATCGATTCCAGTCGCGCCAGTTCGCTTTCGACAAACGCGTTGATGCTGGCAATGGCGGGCGCCAGACCCAGTTCCGGCGCCGCACGCTTTTGCACCAGCAGGGCATCGATGTCGGCCAGCAGTTGCGGCTGGTCGGCGACCAGGTGCAGCAGTTTTTCAAACTCGATCGGCGCAGCTGTACCGTAACGCTCGAGCCAGCGCACGGCCAGCAACGGGCGCAGCACGTAAAAGTATTTTTTCAGCGGCACCAGGTCGCTTTGCAGATAGCCGCGATAATTGGTCTTGGCCATGCTGCGGTAGTGGTAAATGCCGGTCTCGCCCGAGTACACGTCCGGCAGCAGCGCGCGCGCCGCCGCAGCAAACGGACCGTGTTCGGCATAGATGATCGGCGACTGTATCCATTCGACAAACGCCGGGTTGGAACGCGCGAACAGGCGCAGCGCCTTGCGCAAGTCCCAACCGTTGAGATCGATATCATCGACAATCGGATATTCGATCACGTCGCGCTGCTCCTCCAGCCCGACCGACAGGTACCAGTCTTGCGGATGGACATAAATAAAACGCGCATCGTAGTCGCTGTTGGGCGAGGCAAAGCCCCAGGCGCGGCTGCCGGATTCGACCGCCAGCAGGATGCGCACGCCATGCTCGGCTTCGGCACGGCGCATGCGGCTCAGTATTTCTTCACGGATGTCAGTTGGAATCATTCCGCAACTATATCGCAGCCGGGCCGCCTTGGTTAGTGCTGCCGAGAGCGTTAATATGCGGTTTGAGGCGACATCAACCTCCGGGCGGGTAGTCGTTAATTTCGCTACCACCAGCCATTCTGCCGCAGCACGATTTTTTTGTAGTAATCGATGTTGGCGCGGATGCCGAAAAGAGCGGCTGCTGCGCCGGTCGCAATCCCATTGCCAGCATCGGGCATCGCCAGAGCGGCCATGAACAACTCCAGTAATAAAAAGGCGATGGATAACGCTACCGACAGGGAGATCGCCTTTCTCCACATCCCTTTCGCAATGTAATAAAACGCGCCGAAAAACAGCGCCCACCAGTTCATCAGCTTGAAGCGTTCACTGACTGGCAGGGTTTTCACACCGGGCAGCGACGGGCCGCCCGCTTTGTCGATCAGTGCAAACCTGGCGCGCCACGCTGGCGACAGGTCAGCAGCGGACTGCTGTTCACCGGTGCGCGGGATAGGCGTACCGCATGTCCCGCATGCGGGCTTGACGACATTGATACCGGAACCGCACTGCTGGCACGTATCCATATTTCCTCCGATTCACGTTGGAAGGCCATGATTCCAGCGAATCGAGGGAGGGGTGTTGACGGATGGCAACTCATCGCAATGACGCCTTGAACAGGGTCGAATCGATGGTGAACGAGTCATCGTCCTGCACCGCGAAATACTCGCGCGTCTCCGCCGGCGCGTTGCGTAGCAGGCTGCGGATCGCGGTCACGCGTTCGGCTGGCGTGCGCATGCGTGCGGTCCATTCGTCGAATTGCATGTGCAGTTTCCAGTCGCTCACGCGCTTGCACGCGAAGCCTGCCTCATCGAGCATGCGCAGCCATTCCGAGGCGCGGTAGTCGCGCACGTGCGAGCCGTCGCGCAGCAATTCCACTGCCTGCAAGGTGGTGTCGTGCAAAGGTGATTCGGGCGCCGTGATGTCGATGACGACCAACACGCCGCCGGGCTTCAGTACGCGGTTGACTTCGCGCAGCGCGGCCGGCACGTCGAGCCAGTGGTGGGCGGAAAAACGCGTCATCACCATGCAGAATGACGCGTCGGCAAACGGCAGGCTGGCCACGTTGCCTTGCTGCGTGACGATCTGCGCCAGGCCCCGTTCGCGTGCGGCGCCGGCCACCACGGCCAGCATTTCCGGCGCCAGGTCGAACGCCGTGACCGACTCGGCCACCGGCGCCACCGCGAAGCTGGCGTGGCCGGCGCCGCAGCCGAGATCGAGCACGACGGGGAGCTTGGCGCTGCCGGTCAAGCCGGCGGCGATGTCGCGCAATGCGGTCAGGTCGGCGCCTTGCGCGTGGACCGCGCTGGTCAAATAGGCGCTGGCGGTGTTGCCGAACTGCTGGGCGACGAGGGCTGGCTGCTGCATGAGATTTTCTCCAAAAAAGGTGGCGGCCAGGGCAGAATAGGTGGATTCCTATCCTGTAACAAGACAAGGATTTATCCTGGTATAAGGAACTACCATGCAACATAATCTCGGCGACTTCATCCGCGCCCACCGCGAGCGCATCACGCCCGAACAGGCGGGTTTGCCGGCGGGCGGCCGCCGCCGCACGCCCGGCCTGCGGCGCGAGGAACTGGCACAGCTGTGCGACGTCAGCCCTACCTGGCTGACCTGGCTCGAGCAGGGCAGGGATGTGTCCGCGTCGAGCAACCTGCTGGCGCGCCTGGCCGACGTGCTGCAACTGAGCGCAGCCGAGCGCGGTTATCTGTTCAGCCTGGCCGATAGAATTGACCCGCAAGCAAGCGCCACGCACGAAGAAGCGCAGCCATTGCAGGCGATGGTGGACGCGATCAACGCCCCGGCCTATGTGCTCGATCGCCAGTGGGATGCGCTGGCCTGGAACGCCGACGCGCTGGCGCTGTTCGGCGGCTGGCTCGATGTCGAGGCCAATGCGCCGCTGCGTCCGAACCTGCTGCGCTTCATGTTCCGCAGCGCTGCCGCGCGCGGCCTGATCGTCGACTGGGACGACCGCGCCAGCCGCCTGGTGGCCGAGTTCCGCGCCGACATCGGCAAGCACGCGGGTCTGCCCGCCGTCGCCGGCCTGATCGCCGAGCTGTCGCAAGGCAGTGCCGAGTTCCAGGCTCTCTGGACCTTGCAGGACGTGGTAGCCCGCGACGGCGGCCTGCGCCGCTTCCAGCATCCTGCGATGGGGGAGCTGGCCTTGACGCAGGTGACTATGCATCTGGCCAAGCGGCATGATCTGAAGCTGGTGATGTTGCTGCCATAACGGCAGCCATTATTCACACTCAGGTAAATAAAGAATTGCACGAAAATAGCATTTTCATGTAATTCTTTGTGTATATTGACTTCAGTCGACAAGCGAATATTCGGGAAACTAACAAAGACTTGTACGAAACAGTTGTTTTTACTATTCTTTTTATTATGCCTAAGATACCTATCGCCCTACAGCAACTCCCGCCCGCCACGCTGTCGGCACTTGAGCGCCTGGGGGCGGACCTGGCAGTCGCAAGACTGCGCCGCAAAGAGTCACTGGTGTCATGGGCGTCCCGGCTGGGCGTGTCCGTGCCCACACTGATGCGGCTGGAGGCCGGCGAGCCTGGCGTTGGCATGGGAATTTATGCTACAGCCCTGTGGTTGATCGGCCGCGACGGTGCACTTGCGGAGCTGGCCTCTCCTGACAAGGATCGTGGAGCACTGGAACTCGACGTCAGAAAAGCGGTAGCGCTCGGCAAAGCCCGCGCCCAGGCGTCTGCACAAACGCGCCAGAAACGCAAGGAAGCCAAGGAGGCTTAGGTGGCAACCCATCAGCTTGTTTCTAACGAGCTTTATCTCTGGTTTATTGAAGAGCCCGACAACCCCCGTCTCGTCGGTACCTTGAACCTGGTGACCGCGGGCAAGGGCGTCTCGTTGACCTATGCGCCCACATGGTTGGCATCGGGTTTTCCGTTGAGCGAAGACCTGCCATTGGTCGATATCGAACATTTGCCACGCACCAAGGAGGTTGCTGCGGGCGCCGTCGATGATGCCCGGCCGGACCGCTGGGGTGAGCGGGTTATCCGATTCATCGACAAGCCTGCCCGGTCGTCATTAATGGAGTTCCTGTACTACGCCGGTGACGACCGCTTTGGCGCGTTGGGTGTTTCCACTTCCCAAGACGCATACTTGCCCCGCATCGTCGGGCCGCTACCTCGGCTCGAGAGCGCGCAAAAGCTCAGCGAGATTATCGCGAAAATCAGCGGCAAAGAACCGATCACCGAGCTGGAAGGGCGCATGGCCGCATCAGGCGGCAGCTTCGGCGGCGCCAAGCCAAAGGCGCTGATCGAAATTGGGGGAGAGCAGTGGGTCATTAAATTCTTCAACAACGAACCGGTGGACGTTCCTCTGATCGAGCACGCCACCATGACGCTTTGCGGCAAAGCCGGCATTACCGTGGCCGAGACCCGGCTGGTGCCCCTCGCCGGGGAAAACGCCATCGCGGTGCGACGATTCGACCGCAAGGGCGCACAGCGTGTCCACTGTATCTCGGCAGGCACTGCCCTGCGTGCGCTGGTCACCGCAACCCAGGAACCTGACCTGAGCTACCCGAACCTGGCGCAACTACTGCGCCGATCCGGCAGGACTGCGAATGGCGAAAACAGGCGCGAAATGGCTGAGTTATTTCGGCGCATGGTGTTCAATATCCTTATCGATAATACCGACGATCATGAAAAGAACCATACGCTCTTGGTTATCCCCGAACCTGCCGGGAAGGGCGCGTCCGCCAGGGTACGCCGGCTCGCGCTGGCGCCTGCCTACGACGTGCTTCCCACAAATTCCGGACAGGGGCACCAGGAGCTCGGTGTTGGCGCAGACGGCCGTGACTCGACGCTCGTGAATGCGATGTCTCAGCACGCCTTATTCGGCCTGACCGCGCGCGAGGCCTGCGCCGAGGTGGCAAAGGTTATTCTCGTCGTGGATGGATGGAAAGAGCACTTCCAGGCATATGGTGTGTCCGTTGCCGACATCGAAGAGCTCGCCCAACGCATCGATGGCGAGGCGCTGCTGTCCCAGCGGCGAGGCTTCCGAACCGACGCCTATGCGGATACGCCACCCAGGGCACGCCGCTCACCATTGAGGGAGTAGGCAAACCTCGCCCACCAGCACACCCATTGTCAACTTGCTATAATCATGGCCGACCGCGCATGATCCAACTCGCGCCGTCCTGGCTCCGGACGTCGCCATGATGACGTTCCCAGTGGCCCTCTCCGGGCCAGCGTAGCAAGGAGCTTCCCCTGACTTCCGCTTTCACTTCCACGATCTCCCGCAAGGAAAACCTGCACAGCATCTACGCCATGCTGACTGCCGTGATGATGTTTTCGTTCATGGACACCACCATGAAACTGTTATCGGCCACGTATCCCGCCACCCAGGTGACCGCCTTGCGCGCCTTGAGTTCGCTGCCGCTGCTGTGTGTGTACATCTGGTATCGCGGGGCGTTTCGCGGCATTCTCAAGGTGCGCTGGGGCATGCACGTTTTCCGCGCGTTGCTCGGCATCGGCATGCTCACCACGTTTGCGTATGGCCTCAAGGCGCTGTCGCTGGCCGAGGCGTATTCGATCTTCTTTATCGCACCTGCGCTCATCACCATGCTGTCGGTGTTCGTGCTCAAGGAGCGCGTGGTGGCCGGCCAGTGGGTGGCCATCGTGGTTGGGCTGGTTGGCGTGCTGGTGGTGCTGCGCCCCGAAGGCAGCGGCTTCCTTACCTTGGGCGGGCTGGCGATCCTGGCGGCGGCCGCGTGCTACGCGGTGTCGGCCATTACGGCGCGGCTGCTCGCGCGCACCGACAGTACCGAGTCGATGATGTTCTGGCTGCTGACCCTGATGGCGATCGGCGGCGTGGCGCTGGCCTGGCCGGTGTGGGTGCCGGTGCGCGCGGCCGACGGCTGGGTGCTGCTGGCGCTGGCGCTGTCGGGCTTTTTCGGCCAGCTGGCGATTACCAAGGCCTTTAGTACCGGCAAGGCGTCGATCGTGGCGCCGTTCGAGTACACGGCGCTGGCCTGGGGCGTGGCGATCGACTGGTTGTTGTGGCAGGCGCTGCCGGATGGCTACACCTTGCTGGGAGCGGGTATCATCATTGCCAGCGGTATCTACCTGGTGCGGCGCGAGTCCGTTCACAAGGAGTCGGAACATCCGTAGCCTTAGCCAACCCCGGCCGGACAACTTGGATATAATCAGCCCATGTTAAAACAACGCACCATCAAAGAACTGGTCCGCACCACCGGCGTGGGCCTGCATTCCGGACGCAAGGTCGAGCTGACCCTGCGCCCGGCCGAACCCGATACCGGCATCGTGTTCCGTCGCGTCGATCTCTCGCCCATGGTCGAGTTCCCGTCGAGCGCGATGGCGGTCGGCGATACGCGCATGGCGTCGGTGCTGGTCAAGGACGGCGCCCGCGTCTCCACGGTCGAGCATTTGATGTCGGCCTGCGCCGGCCTCGGCATCGACAACCTGTACATCGAAGTGAGCGCCGAGGAAATTCCGATCATGGACGGCTCGGCCTCCTCGTTCGTATTTCTTTTGCAACAAGCGGGCGTGCTGGAGCAGCCGGCCGCCAAGAAATTCATCCGCGTATTAAAACCGGTGGAAATCCGTGAAGGCACGGGTGACCGCGAAAAATGGGCGCGCCTGGTGCCGCATGACGGTTTCAAGCTCGATTTCTTCATCGAGTTCAACCATCCGGCCGTCGATGGCACGCAGCAGCGCGCCGTGGTCGATTTCGGCGACGTCTCGTACGTGCACGACGTGGCGCGGGCCCGTACCTTCGGCTTCATGCAGGACGTGGAAATGTTGCGCGGCATCGGCCTGGCGCGTGGCGGTTCGCTGGAAAACGCCATCGTGATGGACGAGTACCGCATCTTGAATTCGGACGGGCTGCGCTACGACGACGAGTTCGTGCGCCACAAGATTCTGGACGCCATCGGCGACTTGTACCTGGTAGGCCATCCGCTGATCGCCGGTTACGAGGCGCACAAGTCTGGGCATGCGCTGAACAACCAGTTGTTGCTGGAATTGCTCAAGCATCCCGATGCGTATGAAATCGTGACGTTCGACAAGGTTGAGGCCGCTCCGCAGTCGTACGCCCGCCAAATGGCCAGCGAGTGGACGCAAATTTAGCGGCGATCTAGACGCGTCAGACCTCGCGGCGGCGTGCCACCATCGCCTTCAAGGCCGCGATCAGCGTGGCATTCTGCGGCGACTGCTCGAGGTTGTTGCCGAGGTCGTCGAACGCGGTGACCGCCGCTTCCGACAGCGACAGCGAGCGCATCTGTTCCTTGATTTCGGCCGCTTTGGTCATCTGCACCTTCAGGCGCGTGGCGCTCACTTGCCAGCCGCGCTTGGCCAGGGTTTCCTGCAATTTCGGAATTTGCTGTTTGAGCTTGGCTGCCAGCGCTGCGTTCGGCACGGACAGGGTCAGCTGGCCATCCTCAAAAGCGAGGATGTCGCAGTAGCGGAACATGGTCGGCAGCGCCGCAGCGCAGTCTTTTTGTAGCGCGGCCATGCGCTCGATGGCCGGCAGCAGGGCGGCCATCTTGTCGTCGCGGCGCAGAAAGTCGGTGGCGACCACGGCGGTGCGGCGCTTGATTGTCAGGTTGGAGGAATTGAATCGCATGGCGCGAACATATCACAACGGCGCCCCGCACGTCAGTCGCCGGCTAATCTGTCACCACCGGGTAAAATAGATTGGTTTGGTGACATTGTTCACCTATCCGCTATTGTTATCCAGACCATAGACCCAATGTACCCCCGGACGCGTGATAAAATCATCGTCTTTTGCCATAGTCGAACTCCGTGCGGTCTAGCGTTTTTCACCTACAGAGCTTTTTTAACGGCGTTTTTTCAAGAATTCAAGCATGTCATTACTGACCAAGATTTTTGGCAGCCGCAACCAGCGGCTGCTCAAGCAATACCAAAAAACGGTACGCGAGATCAATGCCCTCGAGCCGGCCATGGAAAAACTGTCGGATGCCGAGCTGCAAGCCAAGACGCCCGAGTTCAAGGACCGGGTCGCCAAGGGCGAGTCGCTCGATGCCCTGTTGCCCGAAGCGTTCGCGGTCTGCCGCGAGGCCAGCAAGCGCGTGTTCAAGATGCGCCACTTCGACGTGCAAATGCTCGGCGGTATGGTTCTGCACCATGGCAAGATCGCTGAAATGGGCACCGGCGAGGGCAAAACCCTGACCGGCACCCTGCCTGCCTACCTGAACGCGCTGTCCGGCAAGGGCGTGCACATCGTCACGGTCAATGATTACCTGGCCCAGCGCGATGCCGAGACCATGGCCAAGCTGTACAGCTGGCTTGGCCTCACCACCGGCATCAACCTGTCGCAGATGGACCACGGCACCAAGCAGCTGGCCTACCGTTCGGACATCACCTACGGCACCAACAACGAATTCGGCTTCGACTATCTGCGCGACAACATGGTGTTCGACGCCAAGGACCGCGTCCAGCGCGAACTGAACTTCGGCATCGTCGATGAAGTCGACTCGATCCTGATCGATGAAGCACGTACCCCTTTGATCATCTCGGGCCAGGCGGAAAATCATACCGACCTGTACTACAAGATCAACGAAGTGCCGCAGCACCTGACCCTGCAAATCGGCGAAGAAACGTCCGACGGCAAGGGCAAGATCGAAGTGCCGGGCGACTACACCAAGGATGAGAAATCGCACCAGGTGCTGCTCACCGAAGCCGGTCACGAGAAGGCCGAAGCCATCCTCACGCAGATGGGCCTGCTGGCCGAAGGCGCGTCGCTGTACGACTCCGCCAACATCACGCTGGTACACCACCTGTACGCCGCGCTGCGCGCACACGCGCTGTACCACAAGGATCAGCAGTACGTGGTGCAGAACGATGAAGTCGTCATCGTCGATGAATTCACCGGCCGCCTGATGACCGGCCGCCGCTGGTCCGACGGCCTGCACCAGGCGGTGGAAGCCAAAGAAGGCGTCAAGATCCAGAACGAGAACCAGACCCTGGCCTCGATCACGTTCCAGAACTACTTCCGCATGTACGCCAAGCTGTCCGGCATGACCGGTACCGCCGATACCGAAGCGTACGAATTCCAGGAAATCTACGGTCTCGAGACCGTGGTAGTGCCGCCGAACCGCCCATCGGCCCGCAAGGACCGCCAGGACCAGGTGTACAAGTCGGCGCAGGAAAAGTACAACGCCATGATGCTGGAAATCCGCGAGTGCTACGACCGCAACCAGCCAGTGCTGGTCGGTACCACTTCGATCGAGAATTCCGAACTGCTGTCGAGCATCCTGACCAAGGCCGGCCTGCCGCACAACGTCCTGAACGCCAAGCAGCACGCCCGCGAAGCGGAGATCATCGCCCAGGCCGGTAGCCCCAAGGCCATCACCATCGCCACCAACATGGCCGGTCGCGGTACCGACATCGTGTTGGGCGGTAACGTGGAAAAGCAGATCCAGTTCATCGAAGCCAATCCCGACCTGTCCGACGCCGACAAGGCCAAGCAGGCCAAGGCACTGCGCGACGGCTGGCAGGCGCTGCACGAAGAAGTGGTGGCCGCCGGCGGCTTGCACATCATCGGCACCGAACGCCACGAATCGCGCCGCGTGGACAATCAATTGCGCGGCCGTGCAGCACGTCAGGGCGATCCCGGCATGTCGCGCTTCTTCCTGTCGCTTGACGATCCGCTGCTGCGCATCTTCGCGGGCGACCGCATGCGCGCCGTGATGGACCGCCTGAAAATGCCGGAAGGCGAACCGATCGAAGCGGGCATCGTCTCGCGCTCGATCGAATCGGCCCAGCGCAAGGTGGAAGCGCGCAACTTCGACATCCGCAAGCAATTGCTGGAATACGACGACGTCGCCAACGACCAGCGCAAGGTGATCTACCAGCAGCGTAACGAGCTGCTCGAAGCCACCGACACCAAGGAACTGATCGATTCGCTGCGCCACGGCGCCTTCACCGACCTGGTACGCGAATACGTGCCGGCCGAATCGGTCGAAGAGCAGTGGAATATCGCGGGCCTGGAAGCGTCGCTGGCGTCCGAATGGCAAATCGACCTGCCGCTCGCGCACATGCTCGAGACCGAAAAAGACATCAACGACGACGACATCCTGGAACGCGTGCTGGCTGCTGCCGATGCCCAGTACGAAGCGAAGATCGCCATTGTCGGCCGCGAATCGTTTGCCGGCTTCGAACGCAACGTCATGCTGCAAAGCGTGGACAGCCACTGGCGCGAGCACCTTGCCGCACTCGACCACCTGCGCCAGGGTATCCACCTGCGCGGCTACGCGCAAAAGAATCCGAAGCAGGAGTACAAGCGCGAAGCGTTCGAGCTGTTCGGCCAGATGCTGGACATGATCAAGAACGAAGTGGTCAAGCTGATCATGACCGTGCGCATCCAGTCGCGCGACGAGATCGAACTGGCCGAAGCCGAGATGCAGAAGTCGCACGTGGAAAACGTCAGCTACCAGCACGCCGACTTCGACCCGAACGCGGCGCCGGAAGACCTGCTGGCGCCAGCGCCGGCCTCGGCCAACAACTACGCGGGCCTGCCGCCGGAACTGCAAAACCTCACGGGCGAGCAGCTGATGGAAATGGGCCTGAAAGTCGGCCGCAACGACCCCTGCCCATGTGGCAGCGGCAAGAAGTACAAGGCTTGCCACGGCAAGCTGGCGTAATAAACTTCGATTGAAAAACCGCCATGATCGCACGCGATGATGGCGGTTTTTTTACGCGTGTTGCTAGTAGGTGACAAAGTGTCGCATGGCGTCAATTTGTCGCCGATTAATCAACTTGTGTTATATTGGTTGGATCGTCTGTCATCGTCAACTCACCGAAGGATATTTCATGAGCGCACTACTTGAGAAAGAGCGGATTACTGCCCGGATCTCCACTGCGGTCGCGGAAGTATTGAACTCTGCAGCCGAGTTAACCGGTACTACCTTGAATGGTTTTGTAGTGCAGGCAGCGCTGGAAAAAGCACAGAAGATTGTGGATCGAGAAAAACGCATCACCATTTCTCGGGATGATGCCGCCATGTTGCTCAACCTGCTCGATAGCCCGCCGCAACCCAATGCAGCGATGCAGCGGGGCTTCAAGCGATTCATGGAAGAGAAATATGGCGATCGTAAAGATTGAGGCGCTCGGTAAAGCGCATGATGTAGCCAATTTCGACTGCGGCAATACAGACCTTAATCATTGGTTGAGGACCACGGCGCGCCAGCATCAAAAAAATAATACCTCTAAAACATTTGTGCTCATCGAGGAAGAGAGCCCGACAGTGGTTCAAGGCTTCGTGACCATGGCCATCCGGGATGTCACGCCCAAGGATGATTTGCCAGTTGCGATGGCAAAAAAGTTACCTGTGAACGTGGCGGGATATACGCTGGCGAGGCTGGCGGTATCGGCCAACGCGCAACAGCGCGGCTACGGTGAGCGCCTGTTGTTCGAAGCGATGGAGCGGGTGTGCCAGGCTTCGCGGCTGGTTGGCGGCTTTGCCATGTTCGTCGACGCCAAAGACGGCGCCGTCGACTTCTACAAGAAATACGGCTTCATACAGCTTCCCAACGATCCGGACATCCTGGTATTGCCGATCGCGTCGATGCCTGAATTTCCGAACGGGTAACTCTTACTGCCTGGAACAGGGCGGCCACCGTGACCCACAGTGACCGCCACTACTTCATCTTACGGCAACGTCAAAATCACCTTCACCGTATCATCGACGGCAGACTTCTCGATATAGCCGATCGCCTTCGGATCGGCTGCCACGGCCTTTTTCACTTCGGCGGCGCTGGCGTATTCCTTCGGTGCGGTAGCCTTGCCGGTAAACACCAGCTTCGACCACAAGGCTTTGACTTGTGCCGTATCCTTGTCCGCCACCTTCTTGTAGAACTCGGCGCGCACGGCCGAGCTTTCCGGCAAGTCCACCGGTGTGAACAGGTTCGACTTACCAAGGAAGAACTGTGAAGCCTGCTCCGAGAACATGCGGGTGGCCGGGTTCTTCTGGCTGACGATCACGACCACTTCGGCCGAGGCCGGCAGTGCGACGGCGCCCAGCGCGGCCACCAGTGCTGCAGCAATAATATTGTTGTTCATAGGTGCTCCCGGATCAGAATACGAAGTCGAGGCCGACTGCGACCACGTTGATGTCTTTGGTGGTGCCGGCGGCCGGTGCGTGGATCAGGTAGCCCGACTTGGCTTTCGGTGTCACGTGGTCCAGCTGCACCTTGAGGGCCATCGATTTGGCGAAGTCCCAGCGCACGCCCACCAGGCTGGTGCTCTGTTCCTGCGCACCCATCAGGCCGGTGACGGCGCCGCGCAATGCGGCTGGCGCGGCGGCAAACGCGGCCGGCACGGTGACCGAACTGCCGTGACCTTCCACCTTCGAGTGTGCAACGTAGGGCACGAACTTGCCGATGCGGTAGCCGGCCATCGCGTACCAGGCGTTGGTGTCGGCCAGGTACACCGGTTCCTTGGCGCGGCGCTGGGCGTATTCGGCTTGCAGCAGGATGTTGTTCCAGTCCATGGTCATGCCGATCGAGGTGAACGCGATCTTCTTGCCGTCCTTGAAATTCAGGTCGGAAGCCAGCTTGCCGAAGCCCACGGCCGTCAGAGTGTTGCTCAAGGTGTTGAGCGAGCCGATGTCGTTGATTTCCATCTCGGCGCGGGCGTGCGCGGCGCGCACGATGAACGGGCCGTATTCGCCGCTGATGCTGATGCCGGCGTCCGGCGCGCGGTAGGTGGCCACCGAGCCGCTGCCCGACGACACGTAGATCTTGCCGCGTGAAACGCCGACAAAGGCCTGGGCCGTGAAGTTGAGGTCGCCAAAGTTGGTCTGGTAATTGATGTCGGCGCCGTCCGAGTTTTCAATCGGGTTCTGCGCGTACAGCTCGATTGGCGGGCGCATCATGGTGTTGGCGTAGCCCACGTTCTGGTAGTCCGAGATCAGGAAGGTCGGCACGACCACGCGGCCCACGCGCACGCTCACTTCGTCGTTGATCTTCGCTTTCAGGAAGCCCCAGGTGACTTCGGTGCCGAAGTTGCCTTCCGGGCCCTTGCGGCTCAGTACTTGCACCGTGCCCGAAAGCCAGTCGTTCATCTTGTAGGTCGCTTGCAGGCCGAGGTTGGTGTCGAGGCTGATGCGCGGGCTGTCGCCCACGCCCTTGGCCTGGTTGTAACGCGCGAACTCGGCAGTATCGGAATTGCCTTTGGCAACGCCAACGGTGCCGAAACCGCTGATGCTGAGGTTGCCGTCGTCGAGGGCGCCGGCGTGGGCCTGCATCGTGGCCATGGCGGCCAGGATCGCTGCTACTAATAGTTGCTTTTTCATGAGGTGCTCGTCCTTGCTGAGGGTTGTCTTGTACTACGTTGTCTGGGGCGATGCGGGGATGGGGCATTCGTTGCTCAACTTAAACTAAATTGCCCTGCGGCATGAAAATAAATGCAAAAAAGTGGACGATCGTTCTATATTCCGTCGTTTTTATGCAAAAGACCTGCAAAATCAATAAGTTGTATGACATCGTGTCAGTAATCGTGCAGGCATGTTTAACATTTATGCCACGACTGAAAGTCATCGCTCACGCACCGCGCCGTTTTGCCGGTCAGGCATTACAATATCGGCTTCCCTGCCACCTACGAGATCACTGAATATGGCCGTCAATTCCCCTCTGCCCGTCGCTGCCGACCTGAAACCCGTTGCCGGTATCGAGATCGGCTTCGCTCAAGCCGGCATCAAAAAGCCCAACCGCAAGGACGTGCTGGTGATGAAGCTGGCGCCTACCGCCACCGTTGCCGGCGTGTTCACCCTCAACCGTTTCTGCGCCGCGCCGGTGCAGATCGCCAAGGCCCACCTGGCAGCCGCCAGGGAAACCGGCAAGCCGGTCGTTGCACTGCTGGTCAACACCGGCAACGCCAACGCCGGTACCGGCGAACTGGGCCTGTCGCTGGCCAACGAAACCTGCGCCGCGCTGGCGGCCCAACTCGGCTGCGACGCGGCGCAGATCCTGCCGTTCTCCACCGGCGTGATCCTCGAACCTTTGCCGGCGGCCAAGGTGATCGCCGGCCTGCCGCAAGCGGTGGCCGGCCTGCAAGCCGATAACTGGTTCAATGCGGCCGAAGCCATCATGACCACCGACACCCAGCCCAAGGCCGGTTCGCGCACGGTCACCATCGCCGGCCACACGGTCACCATGAGCGGCATCTCCAAGGGCGCCGGCATGATCAAGCCGAACATGGCTACCATGCTCGGCTACCTGGCGTTCGACGCCAGGGTGGCGCAGCCGGTGCTGGACGTGCTGGTCAAGCAGGTGGCCGACCAGACCTTCAATTGCATCACCATCGACGGCGATACTTCGACCAACGATTCCTTCATGCTGATCGCCACCGGCGCCGGCAGCCTGGTGATCGATTCGGTCGAGTCGCCTGAATACCGCGAGCTGGCTGCCGCCGTCACCGAGCTGTCGCTGTTCCTGGCGCAGGCCATCGTGCGCGACGGCGAAGGCGCCACCAAGTTCATCACCATTACCGTGGAAGACGCGGCCAGCGTGGCCGAGGCGCGCAAGATCGCCTATTCGATCGGCCACTCGCCGCTGGTGAAAACGGCGTTCTTCGCGTCCGACCCGAACCTGGGCCGCATCCTGGCCGCGATCGGCTATGCCGGCGTCGATGATCTCGACGTCAGCAAGCTCAACCTGTACCTTGACGACGTGTGGGTAGCCAAGAACGGCGGCCGCAATCCCGACTACCAGGAAGCCGATGGCCAGCGCGTGATGCAGCAGAGCGAAATCCTGGTGCGCGTGAAACTGGCGCGCGGCGACCAGGCCGCTACCGTGTACACCTGCGACCTGTCGCACGACTACGTGAGCATCAACGCCGACTACCGTTCGTGATGACCACGCTCGAACAATTCCTGGCCCGTGCCGAGGCCGTGCTGGCGCGGGTGGAAGCGGTGCTGCCACCGGCGCCGCCAGTACCGGACTGGACGCGCGGCTATGCGTTCCGCTGGCGCCAGCGCAGCGGCGGCATGGGTGGTGCCAGCTACCTGCAGGCGGTGGCGCACGTGTCCGATATTGCGCTGGACGACTTGCAGCACATCGGCCCGCAAAAGCAGCAGATCGAGCGGAACACGCGCCAGTTCGTGGCCGGCCGCCCGGCCAACAACGTGCTGCTGACCGGCGCCCGTGGCACCGGCAAGTCGTCGCTGATCAAGGCGTGCCTGAACCAGTTCGCCAAGGATGGCCTGCGCCTGATCGAGGTGGACAAGGCGGACCTGGCCGAGCTGCCCGATATCGTCGATCTCGTGGCCGGCCGGCCCGAGCGCTTCATCATCTTTTGCGACGACCTGTCGTTCGAAGAAGGCGAGAGCGGCTACAAGGCGCTCAAGGTGGCGCTCGACGGCAGCATCTCGGCGCAGTCCGACAACGTGCTGATCTACGCCACCTCGAACCGCCGCCACCTGCTGCCCGAGCGCATGTCCGACAACATGAGCTATAAACACGGCGACGATGGCGACCTGCATCCGGGCGAGACGGTCGAGGAAAAAATCTCGCTGTCCGAGCGGTTCGGGCTGTGGCTGACGTTTTATCCGTTCAAGCAGGACGATTACCTGGAAATCGTCAACCACTGGCTCGCTACACTCGGCTGCACCGGGACGCAGATTGCCGACGCCCGTGGCGACGCGCTGCGCTGGGCCTTGCAACGCGGCTCGCGTTCGGGCCGTGTGGCGTGGCAGTTCGCCAAGGATTACGCGGGGCGGCTGGCATGAGCGATGCAGCAATCAAGCCGATCGACGTCGCCGTGGGCATCCTGATGCAGTCGAACGGCGACGTGCTGCTGGGCCAGCGCCCGGCCGGCAAACCGTACGACGGCTACTGGGAATTCCCGGGCGGTAAAGTCGATCCCGGCGAAACCATCCTCGAAGCCCTGAAACGCGAGTTTGTCGAGGAGCTGGGCTTGACCATCAACAGCGCCGAGGAGTGGTGCGGCGTCGAGCACGTGTATCCGCACGCGCACGTGCGCCTGCATTTCTTCATCAGCCGCGACTGGCACGGTGAGCCGCAAAGCCTGGAGGGACAGGCGTTCGCATGGCAGGGCACGGTAGGCGTGGAGCCGCTGCTGCCGGCCACCATTCCGCTGATCGAGTGGCTCGACCAGCTGCGCTTTGGTGGTAACCTCGGCCGCTAAAATATTTTTGCATCGCACTGCATCCAAACGCAGTGCCGGCGGGTAGTACAGGTATCGGCGCACAACCATGCGCCGCCACCTCACAACGACTTCAGGAGCCCGCCATGAAAACCCTCGCCATTACGTCCGCCATTGCCGCTGCTGTCATGCTTTCGGCCTGCGCCAGCTCACCGAGCATGCCCAGCTTCAATCAACAAGCGCTGCCCGCCACCGTGCAGGTACCGGCCGGCCACAAGGTCGCCATGGAAACCGTGGGCGCCGGCGACATCACCTACGAATGCAAACTGAAGAAAGACAGCGCCGACCAGTTCGAATGGACCTTCATCGGCCCCGATGCGCAGCTGACCGACCGCGGCGGCATGAACGTCGGTAAATACTTCGGTCCACCGGCCACCTGGCAGAGCAACGACGGCTCGAAAGTGACCGCCACCCAGCTCGCGGTCGCACCGGCGGGCGCCGGCAATATCCCGTCGCAACTGGTCAAGGCCAACCCGGCCATGGGCAACGGCGCCATGATGGGTGTGAAGTACATACAGCGCGTGGCCACCAGGGGTGGCGTGGCGCCGGCCGGCATGTGCGGCGCGGGCAACGCGGGCGCCAAAGAGAAGGTGCAGTACCAGGCCGACTACATCTTCTGGAAAGCCGCCTGATAGCAATGAACCGAAGCGGGCGGGCGCGCAGCCCTCGGCTATAATCAGCCGCAGCAGCGCTCCGCCCACCTCACCTCAGAATGCCGATGCCACCAACCGCCGACGGATTCGATTACGACGCTGCGCTGCACGCCTGTGCGCTTGGCGACCAGCAGGCGCTGCACCGCCTGTACCAGCAGGACGGCCGCCATTTGCTGGGCGTGGCGCTGCGCATCGTGCGCCGGCGCGACCTGGCCGAGGACGTGCTGCACGACGCCTTTGTCAGCATCTGGCAAAAAGCGGCCAGCTTCGATGCCGGTCGTGGCGCCGGGCGCGGCTGGATCTTCAGCGTGGTGCGGCACCAGGCACTGAACGCGCTGCGCTCGCGTGAACGCGACGTCTATACCGACGACAACGACGCGCTCGACGCCCTGCAGGAAGCGCAGGACGGGCAGGGCGACACGGTCGCCGAGCAGTTCGAGCTGCAAGCGAATATGGGACGCCTGAATGACTGCCTCGGCCACCTCGACAGCGCCAAGCGCAACAGCATCGTCTGCGCCTATGTCGATGGGTGCAGCCACAGTGAAATCGCGGCGCGGCTGAACGCGCCGCTGGGCACGGTCAAAGCCTGGCTCAAGCGCGGCCTGGCCGCTTTGCGGGAGTGCATGGCATGACGGAATCTATCGAAACATTAAGGGAGCTCGCTGGCGAGTACGTGCTGGGCACCTTGCCGCTGGCCGCGCGCCAGGACATCGAACGCCGGCTGGCCCTGGAGCCATTGCTGCGCGCCGAAGTGGCCGCGTGGGAACAGCGCCTGCTGCCGCTGACCGCGCTGGCAGAGCCAACTGAACCGTCGCCGGAACTGTGGCCTAAAATCAGCAACAGCGTCGCCGGCAGCCGCGCCACGGCTGCGGCGGACCAGTCTGCCAATAAGCTGGCAAGCAGTCTGACACCGTCGGCCGTGACAGCCGCCGGTGGCTGGCGCCGCTGGTGGGACGACTTGCGCCTGTGGCGTGCGCTTAGTGGCGGGGCCGTGTTTGCCACGCTGGTGCTGGCCGTGCTGCTCACGCGCCAACCGTCGAGCGAGGCGCTGCAACCGGCGTACATGGTGGTGCTGGTGGCGCCGCAGGAGCGTACTGCCGGCTACGTGGTCCAGGCCAGCCTGAACCGCAAGCTGACGCTGACGCCGCTGCACGGTGTGTCCGTGCCGGGTAACAAGTCGCTGCAATTCTGGACCAAGGGAACGGACTGGAAAGCCCCGGTATCGCTGGGGCTGGTGCGACCGAATCAATCGGTCAAGCTGACCCTCGATCAACTGCCGCAGGTGCAGCAGGATCAGCTGTTTGAAATCACGCTGGAACCGGAAGCGGGTTCGCCGACCGGCAAGCCGACCGGGCCGATCCTGTATATCGGCAGGGCGGTCAAGGTAGCGATGTAGGGGGAACCGGGGAACGGCAGTGTAACGGTCGGCGGCAGCATCGATCACCAGCCGGTGAGCCGTCATTCCCGCGCGGGCGGGAATCGAGTTTTTCGCAAGTTACAGCGGCATTTGCAGCGCGCTGACTCCGCTTACTCTTCCTCGTGCGGATCTTTTGGTGGCGCGGCCGGAATCGCGTACTTCTCCTCGGCCCAGGCGCCGAGATCGATCTGCTTGCAGCGCTCCGAGCAGAACGGGCGATACTTGTTTTCAGGCTTCCATTCCACTTTGGCGGAACAGGTCGGGCAGGAGACTACGGTAACCATATTATTTGATCAGAAGTTGCAGAGAGTAAGCTCGAATGGTACCTGATCTTCCAGCGGCTTGGGTTTCAGGTCGCCGCCCTGGGTGGTGAACCGGACCCACAACATATACTTGTTGGCGGAAATTTCGGGGATCGCGCCCGAGGTTTCGTCGAGCGACAGGCGCAGCATCTGGTACACCTTGCCTTGCAACATTTGCTGGTAGCTGCCGGCCACGGCAATCATTTTGACCGGCACGCCCGAATCGCGCAGCAGGCGCAACACCAGGCCCAGCGCATCGAACAGCGGCGCCAGCGGCGTGAACCAGGTAACGATGTCGCTATAGCGCTGCTCGGCCGGACGCTGCTGCCAGGCGTAGTACGACGGCATGTCGAAGTCGCAGGCGCCGCCCGGAATGATGGTGCGGCCACGGATGCTCATCAGCCACTCGTTGTCGCGCACGTTCTGGCCGGTCTTGCCTTGCGCGGCGACCAGGGCGCTGCTGACACTGTCCACTTCGGCCAGGATGGCGTCGAGCATTTCGGGCTGGACGTTGGGATTGAGGCGATAGCCGAGCAGGGTCTGGCGCTGGCGTTCGAGTTCTTGCAGCAGATCGGATTTGAGGTCGGCGCGGCCGGCCACTTCGAGCATGTCGAAAATGGTGGACAGGGCGACGTGGTGCTGCATCGGGTCGGGCTGATGCACAAAGAACTGGAATTTCTCGTACAGATCCTCCAAGCGCAACAAGGTGCGGATGCGTTCGTTGAAAGGATATTCGTAGACGATCAAAATAACATCCCTCTATAGGTGGACCTGCAGACAATGCACGTGATTTTGAAGCAAGCCAAGCAAAATTACAAATATTGCGACAGCATAGTGCGCGATTCCTGCCGAAATTAACCGCGCATTTGCAGATATTGGGCGTGCAGACGGTCGATTTGCGGCGCCAGCGCGTCGAGACCGCCGTTATTGTCGATGACATCGTCGGCTGCCGCCAGCCGTTCGGCCCGGCTGGCCTGGGCCGCCATGATGGCGCGTACTTGCGTTTCGGACAGATTATTGCGGGCCATGACGCGGGCGATCTGCACGTCTTCGCGACAGTCTACCGCGAGTATGCGCGACACCCTGTCACGCCACGTTCCCGACTCCACCAGCAGCGGCACCGCGTACATCACGTAGTCGCCAGTGGCGGCCTCGGCAGCAGCGAGCGCGCCGGCGCGGATGCGCGGGTGCAGGATTGCTTCGAGCGTGGCTTTTGCTTTGGCATCGGAAAACACCAGCGCGCGCATGCGGGGACGGTCGAGTGCGCCATTGGCATCGGCAAACTCGGCGCCAAACGCGGCGATGATGGCCGGCATCGCCGCGCCGCCCGGCGCGGTCAGGCTGTGGGCGATGACGTCGGTATCGACAATCGAGGCGCCGCGTGCGGCAAACAGGTCGGCCACGGTGCTCTTGCCGCTGCCGATGCCGCCCGTCAGGCCGACTGCAAAAGTGCCCGTCATCGCAGCACCGGGTACAGGATGGCGCTGACATCGGCCAGCGGCGCGCGGTACAGGAAGCAGGTCAGGCCCGAGGCCGCCAGGTATGGGCCGAACGGAATCTGGTAGTCGAGCCCGCGCCGGTTGAGGACCATCAGCACGATGCCGACCACCGAACCCACCAGCGAGGCCATCAGCACGATGGCCGGCAACATGGTCCAGCCGAGCCAGGCGCCGAGGGCGGCCAGCAGCTTGAAGTCGCCATAGCCCATGCCTTCGCGCTTGCGCAGCAGTTTGTAGGCCCAGTAAATCGACCACAGCACCAGGTAGCCGGCGGCCGCGCCGATCACCGCGCTTTCGAGCGAGACATAGGTGGCGTTCAGATTGAGCAGCAAGCCGGCCCACAGCAGCGGGTAGGTCAGGTCGTCGGGCAACAGCTGGGTATCGAAGTCAATAAAGGTGAGCGCGACCAGCATATACAGCAGCAGCAAGCCGCCCAGTCCCTGCCAGCCGCTGCCGAACTGCCACACCACCAGCGCCGACAGCGCGGCCGTCAGCAATTCCACCAGCGGGTAGCGCGCCGAGATCGGCGCCTTGCACTGGCTGCATTTGCCGCGCAGCGCCAGCCAGCTGATGACCGGGATGTTTTCCAGCGCCGTGATCTGGTGGCCGCAGTGCGGGCAGGCCGAGCGTGGCGCTACCAGGCTGTACCGGGTGGTGTGGCGCGGCGGCTTTCCGGCTTCTTCATCGCAATAATTGTCCGACTCGCGCTGCATCATTTGCGGCAGGCGGTGAATCACGACGTTGAGGAAGCTGCCGATCAAGAGGCCGAACAGCCCGGCGATCAGGCTGATGACAAGCTCGCCGGCGGGAGCGAACAGCAGGGACGGTTGCAGCATGAGTGAGTAGATTTCCTGAAAAATTGGTCGATTGATGACCCCAGCGCATATTAAAGCATGGCCGAAGACGCGCCAGTCAAATTTGCCCCACCCTGGGGCAGTTTCTCCCCCGTACGAGATATGGGCGTAACCAAAAGTTAATGGCAAGGTGGCGGAACTGATCTGGTTGGAGCTTCGATTGCCGACTTCCTTACCCCCACCGCTATGGCTGGCAGGCTGCCTGTTGCTGGGACTATTTCTCTGCCTGATGCTGGGCTTGCTGTGCCACAACCGCTGGTGCAAGACCATGTGCCGCCGCCGCGACCTGCTGGCGCAACTGGCCGAGCGCGAACGCCTGGCCTGCGACGTCCACGACGCGCTGCTGCAAGGCATGCAGGGGATCCTGCTGAGCTTTCAAAGCGTGGGCCAGCGTTTTCCCGCCGGCAGCGCCGAGCGCGCAGCCATCGAACACCTGCTCGACCAGGGCGACGCCGCCCTGGCCGATGGCCGCCAGCGCCTACAAGCGCTGCGTCCACCTATAAAAGGCGGAAACACCAAAAACGCTGGCTGACCTGCGCAGCCTGGTCCCAGTCGCAGCCTCAGCCGAACAACGCGGCCAGGCCGTTTCTGACAACGCAGCCAATCCGCTTACACCACCGAACCCAGCTTGAAGATCGGCAAATACATGGCAATCACCAGCCCGCCGATCAGCACGCCCAGGATCACCATTATGGCCGGCTCCATCAGGCTCGACAGCGAGGCCACGGCCTCGTCCACTTCTTCCTCGTAAAAGTCGGCCACCTTGCCCAGCATGGCGTCGAGCGCGCCCGATTCTTCGCCGATCGACACCATCTGCGTGACCATATTCGGGAACACGTCGGCGTTCTGCATGGCTGCGGTGAGGCTGGTTCCCGTGCTCACTTCATTCTGGATGCGGCGCGTGGCGTCCGCATAGACGGCGTTGCCGGCCGCACCGCCCACCGAGTCGAGCGACTCGACCAGCGGCACGCCGGCAGCAAACATGGTGGACAGGGTGCGGGTCCAGCGCGCAATCGTGGCCTTGCGCACCACCTCGCCAAAAACGGGCACGCGCAGGATCAGCCGGTCCATGGCGCGCTGCATCGGCACCGAGCGTTTCCAGGTGCGGAAGAACAACCAGATGCCGAAGCCAAGACTACCAAAAATTACATACCACCAGTTCACGAAGAATTCCGAGAGCGCCATGACGAACAGCGTGGGGGCGGGCAGGTTGGCGCCGAAGCTGGCAAATACTTCCTTGAACGCAGGCACCACCCAGATCATGATCACGGCGGTGACGATGAAAGCGACCGCCAGGATCGAGATCGGGTACATCAGCGCCGACCGGATCTTGGCCTTCATGGCCAGCGTCTTTTCCTTGTAGATGGCCAGCCGGGTGAGCAGGTCTTCCAGGATGCCAGCCTGTTCGCCGGCGGCCACCAGGTTGCAGAACAGCGCGTCGAAGTACAGCGGGAATTTGCGGAACGCCTGGTTGAGGCTGGTGCCGGTCTCGATATCGGCGCGCAAATCCAGCACCAGCTTGGAGACCGACGGATTGGAATGGCCCTTGCCGACGATATCGAACGCCTGCAGCAACGGCACACCGGCTTTCATCATGGTGGCCAGCTGGCGCGTAAACAGGCTGATGTCCTTTTCCTTGATGCGCTTGCCGCTGCGGTAGGTTTTCTTGCGCACCTTGGTAACCATGATGCCCTGGCGCCGCAAGGTGACGTTGACCACGGCTTCGCCGCCGGCGCGCAGTTCGCCGCGCACGGTCTTGCCGGTCTTGTCCTTGCCTTCCCACGCAAAAATGGTTTCCTTGACCTGGTTGCCGGTGTTTGCCATGGGTCGCAGTCCTATTCGTTGGTGCAGCCGAGTACTTCTTCAAGGCTGGTCATGCCTTGCCTGACCTTGAGCAGCCCCGACTGCCGCAGCGATTTCACGCCTTCGAGCTGGGCCTGGGCGGCGATCTGCATGGCGTTGCCGTGGGCCAGGATCAGCGCTTCGATGGCCGGCGTGATCGGCATGATCTGGTA
The DNA here is from genome assembly GCF_009295655.1 of Duganella sp. FT27W. Classification (NCBI taxonomy): domain Bacteria; kingdom Pseudomonadati; phylum Pseudomonadota; class Betaproteobacteria; order Burkholderiales; family Oxalobacteraceae; genus Duganella; species Duganella sp. FT27W. The sequence continues at coordinate 254,332 of NZ_WHIV01000005.1, forward strand.
GAGGCCCACGCGTCCCTTGTAGCCGCCGCCGTTGCAGCGCTCGCAGCCGATCGGACCGTACGGCTTCCAGGTGCCATCGAGGTCGGCGGGCTGGAAGCCGGCCTTGATCAGCAAGTCCGCAGAAATGTCCACCGGCTGCTTGCACACGCACAGCCGCCGGGCCAGGCGCTGGGCCGTGATCAGGGTCACCGACGAGGCGATATTAAACGGCGCCACGCCCATGTTCATCAGCCGGGTGAGAGTGGACGGTGCATCGTTGGTATGCAGCGTGGAAAACACCAGGTGGCCGGTTTGCGCAGCTTTTACTGCGATATCGGCGGTTTCGAGGTCGCGGATCTCGCCGACCATGATGATGTCCGGGTCCTGGCGCAGGAACGATTTCAATGCCACCGGAAACGTCAGTCCCGCCTTGTCGTTGACGTTGACCTGGTTGACGCCGGGCAGGTTGATCTCGGCCGGGTCTTCGGCGGTGGAGATATTGATGCCGGGCTTGTTGATCACGTTCAGGCACGTGTACAGCGACACCGTCTTGCCCGAGCCGGTGGGCCCGGTCACCAGCACCATGCCGTACGGGCGGTGGATGGCGTCCATCAGCAGCGCCTTTTGTTCAGGCTCGTAGCCGAGCGCGTCGATGCCCATCTGCGCCTGGCTGCCGTCCAGGATACGCATTACGGTTTTCTCACCGAACAGCGTGGGCAGCGTGGAGACGCGCAGGTCGATGGTGCGGGTAGGCGAGGCCACCAGGCGCATGCGGCCGTCCTGCGGCACCCGTTTTTCGGAAATGTCGAGCTTGGCCAGCACCTTGATGCGCGACACCAGCTTGTCCTTGATCGACACCGGCGGCTGCGCATGCTCGATCAGCACGCCATCGACGCGAAAGCGCACCCGGTAGAATTTTTCAAACGGCTCGAAGTGCAGGTCGGATGCGCCCATGGTGACGGCGTCAAGCAGCATCTTGTTGAGAAAACGTACGACCGGCGCATCTTCCACTTCGTTGGCGGCAGCGGTGTCGGCCGCGCTGGCCGGCGCTTCTTCTTCCTCGGCAAACTGGAAGTCCGTCTCCGGGCCGGCCAGGTCGGCGATGCTCTGCTCGGCGCTGCGCCCGAACCGCGCCAGCAGCTGCAACAGCGCGTCGTGCGGCACGATCACCGGTTCCACGGTGGATTCGGTCTGGAACTTGACCTGGTCGAGCGCCTGGGTATTGGTGGGGTCGGAAATCGCCACGGCCATCTTGTTGCCGCGTTTGGCCAGCGCCACCACGCGCTGTCCCTGCATCAGCTTGGCGTCGATGGCCTTGGCGGGCAGCGCCTCGATATCGAGCATGGACACGTCGAGCAGCGGATAGGCGAAGGTTTCGGCGCAAAACGTGGCCAATGCGCGCGAGTCGATGGCGCCGCTGGCCAGCAGCACGTCGATGAACGGCTGTTTTTCGTGGTGGGCTTTCTTGTTGAGTGCCTCGGCCTGCTGCGGCGACAGGCGGCCTGCCTGCATCAGGGCGCGCGCCAGGCCCGGCATCGTAACGGTGTTCGGTAGGACTGCGGCCATGGCTGCTTCCGATGGTGGAGGGCGAACCTGTTGCCCTTCTGAATCATGCCCTCAGGCACATCCTTTGTAAAGCGCAAGGTCCGCTGGTCGAGCCGATTGTACCTCTGCTGTTGCGTGCACCCACCGGCGCACGATTCAATGGCTGCGTTTGCCGCCGGTACGTAGCAATTTGACCACTTTGATGGCTTGATCATCAGCTTCGACCACTTCGATGATGCAATTGCCAACCTTGATACTGATCGGCGCATCAGGGATGTCCTGCAATAATTCAAGCAGCATGCCGTTCAGGGTCTTGGGCCCGTCGAGCGGAAAGTCCAGGCCCAGGCGGCGGTTGGCGTCGCGCAGCGCGGTCGTGCCTTCCAGTGTGCAGGCGCCAGCGTCGTTCCAGCCGAAGGTGTCGGGCGGAGCATTGTCGGGCAGGGACGTGGTGAATTCGCCGATCATTTCCTCGATGATGTCGTCGAGCGTGACCAGGCCCTGCACCTCGCCGTACTCATCAACGATGATGCCGAGCCGCTGCTTGTTTTCCTGAAAATATTGCAGCTGGGTAAAGGCGCCGGTTTCCTGCGGAATGAAGTACGGCGGGGTAAGCAACTGGCGGAAGTGGTCGACGGTCAAATCGTCTTCCTGGTTGAGCAGCGCCACTGCCTTGCGCACGTGCAAAATCCCGACGATGCGGTTGATCTCGCCTTCATAGACGGGCAGCTTGTTGTGCTGGCAGGTGGTCAGCTCGCGCTTGATTTGCTCGACCGGCAGTTCCAGGTCCAGCGCCTCGACCTGCGAGCGCGGGGTCATGATGTCTTCGACGGTGATGGTATCGAGGTCGAACAGGTTGAGCAGGATGCTCTTGTGCTTTTGCGGAATGAAGTTGCCGCCCTCGAGCACGATCGAGCGCAGCTCCTCGGGCGAGACGCGCGCATCGTTCACCTGGCCGCCGGCCTGAGTGCGGAACAGCCGCAGGATTTGTGTGACGAACAGGTTGACAAACCAGATCACCGGCTTGAACACTGCCATCAGCGGGCGCAGCACCATGCTGGTGGGCAGGGCGATTTTCTCGGGGTAGGTGGCGCCGATCATCTTTGGCGAAATTTCCGCGAACACGATCAGCAGAAAGGCGATGCAGGCGGTGGAGACGATGATGACGTTGTCGTCGTGGCCGAAGGCCTGGATCGCGATCGACGTCACCAGCGCGGTGGCGGTGGCATTGATCAGCGTATTGGCAATGAGCACCAGCGAGAGCAGCTTGCCGGTCCGTTCGAGCAGCCAGAGGGTGGTGATGGCGCGGCGATTGCCACGTTTGGCTTCATGGCGCAAGCGATGGCGGTTGGCCGCCATGAGCGCCGTCTCCGCCATGGCGAAGAAAGCCGAAAACAAAATCAGCAGGCCGAGTGCAAGCAGCTGCACCCATAAGGGCACGGTATCCAAAGATGGCGATCGGTGGCGGAGAAGCCTCGAATTCTAAGTCACTCCCCCACCACATGCAAGTTTGTCTACAACGGTTTGCCGAGCAGGACGGTGTGGGCGGTGATGGGCGCGCCGTTTTCCTGGCGCGCTGCCAGCGCGTCGGTGGCGAGGATGGTGAAGCCGGTCGCGGTCGCCAGGCGCTGCAGGTACGGCAGCGTGTGGGCGTAGCGGTTGGATGGTTGCAACACGTAGTCGGCGCCGTCTGGTGTGCCCGCTTCGACCGAAAAGCAGAAGCGCCCGCCCGGGCGCAGCGCCTGGTGTACGGCGTCGAACACGGGCGCCAGGTCGCCGATATAGACAAAAACGTCGGCAGCCACCGCCAGGTCCCACGCCTTTTCGCGGCCGGCCAGGTAGTCCACCAGGTCGGTACAGGCGAGCTCGTTGTACAGTGCCCGTTCGGCCGCCTTGTCGAGCATCTGCTGCGACAGGTCCACGCCGTCGAGGCGGCGCGCGTACGCGTGCAGGTAGGGGCCGCACAGGCCGGTGCCGCAGCCGAGATCGACGATATCGAGCGCTTCACGATGCCCGGCGCTGCGGATCAGTGCGTCGAGCGCGGCCGGGGTGCGGTAGCCGAGCACTTCGGTCAGGTGCTGGTCGAAGTGGTTGGCGTACTGGTCGAACAGGGTGCGCACGTAGTCGCCCGGCAGCGTGGCCGGGGTTGCGCCCGCGCCCACCGAGGCCAGCGCGAAGGCGATGGTTTGCGGATCGTCGCCATGGGCCAGTGCGGCGCGGTAGGCGGCAACGGCTTCCTCGGTGCGGCCCAGAGAGCGCAGCGTATTGCCGCGATGGTAGTGCGCCAGCGCGTGGCCGGGCTTGAGCGCCAGCGCGCGGTCGTAGGCGGCCAGCGCGGCGTCGAAGTCACCGAGCTTTTGCAGGCTGGCGCCCAGCGCGCTGTGCGCCTCGGCCCATTGCGGGCGCAGTGCGATGGCCCGCTCGAAGCTGTCCACCGCAGCGGCCAGCTGGCGCAAGCCGTGCAGCGCGTTGCCACGGGCGAACCAGGCGTCGGCGTAGCGCTCGCGCAGGTCCAGCGCATCCTCGGCCGCACCCAGGGCCTCGGCGTAGCGGCCCATTTCCTGCAGCACGATGGCGCGGTTGCAGTGCGCTTCCGGGTAGTTGGGGTGGAGGGAGACGGCGCGCTGGTAGCTGTGCAGCGCCTCGTCATGGCGCCGCAACTGGCGAAGGGCGTTGCCGCGATTGCTCCACGCCATGGCGTAGTCGGGTTGCAGCGCGATGGCGCGCTCGTGGCTGTCCAGCGCCTCCTGCGCCCGGCCCGCATCCATCAGCGCCACGCCCAGGTTGGCGTGGGCCTTCGGCTGTGCCGGATCGACCGCGATTGCCTGCGCGATCAATGCGATGGCGCCGGCCGCATCGCCCTGCTGGCGCGCGATCACGCCCAGCAGGTGCAGGGCGTCGAACTGCTGCGGGTCGAGCGCCAGCACTTGCCGGTACAGCGCCTGCGCGGGCGGCAGCTGGCCTTGCTGTTGCAATTGCACGGCCTGGCGCAGCAGGGAGGCGGTCAACGCCGGGTGAGAGGTGGTCATGGTGCGCATCTTAGGGGGCTTTGCCGGGCGCGGCAAGCACGGCGCCCCCGGGGTGGCCTCAGCTGCCGCGATAGGTCGAATACGCCCACGGCGAGACCACCAGCGGCACGTGGTAGTTCTGCTCGGCGTCGGCGACGCCGAAGGCGATGGTCACTTCGTCAACGAAGCGTGGCTCGGGCACCTGCACGCCCTGCGCCGCAAAATAATCGCCGGCAGCGAATACCAGCTCGTATTTGCCTGCGGTGAGCTGTTCGCCCGCCAGCAGCGGCGTGGCGCAGCGCCCGTCCGCATTGGTGACATCGGTGGTGAGCAGGGTGCGGCCCTCTGCGTTGACCGCGTAAAGCGCCAGCTTGACGCCGGCGCCGGGCTTGCCCTGGGTGATATCGAGTACGTGCGTGCTGAGTTTGCCCATGGCGGTAGTGTCCTATATCGGTGAATGACAAGCGGCTATCGTGTAAATCATATACCGGCGCGCGCCGGCGCCTATATGATTAAGGATATATTCCCCATACCCCGGCCCGCGTTCCCGCACAAACCTATGAGCACTTACGACAACTACCCGCGCGACCTGATCGGCTACGGCCGCACCCCGCCCCACGCCCGCTGGCCCGGCGGCGCCCGGGTGGCGCTGCAATTCGTGCTCAATTACGAGGAGGGTGGCGAAAACAGCGTGCTGCACGGCGACGCCGGCTCCGAGACCTTCCTGTCCGAGATCATCGGCGCCGCCTCGTTCCCCGACCGCCACATGAGCATGGAGTCGTTGTACGAATACGGTTCGCGCGCCGGCCTGTGGCGCGTGCTGCGCCTGTTCGAGGACCGCAAGCTGCCGCTGACCGTGTTTGGCGTGGCGATGGCGCTCAAGCGCCACCCGGAGGCTGTCGCCGCCTTCCAGTCGCTGGGCCACGAGATCGCCTGCCACGGCCTGCGCTGGATCAGCTACCAGAACATGGACGAAGCCACGGAGCGTGCCCACATGAAAGAAGCCGTGGACATCATCCGCGCGCTCACCGGCAGCGCGCCGCAAGGCTGGTACACGGGCCGTGACTCGCCCAACACGCGCCGGCTGGTGATGGAACATGGCGGCTTCGCATACGACGCCGACCACTATGGCGACGACCTGCCATTCTGGCAGCAGGTGGTTCACACGGGCGCCGATGGCCAGCCGACCACTGCACCGCAACTGATCGTGCCCTACACGCTCGACACCAACGACATGCGCTTTGCCGCCGCCCAGGGCTTCAATTCGGGCACGCAGTTCTTCGACTATCTGAAAGATGCGTTCGACGTGCTGTATGCCGAAGGCGACCCGGCGGGCCTGAACGCGCCCAAGATGCTGTCGATCGGCCTTCACTGCCGCATCGTGGGCCGGCCGGCGCGGCTGGCCGCGCTGGCGCGCTTCCTCGACTATGTGCAGGGCCACGAGCAGGTGTGGATCACGCGCCGCATCGATATCGCCGACCACTGGCGCTCCACCCATCCTTTTGCAGCCTGAGGCCAAGATGTCCGAACCGATCCGCTTTTACTTCCGTGGCACCGTGCGCGAATTTGCCGGTGGCGCACCTACCCGCACCGTGCTCCAGCACCTGCGCGAAGACCTCCATTGCACCGGCACCAAGGAAGGCTGCGCCGAAGGCGATTGCGGCGCCTGCACCGTGGTGGTCGGCAGCTTGAACGCCACTGGCCAGCTTGAAATGAAGGCGGTCAATTCCTGCATCCAGTTCGCGCCCACGCTCGACGGCAAGGCGCTGTTTACTGTCGAAGACTTGCAGCAGCAGGACGGCGCGCTGCACCCGGTGCAGCAAGCCATGGTGGAGTGTCACGGTTCCCAGTGCGGCTTCTGTACCCCCGGTTTCGTGATGTCGCTGTGGGGCATGTACCTCGACAAAAACGGCCAGCCGGCACAGCGCCGCGAGATCGATGACTGCCTGTCCGGCAACCTGTGCCGCTGCACCGGCTACCGTCCCATCATCGACGCCGCCCACCGCATGACCGAACTGCCGGCCGTCACCTTCGACCGCGCCGCGCTCACCGCACAACTGCAAGCGCTGCAACGCGACGCGGGCACCAGCTACACAGCCCACGGCCGCACCTTTTACGCGCCGCACACGCTGGCGGAACTCGTCGCCCTGCGCGCCGCTCATCCGCAAGCCACGCTGCTGGCCGGCTCCACCGACATCGGCCTGTGGGTGACCAAGCAGCTGCGTGAACTGGGCGACATCATCTACCTGGGCCACGTCACTGCGCTGCAAACGGTGACGGAGCAGGGCGACATGCTGGAAATCGGCGCCGGGGTCTCGCTCGAAGACGCCTACAACGCGCTGTGCGAGCTGTATCCGACGCAGCTGGGCGAATTGCGCCAGCGTTTTGCGTCGCTGCCGATCCGTAACGCCGGCACCCTGGGCGGCAACGTCGCCAACGGCTCGCCGATCGGCGACTCGATGCCGTGGCTGATCGCGGTGGGCAGTGAAGTGGTGCTGCAAGGCCCGGCGGGCCAGCGCGTGCTGCCGCTCGAAGCGTTCTACCTCGACTACCAGAAAAAGGATCTGCGGACCGACGAAATCGTCGCTGCCGTGCGGGTGCCGCTGCCGCGCGAGAATGTCCAGTTCCGCACCTATAAGCTGGCTAAGCGCTTCGACCAGGATATCTCGGCCGTGTGCGCGGCGTTTGCGTTCACGCTCGACGGCGACCAGATCATCGACGCCCGCATCGCCTACGGCGGCATGGCCGCCACGCCGCGTCGCGCACCGCGCGCCGAAAGTGCGCTCACCGGCCTGCGCTGGAATGAAGCCAACCTGCGGGTGGCGATGGATATGCTGGCGCAGGATTTCAAACCGCTGTCCGACATGCGCGCCTCCGGCACCTACCGCATGCAGACCGCGCAAAACCTGCTGCGCCGGTTCTGGTTCGAGACGCGCCTCGAGGCGCCGCTCGGCAACGAGTCGGTCAATGCCTTCGCTTTCAAAGACGCCAGGGAGTCCGCATGAACCAGCCCACCGCCCCCAACCGCGTGCGTGAAGCAGGCTGGCAAGCCGTCGGCATCCCGCGCAAGCACGAATCGGCCGAGCTGCATGTGCTGGGCCAGGCCACGTACACCGACGACATCCCCGAGCTGCAAGGTACCGTGCACGCGGCGCTGTGCTTGTCGTCGAAAGCGCACGCCAATATCAAAAGCATCGACCTGGCGCCAGTGCGCACATCAGGCGGCGTGGTGGCCGTGTACACGGCGGCCGACATCGTCGGCACCAACGACTGCGGCCCGATCATCCATGACGATCCGATCCTGTCCGCCGGCGAAGTGCTGTACGTGGGCCAGCCGATCTTCATCGTGGTGGCCGACACCCACGACAACGCCCGCCGCGCCGCGCGCCGCGCCGTGATCGACTACGAGGAGCTGCCGGCCATCCTCACGCCGCAGGAAGCGAAAGCCGCGCAATCGTACGTGCTGCCACCGATGGCACTCAAACGCGGCGATTTCCAGACCGCGTTCGACCTGGCGCCGCGCGTGGTAAAAGGCAAACTGTTCGTGGGCGGCCAGGAGCAGTTTTACCTCGAAGGCCAGATCGCCTACGCGATACCGAAGGAAGATCATGGGATGCTGGTGCAATGCTCCACCCAGCATCCGAGCGAAATGCAGCATGTGGTGGCCCATGCGCTGGGCGTGCACTCGCACAAGGTGCAGGTCGAATGCCGCCGCATGGGCGGTGGCTTCGGCGGCAAGGAGTCGCAGTCGGCGCTGTGGGCCGCTGCTGCCGGCATCGCTGCCGCCAAGCTGAAACGCCCGGTCAAGCTGCGCGCCGACCGCGACGACGACATGCTGGTCACCGGCAAGCGCCACTGCTTCTACTACGAGTACGAAGTGGGCTACGACGATACCGGCAAGATCCTGGCCGCCAAGGTGGACATGACGCTGCGTGCCGGTTACTCGGCCGACCTGTCCGGCCCCGTGGCCACGCGTGCGGTCTGCCACTTCGACAACACCTATTATCTGTCGGACGTGGAAATCCTGGCCGGCTGCGGCAAGACCAATACCCAGTCCAACACCGCGTTCCGGGGCTTCGGCGGACCGCAGGGCGCGATCGCCATCGAATACATCATCGACGACATCGCCCGCAACCTGGGGCGCGATGCGCTCGATATCCGCCGCGTCAATTTCTATGGCCGTGCCGAGCGCAATATCACGCCCTACGGCCAGGAGATCGTCGATAACGTCATCGAAGCATTGACCGCCGACCTGGAACGCAGCAGCGCCTACCGCGCGCGCCGCGCCGCCATCGACGCCTTCAATCAAACCAGCCCGGTGCTGAAAAAAGGGCTGGCGCTCACGCCGCTCAAATTCGGCATCGCCTTTAACGTCACCCACCTGAACCAGGCCGGCGCGCTGGTGCACGTGTATGTCGATGGCTCGGTGCTGGTCAATCACGGCGGCACCGAGATGGGGCAGGGCATCAACACCAAGGTGATGCAGGTGGTGGCGCACGAACTGGGCGTCTCCATGGAAAACCTGCGGGTGACCGCCACCGATACCAGCAAGGTGTCGAACACGTCGGCCACGGCCGCCTCCACCGGCGCGGATTTGAACGGCAAGGCCGCGCAGGACGCCGCGCGCCAGATCCGCGAACGCCTCACGGCTCACGCCATAAAGCTGTATGGCGCCGACGACGGCCAGCCGGTGCGCTTCGCGGACAACGCCGTACACGTCAACGGCCACGTCGTGCCATTCCCCGAGCTGGTACAAAAAGCCTACCTGGCGCGGGTGCAGCTGTGGTCCGACGGCTTCTATGCCACGCCGGGCCTGCACTGGGATCCGAAAACCATGAACGGCCATCCGTTCTCGTACTACGCGTATGGTGCGGCGGTGTCCGAAGTGGTGGTCGATACGCTGACCGGCGAATGGAAGCTGCTGCGCGCCGACGCCCTGTACGACGCCGGCCGCTCGCTCAACCCGGCCATCGACATCGGCCAGGTGGAGGGCGCCTTCATCCAGGGCATGGGCTGGCTCACCACCGAACAGCTGTGGTGGAATGGCGCCGGCAAGCTGATGACGCACGCACCGTCCACCTACAAGATCCCCGGCATCTCGGACTGCCCGGAAGACTTGCGCGTCACGCTGTACCAGAACGACAACGTCGAGGACAGCATCCACCGCTCGAAAGCCGTGGGCGAGCCGCCGCTGCTGCTGCCGTTCTCGGTGTTTTTTGCGATTCGCGACGCGATTTCCAGCGTGGGCGGCCACCGCGTCAACCCGCCGCTCAACGCCCCGGCCACCAGCGAGGAAATCCTGCGCGCGGTGTCCATCGTCGAACTCGGGGCCTGAGATGAATGCGTGGCTGACCAACGTGGACGAGCCGGCGGTGCTGGTGACGGTGGCCATCGTCGAGGGTTCCGGCCCGCGCGAGACCGGCGCCAAAATGCTGGTCACGCGCGCCCGTCAGCTCGACACCATCGGCGGCGGCCACCTGGAACTGTGCGCTGTGGACCTGGCCCGCGCCATGCTGGACGACCCTACTGCCGGCGCCACCCGGCTCGAACGCTACGCGCTCGGCCCCACGCTGGGCCAGTGCTGCGGCGGCGTGGTGCACCTCGCGTTCGAGGTGGTCGATGATGCGCTGCGCGCCGTGCTGGCCGGGCTGCGCGCCCGGACGCGCGAAGACTGCTGGCGCTTGAGCGCTATCGACGGTGCACCGGCAGCGCTGCTGCTGGATGCCGGCGGCGTTGTGATTGCCGGGGGGGGCGCGGCACCATCCTTGGACGCTGCCACCCCGATCGGCATGATAGGCGCGAAGTCCGGCACTCGTATGCCGGACTTCAGCACGACGGCCGGCGCGACCACTTCCGCAACTTCCGGCACCACCATCGTGGTCCGCGACGTAACCGGCCGCCGCTGGCTGCTCGACGTCTGCCCGGCGCCGCGCGCCCACCTGCTGCTGTTCGGCGCCGGCCACGTGGGCGCCGCCATCGTCCGCACGCTGGGCGAGCTGCCGTGTACCGTCACCTGGATCGACGAACGCGAAGACATGTTCCCCGCTACCGTGCCGGCCAACGTCACGGTGGAAGCAACCGACACGCCCGAGGCGCTGGTGGCGCGCGCGTCGGACGGCGCCAGCTACCTGGTGCTCACCCACAGCCACGCGCTCGACCAGCGCCTGTCCGAAGCCATCCTGGCGCGCCCGCACGTGGGTTGGTTCGGCCTGATCGGATCCTCCACCAAACGGGTACAATTCGAGCGGCGCCTGGCTGCGCGCGGCATCGCGCAGGACCGCATCGCCGCCATGGTGTGCCCGATCGGGCTGCCCGGCATTACCAGCAAGCTCCCGGCCGCCATCGCCGCCTCCGTGTGCGCGCAATTGCTGATGGTCTGGGAGGCGCAATATCCGCAACCTCGGCAAAGTCAGCAACCCCGGCAACACCAACGCATCACCGCTTAATTTCAGAAAGACCCCTATGTCCACCACCGACCTGCAAGCCTACCGTGGCAGCTTGCTGCACTTTCTCGCCGATCCGGCCTTCAGCGACAACGCGCATGCCTGGCATGAAGACGGCCTGTTGATCGTCGCCGATGGCAAGGTCCAGGCGGCGGGCGACTATGCCACCTTGCACGCCACGCTGCCGCCGGGGACCACGGTGCACGACTACAGCGGCAAGCTGCTCATGCCCGGCTTTATCGATACCCACATCCACTACCCGCAAACCGACATGATCGCGTCGCCGTCGGAAGGGCTGCTGCCGTGGCTGGAGACCTATACGTTTCCGGTGGAGCGCGGCTTCGAAGACCCGGTCCACGCGGCCGGCGTGGCCGAGTTTTTCCTCGACGAGCTGCTGCGCTGCGGCACCACCACCGCCATGGTGTACTGCACCGTGCATCCGCAGTCGGTGGACGCGTTCTTCACCGCCAGCGAAGCGCGCGGCTTGCGCATGGTGGCCGGCAAGGTCCTGATGGACCGCAACTGCCCGGAGTTCTTGCGCGACACGGCGCAGGGCGGCGCGCGCGATACCGAAGCCCTGATCAACCGCTGGCATAACCGTGGCCGCTCGCAGTACGCGATCACGCCGCGCTTCGCGCCCACGTCCACCAACGAGCAATTGCACCTGGCCGGCGAGCTGGCGCGCGCGTACCCGGACACCTATATCCAGACCCATGTCTCGGAAAATGAAGCCGAATGCGCGTGGGTGCGCGAACTGTTCCCGCAGTCGCGCAGCTACATCGACGTGTACGACAGCTACGGCATGCTGCGCCCGCGCGCCATGTACGGCCACTGCATCTGGCTTGACGAAACCGACCGCCGGCGCATGGCGGAAACCGGCGCGGCGGCGGCGATCTGCCCCACGTCGAACCTGTTCCTGGGCAGCGGGCTGTTCGACTTCGAGCGCGCCGACCAGGCGGGCATGCTGGTATCGCTGGCCACGGACGTGGGCGGCGGTACGTCGTTCTCGATGTTGCAAACCATGAATGAAGCCTATAAAGTAGCGCGCTTGAAGGGCAGCCACCTGCCGGCCTTGCGGATGTTTTACCTGGCCACGCTGGGCGCGGCGCGCGCCATGCAGCTCGAGGGCACGATCGGCAATTTTGCTCCGGGCGCGGAGGCCGATTTCATCGTCGTCGATCCGCAGGGTACGCCGCTGTTGCAGCGCCGCTCCAGCAGCGTCGCCAGCCTGGAGGAACTGCTGTTCGCGCTGGCGCTGCTGGGCGACGACCGGGCGATTGCCGCCACGTATTCGGCCGGCCGCCGGGTCCACGTCCGCACTTGATTCACTTACCTTGGGAAGCACCATGCACAAACACTTCGTCAGTTCCAAAGCCCTGGCCATCCCATTGGCTGTCGCCATGCTGTGCGGCGCGCCGCTGGCCGCGCAAGCCGCAAGCAATGAAGCGATCACCAGCAATGTGTTTGCCTCGATGGTGGCGGGCAAGGATCCCAAGCTGGCCGAACTGACCATGTTCTTCACGCTGATGCCCAAGGGTGGCGACCTGCACCACCATTATTCCGGCGCGCTGTACGCCGAGCAGTACCTGCGCTGGGTGGACAAGGAAGGCTTCTGCGTCAACAAGGCCGGCTACACCATCAACGTCGATCAGGCGGTCGCCAAGGCCGAACGCGCCAGGCCGCTGGCCGAACGCGCGTGCCTGTCGGGCGAAGACAGCCTGCAGGACAATACTTTCCTGGCCAACCTGCTGCAGCGCTGGTCCGACAAGGATTACCACAACCACGGCGCCATCCAGAACCCGCCCGACCGCCAGTTCTTCGACACCTTCGCCTATTTCAACCCGGTCGCGTCCACCAATACCGCCGAGGGCCTGCAAACGCTCAAGCGCCGCGCCATCGAGGAAAACCTCAGTTACATCGAAACCATTTTCGAGATCGCGCCGATTGCCCAGGACACCAGCTTTGACGACAAGGCGCGTTTGGGTACCGTCACCGACGCCGACCTGGCAGCGTACATGAACAAGCTCGAAGGCGACCAGGCGTTCAACGGCTGGATCGCCGCGTACCTGGACAACGTGAAGAAATCGGGCGCCGGCATCGACGACCAGGATTTCACGCTGCGCTACCAGCCATTCGCGCTGCGCTTCCTCACGCCGTCGCAGGTGTTCTCGCAAATGGTGTCGAGCTTTAAACTCGCCACGGCCAGCCCGATGATCGTCGGCGTGAACATCGTCGGCCAGGAAAGCACCCACGTGTCGATGCGCGACTACGCGCTGCACATGAAAATGTACGGCTTCCTGAAAGCGAAGTATCCGGCCGTGAAACTGGCGCTGCACGCGGGCGAGCTGTCGTTGGGCATGGTGGAACCGGAAGGTTTGAAATTCCACATCAAGGATGCGCTCGACGTGGCCGGCGCCAGCCGCATCGGCCACGGCATGGACATCGTCCACGAGCACGATCCGCTCGGCATCATGAAAAAAATGCGTGATCGGAACATCGCGGTCGAGGTCAATTTGAGCAGTAACGACTTTATTTTGGGCATCAAAGACCAGGAACACCCGGTCACCCTGTTCCGCAAATATGGCGTGCCGTTCGTGCTCAGCACTGACGATGCCGGCGTTTCGCGCAACAACCTGTCGGGCGAATTCGTGCTGTTCGCGTCGCGTTACCAGCCGACATATGGCGAGGTGAAGAAACTTTCGTACGACAGCATCCGTTATTCTTTCCTGGCTGATGCAGACAAACAACGCTTGTTGAAAGCTTTAGACGGCAAATTCGACAAATTTGAAGCCGATATTGCCAAGGCGCAACCGAAGCAAAGGCGCTGATCCGGCGTTGAAAACAGCGGGTGTGTGGCGCAACGTCCACACCCGCAGGTACTTTGTCATAAATATTTCCCCCCGCACCACAGCCACACGCTGTTGTCACTCCTACCTTTATTTCCTTCCACTGGATATATCTTTTTTACCAAATGTGGCCCACAAGCTACACAATTCCGCGAAGCAGCGCTGGGTTGATGCTTATTTGGTAATGAATGGATTTCACGTGAGAACCGCTGACTTATAATTTTGCCTGTTTTTGACGGGACGATCGTGACGACCAGATTTTCAGCGTTTTTTGCAGCTCATTTATAGTTTTTCGATCTGAATCTTTAAGGTAAAACGTATTTGTCAGCGATTTTTGGTTAATGCATAGTCCGATTAAATGATCCAAAAAGGCAAGTTTTTTTCCTTGCCCGGAGCTTGTCCCCGTCACAGCCCTGACATATTTCACCGCTACACTCACCCGCTGCACGTTTGTGCCGGGTGGACTTGGACGGTCTGACCAGTTGCAGCAAACGTAAGAGGGAGATCCCTGCCACGAGCAGGTTTCGACAAAAGGAAACCGTGAAAAACCGTAGCGAGCGGCCTGGTATCGACTCGAGTAGCGGAAGCGTACGAAAGTACGCTGAGCAACGCAGAGACGATAGCGGGACGCGCAGTAGGTTTTCCGGGGTTTCCATAACTATTAGTCTTTTTTGGGGTTATACAATGATCAATCACAAACGGCTCAAGCTGACGCAAATTGCGTTCAGCCTGTCTATCGCGCTTGCGACAGTTCCAGCCATGGCTCAGAACACGACGTCGTCGATCGCCGGCCGCATTTCGGCTGGTGACGGCAAGCCTGCCGCTGGCGCGACCGTTACCATCGTCCACACCGAGTCCGGCACCAGCACCAAGGTGGTGACCGATGCCGAAGGCCGCTACCTGCAGCGCGGCCTGCGTACCGGTGGTCCGTACACGATCATCATCTCCAAGGATGGCGTTGAAGAAAAGCGCGACAATGTGTACACGCAGCTGGCGGAAACCGCCACCGTGGACGCAACCCTCGGCGCGCAAATGCAAGTCGTGACCGTGGCCGGCTCCGCCGCCCGTTCCGAAAAATTCTCGAAAACCAATATGGGCGCCGGTACCAGCATCAGCGCGACCGAACTGGCGATCCAGGGTTCGATCAACCGCAACCTGCAAGACTACGCCCGCAGCGACCCGCGCGTTTCGCAGACCGATAAAGACCGTGGCGAAATGTCCGTCGCCGGCCAGAACTCGCGCTACAACTCGCTGACCATCGACGGCGTGGCCGTGAATGACACCTTCGGCCTGGAAGCGAGCGGCTCGCCGACCTCCAAGCAGCCGATCTCGATCGAAGCGATCCAGTCGGTGCAGGTCAACGTGGCCAACTACGACGTGACCCAGAAGGGCTACATCGGCGGCAACATCAACGCCGTCACCAAGTCCGGCACCAACACCGTCAAGGGCAGCGTGTACTACGTGTTCCGTGACGACAAGCTGGCCGGCGACCGTTACAACCAGACCACCGGCGAATACTTCGCCCCGCCTGCATCGAAGGACACCACCAAGGGCGTGACCCTGGGCGGTCCGATCATCAAGGACAAGCTGTTCTTCTTCGCCAACTACGAAAAGCTGGAATCGTCGCGCACCACGCCGGCCTTCGGTCCGATCGGCAGCAGCCTGACCAACGTGGCGATCTCGCCAGCGGCCATCAGCCAGGCGCAAACCATTGCCCAGGGCTATGGCATCGACATCGGCGGTAATGAAGTACCCACCGGCACCAAGCTGGACGTAACCGACAAGCTGCTCAAGCTGGACTGGAACATCAACGACGACCACCGCCTGATGGTGCGTTACTCGAAGACCGAGCAGTCGGAACCGGTCTTCCCGAACATTACCAGCAGCGCCCTGTCGCTGAACTCGCAGTGGTACGCCACCGAGAAAAACATCGAGACCAAGGTTGCGCAACTGACCTCGGACTGGACCCCGACCTTCTCGACCGAGTTCAAGGCATCGCAACGCGATTACCAGAGTGTTCCTGCCAACAACTCGACGCTGCCAGCGGTCAGCCTGTCGTTCAACGGCGCGCTGCCGGCCGGCCTCACCAACGTGCCAGCGAGCCGTTCGCTGAACTTCGGTACCGAGCCTAGCCGCCAGTTCAACAATCTGAACACCAAGACCCTGGACCTGTACGGTGGCGCCAACTGGACCGTGGGCGACCATGAAATCAAGTTCGGTGGCGACTATGCCAAGAACGAGATCTTCAACGCGTTCCTGCAAAATACCTACGGTAACTATTCGTTCGGCTGCCAGAACGCCAACGTCCCGGCGGCTAG
Source organism: Duganella sp. FT27W (assembly GCF_009295655.1). Classification (NCBI taxonomy): domain Bacteria; kingdom Pseudomonadati; phylum Pseudomonadota; class Betaproteobacteria; order Burkholderiales; family Oxalobacteraceae; genus Duganella; species Duganella sp. FT27W. The sequence continues at coordinate 270,468 of NZ_WHIV01000005.1, forward strand.
CACGGCGTACCCAGATCCGACCAAGAACCCGGCCTACATCACCTACCAGTTCAATAATAGCGCCGCCAACTTCAACTGCGGTACGGCCACCGCCGCCCAAGTGGAACAGGCTGTGCTGGAGAACTTCCGCCGCGGTCGTCCAACCACCTACACGCTGCTGACCGCCTCGGCCGGCAACACGCTCGAGCAGAACGCCGCCGCCAACTTCACCATGAAGAACACCGGCCTGTTCCTGCAGGACGTATGGACCGTCAACCCGCAACTGACCCTGAGCTACGGCCTGCGGGTTGACCGTGCCAGCATCCCTGAGCGCCCAACCCAGAATGCGACCGTGGCCCAGGCGGTCGGTCCGGTCAATGCTGCTGGCCGCCAGACCGGTGGCTTCGGCATCGACAACACCGTCACCTTCGACGGCCAGACCCTGTGGCAGCCGCGCGCCGGCTTCAACTTCAAGTTCGACACCCCGCGCCAGACCCAGTTGCGTGGCGGCGCCGGCCTGTTCCAGGGCGCGGCAGCGACCGTATGGCTGGCCAACCCGTTCCAGAACAATGGCGTAGCAACCCGCACCCTGTCGTGCGGTTCGTCCACCAGCCCTTGCTCGACCGCCGATGGCGGTTTCAATCCAGCTGTCGGTGTAGCGCCAGGCACGCTGGCAGCCTCCACCCCGGTACCGCCGATCGACGCCCTGGCCCCAGGCCTGCGCCAGCCGTCGGTATGGAAAGCCAACATCGCGCTGGACCACGAACTGCCATGGTATGGCATCGTGCTGGGCGCGGAACTGCTGCGCACCCAGGTGCGTGACGCCATCTACTACCAGAACTACAACCTGGGCGCGGCCACCCGCACCGGTACCGACGGCCGTTCGCTGTACTACACCGCCGCCGGCTACAACGGCGCGTGCTGGAATGCCAGCGGCACCGCCATCACCTCGGGCACTTGCAGCACCTTCCGCAACAAGGCAGGCAGCAATGCCTCGTTCGGTAACGTCCTGGTCGCCACCGGCACCAACAAGGGCTACAGCAACGTCGCCACCGTGTCGCTGTCGCGTCCGATGTCGAGTGGCTATAGCTGGTCGCTGGCGTACTCGTACACCGAAGCGAAGGAAGTGTCGCCACTGACCTCGTCGACCTCGAACTCGACTTTCAGCGGCCGTTCGGTATTCAATCCGAACGAAGAAGTGTCGGCCAACTCGAGCTACCTGGTCAAAGACCGTATCAGCGCGGTGCTGAACTTCCAGAAGCGTTTCTTCGACAATTACAAGACCACGTTCGGTCTGTTCTACGAAGGTCGTTCGGGCAAGCCATACAGCTGGACCATCAACAACGACTTGAACGGCGACTCGATCTCGGGTAACGACCTGATGTACATCCCGTCGGCGCCAGGTTCGGGCCAGGTGGTGTTCGTGGGCGATACCCCGACCAACAACGCCAACGAAACCAAGTTCTGGAACATCGTGAACAGCAACAAGGCGCTGAAACAGGCAGCCGGTGGCGTGGTCGGTCGTAACACCGACTTCTCGCCATGGACCAACAGCTTCGACATGCGCATTGCCCAGGAAATCCCGAGCTTCTTCAGCGGTCATAAAGCTGTCTTCACGTTCGATATCTTCAACGTCGGCAACTTGCTGAACAAGAAGTGGGGCCGTATCAATGAAGTGCTGTTCCAGGGCGGCGGCGCGCAAGCACGCAGCTTCGTGGACTATGCCGGTCTCGATGCCCAGGGTCGTTACCGTTACCAGGTGCGCGAGAACGTCGAAAACCTGGAAGTACGCCAGGCCAAAGGCGAATCGCAGTGGGCCGTTCAAGCGACTGTGAAGTACGAATTCTAAGTTCGTAACACCTCCTTGAAACACGGAACGGCCGGTGGCGACACCGGCCGTTTTTTTATGCCCGAACTGCTTTGTAACGTATTATTCCAGCGAGCTTTTACGCTGTTCCCGGCCTGCTTTTGCGCGGTACAATAATCGATTCCGACACGCCTGGACTGCAATGAACTTATCTCTTCGTCCGGTGGCCGCGATCGTGCTGGCCGCCTCCCTGGCGGCCTCGCTGTCAGCTTGTTCGACGCGCCTGCCGGCGCCGTCCGCTGCTCCGGTTTCTGCTTCCGTTGCCACTTCTAACCTGGTGCAGATCGAGCTGGTCACGCTCAACGATTTCCACGGCAACCTCGAGCCCAGCAAGTACGTGTGGGACAGCGCCAAAGGCGGCGGTCCGCGCACCATCGAGGCGGGCGGCATCGACACCATCGGCGCTGCCTTGCAGGCATGGCGCCGCGAGGATCCGCAACTGCTGCTGGTCGGCGCCGGCGACCTGGTGGGCGCCAGTCCCGCCATCTCGTCAATGTGGGCCGACGAGCCCACCATCGGCGCCATGAATTTGCTGGGCCTGCGCGCCAGCTCGGTGGGCAACCACGAGTTCGATGCCGGCCGGGTGGAACTGCTGCGCCAGCAGATGGGCGGCTGCAAGTCGCCGCGTGCCGACAAGGCCTGCAAGTACGCACCGGACTTCGGTGGCGCCAAATTTTCGTACCTGGCCGCCAACGTGATCGACACCGCCACCCGCAAGCCGTTGCTGCCCGCTTATAAAATCGAGACGGCCCATGGCGTCAAGGTCGCCTTCATCGGCACCGTCCTGAAAAGCACCGCCGAGGCGGCGCTGGCCTCCGGCATCGCCGGCCTCGAATTCATCGACGAAGCGGACGCCATCAACCGCCAGCTGCCCGAGCTGCGCCAGCAGGGCGTGGGCGTATTCGTGGCGCTGGTGCACCAGGGCGGCAGCACGGTGGAAAAATTCGACCAGCCCGATTGCAGCAAGCTGACCGGCCCCGTGGTCGATATCGTCAAGCGCCTCGATCCGGCCGTGCGGCTCGTGGTCAGCGGCCACTCGCATAAAGGTTACCTGTGCCAGGTCGATGGCCGCACCGTCACGCAGTCGGACATGGGCGGCCACGTGCTGGGCCGCATCGCGCTCACCGTCGATACGCAAACCAACACGCTCAAGGACATCCGCGCGCGCCAGGAGGTGATGGTGCCCGGCAAATGGCCGAAAGATCCGCAACTGGCGGCATACCTGGAGACCGCGCGGGAGCGCAGCGCGGCGCTGCTGGCGCACCCGGTGGCGCGCCTGGCGGTACCCAGCGTGGTGCGCAAGCGCGCCGACAGCGGCGAGTCCGCGCTCGGCGACCTGGTGGCCGATTCGGTGCTGCAGGCGGGCCGTCCGTTCGGCGTGCAGATCGGCTTCATGAACAACGGCGGCATGCGCCAGGATCTCGATACCGACAACGGCCGCGCCAGCGTGGGCCAGACCCGCATGGTGCTGCCGTTCGGGAACACGCTGGTGGTGATGAACCTCAAGGGCTGGCAAATTCTCGACCTGCTCGAACAGCAGTGGAGCGGCGGGCGCGAAGACATTCGCGGCCTGCTGCAAGTGTCCGAGGGCTTTACTTACCAGTGGGATGCGCGGCGTGGCGACGGCAGCAAGGTGGTGCCGGGCAGCGCCAAGCTGAATGGCAAACCGCTCGACCGCGAAGCGTCGTACCGCGTGATGGTCAATAACTTCCTGGCCGAAGGCGGCGACGGCTTCCCTATGTTTGCCAATGGCCGCAACCGCACCGATACCGGTATCCGCGATATCGATGCCCTCAACGATTACCTGGTCAAGCGCGAACAGGCCGGCAAACCCGCCGGCGCCGCCCAGCCACAACAGCGCTACCAGCGCCTGCAATAGGAGTTACCCATGCGTCGAGTTTTACTGTCCGTCCTCGTGCCAGCGCTGCTGGCTGCCACCGGCGCTGCGCGCGCCGAGTTTTCCATTCCCGGTTTCGAGCTGGTGCAAACCTCGCCGGCCGAAACGGTGTTGCGCAATCCCGATCTGCGCGACCCGGTCACGGTGTGGAGCGAGATGTTCGACAACGCCAAGAAGGAAATCGTGATCGGCCAGTTCTACGCCGTCACCAAGCCTGGCAGCGCGTTCGAAAAAGTGGTGGAACGCCTGGCTGCCGCCGGCCAGCGCGGCGTCAAGATCCGCTTCCTGATCGACCAGAAGGGCGTGGGGCTGTCGGAAGCGGCCACGCTGGACCGCCTGAAAGCGATTCCGAACCTGGAGCTGCGCATCCTCGATTTTTCCAAGCTGACCGGCAACGGCATCATCCACGCCAAGTACCTGGTGGTCGATGGTAAAGAGGCCTTTATCGGCAGCCAGAACTTCGACTGGCGCGCGTTCGAGCATATCCACGAAACGGGACTGCGCATCACCGACGCGAAAATCGTCGGCGAGGTGCTGGCCGTGTTCAACCAGGACTGGCGCGCCCAGGGCCTGCTGGCCAAGGGCGGCAAGGTGCCCGAGGTGAACAAGAAAGTGGTGGCGGCCGACTACCGCCAGGACGCCTACCTGCTGGCCAGCCCCAACAAGTACAACACCCGTGGTATCGGCGACTCCGAAAGCGGTCTGCCTGCGCTGCTGGCCGACGCCAAGACCGAGGTACGGGTGCAACTGCTTGACTACGCGCCGGTCAGCTATGGTCCCAACGGCACCCGTCCTTATTACGCGGTGATCGACAACGCCGTGCGCGCCGCCGCCAACCGCGGCGTGAAGGTCAAGCTGATGGTCTCGAACTGGAACCTGGAGCAGCCGGCGCAAGCGTACCTGAAAAGCCTGGCGGTACTGCCCAACGTCGAGATCCGCGTGGTGACCTTGCCGATGTCGTCGAGCGGCTTCATTCCGTTCGCGCGCGTCATCCACAGCAAGACCATGGTGATCGACAACCAGGTCGCCTGGGTGGGCACCAGCAACTGGGCCGGGGGCTACATGGACCTGTCGCGCAATTTCGAGGTGGTGATGCGCAACGAGAAAATGGCCGAGCGCCTGGCCGCCACGCAAGAGCAGATCTGGACGTCGCCGTACGCGCAGCCGCTCAACATCAACAAGCAGTATCCGAAACCGGTCAAGGGTAAAGCAGAATGAAGCAATTTATGAAAAAGCAGCTCCCATTGATCCTGGCGCTGTCCGGCGCCTTCGTCTCGTTCAACGCGCATGCCTGGGGCAACGATGGCCACCGCGCGGTGGGCGCGATCGCCGACCAGCTGCTCAAGGGCAGCAATGCGCAGCAGCACGTGCAGGCGCTGTTGCTGCCGGGCGAGAGCCTGGAAAAAATCTCCACCTGGGCCGACTGCGTGAAGGGCACGTACTGCGGTCCGCAAAGCGCCGAGATGACCTCGTACGTGGCGGCCAATCCCAAGCACAGCGAATACCACTACACCGACGTGCCGTTCCAGCTGCCGAGCTACCACGACCACGGCGTGGGCACGGCCGAAGACGATATCGTGCAGACGGCCAAGCAGTGCATCGCGGTCCTGCAGGGCAAGGCCGATGCAACGACCAACCCGCACAACTTCACGCCGCGCCAGGCATTGTTGATCCTCACCCACCTGGCCGGCGACATTGCCCAGCCGCTGCACGTGGGCGCCGGTTTCGTTTCCAGCGACGGCAAGTTCGTGGTGCCCACCCAGGCCCAACTGGACGCCGGCGAAGTGTTCGACGCGCGCGGCGGCAACAACCTGCTGCTCGACGACGTCAAGCTCACTGCCACCAGCGACAAGCTGATCCCGGCCGCGCCGGTGGAAGAGACCAAGCCTGCGGGGGCACCCGCCCGCGCACCGCAAACCACGCGCCCGTTCCACTCGTACTGGGACACCACGGTGGTCAACTACGCGTTCCGCCGCATCGGCGCGCGCACGCCTGAGCAGTTCGCCAAGCTGGTCATCGCCGGCAACCCGACGGTGGTGTCGGCCAAGGGCGACCTGGCTACCTGGCCGTATCAATGGGCGGACCAGTCGCTGGCGATTTCCAAGGTGGCCTACGCCGACGTGACGGTGGGTGCGGCGACGAAGCAGACCAGCAAAAGCACGGGCGAGAGCTATAACGTGTGGGCGCTGGCGATGCCGGACAATTACCCGGTCCCCAGCTCGGCCATCGCCAGGCAGCAGCTCACGCAGGGCGGGTACCAACTGGCGGCGGTGCTGAAAGCAATCTGGCCGTAAGCGCCGGCGTTTGCGCCGTCACCCCGTCCCGGCGAAACGCCGCGCAGGCGGGGTTCCCGTTCATTTCCCCGTCAGCGGATTGAACCACAACTCGTGCCGCGCCAGCGGCGTTTCCGGTCCCAGTTGCGGATTGGCGAGGCGGATCACGCGGCGCTGGTCGAGCTGCGCCTTGCGTATCAGGTCGCCCTTGTAGCGCTGGAACAGGGTGCCCAGCGAACCGTCGCGGATCATGGTCTCCATGCCCGCTTCGATGCGCGTGGCCAGCTGCCTGCCTTGCGCGTCGCGGCGCAGGAAAAAGTAGCGCGGCAGCGGGTAGTGTACGAGCAGCGTTTGCTCGACTGCCATCCGTGGATATTCTTCATGGCGCTCATCGATCTCGCGCGAGGCCTCGTCGATCGAGCGCAGGAAAAAATCGAAGCGGTTGGCATCGAGCATGGAAAACAATCCCGTGTAGCTGCTGCCTTCCACCACGGGTATTCCGGCCGCACGCAGGATCTCGACGTCGGTCCAGCCCTGGCCCAGGCCGGCGCGCATGGACGCCAGGTCGGCCGCGCTGCGCACGCGCGCATAGCGCGGCTGATCTGAGGCGCGTATCAGCAGCAGGCGGTAGCCCAGCAGGCCGCGATCGACGGGCAGGCGCACCGGCAAAAACTCGCGTTCCAGTTCGGCCGAGGTGGCGCGCACGAATACATTGATCCGCCCCGGCTGCGAGCGCATTTCGTGCAGCACGCGCGGCGGCGACATGGCCACCGCCGAGCGCCGCACATCGAACTCGCCCGCGCGTGCACCGGACTTCTCCAGCGCCATGCGCAGCACTGCCCACTCGTAGTCGTAGCGGCTGTCCACGCCTTCGCTGGTGAGCGGATACGTCAATATTGTCGGTGCGGCCACGGCGGCGCGGGCAGGAGCGCCGCACAGCAGCAGGCCTGCAGCGAGTAGCAGCCGCCAGGTCTTGCGCCGGCCTTCAGTATCGGGTTGCCGCATGGAGGGAGCCAGGAAAAACCCGCAGTGTGCCACGCGGCGCAGGCTCTTGCCAACGCACTTGCTGCAGGCGCGCTGCGAAAACGTGCGCGGCGCCAGGCTCGGCCTGGCTGCTGCTTACGCGATGCCGTTGCATGCTGCGCAGGGCCGTCACGCTGCTGCGACACGCAGTCCAGCATTTGCCGCGCCAATGGGACCACGGCTGCTGACGACCGGCGCTATGCTGCGCACGGACACCGGAGACGAGGGCAACACGAACTTGCCCACCAGGTCGGCCAGTTCCTCCGCCTGCTGCTGCATCGATGCGGCGGCGGCCGCCGACTGCTCGACCAGCGCGGCGTTCTGCTGGGTCACGCCGTCCATCTCGATGATGGCGTGGTTGACCTGCTCGATGCCCATGCTTTGTTCGCGGCTGGCAGCGGCGATTTCGGCAATCATGTCGCGCACCCGGCGCACGCTGTCCACCACGTCGCTCATGGTGGTGCCGGCTTCGTCCACCAGCGCCGCTCCGGCATCGACCTTGGCGACCGAGTCGCCGATCAGGGTCTTGATTTCCTTGGCCGCCGCCGCGCTGCGGTGGGCCAGGTTGCGCACCTCGGTTGCCACGACCGCGAAGCCGCGACCCTGCTCACCGGCGCGCGCCGCTTCCACCGCCGCATTGAGCGCAAGGATATTGGTCTGGAACGCGATGCCGTCGATCACGCTGATGATCTCGACGATCTTCTTCGACGAATCGTTGATCGCTTCCATCGTCTGCACCACGCTGGCAATCACCACGCCGCCCTTGCCGGCCAGCTCAGAGGCGCTGGTGGCCAGGCTGTTGGCCTGCCGGGCGTTGTCGTCGTTTTGCTTGACGGTGGACGTCAGCTCTTCCATCGACGACGCGGTTTCTTCCAGCGAGCCGGCCTGCTGCTCGGTGCGTGACGACAGGTCGAGGTTGCCGCTGGCGATTTCCCCGGCAGCGGTGGTCATGGTGTCGGTACCGGCGCGGACCTGGCCGACGATCTGCTGCAGGCTGGCGTTCATTTCCTTCAGAGCGCCCAGCAGCATCGCGGTCTCGTCGCGACCCTGCACCACGATGTCGCTGGTCAGGTTGCCGGCGGCCACGGTCTGGGCGATCTCCACGGCGCGGTTGATCGGCGTGGTGATGCTGCGCGTGATCAGCCAGGCGGTGATCAGGCCGGCGAGGATGGCCAGGGTGCTGATGCCAATGGTGAGGTTGCGTGCCAGTTCATAGGTAGCGTCGGCCTGCGCGGTGGCTTCCTCGTTCTGGCGATTTTCGCTGGCGACCAGTGCGGCCAGGCTGTCCTGCCATTTTTTTTGCGCGGTGCGCAGCTCGTGCATCAGGACCCGGGTGGCTTCGGCGTTGTTGTTCGACAGGCCCAGCGCCTGGATCTTTTCCATCAGCGGCAGGGCTGCCGCAGCATGGGTCTTGATGTCTTCGAGCAGCGCCGTTTCTTCGGGCAGGATGCCGTACACCTCGAAGGTCTGGCGCAGTTTCTGCTCGGCGCTGGCGTAGTCGGCGGCCTGGTGGCGGATACGCTCGACCTGCGCCTGCATGTCGGCCGCATCCTGCAACAGCACGATGTTGCGCAGCGCGATCATGCGATCGTCAACGGCCAGGCGCATGGCCGACGCCATGCTCGCTTCCATATTATTGCCCTTGGTGATTTCGACCATCGCCTGCTGGATGGCGGACATGCGGGTGACGCTGAGGACTGCGACCGCCAGCAGCATGGTGAGGACGAAGCTGAAGGCGATGATCAGGCGCGGGCCGATCTTGATATTGGTAAGTTTCATGGTGCTGCTCCGGTGAAGGTGGACAGCGGCGGAGCTTGGGGCCGGAGTAATACTGGGATGCTGCAAGGCGGGGCTGGGACATGCAGGTAGATGGACAGGATTGTACAAGGGTTTCCATGTGGAAATCTATCCTTTCCAAAAAGATAGATTGAACGTGGTTTGCTGTAAACTTCGCCGCTATCGGCGTCACGCCAGCTTAGCCTTGTCTCAGATGAAAAATCGTCAGTTCCTGTTGTTGTGCGCCGCCACTGTAGCGCTGCTCGCGCCCGTGGTCCACGCCGCCCCGGCTGCCGCCAGAATCGGCAACCCGAAGGCCGGTGAAGCCGCGTTCCTCAAATGCGCGTCGTGCCACCAGGTGGGCAAGTACGCGCAACCGGCCTACGGCCCGCAGCTGAACGCCATCGTCGGCCGCAAGGCCGGCACGTCGGCGGGCTACAAATACTCGGAAGCGATGAAGCGCTCGGGCCTGGTCTGGACCGAAGCCAACCTGGCCGCCTTCCTGCGCGCCCCGCACGACGTGGTGCCCGGCACCAGCATGCGCTTCTGGGGCATCAGCGACGAGCAGCAGGTGGCCGATTTGCTGGCCTATATGCGCGGCTTGCGCTGAGTGAGTGCGAATTTTTCCGATCTTAAGACGCTTAGCCGCAGTGCGGACTACGTCCCACCATTTACCGTGTTCAATCTTGGCGGCAATAAATTCCGGCTAATCGCCATTGTTCATTACGCCAGTGGCACGATCTTTATTCGCGACGTGTTCACACACGGCGAGTATGATAAGTGGACCAAGCGTTATCAGCAGGGAAGGGTCCGGCAATGAATACTCTGACAGACGATATTGATGCCCACGCACTCGAAGCGGCATGGGGCGAGCTCGACAGGGTGGCGCGGTTGCGGCCGATCCACGATGAGGACAGCTACGATCACGCGGTGGCGTTGATGAACCGCGTGCTCGACGTAATGGGGGATAACGAGCAGCATCCGCTGGCCGGGCTGCTGGAGTTGCTGGCCACGCTGGTCGGCAACTATGAACAGAAGCATTACTCTCTTATTTGATGGCGCGGCAGCCATGAACGCCGCGCCATCAACAGATGCCTGATTAGCGCGACTTGACGAACGGCGTACCCAAAGCTTTGGGCGCCACCGACTTGGCCATCAAGCCAGCCAGCACGATCACTGTCACCACGTACGGCACCATCTGGATCAGCGAGCCTGGCAGGCGGCCTACCACCGGCAGGTCCACGCCTTCGATCTGGATTTGCACGGCAGCGAAGAATCCGAACATCAGGCAGCCGAGGAACGTGTACAGCGGCCGCCAGTTACCGAACACCATGGCCGTCAGGGCCAGGTAGCCGGCACCGGCCGACATGTCGCGCAGGAAGAAGCCGCTCTGCACGATCGACAGGTATGCGCCCGAGAACGAGCACAATACGCCCGCCACGATCATGGTGATGTAGCGCTGGCGGGCGACATTGACGCCGGCGGCATCGGCCGCGTGCGGGTTCTCGCCGCAGGCGCGCAGGCGCAGGCCGAAGCGGGTGTGGTACAGCAGCCAGTGCACCAGCGGCACCAGCGCGAACGCCAGGTACACCAGCACCGAATGGCCGCCGATCAGGTGCGCATACACCCAGCCGATGAACGGCACGTCGCGAATCGCAGCGGTCCCCGGCAGCACCACGTCGAACAGGCGCGCGGACCCGATGTCCGGCGTGCGGCCGCCCTGCTGGAAGATGTACTGGGCCACGACAAAGGTCAACCCGCTCATGGCGATGTTGATGGCGATGCCGGCGACCAGCTGGTTGCCCTTCTGGGTGATGGCCACGTAGGCTTGCAGGGTGGCCAGCAGGATGGACACCAGCATGCCGGCGGCGATGCCGTTCCACGGGTTTTGCGTGATGTACGCCACGGCGGCCGAAACAAACGCGCTGGCGAGTATCTTGCCTTCCAGGCCGATGTCGATCACGCCCGAGCGTTCGGCGAACAGGCCGGCCATGCCGGCGAAAATCAGCACCGGCGCATTGCGCACGGTCGATACCAGGATGCTGCCAAGATGGAGGTCGTCAAAAGTCATATTGTCAGTCCAGTAGTCATTTCTTCTTCAGGTTCAGCATCTTGGCGATGACCGGCGCGTACAGGTTTTCCATGGCGCCGCAGAACAGGATGATCAGGCCCTGGATCAGGATCACGGTTTCGGGCGGGATGTTCTGCTTTTCCAGTGACAGGTCGAAGCCGCCCTGGGTCAGTGCGCCGAACAGCACTGCCGACAGGAAGATGCCCACCGGGTGCTGGCGGCCCATCAGCGCAATGGCGATGCCGATGAAACCGGCGCCACCGACGAAGTTGAGCGACAGGTAGTGGGTGGAACCCATGACCGAGTTGACGGCGCCGAGGCCAGCCAGCGCGCCCGAGATCAGCATGACGACGATGATCATCTTGCTGATACGGATGCCGGCGTAGTGGGCCGCATGCTTGTTCAGGCCCGTGGCGCGCACCTTGAAGCCCCACGACGACCGCGTGGTCATCACGCCGTACACGGCCAGCGCGAGGATGGCCAGGAAGAAGCTGATGTTGAGCGGGGTCTCGCCCAGGATCGGGAACCACTGGTTCAGGCGCGGCAGCTCGGCCGCTTCGGTAAACAGGCGGCTGGCGGGATTCTGCTCGCCGTCCGGGATCATGTACTTGACGATCACGAAGTTCATCAGGGACGCGGCGATGAAGTTGAACATGATGGTGGTGACCACCACGTGGCTGCCGCGCTTCGCTTGCAGGTAGCCGGGCAGGAACGCCCACAGGCCGCCGAACAGCGCCGCACCGAGCACGCCGACCGGGATCAGCGCCCATGCCGGCAGCGAGCTGTCGAAGGCCAGCATGGCCAGCGTGAGACCAAGGCCGCCCAGGTACATCTGGCCTTCGGCGCCGATGTTGAACAGGCCTGCCTGCATGGCGATCGACACCGCGAGACCGGTAAAGATGAACGTGGACGCATAGAACAGCGTGTAGCTCAGGCCTTCCGGATTGACGACAGCGCTGTTGACCAGGATGGCCAGCGACTCGGTAGGGCTTTCGCCCAGCATGTGGATCACCAGCGCGGTCACCAGGAGGGCCGACAGCAGGTTCAGGAGGGGCATGACAAAGGCTGTCGCCCAGCGTGGCAGGTCTTGGTTGTTCATGATTTGTGCATCCCGCCCATCAGCAAGCCAATGCGGGTGGTATCGAATTCTTCAATTTTCAGTTCGCCGGTAATGCGGCCGCCGCACATGACGAGAATACGGTCGGCCAGCGCCCGCACTTCTTCCAGTTCGACCGACACCAGCAGGATGGCCACGCCGGAGTCGCGCAGCGCCAGCAACTGGCGGTGGATGCTCTCGATGGTGCCGATATCGACGCCACGGGTGGGCTGGCCCACCAGCATCAGCGTCGGTTGCGCCAGCACTTCGCGCGCGATCACCACCTTTTGCTGGTTGCCGCCCGAGAGCAGGCCGATACGCAGGTCGTGGTTGTTGGGGCGCACATCGAAGTCCTTCATCAGCGCCGCGCAGCGCGCTGCGATGGCCTTGAAGTCGAACAGGCCCCAGCGGCCTTTGAGCTTGTCCTGGTAACCGAGGATGGTGTTGTGCATGACCGAGAAGTTTTTCACCACGCCGTCGCGCAGGCGGTCTTCCGGAATGTGGGCGATGCCCAGGTCGCGGATGGTGCGCGGCAGGCCGTCGGCGTCGGAGCGGCCGGCAAACGGCAGCGCCTTGCCCTGGAAGTCCACCTGGCCCGACGACGGCAGGCGCATGCCGGACAAAATCTCCATCAACTCGCTCTGGCCGTTGCCGGACACGCCGGCAATGGCGACGATCTCGCCGGCGCGCAGCGTAAAGCCGATATCGGCCAGCAGCTTGACGCCCTGGCCGTCCTGCAATTGCAGGTTCTGCACGTGCAGCACCGGCGCGCCCGGATTGTAGGGCGCGCGGGGCAGGTTGTTGATGATCTGGCGGCCCACCATCATGTTGGCCAGGTCTTCCTTGGTGGTGCCGGCGGTGGGCACGGCGCCGATCACGCGCCCGCCGCGCATCACGGTGACGGTGTCGGTGATGTCGAGGATTTCCTGCAGCTTGTGGGTGATCAGGATGATGGTCTTGCCCTGTTCCTTGAACAGGCGCAGGATTTCGAACAGCGACGCGGTTTCCTGCGCCGTGAGCACGGCGGTCGGCTCGTCGAGGATCAGGATGTTGGCGCTGCGGTAGATCTGCTTGAGGATCTCCACGCGCTGCTGCGCGCCGACGGACAGGTCGTGGATCACGGCCAGCGGATCGACGTCGAGGCGGTAGCGGGCGCAGATCTCGCGCAGCTTCGCTTCGACCGCCGCGCGCTTGGGCTTGAGCTGGAAGCCGCCTTCGCTGCCCAGCATGACGTTATCGAGCACGGTCATGTTCTCGACCAGCATGAAGTGCTGGTGCACCATGCCGATGCCCATCGCGATCGCCTCCTGGCTGGTGCGGATGTGGCGCGCCTGGCCATCGAGCAGGATCTCCCCGCCATCGGCGCGGTAGTATCCGTACAGGATGCTCATCAGGGTCGATTTGCCGGCGCCGTTCTCGCCCACCAGGCCATGGATCGAACCCTTGGCGATGGCGAAGCTGACGTCCGTGTTCGCCTTGACAGCCCCAAAGTGCTTGGAGATGCCGCGAAATTCTACTGCTGGCTGCATAGTCGTAGTCGGTGCGGAGTAATAAGAAAAAAACCAAACGCGCCGCCGGGGATGCTCCCCGGCGGCGCGCTCTGAAGTCAAACAGGGATCAGACCGGGCAGGCCGCGCCCGAACGGATGTCGATCACCTTGACCTTGCCGTCGATGATGTCCTTGCGGGCGCCAAGCACGCGCTTTTCGATCTCCGGGGTGATCAGCTTGCGGTTGCTGGCGTCCAGCGCCCAATCGACGCCGCCTTCCTTCAGGCCCTTGGCAGTGACGCCGGCCTTCCAGGTGCCGTTCTTCACTTGCGTGAACGAGTCGTACACGGCGTTGTCCACGCGCTTGACCATCGACGTCAGGATCGAGCCTGGATACAGCGCGTTCTGGTTCGAATCGACGCCGATCGCCAGCTTGCCTTTTTCCTTGGCCGTTTGCAGCGTGCCCATGCCCGAACCGCCGGCCACGGCGAATACCACGTCCACGCCACGGTCGAACTGCGAGCGCGCCAGTTCGCCACCCTTGGCCGGATCGTTCCAGGCGGCGGCGGTGGTGCCCACCATGTTGGAGAATATGTCGATCTTCGGATTGACCGCCTTGGCGCCCTGCGTGTAGCCGCAGGCGAAGGTGCGGATCAGCGGAATGTCGATGCCGCCGATGAAGCCGAGCTTTTTCGATTTCGACGCCATGGCGCCAGCCACGCCGACCAGGTACGAACCTTCTTCTTCTTTAAAGGTGATCGAGTTGACGTTGGCGCCTTGCGCCACACCGTCGATCAGCACGAAGCGCACTTTCGGGAATTCCTTGGCGACCTTCTGCACGGCAGCCTGCTGGGCGAAGCCGATCGAAGCGATCAGGTCCAGGTTCTTGCGGGCCAGGCCACGCAGCACCTGCTCGGCCTGGGTGTCGCTGGAGGCTTGCACCTCGATGAAATTGATACCGGTTTCCTGCTTGAAGCGCGAGGCGCCTTCGAATGCGGACTGGTTGAACGATTTGTCGAACTTGCCGCCGGCGTCATACACGACGGCCAGTTTTGGGGCCGCTGCGGACGCGCTGGCAGCGACCAACACGGCTGCAACCGTCAAACTAAGTTGTTTAAGTTTCATGAATAGGCTCCTGGAAGAACGATATTGTATATTTTTATTGGACGAAACATGTACTTTGGCCGCGTTTTCTCGCATCGACTGCCTGATTTTTAAGCAATCGGACCATTTCAGGGGCCGCTGCGTGAAACCATCACTAGCATTCGCACGTGTCGCACCGCAGCAACGTTGCAAACCAAATAAAATATTTTTTCACTGTTGCGTTTTCATGCACACCGGCCCGATTTCACACGGCGCCTTGCGCAGCTTGCCTTCTTCAATTTCTCCGCCGCCGCCGCGTTTTCACTCTGCAACGCAGCAAACATGCCGCTCGCGACTATTTTTTAAGCAGCCTACAACTATGCATCAGTCTTGATATGTACGACAAATTCGTTTTTGCTTGGCTATTTATATCGATTAGCTATTAATCAAGCTGGGGAAAATCCCGGTTTGCGGCGCTTTTTGACCGTGCTAGCATCGCATCCAGCGTTTTCCACATAACCATATAAACAATATCCGGGAGCAGTATCCATGAGCACACATCGTTTCGTCTTGCGGTCCGCCGTACCATCGCTGATCGCCCTGGCCGTGGCCAGCGCCTTCCCGCTGTCGTCGGCCCTGGCCGCCGAAGCGGCGGCAGTCGCTGCAGCCGTGGCAGAGCAGGGGGCGGAACAGGACGCCAGCGCCGCCGGCACCGCTGCCCCGGCCACCCGCAACCAGCTCGAAACCGTGATCGTCACCGCCCAGCGCCGCGCCGAGAACATTCGCGACGTGCCGATGTCGATCGCCACCGTCAAGGGCGACAAGCTCGATGTGCTCACCTCCGGCGCCGCCGACATCCGCTTCCTGTCCGGTCGCACGCCGTCGGTCAGCATCGAATCGGACTACGGCCGCACCTTCCCGCGCTTTTACATCCGTGGTCTCGGCAACACCGACTTCGACCTGAACGCGTCGCAGCCGGTCGGCCTGGTGATGGACGACATCGTGATGGAAAACGCCATGCTCAAGGGCTTCCCGGTGTTCGACGTGGACCAGGTGGAAGTGCTGCGCGGCCCGCAGGGCACGCTGTTCGGCCGTAACTCCCCGGCCGGCGTGATCAAGTTCGACTCGGCCAAGCCGGTCTTCAAGACCGAAGGCTATCTGCAGCTGGGCATCGGCAGCTTTTCGGCCAAGACGGCCGAAGGCGTGTTCAACATGCCGGTCAGCGACACCGTGGCGCTGCGCTTCTCGGGCACCAGCCAGCACCGCGACAACCGCGTGCACAACACCAACCCTACCGCCGGCAAGGGCACCCAGGACTTCGAAGGCTATGGCGACCAGGCGTTCCGCCTGCAGGCGCTGGTGCAGCCGAACAAGGACTTCTCTGCCCTGTTCAACGTCCACGCCCGCAACTACCACGGCAACGCCGCACTGTTCCGCGCCAATATCATCAAGAAGGGCACCAACGACCTGGTGGACGGTTTCGACTACGGTTCGTACGCCAGCGACGGCATCAACCAGCAGGACCTGGAAACCAAGGGCGGCAGCATGCGCCTGAAGTACACCACCGGCGACATCACGCTGCACTCGATCACCGGCTACGAAAAACTCAAGTTCTACAGCCGCGCCGACGTCGATGGCGGCTATGGCGCTGCCTTCGCGCCGCCGTCGGGCCCCGGCTACATCCCGTTCCCGGTGGAGACCGCCGACGTGCTGCCGAATCACCGCCAGTTCTCGCAGGAGTTCCGCGCCGAGTCCAACTACCGCGGCCCGCTGCAGTGGATCGCCGGCCTGTTCTACTTCGACGAGAGCATCCAGATCGACAGCATCAGCTTCAACAGCTTCGCGCCCGGCAATCCGCAGAACGCCAACTACGCGGTGCAGTTCCAGGATACCAAGTCGTATGCGGCTTTCGGCTCGCTCAACTACACGGTATCGGACCAGTTCAAGGTGCGCGGGGGTGTGCGCTACACCAACGACAAGAAGGATTTCCGTGCCTCGCGCGTGGAAGGTCCGCGCCCGGTTGACCGCACCAATTTCAACCTCAACGACACATCGCACAACTTCAGCTGGGACTTGAGCGGCACCTATGAGCTGAACAAAACCACCAACCTGTTCGCCCGCGTGGCCACCGGCTATCGTGCGCCGTCGATGCAGGGGCGCCTCGATGACCTGAAGAGCGAGCCGTCGTTTGCAGGCGCCGAAAAGGCTTTGTCGTACGAGGCCGGCATCAAGCAGGACCTGTTCGACCGCCGCGCCCGCCTGAGCGTTTCGGTGTTCGACTACCGCATGAAGAATAAGCAGCTCACCGCCGGCAACGGCACGGTGAATATGAACCGCCTGATCAACGCCGACAAGGTGACCGGGCGCGGCGTGGAACTGGACTTCCAGGCCAACCTGAGCGACGAATTCAGCATGACCGCCGGCTATAGCTACAACGATACCGAAATCAAGGACAAGAGCCTGATCGTCCAGCACTGCGGTAACAACGCCAACAGCTTGAATGGCGACGGTTCGAGCGGCTGCACGCCGACCAACTTCAGCCCGCGCGCCGGCTACTCGTCCATCGACGGCAACCCGCTGCCGCGCGCGCCGAAGAACCAGCTGAACTTCACGCTCAAGTACAGCACCGAGATCGGCAACGGCGAGTTCTACGCCATGACCGACTGGGCCTACCGCACCAGCTACAATTTCTTCCTGTACGAAGCGCCTGAGTACACGGCCAAGAAGCTGACCGAAGGCGGCGTGCGCGCGGCCTACAAGTGGGGCAATGGCAAGTACGAAGTGGCGGCGTTCGGCCGTAACATCACCGACCGCCAGGTGATCCTCGGCGCGATCGACTTCGACAACCTGACCGGCATCATGAACGAACCGCGCACCTGGGGCGGTACCTTCAAGGTCAATTTCTAATTTGCTGTAAATTCAAAGCCCCGCGCACTGCAAAGTGCGCGGGGCTTTTTACTTTGGGAGGCATTTTGTTGAACCATACCGTCAATCTGTGGCCGCTCTTGGGCGTGGCCGTGATCATCGTGGGCTTTGCCCTGCGCGCCCATCCCGTGCTGGTGGTGGTCGCCGCCTGTTTCGTGACCGGCTTTGCCGCCGCCATGGACGTGCCCACCCTGCTGGCCACCCTGGGCGCGGCGTTTATCAAAACCCGCAACCTGCCATTGATCCTGCTGCTGCCGCTGGCCGCCATCGGCCTGCTCGAGCGCTACGGCCTGAAGGAGCATGCGCAGGCGTCGATCGCCCGCATCAAGTCGGCCACCGCTGGTCGCCTGCTGATCGTCTATCTTGCCATCCGCGAAGTGAGCGCCGCCTTCGGGCTGACCAGCATCGGCGGCCACCCGAACATGGTGCGCCCGCTGATCGCGCCGATGGCCGAAGGCGCGGCCGAAGTACGCTACCCAAAGCTGCCCGACACGGTGCGCCACCGCATCCGCGCCATGTCCGCCGCCACCGACAACGTCGGCCTGTTCTTCGGCGAGGACGTCTTTGTCGCCTTCGGCGCCATCGTGCTGATGCAGACTTTCCTGCTCGGCGAGGGACTGAACGTCGATCCGCTGCACATCGCGCTGTGGGGCATCCCGACGGCGGTCACCGCTTTCATCATTCACGCATGGCGGCTGCACCGGTTTGACGCCCAGATTGCGCGCACCATGAAACGGATGGCGCCATGATCATCCGCCTCGACTATTTTTATTATGTGCTGGGCGCGATGCTGCTGGCGATTGCCGTGATGACGCTGCGCGACCGCCACCATCCGAAGCGGTATTCGAGCGCGCTGTTCTGGGGCCTGTACGCGGTGGTGTACCTGGCCGGCGAAGAACTGCCACCCATGGCCGCCGGCGCGCTGATGGTGGTGATGGCGCTGATCGCCGGCTTCGGCGGCGTGGCGCTGGGCCGCCACGGCGAACGCACGCCGCAGGAACGGCAAAGCAGCGCCGCGCGGCTCGGTCACAAGCTGCTGCTGCCCGCGCTGGCCATCCCTGTGGTGACCATGATCGGTTCCACGCTATTAAAAGATGTGCAATTCGACGGCCGGTTCCTGCTCGACCAGAAGAACCTGACCCTGGCGAGCCTCGGTTGCGGTTCGCTGATTGCCGTTGCCATTGCCTGTGCGCTCACCCGCGCCACGCCGGTGCAGGCGCTGCGCGAATCGCGGCGGCTGGTCGATCACCTGGGGTGGGCCGTGGTGCTGCCGCACATGCTGGCGGTACTGGGCCTGCTGTTTTCCGAAGCGGGCATGGGCAAGGCGGTGGCGCACGTGGTCACGTCGTACATCGACATGGACATGAAGCTGGTGGCGGTGGCCGTGTACTGCCTGGGCATGGCGCTGTTTACCATCATCATGGGGAACGGCTTCGCGGCTTTCCCGGTGATCGCGGGCGGCGTCGGGGTGCCGGTGCTGGTCGGTGTGTTTGACGCCAATCCGGCGGTGATGGCGGCGATCGGCATGTTCAGCGCCTACTGCGGCACGCTCATGACGCCGATGGCGGCCAACTTCAATATCGTGCCGGCCGCGCTGCTCGAACTGCCCGACAAGAACGCCGTGATCAAGGCGCAGGTGGCCACCGCAGTGCCGGTATTACTGGCCAATATCGCGCTGCTGTACTTTTTGATGAATTTGTAACGGTCATGCCGGGCAACGACAATTGGAGTAGAGTAGCGTCCTGGTAGGAGGTAGGAGGTAACCAATATGCCAATGCGAAAAATCATCCTGTTGACGGGCTTCGAGCCTTTCAACCAGGAGACCATCAACCCATCGTGGGAAGCCGTGCGTGCCCTGCAGGGCTGGAGCGAGGGCGACTTCATCGTCCACGCGCGTCAGCTGCCGTGCGTATTCGGACAGGCCAACAAGGTGCTGCACCACGCGGTGGAAGAACTGCAGCCATGCATGGTGATCGCCGTGGGGCAGGCGGGCGGCCGCGTCGATCTGTCGGTCGAGCGCATCGCCATCAACATCGACGACGCCCCGATTGCCGACAACGTGCAGCGCCAGATCGTCGACCAGCCGGTGGTGTATGGCGCGCCGGCCGCGTACTTCTCCACCTTGCCGATCAAGGCCATCGTCCACGCGCTGCGCGAGGCGGGGCTGCCGGCATCGGTGTCGCAAACCGCCGGCACCTTCGTGTGCAACCACGTGTTCTACGGCCTGATGCACCAGGCGCGCGACTGGGGTACCACCATGCGCGCCGGCTTTATCCATATTCCGTACCTGCCGCAGCAGGCCGCCGCCCATCCGGGCACTGCCAGCATGCGGCTCGACGACATGGTGGAAGGGTTGCGTATCGCGATCCGCACCACGCTCGCCCACACGGTCGATGTGCGCGAGTCGGGCGGCGTCACTCACTGATGTCGGTGCGGGCCGGTGGATTGAGAATGTTGAGAAAGGCGCGCACCACCGGCGCGTCGTCCAGCGCGGTGTAGGTAATGTAAAGATTGGCCGATGGCGGGTTGGTGCGGATCGGTACGAACACCACGCCGGGCCAGCCGATGCGGCTGGTAGTTTCGGGCAGCAGCGTGACGCCCAGGCCCGCGCCCACCATCGCCAGCAGGGTTTGCGGCTCGGTCGCTTCCTGGAAAATGGTCGGCTGGAAGCCGGCATCCACGCAGCACTGGATCAAATAGCGCGGGAACGACGACTTGTCGAGCGCCAGCGTGAGCATCGGTTCGTTGGCAATGTCGATCAACTCGATGGCGTCGGCCTTGGCCAGCGGGTGGTGCTCGTTGATCGCCACGCACACATCCTCCTTGAAGCACAGCTCCTGGCGCAGGTGATCCTGGCGCAGCAGATCTTCGTCGATGCGCGGCTCGCGCCAGAATCCCACGTCCACCTGCTTGGCGCGCAGCGCCTCGTATTGCAGGGTGGGGCCCAGTTCGTGGATGGTCCAGGTCACGCGCGGGAACTTGGTCTGGAATTCCTCGAGCAGGCTGGGGATCGGTCCCCACATGGCCGAACCGACGATGCCCACGCGCAGGCGGCCGACTTCGCCGCGATCGATCTGGCGGATGGTGTCGATGGTCATGCGCATGCGGCCCAGCAGGTCGGAGGCCTCGCTCATGAGCGCCTTGCCGGCCACGGTAAGCTCGAACGTGCGCGTGGTGCGGGCGAACAGCTTCACACCGAGTTCGCTCTCGAGCTTCATGATCTGCTGGCTGAGCGGCGGCTGCGATATGTGCAGCCGCTCGGCCGCCCGGCTGAAACTCTTTTCTTCTGCGACGGCGAGGAAGTACTTCAGTTGTTTCAGGTCGATGGACATGGGCGTTAGTGTATCAGGCGGCGAGCATCGCCACCGCCAGCGCGGCGCCGCAGCGGGCGTTGTTTTTCACCAGCGCGATATTGGTCACCAGGCTGCGGCCTGCGGTCAGCGCCTTGATGCGCGCGAGCAGGAACGGCGTGACGTTCTTGCCGGTCACGCCCTGATCATCCGCTTCGCCCAGCGCCTGCAGCGTGATGGCGTCGATCTCTTCTTTCGGCATCGCCTCGCTGGCCGGCACCGGGTTGCTGACCACCACGCCGCCCTTGAGGCCCAATGCCCACTTGGTGCGGATGAAGCCAGCTTGCTCGGCCGGGGTGTCGAGCTGGAAGTCGGCATTGAAGCCGCTCTCGCGGGTGAAGAACGCCGGGAAGCCGCGCTGGCCCACGCTCACCACCGGCACGCCGTGGGTTTCCAGGTATTCGAGCGTCAAGCCGATGTCGAGGATCGATTTCACGCCCGCACACACCACGGCCACCGACGTCTGCGCCAGTTCCTGCAAGTCGGCCGAGATGTCGAAACTGGTCTCGGCGCCACGGTGCACGCCGCCGATGCCGCCGGTGACAAACACGGAAATGCCGGCCAGTTCGGCGCAGATCATGGTGGCGGCCACGGTGGTGGCGCCCAGCTTCGACTGCGACAGCACGAACGGCAGGTCGCGGCGGCTGACCTTCATGGCGTCGGGCGAGGTGCCCAGCAGCTCTAACTGTTCATCGGACAGGCCGATGCAGATCTTGCCGCCGATGATGGCGATGGTGGCCGGCACGGCGCCGCCGTCGCGGATGATCTGTTCCACTTCACGCGCCATCTGCACGTTTTGCGGGTAGGGCATGCCGTGCGAGATGATGGTCGATTCCAGCGCGACGATGGCCTTGCCGGCAGCGCGGGCGGCGGCAACTTCAGGGGAGAACAGCAGGTATTGATGCATGATGGTTCCTTGTTATGCGTTGGTATAGAGCGGCGCGGCATTGCCGGGGTCGTGCGTCGCATCGGTATCGGAGATGTTGTCGAGCAGGCCGGCGTCGGACAGTGGCGCCACGGTGCTGGCGCTTTGCACGGTGACGGCGGCCAGCGCCAGGCCACGCCGGCAGGCCAGGGTCAGGTCGGCACTGTCTTGTTCCTGCACCAGCGACCAGCAGACCGCGGCGGAGAAGGCATCGCCGGCGCCGGTTACATCGACCACTTTTACCTGGTGCGCGGCCAGCCACACCAGCTGGCCGGCGCGGGTGTGGAACACGCCCTGGCTGCCGCAGGTGACGATGACGTCGCGCGCGCCGCGTTGCTGCACCTCGGCGCAGGCGGCGCGCACGTCGGCTTCGGTGGGGAGCAGGCGGCCGGCCAGGGTTTCAAGTTCGGCGCGGTTGAGGATCAACAGGCGCACGCCGTGCAGGTCGTGCGGCAGGCGCGCCATCTTGGGCTGCGAGACGGCGACAAGAACCAGCGGTGCGCCAGCGGCGTCGTTTCGGGCGCTGTCGATCAGCGCGGCCACCGTGTCGCGTGGCAGGTTCAGGTCCGCGACCGTGAGCGCGGCGGCGGCGCGTTGCGGCGCGCGGCTGGCCAGAAATTCGGGCGTCAGTTGGTCGTACAGCGCCATGTCGGCCAGGGCCACGTGCAGTTCGCCTTCGGCGTCGAGGATGGCGGTGTAGGTGCCGCTGGCGGTATTGGCCAGCGCCAGGCTGCCGCGCGTGTCGATGCCGGTGGCCTGCGCATGGTCTTGCAGTGCGCGGCCGGCGCCGTCGTCGCCGAGGGCGGTCAGCAGCGCTACCGGGGTTTGCAGGCGCGCCAGGTTCTCGGCGATATTGCGCGCCACGCCGCCATAGGCTTCCGACGCGGTGGCGGGATTCGAGGTGCCGGCTTGCAGGGCGGCGATGGTGCGCAGCTTGCGGTCCACGTTGGCCGCGCCGATGCACACCACCGGGCGCTGGTCGCGCGGCGCCGGCAGCACGTAGGCGCGGCCGAGCAGGCGCCGCTCGCGGATCAGGCTGGCGATATGGCCGGCCACGGCCGAGCGCGACAGGCCCAGGTCCGCCGCCAGGTCCTGCTGCGAGATGAAGGGATTGGCGTGGATCAGCTGGTACAGCTGTTCCTTCTTCGAGAGTTCGTTCACAAGGCATGGTCTGGTTTAAACATTTGTCTGTGATGGTAAACAAATGTCTGAATTCGGTCAACCGCTATCAGTAGCTTGCGTCAGCGAAGTTTCGGATGATTTATAATACTGGCCCATTTATATGCGCCAAATATAAATGGGCAAGAAAAATGGTATTTGCCATACATAATGGGGATGAGGCATCATGTCGCATCTCCATGCTCGTCCAATGGCCGTCTCTCGGCGCGACCCGATCGGCCCATCCCAAGAACAACAGAGGAAAATCATGTCCAGCAACTCCCCATTCCAGGCCGCCGAAATCGTCCGTGCCCGCATTCCTGCAGACTTCAAGCCACGCGTGGCGATGATCCTGGGCTCCGGCCTGGGCGTGCTGGCCGAGCAGATGACCGACGCAGTCACCATCAGCTTCAACGAGCTGCCGGGCTTCCCGATCAGCACCGTGCACGGCCACGCCGGCGAACTGGTGGTGGGCACCCTGGCGGGCGTGCAGGTGGTGTGCATGAAGGGCCGCGGCCACGTGTACGAAGGCTATGGCCTGGGCGTGATGACCAGCGCCGTGCGCACCATGAAACTGCTGGGCTGCGAGATGCTGTTCGTGACCAATGCGGCCGGTTCGCTGCGCACCGAAGTCGATGCCGGCTCGCTGGTGGCGCTGACCGACCATATCAACTACCTGCCGGGCACCCCGATGATGGGCCCTAACGACGAGCGTTTCGGTCCGCGCTTCTTCAGCATGGCCAACGCCTACGACGCCGACCTGCGCGCGCTGCTGCACGCGTCGGCCAAGGAAAAGAACGTGCCGCTGCACGAAGGCGTGTACATCGCCTACGCCGGTCCCAACTTCGAGACCCCGGCCGAAATCCGCGCCTTCAAAACGCTGGGCGCCGATGTCGTCGGCATGTCGGTGGTGCCGGAAGTGGTGTCGGCCCGTCATTGCGGCCTGAAAGTGGTGGGCGTGTCCGCCATCACCAACCTGGCAGAGGGCCTGTCGCCGTTCCCGCTGTCGCACGAGCAAACGCTGAAATACGCAGCCGTTGCCGCCACGTCGCTGATCGAAGTGATTTTGGCCTTCCTGGCCAACGTGGGCAAAACCCCGCAGGCGTAAGTAATACCCGAAGGGGCGGCTGGTCCGCCCTTTTTTGCTTTTGAAGGAGCACACCATGAAACGCGCATTTATCCTCCTGCTTGATTCCTTCGGCCTCGGCGCCACGCCCGACGCGGACAAGTACAACGATGTCGGCGTCAACACTTTCGGCCATATCGCCGACTGGGCCGCCAAGGCTGGCACGCCGATGCAGTTGCCGGTGATGGAAAAACTGGGCCTGGCCGCGGCCGCCCATGCCGCCAGCGGCGAGTGGGCCCAGGGTTTCAACCAGCGTGACGGTTTCACCGCCGCCTACGGCGCCGCGCGCGAGCGCTCCACCGGCAAGGACACCCAGTCCGGCCACTGGGAGATCGCCGGCGTGCCGGTGGAATTCGACTGGGGCTATTTCCCGAAAACGGTGCCGTCGTTCCCGGCGGAGCTCACGCAAAAGCTGCAGGAACTGACTGGCGTGCCGGGTTTTCTCGGCGACTGCCACGCCTCGGGCACGGAAATCATCAACAAGCATGGCGATGAACACGTCGCTACCGGCAAACCGATCATCTACACCTCGGCCGATTCGGTGCTGCAGATCGCCGCGCATGAAGAATCGTTCGGCCTCGAGCGCCTGTATCAGGTGTGCGAGATCGCCTTCAAGCTGGTGGAGCCGTACAACATCGGCCGCGTGATCGCGCGTCCGTTCACCGGCGCCAACGGCAATTACACCCGCACCACCAACCGTCACGACTACGCGGTCGCGCCACCGGCGCCCACCTTGCTCGACCACGTGAAGAACGATGGCGGCGAAGTGATCGCGCTCGGCAAGATCAGCGACATCTTTGCCACGCAAGGCGTGTCGCGCGTGGTCAAGGGCAAGGACAATATGGCGCTGTTCGACGCGTTGCTGAAAGTCCAGGACGAGGCGGGCGACAAGTCGCTCACGTTCGTCAACTTCGTCGACTTCGACCAGGCTTTCGGCCACCGCCGCGACGTTACCGGCTACTCGAACGCGCTGCACGAAATGGATGCGCGCCTGCCCGAGTTCATCGCCCGCATGCAGGACGGCGACGTGGCCGTGATCACCGCCGACCATGGTTGCGACCCGACCTGGCCCGGCTCCGACCACACGCGCGAACACATCCCGATGATTTTCTTCGGCCCCGGTATCAAGCCGCAGCAGCTGCCCATCTCGGAATCGTTCTCCGACATCGGCCAGACCCTGGCGCACCACCTGGGCGTGCCACCACTTTCCAACGGAAACAACCTGTTATGAGCCAAGACTTGCACCTCGCTGATTTCAAGCGTAACGAAGCCGTCCCGCTGGACCTGGGCTGGATCAACCACATCCACATCAACAAGAGCGCGGCCGACCGCCGCGCCGCCAGCCTGGCCAACCGCCGCACGGTGAAAAAAGAGTACCAGGCTGCGTGGCTGGTCAAGGCCATCGGCCTGATCGACCTGACCACGCTGTCGGGAGACGACACCCCGGGCCGCGTGGAGCGCCTGTGCCGCAAGGCCATGCGTCCGCTGCGCGCCGACCTGGTCGAGGCACTGGGCCTGTCCGATTACCCGCTCACCACCGGCGCCGTGTGCGTGTACCACGAGATGATCAAGCCGGCCGGCGAAGTGCTGCAAGGCCGCCTGCCGATCGCCGCCGTCTCCACCGGTTTCCCGGCTGGTCTCACCAGCATGGAAACCAAGGTGCGCGAGATCGAACTGTCGGTGGCTGCCGGCGCGTCCGAAATCGATATCGTGATCACGCGTCAGCACGTCCTGACCGGCAACTGGCAGGCGCTGTACGACGAGATGCTGGCTTACCGCCAGGCCTGCGGCGACGCGCACGTGAAAGCCATCCTGGCCACCGGTGAACTGGTGACGCTGGAAAACGTGGCCAAGGCGTCGTGGGTGTGCATGATGGCCGGCGCTGACTTCATCAAGACGTCCACCGGCAAGGAGCCTGTGAATGCCACGATTCCCGTGTCGCTGACGATGGTGCGCGCGATTCGCGACTACCACGAGCAGACCGGTTTCAAGATCGGCTACAAGCCTGCGGGCGGCGTGGGCACGGCGAAAGCGGCATTGCAGTACCTGACCCTGATGAAGGAAGAACTGGGCAACGAGTGGCTCGAGCCGCACCTGTTCCGCATTGGTGCTTCGAGCCTGCTGACCGACATCGAACGCCAGCTCGAACATTACGTGACCGGCAGTTATTCGGCCGCGCACCGTCACGCCCAACCTTAAGAATCTGGACACGTCATGCCATCAATTAAAGAGATCCTCAACACCATGGAATACGGCCCAGCACCCGAAAGCCAGAAAGAAGCGCAAGCGTGGCTGGAACAACACGGCCGCACCTTCGGCCTGTTCATCGACAACGCCTGGACCGACGCCGGCGCACTGTTCGCCTCCACCAACCCGGCCGATGCTTCCAAGCTGGCCGACCTCACGCAAGCGACCGGCGACGATGTCGACCGCGCCGTAGCCGCCGCGCGCCGCGCGCAGCCGGGCTGGCAGGCACTGGGCGGCCATGGCCGCGCCAAGGTGCTGTACGCGATCGCACGCCTGCTGCAAAAGCATGCGCGCCTGTTCGCGGTGCTGGAAACCCTGGACAACGGCAAGACCATCCGCGAAACCCGCGACGTCGACCTGCCGCTGGCCGCGCGCCACTTCTACTACCACGCCGGCTGGGCGCAACTGCAAGCCGAAGAATTTGCCGACTACCGCGCCGTGGGCGTGGTGGGCCAGATCGTGCCGTGGAATTTCCCGCTGCTGATGCTGTCGTGGAAAATCGCACCGGCGCTGGCTGCCGGTAACACGGTCGTGTTCAAGCCGGCCGAATTCACGTCGCTGACCGCCATGCTGTTTGCCGAAATCTGCGTGCAGGCTGGCGTGCCGGCCGGCGTCGTCAACATCGTCACCGGCGACGGCGCCGTGGGCGAAGCCATCGTCAACCACGCGGGCATCGACAAGCTGGCCTTCACCGGTTCCACCGAAGTCGGTCGCCAGATCCGCATTGCCACTGCCGGCAGCGGCAAGAAGCTGTCGCTGGAACTGGGCGGCAAGTCGCCATTCATCGTGTTCGAAGACGCGGACCTGGACGCGGCCGTCGAAGGCCTGGTCGATTCGATCTGGTTCAACCAGGGGCAGGTATGCTGCGCCGGTTCGCGCCTGCTGGTGCAGGAGTCGGTCGAAGCCAAGTTCCTGGCCAAGCTGCGCGCGCGCATGGACAAGCTCACGCTCGGTGCGCCGCTGGAAAAATCGATCGACGTCGGTGCGCTGGTCGATCCGATCCAGCAGCAGCGCATCACCGAACTGGTGGAATCGGCCCGCGCCGAAGGCTGCACCGTGTACCAGCCGGCGTGCGATATTCCCGTCGATGGCGCATGGTTCCCGCCCACGCTGATCACCGGCGCCTCCACCTCGGCTGCCGTGGCGCAGGCCGAAATCTTCGGACCGGTGCTGGTCGCCATGAGCTTCCGCACCCCGCCGGAAGCGGTACAACTGGCCAACAACACCGTGTATGGCCTGGCCGCGTGCGTGTGGACCGAGAACATCTCGCTGGCGCTCGACGTCGCGCCGCAGATCAAGGCTGGCGTGGTGTGGATTAACACCGCCAACCAGTTCGACGCCGCCTGCGGCTTCGGCGGCTACCGCGAGTCCGGCTTCGGCCGTGAAGGCGGCCGCGAAGGCATGTACGAATATCTGACCGCGCTGTCGGAAGATGCACGTCCTGCTGCGCCGGTCCTGGCTGCTCCGGCCAAGATCAAGGCGCCGGCGCCGATTGCTGCCGGTGGCGCGTTTGCCATCGACCGCACCGCCAAGATGTACATCGGCGGCAAGCAGACGCGCCCTGACGGCGCCTACAGCCGCGCAGTCCACGGTGCCGATGGCGCCTTCATCGCCGAAGTGGGCGAGGGCAGCCGCAAGGACATCCGCAACGCGGTGGAAGCGGCCCACAAAGCCGGCGGCTGGTCGAAAGCGACCGCGCACAACCGCGCGCAAGTGCTGTACTACATCGCGGAAAACCTGGCCGCACGTGGCGAGGAATTCGCGGCGCGCATTGCCGCCATGACCGGCGCCTCGAGCGCCAGCGCCGAGAAGGAAGTGCAGGCTTCGATCGAACGCCTGTTCTACTACGCAGCGTACGCCGACAAGTACGACGGCCTGGCGCACCAGCCGCCGATGCACGGTGTGACCGTGGCGCTGAACGAACCGGTCGGCGTGATCGGCATCGTGTGCCCGAACGAGGCGCCGCTGCTGGGACTGATCTCGCTCGTCGCTCCTGCCATCGCGATGGGCAACCGCGCGGTGGTGGTGCCGTCCGAAGCGCATCCGCTGTCGGCCACCGATTTGTACCAGGTGTTCGATACGTCGGACCTGCCCGGTGGCGTGGTGAACATCGTCACCGGCAGCGCCGACGAACTGGCGCGCACGCTGGCCACGCACAGCGACATCGACGCCGTGTGGCGCCACGACGGCTCGGCTGCCGGTTGCGCTGAAGTGGAGCGCCTGTCGGCCGCGTCGCTCAAGCGCACCTGGGTGGGCGGCGCCAAGGGCCGCGACTGGTATAGCACGGCCCAAGCCGGCGGCCGCGCAGTGCTGGCGCATGCGTCGCAAGTCAAGAATGTCTGGATTCCTTACGGCGTTTAACGCTTAAGGACAGGACAATCAGGGCCGGCGTTCCTTTGGAGCTGCCGGCCCGTATCACTTTCAGCACCATATTTCCAAGCGGAGAATCGCATGTTTTTACCTCAAGAGATCATACGCAAGAAGCGTGACGGCGGCATCCTGTCGGCCCAGGAGATCCAGTTCTTCGTCGGTGGCATCACCACCAAAAGCATCACCGAAGGCCAGATCGCCGCACTGGCGATGGCCGTGTATTTCAACGACATGACCATGGACGAACGCGTGGCGTTCACCTTGGCCATGCGCGACTCGGGCGAAGTGCTGGACTGGCGCTCGCTCGATTTGCCGGGTCCCGTGGTCGATAAACACTCTACCGGCGGTGTCGGTGACGTGGTCTCGCTGCTGCTGGGCCCCATGATCGCTGCGTGCGGCGGCTTCGTGCCGATGATCTCGGGCCGTGGCCTCGGTCACACCGGCGGCACGCTCGACAAGTTCGATTCGATCCCCGGCTACAGCACGGTGCCGGACAACGCCTTGTTCCGCAAAGTGGTCAAGGAAGTGGGCGTGGCCATCATCGGTCAGACGGCGTCGCTGGCGCCGTCCGACAAGATTTTCTATGGTGTGCGCGATGTCACCGCCACCGTGGAATCGGTGGCCATGATCACCGGCTCGATTCTGTCGAAAAAGCTGTCGGCCGGCCTCGATGCGCTGGTGATGGACGTGAAGACCGGCACCGGCGCCTTCATGCCCACATACGAAAAGTCGGTGGAACTGGCCGAGAGCATCGTCCAGGTGGGTAACGGCGCGGGCATGACCACGTCCGCCATCCTGACCGACATGAACGAATCGCTGGCGCCTTACGCCGGCAACGCGGTGGAAGTGCGCGGCGCAATCGACTACCTGACCGGCAAGTCGCGCCCCGCACGCCTGCACGAAGTGACGATGGCGCTGTGCGCCGAGATGCTGGTGCTGGGCAAGCTGGCTGCGACCGAAGACGAAGCGCGCGCCAAGCTGCAAGCGTCGCTCGACAGCGGCGAAGCGGCCGAACGCTTCGCCCGCATGGTCACGGCCCTGGGCGGCCCGGCCGACCTGATGGACAATCCGGACAAGTACCTGGAACGCTCGCCGATCATCGTGCCGGCGCCGGCGCTGGTATCCGGTTATGCGGCCACCACCAACTGCCGCGAGATCGGCTTGGCCGTGGTATCGCTGGGCGGCGGGCGCCGCCGCGCGGCCGACCCGATCGACTTCGCGGTCGGCCTGACCGGCCTGGCGGGCCTCGGCGACAAGATCGAAGCCGGCCAGCCGCTGGCAATGGTCCATGCGCGCACGCAGGAAGCAGCCGAGCAGGCGATCCGCGAGATCCAGGCGGCGTACCAGATCGGCGAGACGGCACCCGCCGCCAACCCGGTGGTATACCGCACGATCCGCCCGTAACCCCGAAACAGCCGGATGGCAGTGCGGGGTCAGAGCCGCGGCCAGCCGGCATCACAAAAACAAGAGGACACCATGAACAAACAAGAACTGATCGCCGAAGCCACCGCCGCGCGCCTGAAGGCTTACACGCCGTACTCCAACTTCAAGGTCGGCGCCGCGCTGCAAACCCGCGACGGCAAGGTTTTCCACGGCTGTAACGTGGAAAACGCCGCCTATGGCTTGTGCAACTGCGCCGAGCGCACGGCGTTCTTCAGCGCCTTTGCCCACGGCTACCAGCCCGGCGACTTCGACCAGCTGGTCGTGATCGGCGAGACCGACGGCCCGATCGCCCCGTGCGGCGCATGCCGCCAGGTGATCCTGGAACTGGGCGGCGACGAGCTGCCGGTGCTGCTCACCAATCTCAAGGGCGACATTTTGGAGACCACGGCAGCCGAACAGCTGCCCAACGGGTTCGGCCGCGCCGACCTGAAGAAGTAAGTCCTTGGTCTTCAAGAAGACAATCGATGTCCAGGCCGCCGTCGCCATTGCGGCGGCCGAGGCCATCGCGGCCAAGACCCAGGGCACGTTCGGTGTTGGTGGCCTGATGCTCGACCAGCACGGCAACGTGCTCAAGTCGTTGCACAACAACGTCGTTTTGCACGGCCTGGTGTTCGACCCCACCGCGCACGGCGAACGCCAGCTGATCGACTGGTACTACGCCGAACGGGCCCGGGGCCGCGCGCTGCCGCCGCCCGAAGATATCACCATCGTCACCACGCTCGACCCGTGCTGCATGTGCAGCGGCGCGATCCTGGCCGGCGGCTTCAACGTGGTGGCAGCCGCGCCCGACCGCATTGCCGGCATCAACTACGATGAGGCGGCTGTGTTCGAAGCGCTGCCGGCAGGCTTGCGCGCACAGGCGCAACGCAGCTTCAGCTACCCGGCGGTGCTGGGCGCATCGCTGTATGCGCGCGCGGGCGCCGGCGCCACGCCGCGCTCGTTCTTCATCGGTAAAACCATCGCGGAGGCCACCCAGGCGCTGTGCGCGCTGGCGTTCGAAGCCACTTCGCGCGAAGTGGTGGCGTTGTTCGGCGCCGACCGCGCGCGCGATCAGCTGCGCGACCCGGCCACGCTGGCGCCCGACCACCGCATCGTGCGCGCGCTCAAACAGCTGCATCCCGATGCGCTGACGTACCGCTGCGCACCGCATGCGCCTGACGCCGGCCTGGCGCCGTTTTTGCTGCAAGCCATGGCGCGGGACCAGGGCAATGAGAAGGAAGGTCACCACGCCAGCCACAGCGCAGGCGCCGCTGTATCCAAAGGCGACGCCGTGGCCCTGCTCGACGCCTTCGGCAACCTGCTGCTGTGCATGTCCGGCAAGCGCGCGCAGTCGGGCATCCGCACCGCGTTCATGGAAATCACGCGCGCCTACGCGCAGCTGCGCTACAAGCTGATGGACGGCGCCACGCCGGAGGAACAGGAAGAGGTGCGGCGGTACCTGGGCCACCCGCGCGAAGGCACGTTCGTGTTTGCGCACGGACCGGACCACGGCGCCGCCAGCTTCATGGACCTGGGCGCCTGGGCCTCGACCATGGAAGGCCCGCTGCCTGACCATAACCCGCACCAGTTCCAGTACGTGACGCCACGCATCGACGCAGCAGCCCTGGCCGCCCTGTGCGCGGCCATGCCACCGCTGTACCGCGACGTCATCCGCCTGCATCCTACCCAGGTCCGTGACCAGGCGCTGGTCGCTGCCCTCAAGCGCCCGGCCTGACCGCCAGAGCAAGGAGCCGCAACGCAGCGCTGGAGGTCAGGGTGGGTGCTCCATCAGGTTTGCGGGTCGTAGGTGCCGATACTCCAGATATGCCCCTCCGGATCGCGGCAGGTAAACCCCCGGCCGCCGTAGTCTTCGTCCTTGATGTCGAGCAGGATCTCGGCGCCAGCCTCGAGCACCCGGCTGTACACGTGGTCGGCGTCGTTGACGACCAGGTAGGTGCTTTGCGTGACCGCATGGCCGATGTCGGCCGGCTGTTTCATCAGGCGGCCGAACTCGGTGTTGAAGACGGAACTGAGCATGATCACGCCATTGCCGAATACCAGCTGGGCGTGGGCGATGGTGCCGTCGTCGTTGGGCACCACCAGCTGGGGTTCGAAGCCGAAGGTGTCGCTCAGCCATTTGATGGCGGCCGGCGCATCGCGGTAGCGCACGCAGGGCACGACATTGCACAAGGTTGGCTTGGGGATGCTGGTCATGGTTCCTCCAGTGCGGAAAGTGGAACTGTTTCGATCACCGAACGGGGAGCAAGTTCAATGACAATTCAGTATAGCCTGATCCCCATCAAGCGTATTCACATTTGCTGGAACTTGCCGGCATGGCCCCGGCTTACTTCCAGCAGCGCCGGATGGTTGCGTACCTTGAGCATTTGCCGGCCGCGCAGGTCGCGCGTGATGCCTTCGATGGCGTCCACCCGCACCAGGGTCGAGCGGTGGATGCGCCAGAATTCGTCGGGGTCGAGCTCGTCCGCCAGCTCCTTGAGCGGTTTGCGGATCAGCACTTCCGACTGGCCGGTCTGGACCCGCGTGTATTTTTCGTCGGCCTGGAAGTACAGCACCTCGCGCGTGCTGATCATGCGCAGGTTGGCGCCCACCACGGCCTGGATCCAGCGCAGGTAGTCGGGCGCTGCCGGCGCTGCGGACGGTCGGCCTGGCTGTGTCAGCAGCGCTTTCAGCTGGCGCTCGATGTCGGTCGGCTGGCGGCCCACCAGCTGCTGCAGGCGCGCGCACGTGGTCTTCAGGCGTTCGCTGCCCACCGGTTTCATCAGGTAGTCGAGCGCGCCCTGTTCGAAGGCCTCGATCGCGTACTGGTCGTACGCGGTGACGAACACCAGGTGGCAGCGCCTGAACAGCAGGCGCGCCGCTTCGATGCCGGACAGGCCGGGCATGCGGATGTCGAGGAAGACGATGTCGGGCTGGTGCTGGCCGGCCAGCGCCACGGCCTCGATGCCGTTGGCCGCTTCGGCCACGATGTCGAGCGCGGGCCAGGCGTCGCGCAGGCGGCTGCGCAGTTGCTCGCGCATGCCTTCCTCGTCGTCGGCGATCAGCGCGGTAGGGCGGTTCATGGCGCACCGCCGGCAAAGATGTCGGGCGCATAGGGCAGGCGGATGCTGGCGCGGGTGCCGCCGGTGAGCGGCGCCTCGATCACCAGCTGGGCGCGGTTGCCGTACAGGATGCGCAGCCGCTCGCGCACGTTGGCCAGCCCCAGGCCGTCGCCCGCGTGCACATTGAAGCCGATACCGTCGTCGAGCACATCGACTTGCAGCACCTGGCCCTCGACGCTGGCGCGGATGTCGATGCGTCCGCCCGCGATCTTCGGCTCCAGCCCGTGCTTGATGGCGTTTTCGATCAGGATCTGCAGCATCATCACCGGGAAGGTCGCGCTTTGCATCTCGTCGGGCACATCGATCGACACGGCCAGCCGGGCGCGCATGCGCGCCTGCATGATGGCCAGATACGCGCGCGACATCTCGATCTGCCGGCCCAGGGTGCCGGCGCCGCGTGCGCGCATCTGCGGCAGCGTGGCGCGCAGGTAGTCGATCAGGTTCTGGTGGATGCGCGCGGCCTGCGGTGGATCGGTCTCGATCAACTGGCCGATCAGGGCCAGGGTGTTGAACAGGAAGTGGGGCTCCACCTGCGCCTGCAGCGCGGCCATGCGCGCTTCGACCAGGCGCCGTTCCAGGCCTTCTTCGTCGGCATGGGTGGTGGCGTCGCGCGCTTCGAGTTCGGCGCGGCGCTTGCCGCCAGCGAGCACCTTCAGTCCCAGCGACAGCACGATGAAGGCGCCGGTCTGCTCGGGATGGCCGAACGGCGTCATGCCGAAGATCATGACCAGCAGCCAGATGATCACCAGCTTGCGCCATTCCACCTGGGCCAGCCAGTCGAAAAAGCGCCACCACAGGGTGGCCGTGATCTCGCCGATTTCGCGCACGATGTCGAGCGCGCCCTTGGCGTTGCTGTAGCCGGCTGCGGTCAGCCGGCCCTTTTTCATTGCAGCGGCTCCTTGATGACGCGGCCGCGCTGGCCGTCGCAGGCGCCCATCACCAGTTTCACCACCAGGAAGATGGCAAACAGGGTCAAGGCCAGCGGCAGGATGCTGACGATGAAGGCCAGCACCAGTGCGGCGCCCAGCAGCGCCGGCCAGGACAGGCGTCGGATGGTGCGCGCACCGAAGCGCAGCGCCTGGGTGAAAGCGCGGGTGATTTCATCGACGACATTGCCGGCGTTGTGGAAAAAGTTGCTCATGGTGGTCTCCCTGGTGAAGTGTCGATCAGTGTTGATGGAGTCACTGTAGCCGTGCCGGCCGTCGTCCGGGCGCGGTTTCCGATCAACTGCGGTTTTGGCGGGATCAGCGGCGATTGCGCGCGACAAGTGGGGCGAGACTGTAGCCAGGCGTGGATGGTGCGTTGCAGAAAAAAATTGTCAATTGCAAAAAATAAAGTATTCAAATTGCAATTATGGTGATATCATCGCAATTGTTGTTGTGGATATGGAATCTAACTGATCCCGATCACAACCTTCCACCAATTTTTAAGGATAAGTCACCATGATGGTTCGTACCTGTGTCGCTCTTGCCGCTTCCACCCTGTTCGCAGGCGTTGCACACGCCGCGCCATTGACGGCTGATGAAATGCTCAAGCAATTCAACGTGGTGGTGAAGGGCGATATGACTTCGACGTCGCACGTCGATGGCCGCACCTATGTCGCCGGCAACCTGCAGGGCGGCGATTATGTCCAGCACGCTTCGGACACCGCCAAGTCGGCCTATGCCGGCCTGACCGTGGGCGGCAGCGCCAGCGGCAATCTGCATGTAAACGGCCTCGGCGCCGTGGTAGGTGGCAGCGCCAACGGCATCATCGTCAACACCGGCCAGGCCTACGTGGGCGGCAGCGCCACCTCGTCGACGTTCAATGGCGACGCCTGGGTGGCTGGGGCCGCCACCAATGTCAACTTCAATGGCAAGGGCCACGCTGCCAGCTACAGTGGAACCAATAACAACCGTCCGCTGGCCTCGACCACTGCCGTGATGGACGCTGCCCGCGCCGCCGCCAACAGCACCGACTTCTCGAACGTGATCAACAATATGAGCACGAAGCTGGCGGCGCTCAAGGGCACGACCGGCACCTCGGTAGGATTCTCCAACAACGACCACAAGGTGACCTTCAGCGGCACCGGCAATGCCAGCGGCGTGCTGGTATTCGACCTGACCTCGCTCGACAGCAAGATCTTCTCGGCCAATACCAACGAGTTCGCGTTCAACCTGACCAACGCCAGCACGGTGATCTTCAACACCGACAACAAGGTCCTGTCGCTGAGCGCCAACATCCTCGCTCCAAACAGCCTGGGCAGCTCGCTGATCTGGAACTTCGCCGGCGCCACCAGCGTGACCGTGGACCGTACCTTTGTCGGCCAGGTCGTGGTCGCCGACGGTACGTTCAGCAACCTCGGCGGCGCCAATGTCGAGGGCGGCGTGTATGCCAAGGCATTCAATCAGCAGGGCGAAGTGCACTTGCAACAGTTCAGTGGCAGCCTGGCCACGGCCGTGCCGGAAGCGGAAACCTATGCCATGATGCTGGCCGGCCTGGGCATGCTGGGCTTCATGGCCCGCCGCCGCAAGCAGGGTTAAATTTGTTGGATTGTAGAAATAGAAAATGTTTTGCGTAAATATAATTTATGCTAGACTCGGGGGTTCTACCTAAAAAGGGAACCCCTGCCATGTCCGTTTCGACAATTACCGCCCGCTTCATCTCGTCTGTTGCCCTTGCCTCGGCAATGACCGTAGTTCATGCCGACGTGCTCGAGATCGACCTGGGTGGCGCCGCTGTCTATTCGTTCAACGATTTCAAGTCCGGCAGCGGCAGGGTGGATGGATCGATCCTGGCCGGCCGCGACATCAGCCTGGCCAACTATTCCGTCAATACCAGCAAAAACAGCGCCTACGGTGACTACGCCGTGGTTGCTGGCCGCGATTTCACGTTCACCGGCGGCAGCGTCGACCACGGCAGCACCTACGTGGGCGGCACCAGCTACCTGAACCAGAGCGGCACCCTGAAGGGCCCGGTCATCACCGGCGCCGCGCCAGCCGACCTGAACGCGCTGGCCACGTCGCTCACGCAAACTTCGAAGGCGCTGGCGGCGCTGACGCCTACTGCCAGTACCGAGCAAAAATGGAACGGCATCTTCATCAACGGCACCAACAGCCAGGTCGAAGTGATCAACCTCGACGCCAGCTGGCTCGATTCCAGCAGCTGGTACAGCTTCTCGAACCTGAGCGCGGGCGCCACGCTGATCGTCAACTTCCTCGGCGACAGCGCCACGTTCAAGGGCGGCTTCAGCGCGTTCGACGGCTACAACGTGCTGTTCAACTTTGCCGACGCCACCACCCTCAATTTTCAGAATGGCTTCAACGCCAACGTGCTGGCGCCCAAGGCTACCGTGACCGGTGGCAGCGGCACTATCTACGGCACGGTGGTAGTCAATGACTGGAATTCGTCGGTGACCATCGGTAACGCCGTTGGCGGGGGCTTTGCCGCCGTTGACGTGCCGGGACTGGAGCTGGTTGCCACTGCCGTGCCGGAAGCGCAAACCTGGGCCATGCTGTTGGCGGGCCTGGGTTTGATGGGCGTCGTAGCCCGCCGCCGCAAGAGTGCCTGACAAGCCGCTCAGGGCGGCGTTGCAGCGCCTTGCCGTACGTTCGTACTGCCTGCGGCGCTGCGCCTTGCCCTGAGCGGTTGTCAGGCGCTCTTGGCGCTTTCTGGTCAAACGCTGACGGCGGCGTTGCAGCGGTTGTCAGACGCTCTTGGTTGCTGCTGGCACGCTGACCGCCGCCAGCACCATATCGACGATCAGCTGTTCGGCGTCGTCGAAATCCTTTTTGCCCAGCTGCTTGCGGTTCAGCACCAGCGCCATCTGCGGTGCGAAGTCGGCGTAGGACTGGGTCATGGCCCAGATGGCGAACAGCAGGTGGGTGGCGTTGACCGGGGCGATCTTGCCGGCTGCAATCCACTGCTCGAACACCGCGATATCCTTGCGCAGCAGCGGCACCACGCGACGCTGGATCTGCGCGCCGTACAACTGGGCGCCGCTGATCACCTCCATCGCATACACGCGCGACGCCCACGGCTGCTCGCGCGAAAACTTCAGCTTGGCCTGCACATAGGCGCGCAGCACCGCCTGCGGCTCCTGGTCGCCTGCCGCCAGGCTGTCCATCCGTTCCAGCCAGTCGTCGAGCACATCGTCGAGCACGCGCTCGTACAGGGCCTGCTTGGTGGGGAAGTAGTACATCAGGTTCTGCTTCGACAGGCCGGCCCGGTCGGCAATGGTGGCGATCGATGCGCCCTCGTAGCCGCTTTCGGCAAACACGCGCACGGCCACGACTACGATGTCGGCTTCAAGCTTGTCGCGGTTGATGACGCGGCGCTTGATCCGTGGTGCTGGTGGCAGTTTGACGATCGACATGTTCAGCTCTTTCAGGCAGGACGGACCGACTGCAGGAAGTCCAGCAGTTGCGTGTGGTTGCTGTAGGCGACGTTGAAGCGGAACCAGACCGACTCGGGCGGTCGCAGCATGAAGAAATCGCACGGCGAGAGCAGGATGCCGGCCTTGAGCGCCGCATCGGCGATGGTCTTGCCGTTCCAGTCGGGGAGGGGTGAAACATCCCAGCCGGCCGAGACGAACATGCCGCCGCGCGGCTTGGCCAGCGGCGCCATGCCCGCGCTGCGCAGGCTCTCGATGGTGCGCTCGCGGCCTGCTTCGAGCTGCGCCACCAGCTTGTCCACCATGCGTTTATACGGCCGTGCGCTGATGGCGTGGTACACGGCGCGCTCGTTGATCTCGGACGTGGTCAGTCCCGCCAGCATTTTCACGCGCAGCAGCTCGGGCAGCAGCGAGGCGGACGCACAGATCGATCCCACCCGCAGCACCGGCGACAATGTCTTGGAAAAGCTGCCCACGCGGATCACCCGCCGCAGGCCGTCCATCGCTGCCAGTGACGCCTCGCCGCGCTGCGCCAGCTCGCGGTAGATATCGTCCTCCACCAGCCAGAAGTCGAACTGCTCGGCCAGGGCCAGCAGCCGGTGCGCCTGCGCGGCGCTCAGGGATGTGCCCAGCGGGTTTTGCAGCACCGTGTTGACGAACATGAGCTTGGGCTGGGTGAGGGCCGCCTGGTGCGCCAGTAGCTCGACATCGATACCGTGCTCGCCGCGCGGAATGCCGACCGCGATGCAGCCGTGGTGCAGGATCAGCGAGTGCAGGTTGCTGTAGCCGGGATCTTCGACGAACACCGTGTCGCCGGGGCGGGTGAGGGTGCGCAGGATCAGGTCGAACGCATGGGTGGCGCCGTGGGTGAGCAGGATCTGCTCGGGATCGACCGGGAACAGGTCGTCGCTGAGGGTAGCCGCCATGTGATGGCGCAGTGTGGGAAAACCCATTGAGTGGCCGTAGCCGCGCAGCCGGTTCGACGGAATGCGCATCGCATGGCGCACGGCGTCGAGCACGGTGTCGTCGCCGTACCACTCGGGCGGCAGCCAGCCCACGCCGGCCGCCAGGGCCTCGGAGACGCCCGAATACAGGTCCGGCGTGAGGGCGTCGATGGCGGTGGGCATGGTGTGCATGGCCATCGGCGTCATGGCCGGCGGCAAGTCCTGGCGCGCAACAAAGTAGCCGGAACCACGGCGCGACATCAGCAGCCCCAGCGTGACCAGGCGGTCGTACGACTCCACAACTGTAAAGGTACTGATGCCATTACACTTGGCAAACTGCCTGACCGACGGCATTTTAGTGCCGATGCGCAACTCGCGGCGGCCCACCATGGCGGCAATCGCGGCCACGATCTGCTCGACCAGGCTGCCCTTCCTGCTGCGCTCTATGGCCAATACCGGCCACGCTGCCGCACAGTCTGCTTGATCCACCACAATGCTTGCCGATTCCATCGTTGCGTTCCCCGCTAGCCAAAGCGAAACTGTACTGTTTTTACCACCGATACGGTTGGACTGTTTTACCGTCTGTGTATATGTGCCATAGTTATATCGCTGACTATTATTGCATCATCGTTTTGCCACTTGTAAAATTTTTTTACGGGTCGTCAAAAATTCCCCTTCATGGAGATATGCATGAACCTGTCCCGCCCCGACTCGATGGCATCGTTCTGGATGCCGTTTACCAACAACCGCGATTTCAAGGCTAACCCGCGCCTGCTGGTCTCCGCCGAAGGCATGTACTACAAGGATGTCGATGGCAACAGCGTCCTCGACGGCACTGCCGGCCTGTGGTGCGTACCGTGCGGCCACGCGCAGCCGAAGATCGTCGCGGCCGTGCGCGAAATGGTGGGCCAGCTCGACTTCGCTCCCACGTTCCAGATGGGCCACCCGGCCGCGTTCGAACTGGCCGACCGGTTGATGGACTACACCAGCCACCGCTTCGGCCACGTGTTCTACACCAACTCCGGTTCCGAGGCGGTGGACACCGCGCTGAAGATGGCGCTGGCCTATCACCGCGCGCGCGGCGAGGCTGGCCGCACCCGCCTGATCGGCCGCGAACGCGGCTACCACGGCGTGGGCTTCGGCGGCATTTCGGTCGGCGGCATCGCCGGCAACCGCAAGCCGTACGGCGTGATGCTGCCCGGCGTCGATCACCTGCCGCACACGCACAACCTCGAGAAAAACGCTTACACGCGCGGCGAACCGGAACACGGCTTCGAACTGGCCGACGAGCTGGAGCGCATCGTCACGCTGCACGACGCGTCCACCATCGCGGCCGTGATCGTGGAGCCGGTGGCCGGTTCCACCGGCGTGCTGGTGCCGCCCAAAAGCTACCTGAAACGCTTGCGCGAGCTGTGCACCAAGCACGGCATCCTGTTGATCTTCGATGAAGTGATCACCGGTTTCGGCCGCCTGGCCACACCGTTCGCAGCCGATTATTTCGACGTCGAACCGGACCTGATGACTACCGCCAAGGGCCTGACCAACGGCACCATTCCGATGGGCGCGGTATTCAGCAAGCAGCACATCCACGATGCGTTCATGGATGCGCCACCGGGCATTGAACTGTTCCACGGCTACACGTATTCGGGCCATCCGGTCGCCTGCGCGGCCTCGCTAGCCACGCTGGAAGTGTTCAAGGAACAGGACATTCTCGGCCACGCGGCCGGCATGGTCGAGTACTGGACCGATGCCGTGCATTCGCTCAAGGGCCTGCCGCACGTGATCGACATCCGCACCATTGGCCTGGTGGCCGGCATCGAACTGGCGCCGATTACCGGCAAGCCCGGTGCGCGCGCGTTTGCCGCGTTCAAGCAGGCGTTTGCCGACGGCGTATTGATCCGCGTGACCGGCGACATCATCGCGCTCTCGCCGCCGCTGGTGCTCGAGAAAAAACACGTCGACGAGTTGTTCGGCAAGCTGGCCACGATTTTGAAAAACCTCGATTGAAGCGGACTAACGACATGAACCAACTTGACACCATCACCCACTTCATCAACGGCGCCAAGCAGGACACGGCTTCCGGCCGTTACGCCGATGTCTTCAACCCGGCACTGGGCGAACCGGTCGCCCGCGTGGCGCTGGCCAGCGGGGAAGAGGTGGATGCCGCCGTGCGCGCAGCAGAAGCAGCGTTTCCATCGTGGTCGGCCACGCCGCCGCTGACCCGCGCCCGCGTGCTCTTCAAATACCTGCAACTGTGCCAGCAGCACGTGGACGATTTCGCGGCGGTGGTCACGCTCGAACACGGCAAGACCTTTGCCGACGCCCAGGGCGAGGTGGCGCGCGGCATCGAGATGGTGGAGTTCGCGGTCGGCATTCCGCAAATGCTCAAGGGTGAATTCACCGAACAGATTTCGCGCGGCATCGATGCGTGGTCGGTGCGCCAGCCGCTGGGCGTGGTGGCCGGCATCACGCCATTTAACTTCCCGGTGATGGTGCCAATGTGGATGTTCCCGCTGGCCATCGCCTGCGGCAATACCTTCATTTTGAAACCGTCCGAACGCGATCCGTCGGCCTCGCTCTTGCACGCCAAACTGCTCAAGGAAGCGGGCCTGCCGGACGGCGTATTCAACGTGGTGCAGGGCGATAAGCTGGCGGTCGATGCGCTGCTCGATCATCCCTCGATTCAGGCCTTGAGCTTTGTCGGCAGCACGCCGATTGCCGAATATATTTATGCGCGCGGCTGCGCGGCGGGCAAGCGCGTGCAGGCATTGGGCGGCGCCAAAAATCACATGGTGGTGATGCCCGACGCCGACATGGACATGACGGTCGATGCGCTGATGGGCGCAGCATTTGGTTCGGCCGGCGAGCGCTGCATGGCGATTTCCGTGGTGGTGGCGGTGGGCGACGCCGGCGACAAAATCATCGATGCACTGGCACAGCGCACGGCCGCACTGAAAGTGCGCGACGGCATGGCGCATGACGCCGAAATGGGGCCTGTCGTTTCCAGCGCGGCCAAGCAGCGTATAGAGAAATTGATTGGCGAAGGCGTGGAGCAGGGCGCCACGCTGGCGGTCGATGGCCGCAACCACGTGGTGCCCGAACGCGAGAACGGCTTCTTCATCGGCGGTACATTATTCGACCATGTCACGCCCGATATGAGCATCTACAAGGAAGAGATTTTCGGTCCCGTGCTGTGCATCGTGCGCCTGTCCGACGTGGGCAGCGCGGTGGAGCTGATCAACCGCAACGAGTATGGCAACGGTGTGGCGATTTACACGCGCGACGGCGGCACCGCGCGCGAGTTCGTGCGACAGATCCAGGTGGGCATGGTGGGCGTGAATGTACCGCTGCCGGTGCCTATGGCGTTCAACAGTTTTGGGGGCTGGAAGCGCAGCCTGTTTGGCGACCATCACGCGTACGGACCCGAAGGCGTGCGCTTTTACACGCGCCATAAAGCGGTGATGGAACGCTGGCCGAATACCTCCACTGCTGGCGCGGAATTTGCATTCCCTCAGATGAAGTAAGACCGCTCTTTCAGCATCACGTTCACACCAAGCATCGCAGTATCTCGCCAGGAAAAAAGAATGATGATCGAATCTCTGAACTACATGCCGCACCCAAAGGAAGCCAATGCCCAATTGGCTTCCCACTTCACCGACCTGGCGCCCGCGCTCAATGCGCGCCAGGCCGCGATCGAAAGCGCGCGCTGCCTGTACTGCTACGATGCGCCGTGCACGCGCATCTGCCCGACCGGCATCGACGTCGCCAGTTTCATCCGCAATATCCACGATGAAAACATCAACGGCGCCGCCACCGGCATCCTCAAGCAAAACATTTTGGGCGGCAGCTGCGCGCGCGTCTGTCCCACCGAAATCCTGTGCGAAGACGCCTGCGTGCGCAACCACGACGCGGAAGGGCAGCCGGTGAAAATCGGCCTGCTGCAACGCTACGCGATCGACAATATGGCGCTCTCCAATCACCCGTTTGCGCGCGCCGCATCCACCGGCAAGACCATTGCGGTGGTAGGCGCCGGACCGGCGGGCCTGTCGTGCGCGCACCGCCTGGCCATGCTGGGCAACGACGTGGTGGTGTTCGAGGCGCAGGAAAAATCGGGCGGCCTCAACGAATACGGCATCGCCAAGTACAAGCTCACCGACAATTTCGCGCAGAAGGAAGTGAACTTCCTGCTCGAGATCGGCGGCATCGAGATCCGCCATGGCCAGAAGCTCGGCGCCAACCTGCAACTGAAAGATTTACATGCGCAGTACGACGCCGTGTTCCTCGGCCTGGGCCTGGGCGCCAGCAAGCAATTGGGCCTGACCGGCGAAGATGCGCCAGGCCTGCTGGCGGCGGTGGACTACATCGCCGAATTGCGCCAGGCCAGCGACCTGACCGCGCTGCCGCTGCCATCGCGCGCCATCGTTATCGGTGCCGGCAACACGGCGATCGACATGGCGGTGCAGATCCAGCGCCTCGGCGCGGAGGAAGTGACGCTCGTGTACCGCCGTGGTTTCGAAGCGATGAGCGCGACCGAACATGAACAGCATATCGCCAAGGACAACCAGGTGCGCATGCGCACATGGGCGCAGCCGCAGCAGGTGCTGCTGGACGATGCGGGCCGCGTGCGCGGCATGCGCTTCGAGCGCACCACCGACATTGGCGGCCGTTTGACGGGCACCGGCGAGACGTTCGAGATTGCGGCCGACGCCATCTTCAAGGCCATCGGCCAGGGCATGGATGTAGCCAGCATCAGCGATCCGCTGGCGTCCACGCTCAAGCGCGACGGCGACAAGATTCATGTCGATGACCAGTTCCGCACCGTGCTGCCGAAGATTTACGCCGGCGGCGACTGCGTGGCGCCGGGCCAGGATTTGACGGTGCAGGCGGTACAACACGGCAAGCTGGCGGCCCACGCCATTCACAGCGATATCAATCTTAAACTGGAGGCCGCAAATGGCTGACCTGAGCATCGAATTTTGCGGCATCAAATCGGTCAATCCGTTCTGGCTCGCCTCCGCGCCGCCCACCGACAAGGCCTACAACGTGGTGCGCGCCTTCGAGGCCGGCTGGGGTGGCGTGGTGTGGAAAACCCTTGGTGAAGACCCGGCCGCCGTCAACGTCTCGTCGCGCTATTCGGCCCTGTACGGCAAGAACCGCGAGGTGATCGGCTTTAACAACATCGAGCTCATTACCGACCGTTCGCTCGAGATCAACCTGCAGGAAATCACGCAGGTGAAAAAGGACTGGCCCGACCGCGTGATCATCGTCTCGCTGATGCTGCCGTGCGAAGAAAAGCTGTGGGCCGATATCCTGCCGCTGGTGGAAGCGACCGGCGCCGACGGCATTGAACTCAATTTCGGCTGCCCGCACGGCATGCCGGAACGCGGCATGGGCGCGGCCGTGGGCCAGGTGCCGGAATACGTTGAAATGGTCACGCGCTGGTGCAAGACGCACAGCAAGCTGCCCGTCATCGTCAAGCTCACGCCCAACATCACCGACGTGCGCGCGCCGGCCCGTGCCGCCAAGGCTGGCGGGGCCGATGCGGTCTCGCTGATCAACACCATCAACTCGATCACGCACCTGGACCTGGACCAGATGGTGGCGTTTCCGGTGGTGGGCGGCGCCAGCACCCACGGCGGTTACTGCGGCACGGCGGTCAAGCCGATTGCGCTGAACATGGTGGCGGAAATCGCCCGCGATCCGGCCACGCAAGGCTTGCCGATTTCCGGCATCGGCGGCATCGGCAACTGGCGCGACGCGGCCGAGTTCATGGCGCTCGGTTCGGGCTGCGTGCAGGTGTGCACGGCAGCCATGCTGCATGGCTTCCGCATCGTCGAAGAGATGAAGGATGGCCTGTCGCGCTGGATGGATCAAAAGGGTTACACGAAGGTGAGCGACTTCGTGGGCAAGGCTGTGCCCAACACCACCGACTGGAAATACCTGAACATGAACTACCAGGTCATTGCCCAGATCAACCAGGACGACTGCATCAAGTGCGGCCGCTGTTACGTGGCGTGCGAAGACACGTCGCACCAGTCGATCAGCCAGCTGATCGACGCTGCCGGCGTGCGCACCTACGAGGTGATCAAGGAGGAGTGCGTGGGCTGCAACCTGTGCGAGATCACCTGCCCGGTGCAGGGCTGCATCACGATGGTGCCGCAGAAGACCGGCAAGCCGTACATGAACTGGACCCAGGACCCGCGCAACCCGCGCGCGGAGAACGTGGCGGCAGTAAAGGCGGTGTAAGAGACGGTGGCAGCAGTGTAGGTGTACTGGGTACGAAACTTGCAACGTTTGCAGGATGTTACTCGATGCAGCATGCCCGTCAACCCTTGGAGACCGTCCCGTGAATAACAGTGAACTTCCCGTCAGCCCGCAACTGTGGAACGAAGACCTGGCGCCTACCACCGCCGCGCAGCGCACGTGGCGCTGGTACCA
The DNA here is from genome assembly GCF_009295655.1 of Duganella sp. FT27W. Classification (NCBI taxonomy): domain Bacteria; kingdom Pseudomonadati; phylum Pseudomonadota; class Betaproteobacteria; order Burkholderiales; family Oxalobacteraceae; genus Duganella; species Duganella sp. FT27W. The sequence goes on from NZ_WHIV01000005.1 coordinate 315,417, forward strand.
CTTTGCCGCGCTGTGGGTGGGCATGGTGATGTGCATTCCGGCGTACACGCTGTCGGCCAGTTTGATCGAAGGCGGCATGTCCGGCTGGCAGGCGGTGCTCACGGTCTTCCTGGCCAATGCCATCGTGCTGTTGCCGATGCTGTTGATCGGCCACGCGGGCACCAAGTTCGGCATTCCGTACGCAGTGCTGGCGCGGGCGTCGTTTGGCACGGCCGGCGCCAAGCTGCCGGCACTGATGCGCGCCATCGTCGCCTGCGGCTGGTACGGCATTCAAACCTGGTTCGGCGGGCAGATGATCTACACCCTGCTCGGGGTGTTGATGGGCGGCGAGATCGGCGGCGACAAGATCGCAGTGTTGGGCATCAACGCTGCGCAGCTGCTGTGTTTCCTGGGCTTCTGGGCCATTCAGCTGTACTACATCGTGCACGGCATGGAATCGATCCGCAAACTGGAAACCTACACCGCGCCGCTGAAAATCCTGATCTGCTTCGTGCTGCTGGCATGGGTGCACAACAAGGCCGGCGGCTTCGGCGACCTGCTGTCGGCGCCATCGCAGTTCGTCGAGGGCGGTAAAAAGGCCGGCCAGTTCTGGTCCGTGTTCTGGCCATCGCTGACCGCCATGGTGGGATTCTGGGCCACGCTGGCATTGAACATTCCCGACTTTACCCGCTTTGCCAAAACCCAGCGCGACCAGGTGGTGGGTCAAACCGTGGGCTTGCCGGTGCCGATGGCACTGCTGTCGATGATGGCGGTGATCGTCACGTCGGCCACGGTGGTGCTGTACGGCAAGGCGATCTGGGACCCGGTGGACCTGGCCAGCCGCATGACCGGCGTGGCAGTGCTGGTGGCGCTGATTATCCTGCTGATCGACACGGTGTCGGTCAACCTGGCCGCCAACCTGGTGGGGCCGGCATACGATTTTTCGGCGCTGGCGCCCAAGCGCATCACGTACCGCACCGGCGGCTACCTGACGGCGGCCATCGCCATCGTCATGATGCCGTGGAAGATACTGGAATCGACCCAGGGCTATGTGTTCACCTGGCTGATCGGCTACTCGGCGCTGCTCGGCCCCATTGCCGGCATCCTGATCGTCGATTACTACCTGGTGCGCAAGACGGAACTCGATGTGGCGGAGCTGTACCGCGAGCGCGGCCAGTACTCGTATCTCAGTGGGCCAATGAGTGGCTGGAACATGGCGGCGCTGGTGGCGTTCATCGTCGGCGTGCTGCCCAATATTCCCGGCTTCCTCAATGCTGCGTTCCCGGCGTCGTTCCCGGACGTGGGCGACGGTTTTAAAACGATCTATACCTACGCGTGGTTTGTTGGTGTTGCCATCTCCGCCGTGGTGTACGGGATCATGATGAAGGGGAAAACCGTGCCCGCCGTCGGCGCGCCGGCCCACCCCTAAGGAGACTGCAATGACTACCATTATCCGTGGCGGCACCGTCGTCAACGCCGACCGTGCTTTCCGCGCCGATGTGCTGTGCTACGGCGACAAGATCGTGGCCGTGGGCGAGAACCTCGATGCACCAGCATCGGCCAAGGTGATCGACGCCACCGGCCAGTACGTGATGCCGGGCGGGATCGACACCCACACGCACATGAACCTGCCGTTCATGGGCACCGTCACGTCCGACGATTTTTTCACCGGCACGGCGGCCGGCCTGGCCGGCGGCACCACCACCATCATGGACTTCGTCATCCCCGCGCCGCAGCAGAACCTGATCGAGGCTTATCACCAATGGCGCGAGTGGTCGGCCAGGTCGGCCGGTGACTACACCTTCCACGTGGCCATCACGTGGTGGGACGACACCGTGCACCGCGACATGGGCATCCTGGTGCGCGACCATGGCGTCAACAGTTTCAAGCACTTCATGGCGTACAAGAACGCCATCATGGCCGACGACGAGACGCTGGTGAAAAGCTTCCGCCGCTCGCTCGAACTCGGCGCGATTCCGACCGTGCACGCGGAGAACGGTGAGCTGGTGTACCAGCTGCAGCAGGATTTGTTGAAGCAGGGCCTGACCGGTCCCAGCTCGCATCCGCTTTCGCGCCCTCCGGCCGTGGAAGCGGAAGCGGCCAACCGCGCGATTGCGATTGCCAACGTATTGAATACCCCGGTGTACATCGTCCACGTCTCCTGCGAAGAGTCGCTCGAGGCGATTACCCGTGCGCGGTCGCACGGCCAGCGCGTGTATGGCGAGGCGCTGGCCGGTCACCTGGTGATCGACGACAGCGTGTACCAGAGCGAGGATCTTGAATTTGCGGCCGGCCACGTGATGAGCCCACCGTTTCGCAGCAAGCACCACCAAAAGGCGTTGTGGAACGGTCTGCAGAGCGGCAACCTGCACACGACCGCCACCGACCATTGCACGTTCTGCGCCGCGCAAAAAGCGGCCGGCAAGGATGACTTTACCAAGATCCCGAACGGCTGCGGCGGCGTGGAAGACCGCATGTCGGTGGTATGGGATGCGGGTGTGAATACCGGCGTGCTCACGCCGTCGGAATTCGTGCGCGTCACGTCCACCAACGCCGCGCAAATTTTCAACATCTACCCGCGCAAGGGCGTGATTGCCGTGGGGGCGGACGCCGATATCGTGGTGTGGGACCCGCAAGGAACCCGCACCATTTCAGCCAAAACGCAATTTGCCAAGGGCGGCTTCAATGTGTTCGAGGGGCGCACCGTCAAGGGCATCCCGTCAACCACGCTGGCGGCGGGCAACGTGGTATTCCATCGCGGCGAACTGATGGCGGTGGAGGGCGCTGGCCGCCACATCGACCGTCCCGCCTTCACAGCATCCACACGAGGACTCTGACTATGACTGACATGCGCATCAATGGCGACCGCCTGTGGGCGGCGCTGATGGAACTGGCACAAATCGGCGCCACCGCCAAGGGCGGCGTCAAGCGCCTGGCGTTGACGGACCTGGACAAGCAGGGCCGCGACCTGGTGGTCAAGTGGGGCAGGGAAGCAGGGATGTCGATCACGATCGACCAGATCGGCAACGTGTTCATGCGCCGCGACGGCACCAACAACGCGCTGCCGCCGGTGATGACCGGCAGCCATATCGACACCCAGCCCACCGGCGGCAAGTTCGATGGCAACTACGGCGTGCTGGCCGGGCTGGAAGTGGTGCGCACCCTGAACGACAGGAACATCAAGACCGAGGCGCCGATCGAAGTGGCCTTCTGGACCAACGAGGAAGGCTCACGCTTCGTGCCGGTGATGATGGGCTCCGGCGTCTTCTGCGGCGCCTTCAGCCTGGAGACCGCGTACGCGGCCAAGGACACCGACGGCAAGACCGTGGGCGAGGAACTGGAACGCATCGGCTACAAGGGCGACCAGGTGCCGGGCCAGCATCCGATCGGCGCATATTTCGAAACGCATATCGAACAGGGCCCGGTGCTGGAGGACGCCGACAAGGTGATTGGCGTGGTGCCGGCCGTGATGGGGCTGTCGTGGTACGACTGCGTGGTGACCGGCATGGAAGCCCACGCCGGCCCCACGCCGATGGGATTGCGCAGGGATGCCTTGCAGGTGTCCACGGTGATCATGCAGGAAGTGGTAGCGATTGCCAACCGCTACCCGCCGTACGGCCGTGGCACGGTGGGCATGGTGCAGGTGTTCCCCAACAGCCGCAACGTGATCCCGGGCGAAGTCAAATTCAGCATCGACCTGCGCAACGTGAACGATGAACTGCTCAACACCATGCACGGCGAGCTACTGGCGTTCATCGACAAGACCCAGAGTGATTCCGGCTTGAGCATCGCGCTCGAACGCGTGTCGTACTACCCGCCATGCCCGTTCCACCCGGACTGCGTGGACGCGGTGCGCAGCGCCACCGCCAAACTCGGATACTCGACCATGGACGTGGTCTCGGGCGCCGGCCACGACGCCATCTACGCCGCCCGCCTGGCGCCATCGGGCATGATCTTCGTGCCGTGCAAGGACGGCATCAGCCACAACGAAATCGAAGACGCCAAGCCGGAGCACCTGGAGGCGGGGTGCAATGTGCTGTTGCATGCGATGCTGGAGCGGGCGGGCATAGTGTAATCTGGTGGTTTAACGAACGAGAGAGCGGCATGAATAATCTGGTGGTCATTTCCGGCTGTTCGGGAGGCGGAAAGTCCACACTGCTCGCAGAACTGGCCAGGCGGGGCCACATGGTGGTGCAGGAGCCGGGTCTGCGTATCGTGCAGGAAGAAACGCTGTCCGCAGGTTCGGCTTTGCCTTGGGTGGACTTGGCCGCCTTCCTGAACCGTGCCATCGCTATGGCGCAAAAAGATTATGCCCAGGCGAAGCGGCGCGGCGCCGCGTGGGTGTTTTTCGACCGGGGGCTGATCGACGCGGCTGCCGCACTCGAGGAGCTCACTGGCACGTCCGTGTTGGCTGCGATGACCAAGCGCTATCGCTATCATCGGCGGGTATTCCTGGCGCCACCCTGGCCTGAAATCTACGTGCAGAACGCCGAGCGGCGCCACGACATGGTTGCTTCCGTGGCGGAATTCAACCGCCTCGAACGTGCCTATCCGATGCTGGGATACGAGATCACATTGCTGCCCAAGATACCGGTAGAGGAACGCGCCGATTTTGTATTGGCAACGCTGTCCCACCCGCGACCCGCCCTTTAAGCAAAGCTCCGCACAAAATCCAGCAACACCCGCGCCGCAATATCGGCGTCATCGGCCGTCATGGTCTCGAGCGGATTGTGGCTGATGCCGCCGTTGCCGCAGCGGGTGAACAGCATGGCGACGTCGGTGATCGCTGCCATCGCCATGGCATCATGGCCGGCGCCCGATAGCAGGTCGTAGCGTGGCAGGCCGGCGCGTTCCACTGCGGCGCCCAGCTGGTCCATCAGGTGCGGCGCGCAGGGCGCGGCGGCCGCATCGACGATCTGTTCCAGTGCGAATTCCACCTGGCGCCGCTCGCAGATGGCGGCAATGCCGTCCAGGACATCGGCCACTGCCGCCAGCCGCACCGCGTCGTCGGCCGCGCGGATGTCGAGCGAGAGCTTGCAGGCGCCCGGAATCACGTTGACCGAGCCTCCCGGTACTTCCAGCTGGCCTACCGTGCCGACCAGCGATGGCGCTTGCGCGCAGCGCTGTTCGACCAGCAGCACAATCTCTGCGGCGGCGGCAGCGGCATCCTTGCGCATGGCCATTGGCGTGGTGCCGGCGTGGCTGGCCAGGCCGGTCAGCTGCACCAGGAATCGCGAACTGCCGGCGATTGCCGTGACCACGCCCAGCGCCAGGTCGCGCTGTAACAGCACGGGACCTTGTTCGATATGGACTTCCACAAAGGCGAGAATGTCTTCCGGCTTGCGGGCGATGGCGGGGATGCCGGTGAAATCGTGGCCGCCGGCGGCCAGCGCCGCGCGCATGGTGATGCCGTCGGCGTCTTCCTGGTCGAGCAGCGCCATGTCGAAGCGGCCGGTGATCGCGTTACTGCCCAGGAAGGTACTCTTGAAGCGTACGCCTTCTTCTTCGGCGAAGCCCACCACCTCCAGGTGGAACGGCAGTTTCTCGCCGCGCTGGTGCAGGTGGCGCACGATGGCGATCGGCAGCAGGATGCCGAGGCGGCCGTCGTACTTGCCGCCGTTGCGCACGGTGTCGTAGTGGGAGCCGGTCATCAGGGTCTTGGCGCCCGGCGCGTCGGAGCGGTACACGCCCACCACGTTGCCCACTGCGTCGATGTGGGCGTCCATGCCCGCTTCGGTCATCCAGTCGCGCAGCTGTGCGGCGGTGCGCTGGTGGGCAGGGGTCATGTAAGCGCAGGTGAGGTCGAAGTCCTGGTCCTCTGCTACCTCGACATCGCTCCAGGCGGCGATGGTTTCGGCCCACGCCATGATGGTGGGACCGAAGTCGAGCGAAACACCGAGCAGGTCGTTCAGGCGGATTTCGGCGATGCGCTTTATCTGGCGCAGGCATTCGGCGATTTCGTCGGGCCGGCGGTTTTTCAGGCGGCGGCTAAACGCGGCGATCACCTGGCGGCGCGTGAGGCCCTTGCCGGTGGGTCCTTTCACCGCCAGGATGAACGGGAAGCCGAATTTGGCGTTGTAGTCGGCGTTGAGCTGGTGCAGGACGGCGTATTCCTCGGCGCTGCACAGGTGCAGGCCGGACGCCGCCTGTTCGCTGGTGGACTCCATGGTCAGTTGGCCAGCCACGGCGGCCTTGCCGGCCAGTTCCGGGTGCTCGCGGATCAGGCCCAGTTGCTCGTCGAGGGTGGCGCACGTGACCACGTCCTGCAAGGCCAGCTTCAGCGCGGTCTCGCTGGCGAACGGACGCCGGGCAGCGGCGCGCTCGGGGATCCACGGCGAATGCTCGTAGATGCCGCGCAGGCGGTCGATGAAGGTGGCGGCGTCGCAGTTATTGAGCTCGGAAAGGGTGGTCATGGCGTGGGTGTCCGTTATCGAGGCTTGATGATAGCGCGTGGACGGGGGCGTGACATATGCTGCGGCAGGTACGGGTTATACGATTTATGCAGCAGGCGCGCTTACTTCAGCGTCAATCCCTTGGCCGCCGCCGCCACCTGCTCGCGCAGCCACTTGTGCTCCGGCGCCTGGTGCACGCGTTCGTGCCATAACTGGTAAAACCGCATGGCCGGGAATTTGACGGGCAGCGCGTAGGTTTTGAGCGGCATCTGCTTTTCGTACTGGCGCACGAACTGGCGCCCGGTGGTCAGTACCAGGTCGGTCTGCGCCAGCATATTGGGGATCAGGCCGAAGTATGCCGACTCCACCACTACGTTGCGCTGCAAGCCCTGGCGGTCGAGAAAATCGTCGATCACGCCCAGGTAGCCGGGCATCAGCTGGGTGGGCGCCACGTGGGGCAGGGTCAGGTAGTCGTCCAGCGTCATGGCGTCGCTGGGCGTGCGCAGCGCGTACGGACAGTCGGCGCGCATCACGCAGGTGATCGGGTCCTCGAACAGCTTGGACATGTGCAGGTGCTCGGGCGGTTCGTCCCAGTTGGCAATCACCAGGTCCATGTCGCCGTCCGACAGCAGCCGCACGTAGTCCACGCGCGGGCCGAGGCTGTGGATTTTGACGCGGCTGTTCGGTGAGCCGCGTCGTAAAAGCGCAACAAGATTGGGCAGGAACTGGCTGTCCAGATAGTCGGGCGCGGCGACGTGGAAGGTGCGCGCTTCGATCTGCGGCACGAACGGCGACTTCTTTAAAAACAGGTTTTCGGTCTCGTCGAGGATGCGCTTGGCCGGCAGCAGCAGGCTCTCGCCGTGCTGGGTGGGCACCATGCCACGGGCGCCGCGTACCAGGATGGGATCACCCGTCAGCTCGCGCAGCTTGCGCAGTGAGGCCGAAATCGAGGGCTGCGGCTGATTGAGTTTGAGCGCCACCCGCGAGACGTTTTTTTCCACCAGCAGCATGTACAAAATGCGGATCAGGTGCAGGTCCAGGTGTTGTGGCAGAGCGGCCATGAAAAGTCTTGTTCAGGTTATACGGAATACGATATGTTTAATATACTCGATAGTTCATGTGCATTGCAGCATTTGCAGCTATCTTCTGTAAATTAGCCACAGCCCTGACCTGAAAGACTAGCCATGGAATTGTTTGCGTACCTCGTCCCCTACGGCCTTGAATGGCTCAACCTCCTGGTACGCTGGCTCCACGTCATCACCGGTATCGCCTGGATCGGCGCATCGTTTTATTTCGTGTGGCTCGATAACTCGATCCGCCCGCCGGCGCCGGGTTCCGAGCTGGCGAAGAAGGGCGTGTCGGGCGAACTGTGGGCCGTGCACGGCGGCGGCTTTTATAATCCGCAAAAATACCTGGTGGCGCCGGCCGAACTGCCGAAGGAACTGCACTGGTTCAAGTGGGAAGCCTATTCCACCTGGCTCTCCGGCATCGCGCTGCTGACGATCGCCTATTACTTCAACGCCCAGGCCATGATGATCGACAAATCGGTGGCCGACATCACCAGCCTGCAGGCGGTGGGCATCGGCATCGGCACCCTGGTCGTCGGCTGGACCGTCTATGACCTGCTGTGCCGCTCACCGCTGGGCAAGCACGACTTCTGGTTCGGCGTGGTGATCTTCGCGCTGATCGTGGCGGCGGCGTTTGGCCTGACCCATATGCTCAGCGGCCGCGCCGCGTACATCCACGTCGGTGCGCTGATCGGCACCATCATGGTGGGCAACGTGCTGATGCTGATCATTCCCGGCCAGCGCAAGATGGTCGAAGCCATGTCGGCCGGCCGCATGCCCGATCCGGTGCACGGCCAGAAGGCCAAGCAGCGCAGCGTCCACAATAACTACTTCACCTTGCCGGTGCTGTTCATCATGATCAGCAACCATTACGCGATGACTTACCGCCACGAGTATTCGTGGCTGGTGCTGGCGCTGATCATGGCGGCCGGCGTGTTCATTCGCCACTTCTTCAACCTGCGCCACAAGGGCCGCGTCGAGTGGCGCTATCCGGTCATCGGCCTGGCGCTGCTGGCGGCGGTGGCCGTGGCGATCGCTCCTAGCCGTCCGGCAGCGGTGGCGGCTGCGCCGGCGGTCGATCCGCAAGCGGCTGCCAAACAATTCGCGCAAGTGAAAACCATCATCGACCAGCGCTGCGTGTCGTGCCACGCGGCTCAACCCAAGCAGGCCGGCTTTGCGGCCGCACCAGCCGGCATCATGCTGGAAAACGAAGCGGAAATCCGCCAGAACGCCGAGAAGATCTACAAGCAGACGGTCCAACTGAAGGCCATGCCGCTGGCGAACCTGACCCAGATGACCGATGCCGAACGCGCGCAAGTCGCCGCCTGGTATGAAGCGGGGGCAAAATGAAAGAAGAACTGATGAACGACCAAAAAGCACAACTGGCAGCATGGATCGACGCCCATTTCGACGAACAGGTGGGCGTGCTCCAGCAACTGCTGCGCATCCCGACCGATACCCCGCCCGGCAACAACGCGCCGCACGCCGAAATGGTGGCGAACCTGGTGCAAGCCTACGGCTGGACCGCCGAACAGCACGCGGTGCCCGAGCAGGCGGTACGCGACTACGGCATGGAGACCATCACCAACCTGATCGTGCGCCGCCCGTACGACAGCGGCGGCCCCACGGTGGCCCTCAATGCCCACGGCGACGTGGTGCCGCCCGGCGACAACTGGACCTATCCGCCGTACGGCGGCGTGGTCGATAACGGTTTTATCTACGGCCGCGCCGCCGCCGTCTCGAAGTGCGACTTCGCCACCTATATTTTCGCCACCCGCGCACTGGAAGCGCTGGGCGTGCCGTTGCAAGGCGCGCTGGAACTGCACTTCACGTACGACGAGGAATTCGGCGGCCTGCTGGGCCCCGGCTGGCTGCTCGAACAAAAGCTGACCAAGCCCGATTACGTCATTGCGGCGGGCTTCAGCTACAACATCGTCACCGCCCACAACGCCTGCCTGCAACTGGAAGTGACCGTGCACGGCAAATCCGGCCACGGCGCCATGCCGGAGACGGGCCACGACGCATTGCAGGCGGCCACCCGCATCCTCAACGCCATCTACGACGAGCTGCCCGAGCTCAAAAAGATCAAGTCGAAGATTGCCGGCATCGATTCGCCGACCATGCTGGTGGGCCGCATCGACGGCGGCACCAATACCAATGTCGTGCCGGGCAAGGTGGTGCTCAAGCTCGACCGCCGCATGATTCCCGAGGAAGACCCGGTACAGGTGGAAGCGCGCGTGCGCGCCCTGATCGAACAGGCGGTGGCAGGGCAGGAGGGCATCACGCTCGACATCAAGCGCCTGCTGCTGTCGCACGCGCTGCGCGAACTGCCGGGCACCGCGCAACTGGTGGCCAGCCTGCAGCACAATGCGCAAACCTACCTGGGCGAGACCATTCCCGCCCAGGGCACGCCGTTGTACGCGGACGCGCGCCTGTACGGCGAGCACGGGATTCCGGCCGTGCTGTACGGCGCCGGCCCGCGCACCGTGCCCGAATCGAACGCCAAGAAGGCCGACGAACGCCTGAACCTGGACGACTTGCGCAAAGCGACCAAGGTGGTGGCCGCCACGCTGCTCGACTTCCTGCACAAAAAGTAAATTGAAGTAAGCACCGCGAAACCGGTCCCGCCGCACAATTGTGCGCGCCAGTATTGCCGTATGATATGAATGTTTCCATCATTCTGGCCGGACCGTGTATCGCTACGATTTGATCAGTTGCCACGACTGCGGCGTGCTGCACCAGCACCGCCCTTTGCAACCGCGCGAAAAGGCGCGGTGTGTGCGTTGCGGCTCGATACTCTATCGCGGCATCCGCTCCGATCCGCGCGCCATGGCCGCCATCACGCTCGCCGCCATTTTTACCTTTTTGATTGCCCAGTTCTTCCCCATCGTCGAGTTGTCGGTGGGCGGCTACAGCATCGCTTCCACGCTGATGGGGGCGATTTACGTGCTCTGGCGCGAGAAGATGGAGATCGTTGCGGCCATCGTCACGCTGTTTACCATCGTGCTGCCGGCGGTGGAGCTGGCGTCGCTGTTCTACGTCACGCTGTCGCTGAGCCGGGGGCGGCGGCCGCCCGGATTCGACTCCATGCTGCGCGCCCTCGGCACGGCGCGGCGCTGGGGCATGACGGAAGTGCTGATGATCGGCATCCTGATCACCATCGTCAAGATGACCAGCCTGGCGCGCGTGATCGTCCATCCGGGCCTGTTCGCGTTTGCCGTGCTCACCCTGATGCTGGCGCTGGTGATGTCGTTCGACCCCAAGATTTTATGGAATATCGGCGAGCATCTGCCGGGGCCCAAGGGCATGCGCCCGTCGCAGTCGCAGTTCAATTACCAGGCGCTGGCTGCCGGTGCACCACTGGTGGCGTGCCATAGCTGCGGCCTGGTGGCCCCCGAAAAAGGCCGCCGCCAGCACTGTGAACGGTGCAAGTCGGCGCTGCACCGGCGCCGCCCGGACAGCGTGGGCCGCACCTGGGCGCTGCTGCTGGCAGCCACCATTCTTTATATTCCCGCCATGCTGCTGCCAGTGATGTACACGAACTCCCTGTTCGGCAAGGAAGACGACACCATCATCAGCGGCGTGCTGCTGTTCTGGAACAGCGGTTCGCAGGCGCTGGCCATCATCATTTTCATTGCCAGTATCGTGGTGCCGGTGATGAAGCTGGCGGCGCTGGCGATACTGGCCGCGACTGCGCAGCGCCGCTCGCGCTGGCGCCCGGAGCAGCGCACGATGTTGTACCGCATCGTTGAATTCGTCGGCCGCTGGTCGATGCTCGATATTTTTGTCATTACGCTGACGGTGGCGCTGGTGCGCTTCCAGTCGCTGGCGGTGATTACCGCCGGCCCTGGCGCGCTGGCGTTTTGCGCCGTGGTGGTCCTGACGATGATGGCGTCGATGCAGTTCGATCCGCGCCTGATCTGGGATCCCGTCGATACACATGGAGAAAAGCATGCCTGAAAACGAAGACCACCCACGGCCGGTGCACGAACCGGCCGTCGAAAAAGCCAATCGCTGGCTGCCCTCGCTGGTCTGGCTGATCCCCCTGCTGGCCGCGCTGATCGGCGTGGGCCTGGTGATCAAGACCTTTGTGGATCAGGGACCGTCGGTGACGGTGAGCTTCCGCAGCGGCGACGGCCTGGAACCCGGCAAGACCAAGGTCAAGTTCAAGGATGTCGATATCGGCATCGTGCGCTCGATCTCGATTTCGCGCGACCTGTCCAAGGTGCTGGTCAAGATCGACATGAGCAAGGAAGCCGAGCGCTTTGCCGCTGCCGACACCCGCTTCTGGGTGGTGCGGCCCAAGGTGGGCGCCACCGGCGTATCGGGCCTGGGCACGCTGCTGTCGGGCGCGTACATCGGCGTCGATGCCGGCAAGTCCGGCGAGACCGCCACCGAATTTGCGGGCCTGGAAGAAGCGCCGCAGGTGGCCACCGACGAAAAAGGCAGCCTGTTTACGCTGCACGCCGAAAGCCTCGGTTCCGTCGATGTGGGTTCGCCGGTCTACTACCGCCGCATCCCGGTAGGCCGGGTGACCGCGTTCGACCTGGAAGAGCAGGGGCGCGGCGTGAAAATGAAAGTGTTCATCCGCGCGCCATACGAGCAGTACGTGGGCAAGAACACGCGCTGGTGGCATGCCAGCGGCGTCGATGTGCGGCTCGATTCGTCAGGCTTCAAGCTCAATACGCAATCGCTGGCCGCGCTGGTGGTGGGCGGGATCGCCTTCGAGAGCGCCGGCGGCCAGAAGCCCGACGTGGTGGCGCCGCAGGGCAGCCAGTTCCTGCTGGCCGCCGACCAGGCCAGCGCGCTGCGCGACCCGGATGGTCCCGCGATTACCACCGTGCTGTACTTCGACCAGTCGCTGCGCGGCCTGTCGCAGGGCGCGCCGGTAGACTTCCGTGGCATCGTGCTCGGCGAGGTGCGCTCGGTGGGCGTGGAGTTCGACCGTGTCAAGAAAACCTTCCGCATGCCGGTCACGGTGGACATGTATCCGGCCCGCCTGGGCCGCGCCTTCCAGAAGAGTATCGATGACGACCAGGACCGCAACGCCGGACCGCAGGTGATGGAGCGCATGGTCGCGCGCGGCCTGCGCGGCCAGCTGCGCACCGGTAATCTGCTCACCGGCCAGCTGTACGTGGCGCTCGACTTCTTCCCGAATGCCAAGAGCGCCAAGATCGACATGAACCAGGACCCGCTTGAAATTCCGACCGTACCGAACACGCTCGACGAGCTGCAAACCCAGCTCTCGAGCATCGCGCGCAAGCTCGACAAGGTACCGTTCGAGGAAATCGGCACCAACCTGCGCGACACCCTGAAAAGCGCTGACAGCCTGCTCAAGCAGCTCGACGCGCAAGTGGTGCCCGAGATGAAAGACACGCTTGGCGCGGCGCGCAAGACCTTCGGCACGGCCGACGAACTGCTGCAAAAGGATTCGCCGGTGCAGTCCGACCTGCGCGAAGCGCTGCAACAGCTTACGCAAACCATGGAGTCCCTCAATGCGCTGACCGACTACCTGGAACGCCATCCCGAGTCGCTCATCCGCGGCAAGCCGGAGAAAAAAGGAGAGAAGAAATGACGCACCGTTTGTATTGCCTCGCCATTGTTGCTGCTGCTGCGGCGCTGGCCGGCTGCTCCAGCACTCCGCCAGATCGCTTTTACAGCCTGGCCAGCGGTATGGGCACGCCCACCGCGAAAAGCGGCGCGGCGCCCGCCTATTTCATCGAGATTCCGGCCGTGACGGTGCCGCAGCAGGTGGCGCGCAAACAGCTGGTGGTGACCACCGATGGCCGCATGGATTTGCTGGAGCAGGACCTGTGGACCTCGCCGCCGGCCGCCGAAATCGGCCAGGCCTTGTCGCAGGTGGTGACGAACGACCTGGGTGCGGTGGACGTGTTCCGCACGCCCACGCCGGAAGGCGCCACCGTGTACCGCATCAGCACCAATGTGCAGCGCTTCGAGTCCGCACCCGGCAAATACGCGCTGCTCGACGCCGTGTGGAGCGTGCGCCAGGTGGGCAGCCCGAAGGTGCTGACCTGCCGCACGGTTGCCAGCGAGACGGTGAGCGACGGTAACGAAGCGCTGGTGGCCGGCCATCGCCGCGCCGTGGCACGCCTGGGCGCTGACATTGCCACGGCGGTGCGCGGCCTGGCTGCCAATGGCAGCGCGGCCTGCCCGGCTTCGGCTTCGCAGTCGTAGGCGGATCATGGGACAGATTTTTTTGGTGCGCAGCGCACAAGCGTCGTTCGGCAGCGCCAATTACGACCAGCTGTCGCCACGCGGCATTGAGCAGGCGCGCCTGCTGGGGCAGTGGTTCGCCAGGCGCGGCCAGCGTTTTCACCGCGTGCTGACCGGCGGCATGGCCCGCCATGGGCAGGCAGCCGATGCCTGCCAGGCCGAGATGCCGGCCGGCTTGTGGCCACCAGCGCAACGCGAGGTCGAACCCGGTTTTGCCGAATTCGACCACCACGAAGTGATGCTGCGCCACTGCCCGGAATTTGCCGACCCGGTGGCGCTGGGCGAACGCCTGGCCGGCCAGCGCGAGCCGCAGCGCGCCATGGAGCAGCTGTTTCGCGCGGCGATGCAGCGCTGGATGACCGGCTGGCATGACGATGAATACGCGCAGGCCTGGCCCGAATTCCGCGCCCGCGTGGTGGCTGCGCTGGAACGCCTCGACCGCCCCGACAGCAAGCAGGCCACGCTGGTGTTGACGTCCAGCGGCGTGATCGCCACCGTGATGCAGCACGTGCTGGGCTTGCAGGACTACCAGGTCATGGAAATGACCTGGAAGATGGCCAATTGCTCGGTCACCCGGCTGCTGCATCGGCCCGGCGAATTCGGCCTCGATTACTTCAACAACTACGCCCACCTGGAATCGCTGGGCGGGAAAGACATGCTCACCTACCGCTGAAGCTCACCGGTTGTCCACCTGTTAAAATCGCAGCATGACCGATCCCACCGATAACCCGCCTGGCCACGACATTCCCAAGCGCCGCCGCAACAGCGGCGGCATCACGCTGCGCGACGTTGCGCGCCTGGCCGGGGTGGCGCCGATCACCGCGTCGCGTGCGCTCAACAATCCCAGCGTGGTGTCGGACGCGATCATGCAGCGCGTGAAAGACGCGGTCGCGCAAACCGGCTACGTGCCCAATATGCTGGCCGGCGGCCTTGCGTCACGCAAGAGCCGGCTGGTCGCTGCCGTGATCCCCACCATCGCCGGCAACGTGTTTCTCGAAATGGTGCAGTCGTTGACGGCGGCGCTGGCGCAGCATGGCTACCAGGTGATGCTGGGCCAGTCGGGCTACGAGGATTCGCGCGAGGACGAACTGCTCGAAGCCATCATCGGCCGCCGCCCGGACGGCGTGGTCCTCACCGGGATCATGCATTCGTCAGCCGGCCGCAAGCGCCTGCTCAACAGCGGCATCCCGGTGGTGGAAACCTGGGACCTGGCGCCCAATCCGATCGACATGCTGATCGGCTTTTCGCACGAAAAAGTGGGGCAGGCCGTGGCCGAGTATTTGCACGCGCGCGGCCGCCGCCGCGTGGCCACGCTGGGCGCCGACGACGACCGCGCCCAGCGCCGCATGCGGTCATTCTCGGAAACGGCAATTGCGCTGGGCATGGCTGCGCCGGGCGAGACGGCGATACCCGCGCTGGTGGCGCCCGCGCCCACCAACACCGGTTTCGGTCGCACCGGCCTGCGCGCGCTGCTGGCGCAGCATCCCGATATCGACGCCGTGTTCTGCAGCTCGGACATGGTGGCGCTGGGCGTGCTGACCGAGGCGCAGGCGCTCGGCATCGCGGTGCCTGAGCAGCTCGCTGTCATTGGCCTGGGCGACCTGGCGTTTGCGCGCGAGCTGCATCCGGCCTTGACCACCGTGCGCATCGACGGCGCGCTGATCGGCACCACGGCAGCGCGCTTCATCCTCGACCGCTCGCAGGAGCGCGAGGTGGGGGAGCGCATACTCGATATCGGCTTTTCGATTATCGAACGCAGTAGCGGCTGACCCCGCGCCTGCTCCCGCAGCTGAGCAAGGCCAGAATTGCGGCTGTATGCACATACAGTATAATTCTGCCATGACCTGCACCGGCTTTATCCTCACGCGCCACTGGCGCGATACCCCGCACGGCACGGAGATCGACTTCTGGCTGGCCACCGACGACGGCCCCCGGAAAATCCGCCTGACCGCGCAAACTTCGGTCGCCTTTGCCGAGGCAGGACAGCGCGCGGCCATCGCGGCGCTGATGGACCAGTCGGGCGGCATCGAGCTGCGCGACCTGCAGCTGAAAACCTTCCAGCAGACGCCTGTGATCGGCGTGTACGCATCGCGCTACAAGGCGCTCACCGCGTTTGAACGCACGCTGCGCGAGCATGGCATCCGCATGTACGAGGCCGATATCCGCCCGCCCGAGCGCTATTTGATGGAGCGGTTCATTTCGGCCGGCGTCACCGTTGAAGGCGGCCGCGTCGAAGGCGCGACGATCTTCGACTGCAAGCTCAAGCCGGCGCCCGATTATCGTCCGGCGCTCAAGATCGTCTCGCTCGATATCGAAACCAGCGCCCACGGCGACCTGTATTCGATTGCGCTCGAAGGCTGCGGCCAGCGCCAGGTGTATATGCTCGGCACTGCACCGGCATCATCGGGGCAGTCGATCGACTTCGACCTCGAATACTGCGCCACGCCGCGCCAGGTCATCGAGCGCCTGAACGGCTGGTTCGCGCGCCACGATCCCGACGTGGTCATCGGCTGGAACGTGGTGCAGTTCGATTTGCGGGTGCTGCAAAAGAACGCCGACAAGTACCGCATTCCACTGACCCTGGGTCGCGAAAACAAAACCATCGAGTGGCGCGAGCACCCGGGCAAGCAGGGCTATATGTTCGCGCCGGTGACGGGCCGCATCGTGTTGGACGGGATCGATGCGCTCAAGGCGGCGTCGTGGATGTTCCAGTCGTATAGCCTGGAGAACGTCTCGCAGGAGATGCTGGGCGAGGGCAAGGACATCGGCAGCGACTACGACAAGATGGCCGAGATCGAGCGGCGCTTCCACGAAGACAAGCCGGCGCTGGCGCACTACAACCTCAAGGACTGCGAGCTGGTCACGCGTATTTTTAACAAGGCCAACCTGCTGGCGTTCATGATCGAGCGCGCCACCGTTACCGGCTTGCAGGCCGACCACCTGGGTGGCTCGATCGCGGCGTTCAGCCACCACTACCTGCCGCGCATGCACCGCGAGGGTTACGTGGCGCCCAGCGTGGGCGATGTGTCGGGCGGAGCGTCGCCCGGTGGCTTCGTCATGGATTCCAAGCCGGGCCTGTACGACTCGGTCGTGGTGCTCGACTACAAAAGCCTGTACCCGTCGATCATCCGCACCTTCCTGGTCGATCCGGTGGGCCTGATCGAAGGCGAGGCGGCCACCGACCCGGCCGAGCAGGTGGAAGGCGTGAACGGCACCGTGTTCTCGCGCACGAAGCACTGCCTGCCCGAGATCACCACGCAAATCTGGAAGCAGCGCGACGCCGCCAAGCGGGCGAAAAACGAGCCGCTGTCGCAGGCATTGAAGCTGTTGATGAATTCCTTCTGCGGCGTGCTGGGCGCCACCGAATGCCGCTTCTTCAATCCGCGCCTGGTGTCGTCGGTGACGCTGCGCGGCCACCAGATGATGAAGCAGACGCGCGCACTGGTGGAATCGCAAGGCTACGACGTGATTTACGGCGACACCGATTCGATTTTCATCTGGCTCAAAAAAGAGCATCGCAACGACGATGCGCTGGCCATCGGCCAGCAGCTGGCGGATGGCATCAACCAGTGGTGGCGCACCATGCTCAAGGAAAAGCATGGCCTCGACTGCCATCTCGAAATCGAGTTCGACACTCATTACCAGAAATTCTTCATGCCCACCATCCGCGGCACGGAAATGGGCAGCAAGAAGCGCTACGCCGGGTTGATGATCAATGCGCAGGGTGAAGAGGAAGTGATCTATCGCGGCCTGGAAGTGGCGCGCAGCGACTGGACGCCGCTGGCGCAGCAGTTCCAGCAAGGGCTGTTCCTGCGCGTGTTCAAGAACCAGCCGTACCAGGACTATGTGCGCGAGTACGCGGACCGCATGCTGGCCGGCGAATGCGACGATCTGCTGGTGTACCGCAAGCGCCTGCGTCAGCCGCTCGACGAATACAAGGTGAACGTGCCGCCGCAGGTGCGCGCCGCGCGCCTGGCCGATGAATACAACCTGGCGCACCGGCGCCCGCTGCGCTACCAGAACGGCGGCTGGATCAGCTACGTGATGACCACCAGCGGCCCGGAACCGCTGGAAGATTTACGGTCGCAGATCGACTACGAACATTACCTGACCAAGCAGCTGCAGCCGATTGCGGACGCCATTTTGCAACCGATGCACGACAGCTTCGGCAATCTCACCACCATGCAATCGAGTTTATTTTAAGGAGCCCGGATGAACGCTGTAACCACCTTCAAGAAACTGCACGACGGCAGCCGCTTGCTGCACCTGCCCAACGCCTGGGATGCGGGCAGCGCACGGCTGTTCGAAAGCCTCGGTGCGCCGGCGATTGCCACCACCAGTGCCGGCGTGGCGTGGGCCGCCGGCTATGCGGACGGCGGCCAGATGCCGGTCGATGTGGCGATCGCGGTGGCCGCCAATATCGCGCGGGTGCTGACGGTGCCGTTGTCGGTCGATTTCGAAAACGGTTACGACGACGATCCGCAGGCCGTGGCGTTGAGCGTGCTGCGCCTGATCGACGTGGGGGTGGCAGGCATCAACCTCGAAGACGGTCACGATGCACCGCAGGTACTGGCAGCCAAGATCAACGCGATCAAGGAGCTGGCCGCGCAGGAGGGCAGGGACATTTTCATCAACACCCGCACCGACGTGTACCTGAAAGGCCTGGCGCCGGAAGGGGAGCGGGTGGCCGAAGTGCTGCGCCGCGCGGCGCTGTACCAGGCGGCCGGCGCCGACGGCCTGTTCGTGGCCGGCATCGTCAAGCCCGATGAGATTGCGCAGGTGGTCGCGGCAGCGGCCTTGCCGGTCAACGTGATGGACTGGCCGGGAGTGCCGGACGCCGACACGCTCATGCAGCTGGGCGTGTGCCGCCTGAGCGCCGGCTCCGGCATTCCGCAAGCGTTGTGGGCAGTCGCTGCCGGAATGGGCCGCGACTTCCTCGCCACCGGCAACGCCGGTCCGCTGGTGGCGCAGGCTATGCCGTATGGCCAGTTACAGGCTTTGTATCAGCCGTCTGCGCATTAACGCTGTGGCAAAAAGGTGACATGCAACGTGCGATGGACGTTGCGGGCGATTGTGCAGAACTGCGCGTTGCTTGCCTTGGTGCATTCCGACGGCATGGCCCGCCATCTCAACGGGTAACGTCGGAATCAATACTGTCGGTCACTTTTGTGCCCGTTGTCAAATAGAACGCATAGTAGGAGTATGGCAATTTACCCGTTCAATGGTTACATTTTGGTTACAAATTTGTGACTCATAGTCTTTGACTGCTGGATGGAACGACAACAAACTGGCCCTGCACCGGCTCTCCGGAGATCACAAGTTTTCGGCGGCCGGTGGCCTGTTCTCCCTCCAACTGACAAAGGAAGACTCATGACTTTGAACAAAGCAATGATGGCGGTAATGTTGGCCCTGGCTGGTAGCGCCGCCTGTGCGGCTGGTGGTTCCACGACAGTGGATTTTTCCAATGGTAACGAGGGCTGGTACGGCCTGGAAGCGGCGGATGGCAATGGCGGTTCCGGCATCGATACCAGCATGGGCCATGGCGCGCCGGCGCTGCGCACGGTGATTGAAAACTTCGGCATTTCGTTCGGCACCACCACCAACGCCGCCTTTCTTGGCGATTACTCGGCCAAGGGGCCGGTGACGCTGGGCCTCGACATCAAGGCCAACGAGATCAAGTATTTCAACCAAGACGTTGCGCGCGACGTGGTGGTGGAGCTGCGCGACTATGGCAACACGCCGGCCGGCATGCCGTACTCGAGCGTGTGGTACAAGCTCGGCACCATCGACGCCACCCAGGACTGGCAGCACCTGTCGGTCACCATCGCCGACCCGACCGCCACCGGCTTGCCGGCGGGCTGGGGCGGCTATGGCTCCACCGACGACGGCGCCGGACCCAAGCTGCCAGAAGGCCGCAGTTTTGCCGACGTGCTGGCCAGCGTGGACGAAGTGGTGTTCGGGACTTTCGTACCCGGCTATATGTACGGCTTCACCAACTTTGACGTCGCCGTCGACAATATCTCGGTCACCGCCGTGCCGGAACCGTCCACCTACGCCATGATGATCGGCGGCCTGGGCATGGTCGGCTGGATGCGTCGGCGCCAGCAGTCCCGCGCAGTGCCTGGTGCCGGCACGCTGGCGGCGTAACTGCCGGTAGTCAGGCTCGGGCGAAATGCGCCTTGAGGCGCGCCAGTTCCGCCGCCGTGATATGCATCACCGAACCATGCTTGGGGCCGGAAAAATTGGTGGCGCGCATCGGTGAGCCGGGGTCGTTGAAACGGCCCAGGTTCTTGAAGGTGGTGAAGTCGGCGGTTTCCGAGAAGCCCATGTTGTTCGGCTTGAGGCCGAACACGTCGTACATCAGCACGTAGTTCTTGCTGCCGATGCGGCGCCAGACCATCGGCGCTTCGCAGGCCACTGTTTCGGGATCGATCTTGCGCGGGTCGAACTGGTAGCCGGTGTTGATGCGGTCCGAGACCGCGTGGCGCAGGCCGTTCGGGGCGTCGTGGGCGACGTAGAACAGGTGGTACTTGTTGCCCACCCTGGTGATGTCGCCGTCGATGGTGCTCTTGGTCTGGTCGGGGTAGTGGAACAACTGCTGTGGTGTCGTCTCGAGCGTGGTGTAGGCGGCGTTGGCGTAGGCGTACACCAGGTAGTTCTGGCCGCCCTTGTGGCGGGTGGTGAAGTACACCATCAGCTGGTTTTTTTCGGCATCGAAAATGGTTTGCGGCGCCCAGGCGGCGCCGATGTCGGCGTAGTCGGCCGGGAACAGTTGATCGATGCGCACCAGCGCGTGGGTCCAGTTGACCAGGTCGTACGATTTCATCAGGATCAGCGCGCGATTGTTGCCCCAGCCGTAATCCTCGCCCGGGCGTTCCCATTCGGTGCTGCGCAGGCCGGCGTCGCGCGCGTAGATGTGCAGGTCGGTCATCGACATATAAAAAGCGTTGTCGGGGCCGCGCATCAGGTGCGGGTCGCGCACGCCTTGCTGTTCGCCCAGGCCCTTGCCCAGTAGCACTGGTTGGCCGTCGTTGATGTCGGTAAAGGTGTAGCCGTCGGTGGACGTGGCAAAGTGGACCGAGTGGGTTTCGTCCTTGAAATAGACGAACAGGTAGGCTTGCATGTCCTGCTCGGCCGGGGCGCGGGTGCCGGCTACCGGCGCAATGGTGGGCACGATGCGCAACTGGCGGCCGGCGGCGGCCGGCCTGCTTTGAGCCTGGGCAGTTTGCTGGCAAAAGGCAAACGGCATCATCAGCCCGGCCGCGATGGCCTTGGTCATTTCCCTGCGCTTCATGTCTGTCTCCGTATCATTTTTTTCGGACCATACCACGGGTAGCAGTTCCGGCTGCCCGCCTCGCCGGATTTTCATCGCCCGCGCGATTTTGGTTATCGGTTTGTTTATTGCGCAAGCATGCAGCAGTTACAATGCACTTTCCAGAGTCAAGCACGGGAGTGTCATAGTGAAAATATCGAAGTCTTTGCCCATATGGTCCATCGCCTCGCCGGTGATCGCCTGGTTGCTGATCGCCGGCCAGGCGATGGGCGCGCAGGACATCGTCGGCCAGGTCTATACCTTGCTGCTGGTGGCGGGCCTGTTTGCCGGCGTGCTGGCGGCCGTGTTCCACGCCGAGGTGGTGGCGCACAAGGTGGGCGAGCCGTATGGCACGCTGGTGCTGGCGATTGCGGTGACCGCCATCGAGGTGGCGCTGATCGTCTCGCTGATGATTGCCGGCGGCGAAGCGACTGCCGGCCTGGCGCGCGATACAGTGTTCGCGGCCGTGATGATCATCCTCAACGGCATGCTGGGCCTGTGCCTGCTGGCCGGCGCCAAGCGCCACGGCGAGCAGACGTTTACCTTGTCGGGGGTGTCGGCCGCGCTGACCACGCTGGCGGCGATTTCGATTCTCACCATGGTCTTGCCCAACTACACCACCACCGTGCCCGGCCCGTCGTACAGCGCCAGCCAGCTCGGCTTCATCGCGCTGGTGTCGCTGGTGCTCTATGGCACGTTCGTGCTGGTGCAGACCGTGCGTCACCGCGACTACTTCCTGCCCGAAGTGGCCACCAACGACGAAGACACCCACGCGCCGCCGCCGCCGCTGAAAATGACATGGCTGTCCGCTGCCTTGCTGCTGACCTGCCTGGCCAGCGTGGTACTGCTGGCCAAGATGCTGTCGCCCACGCTCGAAGCGACCGTGCTCAAGCTCGGTGCTCCGAAGGCCGTGGTCGGCATCATCATTGCTGCCGTGGTGCTGCTGCCGGAAGGTATCGCCGCCTTCCACGCCGCGCGCGCCAACCGCCTGCAAACCAGCCTGAACCTGGCGCTCGGCTCGGCGCTGGCCAGTATCGGGCTGACGATTCCGGCGGTGGCCGTGGTCTCGCTGATGACCGGCTGGACCCTGTCGCTTGGTATCGATGTGAAGTCCAGCGTGTTGCTGCTGCTGTCGCTGATCGTCGCGACGCTGTCGCTGGGGACTGGCCGCACCACGGTGATGCAGGGCACGGTGCACCTCGTAATCTTTGCAGTTTATCTGTTCACAGCAATCGTTCCCTAAGGAATCTCGAAAACCTACTGCGCGGCCCGCTATCGCCGCTCCGTTGCTCAGCGTACCTCCGTACGCTTCCGCTACTCGCGACGATAACGAACCGCTCGCTACGGTTTTAGAGGTTCCTTACGGAAAAGTGCGGGCTCGACAGTACTGAGGGGGTTACCATCTAGCCAACTCAAGTACAGGAGCCCGCATTGAACCATTACCAATTGAGCCCCTGGCTCACCAGCATCGCCCTCGAAGACTGGATCGTGGCTGCCGTGGTCGGCACGGTGGTGTTTTTCCTGCTGCACGGCTTGCAGATCTTCGTGCGGCGGCGCCTGGCCCACATGGCCGCCGGCGCCCATGCCCAGCGCCCGCTGGCCGAGGTGCTCAGCGCCACGGTGGCCAGCACCAGCAACTTTGTCATCCTCCTGATCGCCGTGCTGGCGGCGCTGACGGTGCTCGATTTCGGCGCCGTGTGGAACCAGCGCATCGACCATTTGTGGTTCATCGTGATCGGCGTGCAGGTGACGATTTATCTCACGCGCGCGATCTCCATCGGCATTCGCCGCTACTTCCGCAGCCAGTCCGACGACGCCGACGCGCCGCTTACGGTGGCCAACACGCTGGTCAGCGGCGCCATCAAGACGCTGTTGTGGACCTTGCTGCTGCTGTCGGTGCTGTCCAATGCCGGCATCAATATCACCACGTTCATTGCCAGTCTCGGTATCGGCGGTATTGCCATCGCACTGGCTGCGCAGAACATCCTCGGCGACCTGTTTGCGTCGCTGTCGATCGCGGTGGACAAGCCGTTCGAGGTGGGCGACGCCATCAATGTGCTCGGCGTGTCCGGCACCGTGGAACACGTGGGCCTGAAAACCACGCGCATCCGCGCCGACAGCGGCGAACAGATCGTGGTATCGAACACCGACCTGCTGAAAAACGTGCTGCGCAACTACAAGCGCATGGCCACGCGCCGCATCGTCATGTCTTTCCGCATCAACCCGGAAACCCCGGCTGCGCTGGCGGGCCAGGTGCCGGCCATGATCCGCACCATCGTCGAGGCCCAGCCCGACATCCGCTGCGACCGCGTACACCTGAAAGCGGTCACGCCCGAGGCAATCGAATACGAGCTGGTGTTTTTTGTGCTCACGTCCAACTACCTGGTGTACATGGATACCCAGCAGACCATCCTGCTGGCCACCATGGAGCGCTTTGCCGACATGGGCATCAGCACCAGCATGGCGTCGCGCCGGGTGGTGCTCGACGGCGATACGGCAGGCCTTGCCCCGCAGCGTGGCGCGCCGCAGCAGGTGGTATGATCGATGACCCCTTCGATGCGAATGGCGCGGACTCGGGCACCTGAAAGGCAAGCTTCCATGGCACACCTCCGGCTTGCCGATTTTATCCGCAGCAATATCGAAGCGATCCTGCAGGCCTGGGAAGATTTCGCCCGCACGGTCGAGCCACCGGCGCTCACCATGGACGATGTCGAACTGCGCGACCACGCGCGGCAAATGCTGCTGGCCGTGGCCGACGACCTCGACCAGCCGCAATCGGAACAGGAGCGCGTGGCCAAGTCGCAGGGGCTGGGCGAGCGCGAGCGTGAAAACGGCCACCGGGACACCGCGTCCGAAACCCACGCGGAGGCGCGCCTGCTGTCCGGTTACACCGTCGTGCAACTGGTGTCGGAATACCGCGCGCTGCGTTCGAGCGTGCTGGCGCTGTGGGATGCGTTTACCAGGGAAGACCGCGACACCGACAGCGCCGACATGACGCGCTTTAACGAGGCGATCGACCAGGCGCTGGCCGAATCGGTGGCGCGCTACGAGTACCTGGTCAAGAAGTCGCAGAACATGTTCCTGGCCATCCTCGGCCACGACCTGCGCAATCCGCTTGGCGCGGTGGTGATGGGGTCGAGCTTCCTGATGCAGGCCAACGATATTCCGCACAAGTACGCGCTGGCGGCTACCCGCATGAACAGCAGCGCCAGGCGCATGAGCAGCCTGGTCAACGACCTGATCGATTACACCCGCACCCACTTCGGCGCCAATATGCCGATCGATACCCGCCACGGCGACCTGGCCATCATCAGCCGCCAGGTGGTCGAAGAACTGCGCACCTTCCACCCGGAACGCCAGATCGCGCTGCAGGTTCCGGGCAGCGTGATGACGATGCTCGACAATGGCCGCATCGCGCAAATGCTGTCCAACCTGATCGGCAATGCCATCCAGTACGGGCTGGTGGACACGCCGGTGGCCGTCACTGTGCTGGCGGACGCCGGCAACGACATCGTCATCAGCATCAATAATGCCGGTCCCGCCATCCCGGCCGACAAGATTGCCGGTATTTTCGATCCGCTGGTGCGCATCACCCAGCAGGGCGGCGCGGACGCAGGCGAGCACACCAGCCTGGGCATCGGCCTGTACATCGCGCGCCAGATTGCCCAGGCCCACGGCGGGCGCATCGAGGTCGTTTCCGGCGAGCAGGACGGCACCACGTTCAGCGTCACCCTGCCGCTGCACCGCAGTGGTCTGCACGCTGCCTGATGTTGTAAAGCAGCCTCATCTTGTCATGAGGCGGTAATACGGAATTGTTATCTTGCAAATCTTTAAAACGATTGCCGGATACACACACCATGAACCGCAACTCCTTGTGCAAGCCGCTGCTCGTTGCCGGCCTGACCGCCGCCCTGCTGGCTGGCTGCAGCAGCGATTCCACTCCTGTCAACGAGACCGCGCCCACCACCCCGGTGGCTGCCGCGCCCAAGAACGTGATCTTCTTCCTCGGCGACGGCATGGGCATGACCACCATGACCGCCGCCCGCATCTACGCCGTGGGCGAAGAGGGCGAGCTGACCGTCGACACGCTGCCGGAATCGGCGTTTGTGAAGACCTACTCCAACGACGCGCAAGTGACCGACAGCGCGCCGTCGATGGCCGCCTACATGACCGGCGTCAAAATGAACAACGAAGTGATCTCGATGTCGGCCAACACGGTCGCTGTCGATCCGGTGGCCGACGCCAACGGCAACAAGCTCGGCAACAACTGCGGCGCCAGCAATGGCACGGCGGTGCCGACCCTGCTCGAACAGGCCAAGACGCAGGGCATGGCTACCGGCGTGGTCACCACCACCCGCGTCACCCACGCCACCCCGGCCGCCACCTACGCCCACATCTGCCACCGCGACCTGGAAAACGATATCGCCGCCGCGTCGGTGCCGGGCGGCGCCGGTTTCAATGCCGCGCTGGGCACGGGCCTGGACGTGATGCTCGGCGGCGGCAGCCAGTTCTTCGTGCCGGTCGCCGCCGGCGGCAAGCGCAGCGACGGCCGCAACCTGATCGACGAATCGAAAGCAAAAAACGCCACGTACGTCAGCAATGTCACCGAGCTGAACGCGATCGACGCCAGCAAGACCACCCGCCTGCTGGGCCTGTTCTCGTCGAGCCACATGAGCTACGACCTCGACCGTGACCCGGCCAAGGAGCCGAGTCTGGCCGAAATGGCCACCAAGGCCATGGACGTGCTGGCCAAGAACAGCAAGGGTTACTTCCTGATGGTGGAGGGCGGCCGCATCGACCACGCGCTGCACGAAACCACGGCCAAGAAAGCCCTGCACGACATGGTGGCGTTCGACAACGCCATCAAGGCCGTGCTGGCCAAGGCCCGCATCGCCGACCCGGACCTGAAAAACACCCTGATCGTGGTGACCGCCGACCATGACCACACGCTGGTCCTGAACGGCTACGCCAAGCGCACCGGCAAAACCACCGCCGGCAATGCCGGTGTGTTGGGCGTGGTGAAAAACTACGTGACCGGCGCGGTGGACAAGGACCTCGACGGTGCACCGTACTCGATCATCGGCTTCGGTAATGGCGAAAACCGCACCCAGGGCAACCGCAGCAGCATGGCCAGCCTGGACGAGAGCGTGACCAGCGCCAATACCTACCACCAGGAGGCGGTAGTGCGCGTGGCGGTGGGCAGCGAGACCCACGGCGGCACCGACGTGTTCCTGGGCGCGATCGGCAAGGGCGCCGAAAACTTCACCGGCACCATCGACAACACCAAGGTGTTTAGCCTGGTCAAGACCGCCTCCGGCCTGTAAAACTTTCACACGGATACCAGACATGAAACCTACCCTGATCGCGGCCAGCCTGGCCCTGGGCCTTGCTACCTCCTTTACCCTGCCAGCGCATGCGGCCGGCGAAGCCAAGAACATCATCTTCTTCCTCGGTGACGGCATGGGCCCCACCACGATTACCGCCGCGCGCATCTACAAGTACGGCGAAGACGGCAGCCTGACCATGGACACGCTCGAGCGTACCGCGCGCATCAAGACTTTCTCGGCCGACGCCCAGACCACCGACAGCGCACCGTCGATGGCCGCCTACATGACCGGCGTGAAAATGAACAACGAGGTAATCTCGATGTCCGCCGAAACGGTCGCCACCAACCCGGGCCGCGACGCCAACGGCAACCTCGGCGTGAACAACTGCGCCGCCACCAACGGCACGGCCGCCCCCACCATCCTGGAACTGGCCAAGGCCAAGGGCAAGGCCGTAGGGACGATTACCACCACCGAGCTGACCCACGCCACCCCGGCCACGGCCTGGTCGCACATCTGCAACCGCAATGCGCAGTACCACATTGCCGCGCAACTGGTGCCGGGCGGCGCCGGTTTCAATACCGCCCTGGGCGATGGCGTCGATGTGCTGATGGGCGGCGGGCGCAACCACTTCACGCCTTATGGCGCCGGCAACACTACCGGCCGCGCCGACGGCCGCAACCTGTTGACCGAACTGGCCGCCAAGGGCTACACGGTCGCTGCCAACAAGACCGAGATGAATGCTGCCACCGGCAAGAAATTCATCGGCCTGTACAGCACCCGCAGCCACCTCGAATACGAACTCGATCGCACCGCCACGCCGCCGCTGGGCGAGGGCGCGTCCCAGCCAAGCCTGGCCGAGATGACGGTCAAGGCAATGGACCTGCTGGCGCAAAACACCAACGGCTACTTCCTGATGGTGGAAGGCGGCCGCATCGACCATGCGCTGCACGGCACCAACGCCAAGCGCGCGCTGAGCGACACCATCGCTTTTGACGACGCCATCAAGGCTGCACTGGCCAAAGCCAGGCTGACCGACCCGACCCTGGCCAACACCCTGATCGTGGTCACCGCCGACCACGACCACACGCTGGCGTTCAACGGCTACGGCAAGCGCGGCAACCCCATCCTCGACATCAACCGTGGCTACCGCGACGGTCTGCCGGCCAAGGATGCGGATGGTAAAACCTACACCACGCTGGTGTTCGGCAACGGCCCGAACCGCCCGAACCTGCGCGACAACCTCGACAGCACCACGGTGCTGGCCGATAACTACCTGCAGGAGACCGGCGTGCGCCTGTCGAGCGAAACCCACGGTGGTGGCGATGTGAAGCTGTTTGCCACCGGCGCCGGCGCCAAGCCGTTCAAGGGCACGCTCGATAACACCAAGGTGTTCGGGTTGTTGAAGACGGCGTTCGGGTTTTAAAGTCGCTGCAATAAGGTCCGTCATGCTGTAACGACGGACCGTCGCGCAGGCGGGAATCCACGCGGTCCATGGATTCCCGCCGGCGCGGGAATGACGAATCAAACGCCAATAATTGAGCCCTCATGCAAATCTCCCGCCTTTCCACGCTGCTCGCCACCCTCAGCCTCGCCGGCACAGTTCACGCCGTTGCCAACGCGCCGGCCACCGCACCCGACCTCGACCTGGCGATTGCCTACTACAGCAAAACCGTCGCCCCCGACGGCGTCACCCGCGAGTCGCGCTACGAGGAAACCATGTTGCGCCGGCCCGGCCACGTGTGGAGTGCGCGGGTGCTGCCGGCGCATGCGGCGCCGCATAAACATGAGGAGGGTGGCCACCGCCATGGCCTCAACCACATCGCCATGCCGCGCCACGTGATCAACGCCGGTAAGACGCCGCGCCTGGAGTTTGTCGATGCAAAAGAGAAGGCAGTGATCGCCATCCCCGCCACCGAGTTCGGCAACGTCAACTTCGACGGCTCGTGGGACCGCGCGTTCTACCTGCTCGATCCGCGCCTGCTGAAAACCATGGCCGTGACCAACCGCGCCAGCAGCACGCCCGGCGCGAAGTGGCGCGAGCGCGAGGACAACGGCGTGTACCAGCGCGTGCTGTGGGACGAGCAGCGCCAGATTCCGGTGACGATCGAAAGCGGCGACAAGGCCGGCACCTTCTATCGCCGCGTGGATGTCACTGCCCGCGCCGGCGCAGCTGCGGCGCCGTGGACCAAGCTGCAAGGATATGCACAGCGAGAATTCGCCGACTTCCTCGATTAGGAGCGCCCGAAAAAGCCTCCATGGCCGCGTTGCAGCTCCTCGCCGTACTAGCGTACTGTCTTCGTCGCTGCGCCTGGCCCTGAAGGCTATTCGGGCGCTCCAGATCCAGATCAGACGGGGCTGGGCAAATTGTCGATCAACTTGTCGAGCGTGATCGGGTAATCGCGCACCCGCACGCCGGTGGCGTTGTAGATGGCGTTGGCGATTGCCGCTGCCGTGCCGCTGATGCCCAGTTCTCCCACGCCCTTGGCTTTCAAGGGACTCATGGTGGGATCAACCTCGTCGAGGAAGATCGCATCGAGGTGGGGGATGTCGGCGTGGACCGGCACTTCGTACCCGGCCAGGTCGTGGTTCACGAAGAAGCCGCGCTGGTGATCGACCACCATGTCTTCCATCAGCGCCGCGCCGGCGCCCATGGTCATGCCGCCGATGATCTGGCTGCGCGCGGTCTTGGGATTCAATATGCGGCCGGCCGCGCACACGGCCAGCATGCGGCGGATGCGCACCTCGCCGGTGGCCGCATCGACCGCCACTTCGACGAAATGCGCGCCGAAGGTCTGCTGCGCATACTGTTTCGACAGCTCGCCGTATTCCATCTTGTCTTCGCCCACCAGATCGCGCGTGCGTGCAGCATAGGCCAGCGGCACGCTGCGGCCGCCCCAGCGCACCTGGCCGTCGGCAAAGGTGGCATCGTCGGCCTTGAAACCAAGCTGCCTGGCCACCGCCTCGCGCAGCTTGACGCACGCCGCGTACACGCCTGCCGTCGAGGATGCCGCGCCCCACTGGCCGCCGGAGCCGGACGATTCCGGGAAGTTCGAATCGCCCAGCTTGACCACTACCTGCCCGACCGTCACGCCCATCATCTCGGCGGCGGTCTGGGCGATGATGGTGTAGCTGCCGGTGCCGATATCGGTCATGTCGGTTTCCACCGTCACCATGCCGCGCCGGTCGAGCCGCACGCGCGCGGCCGACATGGTGATCGGCGCGCCGCGGATGGCGGCGGCCACGCCGTAGCCGACCAGCCAGTGGCCGTCGCGGCGGCTGGCCGGGCGTTCCGGCCGGTTCTGCCAGCCGAAGCGCTCGGCGCCGGTGCGCAGGCATTGCACCAGCTGGCGCTGGGAGAACGGCCGTTTGGGGTTTTCGGGATCGACCTGGGTGTCGTTGCGGATGCGCAGTTCGATGGGATCGAGTTGCAGCTGTTCGGCCAGTTCATCGATGGCGATTTCCAGCGCCATCATGCCGGGCGCTTCGCCCGGTGCGCGCATGGCGCTGCCTTCGGCCAGGTCCAGGTGCGCCAGGCGCAGCCGCGTCATGCGGTGGGCGCCCGCGTACAGCAGGCGGGTGGCGGCGGTGGCTGCCTCGGGCCGGCCGCCGGCGATATTGCCGGACCAGCTTTCGTGGCCGATGGCGACGATTTTTCCGCTCTCGGTGGCGCCGATGCGCAGGCGCTGGATGGTGGCTGGGCGGTGGGTGACGTTGTTGAACATCAGCGGGCGCTGCAACGCCAGCTTGACCGGCCGCTTGGCCGCGCGCGCCCCGAGCGCCGCCAGCACGGCGTCGCACAGGATGGTGCCCTTGCCGCCGAAGCCGCCGCCGATGTACGGCGACACCAGCCGCACATTGTCTGCCGCGATGCCGAGCGTTTTGGCCAGGTCGCGCCGGCCCCAGTTGATTTGCTGGATCGAGGTCCAGAGCGTGAGCTGGTCGCCGTGCCAGGCGGCGATGCTGGCATGCGGCTCCATCATGGCGTGGGCCTGGTCGGGCGTGGTGTATTGCCGGTCGAGCCTGATGGGGGCCTGGGCATAGGCGGATTCGAAGTCGCCGATGCCGGTTTCGGGCGGCGGCGCGAATTTGGCTGCCTTGGACAGCGGCGCGCCGTCCCTGGCGGCGGCCAGGTCGAAGGCGCCGGCGGTGCGCGTGTAGCGCACATCGACCAGTTGCGCGGCGGCGCGCGCCTGCTCGAACGTCTCGGCCACTACCAGCGCCACGGCCTGGTGGTAATGCTCGATGTCGGGACCGGCCAGTGCGCGGGCGGCGTAGAACTCGCCCTTGTCCAGCTGGCCGGCATTGGCGGCCGTGACCACGGCCAGCACGCCGGGCGCGGCGCGGGCGCGGGTAATGTCGATGCTGTCGATGCGGCCCTTGGGAATCGCCGCGCCCAGCACGTAGCCGTAGGCGGCGTTCGGCGCGGCGGCGTGCTGCTCGTAGGCGTAAGTGGCTGTGCCGGTGACCTTGAGCAATCCTTCCACCCGCGAGAGGGGCTTGCCGACCACCTTGAGCTGGTCGATCGGACTGGTAGTGGCGGGTTTGTCGAATTTCATGCGCGTTCCTTGGCTTGCGGGTTGGCCTGATCGAGGATGGCGTGCAGCGTGCGCTCGGCCAGCACCGCCTTGTAGCTGTTGTCTTCAGTCGGTCTGGCGCCCTCCAGCAGGCGCGCCATGGCGGCCCTGGCGCCTTGCGGCAGGGCGCTGTCGGCCTCCTGGCGGCGCCACGGCTGGTGGGCCACGCCGCCCAGCGCCACGCACCCGCTGCCGTCCTGCTGGACGATGGCCGCCACCGACACCAGCGCGAATGCATACGAGGCGCGGTCGCGCACCTTGCGGTAGAAATGCCGGCCGCCCACTGGCGGCGGCAGCACCACCGAGGTAATCAGTTCGCCGGGTGCGAGGTTGGTGTCGCGCTCGGGCGCGTTGCCGGGCAGCCGATAAAAATCGGCGATCGCGATGCGGCGCGTGGCGCCGTCGGCGCGCACGGTTTCCACCACCGCATCGAGCGCGCGCATGGCCACGGCCATGTCGCTCGGGTGAGTGGCCAGGCAGGCGTCGCTGTGGCCGATGATGGCCAGGCCCCGGGTAAAACCGCCGACGGCCGCGCAGCCGCTGCCGGGCTGGCGCTTGTTGCAGGCCTGGTTGGTGTCATAGAAATACGGGCAGCGCGTGCGTTGCAGCAGGTTGCCGGCCGTGGTGGCCTTGTTGCGCAACTGGGCCGAGGCGCCGGCCAGCAGTGCGCGCGACAGCACGCCGTAGCCGCGCCGCACGGTGGCGTCGGCAGCGAGTTCCGTGTTGCGCACCAGCGCGCCGATGCGCAGTCCGCCGTCCGGCGTGGCGGCAATCTGGTCGAGGCCGATGTGGTTGACGTCCACCAGGTGTGCCGGGGTGTCGATTTCCAGCTTCATCAGGTCGAGCAGGTTGGTGCCGCCGGCAATAAAGCGCGCGCCCGGGGTGCGGGCGATGGCGGCCGCCGCTTCGGCCGGGGTGCGCGCGCGTTCGTAGGTGAAGGCTTTCATGCGCGGCTCCCGGCCACGTCGGTGATGGCGTCGATGATGTTGGAATAGGCGCCGCAGCGGCAGATATTGCCGCTCATGCGCTCGCGCAGTTCTGCGGCGCTGAAGACGGGCGCGGCATTGAGGTCGGCGGTGACGTGGCTCGGTACGCCGCGTGCGAGCTCGTCGAGCGTGGCTACGGCCGAACAGATCTGGCCCGGCGTACAGTAGCCGCACTGGTAGCCGTCGTGCTTGACAAACGCCGCCTGCATCGCGTGCAGTTGGTCGGGCGTGCCCAGGCCTTCGATGGTGGTGACCTGGTCGCCGTCGTGCATGACGGCCAGGCTCAGGCAGGAGTTGATGCGGCGGCCATCGACCAGTACCGTGCAGGCGCCGCACTGGCCGTGGTCGCAGCCTTTCTTGGTGCCGGTCAGGTGCAGGTGTTCGCGCAGGGCGTCGAGCAGGGTGACGCGGGTGTCGAGGTCGAGCTGATGTTGCTTGCCGTTCACGGTGAGCGTGGTGTTGGCGGTAACAACGGCGCCGCCCGTGGCCGGGTTCTGGCCTGCGGCCTGTCGCGCACCTTCGGCCTGGGCTCGACCGGGCAGCATGCTGGCGGCCACGGCGCCGGAGCTGGTAGCGATGAAGGTGCGGCGATCAATGTTTTGGGAGGTTGACGCGATTGATATCGGCAGGTCTGGCATCTGGGGCTCCATGGTTCGGGGATGCCGGGCAAGGCCCGGCTGACCGGACCAGTGTGCCGCCTGGGCGGGGGCGGCGGTATCCCGTTCCTCTAGGCCGCTTGCCTGATCCTCTGGCGGTGGCGAATCCTGTAGCCAGCCGGGGGCGCCAGTCGCTATGATTGCCTCCACCATGGATAAAACAATCGAATCATTGTGTGCCGAGCTGGTACGAAAAAGCACGCCGCTGGTGGGCGCCGTCGAAAACCCGACCAGCATTGCCGCGCTCACGCTTTACCGCCACCTGGAGCCGACGCCGCCGGCGCCGGCCCAGTACCTGCCCAGCATTGCGCTGGTGGTGCAGGGGAGCAAGCGGGTGCACCTGGGGCAGCACAGTTTTATCTATGACCGCTCGCGCTTTTTGGTGACCGCCATCGACTTGCCGGTCAGCAGCGAAGTGCTCGACGCCAGCGTGGCCGCGCCGTATATGTGCTTGCGGCTGGCGCTCGATATCCGCCTGGTGCGCGAAGTGCTGGCCAGTACGCCGTTAATGACGGATATGACCGGTGCCGCAGCACCGGATACGTGTGGCATGGGCACCGGGGCCGTGACGGTGGAACTGGCGGCGGCCTTTGGCCGCATGCTCGACCTGCTCGGGTCGCATGAGCCGTCGGCGTTTCTCAGTGACCTGCTGCAGCGGGAAATCATCTATCGCGTGCTGCACAGCGCAGCAGGCGCGCGCCTGCGCGCGATTGCCACCACCGGCGGCGACAGCGACCGCACGGTGCGGGCGCTGGACTGGATCCGCAATCATTACACCGAGCCGCTGCGCATGGAGCAACTGGCGCAGCAGGCGGGCATGGGCGTCTCGACCCTGCACCACCATTTCCGCCGCTTGACGTCGATGAGTCCGCTGCAATTCCAGAAGCAGCTGCGCCTGCACGAAGCGCGGCGGCGCATGCTGATCGATGGCCTGGACGCTGCCAGCGCCGCCTTCGACGTTGGCTACGAGAGCGCCAGCCAGTTCAACCGCGAATACAGCCGCGTTTTCGGCTGCTCGCCGATGCGCGATATACGTGCGCGACGCGATGGCTGGCGCGCTTAGCAGTTGCTGGCGCCCGATGCATTCCAGTTATATGCTTATGAGGATCGCCTAATGAATGTAAAGATACTGTAATTCGAATATTTTTAGCATATTCATGCTGCGCCACGCTGAAATTGCCGATTTATTTGGAATGTATTTGCCCGGGCCGAAAGTTAAACTTGTTGTTCATTTGCAAGCGATACGCAACGCGCTCACCGGGGAAAGCAGGGTATGACCGAAGTCAAGAAACGCAAGGTGCACAGCGCCGCCTTCAAGGCGCGCGTGGCGCTCGAAGCGGTACGCGGCGACAAGACCGTCAGCGAGATCGCCCACCTCCATTGCATCCACCCGGTGATGGTGAGCCAGTGGAAGAAAGAAATCCTGACCCAGGCCCATCTGGTGTTCGAATCGAAGCGCGGTCCCAAGGCCGAATAGCCACTGCCATCGCAGCCATCGCCGCCGCTTTCCCTCCCGCATTACCCTCCATCCTGTTGTTTTTTTGTTGCGCCGCAAGATTTTTTTGCTTGCGGCCGCACCTTGCACGGCTGACGCACAGGCGCCGA
Organism: Duganella sp. FT27W; assembly: GCF_009295655.1. Classification (NCBI taxonomy): domain Bacteria; kingdom Pseudomonadati; phylum Pseudomonadota; class Betaproteobacteria; order Burkholderiales; family Oxalobacteraceae; genus Duganella; species Duganella sp. FT27W. The sequence goes on from NZ_WHIV01000005.1 coordinate 349,549, forward strand.
GGCGCCTGCCGCACGGCACAATTTAAGCTATGGTCGCGCTACCGTCGCCAGCCCCCGGACACCGCCACAGGGCGGGGATTTGCCCGGTTCGAACGCCGCTTGGCACCGTCGGCGCCGCTAGCTTAAATAGCGCCGCCGGGGCGTCCGGCGTGCCAGGCTAGCTGCGCGATACCGATAAGGTTATTCAAAAACCTTCGTTAATTTATGCAAGTGAGCCTTTTATATTTGTGCCCGACATCAATACGAAAGGGCACCATGCAGGGCAACACGACGCAATACAACAAGACCGGACTGGCGGCAGCAGTACTGCTGGCGCTGGGAATGGCTACCATGACCGGCTGTGCCAGTACGGCCAGCAATAGGGCTACCAGCGCGGCCACCAACGCTGCCACCAGCGCTGCCACCAGCGCGGCTGCCAATTCAGCCGCCAATTCAGCAGCTAACACGGCTGCCAATTCGGCCCTCGCGCCAGCAACCGCTGCGCCTGCCGCGTCCGCCAACCAGTTTCCCGACTATCTGACCATCGCGCCGGGCACGCTGCCGCTGGTGTTTTCGGTGCCGCACGGCGGCAACGTCAAGCTGGCCGATGCGCCCGAGCGCGCCAAGGGCACCAAGGTGCAGGACGACCGCGTCAACGAGCTCGCTGCCGCCATCCAGCGCCACCTGCTGGCAAAAAGTGGCCGCCAGGCCTACCTGGTGGGCGCCAACATCAGCCGCAAGTACATCGATTTCAACCGCAAGGCGGAGGACGCCTACGAGGCGCCGTCTGCCGCTCCCGTCTATGACGCCTATTACGGCGCATTGCGCAGCGCGATCGACACGGTGCGCACGCAGCCGGGCGCGCTGCTGGTCGATATCCACGGCCAGAGCCTGGACCGGGGCGCGATCTTTCGCGGCACCGGCAGCGGCCTGACCGCGCACAACGCGCCGTTCTACACCACGCCCGACGGCCTGATCACACGTCTCGAAGCCGGCGGCCTCAACGTGCTGCCAAAAGCAGCCGAGGACAAGGAAACCCATTTCAGCGGCGGCACCATCGTGCGCGTGTTCGGCGTGCAGACGCCGCAGGGTATCGACAGCGTACAGCTGGAATTTGGCGCCAACTGGCGCGCCGGCGCCGAGCGCATCGAACAAACCGCAGCCGTGGTGGCCGACGCCTTGCTGGCCCACCTGCGCGCTGCCGGCTACCGCTAACAGCGGCGGTACCGGACACTGGCCCGCCCGCTGTGGCGGGCACGCCATCACATTCATAACAGGGGAAAAAATGAAAAACTTGAAACAGAACGCCATCGCCGGGGCGGTATCGCTGGCGCTGTCGCTGGCTTACGCCAATCACGCCGTCGCCCAGGTCGCGGCACCGGAAGATACCGTACAGCGCGTGGAAATTACCGGTTCGAGCATCAAGCGCACGGCTGCCGAAGCCGCCGGTTGGGTGCAGGTGCTCACCCGCGAAGACATCGAGCGCACCGGCGAGACTACCGCGCTCGGCATCCTGACCACCACGTCCGCAGTCAGCACCAGCCTGAGCGCCGCTACCCAGGGCGCGGCCACCTTTGCCAACGGTTCGTCGGGCGTGTCGATGCGCGGGCTGGGCAAGGTGGCCACGCTGGTGCTGGTCAACGGCCGCCGTATCGCGCAGTACGCGCTGTCCGATGCCGCGCAGCAGAACTTCACCAACATCGACGCGATTCCGTCCGCCGCCATCGAGCGCATCGAGATTCTCAAGGATGGCGCTTCGGCCATCTACGGTTCGGACGCGATTGCCGGCGTGATCAACATCATCCTGCGCAAGGACTACCAGGGTTTCAAAATCAGCAGCAATTACCGCGAAGCAGATGGTTTCCGCGACCTGCGCAGCCGCAACGTGGCCGGCATCGTCGGCTTTGGCGACCTCGACAAGGATGGCTACAACACCTACATCAACTACGAGTTCTACAAGAACGACGGCTACACCACCGGCGAGGTGGCCAAGTTCTATCCCGAGTGGCACCGCCTGACGCCGGGCCGTTCGACCTGGGATGCGAAAAGCCAGTACTCGCCGACCGGTAACTATTTCCGCAGCAGTACCAATATCGTTGCCGCGCCAGGCTGCCCGGCCGACGCCATCGACCCGGTGGACAAGCAGTGCAAGTTCGACGCGCTGGCCACCGATGGCGCAGCTACCGGTTCGAAACGCTGGTCGCTGGCCAGCAATACCCACTTCCGCATCGGCAAGGCGATCGACGCCAATTTCGAGTTGACCGCTGCCGGCGCCACCACCGACTACCTGCTTGGCGCCTTCACCACCAATACCACCACGTCGGCTGCATACTGGTACGACATGTACGGCGGCAATTTGATCGGGCCGTTTTATTATCCGAAGCTGCCGGTGGGCCACCCCAACAATCCGTACTCGACGCCGACCGAGTTCCGTGCGCGCCTGGCCGATACCGGCGACGGCTTCAACTTCAACCGCACCACGTCGCAGCAGTACCGCGCCATGCTGAGCCTGACCGGCGACATTGGCAGCTGGGAATGGAAATCGGCGCTCGGCCACATGAAATCGACGGCCGACAAGGACTTCCGCGGCACCAGCGCCCAGGGTTATACCAACGCCATCGTCAGCGGCGCGTACAAGTTCGGCCAGGTCAACGACCGCGCCCTGCTCGAATCGATGTACCCGGTGCGTAACACCTACGGCAAGGCCGGTATCAGCTTCTGGGACGCCACCGTGTCGGGCGAGGTGTTGCAGCTGCCGGCCGGACCGGTGCGCCTCGCGCTGGGTACCGACATCCGCCGCGAATCGTACGAAATGAAAAGCTCGGACAATGTGCTCGGTGGCGAACTGGTGAGCGCGTTCGGCCTGCAGGTCAAGGATACCGTCGATCACTACGCGCTGTTTGCAGAAGCCACGATACCGGTCTTCAAGCGGCTGGAATTGTCGGTGGCCGGCCGTGGCGACAAGACCAGCAATAGCGAGGCGCACTTCTCGCCCAAGCTGGGCCTGCGCCTGAACGCCACCGACAGCCTGCTGCTGCGCGCCACCGCTTCGGGCGGCTTCCGCGCCCCGAACATCGTCGAATCGGGCAATGGCATGGGCCGCAGCTCGTACTCGACCGGCGTGCAGGATTACCACCGCTGCCCGATCGCCAACACCCTCAACGCGCTGGTGCAGGGGTCGAGCACGGCCACCACCGGCGACAAGGCGCTGGCCAACACCTACCGCAACGCCGACTGTTCCGCCGTGCTGCCCGCTTACGTGTCGTCCAACCCGGACCTCAAGCCGGAAACCTCGCGCACCATCACCGGCGGCCTGGTGTGGGAACCGGTCAAGAACTGGACGCTGGCCGTGGACTACTACCATATCGAACGCAAGGACCAGATCGGTACCCGCACGCTGGCCGACATCCTCAAGGGTGAGAGCACGCTGCCCGACGGCCAGCTGGTGCGCGTGGACAGCACGGCCACCGACAACGAGTTCCTGGCGCTGGTGGCCAAGTACGCGCCCGGTAACACCGTCAACTACGGCAATATCGGCAAGGTGGCGCTGGTGTACAACCCTTACGTCAACAGCGGCAAGACGCGCACGTCGGGCTTCGACTTCGATGCATCCGGCCGCTTCAACACGGCGCTGGGCCAGGTACGCCTGAAGCTCGAAGGCGAGTACACCTGGAAGTACCAGGAGTGGAGCGTGACCGACAATGCCTACAGCGCCAACCAGGCCGGCAACTACGATGGCGGCTCGCGCCTGTCCACCAAGCTGCGCGCCAACATCAAGTCGGGCGCCTGGGACAACGGCGTGGCCATCAACTACCGCAGCGGCTACAGCTCCAACAGCGTGTCGTCGCCGACCTATTGCACGACGCAAAACGTGGCGGCACAATACTTCGATACCTGCAGCCACATCGGCAGCAATACCACGGTCGATTACAACGTGGCGTTTTCCGGCATCCCGCACGTGAAGCTGGCGCTGTTCGTCAACAACCTGTTCGAACAGGATGCGCCGGTGTCCTGGCGCGGCGGCTTTTCGCCGCAGTTCCGCCGCATCGGCGTCACTGCCGCCTATACTTTCTGATGAGCTGACATGAAAAAATTTTCCGCATTATTACTTGGCTTGCTGCTGGCCGGTGGCGTCACCGCCCAGCAATACCAGGGCCAGCCGCCGATCCGCGCGGTGGTGGATACCAGCAGCAAGCCCACCGACCGCCAGGCCAAGGGCGTGTTCCCGTTCAACGAAGACGGCGTGTATTTTTCCAACGACTTCGACGGCGCCCGTGTCAACGGCATCGAGCGTACCGGCCCCAACGCGTACACCATCACCATCACGCCGGAAAACGCGCCGATCAACATGAGCCCGTGGTACGCATTCCAGGTGTGGTCGCGCGCGCCCGGCGAGGTGCAGGTCAAGCTCGTGTATCCGGAAGCGGCGCGCCACCGCTACACGCCGCAGGTAAGCACCGACGGCCTGCAGTGGACGCCGCTGGACGCCGACCGCATTGCGGCCGACGCACCGGCGCAGGTGGCCGAAGGCAATAGCAGTGCCACGGCCCGTCCGAAAAGCGTGACCTTGCGTCTGCCGACCGGCCCGCAGCCGCTGTGGATCGCCGGCCAGGAACTGCACACGTCCAAACGCGTGTACGGCTGGCTGGACGACACCGCGCGCAAGCATCATTTACCGGTCGCCGAGATCGGCAAGAGCACGGGCGGGCGGCCGCTCAAGCTGCTTACGGTCGGCAACCCGGCCGCGAAAAAAGCGATCGTGGTGATCTCGCGCCAGCATCCGCCCGAGGTGACCGGTTATTTTGCCATGCAATCGTTCGTCGAAACGCTGGCAGCCGATACCGCACTGGCCAAGCGCTTCCGCAAGGACTGGACCGTGTACGTGGTGCCGTTGATGAACCCGGACGGCGTCGATGGCGGCTTCTGGCGTCATAACGTGGGTGGCATCGACCTCAACCGCGACTGGGCCGATTTCAACCAGCCGGAGACGCGGGCCGTGCGCGACTTCCTGCAACAGCGCGCCGACGCCGGCACCAAGTTTTACTTCGGCATCGATTTCCATTCGACGTGGGACGATATCTATTACACGCTCGATCCCAAGTTCGTCGGCAATATGCCGGGGCTGGTACCGCAGTGGCTGGACCGCATCCAGCACGAGATTCCGAACTACAAGCCGGTGGTGCAGGCGTCGGACCGGCTGGAACCGACCACGGTGTCGCGCAACTACTTCCTCAAGCAGCACGGCATGGAGGCGATCGTGTTCGAGATCGGCGACAACACTCCGCGCGACAAGATCCGTCAGAAAGGGCAGGTCGGCGCCACCGAGCTGATGAAACTGATCTTGGCGAAGTCGTCGCGTTGAGGCTGCCATGACCAGAACCCTGTTCTTGCCGCCCGCCGTGCTGCTGGCGCCTTGGTTGATCCTCGCCCTGGCGGGTGCGCTGCCGCTGGCGGTGGCGCAAGCAGTCCCGTCGTCGGTGGTCCCATTGCCGAATTCGGCGCCACAATCGGTACCGCCATCGAAGCCTGATGCGTCATCGCCATTGGCGGCAACGTCGTCGTCACCATCGGCGGCGCCGAAAAGTATCGTCGCGCTGACCGCCCATTTACCAGCCCAGCCGTGCTTCCTGCCGATCTGGCGCGATGCCGACAAGGGCCGCGTGTTGCTGGCCGTGAGCGAGCTCGATCGCCCGTTCCTGCTGGCCAGCTCGCTGCCGTACGGGCTCGGTTCGAACGAGGTGGGACTGGACCGGGGCCAGCCCGGCGAAGTCAAACTGGTGCGCTTTCAAAAGCGCGGCGCGCGGTTGTTCCTGGTGGAGGACAACACGCGCTACACCGCCAGCTCCGGCAATGCCGACGAGCGCGCCAGTGCGGTGCAGGCGTTTGCGGCTGCCGTGCTGTGGTCGGGCGATATCCTGGCCAGCGAACCGGGCAAATACCTGGTCGATTTCTCCAGCTTCCTGCTGACTGATCAGCACGGCATAGGGCGGCGCCTGGCCGGCGCCAAACAGGGCAACTACACGGTGCAGGCGACGCGCAGCGCGGTGCTGGCGGAGCTGGCGAAAAGCTTTCCCGACAATACCGAGCTCGAAGCCGAGCTGACCCTGGCGGTGGCCGGTGCTGGCGAGGGCGCGGCCGTGCGCCGGGTGGCGGCCGATGGCGGCGCCGTCACGCTGCGCCAGCACATCAGCCTGGTGCGCTTGCCGCAGGACGGCTACACGCCGCGCACCTTCCACCCAGGCTCGGGCGGCACCGCCAACGCGGTGATCGATTTCGGCGTGCCGCTGGCCGACAGCATCGACGTACGGCGCCAGCGCCGTCACCGGCTCGAACGCATCGATCCGGCGGCGGCATCCGGCCCGGTGAAAAAGCCCATCGTTTATTACCTCGACCGGGGTGCGCCCGAACCCGTGCGCTCGGCCCTGCTCGACGGCGCGCGCTGGTGGGCCTCCGCGTTCGAAAAGGCCGGCTTCCAGGATGCGTACCGGGTCGAGCTGTTGCCCGAGGGCGTGGATCCGATGGACATCCGCTACAACGTCATCAACTGGGTGCACCGCGATACGCGCGGCTGGTCGTACGGCAGCTCGCTGCTCGATCCGCGCACCGGCGAAATCATCCGGGGCGTGGTCACACTGGACTCGCAACGCGTGCGGCAGGACATCCTCATTGCTGAAAGCCTGCTGGCCCCTTACGGCGCCAAAGCAGCGCCGGCTGACCCGGCACGACAGGCCGCACTGCCGCAAGCGGCGCTGGAGCATGTACAGCCGGCGGCGCTGGCGCAGGGGGCACAAGCGGCGTCGGCATCGGTACAACAGGCAGCACAGGCGCCGGTGTCACAAGTGGCGTCGGCGCCGGTACAGCAAGCAACGTTGGCGCCGGCTCAACAGGCAGCGCTGGCGCAGATACAACAGGCCGCGCTGGCGCGCCTGCGCCAGTTGGCCGCGCACGAGATCGGCCATACGCTGGGTTTCACGCATAACTTTGCTGCCAGCCGCTACGCGGGCGGCAACGGCTCGGTGATGGACTATCCGCATCCGTTGCTGAGCATTGCTGCCGATGGCAGCATTGCGCTCAACAACGCCTACGGTACCGGGCTGGGGCCGTGGGATGATTTCGTGGTGGCGCACGCTTACACCGCGTTTGCCACGCCGCAGGCCGAAGCTGACGGCCTGGCGCGGCTGCGCGCCCAGGCTCGTGCCCAGGGCCTCGACTACGTGAGCGACGCCGATTCGCGCCCCGCCGGCGCCAGCCATCCGGGCGGCCTGATGTGGGACGTGGACGCCGACGCGCTGGCCGGCTGGGACGTGATCATGGCGGCGCGCCGGCGTGCGCTGCAACAGTTCTCGGTGGGCGTGCTGCCCGACCAGCGCCAGCTGGGCGAACTCGAAGCGCGGTTGGTGCCGGTGTACCTGCTGCACCGCTACCAGACCGAAGCGGTGGCGCGGCTGCTGGCCGGCGGCGCCTTCGAGTACGCCACCGCAGCCGATGCGCGCAGCGGCGCGCGCCAGGCCGGCGTGCGCGTGGTGCCGGCCGCCGTGCAACGCCAGGCGCTGCGCCAATTGGCCGACAGCCTGCGCGCCGAGCAGTTGGCCTTGCCGGCCCACGTGCTGGACTTGCTGACGCCGCCCGCCCAGGGCTACCAGCGCGGCGCCGAATATTTTGCCACCGGCATGGAACGCGGTTTCGATCCCTACGCAGCGGCGCAGGCCGCCGCCGCCCAGGCTTGCCTGTACCTGTTCGACCCGGCGCGCGTCAATCGCCTGGCGTGGCAGCATGCGCGCGACCCGCAGCAGCCTGGCGTGACGGACCTGCTGGCGCAGGTGCTGGCCGGCGGCTGGAAACGGCTACCGGTACCGGCCACGCTGGCGGGCGGGGCGGCGGTGCAACAGGCTGCCGACTGGGTCGTGCTCGACAGCGTGTTGCGCCTGCTCGACGGCGGCAACCTGCATCCGCAGGTGGAGGCCGAAGTGCGCCAGGGCGTGCGCGAACTGGGGGCCTGGCTGGCGCGCAATCCCGGCAGCGGCAGCGTGGGCGCGAACCGGCGCCAGGCGGTTGATCTGATCACGCGCTACCTGGCCGATCCGCGCAGCGTCAAGCTGCGGCCGGCGCCGGCGATTCCGCCGGGTGCGCCGATCTGACCGGCGCTGCTACAGCGGTTGCTACTGCTTTTGCTTTTGCTGGCACCCCATGGCGACTGCGCCGAACAGATGTTCGCTCAGGAAGTCCACCAGCGCCCGTACCTTGGGCGATGGTTGGCGGCTGGCCGGCCACAGCACGTGGAACGTGCTGCTGCGCTCGCAGCCCGGCAGCACCTGCACCAGGCGGCCGTCGGCCAGCATGTTGTGGATTGAGAAATCCGGCAGGAACGCGATGCCGCGTCCCAGCAGCGCAAAGCACACGCGCGTTTCGATGTTGTTGCAGACCATCGAGGCCGGTAGCTGCAACGGCACCTGGCCATCGCGCTCAGGCAGCGGCCACGCCTCGAGCTTGCCGTTGTGCGGAAAGCGGAAGTGCAAACAGGTGTGATCGAGCAGGTCGGCCGGCGCGTGCGGCGTGCCGCACCGCGCCAGGTAGTCGGGAGCGGCCACCAGCACCTGGCGGAATGTGCCCACCTGGCGCGCTGACAGCCGCGAATCGGTGGGCTGGCCGGTGCGCACCACGGCGTCGAAACCCTCGTCGATCACATCGACCATGCGGTCGGTAAAGTCGAGGTCAAGCTGCACCGCCGGGTGCCGTCGCATGAACTCGCTCAACACCGGCAGCACCAGCGTGCTCACCAGCGGCAGGCTCACGCGCAACCGTCCCTGCGGTGCACCGGCGGCCTGCGACAGTTCCTGCTCGGCCGCTTCGATCTCGGCCAGGATGCGCCGGCTGCGCTCGAGGAACAGGGTGCCTTCGGCCGTCAGCGTGATGCTGCGCGTGCTGCGGTGGAACAGCCGCACACCGAGTTTGTCCTCGAGCCGGGCGATGCTTTTCCCCACCGCCGAAGCCGATACGCCAAGGGCGCGGCCGGCCGCGACAAAACTGCGCGCCTCCGCCACTGTCACGAATACCGTAAAGCCGGTCAAACTGTCCATGCGTTTCTCCGATTGCGGACAGTTCTGTCCGTAGAACGAGGAACTGTACCCGACTTTTTCTTTATTGGTGCGCTGCCTATCATCGCCTTTTCTACAGAGAGGATTGCGCATGAAGCACGACCACGACCACCCCCATGACCGGGACCGGGACCGCCCACTGCCGCTGGCCGCCTTGCTGGCCCTCGCCATGGCCGGCTTTCTCACCATTCTGACCGAGACCCTGCCGGCCGGCCTGCTGTTGCCGATCGCGGCCAGCCTGTCGGTGTCCGAGTCGATGGTCGGCCAGATGGTGACGATCTACGCCATCGGCTCGCTGGTGGCGGCAATACCCCTGGTAACGCTCACCCAAAGCTGGCGCCGGCGGCCGTTGCTGCTGCTGGCGATTGCCGGCTTTGCCGTCGCCAACAGCGTGACCAGTTTTTCCAGCCACTACGGCGCCATCATGGCGGGACGGCTGGTGGCGGGCGTGTCGGCCGGCGTGTTGTGGGCGCTGCTGGCCGGTTATGCGGCACGCATGGTACCGCCGCACCAGAAGGGCAGGGCGATCGCAGTGGCCATGGTGGGCACGCCGCTGGCGCTGGCGCTCGGCGTGCCGCTGGCCACTTTTATCGGCAAGCTGATCGGCTGGCGCCTGTGCTTTGCCGCCATGAGCGCGCTGGCGCTGTTGCTGATGCTGTGGGTATGGCGCAAGGTGCCCGATGTGCCCGGCCAGGCGCCCGGCGCGCGCCGGTCGCTGGGGTTGGTGCTGGCGCTGGCCGGTGTGCGGCCGGTGTTGTGGATGGTGCTGGTCTTTGTGCTGGCCCACAACATCCTGTACACGTATATCGCGCCGTTGCTGGCCGGCGCCGGTCTGGCCGAGCGTATCGACGTGGTGCTGCTGGTATTCGGCGTCAGTGCGCTGGCCGGCATCTGGATCACCGGCGTGCTGATCGACCGCCACCTGCGTGCGCTGACCATTGCCAGCCACGTGGTCTTTGCCATAGCAGCACTGCTGCTGGTGCTGGTTCCGGCGCAACCGGCGCCGATCATGATGTATCTTGCCGTTGCGCTGTGGGGTGCGGCGTTCGGCGGCGTTCCCACGCTGTTCCAGACCGCGCTCGACAATGCTGCCGGCGCGGCGGCCGACGTGGCGCAGTCGATGCTGGTCACGGCCTGGAACCTGGCGATTGCCGGCGGCGGCCTGGTGGGCGGCTTGCTGCTCGACCGGTACGGGGTGCAGGCATTTGCACCGACAGTGCTGGGATTGGTGCTGGTGTCGCTGGCAGTGGCGTGGCTGGCCCGGCCTGTCGTGCAGCCCATCCCGCAGGCGCTACCGTCGGGGCGGTAACTGCGTCACGCGATACCGGCTTGCAGCGATTTCGAAACCGGTATATGATGACCGTCATGCAAACCAAATCATCCAGACGCCCGGCTGCCAGCCGCAAGGAAGTGACCCACGAACGCATCGTCGAGGTGGCCTCGCGCGCCATCCGTCGCAGCGGCTACGATGGCACGGGCGTGGCCGACATCATGAAGGAGGCCGGCCTCACCCATGGCGGCTTCTACGCCCACTTCGCCTCGCGTGACGCGCTGCTGGCCGAGGCCGGCGACCGTGCGGGGGCCGACGCGGTGGCGCTGGCCACCAGGCTGGCCGCCGCCGCACCGCCGGGGCAGGCGATCAAGGCGATCATGGACGCATATCTGTCGCCGGAACACATTGCATCCATCGAGCACGGTTGCCCGGTCTCTGCGCTGGCGTCGGAAATGCCGCGCCAGGCGCCCGAAGTGCGTCACGCGGCCACCGTGCACATCAAGGAGATGGTCGACCTGCTGGCGCGCCAGATGCCGGACTGGGGCCAGCCCCAGGCCCACGAGCAGGCCATGGCATTGCTGTGTTCCCTGATCGGCACCACCATGCTGGCCCGCGCGGTGGACGATCCCAAGTTGTCGGCGGCGCTGTGCGCGGCCACCGTCAAGCAGTTCTTGCCGGCTGCCGAATAGTTGTTCGGCGGTTTTTTTTGATCATGAATATGATGATCGTCATATTTTTTAATTCTCTAAAAGGAAAATCATGTCAGTTACCGCTCATAGCAGCCGCAACATCGCCGTCATTACCGGCGCCTCGTCCGGCATCGGCGCCATCTACGCCGACCGATTTGCCGCCCGTGGCTACGACCTGGTGCTGGTGGCGCGCCGCGCCGACCGCCTGCAAACCCTGGCCGCCAGCCTGGCCGCAAAACATGGCGTGCACGTGACGCCGCTGGTTGCCGACCTGGCCACCACGGCCGGGCAGGACAGCGTGGCCGACGTGCTGGCCAATAACCCGGCCGTCAGCGTGCTGGTCAACAACGCCGGCATTGCCCGCCTGGCGCCGCTGGCCGCCAGCACCGCAGACGACGTCGCCGCGCAACTGGCGCTCAATATCACGGCGCTCACCCGCCTGACCTACGCCGCGCTGCCGGCCTTCAAGCAGCGCAATGCCGGCCTGATCATCAACGTCGCCTCGGTGCTGGGCCTGCACTCGCTGCCGATCACCGCCGTCTACAGCGGCACCAAGTCGTTCGTGGTGGCTTTTACACGCGGTCTCGAGCAGGAGTTGACCGACACCGGCGTCGAGGTGCAGGCCGTGCTGCCCGCCGCCACCGCCACCGAGCTGTGGGACCCGTCGGGCGTGCCGCTGGCCGCGCTGGCGCCGGAAACCGTGATGGCGGCCGACGCCATGGTCGATGCCGCATTGTTCGGCCTCGATCAGGGCGAAACCCTGACCCTGCCATCGGTGGCTGATGCCGCGCTGATCGAACAATACGAGACCGCGCGCGTCACGCTGTTCGCCAGCGCCCAGACCGGCACCGTCGCCCCGCGCCTGCTGCCTGTTTAACCTTGACATTCGGATGCCCACCATGATCTTTGAACCTTTTTCCCTGCGTGGCCTTGAACTGGCCAACCGTGTAGTGATGTCGCCGCTGACGCGCAGCCGCGCCGTCGAGCACAACACGCCCAACAGCCTGATGGCCACGTACTACGCGCAGCGCGCCACTGCCGGCCTGATCGTCACCGAAGGCACGTCGCCGTCGCCCAACGGCCTCGGCTACCCGCGGATTCCCGGCCTGTTCAATCGCGAACACGTGGCCGGCTGGCGCCTGGTGACCGATGCGGTACACGCGCAGGGCGGCAAGATCGTCGTGCAGTTGATGCACACGGGCCGCGTCAGCCACATCGACAACCTGCCCGCCGGTGCCGCAGTGATGGGGCCGTCTTCCGCAGTGTGCCCCGGCGAAATGCAGGTCGACGGCAAGGGGCCGTTGCCGCACACGGCGCCGCGCGCCATGACCGGGGACGACATCGCCGCCACGGTGCAGGAGTATGCCGACGCCGCGCGCCTGGCGATCGAGGCCGGCTTCGACGGCATCGAACTGCACGCAGCCAATGGCTACCTGCTTGAACAATTCCTCAACCCCAATATCAACCTGCGCACCGACGGCTACGGCGTGACCGCCGAAGGTCGCAACCGCTTCGTGCTGGAAGTGGCGCGCGCGGCAGTGGCCGCGATCGGCGCCGACCGCGTGGGCATACGCCTGTCGCCTTACGGCGTGGTCAATGCCGCTGGCGCCTATGACGGCGTTGACGAACAATACATTGAGCTGGTGGCGGAACTGTCGCGGCTGGGCCTGCTGTATGTGCATGTGCTCGACCACTCCGCGATGGGCACGCCGCCCGTACCTGCCGGCATCAAGGCTGCCTTGCGCGCCGCCTTCGATGGCCCGTTCATCGCTGCCGGCGGCTTCGACAAAGCCAGCGCCGAGCAGGTGTTGAAAGATGGCCAGGCCGACCTGGTGGCCTTTGGCCGCCCGTTCATCGCCAATCCCGACCTGGTCGAGCGCCTGCACCGCGACGCCCCGTTGAACGCCCCCGACCCGGCCACGTTCTACACGCCCGGCGCCAAGGGGTACACTGATTACCCGACCTTGGCGAACTGAAATCATGCAAGCACTCATCCTGAAAGCCTATGGCAAGACCGGCACCCTGGCGCTGGCCGAGGTTGCCCGTCCCGTGGTCGCCCCTGGCGAGATCCTGGTGCAAGTCCACGCGGCCGGCCTCAACCCGGTCGATAACGCGATCGTCAGGGGCGAATTCAAGCCGCTGCTCAAGTTCGAGTTGCCTGCCGTGATGGGCAGCGACCTGGCTGGCGTGGTGGTGGCAACCGGCGCCGGCGTCACCCGCTTCAAGGTGGGTGATGCGGTGTTTGCCAGCGTGTTCGACACCGGTCGCGGATCGCTGGCCGAGTTCGTTGCCGTACCCGAACACGCAGCCGCCCACAAGCCCGCCAACCTCGACTTCATGCAGGCAGCAGCGATCCCGATGGTGGGGCTCACCGCGTGGCAATCGTTCCACGAGCATGCATCGGTCAAGCCGGGCCAGAAGGTGTTCATCCCGGCCGGCTCGGGCGGCATCGGCTCGTTTGCCATCCAGCTGGCCAAACAGATGGGGGCCCGCGTGGCCACCACCACCAGCACCGGCAACGTGGCGCTGGTGCGCAGCCTCGGCGCCGATGAAGTGATCGACTACAAGCAGCAGGATTTTACCCAAGTGCTGGGTGACTACGACGTGGTGCTGGGCACGGTGAAGGGCGACGGGCTGGCACAGGCGCTGGGCATCGTCCGACCGGGCAGCAAGGTCGTTTCGCTGATCGGCCCGCCTACCGCCGATTTTGCCCGCCAGCGCGGCATGAACGTGGTGTTCCGCTTGGTGATGGGCCTGCTCAGCCGCAAGATCCGCAGCATGGCCAGGCAGCGCGGCGCCGCTTATTCCTTCATGTTCGTGCGCCCGGACGGCGCCCAGCTGGCCGCTATCGGCAAGCTGCTGGAAACGGGCGCCATCCGTCCCGTGATCGACCAGGTCTATCCGTTCGCCCAGGCGAAAGAAGCGCTGGCCTACCTGGACCAGGGGCGGGCCAGGGGCAAGGTGGTGGTGCGGATGGCGCCGGCGCCGTAGTATCAATTTTTCCCGAGGTCCTGCATCGGCACCCGGCAAGTCTCGCGCGCGGTAAATACCGCGAAGGCTGAAATGATCGAAGTGCAGGTGACGAACGCCGCCACCGGTACCCAGCCCATCGGATCGTTCGGGCGCAGGATGGCGGCGCTGATGGTCGGGGCGAAGCCGCCCAGCGCGAAGCCGATCTGGGTGCCGATCGCCATGCCTGACAGGCGCACGCGGGTGCTGAACATTTCGCCGTACATCGCCGGCCACACGCCGTTGGCGGCGCTGTACACCACGCCCGACAGCAGCAGGCCGAACACGAAGATCAGCGCAATGTTGGACGTGCTGATGGCCCACATATAAGGCCACGCCAGCGCTGCCGAACCGAGTGCGCCGAAGATGAACACCGGGCGACGGCCGATGCGGTCGGACAGCGCCGCAAACAGCGGGATCGCACCGAGCGCCACCAGGTTGGCCAGCACCAGCACCGTCAGCATGGTCGAACGCGGCAGTTGCACGGTATTGACTGCATACGACAGCGTAAACACGCTGAAGATGGTGCTGATCACCGAGACCAGCGCGGCAAAGATCACCCGCACCAGGTTGGCCTTGTGCTGCTGCAGGAGCACGGTCAGCGGCAGGCGATCGTCTTCCTGCAGTTTGGACTCTTCCTGGAAGGCCGGGGTTTCCGGCAGCGTGCGGCGCACCCAGAAGCCGACCACCACCACGATGGCGCTGAGGAAGAACGGAATGCGCCAGCCCCACGACAGCAGCTGCTCTTCCGGCAGTGCGGAAATCGGCAGGAAGACCAGCGTGGCCAGGATCAGGCCGGCCTGGGTGCCGCTGAGTGTGAAGCTGGTGAAGAAGGCGCGGCGGTGCGGTGGCGCGTGTTCGAGCGTCATCGAGTTGGCGCCGGCCTGTTCGCCGGCAGCAGAGATGCCTTGCAACATGCGCAGCACCACCAGCATGATGGGCGACAGGATGCCGGCCTGGTTGTAGGTGGGCAGCAGGCCGACCAGGAAGGTCGATACGCCCATCAGCAGCAGCGTGAACGTGAGCACCTTCTTGCGGCCGTATTTGTCGCCGATGTGGCCGAGCATGACGGCGCCGATCGGGCGGGTGATATAGGCCACGCCAAACGTGGCGAAGGCGGCAATGGCCGCAGTGGCCGGATCAAACGCGGGAAAGAATATCTTGCCGAACACCAGCGCGGCAGCGGTACCGTAAATGAAAAAGTCGTAGTACTCCACGGCGCTGCCGATCCAGCTGGCCAGTGCCGCTTTGCGCGGTGAATGTTGCGAAGCAGGGGTGGCGGCGGCAGCTTGCTGCCTGGCCTGTGCGGTTGCGGTCGACATTGTATTCTCCAAGAATCGTAGTTTATATGGTGAACAAGTGCATCAGAACTTGTGCAAGATGCCGATCTGCAGACCGGTCAGTTTTTTTCCATTGACGTCGGCGCCAGCCAGGTTGGCTGACGGTCCGGCCGAGCCGCTGAAACGGAATCCGGCACGCGGGTCGTTCTTGAGCTGGCTGGCGAAGCTGTAGAGCTGGGTGCGCCGGGACAGGTCGTAATAGCCGCCGAAATTAAAGCCGCGCGCGCTGGCGCCGCCGCCCGAAGTGTCGTGCAGCACGCCGTACAGTGCCCCCACGCGCAACTGCGGGCCGAGGCGGTAGTCGGCCGAGACCTGCGCCAGGTTGTAGTAGCGCGCGGCGTTGAGGTCGGTGCCGGCGAAATAGTTGTTCGGGCTGCTGATATTGCTGAGGATGGCTGCGGTGTTCAAGCCGTTGGCGCTGGCGGTATTGTTGTTGCTGCGGCCCAGCGCCAGGTACACCTTGCCCTTGCCGTACTGGTAGTTGACGTACACGTTGTGATAGACAACGCGGTTGCGCACGGTGGCGGTGGCGCCGTCGGGCCGGACGGCAAGGCCCACGTAGCCGGCCCGCCACAGTGTTCCCTGCCAGTCCAGCATGGCTTGTACCACCGGGCCGTTGTCGACGCGGCCCGCGTTTTCCGGCAGCGCGTAGTGCAGCGTCAGCTGGGCGCCTTGCAGACGTGGCGACTTGTAATACAGGTCGTTGTCGTAGCGCGAAGGGATGCCGAAACTGTTGAACAGCGAGCCGAACGTGGTGCGCTCGGTGTAGTCGATGGCGCCGCCGGCCATGAAGATTTCCGTGTTCTGGCGGCCGATGCGCCATTCGCCGTACGGGCCGGCCAGGCCGATCCAGGCCTGGCGGTCGAACAGGCGGCTGCTGTCGGCCATCACGCCGCTGTCGGTGGCAAAGCCCTGTTCCAGCGTGAACTTGAACTGGTAGCCGCCGCCGAGGTCTTCGCCGCCGCGCACGCCGAGGCGGCTGCGCAGGATGGCGCCGTCGTTCAGGCCGATAATGCTGGCGCCGCTGCTGCTGCGGATGTAGCCCACGTATTCATCGATATTGCCGTACAGGGTGGTCTGGCCCTGGCCTTGGGCCAGGGCTGGCGCGGGCATGGCGCCGCCCGCCAGCGCTGCCACCAGGCATAGCTGCTGTTTCATGTCTTGTCTCCGTTGTCGTTATTGTGTGAATTTTGTTTTTTTATTTCACGGCGCTGCGGTTGGCGGGCGGCGGCCCCGCTGCCAGCGCCGCAATCGCCAGCGCATAGCCCTGTACCCCAAAGCCGGCCATCACGCCGTATGCCGCTGGCGCCAGGTACGAGTGATGGCGGAACGGCTCGCGCGCATGCACATTGGTGATATGCAGCTCGATCACCCTGACCTGCGCGCCCTTGATGGCGTCGTGTAGCGCCACCGACGTGTGGGTGTACGCGCCGGCGTTGAACACCACGCCGGCCAGTGCGCCACTGGCTTGCGCGGCGCCGGCCTGGTGCAGCCAGTCGATCAGCACCCCTTCGTGGTTGGACTGGCGGAAATCCAGCGTATAGCCGTGGTGCGCGCAGGCGTCGCGGCACAAGCCTTCGACATCGGCCAGCGTGTGCGCGCCGTACACGCCGGGCTCGCGCCGGCCCAGCAGATTGAGGTTGGGTCCGTTCAGGACCAGGATGGCCTGCTTCATGCCATCACCGGCTGGCCGTGGACCGGCCGGCGCACCTCCAGGCTGCGGCGCAGCACCTGGTCGGTGACCCACTTGGCGGAACGGTGCGCGCGCGCAGCAACGATTTCCGGCGCCAGTTGCAGGTAGTCGTCGTTGAAGACTTCAAAACTGTAGTCGCCGCTGTAGCCGCCGCGGTCGAGGCGGCGCAGCAGGTCGGCCAGTTCCGCCGAGTGGGCGCCTTCGCCGGGGAACACGCGCAGGTGACGCGCCGTCTCCAGGCGTTCTTCGGCCGAGCGGATGTCGCGCCACATGAAGTCGGACAGCTGCACCATGGCGATCTTGTGGGCCGGGATATCGGCCAGGCCATCGAGGTCGGCCCGATTGGCCAGCATGTGGAACGAGTCGATCACCACGCCCAGGTTGGCATGGTCGGCCAGTTCCACGGCCTGCCACGATTGTTCGTACTGGTTGATATGACGGCCCCAGGACAATGCCTCGAAGCCCACCCGCACGCCCAGCGGTACCGCCGCCGTGGCCAGCTTGGCCAGCTGGCGCGCCACCAGGTGGATGTCGTCGCTGGCGTGGCTCGAGGTGGTGGAGCACACCATCAGCAGCGGTGCGCCAACCGCCTGGCACACCCGCAGCAGCTCGCGGGCGATGTCGAACTTATAGTCGTGCAGCGCGCCGCTCAGGCCTTCGTAGTCGCGCATCACCTGGATGCCGGTCACCCGCACGCCGCTGGCGCGCACGATGCGCACCGCTTCATCGAGCCCGCCGGGGTGGCCCGCCAGGTCGCGCGCCCACAGCATGATTTGCGAAAAACCCAGTGCCTGCGAGGCGCGCAGCTTCGCTTCGAGCGGGCCGGCGAGGGTAATGCTGTCCATGCCGAAGTTGGAGAGATTCATAATGCCTCCAGCGCGCGGAACGCATCGGACGAGACCCCGGGCCAGCCGAAGTGTTCGAGGTACAAGGGCGCCTGTTCGATCAGCATTTCCTTGCCCTTCTGGATGCGGCAGCCGCGTTCCTGCGCCTGGCGCAGCAGCCGGGTCATCTCGATCTTCATGCCGCAGTCGGCCACGATGCAGTCGGGCGACACGCCCTGCAGGTCGATCGGCACGGCGTCGTCGGCGTGCATGCCGAGCGGCGTGGCGTTGACCACCACGTCGTAGCCGGCCGCTTGCGGCGTGCCGATCACGATGCGCACGGCGGGAAAGGCCTGGCGCAGGCGGGCTTGCAATGCGGCTGCCGGTTCGGGGCGGGTGTCGCAAATCGCCACTTCCGCGTAGCCGCGTTCGGCCAGCGCGTAGGCGATCGCGCAACCGACGCCGCCGGTGCCCACCACCAGCGCGCGCGAACTGGCTGGTGCAGGGGCCTGGCCCGCGCACAGGCGGTCGAACGCGCGGATGAAGCCTTCACCGTCGATCAGGTCGCCGGTCAGCACGCCATCGGCAGCGCGGTAGATGGCATTGCAGGAACCGGCCAGCGCGGCGCGCGGCGTTGCCACCTGCACTGCGCCCACGCTGGCCGGCTTGTGCGGAATCGAGACGAAGATGCCGCCGACGTTCTCGAACGACATCAGCATGCGCACTGCCGCCGCATAGGATGCCGGCTCGATCTTGAGCGGAATCACGCGCGCATCGAGGCCGTGGCGCTGGAAGTAGGCGTTGAACAGCGCTGGGGCCTTCACCTGTTCGACCGGCCAGCCGATCACGGGGAAGATGCGCGTGGTGCCGGAAATGTCGATCATGGCTGCTCCTCGAGATGGCTGTGCACCAGCTCGAAACTGACGCCGCCTTTGTACAACTGGGTGAGCGCGCCTTTCTCGCTGGCCTGGACCGGCTCGCGGTCGATAAACACGATGCCGCGCTGCTGGAGAGCGCGCACGGCGGCTGGCACATCGGGCGCACCGAAGGCCACGCGGATCAGCTGTTCGCCCCATTGCAGGCCGGCCGCGCCTTCCGGCGGCTCCACCAGTTGCAGGTAGAAGCGGTGGCACGGGCTTTCCAGCAGCGTGCCTTTGGGGACCACGCCGAAGTAGCGGCCCTCCGGCAGCGCACGAAAGTCCATCAGTTGCTGGTAGAAGGCGATCCATTCGGGCGCACGGCCGGCGCCGATGGCTTGCACCACGCCGAAAAAGTGCAGCCCGGCCAATGTCGGAGCAGGAGCAGGAGCAGGAGCAGGAGCAGGAGCAGGAGCAGGAGCAGGAGCAGGAGCAGGGGCGGGCGTGGGCGCAATCGGCTTGAAGTCGACGTCGTAAATCGAAAAGTCGCGGAAGCGGTCCACGAAATACAGGATCGAGTCGCCCGGGCCATGGACGCCGGGGATGTTCAACTCCATCACGCCGGCGCGGGTGGGAATCGGCCAGGCGCCCTGGTCGACCGCGTGGCGGTAGGCGGCATCGGCATCGCGCACGCGCAGGGCGATGGCGCTGACGATGGTGGAACGCGGCTCGGTGCCAGATTGCTGCAGGGCGCGTGCGTCGGCATTGACGATCACGTTCATGCTGCCCTGGCGGTACAGCGTGACTTCGCGCGAGCGGTGGCGGGCGGTAGCGACAAAGCCCAGCTGCTCGAGCAGCGCGCCAAAGGCGAGCGGCTCGGCGCTGGCGTATTCGATGAATTCAATGCCGTCGATGCCGAGTGGATTGGTCGGCTCGGGATGGGCTTGCGGTGTGTGCATGATCTCCTCGCTGTAAGAACTTATGCAGCGAGTGTAGAAAACGACCGCGATGAAAAATAGACCCTAAAATCGCGAATAGTGCAATAATCGCCCGTGATGCGCGATTATCGCGCAATCATCGTAAATTCGTGCAATTAGAGCAATCAGGCGGGGTTTCATGAGACGACAGGCATTGCCGGACGTGGTGGTCGCCAAGCGCGACGTCATCGAGGGACTGGTCAAGGGGTTGGAAGTGATTCGTGCGTTCAGCGACGAATCGATGCGCCTGAGCGCCAGCGAGCTGGCCGACAAGGTGCAGATCACGCGCAGCGCGGCGCGCCGCTACCTGCTCACGCTGGTCCACGTGGGCATGGCGCAAACCGATGGCCGGCAGTTCTGGCTCACGCCCAAGGTACTGTCGCTGGGCCACTCCTACCTGGACTCGGCGCGGCTGCCGCGCGCCATCGTGCCGTTCCTGCAGCGCCTGACCACGCAGTTGCAGGAGTCCACCAACTACTCGGTACTGGAAGGCGACGACGTGGTGTACGTTAGCCGCGTCAACGCGCCGCGCGTGCTCACTGCCGGCTTCGACCCGGGCACGCGGCTGCCGGCCTACACGTCCACCGCCGGCCGCGTGCTGCTCTCGGGATTGCCGGAAGACGCCTTGCACGCCTACCTGGAACGCGTGGAACTGGTGGCCTACACCCACATGACCGTCATCGACAAGGACGTACTGCTGCGCGAGCTGATGGCGATCCGCGAAGCGGGCTTTGGCGTTACCGAGAACCAGTACGAGGTGGGCTTGCGCGGTATTTCAGTACCGATCAAGAGCCGGCGCGGCGACCTGGTGGGAGCGCTGTCGGTGTCGATGAGCATAGCCAGTTGCTCGCGCGCGGAAGCTACCGGGCGCTGCGTGCCGGCGTTGCAGGCGACTGCCAATACGGTGATGTTGTGGATTTGAGTGCAATGGTGTGGATATAACCGGTTCGCCAGGCCGGTCATGGGCACGAACGCGTCCTGCGTCAGCGGAGCTTGCGGATGGGTACCCTGGCCTTCGATGCGATGTTGGTTCGACTTGGCCGGGACAGTGCTATTGGCTGCTCTGTTTCGGCTTACGCTGCATCCAGCAGCTGGAGTTGGACTTGCAAGCCTGCCTTGGCCGCCATATTCACCAAGGCATCGATGCCGAACAAATTGATCTTGCCGCGCATTAGATCGGACACGCGGGGCTGAGTGATGTCAAGCAGCTTGGCGACGTCTTCCTGGCTCAGCCCGGATTTGGTGATGCGGCTTTTCAACTGCATCATCAATTGCGAACGAACCTTCATGTTTGCAGCTTCCTCCGGCGTATCTTCAATACGCGTCCCAGACGCTGGCAAAAAGGGTAGTGTTCATTTTCCTAATTCCTTCTTCAAATCACGGTAGCGTTTTTCAGCCAGGTCGATATCGGGCTTGCTGGTCTGTGCTGTTTTCTTTTGAAAACGGATTTTAGTGGTAGGACTTGGTCGGGGTGAGAGGATTCGAACCTCCGGCCTCTACGTCCCGAACGTAGCGCTCTACCGGGCTAAGCTACACCCCGACGTACCATTATTTCAGCATATTTCGGCGTGGCCTTCAAGCGCGTGAAGTGCATGCCAAGATAGGGTTGCAAGAGAAAAATCAGGCCAGTAGCTGGTCCACTTCCGGGTAAAGATTCGGGAATATCATGCCCAGCGAGTTCAGCGGCATGCCGAAGCGCACAGGGCCATAAGGCGTGTCGCTGACCAGCAGCCGGTCTGCCAATAGCTTGGACAACAGGGAGCGGGCACTGCGCTCCCCCAACCCTGTCATCTGCGCAAACTCGCCACGGGTGATGGGGCCCAGCCCAAAGATGTGAACCAGCGGAAGAATCGCTTCGCGTCGTATGGACTTGTCCTGGGTCGAGCGGAAAATGATCAATGCTTCGATGCGTTGTTTGATACCCTCCAGTGCAAGCATGGACGACATATACGCCACCTGGTCCTGGCAGATGCCAAGAAAATATTTTACCCACTCAAACAAGCCGGCTGCGCTGAGGTTGCCACGGCCATCGAGATCGCCACGGCGCGCAGAGTCGGCGTTTTGAAGGGCGGCGTAGTAAGCGGTCGTGGATCGCGCAAGGCCGCGATTGGGGGACCACAGACCTTCAGAAAGTTTCCAGAGGGCGCAATGGCTTTGCAGCCGGGTGGCTCTGCCGTTACCATCGAGGAAAGGATGTACCCATGCCACCCGGTGATGCGCACATGCGGTTGTAATCAGGGTGCGCTCCCAACTGCGTGTGGGTCCGTACACCTGGTCGAGGCGTTCAAGGAAAGCCGGCAGCGACGCGGCCGTTGGCGGTATATGGCGTCCCACCTCCACGTCGCGCGTCCTGATTTGACCGGGTACGATCACTTCTCCATCGTCTGAAATACGGTCCTCGGGGTCCAGTCGCTCATACAGCGCCCGATGCGCTTCAATCAAAAAGTCCGTGGTCAGGGCAGACTCGTTACCGATATGCAGTTCCAGCGCTATTTCCGCGTCGATATGAGCAATGGCAATGCGTTGCAGACGGGCCTCGTCAGGTTGGCGGGAAAAATCGTTGTGCAGGGCCCGTTCAATGTTATGCGGGTGCGTACTTTGGCCTTCAATGCGGTTGCTGTAGTAAGAGTTCATTTGACGAACAAGTTCGCGCAAACCGGCCCTGGTCGTTTCGTGGGCTGCGGCAGTCAACTTGATTGATGAACGAACAATCTGCTCCACCAATGGCTGCACTTCTTCCAATTGACGATCACTTAACGACATGGGTTCGAACTGATGGGGAGAGTGGTACATTTTGCCGCTTTCTTTGCCGGTTTTGGTGATTCGTAACTGTTTGATTGTAGGTGATTTTTCTGAGAAATCCATCATTTAAAGCCGGTTTTTTTTGCCGGTTTGTTTGCCGGTTCGATTCCGGGGTCACCTCGCGTCGATAATCAGTAGCCCTTCACCGGCTCGGCAACGGATCCACGCTTTTGCTGTTGCAACGCATAACCATGCGCATACGTTGTCAATAGACAACATTTTCCATCTCGTTGGCAAAGATCTTGCTTTGTAAAAAGATTAAGATGGTTAAGCTTGTTGTTTGGCAAAAGATGCATCATTTCGGGGCGCTGGCCCCGCCTACCGGCTCACTTTTGACGATTGGGGAACACGGATGAAGACACGGCGGACGATCATGTTCAGTGCGGTTTCGGCAGCGTTGGCGCTGACAGGCACAGCGCAAGCGCAAGTGCCGGCAGTTAACCCGGACCAGATCGAAGTAGTCACGGTCACCGCGCAAAAGCGCAAGGAAGATCCGGCCAAGGTGGCGATGAGTATTTCCGCCGTCACCGGCAAGCAATTGCAGGAAGAGCATATCCGCGATATCACCGACCTCACGCGCGTGGTGCCCAATATTTCGTTCACCGCTGCCAGCGGCAATGGCGGGGCGGGACCGGGTACGTCGAATATCGAAATCCGTGGCATCAGCTCCACGGCCGGCGCGGCCACCGTCGGTGTGTATCTTGGCGATACGCCGGTCACGGTCGGTAACGTGTACACCATGGGCAATATCGAGCCGCGTTTTTTCGATATCGACCGGGTGGAAGTGCTGCGCGGCCCGCAGGCGACCTTGTACGGCGCCAGCTCGATGGGCGGCACCATCAAGTTCGTGCCCAACGAGCCGGACCTGAAGGACCGCGAGGTCACCACCTATACCGAAGCGTCGAATACCAAAGGCGGCAGCCCCAGCTGGTCGGCCAATATCGTCGGCAACTTCCCGCTGGTGCCCGACGAGCTGGCGTTGCGCATTGGCGTGCAGGCCCAGCACACGGGCGGCTTCATCGACCAGGTCGATGGCAATGGTGCGGTCCAGGCCGATAACATCAACCAGATCAGCGACCAGGAGCTGCGCGTGGCGCTCAAGTGGCGGGCCACGCGCGATGTGACCGTGACGCCGTCCCTCTACTACCAGCGGCTCGATGCCAAGGATATCTCGGCCTTCAACCTCGAGCGGCCCAACTACCAGGCGCAAAAACAGGTGCGCGAGCCGTCGCTCGACAAGCTGTTCGCGCCCAGCATCACCGTCAACTGGGACCTGGGCGGCGCCGATCTGACGTCGGCCACCAGCTATTTTTCGCGCAAGTTCGACCGCACCCAGAACGGTTCGGCCTACAACAGCTATTCGCTCTCGACCTTCCTCACCTCGACCGATGACGGCGGCAAGGCGCCGCCCGCGCTGATCGAGGCGATTGCCGGCTTGCCGTCGGCCGTGTACCTGCAAAACCGCGTGCGCCAGGTGTCGCAGGAATTTCGTCTCGCGTCGCGCCCTTATGACTCTTCTAATGCCAGTGTGTCGCCATGGACCTGGCTGGCCGGTACCTATTTCTCGCGCCAGCGCACTGACATTGCCGAAAACGATCCCATCTTCGGCCTCACCGATACCTTCAAGGCGTTCGGCTTCGATATCTACGACCCCGAATTGCTGCCGGACGTGCGGCCCGGTTCGTTCCCGAACGACGATTCGTTTGCCGGCCAGTTCCACTACCGCGAAAAGCAGGCGTCGATCTTCGGCGAAGCCAATTATTACTTTACCCCCGCCGTGCACGCGACCGTCGGCGCGCGCTACCTGAAAGCCAAGTCGACGCTTGCCCAGCGCAACGGCAACTACCTGGCTGGCGCCGGCAACAATAGCGGCGCCAGCCTGTCGTCGCACGCGTTCACGCCCAAGTATGCAATGACGTGGGAAGTCGATCCGTCCAATACCCTGTACACCAGCGTGGCCAAGGGCTTTCGCCTGGGCGGCTCGAATATCTTCGTGCCACCGACCACCTGCGGCCCCGACCTGGAACTCAATGGCTTGACCGAAGGCCCGCCCAACTACGCGGCCGACAGCCTGTGGAGCTACGAGGTGGGCAGCAAATCACGTTTTATGGGCAACCGGCTGACGGTCAACGCCGACGTGTTTTACGTGAAGTGGAAAAATATCCAGCAGGGCGTGTACCTGCCCACCTGCGCCTACACGTATAACGCCAATGCCGGCGACGCCACCACCAAAGGCTTTGAATTCGACATCAAGGCCAAGCCGATGGCGGGCCTGACCCTGAGTGCATCGGGCGGTTACGTGAAGGCCGAACTGAGCAACGATGTGGGCAGCCAGAACGGCGTGGTGGGGGCGGTGGCTGGCGCGCGCATCCAGGGCGTGCCAAAGTACAACGCGGCCATCAGCGCACGCTACAACTTCGCCTTGGCCGGCGCCCAGAGCGCGTTCGTGATGGGTGGCGTGCAGTGGGTGGGGGCGAGCAAGGGTTCGCTCAATCCCGAGTCCACCGACTACGACCGGCCCGGCTACCACACGGCCGACTTCAGCGCCGGCACCAGCTTCGACAATTACACGTTCACCGTGTTCGTCAAGAATGCCTTCGACAACGATACCGTGATCCAGCACCCGCAGGTGGCGTCGATCGTGCAGGGCTATCGCCTGATGCCGCGCGCGGTCGGTCTGAGTCTGGCGACGAAGTTCTAGGCGATAATGCCGCCTTTGACTACTCAAGGGCGGCAGCATGGCAATCACGATCTATCACAACACCGCTTGCGGCACGTCGCGCAAGACCCTCGAAGCGATCCGCGCCATTGGCGTCGAACCGCAGATTATCGATTATGTGAAAAACCCGCCCACGCGCGCGGAACTGGAAAGCTTGATTGCCAAGTCCGGCCTGACCGTGCGCCAGGGCATGCGCGACAAGGGCGACCTGTACGGCGAACTGGGTCTCGGCGACTTGTCGCTGCCGGATTCGGCGTTGCTCGATGCGATGATGGCCCATCCGATTCTCATCAACCGCCCGTTCGTGGTGACCGACAAGGGCGTGCGCCTGTGCCGGCCGGCGGAGCTGGTGCAAGAGATCCTCTAATGAAAACGGCGCCATCGGCGCCGTTTTGATCAGTGCGTACGATTGACGGAGAAATGCGCCAGCTGCAGCAGCGAATCCTTGTATTCGCTCTCGGGCAGTCCGGCAATCGCTTCGGCCGCCCGCTCGGCAGCGATCTCGGCCTGGCGGCGCGTGAAGTCGAGCGCGCCGCTGCTGGTCACTGCTGCCAGGACCGCGTCGAAGTGCTGCTCGTCGCCTTGCTCGATGCAGGTGCGCACCAGCTGGCGCTGTTCCGGCGTGCCGTTTTCCATCAGGTAGATCAGCGGCAGCGTCGGCTTGCCTTCGCGCAGGTCGTCGCCGACGTTCTTGCCGATTTCGGCAGCGTCGCCAGCGTAGTCGAGCACGTCGTCGATGAGCTGGAACGCGGTGCCCAGCGAGCGGCCGTATTCGCCGGCGGCGGCGATCTGCGGCTCGGTGGCGCCGGCGATCAGGGCGCCCAGTTCGGCGGCGGCCTCGAACAGCTTGGCGGTTTTCGAGCGGATCACTTGCAGGTAGCGTTCCTGGCTCACGTCCGGGTCGTGCATGTTCAGCAGTTGCAGGACTTCGCCTTCGGCGATCACGTTGGTGGCCTCGGACAGGATTTGCATCACGCGCATATTGGCCAGGTCGGCCATCATCTGGAACGCGCGCGAGTACAGGAAGTCGCCGACCAGCACCGACGCGGCATTGCCGAACAGCGCATTGGCGGTAGCGCGGCCCCGGCGCAGCGACGATTCGTCGACCACGTCGTCGTGCAGCAGGGTGGCGGTGTGAATGAATTCGACCACGGCGGCCAGCTCGTGGTGCGCTGTGCCTTTATAGGAATACGCGTTAGCTACCAGCAATACCAATACCGGCCGCAGGCGTTTGCCGCCAGCGCTGATGATGTATTCGGCAATCTGATTGACGAGGCTGACCTCGGAATGCAGCTTGCGGCGGATCACCGCATTGACCGCGTCCATGTCGGCGGCGATCGAGTGGGCGATGGTGTTCTGGGGGGCGGTTTGGGTAGCGGCAGACAAGACGAACCTGTGCGTTGACATTATAGGTGCCGAGATTATACGACATGGCCCCCGCTACCGGGGGCGCTGGTGGGTTTGTCCATCTTGATAGGGAGCCAAGTTGACTGACATACCACGCCGCCGCCGGTTTGTGAATAGTTTTTGACGCGAAAACCCATCCCATGTATAATCTGCGGTTCCCCGGTTTCCATGCAGGACAGCAGCACTCGTCGCTGCAAGGCGCTGGCGGATTTTTCTCAACATATGAAGAGGTTTCAAATCATGTACGCGGTCATAAAAACCGGTGGCAAACAATACAAAGTTGTCGCTGGCGAAAAACTTAAAGTAGAACAGATACCTGCAGACATTGGTTCCGAAATCACCATTGACCAAGTCCTCGCCGTTGGCGCGGGCGACAGCATCAAGTTTGGTGCTCCCCTGGTTGAAGGTGCTACGGTACTGGTTACTGTTGTGGCTCAAGGTCGTCACGATAAGGTGAAGATTTTCAAGATGCGTCGTCGTAAGCACTACCAGAAGCATCAAGGCCATCGTCAGAATTACACCGAAATCCAAATCGTCTCGATCAACGGCTAATCCCGTTCCGGCACACTCTAGTACTCAAGGAGCTTTAGCATGGCACACAAAAAAGGCGGCGGCACAACGCGAAATGGTCGTGACTCAGAATCAAAACGCCTGGGCGTTAAGGTTTACGGCGGTCAAACGATCAATGCAGGCGGCATCATCATTCGTCAACGCGGCACGCCAGTGCGCGCCGGCGAAGGTGTTGGCACCGGCAAAGACCACACCCTGTTCGCTCTGGTGGATGGCGTGGTCAAGTTCGTAGTCAAGGGCGCAGGCTCGAAGCAGTACGTTACCGTAGTAGCAGCAGCCTAATGACGCTGCACGGATGATGCGCGGGGCGCACCATCCGATTTTGTAAGGCGCAAGCCTTCAATCGAAAAGGCTCTGCCCATGGTAGGGCCTTTTAGTTTTATGGCGGTACATCATGAAGTTTATCGACGAAGCAAAAATTGAAGTAATCGGTGGTGACGGCGGCAATGGTTGCGCCTCGTTTTGCCGTGAAAAATTCCGCCCATTTGGCGGCCCTGACGGCGGCGACGGCGGCAAGGGTGGCTCGATCTGGGCTGTAGCGGACCGTAACATCAATACCTTGGTCGATTTCCGCTTCTCCAAGGTGCACCGCGCGAAAGACGGCGAATCGGGCCGTGGCGCCGATTGCTACGGCAAGGGCGCTGACGATATCCACATGCGCATGCCGGTCGGCACCCTGATCATCGACGACGTGTCGGGCGAGATCCTGGCCGACCTGACCGAACACGGTCAAATGGAATTGCTGGCCAAGGGCGGCGAGGGCGGCTGGGGCAACATCCACTTCAAGACCTCGACCAACCGCGCACCACGCCAGAAGACCGAAGGTAAAGAAGGCGAACGCCGCGAAATCCGCCTCGAGCTGAAAGTGCTGGCCGACGTGGGCCTGCTGGGCATGCCGAATGCCGGCAAATCGACCTTCATTTCGGCCGTATCGAACGCCCGTCCGAAGATCGCCGACTACCCGTTCACCACCTTGTTCCCGAACCTGGGCGTGGTCCGCGTATCGCACGAGAAAAGCTTTGTGATCGCCGACATTCCAGGCCTGATCGAAGGCGCCGCCGAAGGCGCGGGCCTCGGCCACCAGTTCCTGCGCCACTTGCAGCGCACCGGTCTGCTGTTGCACATCGTCGATCTGGCGCCGTTCGAGACCAATGTCGATCCCGTCAAGGAAGCCAAGGCCCTGGTCAACGAACTGAAAAAGTACGACGAAGCGCTGGTGGACAAGCCACGCTGGCTGGTGCTCAACAAGCTCGACATGGTGCCGGAGGCGGAGCGCGTCAAGCGCGTAAAGGACTTCATCAAGAAGTTCGGCTTCAAGGGGCCGGTGTTCGAGATCTCGGCGCTGAGCCGCGACGGTACGCAAGAGCTGGTCAACGCCATCCAGATGCACCTGGAACAAGTGCGTCACACCGAGCAGCGTAGCGAAGAAACCCAGATGACCGAAGAAGCACGCGGCATTTCGTCGATCGATCCGGACGATCCGCGTTTCAAGATTCTCGACTGATTTCCCAACGGGACTGCACCAGTCCTCGACGGAATTTGGTATCAAAGGCATAATCAGGTTGAACTGGTTATGCCTTTTGTTTTTCAGCGGCATAATCGTAATCAGCTGATGATGCCCGCCGTCCTTTGTTACCACAAGGCCTGCGACCCTCTGCGGCAAGCAGGGCCATCCGTCCTAGCCAAGCACAATCACAGCACAGTCATTTCTTTCGCTTGTCTGGAGTAGTGTCGCACCCATGAATTCCGTTATACAAAAAGCCCAACGCATCATCATCAAGGTCGGCTCGTCGCTGGTCACCAACGACGGCCGCGGCCTCGACCACGCAGCGATTGCCCGCTGGGCCGCGCAGATCGCCGCCCTGCGCGCACTTGGCAAGCAGGTGGTGCTGGTCTCGTCCGGCGCGATCGCAGAGGGCATGTTGCGCCTTGGCTTCGAGCGCCGTCCGCACGACATCCACGAATTGCAGGCCTGCGCCGCCGTTGGCCAGATGGGCCTGGCGCAAATCTACGAAACCAGCTTCCGCGCTCACGCGCTGGGCACGGCGCAGGTGCTGCTTACCCACGCCGACCTGGCCGACCGCGAACGCTACCTGAACGCCCGCTCCACGCTGACCACCTTGCTGCGCTTGGGGATCGTGCCGATCATCAACGAGAACGACACGGTAGTTACCGACGAAATCAAGTTCGGCGACAACGACACCCTCGGTGCGCTGGTGGCCAACCTGATCGAAGCCGACGCGCTGATCATCCTTACCGACCAAAAGGGTTTATATAGCGCCGATCCGCGCAAGGACCCCGCCGCCGTATTGATCGCGCATGGCCGCGCCGGCGACCTGACGCTTGAAGCGATGGCCGGCGGCGCCGGCAGCAGCCTGGGGCGCGGCGGCATGCTGACCAAGATCCTGGCCGCCAAGCGCGCCGCCAAGTCGGGCGCCCACACGGTGATCGCCTACGGCCGCGAAGAAAACGTCCTGGAACGCCTGGCTGCCGGCGAAGCGATCGGCACCGAGCTGGCCGCGCAAACCGGCCATCTCACCGCGCGCAAGCAATGGATGGCCGACCACCTGCATACGGCAGGACAGGTCGTGCTTGACGCCGGCGCGGTACAAAAACTGACGGCAGAGGGCAAGTCGCTGTTGCCGATCGGCGTGATCGAAGTAAAAGGGGAGTTCGGGCGCGGCGCCGTGATCACGTGCGTGGACCAGCTTGGTGTGCCGGTGGCGCGCGGGCTGTCGAACTACACCAGCGCCGAGACCCGGCGCATCATGCGTAAACCGTCGAGCGAGATCGAGGCCATCCTCGGCTACCTCGAGGGCAAGGAGCTGGTGCACCGCGATAACCTGGTGCTGGTGTAATCACAGCTGGCCGTAGCGGAACCCTATGCCCAGCGCGGCCGGCCACTTGAGCCACAGCAGCAACAGCAAGCCGCCGTACCATAGCGTGTAGAGCGCGTGGACCAGCGGCGCTGGCAGGTGGCGTAACAGGAATGCGTACATTGTTTAACTCCCCGGTATCAGTGGTGCGAACAGCGTTGCCAGGCAGCGCCAGGCGGCGGCCAGGTTCGGCGTCGAGGTCAGCGCAAAGCTGAGGATGACAAATTGCAGCGTGAGCAGCCAGCTGAAACCCCGCCACAGCGCGTTGGTGCGCAGCGCGGCCGCCCACGGCATGTGCTTGCCCCATAGATGCACCACCACCAGGCCGGCGCCGTGGAACAGACCCCAGGCCAGGTAGCGCGGCGAGAGCTCGTGCCACAGGCCCAGCACCACCATGCTGGCCAGGCTGGCCAGCATGTACTGGCGGGTACGCGACAGGATGGGACGGAACACGAAGTCGCGGCACCATTCCGACACCGTGATATGCCAGCGCCGCCAGAATTCCTGCAAATTACCAGCGGAAAACGGGAAGTTAAAATTCTCCGGCACCCGCATGCCCAGCAGCGCGGCAAAACCGATGGCGATATCGCAGTAGCCTGAAAACTGCCAGTACAGGTTGAGCCCGTATCCGAGCAGAGGCAGGTACGTATCGAGCCAGGGATGGCCAGTCTCCAGCGCCAGGGTATCGAGCTTGTGATTCAGCAGGTAACCAGCCAGCAGCACCACTTTCACGTAGCCATACAGCAGACGCTGCAGCGCCTGCGAGGCGACGGCACCATCCCAGCGCGCGCGCAGCAGTTCCAGCCGGAAGCTTTCATAGCGCTGCACCGGGCCTACCGCCAGCGTCGGCGGGAACAGCAGGTAGGCCAGGCTACTTGCGGCGCGGCCATCGCGCAGCGGGCCGCTGCCGTGTTCGGCGATCAGATGCCACGCCTTGAGCGAGACGAACGCATAGCCGAGCCAGGCGATCAAACCATGGCTGGCCTTGCCGAACTGGTAGGCGCCGAACATCAGCAGCACCCCGCCCAGCCCCACGGTACGCATCAGGGTCTTGCGCTGCCATTGCGGCCCGCACATCAGCGCCACCCAGAGCAGCAAGGCCGCCCATGCGCCCAGCCCGATCCAGCTGTCATGGGCGAGCAGCACCGTGCCGCCGGCGGCCAGCAACCATGGCCGCCATTGGCTCGGCAACCGCCAGTAGAGCGCAACCAGCGCGGATATAAACAGCATGCTGAAAACAGACAGCCATACCATGTCAGCCGCCCTTCGCCATAGACTGCAGCTGCGCGGACCACCAAGTCTCGAAGCGGCGTGCGCCGGCGGCGTTCATGTGGCGACCGTCGCAGTACAAGTCCGGTTCGGGATAATCGGGGGAGGCGAGGTAGCTGACGCGCGGGCCTGGCGGCATGGCAGCTTTCCAGCGTTGCAACCACGACTGCCTTTCATGCGTGATTGCCTGCTCGAACTGGCTGCTGCGGCGTATCTCCAGCACCACGATGTGTACCCCGCGCTGCGTCAGTTGCAGCAGTCGGGCTTGTAAAGCGGTGTCGATGTCGGGTGGGGTCCGCGTGGCGTTTTGCTGGGCAACCAGGCCTGCCAGCTGTTTCCGGATCGCGGCAGGTGTCTGGACCTCGCACGGAAACATGGTCACCTGGTCGTTGAGGCGTATTCCGGTCGCCGTGGCGACCGGGGCCTTCAGCATGCTCGCGAAAGCATAACGCATCTCTTCCAGGATGAAGTCTGGGTTGGTTGGCAACAGCAGGTTGGTGTCGATGACCAGTATGCCGGGAGGATGGCGGTCGAGTACGTCCAGCACGGCGTGCAAATACCCCATGCTGCTGCCGCTCTTGGTGATCCGCAGCCAGTCCATGCCTTCCAGCTTGTCATACTGGCCTGGCGGCGTGGCGGCCCACAGCAGTGAAGACCCCAGTGCCACTACGCGCACACCCGGCCGGTCGGGATGATCTGCAAGAAAGCGCTGAACCTGGCCGGCCGCTGCGGCGCCGGCTTCCTGTCTGGCCGACCGGTAGTACAGCGCCGCCACCGCCATCACGGCGGCTACCAGCACCACGCTGTACAGCCAGACGCGCAGCGGCAAGACCTTGGCCATTGCCACGCCCATCTCAGCGCGCCAGCCTGTTGATCATGTGCACGGTTGCGCCCAGCGATTCCATGTGCACCACGTCCGTCGGACTCAGGCGGATGTTGAACAGGGTTTCCAGGCCGATCACGAAATTGATGTGGGCCAGCGAGTCCCAGCCCGGGGTGTTGGCCGGACCGGAGCTGTCCTGCAAGGTGTGCGGGGCCACCTGGAACAGTTCGGCAGCAAGCGCGAAAACCTGTGCGCGCGGGTCGTGCGTGCTGCCCGCGCTCACCGGCGTTACCGCCAGCGATTTTTGCAGTTGAGCGGTGATCACCTTGCCCGACGGCGTACGCGGCAATTGCGAACTGAAGACGATGCGCTTGGGCAGTTCGTGCGCGCCCAGGTGGCTGCCGCAGTGCGCCAGCAATTGCGCGCTGTCGGCTTCCATGGCGGGGCGCAGCACCACGCAGGCTACGGGGATTTCGCCCCAGGTTGCATCGGGCAGGGCCACGGTGGCCGCTTCCAGAACGGCCGGGTGTTGCAGCAGCACGCCGTTGATGGCTTCCGGCGACAGGTTGTAGCCGCCACAGATGATCAGGTCCTTGAGGCGGCCGGTGATCCAGTAGACACCGTCGCTGTCGCGCCGCGCCTGGTCGCCCGTGTGCAGCCAGCCGTCGCGCAACACGGCGGCGGTGGCTTCGGGATTGTCGAGGTAGCCGTGCATCAGGTTGGCACCTTGCAGGCACAGTTCGCCCGGCTCGTCGTCCCCCGCTGCGCTGCCGTCTTCACGCAGGATCCTGGCCAGCATGTCGCGCGGGATGCCCACGCTGCCTACCTTGTGGCTGGCAGCGTCCGGTCCGGCATACAGGCCGCAGGTGCCGGTTTCGCTCAGGCCATAGGTGTTGATCAGCTTGATTTTGAAAGTGTCGCTAAAGCCGGTCCAGATGGCGGCGCTCAACGGCGCGCTGCACGAGACGGCAAACTGGAAATGGCCGTTGCCGAAATTTTCTGCCAGGTGGCTGCCGTACTGCTGCATCAGCGCCAGCGCGGTGGGCGCCGCCACCAGGTGGGTGACCTGTTCGCGGTACACGGCAATCAACAGCGCCTCGATGCCGACGATGGAAAACGGCGCCGGCCGCACCAGCGCGCAGCCCACCCGGTAAGCGAGCAGCACGCCTTGCACCAGGCCGTCGGCATGCGTCAGTGGCATCAGGTTCATCAGGCGCGAGTTCTGGTCGAGCCCGTAGTGGTCGCCTATCGTGCGCGAATGCGCCAGCAGCGCCGGCCAGTGCATTTCCACGCCCTTCGGGCGCGCCGTGCTGCCCGAGGTGAAGACCACGTAGGCGGGACCTTCCTGGCGCGCTGGCGGCAGCGCTGCCGGCGTCGGCGCCGACAGCAGGCCGGGCCAGTTGTCGAGATCGGCCGGGGCGCGCCGGCCCAGCAGCTTGCCGAGCAGCTTGCCCTTGGCCTGGGCGCCAGCCACGCCGATCCGCTGCGCCGGCAAGGCCATGCCGGCCTCCTGCCATTGTGCAATGCGGTCGGCGTCGGCGATGACGCCGGCCACTTGTGCATGTTCGAGCAGGTATTGCACCTGACTGGCGGCGGTGCCGGGATCGAGCAGCAGCGGGATCGCGCCAGCGCGCAGGCAACCGAGCAGCAGCGGCATCGCGGCCAGGTCGTCGCGCACCATGAACAGCACGCGTTGCTGGTCGAGCTTGCCGGCCAGCAGGCGTGCTGCGACCAGGGCGATCTGGGTGTCCAGTTCACCGTGAGACAGGGTTTTCGCGCCGATCAAAAAGGGCGACGCGGCATGGCCGGAACGGGAGTCGAACATGTGCTGCTTTCTAAACTTGTGAGAGGGAATGCGCCAGCAGTTTGCGGTCGAGCTTACCAGCTGCGGTATAGGGAAGCGTGTCGCGCACGCGCCACAGGCGCGGCATGACGTCGGCGGTGGCCTGGCGGCGGCAGGCGTCGACAAACGCTGCCATGTCGAAACCGGCTTCGACCACCAGCAGTCCGACCAGGCCTTGCGGTCCCGCAGTGATGGCTGCCTCGCGCACGTGGGGCAGGCTGCAGACGGCGCGCTCGAGCGGCGCCGGGTGGACGATATCGCCAAACTCGTTCTTGAGCTGGTCGTCGTGCCGGCCCAGCAGGGTGATACGGCCGTGGCCGTCATGACTGGCGATGTCGCCGGTATAGAGCCAGTTGCCGCGTGCGATGCGGGCCGTTTGCGCGGCGTCGCGCCAGTAGCCGAGCATCAGCTGGTTGCTGTGCACGCGCAGTTCGCCGGCCCGGCCGGCTGCCAGTGGCGCGCCGTCGGCATCGCAGATTTGCACCACGGCGCCTACCGGCTTTCCGCTGGCCCCTTGCAGGTGGTCGAACACCATGCACAGGCCGCCCGTTTCGGTCAGACCGTAGTAGTCGACAATGGCCAGGTTCATGCGCTGCGCCAGCGCTGCATGCAGCGCCGGCTGTAGCGGCGCGCCGGTGGACAGGATCTGGCGCAGGCTGGCCGGGTGCAGGGTCAGGTGGGCCGGCAGCAGGTCGAGCATGGACAGCCAGGCCGGTCCGGTGGACAGCACTGTCACGCCGTGGCGCTGCGCCGCCTGCAGGGTCTTGCCCACGCTGTGGCGCTCGGCCTCGTCGGCCAGGTACACGCCCGCGCCCGCGAACAGCGCCGCCACCAGTGGATTGCGCAAGCCGCTCATGGTGTGGAAGTCGCCCAGCGACAGCAGCAGGTCCTGGTCGTGCCAGCCGAACTCGGTGGCCGCCAGTTGGCCGCTGTGCAGCAGTGCGCGCTGGCTATGGACCACGCCCTTGGGCATGCCGGTGCTGCCGGACGTAAACAGGATCATGGCGACATCATCTGGCTGCACCACGTGTGTGGCGGATGCTGGCGGCAGTTCCAGCCAGTCTTCGAGCAGAGCCGACAATTCCGGCACGGTGTTCCCGGCGGGCAGTGCTGCGTCGTTGTCGTCATCGTGCAAGGCATCGAGCAGCACGGCCGGACAGGTGGCGAGGGCGGCGGCGCCGAGGCGCGGGCGGTCCAGCACCAGCAAAACCGGTTCGATACGGTCGAGCAGCGGCGCCAGCTGCGCAGGTGTTTCGGCCAGCTCCTTGCGCAATGGCACCACCACCGCGCCCAGTCGCCAGATGGCCCAGGTCAGCAGCACCGCTTCCGGGTGTGGCGCGCACAGCATCACCACGCGGTCGCCGGGCCCCACGCCCAGGGCGCGCAAGCCCTGTTGCAGTGCCGGCACCAGCAGCGTTACCTCGTCCACGCCGAAGGCGCTGTCGTCGATGCCGCACAGCAGCAGCGGCCGGTCACGGTACAGCGTGGGCAGCAATTGCCACAGGTATTCGAAAGTCTCTTCTTGCGGTAGCGGCCGCACCACCTGGCTGGCGTAATATGACTGCAAGCGCGCCATGGCGCCGCTCACCGGCGCCAGTTGCACCAGTTCGGCATCGACCATGGCGCGGGCCTGGTCGCACACGTGACGGACCGGCAACTGCAAGCGTTGCGCCGTTTCTTCCAGGGTACGCATTTGCCCCAGCTGGAACAGGATCTGCAACTGCTCCGGCCCCAGCGCTTGCAGGCCGAGCCGGTCGAGCCGGTCCGCATAGCAGGGATGGCGCAGCAGCAGGTCTGCCATCAGACCGCCCAATGCCTGCGGATCGGCCACGGCACGGCCGTTCAGGCTGTCCAGCTCGAGCAGGGCGTTGACGATGCCGCGTGCGCCGGGCACGGCGAGATCGAGATCGGCCCGCCGCAGCGGTGCGCCTTCCCACGATGGCGGCGTCAACGCCACCAGGCCGTTGTAATGCGGCGTGTCCGGCTCGCTCAGCAAGGTCGTGGCGCCGTGCGCGCCGGCATCGAACAAGGTTACCTCGGCCATGACGATGGCACTGCGTGCCTGGCGCTTGCGCGCGGCTTGCAGCCGCTCCAGGTGGCGCCGGCCGTGCAGGATCAGGCCGCCACGATCAAAATATGGCGACGGTTCGCTGTTGGCCATGTGCACGTGCGGGAAGATGATCGGCGCGTCGTCGCGGGCGATGCGCAGCAGGTCGCCGAGGAAAGTCGCGGGCGCGTAGCGGTGCAGCGAGTCGAGGCCGTGGACCAGCGCAAACCGGCTGTCCCCGAACGGCAGCGGACCGCCGGGCGGCACAAACACGATATCGTGGTTGGGCGCGCGCCGGCCGGCGGCAAGCCAATGCGCGTAGCCCATGTAGCCGAGTACGTCGAAGTTGCCTTCCCAGATCGACACCACGTGTTGCTCGGGAAAGACCGCTGCCAGCATCTCGCCGCTCCAGCCGGTACGGCCCCAGGTGTCGAGTATCAGGTCGCCGGGCCGCAGGTGCGCGCGCGCCAGGTCGAGCAGGGCGTAGAACGCGCGTGTCGATTCGTTGAACGGCTGGAAGGCGGCGTAGCGGTCGGGAATGCGGCGCACATGGCGGCGGTGCATGAATGACAGGTAGTCGGGGCTGGGCGCCAGCTTGGCATCGAGCGCCGGCAGCGTGGCGCGCGCGTCGGCCACGCTACCCAGGTGCGCTTCTGTAAACAGCGGGAACCCCCGCACCACGGGGACATGGAGCGCGCAGTCAGGGCAGCTCAGCACACCGCTCGATAGCGGCAAACTGGTGGCCAATGGTGTATCGCTGGTCAATGACGTGCGGCATGCGGGGCACGCCAGGACGCCGAATGTAGTTTTTTGCATCCAAAAACGTGTAAAGATAGCGTGGGGTAAGCTTGCTTACAATATGGCTGGCGGCGGAGTTTTGCTGCGGTAGTCGCATAAATCGATCTGCATGCAGTTCCAGCACTCTGGTTTACGTGCCTTGCAGGTATAGCGACCATGCAGTATCAGCCAATGATGCGCATCTTGCAAGAATTCTTTAGGTATGAACTTTAATAGCTTTTGCTCGACGATCTCGACATTCTTGCCGGGCGCCAGCCCGGTGCGGTTCGACACGCGGAAGATATGGGTATCGACCGCCATGGTCGGCTCTCCAAACGCCGTGTTCATGACCACGTTGGCGGTCTTGCGCCCCACGCCGGGCAGGGCTTCGAGCGATTCGCGGTCGCGCGGCACTTCGCCGCCGTGCAGGTCCACCAGCATCCTGCACGTGGCGATCACGTTCTTGCCCTTGGTTTTATACAGGCCGATGGTCTGGATATAGGTCTTGAGTTCGTCCTCGCCCAAGTCGAGTATCGCCTGCGGCGTGTTGGCCACCGGGTAGAGCTTGCGGGTGGCCTTGTTCACGCCGACGTCGGTGGCCTGCGCCGACAGCAGCACCGCGATCAGCAGTTCGAACGGCGTGGTGTATTCGAGTTCGGTCTTGGGGTGGGGATTGGCGGCGCGGAAGCGCACGAACATTTCGTGGCGTTTGGCTGGATTCATTCAGGCTTGGTTCCGTTCTGGCTGGTTGCTGCGGTTGCCGCAGCATCGGCTGCCGCAGCTTCTTTCTTGGCGCGGGCGCGCTCCATGGCGGCGGCGATGATGGCTTTCTTGCGCGCGAGCGCCTCGGCGGACGCGGCGTCGGCCGGATCGATGGCGTTGACGATCTCCATCTTGCTGTGGGCCTTGGCGGCCAGGCGGTCGTCGTTTTCCTGCTTTTCGCGCTGGAGGCGCACGGTGCGGAAGTCGTGGCGCTCACGGGCGGCGTCGGCCTCGGGCTGGCCCCAGGCGGCCCAGCCGGTGGTCTCGGTGACCGGGTACATGACGATGCAATCGACCGGGCACGGGTTCACGCACAGGTCGCAGCCGGTGCACAGGTCGGGCACGATGGTGTGCATCAGCTTGGCGGCACCGACGATGGCGTCCACCGGGCAGGCCTGGATGCACAGGGTACAGCCGATGCACAGCGACTCGTCGATAAACGCCACCGCGCGCGGGCGCTCGAGGCCGTTGACGGGATTGAGCGGAATGACCTTGCGGCCGGTCACCGCCGACAGCCTGGCGATGCCCTCGGCGCCGCCAGGCGGGCACTGGTTGATCTCGGCAGCGCCGTCCGCTATCGCCTGCGCGTACGGACGGCAGCCATCGAAGCCGCACTTGGTGCATTGCGTTTGCGGCAGGACGTCTTCGATGCGGTCGGCGAGGGGGCGGAGGTCGGACACGGCGGTTTCAAAATCGGTAAAACGCCATTATCCGACATCTGCGCGCCGTTCACCGAAAAACCGCACGCGGCGCACGGTCTGCCGTTCCAGTTCTTCGGTGTGCAAACCGAGCGCCGGCTTGACCAGGTCGCTGTGGCTGATGATGCCGACCAGGCGCCGCGACTGCATGTCCGCCACCACCGGCAGCCGGCCCGCGCCATGCACGGCCAGCCGCGTGGCAACCGCCCGGCAGGTTTCATCAGTCAGCGCCACCAGGGGCAGGTTGACGCCGAACAGGTCGCCTACGCGCACCGCATCCGGGCGGCTGGCCGCGCCTTCGCGGTCGAGCATGCCGACCAGTGCGCCGGTGTCGCTGCGTACCACCGGGTAGGCGCGGTGGCGCGGCTTGTCATGGAAGTGGGTACTCACAACATTGGCCAGCAACGCATCGTGGGCGATGGTGTGCGGGGCGTGCGTCATCACCTCGGCCACGCTGTGACGCTCGAGCGGGTCGATGCCGTATTCGCGATAGATGTGGTGGCCACGGCGGGCGATTTTTTCGGTGAGGATCGAGCGGTCCATGGTGATCACCGTGAACGCGTACGCCACCGTGGCGGTGGCCAGCACCGGCAGCAGGGCATTGGCGTCGTGGGTGAGTTCGAACGCAAACACCACCGCCATCACCGGCGCGCGCATCATGCCGCCCAGCGTGGCGGCCATGAATACCAGCGGCCACACGGCCGGCTCGCCGCCGGGCAGGTACGGGCCGAGCAGGGCGCCCAGGCCAGCGCCGAGCATCAGCAAGGGCGCCAGCACGCCGCCTGAGGTGCCCGAGCCGAGCGCCAGCAGCCAGATTACGGCTTTCACCAGCAGCAGGCTGGCGATCGCGGTGGCGGCCAGGTGGTTGTTCAGCAGGTCGGCGATGACGTCGTAGCCGACGCCGAGCGCGCGCGGTTGCAGGTAGCCACCGATGCCCACGGCCAGGCCGCCAAGCGCCGGCCACCACATCCAGTGGATCGGCAGCTTGTGGAAGCCGTCTTCCACCTTGTACAGCGCGTTCGACAGCAGCCACGCCAGCATGCCGCACAGCACGCCGGCGATCAGGCACGACAGCAGGGCGGACGGCGCCAGCGCCTGCGTGTGCAGCGGAAACAGCGGACCTGACTCGATCAGCAACGGGCGCAGGAAGCCGGCCACCGCGCAGGCCACCGCCACCGGCGCCAGGCTGCGCGGACGCAGTTCGAACAGCAGCAGTTCCACTGCCAGCAGCACGGCCGCGATCGGCGTGCCGAACACGGCAGTCATGCCGGCCGTGGCGCCAGCCACCAGCAGCGCCTTGCGCTCGGCCGCCGTCAAATGAAAATGCTGGCCGATCAGCGAGCCGACCGCGCCGCCGGTCATGATGATCGGGCCTTCGGCGCCAAACGGCCCGCCGCTGCCGATGGCAATCCCCGACGCCAGCGGTTTGAGTACCGCCACCTTGGGCGACATGGTGCTCTTCTTGAACAGGATGGCTTCGATCGCCTCGGGAATGCCGTGGCCGCGTATGGCCTCGGAACCGTAGCGCGCGATGAGGCCCACGATCAGGCCGCCAAGCACGGGTACCACGATCACCCAGGCGCCCAGCGTGTTCTCCGCCGGCGATCTGAAGGCGGTCGAGAAGGTCTGGAAGAAGAACAGGTTGATGAAGAAGCGGATCGCGTGCAGCAGCAGGTCGGCGGTGACGGTGCTGAGCGCACCGACCACGGCGGCAATGCTGGTCAACAGCAGCAGGCGCGACTTGCCGTCGAAGTCGCGGCGGGTGTCATGTTTATTCATGGCGAATTTGGGGAATGGTGAACACGCCTTCGAGCGACAGCAGCTCGATGCGATGCTGTTCGGCCAGCTGGGCCAGGATGGTTTCGCCGTGCGGCAGCAGGTGGATTTCCACGCGGCGGCGGTCGGTCTCGCTCACGCGCCGCACGACCAGGCCCATCGCTTCGCAGCGCGTGGCCAGCGCCACCACGCCGTGGTGCTTCGCTTGCAGCCGTTCGGCCAGTTCGCCTACCGAGGCCCAGTCGCGGCCCGGATAGCCCTTGATGTGTAGCAGCAGCAGGTATTGCAGCGGAGTGATGCCTTGCGCTTGCACCACGTCTTCGGAAAAGCGTTCGAAGCGGCGCATCTGGTAACGGAATTCGGACAGCGCGGCAAAGTCCGATTTGTCGAGAGTTTTGTTAGTCATGCCGAAATATATCACAACGTGATGTATTTGACCGAAAAAATACCCGGCGCTGGTGCAGCGTCGGGCATTTTGCAGGCTTACGCGTGTTGCTTGATAAAATCGGTGATTTTCGGGCAGACCATCTCGCGCCAGCGGCGACCCGAGAAAATACCGTAGTGGCCGGCGCGCGGCGCCACGAAATCCTGCTTCATGTCGTCCGGAATATTGCTGCACAGGTCGTGCGCGGCCTGGGTCTGGCCGGCGCCGGAAATGTCGTCCAGCTCGCCTTCGACCGTGAACAGCGCCACCGAGGTGATGTCTTGCGGACGCACCAGCTGGCCGCCCACTTCCCAGGTGCCGCGCGGCAGGGCGAATTCCTGGAACACGGTCTTGATGGTGTCGAGATAGTACTCGGCCGGCATGTCCAGCACGGCATTGTATTCGTCGTAGAACTTGCGGTGCGATTCGGCGGTTTCTTCGTCACCCTTGACCAGGTGGTTGTAGAAGTCGCGGTGGCTCTCGGCGTGGCGGCCCGGGTTCATGGCGATGAAGCCGGCGTGCTGCAGGAAGCCCGGGTACACCTTGCGGCCGAAACCGGGGTAGTTCGGCGGCACCGGGTAAATCACGGTGTTTTCAAACCACGAGAATTTTTTCTCGGTGGCCAGGTTGTTGACAGCAGTGGGCGAACGGCGCGGATCGATCGGGCCGCCCATCATGGTCATGGTTTTCGGCAGCTTAGGGTCGTTGGAGGTTGCCATCAGCGAAATGGCGGCCAATACCGGCACCGTGGGCTGGCACACGGAAATCACGTGCACGTCCGGGCCCAGGTGGCGGATGAAGTCCTGCACATAATAAATGTAATCGTCGAGGCGGAAGGCGCCGTCGGCCAGCGGCACCATGCGGGCGTCGGTCCAGTCCGTGATGAAGACGTCGTGCTCGACCAGTAAGCCGCGCACGGTGTCGCGCAGCAGCGTGGAGTGGTGTCCCGACAGCGGCGCCACCAGCAGCACGGTCGGCTGCGCCAGGTCTGTCACTTGCTGATCGTCCAGGTCCTTGCGGAAGTGGATAACGCGGCAGAACGGTTTGTTGACTGTCACCTGCTCGATGATGCCTACCGGCTCGGGCATACCCTTGACCGGCGACGTGTCGATGCCGAACGCCGGCTTTTCGTAGTCCTTGCCCAGTCGGTACATCAGTTCGTAGCCGGCGGCGATGCGCTGCGCGAACGGCGTGTGCGCCAGCGGCGAGACCGGATTGCTGAAGATTTTGGCGGAGGCATCGGCCCACTGCATCAGTGGCGTGAGCATCGATCGTTGCATTTCGTGCAGTTGGTAGAGCATGATAGTTGTCCCGGTGTTTTTATGGTGCGTTGCACCAATTCATGCATGATACGCCAATTCAGCGGCGCAAGGCCGCATGGAGGCTGGTGATCGATGCATTTTGGTGCCTCGGGGAAAAATTACTGATATTGCGCAACAAATCCCGTCTCAAGAATAATACTGCTGCCGCCATAAAAAAAGCAGCGTTTCCGCTGCTTTTCTGTAGGACATCTACCTGAGTGTTGTGTTACTGGCGGTCCGCTAGTAACAGTTAATCAAGCTTAATCAAAAACTGGCGTCTCCACGCCCAGCACCTTGTGCAGCTTCGGCGAGGTGGTGGTGTACTGCATGTGGATCTTCTTGTCCGGGAAGATGTACGGCGCGGCGCCGAAGGCGGCCAGCGCGGCTTCGTGGAAGCCCGACAGGATCAGCTTTTTCTTGCCCGGATAGGTGTTGATGTCGCCCACGGCAAAGATGCCCGGCACATTGGTTTCGAACTTCTCGGTATCCTGCACCTTGAGCTGGCGGCGTTCGATGTCCAGGCCCCATTCGGCGATCGGGCCCAGCTTCGGCGACAGGCCGTAGAACACCAGCAGCATGTCCAGCGGCACGCGGCGGGTAACGCCGTCCTGGCCGGTGACCTTCAGTTCGGTCAGCTTGTCGTCCTTGGTCTCGAAACCAGTGGCCTGGCCCACGATCAGTTGCATTTCGTAGTCGTCGCACAGCGCCTTCATCTTGGCGACCGACGCTGGCGCAGCGCGGAAGTCCTCACGGCGGTGCAGCAGCACGACCGATTCGGCCTTGCC
The DNA here is from genome assembly GCF_009295655.1 of Duganella sp. FT27W. Classification (NCBI taxonomy): domain Bacteria; kingdom Pseudomonadati; phylum Pseudomonadota; class Betaproteobacteria; order Burkholderiales; family Oxalobacteraceae; genus Duganella; species Duganella sp. FT27W. The sequence continues at coordinate 392,164 of NZ_WHIV01000005.1, forward strand.
GACGAAGTTCAGGGCCCAGTCCAGGGCCGAGTCGCCGCCGCCGCAGATGACCAGGTTCTTGCCTTCGAACTGGGCAGGATCCTTGACCTTGTAGTGCAGTTGCGAGCCTTCGAAGACGTCGATGCCATCGACTTTCAGGGTACGGGCCTGGAACGAACCGACGCCGGCAGCAATGAAGATGGTCTTGGTGATGAACTCGGTACCGGCAGTGGTGGCGACGTCGAAACGGCCGTCGTCGCGGCGTTGAACCTTGACCACTTCCTGGCCCAGGTGGAAGGTCGGCTCGAACGGCTCGATCTGCTTGAGCAGGTTGTCGGTCAGTTCCTGGCCGGTGCACGAAGGCACGGCCGGGATGTCGTAGATCGGCTTGTCAGGATACAGTTCGACGCATTGTCCGCCCACCGCGCCCAGCGAATCGATCACATGGGCTTTAATTTCCAGCAGGCCCAGTTCGAAGACCTGGAACAGGCCGACCGGGCCGGCGCCAATGATGACGGCATCGGTTTCGATGACGCCGGTAGGGGTGACAGTGCTATTCATTCGTTTTTCCTGTGATTTCAATAATGGTTAGGCAATACCGACAGCGCGCTGCGCGCTGTCGGTATTGCCCGGCCAGACAGACGTCTTAGCGTACCAGCAGGTGCAGCTTGTCTTTGACGTCCTTGAACTGGTCGGCGTCCGGCAGCGGGGCGACGGTCTTGGTGATCGACGGCCAGTGGCGCGACAGGTCGGCGTTGAGCTTGATGTATTGCTGCTGGTCGCCGGGCACATCTTCTTCGGCGTAAATCGCGTTGACCGGGCACTCGGCCACGCAAACGGCGCAGTCGATGCACTCGTCCGGGTCGATGGCAAGGAAGTTCGGTCCAGAGCGGAAACAATCTACCGGGCAAACATCGACGCAGTCCGTATAACGGCAGCTGATGCAAGATTCGGTGACAACGTGGGTCATAACAGTCCTATCAATGTTGGTGCGCAGTGGCGTAGTCGGCGATGGCGTAGCCGGCTAACCTCGGCAAAGCACTGTATTTTAAGGTAATTCCTTATTTCTCACAAACGGCGCTTATATACAATACATATAAGCAAATGCGCCGTGGCTGGGCGCGGAGCCGCAGCGCGACTCGCGCGCGAGCCCATCGGCAGCGTTCAGACAGGCTGGACACTGGCGCCGCAGGGGCGCAACTGGCATGATGCAGCCTTTGTTTTACTTTTAAGGAAGTGCATGGCGGACATCAACATCGTCCAGGAACACCACCTGGCGCCCGAGCAAGCCCGTGCGGCGGCGCAACAAGTTGCGGACAAACTGTCCGAACAATTCGAATTGACGTCGCGCTGGGATGGTGATGTGCTGCGCTTCGAGCGCAGCGGCGTGAATGGCACGCTGAGTTTGCTGCCGAACCAGGCGCAGTTGCATATCGCGCTCGGCTTTCCGATCAGCGCGTTTGCGTCGCAGATCGAGAGCAAGGTAGCGGACAAGATGCGCCGCGTATTTACGGCAGCATAGCGGGAGGCCGGCCCATGGTAGTCCAGGGCCGGCACGGGATTACTTCAGGTCTTCGATCAGGTCGATGTACTGTTGTTTGGCGTCGTCGGCGCTGGTGCCCTTGAGTGCATCCCAGGCGTCGAACTTGGCGCGGCCGACCATGTCGGTAAAGCCGGGACGCTCGCCGGTGGCGTCGCCCACCGACGCCTGCTTGAACAGCGCGTAGATTTTCAGCAGGGTCATATTGTCCGGACGTTCCGGCAGGTTTTTCGAGTCCGCCTGGGCTTGTTCGAATTGTGCTTGTAAGCTCATGTCTTCTCCTGTGTTGGGTGCAATCGTCCATCATACCCGCAGCCCTCGCGAAATCCGCTAGAGGAACCCCTCAAAAACACGCGCCCCAAAGCACAACGGCGGCCATGGCAGGCTGTGCGCCTGGCATGAACCGCCGTGTTACTTGTCGCTGGCTGCACCTGGGCGCCAGCGGTGCTGCAATTACTTGGCTTTTTTGGCCGGGTTGACAGCCGACTTCAGGGTCGCGCCCGCCGAGAATTTCGGGGTTTTCGACGCTGCGATCTTGATCGCTTCGCCGGTAGCTGGATTGCGACCTTTGCGCGCAGCACGCTTGGCAACGGAGAAGGTGCCGAAGCCGGTGATGCCTACCGTGTCGCCTTTTTTAAGACGCTCGGTCACGATGGCGATCAAGGTGTTTACTGCGGTGTTGGCGGCAGCAGCAGACATCTCGGTGCGTTTCGCAAATTCAGCAATCAGTTCGCCTTTTTTCATTACTACCTCCTTGGTTATTAGAGCGCGCAGATTAGCATAAATATTGTCAGATGTAATGGTTTCCGCGTGAAGAGTTTCAAAGTAACCCTTGCTGCACCTGCCACGCGCCCATTTGCATCGGATGATCCCTTGTAGTTAAAGGGCTTACGCAATCCTGACGGACTCGCATCCTGTTCAAAAAGGTTTATCATGGCACGACTTGCGCAGCGATAATGAGCAGGATGATGAGCTTTTCAGATGACACACTGATTGCCTACGCCGATGGCCAGCTGGACGACGCGACCCGCCGCGCCATCGAGCACGCCATGCAGCGCGACGCCAGCCTGCAACGCCGGGTGGCCACCCTGCGCGTGAAATCCCATGCATACAACGGACCGCCGCCGCGCTACGGCAAGGTGGTACACCTGTCGGCCATCCGGGCCCAGCGCGTGGCCGTGCAGCAGGCTGCGCGCAAGGCGCAAACGCCGCGCTGGAGCTGGCAGGTCTGGACCGCGATCGGCGCCGTGCTGGTTGCCGGCTTGCTGGCGGGGCGTTTTGCGCTGGTGTACTGGCAGCCGGCCTGGCTGGGCGAACCACCGGCCGCGCCCACCACCATCATCAGCCGCAACGGCATGTTAATCGCCCAGGGCAAGCTCGATCTGGCGCTGAGCCGGCAAATGGGCGGCGCCGCGCCGTCGGAAGGCGATGTGCGGGTGGGCTTGAGTTTTTTGTCGAACCAGGGCGGTTATTGCCGCACCTTTACGCTGGTGGGCCTGAGCCAGGACCTGGTGGGCATGGCCTGCCGCGCCAGCGAAGAGTGGCGGGTGCCGGTACTGGTACAAAACATGCGTCCCGCGCCACAAATGAGCGCGCAGCGCGTGGCAGGCACGGAAATGCCGACAGCGGTGCTCGAAGCGATCGACCAGCGAATAGTGGGGGGAATGATGGATACGCGCGCGGAGCAGGAGGCGTTGCGGCGCAACTGGCAGCGCTGAGGGTAGTGCGCGCGCTGCCAGCGGTACTATTTAACGCGATTAAACGCCCAGCAGTTCGACGTCGAAGATCAGGGTGGCATTCGGTGGAATCACGCCGCCGGCGCCGCGCGAACCGTAGCCCAGTTCCGCTGGAATGATCAGCTGGCGGGCGCCGCCGATTTTCATGCCTTGCACGCCTTCGTCCCAACCACGGATGACCATGCCCGCGCCCAGTGCGAACTCGAACGGATCGTTGCGGTCTTTGCTCGAATCGAACTTGGCGCCCTTGGTGCCGTCGTCGTTGCGCAGCCAGCCGGTGTAATGCACGGTAACGTTTTGACCGGCCTTGGCTTCAGCGCCGTCGCCAACCGTCAGTTCGATGAATTGCAGGCCGGAGTCGGTAGTGATGGTGGACATAGCTTTTCCTTCTATTGTTGGGAACAAGTCATCAATTGTAGCAGCAGCGACAAGGTGGCGTCGCTGTCGATGCCTTGGCCGGTGTCGCGCGCCAGCCCGCACGGCAGAATAATTGTGAACTTTACCCCTCGGCACAGCCGGGTTTGCACGTAAAATAAAGTCTTTGCTCCTACAAGCGATTTCTTCATGTTCAGCAGTTTCCGCCGCCATCTCCGCCATATCGTTGTTTCCAGCCTTTGCGCCGCCGCCTTCATCCAGGGCGCCCAGGCCAATGTCGTGGTGGTGCTCAACTCGCGCGATGCGACCGTGCAGTTGCTGGACCAGGCCACGTACCAGAGCTTGTCCACTTTCCCGGTCGGCAAGGAGCCGCACCACCTGATGGCCACGCCCGACAACAAGTCGCTGATCGTCGCCAGCTCGGTTGGCAACGAACTGATCTTCCTCGATCCCAAGTCGGGCCAGATCCAGCGCACCCTCAAGGACATCCTCGACCCGTACCAGATCGGCTTCTCGCCCGACCAGAAATGGTTCGTCTCGAACTCGCTGCGGCTGGACCGGGTGGATATCTACCGCTACAACGGCACCAACCTGACCCTGAACAAGCGCATTCCGCTGGCCAAGCTGCCAAGCCACATGGCGTTCGACACGGCCAGCACCACCGCCTTCATCACCCAGCAGGGCAGCGACCAGGTCAGCGCCATCGACCTGGCCAGCGGCGTGGTCAAGTGGACCATGTCGGTTGGCAAGCTGCCAGCCGGCATTGCCATGACACCGGACGACAAGTACCTGCTGGTGGGCATCATGGGCAGCGACTACGTGGAAGTGATCGACTGGAGAACCCAAAAGACGGTCAAGCGCATCAAGACCGGCATGGGCGCGCACAACTTCCGCTCGGCGGGCGACGGCCGCTACACGTATGTGTCGAACCGGGTGTCGAACTCGATTAACATCATCGACCAGAAGACGCTGGAAAACGTCGGCCAGATCAACGTGCCCGGCGGCCCGGACTGCATGGAAATCACCGACGACGGCAAGACCATGTGGGTGACGCTGCGCTGGATTAAAAAGGTGGCGGTGATCGACCTGAAAACCCGCAAGATCACCAAGCTGATCCCGGTAGGACGTTCGCCGCACGGCGTATTCTTCATCAATTCCGCCCAGCGCTGATGGACCATCGTATTGCCAGACCGGTGCGGGCGCTGCTGACCGCACTGGCTTTGCCGGCGCTGGCGGCAGCGCCTGCCACGCCGGCTGGCGTTTGCAAAGGCACCATTTATCTCACTTTCGACACCGGCAGCCAGTCGCAGGCCGAGCTGATCGCCGACACCCTCAAACGCCATCACATCAAGGCCACGTTCTTTCTCGCCAACGAGAAGACCGTGCGCGGCGATTATTCGCTCGACCCGTCGTGGTCGGGGTACTGGAAGGCGCGCGTGGCCGAGGGCCATGCATTCGGTTCGCATACGTTCGACCACGACGTGCTGGCCGGCGAAAAGGATGGCCAGTTCCGCGTCAAGCCCGGCTTCGGTGCGTCGGCCGGCAAACTCCGCAGCCTCACACCAGACCAGTATTGCGACGAAATCAAGCGCGTCGACCGCCGTTTCGTCGAACTGACGGGCGCGCACCTCGATCCGCTGTGGCGCGCACCGGCCGGGCGCACGTCGCCGCGCACGGTGGCTGCGGCCAAGGCGTGCGGCTATGCGCACGTGGGCTGGGCGCCGGCCGGCTTCTCGGGCGATGAGCTCTCGAGCACGGCTTATCCAAATCCGGTATTGTTGCAAAAATCCTTGCGCGACTTGCGCAGCGGCGACATTTTCGTGGCCCACATGGGCATCTGGTCGCGCAAGGAGGCGTGGGCGCCCGCCAACCTGGAGCTGTTGATTAGCGGCCTGGAGCAAAAAGGCTTTTGCTTTGCCACGCTGCGCGAACACCCTGACTATTCTTCACTTTTCAAACCGCGATGATGCAGACAATTTCCGACTGGTTCGGCACCGCCCAGGGGTGGTTGTTCGAAACAGTGATCCAGCCGCTGGTATTCCAGCTCGGCTTCGGCGAATACATCGAGGAAGCGTTCGAGGGCACCGAGTGGCTGATGATCGGCGTGCTCGAACTGACCTTGCTGTTCCTGGTGCTGCGGCCGATGGAGGCGCTGATCCCGGTGCACAAGTTCACCGACCCGCGCGCGCGCTGGAACGATTTTATCTATACCGTGTTGCACCGCATCGGCCTGTTCTCGGTGCTGATCTTCTTCACGCTCGACCCGCTGCTCGACTCGCTGGCCGGGCTGCTGCGCTTCGAGAGTTTCCAGCCGCTCAACCTGGAATCGCTGATCCCCAATATCAGCCCGCTGGGCGCCTTCCTCGTGTACTTCGTGGTGCTCGATTTCTTCGATTACTGGTACCACCGCGCCTCGCACCAGTTCAACTGGTGGTGGGCGCTGCACGGCCTGCACCACAGCCAGCAGAATATGAACCTGTGGAGCGACAACCGCAACCACCTGCTTGACGACTTCCTGCGCGACATTTACATGGGCGTGATTGCGCTGTGCATCGGCGTGGAGCCGTCGCAGTACGTGATGCTGGTGTCGGTTTCGCGCATCCTGCAAAGTTTGCAGCACGCCAATGTGCGCATCCATTTCGGCTGGCTCGGCGAACGGCTGCTGGTGTCGCCACGCTACCACCGCATGCACCACGCGATCGGCGTCGGCCACGAATCGAAAGGCGCCGGCACCCTGGGCGGCTGCAATTTCGCCGTGCTGCTGCCGGTGTGGGATATCATTTTCAGGACCGCCAACTTCACGCCGGAATTCGTCACCACCGGCATCCGCGACCAGCTGCCGCAAACCGCAGCGGACGGCACCGTCGTGCCCGGGCGCGAATACGGCAAGGGGTTCTGGTCGCAGCACTGGCTGGCGTTGAAGCGCCTGGTGGAATATGCACGAAAGGATGTGGTCTGATGAGGGCAGCTCGAAAAACCTACTACGCGTTGCATTGTCGGTCTGCGATGCTCGCTGTGCTCCAGCACAGCTGCGCTTCTCGACCAACACTGCTGCCGTTCGCGACGGTTTTTCGAGGTGCCCATGAGTAACGTGTTACGCGCCTGGGGGCGCGCTTTCCTGTCGCAATGGCACGGCAAGTTGCTGGCGATGAGCCTGGCGCCGTTCCTGCTGGCCGTGGGCGTGTGGGCGGTGTTGCTGTACTTCGGCCTGCAACCGCTGATCGACGCCATGCACGGACTGTTCGCGGAACATAACCTGTTCACCACCAGCACCAGCTGGCTGCGCTCGCTCGGGCTGGGCACGCTGACAGCCGTGGTGGTGCCGCTGATCTCGATGCTGCTGCTGTTGCCGCTGATGATCATGACCGCGCTGATTTTTATCGGGCTGATCGCCATGCCGGTGATATGCCGCCACGTGGGCCTGCGCCATTATCCGCAGCTCGAGCAGCGCCACGGCGGCAGCCTGATCGGCAGCGTGGGAACGGCCGTGGGCGGCATGCTGATATTTATCGGCCTGTGGCTGCTGACCTTGCCGTTGTACGTATTTCCGCCGCTGGCCGTGCTGGTGCAGGCGATGCTGTGGGGCTGGCTGACCTGCCGCGTAATGGTGTACGACGTGCTGGCCGACTACGCCAGCGCCGAGGAGCGGCGCGCCATCCTGGCCGAACACCGCTGGCGCTTGCTGGTGATCGGCATGGTGTCCGGCGCGGCCGGCGCCTTGCCCGGCGCGATCTGGCTCGGTGGCGTGATGGCGGTGGTATTCTTCCCGTTCCTGGCCGCTGCATCGATCTGGCTGTACGTGCTGGTATTTATCTTTACCGGGTTGTGGTTTGCCTACTATTGCATGGAAGCGCTGGCGCGCATGCGCGCCCGGCTTGTATCCGCGCCGGCAGTGGACGACCCCACCCCGATTGAACTCTGAGAAAGCGGGATCTTATGGCGATCGGACTTATCATCATCGGCGACGAAATCCTGTCCGGCAGGCGCGTCGATCAGCACTTTTCCAAGGTGGTGCAGTTGCTGGCCGCGCGTGGCCTGAAACTCGACTGGGCCGACATCCTCGGCGACGAGCCGGCGCGCATCGTCGCGACATTACAACGCACGTTTGCCACCGGCGACATCGTGTTCTGCTGCGGCGGCATCGGCGCCACGCCGGACGACCACACGCGCCAGGCTGCTGCCAACGCGCTGGGTTTGCCGCTGGTGCTGCACGAACAGGGCAAGCGCAACATCGAGCAGCGCATCCTGCAAATGGGAGAGGAGGCCGGCCAGCCGGCCGATTTGAATTCGCCGGAAAATCTGCACCGCCTGAAAATGGCCGAGTTTGCCGAAGGCGCGGACCTGATCCCCAACCCGTACAACAACATCGCCGGCTTCTCGCTGCACCAGCATTATTTTGTGCCGGGCTTCCCGGTCATGGCCTGGCCCATGATCGAATGGGTGTTAGACAACAAGTATGCCAACCTGTTCAACCGCGAACCGCACCTGGAACAGTCGGTGCTGGTGTACGAGGCCGCCGAGTCGTCGCTGACGCCGCTGATGGTGGCGCTCGAAGAACAGTATGCGCGCGTAAAAGTGTTCAGCCTGCCGAGCGTGGGCGACGCCACCACGCGCCGCCATATCGAGTTGGGCGTGAAGGGCGAACCGGCGCAGACGCTCGAAGCGTTCCAGCAATTGCGCGACGAGTTGACGCGCCTGGGCGTGGAGTTCGCGGCGCAGTAAAGCAAACGCTGCCCATGCAGCGGCGGATGTCTCTCCCTGGCGGCGTATCGGTGTTGTCGCCGTCGTTGTTTTTTTGCGAAAATGCGCACCGTAAAGCAATTATTCTGCGAACGCACCGGTCTGTACCGTCGCCTTGTGGTGCAATGGTGACTAGCAGTCTTTACTGAACAGCTGACCGGTTTGTCTCATATGTTAAGCAATCGTCGTTACCGCCGGCCCCTGGTGCGTGCAGCGCGCAAATTGCGCGCAGGCGCGGCAGTCCTGGGATTTCGACGCAAGCGTCACCTTCAAGTCGTTCCCCCCATGCCCATAGAAGATTCCGAAGCGCATCTCGCGCCGGCGCAGCCTGACGCGCCACCGTCCGAACCACCCAAGAAGAGCAAGCGCACGCGCAACGCCTTCATCCTCGTGCTGCTGGTCGGCGCCTCGTTTGCCTTGTACCTCGGCGTGCAGGAAAGCCGCACGTCCGCCATGCAGGCGCGCATTTTCACTGACCTGGCCGGCAAGATGACCTGGAAGGTGCAGCCGGGCCTGAGCAAGTCGATCCGGTTCCCGCACGACAGCCCGTACGACGAGCGGCTTGGCTACTCGAACCTGCCTGACTATATCGGCCGCCTGAGCGAGCGCGAATACAAGGTCGGCGCGCAGTCGCGCATGTCGCCCAAGATGCTGGAACTGGCCGAGCGCGGCATCTTCCCGGTGTACCACGAGAAAACCAAGACCGGCCTGACGATTTACGATTGCCGCGCCCAGCAGCTGTACGCCACCGCCTACCCGGAACGCATCTACGGCAAGTTCGAGCAGGCGCCGATGGCGCTGATCAGCTCCCTGCTGTACATCGAAAACCGCGAACTGCTCGACAATACCTACCCGAAACGCAACCCGGCCGTGGAATGGGACCGGCTGGCCAAGGCCGTGCTCGAGAAAAGCATGAGCGCGCTGGGCGCCGGCCACCGCGCCGCCGGCGGCAGCACGCTGGCCACGCAAATCGAAAAATACCGCCATTCGCCGGAAGGGCGCACCGGCTCGATGACCGACAAGCTGCAGCAGATGATCTCGGCCAGCCTGCGCTCGTACCAGGACGGCCCGGACACCACCCGTGCGCGCCGCCGCATCGTCATCGAGTACCTGAACACGGTGCCGCTGTCGGCCAAGCCCGGCTACGGCGAAGTCAACGGCGTCGGCGATGGCATGTGGGTGTGGTATGGCCGTGGTTTCGACGAGTTCAACCGCATCATGGCGCGCGACCTGGAAAAACCCGATGCCGATACCGCGCTGGTGTACAAGGAAGCGCTGAGCCTGATGATCGCGCAGCGCCGTCCCAGCTACTACCTCGGTGATGGCGCCGAAGACCTCGACCAGCTGGCCGATGCCCACCTGCGCATCCTGGCCAAGGACGGTGTGATCACGGCGGCCATGCGCGACATGGCCCTGAAACAAAAACTGCACCCGGCCAAGGGCAACGGCCTGCAAGCGGCGCCGCCGATGACGTTCGTCTCGCGCAAGGCCACCAACGCCATCCGCAACCACCTGGCCAACCTGCTGGGCGACAACCGGATGTACAACCTCGACCGCCTGGACCTGGACGTGACCAGCACGCTGGATGCGCAGGCGCAAACGGCCGTCACGCAAGTGCTGAACGACTTGCGCGACCCCGAGCGCGCCAAGGCTGCCGGCCTGACCGGCAAGGGCATGCTGGGCAATGGCGACCCGGCCAACGTGGTGTACAGCTTTACCTTGCTGGAAAAGGGCAAGGACACCAACTTCCTGCGCCTGCAAACCGACAACTACGACCAGCCGCTCGACATCAACGAAGGCGCCAAGCTCGACCTGGGTTCGACGGCCAAACTGCGCACACTGGTCAGCTATCTCGACATCATGGACCAGCTGCACAAGAAATACGCGGGCATGAGTGCGGGCGAGCTGGGCAAGGTGGTAGTCGATCCGCAGGACAAGCTGTCGCTGTGGGCGCTCGATTACTTCAAGGGCTTGCCGGTGGGCGGCGAGGCGCGGGCATTGACGCCCATGCTGCACGCGGCGATGGAGCGCAAGTATTCGGGCAACCCGGGCGAGGGCTTCTTCACCGGCGGCGGCCTGCATTACTTCGGCAACTTCTCCAAGGAAGACAACGGCAAAATCCTGACCGTGACCGAGGCGCTGCGCCGCTCGACCAACCTGGTGTTCGTGCGCCTGATGCGCGACGTCGCCAAGTTCTACATGTTCCAGACGCCGGGCTCGTCCGCCTCGTTGCTGGCCGACGCCGACGATCCGCGCCGCGCCCAGTACCTGGCGCGCTTTGCGGACAAGGAAGGCAAGGAGTTCCTGGCGCGCTTCTGGGCCAAGTACAAGGGCAAGCCGGTTTCCGAGTTCGACAACATCATGCTGGCCAACCTGCGCCGCACGCCGGTGCGCCTGGCCGTGATCCACCGCACCGTGTATCCGAAGGCGAGCCAGCAGGAGTTCGCGTCGTTCCTGCGCGCCAACCTGTCGTCGCAAAACGAGGTGTCGGACGAGAAGGTCGCCAAGCTGTACGACCAGTACGCCATCGACCAGTGGTCGCTGGCCGATCGCGGCTACCTGGCCAGCGTGCATCCGCTGGAACTGTGGATGGTGGCTTACCTGCACGCCAATCCGGGCGCAACCCTGACGCAAATGAACGCGGCCAGCGAGAAGGAACGCCAGGACGTGTACCAGTGGCTGCTGAAAACCAAGCGCAAGCACGCCCAGGATCGCCGCATCGCCGGCCTGCTGGAAGTCGAAGGTTTCATGGAAGTGCACAAGCAGTGGAAGAAGATGGGTTATCCGTTCGATTCGCTGGTGCCGTCGTACGCGACCACGCTGGGCGCCTCGGCCGACCGCCCGGCCGCGCTGGCCGAGCTGATGGGCATCATCGTCAACGGCGGCGTGCGCAAGACCAGTCAGCGCGTGACGACTTTGCACTTCGCCAAGAACACGCCGTATGACACCACCGTCACCCGCGCCAAGCCAGTCAATAACGAGCAGGTGCTGGCGCCGGAAGTGGCGCAGGTGGTGGCCGAAGCGATCCGGGGCGTGGTGTCGGACGGTACCGCCAAGCGCGCGCGGGGGGCATTCACGACCTCGGACGGCACCCTGCTGCCGGTGGGCGGCAAGACCGGGACCGGCGACCAGCGTTTCGACGTGTATGGCGGCGGCGGACGCCTGATCGAGTCGCGCTATGTGAACCGGTCGGCGACGTTCGTGTTCAATATCGGCGAGCGCTTCTTTGGCAGCATGACCGCGTATGTGCACGGGCCGGAGTCGAAAAACTACGACTTCACCAGCGCGCTGCCGGTGCAATTGCTGGTGGTGCTGGCGCCGCACCTGATGCCGTTGATCGATCCGCACCCGGTCGTCAAGCCGGCGGTGGTACCGCCGGTGGTGCCGGGCACGGCGCCGGAAGTGGCGGCCACCCAGCCCAAACCGGTGGCGGCAGCGCCACTGCGGGCCTGCGGTGGCTGATGTTGCGCCACCACATGTCCAAAATCCTCAAGTTCACGCAGTTCTCCTTGCGTGACTTGTTCGCGTCCACCTTGCCCACAGTGCTGCTGATCGTCGGCGTGTGCCTGCTCGCTTACTGGCTGGTCGATCCGGCGCCGCCGCGCACGGTGCGGCTCGGTACCGGCCAGGAAAACAGCGCCTACGAGGAATTCGGCAAGAAATACGCGGCCATGCTGGCCAAGCACGGCGTCACGGTCACGCTGGTGCCGTCGGCCGGGTCCGGAGAGAATTTGCACAACCTGCGCGACGGCAAGGTCGATATCGCCTTCGTGCAAAGCGGCAGCACCAATGAAGAAACGGCCGACCGCGAGGAGCTGACCTCGCTGGGCAGCCTGTTCGTCGAACCGCTGTGGCTGTTCCTGCGCGAACCGAAAGATAAAAAACCGATCACCCAGCTGAGCCAGCTGCGCGGCATGAAGATCAATTTCGGCCCCAAGGGCGCCGGCGCGCCGCGCCTGCTGCACCAGGTACTGGAATTGAACGGCCTGGAAACGGGCGACGTCCAGCGCCTCTCGCTGGCCAACACGCCAGCCGTGGTGGAGTTGCTGGAAGGGCGCATCGACGGCCTGGTCTTTACTTCCGCGCCGGAAGCGCCGCTGATCCAGATGCTGCTGCAAACGCCGGGCATCCAGTTGTTCGACTTTACCCAGGCCGAGGCTTATGCGCGCAAGCTGCCGTTCCTCACGCATGTGACGCTGCCGCAGGGCATCGTCGATCTCGGTCGCGACATTCCGGCACGCGAGTACAGCCTGATCGCGCCGACCGCCACGCTGGTGGCGCGCGAGGATATGCATCCGGCGCTGATCGACCTGTTCGTGCAGGGCGCCAGCAGCATCCACAACGGCGCCGGCTGGTTCCAGCAGCAGGGGCAGTTCCCGTCGGCCAAGTACACCGAGATTCCGGTCGATGCCGAGGCGGCCAAGTTCTACAAGAACGGGCCGCCGCTGCTGCAACGGTATATGCCGTTCTGGGCCGCCAACTTCCTCGACCGCATGTGGGTGGTGATGCTGGCGCTGAGCGCGCTGATCCTGCCGCTATCGAAGATCGTGCCGCCGCTGTACGTGTGGCGCATCCGTTCGCGCGTGTACAAGTGGTATGGACAGCTGCGCACGGTGGAGCAGAAGGTGGAAGAAGCGCCGGAAGGGGCGCGCATGCAGGTGTACGAAGAGCAGCTGCGGCGCCTGGACGAGATCGAGGAGCTGGTCAACCAGATCTCGATCCCGCTGTCGTTTGCCGACGGCCTGTATGGCTTGCGCTCCCACATACAGTTCGTGCGCAAGCGGATCCAGTTCCTGATGGCGGAAGGGGCGGAGGCGGTTCCTGTTTAATTAAGCCCCGGTCCATGGCAGACCGGCTTTGCACCACCCGTTCAAGTTCTTGCGATGGGTATGCTCATCCTTCTCGCCCTCGAACCCTTCCAGGATATCGAAGCAGTGCTGGTAGCCATGCTCGGATGCCAATTTGGCTGCACCACGCGAGCGCACGCCGGAGCGGCACAGGAACAGCAACACCTGGTCCTTGCGCGCCACCGAGTTCAATTGCTCGATAAATTCGTGGTTGGCATTGCCACCCGGGTAAGTTGTCCACTGCACCGCACCATGTTGGGCCTCGGGGATTTTCACACGGCCCACCCAGTCGCGCTCCGCGTTGGTGCGCACGTCCACCAGCTTGACGGCATTGTCGAGCCCCAGCAGCTCGAACGCTTCCTCGGGCGTGACCGCGCCAGCGTAGGCCCAGTCCTTGTTGCGGCCGCGCGCCGTCGCCAGAATCTCATCAATTTTGCTCATGTCATGTTCCAGTAGGGGTTTCAGATTATTATAAGCGTCCTGTGTGGCCGAAGACGGTGCGCACCAAAACGAGGCATTTTCACGAGAAATTCCAAAATTGCACAAATTCAGTGCGGTTTTCTGAAAATGCACCGCGATGGTGCTGCCTTGATCGTCATCAAATTTGAGCTGTGCCATCGTGCGCCCAATTTTGGACGCACTTGGCGGCAAGTTCAAGGACGCTATCAACATAACCTTATGAGATTGTTATGCAATCGCAGGGGCGAATCGGCTGGCATGGATACTGCTTAGTGTAGGTGCACCAGTTCCGCAAATTATCTTAGGAGAGACGCATGGCAATGACAGCCGCAGAAGTTCTGAAAATGGTCCAGGAAAACGAAGTGAAATTCGTTGATTTCCGTTTCGCTGATACCCGTGGTAAAGAACAGCACGTTACCGTGCCAGTGTCGCACTTCGACATCGACAAGTTCGAATCGGGTCACGCATTCGACGGTTCCTCGATCGCCGGCTGGAAGGGTATTGAAGCATCGGACATGATCCTGATGCCTGATCCAAACACCGCGAACATCGATCCCTTCATGGAAGAGACCACGCTGTTCATGCAATGCGACGTGATCGAGCCTGCCGACGGCAAAGGCTACGACCGCGACCCACGCTCCATCGCCAAGCGCGCTGAAGCCTACCTGAAATCGTCGGGCCTGGGCGATACCGCCTACTTCGGTCCCGAGCCAGAATTCTTCATCTTCGACAGCGTCCGCTGGAAAATCGACATGTCGGGTTGCTTCGTCAAGATCGACTCCGACGAAGCGTCGTGGACCACCGGCGAAAAAATCGAAGGTGGCAACAGCGGCCATCGTCCAACCGTCAAGGGCGGCTACTTCCCGGTTCCTCCAGTGGACAGCTTCCAGGACATGCGTTCGGAAATGTGCCTGATCCTCGAATCGCTGGGCATCCCGGTCGAAGTGCACCACCACGAAGTGGCTGGCGCTGGCCAGAACGAAATCGGCACCAAGTTCTCGACCCTGGTCGAGCGCGCCGACTGGACCCAGAACCTGAAATACGTGGTCTGGAACGTGGCCCACAGCTACGGCAAAACCGCGACCTTCATGCCAAAACCTATCGTTGGCGACAACGGTTCGGGCATGCACGTGCACCAGTCGATCTGGAAAGACGGCGTCAACCTGTTCGCTGGCGACGGCTATGCCGGCCTGTCCGATACCGCGCTGTTCTACATCGGCGGCATCATCAAGCACGCCAAGGCACTGAACGCGATCACCAATCCAGGCACCAACTCGTACAAGCGCCTGGTGCCAGGTTTCGAAGCGCCGGTCAAGCTGGCGTACTCGGCTAAAAACCGCTCGGCATCGATCCGTATCCCGCACGTGGCCAATCCAAAAGGCCGTCGTATCGAGACCCGTTTCCCGGATCCACTGGCCAACGTGTACCTGTGCTTTGCCGCGCTGCTGATGGCTGGCCTGGACGGTATCCAGAACAAGATCCACCCGGGCGAAGCAGCGTCGAAAGACCTGTACCACCTGCCGCCAGAAGAAGACGCACTGATCCCGACCGTGTGCGCTTCGCTGGAAGAAGCACTGGAAAACCTGGACAAGGACCGCGAATTCCTGACCCGTGGCGGCGTGTTCTCCGACTCGATGATCGATGCCTACATCGAACTGAAAATGCAGGACGTTCAGCGCATGCGCATGACGACCCACCCTGCAGAGTTCGACATGTACTACTCGCTGTAATTGCAGTCTGCCAGGCGCCGGCCGGTCCGGCGCCAGTCATAAAAACGCGGGGAAGGCGAAGGCTTTCCCCGCGTTTTTGTTTGGGGTGTTGTATAGTCGCGTGGACCCACCCATCCACGGAATGACGAATGATTTTGAGTTTGCAACGCGGCGCGTTGGCTTGCATGCTGGCGCTGGTGAGCGCGACGGCTGCCGCCCAGGGCGTGATCTACAAGTGCACGCCGCCAGGCGGCAGCGTCGAGTACACGGATATCAAGCGCGGCAACTACTGCACGGCGATGGACTTGCCGGGCACGGTGATCGCCGCGCCGCCACGGCGGGCTGCGCCGGCGCGGTCGCCCACGCCGGCGGGGCAGCCCGCAGCTGTTGCCACGGCGCCCGCAGCGTTTCCGCGCGTGGACAATGCCGAGCAGCGCGCGCGCGATGCCGACCGCCGCGCCATCCTCGAAGACGAGCTCAAAAGCGAGCAGCAAAAACTGGCCGAGTTGCGCCTTGAATACAACAACGGCACGCCCGAACGGCGCGGCGACGAGCGCAACTATGCCAAGTACCAGGAACGCACGGCCACGCTGCGCGACAGCGTGGGCCGCGCCGAAAAAAACGTCGAAGCCCTGAAACGTGAAATCGCCAATATCCGCTAACCTGCTTTTCCCATGAGTCCCCGATGAGCCCTGTCAACGCACTGAATCACCCTGCACGCCCGGCCATGCTGGCCGGCCTGGAATTGCTGGCCTCCGCGGTCGTCATGCTCGATGCCGACGGCCATATCGCCTACGCCAACGCGGCGGCGGAAAATCTGCTGGCCAGTTCGCTTAAAGCTTTATCGCGCCAAAAGCTCAGCGCCCAGTTCATCAATCCCGACGAGCTCGACCACATCTGCGCCCAGGCGCGCGAACACAAGTTCTCCGACCTGCGCCAGGATCTCACGCTCGAGCGCGCGGGCCGCGATCCGCTGCACGTGCACAGCATCGTCTCGGCGCTCGACGAACCGGCCGGCCACATCCTGATCGAGCTGCGCGAGCACTTGCAGCATTTAAAACTCGACCGCGAGGAACGCATCCTCGACCAGAGCCAGGTGAACAAGGAACTGATCCGCAACCTGGCGCACGAAATCAAGAACCCGCTCGGCGGCATCCGTGGCGCCGCGCAGCTGCTGGAGATGGAACTGCCGGCGCTGCACGCGGTGCAACTGCGCGAATACACGCAGGTGATCATCAAGGAAGCGGACCGCCTGCAAACGCTGGTGGACCGCCTGCTGGCGCCGCACCGCCGTCCGCACATCGTGGGCGACGTCAACATCCACGAAGTGCTCGAACGCGTGCGCAGCTTGATGCTGGCCGAGTTCCCGTCCGGTCTGACGATTTTGCGCGATTACGACGCGTCGATTCCCGAGTTCCGGGGCGACAAGGAGCAGCTGATCCAGACCGTTCTGAACATCGCCCATAACGCCGCGCAAGCGCTGGCCGCGCAGATGGAAGAGGGGACAGCTCAGATTATTTTGAAGACCCGGGTGGCGCGCCAGGTGACGCTGGCCAAGGTACGGTACGGGCTGGCATTAGACTTGCATATCATCGACAATGGGCCGGGCATCGCACCCCAGATCCGTGACCGTATTTTCTACCCGCTGGTGTCGGGCAGGGAAGGCGGCAGCGGATTGGGACTGACATTGGCGCAAACCTTCGTGCAACAGCACATGGGCGTGATCGAATGCGACAGCCGGCCTGGATACACGGATTTCCGCATCCTGCTGCCATTGCCATAAGTGTTGGCAGACAGGTGCGACTTCCCTCGATAGACGATCCACGCGGGAAATACACAACACATGAAGCCAATCTGGATAGTAGACGACGACGAATCGATCCGCTGGGTACTGGAAAAAGCGCTGGCCCGGGAGAACCTGGCCACGAAGAGTTTTGCCAATGCGCGCGATGCCATCGCCGCGCTCGAAGTCGAGACGCCGCAAGTGCTGGTGTCCGACATCCGCATGCCGGGCGATTCCGGCCTCGACCTGCTGCAACTGGTGAAGTCACGCTTCCCCGGCCTGCCGGTCATCATCATCACGGCGTTTTCCGACCTCGATTCGGCAGTGGCGGCCTTCCAGGGCGGCGCCTTCGAATACCTGGCCAAGCCGTTCGACATCGACAAGGCCGTCGAACTGATACGCCGTGCGCTCGACGAGAGCCTGCGCGAGACCAGTGTCGAATCGGGCCCGGCGGAAACCCCGGAGATCCTCGGCCAGGCGCCGGCGATGCAGGAAGTCTTCCGCGCCATCGGCCGCCTGTCGCAATCGAATGTCACGGTACTCATCACCGGTGAATCGGGTTCCGGTAAAGAACTGGTGGCGCGCGCGCTGCACAAGCACAGCCCACGGGCGGCGCAACCGTTCATCGCCCTGAACACGGCGGCGATCCCGAAAGACTTGCTGGAATCCGAATTGTTCGGCCATGAACGCGGCGCCTTTACCGGCGCCCAGACCACCCGGCGCGGCCGCTTCGAGCAGGCCGAGAACGGCACCCTGTTTTTGGATGAGATCGGCGACATGCCGTTCGACCTGCAAACCCGCTTGCTGCGCGTACTGTCCGACGGCCATTTCTACCGCGTCGGCGGCCACCAGCCGATCAAGGCCAATGTGCGCGTCATTACCGCCACCCACCAGAACCTCGAACAGCGCGTGCGCGAAGGCCTGTTCCGCGAAGACTTGTACCACCGCCTCAACGTGATCCGCCTGCGCCTGCCCAGTTTGAGGGAACGGCGCGAAGACATCCCCATTTTGGTGCGCCACTTCCTGGTGCAGAGCGCCAAGCAGCTGGGCGTGGAAGCAAAACGCATGAGCGATGCCGCGTTGACCTTCCTGTGCGGCCTGGAGTTGCCGGGCAATGTGCGCCAGCTGGAAAACCTGTGCAACTGGATCACCGTGATGGCGCCGGGCCAGACCGTCGAGGTCAAGGACTTGCCGCTGGAGCTGACACAGGAGCAGCCGGCCGCCGGCGGCAGCGGCGGACAGTCGTCGCTGACGGAAGGCTATAGCGCGGTCCAGCACCACGGCACCGTGATGCCGATCGCCACGCACGACGCGCCGGCGTCGGCCCAGGCCTCGGCTGCGCCGGCCACGCCGGAAGCCTGGTTGAATCTGCTGGAAATGCAGGCTGCGTCCATGCTCAGCGGTGGTCAGCAGGAAGTGATGGCGGTACTGGGGCGGCAGTTCGAGTCGGCCCTGATCCGCACAGCGCTCAAGCACACCCACGGCCGCAAGAACGACGCGGCGGTACGCCTGGGCATCGGCCGCAACACCATCACCCGCAAGATCGCCGAACTGGGCATCGACGGCGCCAAGGACGACTGACGCCACATTCATTGCCGGCAGTACCGTTGTACAAGTTTCAGGTAAGCTCTTGGCTGCAAAGCCAGGGGCTTTATTTTTTTATGGAATGTGTATGCTGCTTAATTGTGTCGCCTACGAGGATGGGCAAAAACTGGCCGATATCCCGGTCGAAGAAATCAGTGATTACATGGAGAAGCCCGAGACCTTCGTCTGGGTGGCGCTGCACGAGGCTACCCCTGAAGAACTCACGACCATGCAGCATGAATTCGGCCTGCACGAACTGGCGGTGGAAGACGCCAGCCGCGGCCACCAGCGCCCCAAGATCGAGGAATACGGCGACTCGTTGTTCGTGGTGGTAAAAACCGTCGAATGCCGCGATGGCGACGTGGTGCTGGGCGAGGTCGATATTTTCGTCGGCCAGAACTACGTGCTGTCCTCGCGCGACGGCCAGAGTACCAAGGGTTTCTTGGGCGTGCGGGCGCGCGCCGAGCGCGAGCCGCACATGTTGCGCAAGGGCCCGGCCTTCGTGCTGTATGCGCTGATGGATGCGATTGTCGACCGTTATTTCCCGGTGCTGGAAATGCTGGAGACCGAGCTGGAAAAGATCGAAGAACTGATCTTCAGCCAGGGCAAGCAGCGCGACAACATCGAGCGCCTGTATGAACTCAAGGGAAAAGTGACCACCGTGCGCCACGCCGTGGTGCCGATGATGGAAGCGGTAGGGCGCCTGTACGGCGGCCGCGTGCCATCGATGTGCCTGGACACCCAGGATTATTTCCGCGACGTCCACGACCACCTGCACCGCATCAGCGCCGCGCTCGACACCATCCGCGACACCATCGCCACCGCGATCCAGGTCAACCTGTCGATGACGGCAATCGAAGAGAGCGAAGTGAACAAGCGCCTGGCGGCGTGGGCGGCGATTTTCGCCATCGTTACCGCGTTTGCCGGTGTGTGGGGGATGAATTTCAAGTTCATGCCCGAGCTGGAGTGGAAGTATGGTTATCCGATGGCGCTGTCCATCATGATTTTCGTGTGCTGGATATTGCACCGACGGTTCAAGCGGGCAGGGTGGTTGTAACCGCTGTCTCAATAAAAAAATCCCCGGGTCGCAAAACCCGGGGATTTTTTTCAACTATCTAACTGATTAGAAGTTGTAGGTACCGCGTGCGTAGAACGTACGGCCCATCGGATCGGCGTAGCGCGGATCGTAGCCAGCCTGGAAGGTGCCCGACTGGTACGACAGCGGTGGATCGCGGTCGAAGATGTTGCGCACACCGGCGGTCAGGGTCAGGCCCTTGAGCACTTGCCACGAACCGTAGCCGTCGAAGGTGGTGTACGACGGCACGTGATTCACGCCGAAGTCTTCGGTGATCTGGTCCTGATAGCCCGATTTGTAGCGGGCGGTCAGGCCGGCGCCGAACTTGTCCTTGCTCCAGGCCATGTTCAGCGTGTTCTGCCAGCGGAAGATCACACCGTCGCCAGAGAATGCGCCGAGCCTGTTGTTGAAGTTGCCGCCGATGAAGTTCTGGTACTCGTACTTGTGTACCCAGGTGCTGTTCATCGCAAAGGTGAAGTTACCGTAAGCGCTGGTGCGCAGGCGGTAGTTCGCTGCCAGGTCCAGGCCGTTGGTGTTGACGTCGCCCAGGTTCAGGTTGTGCAGGTCGATGTAGCCGCAGGTGGCCGGGTTAGGGCACTGCGAACCGTCGGTCGACAGGTTGCCCTGCGAATTACGGTGGTACACCGAAGCGAACGTGACCGGATCGCCCAGCACGTCGAAGTCTTTCAGCGTATCGATCTGCTGCGACAGGCGAATGTTCCAGTAGTCAACGCTCAGGGTCAGGTTGTTGACCGGCTCGAACACCACACCTACGGTACCGGTTTTCGAACGCTCAGGGCTCAGGTTACGGTTACCACCGTTGAGGACCTGGAACTGCTGCTTGCAGTTCGCTGCTGCCGACTTGCCTGGAATATTGGTACCACCAGGGCAGTTGATCGGATCGTTGAGCGTGTTCGCCGAGTTGGTGTACGCGTCCTGTGCGTACAGCTCATACAGCGACGGTGCACGGAAGCCCTTCGAGTAAGAACCACGGAACAGCAGGGCCTTGGTTGGCTGGAAGCGGAAGCCGAACTTCGGATTGGTAGTGTGGCCGAAGTCGCTGTACTTGTCGTAGCGTACGGCCGCGGTCACGTCCAGGGTTTTGAGCAGCGGCACGTTCAGTTCCGAGAAGAACGCGGTCACAGTGCGCTTGCCGGCGCTGAAGCCATTCGGATCGATACCGGTCGATGCCACCACTTTTTCAGCGTAAGGGGTGTTGACCTTGCTGCTGAACTCCTGGTGTTCGTACTGGGCGCCCAACGCCAGGGCAGACTGGTTGCCGGTCTTGAACCAGTCGCCGACTTCGCGGCTGGCCTTGAAGTCGGCGCCCTTGTTGATGCCTTTGGCGTTCTGGATGGTGCCGGCCAGGGTGGCGCTGTTGAGCAGTGCGGTGCCAGCGGCGTCCTGGTCGCCGAAGACGTTGATCACGCCGTCGAGTACACCTTGCGAGACGATGCCGCCATCGCTGTAGCCGGTCTGGTTTTGCTTGACCTTGTTTTCGTTGTAGGTCAGCGCGGTCTGGTAATCCCAGCCAGCGACCACGCCAGCGAGCGAGATCACTGCACGTTGTTGCTTGTTGATGCTTTCTTCGGAGCGCGGACCATGGAACAGGTCGCGCCACTTGGCATGCACGAAGCCTGGGTTCACGCCTGCGGTGGCATCGCCGTCGCTGTCGGTGTAGGTTGGGCTCAGGCCCAGTGCATCGGCGGTGGCGCCATTGCCCGGGTAGTACGGGTTCAGCGTGCCATTCGGACGTAGGCGGTTGATGTACAGGCCGCCGAACGGTACCGGTGCGATCTTGGTGGCGATCTTGCTTTCGGTGGACAGCACTTCCACGCCCAACTCATGGTTCTCGTTGATCTTCAGGGTACCCTTGATCAGGCCGGTGGTGCGCTTCGACTTTGGGACGTAGTCCACGAACGATGACGTGGTCATCAGGCAGCCGCCCGAGCCGTCAGGGATCAGGAAGGTGCCGGTGGTGCAGTTCGGACCGGCCGGATTGGCGCTGTCGTCACCCTGGTAGTAGTTGGCCGGGCTGGTCGAGCCGGACAGGCCGCCTGCATAGCGCTTGTTGTAGTCGCGGTTGGTGCCGCTCAGGGCGTGCTGTTCCTGGTGGTCCACCATCGCGAAGATGTTGTAGCCGTCGTTGTTCAGGTCGCCAAAGCCGAAGCCGAAGTTGGCGTTGTTGGACGAACCGCCGCCGTGCTGGCTCGAGTCCGCGCCCACCGTGACGGTGCCGCCACGGTAATCTTTTTTGGTGATGAAGTTGATCACGCCACCAACCGCGTCGGAACCGTACAGCGACGAGGCGCCATCACGCAGGACTTCGACGCGTTCGATGGCCGCGAAGGGGATCATGTTCAGGTCGGGTGCCGAGCTGTCGAAGGCGTTGTTGGCTAGGCGACGACCGTTCAGCAGGACCAAGGTCTTGTTGGCGCCAATACCGCGCAGGTCGGCAAACGATGCACCGCCGGTGCTGGAACCGACCGACTGGCTCGTGCCCTGGCTCGACTGCGATACGCTCAGGTTGGCCATGACCTGTTCGACGGTCGTGATGCCTTCCTTCTTGAGGTCGTCCATGCGCAGCACGGTGACTGGCACAGCGGTTTCCGCATCGATACGCTTGATGGCCGAACCGGTGATTTCCACGCGCTGAACCGGCGCATCCGCCTGCTGTGCCAAGGCTGGTTGGGCCAATACCAATGCGGCGCTGCCAGCAAACACCAAGCGCAGCGAACGCGCCATTACTTTTTCCATGATCATTGTTACAACTCCCGAAAGCTAGCTTTTATCTGAATAAACGTCTTATCCTGAATAATTTATAAGTAAATTACTCAGGGCGCTTATGAGACCATTCGCCTCCGGAGGGGTCAATGCACACACTGTAACAACATTGAAATAAACAACACTTTTGGCACTAATTACAAAAAAAACCGATTAATTTACACAAAAAAACATTTATTTTGAAAATTTATAGCTAATCCGTGGTAGCAACGAATGATCAGTGATCGACAGGGGATGTGATGAGCAACAATGGCGGGCCCGAACAGGGACTGTATGGCGCCGAAGGCGGTCGCGTGCTGACGGAAGCCGCACTGCGCGCGATCACCGCGTCCACGGCGCGCGCACGCGGCGACGACTTCCTGCGCCTGATGGTGCGCGACCTGGCGCGCGCGCTTGACGTCCATTACGTGATCGCCGGCCGCGTGTCGGCTCTGGCCGACGGTGCGGAAGGCATCCGCACCCTGGCCGTGTGGGGCGGCGACGATTACCTGCCCAATATGGAATACAGCCTGCGCAACACGCCGTGCCAGGACGTGACCGACCAGAGCATGTGCTTCCATGCCAGCGGCATCCAGGCCGATTATCCGCACGACACGCTGCTGGTGGACATGGGCGCCGACAGCTATATCGGCATGCCGATGATCGATACCGAAGGCTTTACGCTGGGCATCCTGTCGGCCATCGATACCCGGCCGATGTCCGAGGACAAGCGCCTGCTGGCGCTGTCGCTGCTGTCGATCTTTGCCACCCGCTGCGCGGCCGAGTTGCAGCACCAGGAGCGCGAGCAATTACTCGAACAAAAGGTCAGGCAGCGCACCGACGCCCTGCTGGCGGCGCAAGCGATTCTGGTCGAGCAGGAAAAGATGGCGGCGCTGGGCGCGCTGGTGGCCGGGGTGGCGCACGAGGTCAATACGCCGATTGGCGTGGCAGTTACCGCGTCGTCCAGCCTGAGCAGTTATGCCGACGAGTTGGTGCGGTGTGTGACCAGCGAACGGGTCACCCGTTCGGCGCTGGTGGCCACCGCCGAGCGCCTGCGCGACGCCGCCCAGCTGATTGAGCGTAACTTGGCGCGCGCTGCCGACCTGATCGGCAATTTCAAGCAACTGGCGGTGGACCAGGGCAGCGATCACGTGGTGGAATTCGATGTGCGTGAGCATGCACTGGGGCTGGTGTCGGCGCATGGACCCGCCTTGCGCAAGGTCGGCATCGAGGCAGAGGTCATGGTGCCGGCAGGGTTGTGCTTGCGACTCGATGCCGGGCGCTGGTCGCAGGTGCTGTCGAACTTGCTGATGAATTCGGTCAAGCACGGCTACCCCGATGGCGGGCCCGGCAAGATCGAGCTGCACGGCGACATGGTGCTGGAGCACGGTGTGCGGTGGTTGCTGCTGGAGTTTGCCGACAACGGCGCCGGACTCACGCGCGAGGTGCGCGAGCGCCTGTTCGAGCCGTTTTTTACGACCAAGCGCGGGCAGGGCGGCTCAGGCCTGGGCATGCATATCGTTTATACCATCATGCACCAGATGGGCGGTCACGTGGCCGTGGCCACCGAGGGGCCCGGCTGCCGCATCAAGCTGCGGCTGCCGGTACGTGACCAGGAGCACGTGACCCGTCAGGCGCTCTGAGCCTTGGCCTGCGCGGCCGCCATCGACAGCGCCACCGCCTCCGCCACCTTGATGCCATCGACGCCAGCCGACAGGATGCCGCCCGCGTAACCGGCGCCTTCGCCGGCCGGGAACAGGCCTGCCGTGTTGAGGCTTTGCAGGGTGTCGTCGCGGCGCTTGATGCGGATCGGCGACGACGTGCGCGTCTCCAGGCCGGTCAGTACCGCGTCGTGGCGGAAATAGCCTTTCAACTGCTTGTCGAATGCGGGGAACGCTTCGCGCAGGGCCGTGACCGCGTACTCGGGCAGGATCTGCGCCAGGTCGGTGAGGTGCACCGCCGGCTTGTACGACGGCGTTACGCTGCCGAACTCGGTCGAGGCGCGGCCGGCCACGAAGTCGCCCATCAGCTGGCCCGGCGCGTCATACGTGCCGCCACCGAGCTCGAAGGCCTTTTCTTCGAGCCGGCGCTGGAATTCCATCCCGGCCAGCGGATGGCCCGGGTAGTCCACCTCGGGCGAAATGCTGACCACAATGGCGCTGTTGGCGTTTCGCTCGTTGCGCGAGTATTGGCTCATGCCGTTGGTGACCAACCGGCCCGGCTCGGACGCGGCTGCGACCACCGTACCGCCCGGGCACATGCAGAAGCTGTACACGGCGCGGCCATTCGACGCGTGGTGCACCAGCTTGTAGTCGGCCGCACCGAGGATCGGGTGGCCGGCGTTGGGGCCGAAGCGGCAGGTATCGATCAGCGATTGCGGGTGTTCGACCCGGAAGCCGATCGAAAACGGTTTCGCTTCTATATAGACACCACGGTCGTACAGCATCTGGAAGGTGTCGCGTGCGCTGTGGCCGATCGCCAGCACCACGTGATCGGTGACGATCTTCTCGCCGCTTTCCAGCATCACGGCGCGCACCTGGCGGCCATTGGCTGTTTCTTCGATATCGATGTCGGTGACCTTGCTGTCGAAGCGGTATTCGCCGCCCAGCGCCTCGATATTCTCGCGCATCGATTCCACCATCTTGACCAGGCGGAAGGTGCCGATGTGCGGCTTGCTCACATAGACGATTTCCTCGGGCGCGCCGGCCTTGACGAACTCGGTGAGCACCTTGCGGCCGTAATGCTTGGGATCCTTGATCTGGCTGTACAGCTTGCCGTCCGAGAAGGTGCCGGCGCCGCCTTCGCCGAACTGCACGTTCGACTCGGGGTTGAGCTTGCGCTGGCGCCAGAATCCGAAGGTGTCCACGGTACGCTCGCGTACGACCTTGCCGCGCTCGAGAATGATGGGACGCAAGCCCATTTGCGCCAGCAGCAGTGCCGTCAGCAGACCGCACGGGCCGATGCCGATCACTACCGGGCGCTGGAAGTCCGGGTGGGCGGCCAGTTGCGCGCCGTCGGCCACAAACTTGTACGCCATGTCAGGCGAGGGCATCAGGTGGATGTCGTGGCGGTCATGGCGGATGCGCTGGAGCACGGCCGCTTCATTACGCACGTCGATATCTAGCGAGTAAATCAGCACGATCGCCGATTTTTTACGGGCATCGTAACTGCGTTTGAATACGGTAAAACCGAGCAGGTCGTCGGCGCCGATATCAAGGCGCGCCAGGATGGCCGCAGACAGCTCGGCTTCGGCATGGTTCAGGGGGAGTTTGACTTCGTTGAGACGCAGCATGAGGAATTCCTGTCGGGGCGCTGTTTAGGCGCCATGGATGGTAGGCAAGGCGGCGCGCTATTCACGCTGCGTTACCAGGCAAGGCCGCCATTTTACCAAAATTGCTTAGCGCTTCCCATCCCTGGCATGGTAACAACAACGGCAGCGCAAATGCGTGGAACGAATAAAAAGCACTGCCCAGCATCAGTGTTATAAAACAAGCGCTCGGTGGAGCGCGTGTGATTCACCCGGCGATTCGCCAGCGTGACAAGGTCTGACACGCACAGTTAAAAATTGTAAATAGACAACTTTTAACTGTGGTTATCTACCAACTTGTTGTTAAAACACGACTTGCACCGTTTTGGTGTGTTCATAAGATTCTCCCTACAACGGCGCGTTCCGCGTGTTTTCGGTGGAAAAACGTCGCGCAACCTCGTAGTGAATGGTGTCATGGCTTTTGGCGCCAGAGGGATATTTTAGACACCGTATTGCCTGTTCCACCCCAATATTGCACAGCTTTTTCTTGACGAAAGGGGAATTTTGGGCAGTGCCCCATGAGCCGTGACCTTGCCTCAGGAAAGTTACTTGTTCCCATATTTTCGTTGTTTTATTTCAACATTCACATTGGCATTACATTGTTTTCTTTTTCAATTTCTGAGCGCAATCGATGATCAACGTGCAATTGTTGTGAATTTGATACAGATGACATTGTTTCTCATTAGATAATTATTTTGATTCCTAATGGAAACTTTTTGCATCGCACCATCCCGGTGCAAAATGAAAGTGACATGAGCCCCCGCACGCGACCCACCCTTTTCGTCGTGATTGACAGCAAATGATCGCGCATGTTGTTATGAAAGAAGGAAGGGCCGAAACTATTTCATTAATGATGCAGTTCGGCTTCTTCCAAAGTTTTGGCTGTATTGAAAGGGCAAATTGCGGTCGATTAACCTTATCCAGGTAATTCGGCTGTTATTAATAAAAGACGGATAAAGCATCATTTAAAAGCTGCACTAATCGTCTTATAAACACACAAGGGAATTAACTATAATGATCAAGGAAACAGTACTGTCTCGCTCGATCCGTTTGATGTGTCTCGGCGGTATGGCGTTGGGTATGCAGGTTGTTGCCCACGCGCAGGAAGCGGCGCCGGAAGCGCTGCAAAAAGTTGAGGTGACCGGATCGCGTATTCCGACCCTCAACACCGAAAGCATCAGTCCGATGGTGTCGCTGGGCTCCAAAGACATCAAGCTCGATGGCGTGCGTAACGTCGAGAGCCTGCTGAACAATCTGCCGCAGGTGTTTGCAGCCCAGTCCGGCAACGTGGTCAATGGCGCGTCCGGTACTGCCACGGTTGACTTGCGCGGCCTTGGCGAGAACCGTACCCTTGTGCTGGTCGATGGTCGCCGCCTGCCTGCTGGCTCGCCAGGCTCGACCGCTGCCGACTTGAACCAGATCCCTGCCGCGCTGATCAAACGCGTGGACGTGATGTCCGGTGGCGCTGGCGCCGTGTACGGCGCCGATGCGGTTTCGGGCGTGGTCAACTTCATCATGATTGACAACTTCGAAGGCGTGCAGGTCGAGTTGAATGGCAGTGGTTACAACCACCAGCAAAACAATCCCCATGGCATCGGTGACCTGGTCCAGAGCCGCTCGGTGGGCAATCCCGCGCAGTTCCAACGTCCAGGCAACAAGAGCTTCGATGGCCGCTCGAAAGATGCATCCTTGTTGATCGGTGGTAACTTTGCTGAAGGCAAAGGTAATGCCACCGTATTCTTCAGCTACAAGAAAGACGATGCGCTGCTGCAATCCGAGCGTGACTTTACCTCGTGCGCGCTGACCGCTTCGGCAGCCGGCTATGGTTGCGGCGGCTCTGGTACCAATGCTACCGGTCGTTTCGTCAATACCAAGACCAACGCGATCTATACGGCCACCGCCAACGGCGATCCGCGCGCTTACACCGCCAACGATGCCTATAACTACGGCCCGATCAATCACCTGCAACGCCCAAGCGAGCGTTATGGCGTGTCGGCTTCGGCCCGCTTCGACGTGAATGACAAGATTCGCGTGTACAGCAATTTCTCTTTCCACGATAACACCACCGACGCGCAGATCGCTCCTGGCGGTATCTTCGGCAATATCTACACGCTCCGTTACGATAACCCGATGCTGTCGCCGGCAATGAAAAACGCATTCAGCCTGTTCGCACCTGGCGACGAAACCGACGTGGTGGTACAGCGTCGTAACGTTGAAGGCGGCGGCCGCGTTGCACTGTTCAACAATACCTCGTACCGCATGATGTTCGGCGCCAAAGGCACGGTTGGCAAGTGGAACTACGACGTGTACGCGCAAACCTCGAAAGTGCGTTATGCAGGCAGCTCGGAAAACTATTTCTCGAAAGAGCGCGGCGCCAAGGCGCTGGACGTGGTCAACGTCAATGGCGTAGCCACCTGCCGCTCGGTCGTGGATGGCTCCGATCCGAATTGCGTCCCTTACAACCCATGGACGCTGGGCGCCGTGACTCCGGAACAACTGGCTTACATCCAGACCCCTGGGCAGACCTATGGTCACACCGCGCAGCAGATCCAGAGCGGTACGCTGGCTGCCGACCTGGGTGACTATGGCATCAAAGTGCCTGGTGCAAAAAGCGGTGTAGGCGTGTCGTTCGGTGTTGAACGTCGCGTTGAATCGCTGGAACTGAACCCGGATGCACCGTCGGCCAACTTCGACCTCGACGGCGCTGGTGGTCCGGTTGTCCCGGTCAAAGGCCGCTACGTGGTCAAGGATATCTTCGGTGAAGTCCAGATTCCACTGCTGGAAGACCGTTCGTTCGCCAAGCTGCTGTCGACCAACCTGTCGTTCCGTCATACCGACCTCAGCACTGGTGTAACGGCGAATACCTATGGTGCCGGCTTGATGTGGCAACCGTCGTCGATGCTGAGCGTTCGTGCTTCCCACCAGAAGGCAGTGCGTGCACCGAACATCAACGAACTGTACTCGCCAGCCGGTAACAACCTGTTCAACGCTGACGCTGACCCGTGTGCCGGTGCCAGCCCGACTGCCAGCCTGGCCGAGTGCGCACGCACCGGTGTTACTGCTGCCCAGTACGGCAACATCCAGGACAGCCCTGCCGGTCAGTACAACTACCTCGCTGGTGGTAACACCAACCTGAAACCGGAAACTGCCAAGTCGAACACCTTCGGTGTGGTGATTGCGCCGATGCGTAACCTGACCGTTACGCTCGATTACTTCGATATCAAGATCAAGGACACCATCAGCAACGTCAATCCGTTAACCACGCTGAACAAGTGCCTCGAGTCCGGTAACTCGCTGTATTGCTCGCAAATCACCCGTGATCGTCTGGGCACCCTGTGGCTGCTGCCTGAAGCATCGATCGTCGGTACCAACGTCAATATTGGTAGCATGCGTACTTCCGGCGTGGACGTCGGCGCCAGCTACGACTTCCGTGCTACTGACTATGGCCGCTTCAGCCTGATGTTGAATGGCTCGCTGCTGACCAAGTTTGAAGTGGAAGAACTGCCGGGCGAACCAGCCTACGATTGCGTCGGCAAGTACAACGGCGACGGCAATTGCGATCAGCCACGTCCGAAATGGCGTCACAAGCTGCGTCTGAACTGGGGTTCGCCATTCAAGGCCGACGTTGCGCTGACCTGGCGCTACTTCAAGGCTGTGGATCTGGAAGATGGCGCTACCAGCGCTGTCGCTTCGGACCGCCGCCTGCCAGCGACCAGCTACTTCGACCTGGCTGCCAGCTACCCTGTGACCAAGCAGATCTCGGTCATGGCCGGTATCAACAACCTGTTCGACAAAGATCCGCCGATCACCTCGAAATACGGCGTTGGCCAGGGTAACGGCAACACCTTCCCATCGACCTACGACGCACTGGGTCGCAAGCTGTTCATGAACCTGACCGCCCGCTTCTAAAGCGACCGGCTTCAGCAAAACGGCGAACCTCACGGTTCGCCGTTTTTTTTGCCGCTGCGTATTGCGTATTGCGTATTGCGTGCCAAGTGCTTACAGCGCGAAGTCGCCGTCCTGCTGGCGGAAGCTGCTGATGCCGCTGCTGAGGGCGCTGATCATTGCCCGTTCAGCGGGCGACAGATGAGGATGCCAGACATCGAAGATCAGTACCACGCGCAACTGCTCGCTGTCATTCCAGGCTTCGTGCTGGATGGTGTCATCGAAAACCCAGGCTTTGCCCGGCACCCACTGACGCGTATCGTTTGCCACGCGGAAGCCGCAGTCGGGCGGTACGATCAGTGGCAGGTGAGTCACCAGCCGCACATTGGAAACGCCCACGTGGGCAGGAATGCGGGTCTGCGGTTTGAGTAGGGAAAACATGGCGCTCGGCGTGCGTCCCGGCTGCACCGGTTGTGGCGCTTGCGCCAGCAGCGCCATGGTCTGCGGACACTTGGCGGCATGCGCCGCCACCGGCTGGCCATTTTCGATCAAATGATAGGCGCTCCAGCGCGGTGAATTGTTCAGTTCGGCAAATTGCTGGTGCGGTACATCATCAGGGTACGTCAGGTAAGGTACGAAGTCCTGTTCGTCGGCGAGTACCTGCAGAAACTCTTCGCGGATGGCGTCGGTTCCCGCTTCGATGGCGTCAAGCCAGGGAAAGTCTTCACGCGCAAAAAAAGCCTGGGGCAACAGGCCCGGGTAGTGATAGACCATCGATTCGGATTCATAGCGGCGCTTGCGACCGACCATGAGATCGATCGATTCGCGAAAGCGGCGCAAGTCTTCGCCCTGGTGGTGCTGGTACTGGTCTGCGAGAAACTGATCGAGGAACTTGCCGTAGCTGTCCTGGTATTTGCTGACGTATTGTTCCGCATGTTCGACGGCGCTGCGCAGTCCCGGTTCGAGCTGGGCCAGCGGCGGTGCCACCTGTTTGACGGCGCCATATACCGTGGCGGACTGGTGGGTTTTTCCCTGGCGCTCGAGCAACTGTGCGCGCAGGATCAGCGCCACCATGTTGTGCGGATCGGCGACCAGCGCATTGTGGATCGCAGTTTCCTCCGCATTCTCGTCCTTTTGTGCCTGGCAAGCCAGAGCCAGGCTGATCCAGCTTTGCGGATCATCTTGGTTGGTGCGCACCAGGCGTTCGAACGCCAGGCGGGCCGTGTCGTAATCGCGGTAGCGGAACGCGCGTTTGCCCAGCGCCGACAAGGCTGGCGCATGGCCTGGATCGAGTTCCAGGATGCGCGACCAGATGCGCGCTGCGTCCTCTTCCTGGCCGTTTTGGGTAGCCTGGATGGCGGCAGCCTCCAGGGCGACAATTTCAGTGTGCGTCAAGCGGGGGATGTGCATCGATGACTCATTTCTGACAGGTTATTGACGAAAATACCGATCTTGTCAGCAAGATTCATGCGAGCGATAAATCGTCCCGTTGCCGTTACATTGCGTGCTGTTCGGCAATATTTCCGGCGGATCTCGCCAGCCACGGGAGCGATGGCCCTATCTGTTACATATAAATACAAATTTAAGTGCAGGCGAGTTTTGCTGCATCCGCACAAAGGCGTCCATGCACAGGGGTGGTGCGGTTCGATCGGGCTGCTGGCGGAAATTTGGTGCTGCGTTGCAATAAATATATTTATGCACCAAACTAGGGCGTTTGCGCACTAAATCAGTGATCTTTCGCACCGTTTCCGAATAAGCTATGGCGAAAAATAACATTAGAGAAATTAATGTGTTGTTTTAGCGCTATAGTTTCCTTCCGTAGAATTGACATGATTCAAGTCCGCGTGGTTTTATGTAACCGTTGAGTCACATTTGTAAATGCTGACACACCTATCAGGAAGACCTTACCCGGGAATTCCATAAAAAAATTCAGGTACACACCCAGAAGGAGTTTTTTTCATGAAGTTGCGTATCAAACCTATGCCTATCGCGATCTTGCAAGTGATTGCAAGCGGCGCATTCTCCGTCGCTGCCATCACGCCAGCGATGGCACAGCAGGACAGCGCTGCCCAGCCGGTACAACGCGTTGTCGTGACCGGTTCGTTGATCAGCCGCACCGACACTGAAACCGCAGCGCCAGTGCAAGTCATCACCGCACTTGATATCCAGCGTAGCGGTAAGACCTCGGTCGCTGAGTTGCTGCAAGACTTGGCAGCCAACGGCGCAGGTACCCTGGGTACCGGTTTCTCGGGCGCGTTCGCCAACGGCGCGTCGGGCATTTCGCTGCGCGGCCTGACGGTGGGCTCGACTCTGGTGCTGATCGATGGCCACCGCATGTCGCCTTACGCGATCGGCGACGATTCGCAGCGCTCGTTTGTTGACGTCTCCAATATTCCATTCGATGCCATCGAAAGCATCGAAGTTCTGAAAAGCGGCGCCTCGGCACTGTACGGCTCTGATGCGGTGGCTGGTGTGGTCAACATCAAGCTGAAAAAGAGCGCCAACGGTACCCGCTTCACCGCTGACAGCGGTACTAGCCAGCACGGCGGCGGTACCACGCATCGCGCTTCGCTGTCGACCGGTTTCGGTGACATCGACGCCGATGGCTACAACGTGTTTGCGACTGCCGAATGGCGCCGCCAGGGCGCGATCAAGGTCAGCCAGCGCACTGACCAGGCCTGGAACAAGCTGGACTGGCGTTCGGAAGGCGGCAACAACCTGACCTTCGGTGTGCCGACCACGCGTAACAGCTTCCTGACTGCAACTAATTCGCCATTCCTGTACAACCATAATGGCGCAGCCTCCGGCGGCGTGAACAATGCAGCGAACTTCGTGTTCCTGGACCCTAAATGTAACTACAACCTGTACATGTCCGGCGGTTGCGCCGTGGCGGATACGTACGCCAATATTCAGCCTGAAACTGAAAACAAGAACTTGCTGGTCGGTTTCACCAAGAAGCTGCCGGACAATTGGGAGCTGGCTGTCAAAGGCTCGATCTTCCAACGTGACAACCTGAACAACCGCGGCTTGCCAGCAACTTACTCGCCAACGTCGTTCGCAGGCACTAACGTCAACAACAACGGCGTCCTGATCCCGGGCTTCGGCGCTATGCCCAGCACCCGCTTCACCGCTGGTCAACCGATCGGCGCCAACCTGGTCGCACCATTTGCCCAGACCCGCCTGTACGGTTACATTCCTGGTCTCGATGGCGCTTCGCAACAAAGCAACAAGGCAACCACCACCCGTCTCGCAGTTGACCTGAACGGCGCGGCGCTGGGGTGGGATCTGCAACTGGGCGGCGGTCTGACCAAGTCCAAGGCAGAAATCGACTACAGCGGCTACGTAGACCGTGCCGCGCTGCAGCGACTGTTGAACGCTGGCCAGTGGAACGTTTTGGGTGGTAATTCGCAAGCACTGATCGACCAAGTGTCGCCGCGCTTCTCGAACACCATGGAATCGAAACTGAACTACGTTGACCTGATCGGTTCGCGCGATCTGCTGCCACAACTGGGTGCCGGTCCTCTGAAGCTGGCAGTTGGTGTTCACTGGCACAAACGTACCTGGAATGCGCCACCATCGGCCCTGACCCTGAACGGCCAAGTCGGTTCCACCTCGGCTTTCGTGATCGGTGATGAAACCAATAAGGCAGTCTTCGGTGAGTTGGCAGCAACGCCAATCAAAAATGTCGAGTTCAACCTGTCGGGTCGTTATGACCACTTCGACACGGTTCACTCGTACACGCCTGCGGCTACCCTGAAATGGTCGCCTTCGAAGCAATTCGCCCTGCGTGGTACGTTTGCTCGTGGTTTCCGCGCACCTAACCCGGCAGAAACCGGCAATTCGGGTTCGTTCTTCCTGTACCACTCGATCAACGATCCAGTGCTGTGCCCGGATGCGAACGTCGCTACCCCAGGCAACGTACCGGGCGCTTGCAGCTTGCAGCCTACGTACGTGCAGCGTCCTAACAAGGATCTGGCTCCTGAGAAATCGAAATCGTTCACCCTGGGCGCGATTCTCGAGCCATTCAAGGGCTTGAACGCAACGATCGACTACTACAGCATCGAAGTGAACAACCAGATCGTCACCGCAGCGGGTAACGATCCTAGCTACGTCGAAACCTTCGTCCGTGGCCCGGCAGTGCAGACCGATATCGCCGCACCTGGCGGCGGTACCGTGGTCGGCATCCCATCGGTTGGCCCGATCCTGTTCGCGGAATCGGCCTACATCAACGGTGGCTCGACCAAGACCACTGGCGTGGAAGCCGACATCGGCTACCGCTGGAACCTGGGCGAAAACGGCGTCTTCCGTACTAACCTGAGCTTCGCTCACACGATCAGCTACGAGCAAACCGTTGCTGGCGTAACCTACCAGCTGGCTGGTACCCACGGTCCTTCCGTGGTATCGGGTGCTACCGGTTCGCCTAAGAACCGTGGTCAGTTGAGCCTGGGTTGGGCCAAGGGTCCGCTGGACGTGAACACCACGATCAACTACACCAGCGACTTCTCGTCGCTCGATCCTTCGGTTGGTGGTACCAACTGCAACAACACCGGTATCGATGTTGGTGGCCGCCCATACTTCACCGCCGGTCGTCAGCCAGCTAACTACTGCCGCGTACCGTCGTTCACCGTTGCCAACCTGAACGTGCAGTACAAAGTCAGCTCGAACCTGACGCTGAAAGGCGCTGTCCTGAACGTGTTCGACAAGCAGCCGCCGATCGACGTCAGCACCTACGGCAATGCTACCGTGCAAACGCCGTACAATGCTTCGCTGCATCAGGCAGGCGCTATCGGCCGCTTCTTCAGCCTGGGTCTGGGCTACACCTTCTAATAGAGAGGGCACGGGGCGGCAGCGATGCCGCCCACGTAAAAAAGGGCAGGATGACGTCGTCATCCTGCCCTTTTGTTATTTGGGTGCGGCGGAAACTACATGCCGCCCCAGGCGGCTGCCAGCATGGCCAGCGCCGCCAGTCCCGCCGTTTCGGTGCGCAGCACGCGCGGGCCCATCGACAGCGACACGGCGCCGGCGGCAATTGCCGCCGCTTCCTCTTCGTCGCTGTAGCCGCCTTCCGGGCCCACCAGCAAGTCGACGGCGCGGGGCGGCGTATCGCGCGCCCACTGTGCCAGCGATTGTTCCGCGCGCGGGCTGAGCAGGATACGCCGGGCGCCGTTGGCGGGCGCCGCCAGCCAGCGATTGAACTCCTGCACCGGCGCCACCGTGGCCAGCCGGTTACGCCCGCATTGCTCGGACGCGCTGACCACCACCCCTTGCCAGTGCGCCAGGCGCTTTTCCGCGCGCTCGCCGGACAGCCGCACCACCGAGCGCCGTGCCGTCAGCGGCACGATGGCCGCCACGCCCAGTTCCACCGCTTTCTCCACGATCCAGTCCATTTTGCTCCCTTCCGGCACGCCCTGGACGAGGGTCAGCGCGAACGGCAGCTCTGCCTCGCGCGGCGCATGGCTGCGCACTTCGGCGCTGGCGCTGCGGCGCCCCAGTTCGGTTAACGCGGCCGTGTATTCGCCGCCCTCGCCATTGAAGAGGGTGACCAGGTCGCCTTGCGTCAGGCGCAGCACCTGCACATGGTGGGCCACGGCGTCGGGCAGGGAAACAATCTGGCCGATGGCCAGTGGCTGGGGGCAAAAGAAGCGAGGCATGGCGATTGTGGGGAATGGTCGAAGAGCGCAATTTTAAATGGTCGATGTCATCGTCTGGTAAAATAATGGGCTCTGCAAGCGTTGTGCGCGTTTTCGTTAGTGCGCTCCTTGCGCCCAGTTCCCACACTTTCGTGATTGACCTACGATGACTTCTACGCTCCCCACCACCAATATGGCCAATGCGATCCGCGCGCTGGCAATGGACGCCGTCCAGAAGGCCAATTCCGGCCACCCAGGCATGCCGATGGGCATGGCAGAGATCGCTGTTGCGCTGTGGAGTGGCCACTACAGCCACAACCCGGCCAATCCGAAATGGGTCAATCGCGACCGCTTCCTGTTGTCCAACGGCCACGGTTCGATGCTGCACTACGCGCTGCTGCACCTGTCCGGCTATGCCGTGACCATGGACGACATCCGCGCCTTCCGCCAGATGCATTCCAAAACCCCGGGCCACCCGGAAGTCGATATCACGCCGGGCGTGGAAACCACCACCGGTCCGCTGGGCCAGGGCCTGGCCAATGCGGTCGGCATGGCGCTGGCCGAATGGCTGCTGGCAAGCGAATTCAACAAGCCGGGCCTGGAAGTCGTCGATCACTACACCTACGCTTTCCTCGGTGACGGTTGCCTGATGGAAGGTATCTCGCACGAAGTGTGCGCGCTGGCCGGCACCCTGGGCCTGTCCAAGCTGATCGCCCTGTACGACGACAACGGCATTTCGATCGACGGCAAAGTCGAAGGCTGGTTTACCGACGACACCGCGGCCCGTTTCGAAGCCTACGGCTGGAACGTGATCCGTGACGTGGACGGCCATGATGTGGCTGCCGTCTCGGCCGCGATTGCTGCCGCCAAGACTGCTACCAAGCCGACCCTGGTCTGCTGCAAGACCGTGATCGGCAAGGGTTCGCCGAACCTGCAAGGCGGCGACAAGGTGCACGGCGCCGCGCTGGGCGACAAGGAAATCGCCAATGTACGCGAATACATCGGCTGGTCCGCCGCGCCGTTCGAGATCCCGGCCGACGTGTACACCGCGTGGGATGCCAAGGAAGCGGGCGCCGCCCAGGAAGCCGCCTGGACCAAGCTGTTCAACGACTACAGCGCCCAGTTCCCGGCCGAAGCTGCCGAACTGAGCCGCCGCATGGCCGGCGACCTGCCAGCTGCATTTGACGCAACGCTGGCTGCCGCAATCGCCGCCACCGTGGAAAAGAAAGAAACCATCGCCACCCGCAAAGCCAGCCAGAATGCCATCCAGGCACTGGCGCCGGTGCTGCCGGAATTCCTCGGCGGCTCGGCTGATCTGACCAGCTCGAACCTGACCAACTGGAAAGAATCGGTGGCCGTGCGTTCGGGCAAACCGGGCAACCACGTCAACTACGGCGTGCGCGAATTCGGCATGGCCGCCATCATGAACGGCGTGGCCCTGCACGGTGGCTACATCCCGTTCGGCGCCACGTTCCTGACCTTCTCCGACTACAGCCGCAACGCGCTGCGCATGGCTGCACTGATGAAACAGCGTTCGCTGTTCGTGTTCACCCACGATTCCATCGGCCTCGGTGAAGACGGTCCGACCCACCAGTCAGTCGAGCACATCTCGTCGATGCGTTTGATTCCTAACCTGGACAACTGGCGTCCATGCGACACCACCGAATCGATGGTGGCCTGGGGTGAAGCGGTCAAGCGCAAGAACGGTCCATCGACCCTGATCTTCTCGCGCCAGAACCTGCCGTACCAGGAACGTGCGCCGGAAACCGTGGCCGCGATCGCCCGTGGCGGTTACGTGCTGCAGGAAGTGATCGATGCCAAAGTCACCCTGATCGCCACCGGTTCCGAAGTGGAGCTGGCCGTCGCTGCCGCCTCGGCACTGAACGCCGAAGGCATTGCCGCGCGCGTGGTGTCGATGCCATCGACCGACGTGTTCGACCGCCAGGACGCAGCCTACAAAGCCAGCGTATTGACCAAAGGCGTACCACGCGTGGCGATCGAAGCCGGCGTCACCGATTTCTGGTACAAGTACGTGGGCCTGGAAGGCGCCGTGGTCGGTATCGACACCTTCGGCGAGTCCGCACCAGCGGGCGTGCTGTTCAAGCACTTCGGCTTCACCGTGGAAAATGTTGTCGCGAAAGCCAAACTGGTGATTGCTTAATCTATAATTGCTGCGTTAACTATTTTTTCTATCAGGAGTAAAGTATGACGATCAAAGTTGCAATTAACGGCTATGGCCGTATCGGCCGCAATGTGCTGCGCGCTTTCTACGAAGGCGGTAAAAAGCAAGACATCCAGATCGTTGCGATCAACGACCTGGGCGATGCCAAGTCGAACGCCCACCTGACCCGCTACGACACCGCCCACGGCAAGTTCCCAGGCACCGTGGAAGTAGACGGCGACAACATGATCGTGAACGGCGACGTGATTCGCGTGTTTGCCCAGCGTAACCCGGCAGAAATCCCATGGGGCGACCTGGGCGTGGACGTGGTGCTCGAGTGCACCGGCTTCTTCACCACCAAAGAGAAAGCTTCGGCTCACCTGAAGGGCGGCGCCAAGAAAGTCATCATCTCGGCACCAGGCGGCAAGGACGTCGATGCCACCATCGTGTACGGCGTGAACCAGGACGTACTGAAGTCCACCGACACCGTGATCTCGAACGCATCGTGCACCACCAACTGCCTGGCACCGCTGGTCAAGCCACTGAACGACGCCATCGGCGTTGAAACCGGCCTGATGACCACCGTGCACGCTTACACCAACGACCAGGTCCTGTCGGACGTGATGCACGAAGACCTGCGCCGCGCCCGTTCGGCGACCATGAGCATGATCCCGACCAAGACCGGCGCTGCTGCCGCGGTTGGCCTGGTGCTGCCGGAACTGAACGGCAAGCTGGACGGTTTCGCCATCCGCGTACCGACCATCAACGTTTCGCTGGTCGATCTGACCTTCATCGCCAAGCGCGACACCACCGTTGACGAAGTCAACGCGCTGATGAAAGCAGCTGCCGAAGGCGACCTGAAAGAAGTGCTGACCTACCAGACCGAACCACTGGTATCGATCGACTTCAACCACAACCCGGCGTCGTCGAACTTCGATTCGACCCTGACCAAAGTGTCGGGCCGCCTGGTCAAAGTCTCGTCGTGGTACGACAACGAGTGGGGCTTCTCGAACCGCATGCTCGACACTACCGTCGCGCTGATGAACGCCAAGTAATTCCGGCTTCGTCCAGAACAACCCTCCCGGCCTCGCGGCCGTGGAGGGTTTTTTATAAGCTCACCCGCAAGCCCAGGTAGTAGCGGCGGCCGATCGGGTCGTAGGTGGACGCATCGGTTTCGGCGCCGGTGGTGGTGCCCGGCAGGCCGCTGATGATCGGCGGCGGCTTGGCGTTGAAGGCATTGTCCAGCCCCAGGTAAAACTGGATCGACTTGCGCAGGTCGTACGTGAACTGGAAGTCGTTATACGTGCGCGAACCAATCTTGACGGCGCCGGGGGCGATGTCCAGGCTCTTGAGGAACTGGTCGTCGAGCGCCACCGGGCCGTTGTAGGTGGCGGTCCAGTTCAGGCCGAAGTTGCCCCATTTATAGGCGGCGTTGAGCACGGCCTTGTTGCGCGGCGCGTTGATCTGGTTCGAGGTGACTTCGCCCACGTCGTTGTTGCGCTGGTCTTCGGGGCCGGGCGTGGCCTGGGTCCACAGTTCGCGCAGGCGGGTGTAGGCCAGCCGCGTGCTCAGGCGCCCCGGTCCCACGCGCCCGGCCCACGACGCGGTCAGGTCGATGCCCTCGGTGCCGAGGCCGCCGCTATTGGTCACCGCCGTATCGCTGTCCTCGATCGAGCCGGCCGACAGGTTGCCCACCGCCACCGGCCGGCGCTTGATGAAGCCGCAGAACACCGGGTTGCCCGCGTTATAGCACTGGTCCAGCGCGTACTGGCGCTCGGTGGAGACGATGGCGTCGGCGATGTCGATCTTGAAGTAATCGATGGTGAAGGTGGCGCCGGCCAGTGCTGCAACCGCGCGCGGCGTGAGCACCAGGCCGACGGTGGTCGAGCGGCCTTTTTCCGCTTTCAGGTTGGGGTTGCCGGAGTTGTAGCCGCTGATGCCCTGGCGGTCGGCCTGCTGCAAGGTGAACACGCCGCCGTTGGCCGCCATGTTGGCCTGCACGCCGGGCGCGGCCATGCAGTTGACGGCCAGCGGCGAGCTCATGCCGGTAGTGACGCCTTCGCACGGATCGACCAGGCCGGTGGGGAAGTCCTGCGACGGGGCCTGGTACAGCTCGTTGATATTGGGCGCCCGGGTGGACTGGGCGCGGGTGGCGCGGAACTTGATGTCCGGCGTGACCGCCCATTCGCCGCCCGCGTTCCAGCTATTGGTGCTGCCCGCGGTGGAGTAATCGCCGTGGCGGAACGTCGCCAGCAACGACAGGTCGCGCGCAAATGGCCGGTCCTTGAGCAGCGGCACCCGGGTTTCCACGAATGCTTCGCGCACTTGGTACTTGCCGTAGGTGGGCGGGGTGGCGTTGCCGGCATTGAGGCCGGCCTGGGTGAGCGGGTCTGGCACGGCGTTCGATTCTTCGCTGCGCCACTCGACGCCGGCAGCCAGGCCGATTTTGCCAGCCGGCAGTTGCCACAGTTCGCCGTTGACCGACGCCCCGGCCAGTTTCTGCGTGATCGACGTGAGCAGGGAACCCGGTGCGGTGACGTACTTGAGTGCGTCCGGCGTGACGGTGCCCAGGCCGAAGATATTGATCGGCACGCAGCCTTCGGCCACCGCGTTGGCATCGCGGCAAACCGCTGCGCCGGTGGCGTCGGGAACGGCGTCGAGCGCGTAGCGCAGGTTGGGCACGTTGACCTGGCCGGTGGAACTTTGCGCTTCCTTGGTGCGGCCGTAGCTGATGAAGGCCTCGTAGTTCCAGTCGCGCACTGTGCCCTTGAGGCCGGTAGCCAGGCGGAAGGTGTCGCGGTCGGCCTGGGCGCGGCGCGGGCCGAACTCGGACAGCCGGCGCTGGAAGTAGTAGTCGGGGATGCCGTCGTCGTCGTTGTCGCTGATGCGGTCCCACACGTATTGCGGCACCAGCGGATTTTTCACCAGCACGCCGCCCACCAGCGCCCCGGCCGGCACCTGGCCGCTTTGCCTGAAGACGTCGTCCGCGCCGAGCGGGAACGATTCGATATTGGTGGTGGTTTTAGTGGAGGCATAAGTGCCCTCGAAGAAGGTGCTGAGATTGTCGCCCAGGGCACGGGTGCCGTTGAGGGCAAACAGGTAGCGCTCGGTGGGCACGGCAATGGCGCGCAGCGCCGAGCGGTTGTAGCCGGTGGCCGGGCCGTTGGCGCCGTTGGTGTCGAACGGAATGATATTGCCGCTGGCGTCGTAGGTGAAACCGTCGGCGTCGTTATCGACAAAGAAGCGGCCGGCCGGCGCGAAACCGGAGTAGTAGGGGCGAATCGGCGTAAACGCCAGGTCGGGCCGGCCACGGGTAATGGCCGAGGTCTGGTCCACCGCCGCAAACGGCCGGTCGCGCGAGTACACCGCGCCCTGCTTGCTGTAGCCGAAGTGGCCCATCAGGTTGCTGGCGCCGTCGGCGCTGGTGGTGCCGAAGGTGAGCGAAAGCTTGCGCTTGTCGTCGTCGCGCTCGTGACTCTGGCCGGCTTGGGCGTCGATTACCAGGCCGTCGAAATTACGCTTGAGGATGATGTTGACCACGCCGGCCACGGCGTCGGACCCGTACGTGGCCGAGGCGCCGCCGGTGAGCAGCTCCACCCGCTCGATGAAGTCGGTGGGGATGGTGTTCAGATCGACCGCCGTGTCGCCGGGCACGCCGGAAACAAAGCGGCGGCCGTTGACCAGCACCAGCGTGCGCGAATCGCCCATATTGCGCAAGTTGACGGTGGTCACGCCGCCGCCCGAGGTGAGGAAGTTGGAATTGGTGCGGCTGAGCGCGGGCGTGCCCATGGTGGGATTTTTCTGCAGCAACTCCTGCAGGTTGGTGGCGCCCGAGGCGGCAATATCGGCCGCGCCCAGCACTTGCAGCGGCGACGGCGAATCGGCGCCCGGGGCGGCGATGCGCGAGCCGGTAACGACCACCTGTTGCACCGGCCCGGCCGCAGCCGGCTGGTCCTGCGCGTGGGCAGGAGCGGGGGCCAGCGGCAGCGCAAGCGCTGCGCCGCAGGGGATGAATCGAAGCAAACGATACAGCGTTTTCTCTGTGAACATTGCGACTCCTCGTGTGTGGTTGACACCGCCTGGCGGTGGCCGCCGGCGTCCAACCGCCCGGCGTGACTGACCAATGTCGCACCGGCCCACAGCCGTGTAAACGGGAGTTCAATCAAATTCACAAAAAAGCAACAATGTTATTTCTACACTTAAGTCCGGTTGCGTGGGCCGAATAATTGCTCCCACAACGTCAGTACATGCCTGACCTCGCCGGCCACCAGCGCCGGGTCCACCCGCGCCAGGTCCTGGCCTTGCAGGCGCAGCTGGTGCTGCAATTTGCGCAGCTTGCGGTAGGCGTTGCCCACTTCGGCCGCCAGATCGGGGTCGATCAGGCCCAGCCCGGCCATCATTTTCAGCAGGCCGATATTGCCCATGTTGACGGTCAGCTCCGGGTACTGCGCCGCGTGCTGCAGCACCAGGTACTGCACCATGAACTCGATGTCGATCATGCCGCCCGCATCCTGCTTGAGGTCGAACTGGGCGGTGGTGTTGGGCTTGGCGTCGGCCATGCGCTTGCGCATGGCGATCACTTCGGTGCGCAGCGGGCTGTCGGCCGGGCGCTCCTTGCGCAGCACGGCATCGCGGATCTGGTCGAAGCGCTGGCCGATGGCGGTGTCGCCGGCGCAGAAGCGCGCGCGCGTGAGCGCCTGGTGTTCCCAGATCCAGGCCGAGCTGGTCTGGTATTTTTCAAACGCTCCCACGCTCGAGACCAGCATGCCCGAGGCGCCGTCCGGGCGCAGCGCGGTGTCGATGTCGAACAGGATGCCGGCCGACGTGTATGACGTCATCCAGGTGATGAAGCGCTGCGCCAGCTTGGCGTACTGGGCCGGCGCGTCCTGATCGAGGTCGTCGTACAGGAAAATCACGTCGAGGTCGGACACGTAGCCGAGTTCCTTGCCGCCCAGCTTGCCGTAGGCGATCACGGCGAACTGCGGCACCTCGCGGTGGCGCGTGGCCACCGTTTGCCAGATGGCCTGGATCGCTGCCGCGACGATGGTGTCGGCCAGCGCCGACAGGTGGTCGGCCAGCCGCTCGACGGTGAGATCACCGGCCAGGTCCTGGGCCAGCAGGTGGAACAGCTGGGCGTGGTGGATCTCGCGCAGGATGTCCATCTGCCGCTCGGTGTCGCCGGCGGCGGCGTCGAGTTGCAGGCGCAGGTCGGCCGCCAGGCTGACGGGATCGAACACGGCGTTGCGCACGCGGTCGTCGAGCAGTTCGTCGAGCAGGATCGGGTGCTGGCTCAGGAACTTCGCGGCCCAGCCGCTGGCATGGACCGTGCGGATCACGCGCGCCAGCGTGTGCGGGTACTCGGTCAGCAGCGACAGGTAGGCCGAGCGGCGCGCCACGGCTTCGAGGAAATCGAGCAGCCGGCCCAGCGTGGCGTGCTGGTCGCCGCCCGTTTCGCGCGTGCATTCGACGATCAGCGGCAGCGCGGTGTTGATCAGCGCTTGCAGGCGGTTGCGGCTGGCCTCGGGTAGCGATTGCAGGCGCGGCGCCTGCCAGGTGGCGACCAGGCGCTTGGCGGCGCCGGCCGCATCGGTAAAGCCGAGCGCGCTGAACTGCGCCACCATCGCCTCGACGTTGTCGGGATCGGCGCATTCGTTGCTCGATTGCAGTTCGATCTGGTGCTCGTTCTCGCTGGTTTTATCGGAGAACATTTCGTCGAACTGGCCGGCGACGAACTGGCGGTGCGCTTCCAGTTGCGCCAGCAGGGTGGGCACGTCGGCCACGCCCATCATCTCGGCCACCAGCTGGCGGTCCGCATCGTTGGCGGGCAGGGTGTGGGTCTGGGCGTCGTCCAGGTATTGCAGGCGGTGCTCCAGGTTGCGCAGGAAAGTGTAGGAAGCGAGCAGTTGATAGACGATGGTGTGAGACAACAGGCCTTTTTCGGCGACGATGCGCAAAGTGGTGCGGGTGGAGCGGTCGCGCAGGGCGGCGTCGCGGCCCCCCCGGATCAGCTGGAACACTTGCGTGAGGAATTCGATTTCGCGGATGCCGCCCCGGCCCAGCTTGACGTTGTTGCTGCGGTCGGGGTGCAGGCGTTCCTGGCGGTTCACTTCGGCGCGAATCTGGGCGTGCATGGTGCGGATGGCGTCGATCACGCCGAAGTCGAGGTAGCGACGGAACACGAACGGACGGACGATGGCGTCCAGCGCATCGATATCCTCGGCGCGGCCGGTGACGGCGCGCGCTTTCACCCAGGCATAGCGTTCCCATTCGCGGCCCTGGACGATCAAATAGTTCTCCACCATCGACAGGCTGGCCGCCAGCGGGCCGGAGCCGCCATTGGGGCGCAATGCCATATCGACGCGGAACGTGTAGCCATCTTCCGTGATCTCCGCCAAGGCGGCGATCAATTTTTTGCCGAGGCGAATAAAATATTCGTGGTTGGACAGGCCGCGCTGGCCGGGGCCGGCGGCCGTGTCGCCATCCTCCGGATAGACGAAGATCAGGTCGATATCGGACGAGACATTGAGTTCGCGTCCGCCTTGCTTGCCCATGGCCAGCACCATCAGTTCCTGCGCCACGCCCGAGTCGCGTCCCGTCGGTACGCCGTGGGCCACGCGCAGTTCGGCATCGATTTCGGCCACGTGGCGGGCGATGGCGAAGTCGGCAAAGCGTGTCATCGTTTCCACCACTTCACCGAGGTCGGCGCGGCCTTCGAGGTCGCGGCGGATCAGGCCGCACACCAGCAGGTTGCGCAGGCGCCGCATCGAACGCACCAGTGGCAGCGGCGGCGCGCCGTCGGGGCCGGCAATGGCTTCCTGTGCCAGCAAGGCGTCGAGGTCGATGTCGGCGAGGTTGAGTTGGCAGAGGACATCGGACTTGGCGGCGCGGTCGGGCGCGGCGGCCAGCCAGCGCTGGTAAAAACGGGAAACGGTAGGGGCGATCATGGGCTGGCAGC
This sequence comes from Duganella sp. FT27W, assembly GCF_009295655.1. NCBI lineage: Bacteria > Pseudomonadati > Pseudomonadota > Betaproteobacteria > Burkholderiales > Oxalobacteraceae > Duganella > Duganella sp. FT27W. Next base: position 436,692 of record NZ_WHIV01000005.1, read on the forward strand.
GACTTGGTTGTAAATTAATCGGAAAATGCGTGTAAAAACATTGGTTTGCGTGGCCGGCCGCCGCTGTGCGGTCGTCTCGATGCGGTAGAATCGTCGCACAGGCAACCAGCTTGAACCGAACGTAGCATTAATTGTATGGCCAGCGGCCGAATTTTTAATTATTAGATGCAGAAAACAGAAGAGGAGACCGCGACAGCCGAGGGGCCGTTGGCCGTGCGCTGGCACCGGCTGCGCGCCGCCTATCGGGTCTGCAACGTGGCGACCCATCACGTCCTCGGTTTCACCGTCAAGCTGGCGCTGCTCGGCTATTTCGCGTTTGCCATCCTGTTCCTGGTGCTGCGTTACGCGGTGCTGCCCAATATCGAACATTACCGTGACGACATCGAACGCCTGGCCACCCGCGCCACCGGCAACCCCGTCACCATCGCCCGCATCGACGCCTCCTGGACCGGCTTCCGGCCCAGGTTGACGCTCGGCGACGTGGTGTTGCACGACCGCCAGGGCCGGGCCGCGCTGCGCCTGCCCGAAGTGGCGGCCACCATGTCGTGGATGACCGTGGTGACCGCCGAACCGCGCTTCCACGCCTTGTCGCTCAAGCAACCCGATCTCGACATCCGCCGCGCGGCCGACGGCAAGCTCTACGTGGCCGGCCTGTACCTCGACCCTGGCAAGCCGTCCGATGGCCGCGGCCTGGAATGGGTGCTGGCGCAGCGCGAAATCGTGATCCGCGACGGCCGCGTGCGCTGGACCGATGCCCAGCGCGGCGCCCCCACGCTGGCGCTCACGGGCGTCACCGTCCGCCTGCGCAACGAGTGGCTGCACCATCAACTCGCGCTCAAGGCCACGCCGCCGGCTGCGCTGGCCGGCCCGCTCGACGTGCGCGCCGACTTTGCCCACCCGGCGTTCGGCGCCCGCGTCTCGAATACCTCGATGTGGACCGGCGAGCTGTATGCCGACCTGCGTGACACCGACGTGGCAGCCTGGAAAGCCTGGCTCGATTTTCCGTTTGAACTGCACTCGGGCGGCGGTTCGCTGCGCACCTGGCTCAGCTTTGACCAGCAGCGCCTGACCGCCTTTACGGCCGACATCGGCCTGCGCGACGTGTCGGCCGTGCTGGCCAAGGATTTGCCGCTGCTCGATCTGCAACAGCTGACCGGGCGCATTGCCGCGCGCGAGGAGTTGCCGCCGCTGATCTCCGGCGGCGTCCGCCAGACCGGCGCCGCCAAATTCGGCGCCCGTGGCCACAGCCTCGAGATCACCAACCTGACCTTGACCACCAGCGATGGCCTGGTGATGGCGCCGACCTCGCTGTCGGAAAAATTCACCGCCGCTGCCGGCCCACGGCCGGAAAAATACGAGATACGCGCGCCACAGCTGGACCTGCGCACGCTGGCCGGCATTGCTTCGCGCCTGCCGCTCACGCCGCAGCAGCGCACCTTGCTGGCCGATACGGCGCCCAGCGGCCTGCTGCGCGATTTTTCCGCCGAGTGGCAGGGCAAGTTCCCGGCGCTGCAATCGTACCGGGTCAAGGGCGACCTGGTGGGCCTGGGCCTGAAACCGCAGCCAGCGCGCCTGGCCCAGCCGAAGAGCGGCAAAAACCCGGCCACGGCAGCGGTGCCGGCAATTCCCGGCTTCGACAATCTCACCGGCGCCATCGACGCCACCGACCGCGGCGGCAGTTTCAGCCTGGCGTCGCAACAGCTGGTGCTGCAACTGCCCGGTTATTTCACCGACCCGGCCATGCCGTTCGACCGTCTCAACCTCAAGGCCAGCTGGTCGTTCGAGGACAGGGACCAGTTGCTGCTCAAGATAGACAGCATGGACTTCCTGCAGGAGGGCTTGTCCGGCACCTTGCGCGGCAGCCACACCATGCCGTTGTCGGGCAAGGGCGCCGGCCAGGTCGATCTGACCGGCACGCTCGACGGTTTCCAGGTCAACCGCATCAACCGCTACCTGCCGCTGCAAACCCCGCACGAGCTGTACGCGTGGCTGACCGGCGCGCTCGAGGGCGGCACCGCCAGCGATGTCAGCGTGCGGGTGCGCGGCGACCTCGCGCATTTCCCGTTCCAGGGCGAGCACGCGCCGCACGGCGAATTCAAGGTGGCCGGCAAACTCACCGAGGGCAAACTGAACTACGCCCCCGGCCATTACCTGCGCGGTGGAAAAGAACTGGGCAAGGACGGCCAGCCGCTGCCCGAGTGGCCGCAGGCCGAGCATATCAAGGGCAGCTTCGTGTTCGAGCGCGGCCGCATGGAGATACGCGGCGATACGGCCACCACGGCCGGCGTGGCGCTCACCAATGTCAAGGCGGTGATCCCCGATTTGACGATCCACGATTCGATGCTGGAAATCGACGGCAATGCTGCCGGGCCGATGCAGGAATTCCTCAAATACGTCGAGCACAGCCCGGTGCTGGAATGGATTTCGCATTTCACCGAGGACACCGAAGCGACCGGCAACGCCACGCTGGCGCTCAAGCTGCGCCTGCCGCTGGCGCACCTGCTCGATGCCAAGGTGGACGGTACGCTGCAACTCAATAACAACGACATCGTGCTGTTGCAGGACTTGCCGGTGGTGCAGGCGGCGCAAGGCAAGATCGAGTTCAACGAGCGCGGTGTCAACCTCAACCAGCTGTCCGGCATCTTCCTCGACGGCCCCGTCTCGATTACCGGCGGCACCCAGCGCGACAACGCCATCGTCATCAAGCTTGGCGGCATGCTCACTGCCGACGGCTTCCGCAAGACTTATCAAGCGCCGGTGATGCAACGCCTGGCCAGCCATTTTTCGGGCACCGCCCGGTACACCGGCACGGTCACGGTGCGCGACCACCAACTGGTCGTCGCGGTCGATTCCAACCTGTCCGGGCTGGCGCTGGACTTGCCCGCGCCGGTCGCCAAGCCGGCGCTCGACACCATGCCGCTGCGCTTCGTGCTCAACAGCGGGCTGACACCCGATGCGGGCGGCGCGCTACATGACGATATCCGCATCGCGCTCGGTTCCGGCATTGCCGCCCATTACCAGCGCCAGAAGACCGTCACGGCCAGCGGCAAAACGCCGTGGCAACTGGTGCGCGGCGGCATCGGCATCAACACCCCGGCGCCCGAGCCGGAGAGCGGGCTCACACTCAACATCAACCTGCCCGTGTTGAATGCCGACGCCTGGCTCGACTTCGGCAAGGCTGTTGCCGGCGAGGGACCAAACAACAGCACCGCCGCCGCCTTCACGGGCGACGCCGACAGCGCCGATTTCAGCCAGTACGTGGTGCCGGACGCGATTGCCGCGCGCACCGGCGAACTGCTGATCGGCGCGCGCAAACTGGAAAACGTGGTGGTCGGCGTCACGCGCCATAAAAGCATCTGGCAAGCCAATATCGATTCCACCCAGGCCAACGGCCACCTGACCTGGAGCGAACCATCCACCGGCCACGGCCTGGGCAAGGTGACGGCGCGCCTGTCGTCGCTGGTGATTCCCGCCTCGGCCTCGAACGACGTGGCCGACCTGTTGGATGGCAAGAGCAGTGCTGCTGCCACCATTCCGGCGCTGGACATCAAGATCGACCGTTTTGAATTGTTCAACAAGCCGCTGGGCGAGCTCGACCTGCAAGCGAGCAATGTGCAACTACCCGATTCGCGCGTGTGGCGCATCAGCAAGCTGTCGCTGGCCAATGCCGACGGCGAACTGACCGGCACCGGCAAGTGGACTACGCGCGGCAATGCCCACACCACCGACCTCAATTTCAACCTCGATATCATCGACGCCGGCAAGCTGCTCGACCGCTTCGGCTTTGTCGGTACCGTGCGCAATGGCAAGGGCTCGCTCAAGGGCGATATCGCCTGGAACGGCTTGCCATACGCGATGGACTTGCCGAGCCTGTCGGGCCAGATCGTCATGAACGTCGAAAAGGGCCAGTTCATCAAGCAGGACCCGGGCGCCGCCAAGCTGCTGGGCGTGCTCAGTCTGCAAGCGTTGCCGCGCCTGCTCAAGCTCGATTTCCACGACGTGTTTTCCGAAGGGCTGGCGTTCGACGGCCTGACCGCCAACGCCGCCATCGAGCGCGGCATCGTGCGCACCGAGAACCTGAAAATGCACGGCATGGCCGCCACCGTGCTGATGGACGGCAGCGCCGACATTGCCAACGAACTGACCAACCTGCACGTGGTGGTGATCCCGCAAGTGAACCTCGGCACGGCGCCGCTGGTGTATGCGCTGGCCGTCAATCCCGTCATCGGTTTGGGCAGTTTTCTGGCGCAATTATTCCTCAGTGCCCCCGTGATGAAGGCATTGACCTATCATATGCAGGTGACCGGGCCGTGGAAGGCGCCGGTTGTCACCAAGCTCGACGCCGCCAAGGCTGATCCGCCGGCTGCCAGGAGCACACAATAGACAAAACAGGGAGACTTGCCATGCGCCATACCGTCGCCGCCATCCAGATGATTTCCTCGCCGTCCGTACCGGACAATATCGCCACCGCCGACCGCCTGGTACGCCAGGCCGCCGCCGGCGGCGCGCAACTGGTGCTGCTGCCCGAGTACTGGGCCATCATGGGCATCAACGATGCCGACAAGGTGGCCGTGGCCGAGCCGCTGGGCCAGGGCCCGATCCAGGACTTCATGGCCGGCTTGGCGAAGGAGCTCGGCATCTGGCTGATCGGCGGCACCCTGCCGCTGGCCTCAAGTGATCCGCTCAAGGTGGTCAACACCACGCTGGTGTACAACCCGCAGGGCGAATCGGCCGGGCGCTACGACAAGATCCACCTGTTCGGCTTCAGCCAGGGTACCGAGTCGTACAACGAATCGAAGACCATTGTGCCCGGTAAAGACCTCGGCGTGCTCGAGGCGCCGTTTGGCAAGGTAGGCATGTCGGTGTGCTACGACCTGCGCTTCCCCGAGCTGTTCCGCGCCATGGGCCCAGTCTCTCTGATCGTGCTGCCGGCCGCATTTACCTATACCACCGGCCAGGCCCACTGGGAAATCCTGCTGCGCGCGCGTGCGATCGAAAACCAGTGCTATGTGCTGGCCGCCGCGCAAGGCGGCATGCACCCGAACGGCCGCCGTACCTGGGGCCACAGCATGCTGATCGACCCGTGGGGCGCCGTGAAATCGGTGCTGGCCGAAGGCGAGGGCGTGGTGACCGGCGAGATCGACCCTGCCTTCATGGAAGGCGTGCGCCAGAGCTTGCCGGCGCTGAAGCACCGAACGATGTAGCACTGAGCATGTAATACCTTTTGAGTACGAGAACCATCATGAAGCCATTCGAAGCCAACCTCTCCACCCTCGCGGTCGCCCGCGACATCCTGCTTACGCCGTTCGGCCTGGACGAGGACAAGCTGCTGAAAACCTTGGGGTCGATGTTTACCCACAAGGTCGATTATGCCGACCTGTATTTCCAGTTCACCAAGAGCGAGGGCTGGAGCCTGGAGGAGGGCATCGTCAAGACCGGCAGCTTCGCCATCGACCAGGGCGTCGGTGTGCGCGCTGTTTCAGGCGACAAGACGGCGTTCTCGTACTCGGACGATATTTCGGAAATCGCGCTGCGCGAGGCGGCGGCTGCCACCCGTACGATTGCCCGTGCGGGCAACGGCAAGATCAAGGTGGCCGGCGCCATCACGCCGGTGGGCGGACGGGCACTGTACCTGCCGCACGATCCGCTCGCTTCGCTCGATGCGACGGCCAAGGTGGCGCTGCTCGAACGCGTCGAAAAGATGGCGCGCGCGCGCGATCCGCGCGTGGTGCAGGTGATGGCGGGCCTGGCCGGCGAATACGACGTGGTGCTGGTCGCGCGCAGCGACGGCGTGCTGGCGGCCGACATCCGGCCGCTGGTGCGGCTGTCGCTGACCGTGATCGTCGAGCAGAATGGCCGCCGCGAAACCGGTTCGTCCGGTGGCGGCGGGCGTTACAGCTATGGCTATTTCAGCGATGCACTGCTGGCATCGTATGCGGCCGAAGCGGTCGATGCGGCCGTGGTCAACCTCGATGCGCGCCCGGCGCCGGCCGGTCCGATTACCGTGGTGCTGGGACCGGGCTGGCCCGGCATCCTCCTGCATGAGGCGATCGGCCACGGCCTCGAGGGCGACTTCAACCGCAAGGGTTCTTCGACGTTCTCGGGCATGATCGGCGAGCGCGTGGCGGCCAAGGGCGTCACCGTGGTGGACGACGGCACCTTGCCCGATCGCCGCGGCTCGCTCAACATCGACGACGAGGGCAATCCCACCCAGTGCACCACGCTGATCGAGGACGGCATCCTGACCGGCTACATCCAGGACACCATGAACGCGCGCCTGATGAAGATGCCGGTGACAGGCAACGCCCGCCGCGAATCGTTTGCCCACCTGCCCATGCCGCGCATGACCAACACCTATATGCTCGGCGGCGACAAGGACCCGGGCGAAATCCTGGCATCGGTAAAAAACGGTTTATATGCGGTCAATTTCGGCGGCGGCCAGGTCGATATCACCAATGGCAAGTTCGTGTTCTCGGCCAGCGAGGCCTACATGATCGAAAACGGCAAGGTGACTTACCCGGTCAAGGGCGCCACGCTGATCGGCAACGGTCCCGATGTGCTCAATCGGGTGTCGATGATCGGCAACGACATGCGGCTCGATCCCGGCGTGGGCGTGTGCGGCAAGGAAGGGCAGAGCGTGCCGGTGGGCGTGGGGCAGCCAACCTTGCGGATCGACGGCGTCACCGTCGGCGGCACGGCGTAAAAATGAAAAACCCGGCGCTGCCGGGTTTTTTGTTGCGTTAGAACTTGTACGTCGCCTTCACGTAAAACGTGCGGCCCAGCGGATCCGTGTAGCGGGGATCGTAACCGCTCTGGAACGTCGTGCCCTGGTTGGTGTACGGTGGATTGGTGTCGAACAGGTTTTTCACGCCCACCGTCAGGTCGGTGTTCTTGAAGCCCGCATAGCTGCCCGACAGCGAGAAGGTCGAATACGCACGCACCTTGTGCTTGTATTCGTCATCGACGTCGTTCTGGTCCACGTAGCCACTCAGGAACTTGTTCGACAGGCTGGCGCTCCACACACCTTTTTTCCAGTTGATGGTGGCGTTGTGCTTCCAGCGGAACACCGGGTTGTCGTCGCCGTACACGCCCACGTTTTCCACAAAGGCGCCGCCGGCCTCGTTCTGGTACTTGTAGCTGTTGACCCAGGTGCCGTCGAACACAAAGGCGAAGTCGCCGGCCGCGCTGCGCGGCAGTTTCCAGCGCAAGGTGGCGTCGATGCCGGACGTGTGGACTTCGCCGAGGTTGTCGAGCACGGCATTCACGTATTGCAGCGTCTTGCCGTCGGCCGAATACACGAAGTAGCTGGCGTACTTGTCGTAATCGTTGAAGATCGTGGTCTCCGACACCGTGCCGATCTTGTTGCGGATTTTGATGTTGAAGTAGTCGAGCGACATGCTCAACGTATTGGACGGCTCGAAGACGGCGCCCAGCGCGAAGGTCTTCGATTTCTCGGGTTTGAGGTTGAGGTTGCCGCCGCTGCGGATGTACTGCTGCTGGTTGCAGGCCACGTTGGGGTTGGCGCCGGCCACCACCGTGCCCCCCGGGCACAGTACCGGATCGTCATACGAATTGCCGGTAAAGGTGGACGTAGCCGGACCGTGCAGGTCGTACAGCGTTGGCGCGCGGAAGCCGGTGTTGTACGAGGTGCGCAGCATGATCTGCTTGCTTGGCTGCCAGCGCAGGCCGATCTTCGGATTGAAGCTGCCACCGACGTCGTTGTAGTGGTCGTAGCGGGCCGCCAGCGACAGTTCCACGTTCCTGGCCAGCGGCGCGCTCAGCTCCGAGTACAGCGCGGCGATATTGCGCTGGCCCGACTGGTCCTGGGCGTCCGCGTAGCCGGAGCTCGACGCCTGCGAGGCCAGCTCGGTGTTGACGTCGTAGGTGGCCTTGTCGTGGCGGAATTCGGTGCCCACCGCAAAGCCGACCGAGCCGGCCGGCAGCGTGAAGATTTCGCGGCTCACCTTGGCATCGACGCCGATGCTGGTCATGCGCGCCGACAGGTACTCGCCGCGCAGCTGGGCGGAATCGAGATACGCGGCGCCGTCGGTCGATTGCTCGCCGAACGGATTCAGGATGCCATTGAGTACGCCGGCTTTCATCAGCGTGTCGTTGGTGTACCCCTCGACAAACGCGCTGGTGGCCTTGCTGGTGGCATAGGTCAGGCCCACGTTGTAGTCCCAGCCGGCCACCAGGCCTTCGGAACCGAGCACCAGGCGGTCGGAGATGCTGGTGTCGTAACCGACGCGGTTGCCGGCGGCCACGGTGCGCCAGTTGACGGTCAGGTCTTCACCCGTGAGGCCGGCCACCGCCGGTACGCCGGCGCTGCCGCCCGGGTAGTACGGGCTGGCGGACGTCATGGTGATGCCGGTCAGCGGCGACGGTGCGATGCTGCTGCTGTTGGTGCTGCGGCTGTGCAGGTATTCGACCGTGCCCAGGTTCTCGCCACCGAGTTTAAACGTGGCCTTGCCGAGGAACGACTCCTGCTTGGTTTTCGGGATCGACTGGATGTAGGCGGTGGTATCGGTGCGGCAGGTGCCGTTGGCAGCAGCGATCAGCCCCTTGCCCACGCAGCCGCTGGCGGCGTACGGGTTGCCGGTGATGCCGTTATCGGAGAAGAAATTACCGGGCTGCGAGGTGCCGCTGCTGTTGTTGATGCCTCGGTCCGGGCGCACGCTGGTGCTGGAAAAATCGCGTTCGACGGCCGACAGCGCGGTCTGCTTGTGCAAGTCCACCACGCCGAAGAAGTTGTAGCCATCCTTGTCGAGGTCGCCGAAGCCGCCCGACAGGTTCAGGCGCGATTCGCCGCCCGAGCCGCTCGCCTGCGGCTGGTAGCGCTCCACGCTGACGGTGGCGCCTTGTACTTCGCGCTTGGTGATGAAGTTGATCACGCCGCCGATGGCGTCGGTGCCGTAGATGGCCGAGGCGCCGTCGCGCAGCACTTCCACGCGTTCGAGCGCGGACAGCGGAATGATGTTCAGGTCCACGCTGGAGCCGTTGAACGGATGGTTGGCGATGCGGCGGCCGTTGAGCAGCACCAGCGTCTTGTTGCTGCCCAGGCCGCGCAAGTCGGCGGTGGCAATGCCGCCGGTGCCGGAACCGACCGACTGGCTGCTGGTCGTCGAACTCTGGTTCATCGAGATGGTGTTGAGCACCTCGGCTGCTGTCGTCAGGCCCTGCTTGACGAAATCGCTGGCCTTGATCGACGTGATCGGCAGCGCCGTTTCGCTGGCCAGGCGCTTGATGCTCGAACCGGTCACTTCCACGCGCTGGATCGCAGCGTCGTCGGTGCCGGTTTGCGCCATGGCGCCATGCATGCCGGTTGCCAGGGTACCGGCAAACACCAGGCGCAGGGCCCGGGACATCGCTCGTTCCGATGTTTTATTGATCGTCATTGTTATCACTCCTGCTGTGCATTGGTATGGGTGGGTTTGTCGTGTAGACAGCCCATCAGATCATCCGGGCGCAGGTGGAAACAATGCGGTTTAAATAAGTATGCGGATTACCAACAGTCACGAACCATCACAACTGTAAAGATGGTTTTCTGCGTTAAATGGGAGGTGTCGCCCCGCAGGCCGCATGTCGTCGTCTTACATCTGGACACATAGCGCGTGATGTAAAGAGAAATGGGCGGGTGTAAATTTTTGTAGGGAAGGGCTTGCCAACTGCGTATTGATCGGCGTATAGTCAATCCACTATCTACCCATCACACCCCGAATTCGTTGCCATGACCTGCTTCTTCTTTACCGGCTACTTTTACTTTAGCAATTCCAACCCAGAGGCGGTGGAGTAGCGGCCGGTGCACGTAGCAGTAAAACGAGTTCCAGCAAATCCTGAAAAAACCGCCTCCACAGGCGGTTTTTTTTCACCTCGACTTTTTTGAAACAATGGAGAACAGCATGCCCCGCACCGATGATTTACGTATCCGCGAAATGAAGGAATTGACGCCACCGTCCCACCTGATTCGCGAGTATGCGTGCACGGACACGGCCGCCAACACGGCAGCGGCTGCGCGCATCGCGCTGCACCGCATCCTGCACGGCCAGGACGACCGCCTGATGGTAGTGGTGGGCCCGTGCTCGATCCACGACACGAAAGCGGCGATGGAATACGCGCACCGCCTGGTGCAGCTGCGTAACGAACTCAAAGGTGACCTCGAAATCGTCATGCGCGTGTACTTCGAAAAGCCGCGCACGACCGTGGGCTGGAAGGGCCTGATCAACGATCCGTTCATGGACAGCAGCTTCCGCATCAACGACGGCCTGCGCATGGCGCGCGAGCTGCTGCGCGATATCAACGAACTGGGCCTGCCGGCCGGTACCGAGTACCTCGACGTGATCAGCCCGCAATACATCGCCGACCTGATCAGCTGGGGCGCGATCGGCGCCCGCACCACCGAGTCGCAGGTGCACCGCGAGCTGGCGTCCGGCCTGTCCTGTCCGGTCGGTTTCAAGAACGGTACCGACGGCAACGTCAAGATCGCGGTCGATGCGATCAAGGCCGCGTCGCAGCCACACCATTTCCTGTCAGTGACCAAGGGCGGCCACTCGGCCATCGTGTCCACCGCCGGCAACGAGGACTGCCACATCATCCTGCGTGGCGGCAAGGCGCCCAACTACGACGCCGCCAGCGTCGATGAAGCGTGCAAGGCGATCGGCGCGCAAGGCCTGGCGCCGCGCGTGATGATCGACGCCTCGCACGCCAACAGTTCCAAAAAGCCGGAAAACCAGGTGCCGGTCTGCGCCGACATCGCCGGCCAGGTGGCCGGCGGCGACACCCGCATCGTGGGCGTGATGGTGGAATCGCACCTGGTAGGCGGCCGCCAGGACCTCGAACCGGGCAAGGAGCTGACCTACGGCCAGTCCGTGACCGACGGCTGCATCGACTGGGACAGCAGCGTGCAGGTGTTGCAAGGCCTGGCCGCCGCTGTACGCCAGCGCCGCCTGGCAACGCAGGCGGCGGAGGCTGCTTCCAAATAAAGCTGTTTTAAAAAGTGTAGCTGCCGCGTACGTAGAGTGCGCGGCCGACCGGATCCGTGTAGCGCGGATCGTAGCCTTTCTGGAACAGCGTGCCCTGGTTCGAGAACGGCGGTTCCTTGTCCAGCAGGTTCTTCACGCCAGCCGTCAGCGACAGACCGGTGAAGCCGGTGTACGTGCCTGACAGATTCCACAGGCTGTACGACGGCACGCGGTTTAAAAACGCGTCCTCGATGTCGAGGTTCTGATCGATGTAGCCGGACTTGTACGACTGTGCCAGGGTGGCGCTCCAGTTGGCCAGGCGCCAGTTCAGCGCGGCGTTGTGCTTCCAGCGAAATACCGGGTTGTTGGCGGCGTAGCGGGCCACGTTCTGGGTGTAGGCGCCGCCGACCTCGTCCTGGTATTCATACTTGTGGACCCAGGTGCCATCGACGGTCAGGGTCAGGTTGCCATAGGTGCTGGCGCCAGAGCGCAGCGTCAGACTCAGATCGACGCCGTCGGTGTTGACCTTGCCCAGGTTTTCCTTCAAGTCGAGGATTGCGTTTGGCGTGCCGTCGGCGTTGCGCAGGAAGCGCTCGCGGTATTTTTCGAAGTTGCCGTAAATGACTTCCTCGGGCAGGGCATTGATCTTGTCCTTCAGGCGAATATTGAAGTAATCGGCCGACAAGGTCAGTTGCGACACCGGTTCGAGCACCACGCCAAAGGCAAAGGTTTTCGATTTTTCCGGTTTCAGCGCAGGGTTGCCGCCTTGCAGCTTGTACTGTTGCAGGTCGCAGTCGCGCAGCGGATTGGCGATCGGGCTGTTGGAGATGTTTCCGCCCGGGCACAGGATCGGATCGTTGTACGAGTTATTGGTATCGTTGCGCGAGAGCGGGGCGTTCTTTTCAAACAGCGTCGGTGCGCGGAAGCCGGTCGAGGCCGAACCGCGCAGCAGCAACTGCCTGGTTGGCTGGAAGCGCACGCCGATTTTCGGGTTGGTAGTGTTGCCGGCGTCACTGTACTTGTCGTACCGCGTGGCCAGTTGCACCTCCAGGTCTTGCAGCAGCGGCAGGTTCAGCTCGCCAAAAATGGCCTTGATGGTGCGCGAGCCGTCGGTCGATTGCGAGCCGGACAGGCCCGAGCTGGCAGCCTGGCCGGCGATGTCGCGGTTGACGAAGAAATCCGCTTCCTCGCGGCGCAGTTCGCCGCCGATGGCCACTGCTGCCTTGCCGCCGCGCATATCCCACAGTTCGCGGCTGGCCTTGGCGTCGATGCCGGTGTTGCGGGTTTTTCCTTTTTGCACCTGGCCGCGCAGCGCGGTGCTTTCCAAATACGCCTTGCCGGCGGCGTCCTGTGCCGCGAACGGGTTGAGGATACCGTTGCGCACACCTGCCGCGAACGATTCGTCGCGTACATAGCCGCCGGTGAAATATTCCGCCGAACGGCTTTCCGACAGCGTGAAGCCGGTCTTGTAATCCCAGCCGCCCAGCAAGCCTTCGACCGAGATGGAGAGGCGGTCGGCCTGGCCCTTGGAAACGATCTCGCGCTGGCCCGCCTCGGTGGGGCGCCAGTTCACCGACAGCGGCTGGCCCGACAGCCCCGGCATGGCCGGCGTGCCGCCCGCGTTACCCGGGTAGTATTTGCTGGTGTTGGGCAGGATCAGATTGGCCTGCGGTGGCGGCGCGGTGTGCGACAGCACGTCGTTTTCCGCGTGCAGGTACTCGACCGAGGCCTGGTGGTCGTTATTGATCTTGAAGGTGGCCTTGCCGAAGAAGGTTTTTTGTTCCTGTTCTGGCAGGTTGTCGATTTGCCGGGTGTAGTCCTGGCGGCAGGTGCCGTTGCTGGCGCGCGGCACCGACAGCGGGGCATCGCAACCGGTGGCAAAGCCGGGATTGCCGGTGGCGCCCGAGCCGGGATCGAAGTAATTGCCGGGGAACGTGGTGCCGGAAGTGAGGTTCAGGCCGCGCGAAGGAATGATGCCGGTCCTGGAGAACTCGCGCATTTGCGAGTTGAGGATATCGGTCTTGTGATAATCGAACACGCCGAACACGTTGTAGCCGTCTGCTTCCAGGTCGCCGAAGCCGCTCGAGATGTTGAAGCGCTTTTCGTCGGCGCCCGGCTTGCGCGGGGCAATCGCTTCGGCAGTGAGGGTGGTGGTCTTTACGTTGCGTTTGGTGATGAAGTTGATCACGCCGCCGATGGCATCGGTGCCGTAGATGGCCGAGGCGCCGTCGCGCAGCACTTCCACGCGCTCCAGGGCCGTGACGGGAATGATGTTGAGGTCCACGCTGGCGCCATCGTACGGGTGGTTGGCGATGCGGCGGCCATTGAGCAGCACCAGGGTCTTGTCGCCACCGAGGCCGCGCAAGTCGGCGCTGGCCTGGCCGCCGGTGGGCAGGCCCGAGCTGTTGCCGCCGACGGCGTTGCCGGCGCTGAAACTCGAGCTGTTCGACGGTATGCGATCGAGCACTTCCTGGGCCGTGGTCAGTCCTTGCTTGACGAAGTCGTCGGCGCGGAACACGGTGAGCGGATTGGCCGTTTCCGACACCAGCCGCTTGATCGACGAGCCGGTCACTTCCACGCGCTGCATGGGCGCATCGGTTGTTTGCGCCTGCGCTGCGTGGATTGCTGCCAACCCCAGCAGGGCGCCGGTACTGCCGATGCGGATGCTTCTTGCCATGACTTTCACCACCATGATTTCACTCTCCCAAATGAACGCTGCAGTTTTTAGATGACTTCGACGCGCGATCACGTGGAAACGTGATGCACGCACCCCATCAAATCATCGGCATGAAATTACTGTCAACATTGAAAATTTTGTAATTTCATGTGGCCGGCAGCTTTGTGCATTGGTCGCCAGAAGTCGGCAGTTTGCCAAGACAGACGTATATTCGGTGTTGCTCAAATTAAGCAGTGGGAAAGGTGGTGCTTCAGCGCAATTGGCTGCGTAACATACGACAAGACTGTGGTCGTAGCGCTACAGTGCGGAGTAACCGATCCGCATGAAACAAATGCAATGGTGTAGAGGGGCGGGTGACTTTTTTGCCACAGAAAAGCATTGTCCTTGGCATACTCGCCATCGACCGCCGGGAGCCGGATCAGCAGTCGGTGCCGCACAGTTTCATGGTCATATTGCCAAGGTACTGCTCGGGGCGCAGCTTGACTGCTGGCGCCAGCGTGACTTTTCCGCTGTCTGCTTCGCTCAGTGCCGGCGCCAGATGAACCCGGCCATTGTCGCTGACCTTGGCGTACATCACGCCGGTGGCGGGGTGACCGCTGGTCTCCACGGCGGGAACTGCACCGATCGCGCTCTCGAGCGGCGCGTCAAGCGACTGGGCCGACAGGTTCGAGACGTCGCCGCCCTCGACCACACAACCAGAGACTGCGGACGCGATAATCACGATTGCTGCCCAGTGTTGATAGCGCATGATGAGTTCCCCTTGTTTTGATTTCAAAAAAATAATATTAATTTAGTTATAGCAAACCCATCAATTCAAAATTACGGTTTATGTTAGGTAGCGAACACAACTGTTGGTTAACAGGGCCAGATCGATTTGTGATTGTTGCGAAAAGGAGTTATGTACAAAAAAGCCGGGCCGCTATGGAGGCGGCCCGGCTTGTTATTACGCTGCGTACCTTACTTGAGATTGACGGCTACAGTGGCATCGGCACTCTGAATGTACAGCACACCATTCTGGCTGATCGACAACAGGCCGGCCATAGGGTAGCTCCATACCGTCTTGCGGGTCACCTTGTCGATCGCGTAGGTGACGCGGTTGGTGCTGACGAACAGCAGGTTTTTGGTCACCACGGCCGGGCCGTAGAACGACGACTCGGTGTTCAGTTGTGGTGTCCACGACCACTGCAGTGCGCCATCGGCTTCGGCGCGTGCTTCCACCCGGAACGGATTGGTGTTGAGCGCGTACAGCACGCCGGCGGAGTAGGCTGGCGAGATGCCGTAGCTGCCGGTCACACGCCAATCGATGAAGCTCTTGGCGATGTCGAACCGGGTCAGGCTATAGCTGGTAACACCGCTGCTGCTGTTGTAGTTGCCGGTTGTGGCATACACGCCATTGGCGCCGATGACGGGCGCACCGCTGCCCTGGCTGTACAAATTGTTGCTGCTGTCGCGGATGGTGGCCAAGCGCTCGCCGGTTTTGGGTTTGAAGACCACGATCGCATCGCCGGTGTACAGGTACACGCCGTTGGCGTCGGCGGCCGGCGCCCATTGCGATGCTGCCGAGCCGGCGGTGGTATTGAACAGCGTTTCGCCGGTGGTGCTGTAGCCATACAGGCCGACATACGAACCGCCGTTGGTATAAATCACGCCATCCTGGACGACCGGCGAGGACAGCCGGTCATAGATCGAGCCCACGCGCGCACGGAACTGCACCGTGCCGGTGGCTGCGTCGAACGCGAACATATAGTTGGCGTCGGACTGGCTGCCGACGGCATACACCACGCCATTGGCGACTGCCGGCGGATTGACCGGGTAGTAGGAG
The DNA here is from genome assembly GCF_009295655.1 of Duganella sp. FT27W. NCBI lineage: Bacteria > Pseudomonadati > Pseudomonadota > Betaproteobacteria > Burkholderiales > Oxalobacteraceae > Duganella > Duganella sp. FT27W. Next base: position 452,149 of record NZ_WHIV01000005.1, read on the forward strand.
CTGTTGTTGAAGTCGTATTTCCAGGCGCGGCTGCCGTCGGTTTCCTTGTAGGCATAGAGCGAGGTGGCGTCGGTCGTGTACAGCAGGCCGTTGGCGGTGACCTGTGGCGCCACCGTGCTGCCGTTCGAGCTGGCAGGGTTGCCTGTCAGGCCGCGTTTCCAGCGCAGGGCGATCTGGTCGGGCTTGATCTCGACCGGCACGTAGCCGGTGTGGGCGCTGTTGCCCTGGAAGGTGGACCAGTCGCCGGCGCCGGTCATCGCCGACAGCGCAGTGAGGTTGTCGCCAGGCCAGGCCGTCTCTGTACCGACGATGGTGATGTCGTAGGGCACGCTGATGGATGCCACAGCTTGCGCGGTCGTGCATGCCTGGTCGCTGCACAGCTTGATGGTGGCATTGCCCTTGTAGCGTCCCGGCGCCACGCCGGTGGCGGTGTCGAGCGAGAACGTGTACAGGCCGCTGGCGCCTGCCGTGACTTGTACTGGTGCTTGCAGCACACCGGCGGCGTCGCTGGCGCTGGCGTACACGGTGCCGGTCGGCGTGAAATTGGCGGCCTGGGCCGTCACCACCAGGTTGACGCCGACATTGCTGGCCATCACGCGCGCGAGCGTACCCGACTGTACAGTCATGGTCGCCACGACCGGCGGCGTCGTCGGTGCTGTCGGCGTCGTTGGCGCCGGTGTCGTCGAGTCACTGCCGCCCCCGCCGCAAGCGGCGAGAATTAATGTGGCGAGCAGGCCGCCCGTCCAACCTGCACTTCTCCAACCCTGAGACATGATTTTTTTCCTAATTATATAAAGGGTAATATTTTAGCCTGGGAAAATACTATTCCAAATAGCAAGACGTTAAAAAGAAGGGCCTTCATCTAGCAGGCCTGACTTTGTTGTATTAAACCGTCAGTTGTTCAGAAAAACTTGTCGCTTGCACCCGGTCTCATGTGTCGACCAATGGTGCCGGCACCGACCATCGGCTTGTCGCTGAAGCGAAATCGCGCGGGGGATGGGCATGCGGTTTTTACGTTAAGATATCTGTATGCCAAACTTTATCCACCTGCTGCAAGAATATGGCGTGCTGATCGTGTTTGCGATCGTGCTGATCGAACAAATCGGCCTGCCGATTCCCGCCTATCCCATCCTCATCGTCGCCGGCGCCTTGTCCGTCGATGGCGATTTCAGCTGGCCTGCCGTGCTGGCGGTGGCCGTGTGCGCGTGCCTGCTCAGCGACGGTTTCTGGTTCCGCATGGGGCGCGTGTACGGCAAGCGTATTCTCAAGCTGCTGTGCCGCATTTCGCTGTCGCCCGATTATTGCGTGAGCCAGACCGAGGACAGCTTTACGCGCTGGGGGCCGCGCATGCTGATCGTCTCCAAGTTCATTCCCGGGTTTAACACCATTGCCGCGCCGCTGTCGGGGGCGATGGGCGTGCACAGTCGCACCTTTGTCGGCTACAGCATGCTGGGCGCTACCTTGTGGGCCGGTACCGGCATCGCCATCGGCGCCTTCTTCCACGCCAGCATCGATTCCGTGCTGACCGCCCTCAGCACCATGGGCAGTACCGCGCTGGCCGTGCTGCTGACATTGCTGGCGCTGTTCATCGGTTATAAATATCTTGAGCGCAAGCGCTTCCGTCAGTCGGTGCAGATCGACCGCGTGACCATCGACGAAATCAAGCAGTTGCTCGAGCAGGGCGCGGCGCCGGTCCTGGTCGATGCCCGCAGCGTGACGGCGCAACTGCTGGAGCCGGCCGTGCCGGGCGCCTTGCTGTTCAATGGCGGCCAGCCGGCGCCGGACCTGATCGCAGTGGACCGCGACCGCCATGTGATCGTGTATTGCAGCTGCCCCAACGACGTTACGGCCGCCCAGGTGGCCAAGGAGCTCAAGCAGCACGGCTTCACCATGGCGCGTCCCCTGCATGGCGGGCTTGATGCCTGGAATGCCGCCTTTGGCGTGCGTCCCGTGGTCGATGACGAGACCACCACGGCATCGGCATGAGCCGCCTTGCTCTGGTAGTCATACTACGAGGAAAAATAGCGCAAGTGCGGTAAATGCACAGTTGCTTGTACTAAAACTACAAACCGCTTGCCAGTCTTGGTAAAAATACCTTAAGCTTAGGCTTCAACTATTTTTCATCGACCATGACAGCTACTCCATCGCCATCCTCCCCGATCAACGACTTCCCAGGCGGACCGCGTCTGCTGGCGGATGTCGGCGGCACCAATGCGCGCTTCGCGCTGGAAACCGCCCCGGGCAAGATCGTGGCGATCGACGTGTTGCCATGTGCCGAATACCCGACCCTGGCGGCTGCCCTGTTGTCCTACCTCGGTTCGCCCGTGGTGGCCGAGGCCGGTGGGGCAGGCGCTGGCGGCATCCGCCACGGCGCCATCGCGATTGCCAACCCGGTCACCGGCGACATGGTGCGCATGACCAACCATCACTGGGCGTTTTCGATCGAAGCGCTGCGCCGCGAAGTCGATTTCGACACTTTGCTGGTAGTAAATGACTTCACGGCGCTGGCCAGTGCGCTGCCGTTCCTGTCGGCCGAGCAAAAGCGCCAGGTGGGCGGCGGGACTGCCGTGGCGGGCACGCCGCTGGGCCTGATCGGCGCCGGTACCGGCCTTGGGGTGTCGGGCCTGATTCCCGGCAAGGATGGCTGGACCGCACTGCTGAGCGAAGGCGGTCATGTCACCTTTGCGCCTGCTAATCCGGTTGAAGTGGCAATCCTGCAATATGCCTGGACCGAATTCGAGCATGTTTCGGCCGAGCGCCTGATGTCGGGCGCCGGTATCGAACTGATTTACCGCGCTCTGGCAAAACGGCATGGCGTGAAGGCCGAACCGCTGGTCGCCGCCGACATTTCGCGCCGCGCCCTGTCCGGTGAGTGCGCCTTGTGCGACGAAGTGATCGAAGTGTTTTGCTGCATGCTGGGTACCATCGCCAGCAACCTGGTGGTCACGCTGGGGGCGCAGGGCGGTATTTATATCGGCGGCGGCATCGTGCCGAAACTCGGTGACCGCTTCAACCGCTCCGGTTTCCGCAACCGTTTCGAGCACAAGGGCAGGTTCTTCCAGTACCTGGCGCAAGTGCCTACCTGGGTGATCACGGCAGAGTATCCGGCCTTCGTTGGTGTATCCGCAATCTTGTCAGAAAGACTTGCCTCCGTGTAAGTCACGTTACATTTCGCTGCAGCGAATGCGCGTTTTATGCTTTTATCAGGTACAATTCACTTAGTTGGATGAAACGTCCTGGATAGGTCATGCTTGTTTTCGCTCGAAAACGGTGCCGCGATTCTGGTGTTTCATGAAATGCGATCGCTTCGGCGGTAGCGGCAATTCCCTCTCTCCCGCCAGGCGACTCGCCTCGGCCGGAAAAACAGCTTCAGCGACTACTCCGGCAGGCGGCATCTTGAATGCAGCGCCTACCTCAACGACTCACTGAATGTAATTGATGTCATTCTGTGCATGTGTATGCATGCAGCCATAAGATTGCTATGGATAATGCTGAGGCCAAAAAAGTCCTCGAAACCGCCTTGTTATGCGCCCGTGAGCCGTTGACCATCCACAGTCTGAAAAAGCTGTTTGTCGACGAGGAGCAACCGCCGGGCGAACACGACGCCGTGGTCGGCGCCGAACAGATCAGGGAATTGCTGGAAGAGCTGGGCCGCGACTGGGCCGGCAAGGGAGTGGAAGTGGTCAGCCTGTCGAGTGGCTGGCGGTTCCAGAGCCGTCCCGAGATGAAACATTATCTCGACCGGCTCAGCCCTGAAAAGCCGCCGCGCTACTCGCGGGCCACGCTGGAAACGCTGGCCATCATCGCCTACCGCCAGCCTGTCACGCGCGGCGATATCGAGGAAATTCGCGGCGTTGCCGTGAACTCGCAGACGATCAAGATGCTGGAAGACCGTGGTTGGGTCGATGTGGTGGGCCACCGCGACGTGGTGGGCCGGCCTTCGTTGTTGGGCACCACGCGCCAGTTTCTCGATGACCTGGGGTTGAATTCCCTGTCCCAGTTACCGCCGTTGCAGCAAATCAGTGAATCGCAGGGTAGTGGTCCCGATATGGCCGCGCTGGAAGCGGCCCTGCAGCAGAATTTTGAAAAAGCCGCGCACGGCGACCGTGTCGCGCAAGCAGACGATGGCACGGAGGTGCCGGTGGCTATAGCAGCCGCGACTAGCCCGGACTCCGGCCAAGAAGTTAATCAAGATCCTGTGCATCGTCCCGATGTCACGGTCGATGAGCACAAGCAAGAAACGAATAATGAACAATCCTAAATCCCCAGAGACAGTCAACGACGCCGCCGAAGTAGCGGTCGCCAAGCCCAAGCGCCGCACCAAGGCCCAGATCGCAGCGGAAAGCGGCGGCGTTGCCGATGCGGCCCCGGTTGCTGCCGTGGCGAGCAATGCCGCGCCGGTCGCCAAGCCGAAGCGCAAGCCTAAGGCCGATGCGCCCGCCGAAGCTGCCGCGCCGGCAGTGGTCGAGGCAGTTGCCGCCGACGCCGCGCCGGTCGCCTTGAAAAAGCCGCGCGCCAAGCCGGCGGCCAAGGTTGCTGTTGAGGCGCCTGCTGCTCCTGCCGCCGCAGTCGCACCTGCCGTTGCTACTTCTGCGCCTGCCGCTGCCGTCGCGCCTGCTGCCGCCGCTGCGCCAGCTGTTGCCGCGCCTGCTTCCGACCGCGCCGCCGGTGCTGCTGCTGACGCGCCGGCCAAGCCGGCCCGTGCGCCGCGCGCCCGCAAAGCCGTGGCCGCTGCCGCAGCTTCTGCCGCCGCCCAGTCAGCCGAGGCGCCGGCTGCTGAAGCTGCCGCCGGCGACGCCGCACCTGCCGATGGCGTACCGCGTATCGACCGTGGCCAGCGTCCGCGCGGCCCGCGCCAGATGCGCGAACAGCGCGCCGTGCGCGAAGCGCTGATGCCGAAAGTGGAAGCGGTGGAAGTTGCTCCTGCTGCGGCAGTGGAAGGCGCTGTGGGTGCCGAAGGTGTCGAGGGCACGGCGGAAGCGCGTCAGCCGAACGAGCGCGGCCAGCGCAACGGCCGCCAGGGTGGCCAGGGTGGTACTCAAGCCGGCCAGCCACGCAATGGCAAAAACGGCAAGGGCAAGAACGCCAAGGGCCGTGGTCAGCCCGGCGACAAGCCAAGCGACGCCGATGCCGTGTTCTCGTTCGTTACGTCCGACGCCTTCGACAGCGAAGAAGGTGGCCGTGGCCGCCAGCCGCAAAAGGCTGCGCGCCGCGATCTGACCGCCGACGACGATGCACCGAAGCTGCACAAGGTGCTGGCCGAAGCCGGTCTCGGCTCGCGCCGCGACATGGAAGACCTGATCGTTGCCGGCCGCGTGTCGGTCAACGGCGAGCCGGCCCACATCGGCCAGCGCATCCTGCCGACCGACGCGGTCCGCATCAACGGCAAGCTGATCCAGCGCCGCGTGAGCAAAAAGCCGCCGCGCGTGCTGGTGTACCACAAGCCGGCCGGCGAGATCGTCTCGACCGACGATCCGGAAGGCCGTCCATCGGTGTTCTCGCGCTTGCCGACCATGAAGGCCGGCAAGTGGCTGGCCGTCGGCCGCCTCGACTTCAACACCGAAGGCCTGCTGCTGTTTACCACGTCCGGTGACCTGGCCAACCGCCTGATGCACCCGCGCTACGGTATCGACCGCGAATACGCGGTGCGTACCCTGGGCGTGCTGGAAGAGGGCATGCGTCAAAAGCTGCTGGCCGGTGTCGAGCTCGAAGACGGCCTGGCGCAGTTCTCGAAAATCGCCGACGGTGGTGGCGAGGGCATCAACAAGTGGTACCGCGTGATCATCGGCGAAGGCCGTAACCGCGAAGTGCGCCGCATGTTCGAAGCGATCGGTCTGACCGTGTCGCGCCTGATTCGTACCCGCTACGGCGCCATGACCCTGCCAAGCAGCCTGAAACGCGGCCGCTGGGAAGAGCTGGAAGAAAACCAGGTGCGCGACATGCTGGCCGTGTACGGCGTCGAGAAAAAAGGCGGCGCCGACGGTATGGCTGCTGCCGCGCCTGCGCGCGCCGGCAAGGGCCCGCAAGCCAAGCCGGCCCAGAACAAGGGACCTGAAAAGCGTCCGCAACGTGGCCGGGCAGAATACGACGACCGTGATGACGACGACGAGGACGACATCGACGAACCGAACTTCAACCGCGCCGATGTCAGCAACGACAACGCGCTGCCATTCGCCAAGCCGCCACGCGGCCAGGGCCGTGGTCAGGGTGGTCAGGGCGGCTTCGGTGGCGGCCAGGGCCGTCCGAACGGCGGTGGACAGGGTCGTGGCGCAGCCGGCGGCCAGGGCGGCTTCGGCGGCCAGGGCGGTGGTGGTGGCCAGGGTGGCCGCGCAGGCGGCGGCAATGGCCGTGCCGGTGGCGCCCAGGGTTCGGGCCGTCCCGGCGGTCGTCCGCAGGGTATCGGTGCTTACGCTGGCGGTCGTCCGCTTGGCGATGCGGCGCCGGCGCGTGCCAGCGGTCCGCGTCCGCAAGGGCAGGGCGGCCAGGGTGGCCAGGGACGTGGTCAGCAGGCCAAGCCGGCCAACAAAGGCCCGCGCCAGCCCGATCCGTTGCAAACCACGTTTGGTTTTGGCAACAGCAGCGGCGCACCGCGTCGCGGTCAGCAGCAGCCGCGTGGCGGCGCCAGCGACCACGGCATGCCGCGTCGTCGCAAGGGTTAATCCCGCGCCCGTTGCGGGGTTGTTTTTACCCGCAAAAGCCCTATTTTGGCTGTTGTAGCCTTGTTTTCCGCCGCGCGCGGATTGCAGCGCCGACCGAATAAGGTTATAATAACCAGCCTGGTAAAAGTTCTTGTCCGGATAAAACCGCAGGAATCCTTTGCTCTGGTTGGTATTACTGGAAGATGGGCACTTGCCCATTTTTTTTTTGTTGAACGGGTTTGACAACAAGCCTTAATCTGGAGAATTTCTTGCAGCTGCCGCAGTTAATTGAAACGACCGTCACTGGTCTGGGCTATGAGCTGGTTGATGTCGAACGGGCCGAGCGCGGAGTGCTGCGCGTGTTTATCGATTTCACCGCGGCCGACGCTGAGGAAAAAGGTCCGATTACCGTGGAAGATTGCGCCACGGTCAGTCACCAGCTGTCGCACGTGCTGACGGTCGAGAACGTAAGTTACGAACGTCTCGAGATTTCGTCGCCAGGGCTCGATCGCCCGGTGCGCAAGCTGGAAGACTTCGTGCGTTTTGCCGGTTGCGAAGCAATCGTCAAACTGCGCACCGCAATGCCGGGTACGAACAACCGTAAATCGTTCCAGGGGATCTTGCAAGAACCCCAGGGCGAGAATTTGTCGTTGGAATTTGAAAGCAATGATGGTCCGGCGCTGTTGGAGTTTACGCTCGCCGATATGGATAAGGCACGCTTGGTGCCGCAGGTGGTTTTTAAGGGACGCAAAGCATGAGTCGCGAAGTTTTGTTATTGGTAGACGCGCTGGCGCGTGAAAAGAACGTCGATAAGGATGTCGTATTTGGCGCCCTCGAATTCGCATTGGCGCAAGCCACGAAGAAACGGTATGAGGGTGAAGTAGACATCCGCGTTTCGATCGACCGCGAATCGGGTGAATTCGAATCGTTCCGCCGCTGGCACGTGGTACCAGATGAAGCCGGTCTGCAACTGCCGGACCAGGAAATCCTGCACTTCGAAGCCAAGGAACAAATCGCCGACATCGAAGTGGACGACCACATCGAAGAGCCGATCGAATCCGTGGAATTCGGCCGCCGTTTTGCCCAAGACACCAAGCAGGTCGTGCTGCAACGCGTGCGCGATGCCGAACGCGAACAGATCCTGGCCGACTTCCTCGAACGTGGCGACTCGCTCGTGACCGGCACCATCAAGCGCATGGAACGCGGCGATGCAATCGTCGAGTCCGGCAAGATCGAAGCCCGCCTGCCGCGCGACCAGATGATCCCGAAAGAAAATCTGCGTATCGGCGACCGCGTGCGTGCTTACATCCTGCGCGTAGACCGCAATATGCGCGGCCCGCAAGTGATCCTGTCGCGCACCGCGCCGGAATTCATTGCCAAGCTGTTTGAACTGGAGGTGCCGGAAATCGAACAGGGCATGCTGGAAATTAAATCGGCTGCCCGCGACGCCGGCGTCCGCGCAAAAATCGCCGTGTACACGGCCGACAAGCGCATCGACCCGATCGGTACCTGCGTCGGCATGCGCGGTTCGCGCGTGCAGGCCGTTACCGGTGAGCTCGGTGGCGAGCGCGTGGACATCGTGCTGTGGTCCGAAGATCCGGCCCAGTTCGTGATTGGCGCACTGGCCCCGGCCAATGTCTCGTCGATCATGGTCGATGAAGAAAAACACGCCATGGACGTGGTCGTGGACGAGGAAAACCTCGCCATCGCCATCGGCCGCTCGGGCCAGAACGTACGCCTGGCGTCCGATCTGACCGGCTGGAAGATCAACATCATGACGGCCGAGGAATCGGCCGACAAGGCAGCCCAGGAAACCGCGGCAGTGCGTGCACTGTTCATGGAAAAACTGGACGTTGACCAGGAAGTCGCCGACATCCTGGTGGAAGAGGGCTTTGCCAGCCTGGAAGAAATCGCTTACGTGCCGATCTCCGAAATGCTGGAAATCGAATCGTTTGACGAAGATACCGTCAACGAACTGCGTACCCGTGCCCGTGACGCCCTGGTGACCGAAGCGATTGCTTCGGAAGAAGGCCTGGAAGGCATGGAAGAGGCACTGGTCGGTCTGGAAGGCATGGACCGCATCACCGCTGGTAAGCTGGGCCTGGCAGGTATCAAGACTGTTGAAGCATTTGCAGGCCTGGCCTACGACGAATTTGGCGCCATCCTGGCCTTCTCGTCCGACCGCGCCCGCGCGCTGATTTCGAATGAATTTGAAGATGTGACCGACGATGAGATGAAACTGGTCGATTCGAAGTACGACGACCGAGCGAAGGGCCTGCAGGCCAAGGCCTGGACCCTGGCAGAATCGGCAAAGGCTTAATTTGAGTATCTTTATCATCTCCGCGACACATAGAAAAGAGGACTGAATGGCGAGTAACAACGTAGCCCAATTTGCCACCGAACTGAAGATGCCTGCAGACTTGCTGCTGACGCAGCTGCGTTCTGCCGGCGTCGAAAAAAGTTCGACGTCAGATCCATTGTCGAAAGATGATAAGGATAAGCTGCTCGATCACCTGCGTCGCACCCACGGCGCTGCAGCCGAAGTGGAAAAGAAAAAAATCACGCTGACGCGCAAGGAAACGACCGAAATCAAGCAGGCCGATGCCAATGGCAAGGCCCGCACGATCCAGGTCGCCGTCAAGAAAACGCGTACCTTCGTACAGCGCGACGAACCGGTCACGACCGCCCCTGCCGCACCTGCGGCACCGGTGATCGATCCGGCCGAAGTCGCTCGTCGCGAAGAAGAAGTGCGCAAGCAAGCCGAACTGATCGCACGTCAGGAAGCCGACCTGCGCGAGAAGCAGGAGCATCTGGCCAAGCTCGACGCCGAGAAGGAAGCGCAAGCGAAAGCAACCGCCGACGCCGAAGCCCGCGCCAAGAAGGAAGCCGACGCCGAAGCCAAGCGCGATGCCGAGCAAGCTGCTGCCAAGGCTGCCGCGTCGGCCCTGAACGCCGCCAACAGCAACGCCAATGCCAGCGCGACTGCAACCGATGCTGCTGCCAGTGCCGCTGCGGCCGCTGCCGCTGCTGCTGCGGACGCGCAAAAGAAAGCTGCTGCCGAAGAAGCCAAGAAGAAAGCCGATGCTGCCGCCAAGGAAGCTGCTGAGAAAGCTGCTGCCACCGACCGCGCACGCAAGGCTGTGGCCGATGAAGTCGCCCAGATCAAGGCCATGATGAACGCGCCGCGTCGCGCCATCAAGGCGCCGGAGCCAGTACCGGTTCCGGTCAAGCCGAAGGTTGCCGAAGGCACGCTGCACAAGCCAGCGACCACGGCCGCTACCGCTGCCAAGCCGGGCGACAAGCCAGGCGATAAAAAGCCAGGCGACAAGAAATCGATCAAGTCGGCCAATGTGGCCTCGACCTGGTCCGACGACAAGAAGCGCGGCGCCCCAGGCGGCGGCAAAGGCCGTGGCGCCCCATCGGGCCCATCGACCGGCCGCGACAGCTGGCGCGGTGGCAAGGGTGGTCGTCGTCATTCGCAATCGGATGACCGCGAAACCAACTTCCAGGCCCCGACCGAAGCCGTGGTCAAAGACGTTCACGTACCGGAAACCATCACCGTGGCCGAACTGGCCCACAAGATGTCGGTCAAGGCGTCCGAGGTCATCAAGCAACTGATGAAGCTGGGCCAGATGTGCACCATTAACCAGGTGCTGGACCAGGAAACCGCGATGATCGTCGTCGAAGAAATGGGCCACAAAGCCCACGCCGCCGAGGAAGACGATCCGGAAGCGATCCTGGCCGACCAGGGTGAGCATGCTCACTTCGAGTCCAAGCCACGCGCGCCGGTCGTGACCGTCATGGGTCACGTCGATCACGGTAAAACCTCGCTGCTGGACTATATCCGTCGCGCCAAAGTCGCCTCGGGCGAAGCCGGCGGGATTACCCAGCACATCGGCGCGTACCACGTCGATACGCCACGCGGCATGATCACCTTCCTCGATACGCCGGGTCACGAAGCCTTTACGGCCATGCGTGCCCGCGGTGCGAAAGCCACCGACATCGTCATCCTGGTGGTGGCGGCGGACGACGGCGTGATGCCGCAAACCAAGGAAGCTATCGCTCACGCGAAAGCGGCTGGCGTACCACTGGTGGTGGCGATCAACAAGATCGACAAACCAGGCGGCAACGTTGACCGTGTTACGCAAGAGCTGGTTGCCGAGAGCGTGGTGCCGGAAGAATACGGTGGCGATTCGCCATTCGTGCCGGTATCGGCCAAGACCGGTGAAGGTATCGACAACCTGCTCGAGCAAGTGCTGCTGCAGGCCGAGGTACTGGAACTGAAAGCCCCGATCGATGCGCCGGCCCGTGGCCTGGTGGTCGAAGGCCGCCTGGACAAGGGCAAGGGCCCGGTTGCCACCATCCTGGTGCAGTCCGGTACCCTGAAGCGCGGCGACGTGATACTGGCAGGCTCCTCGTTCGGCCGCGTGCGCGCCATGCTGGACGAGAACGGCAAGCCGATCACCGAAGCCGGTCCATCGATTCCGGTCGAAATCCAGGGCCTGACCGAAGTGCCGCAAGCCGGTGAAGAAGTCATGGTCATGGCCGACGAGCGCAAGGCGCGTGAAATTGGTCTGTTCCGTCAAGGTAAGTTCCGTGACGTGAAACTGGCCAAGCAGCAAGCCGCGAAGCTGGAAAACATGTTCGACCAGATGGCCGAAGGCGAAGTCAAAAACCTGCCGTTGATCATCAAGACCGACGTGCAGGGTTCGCAAGAAGCGCTGGTGTCGTCGTTGCAGAAACTGTCCACCTCCGAAGTGCGCGTACAAGTTGTGCACGCAGCCGTCGGCGGTATTACGGAATCGGACGTCAACCTTGCTGTGGCCTCGAAGGCCGTCATCATTGGCTTCAACGCCCGTGCCGACGCCCAGGCCCGCAAGCTGGCCGAGTCCAATGGTGTGGACATTCGCTACTACAACATCATTTACGATGCGATCGACGAGATCAAATCGGCGCTGTCGGGCATGCTGGCACCGGAAAAACGCGAAACCGTTACCGGCCAGGTCGAGATTCGCCAGGTTATCCTGGTCTCGAAAGTCGGCGCCGTTGCCGGTTGCCTGGTCACCGATGGTGTGGTCAAGCGTTCGTCGTCGGTGCGCCTGCTGCGCAACAACATCGTGGTGTGGACTGGCGAGATCGATTCGCTCAAGCGCTTCAAGGACGATGCGAAAGAAGTACGCGCCGGTCTGGAATGCGGCCTGTCGCTGAAGAACTACAACGACATCCAGGTGGGCGACTCCCTGGAAGTGTTCGAAGTGCAGGAAATCGCCCGTACCCTGTAATTACAGGCGACCAATGTAGGACCTGGTGAAGTGGACGGGAGCCAAAAAGCGCTCCCGTCCACTTTGCCGTTTATGGAATATCATCATGGCAAAACATAGTAAAACCATCCCGCAGCGCGGCTTGCGCGTTGCCGATCAAATCCAGAAAGACTTGTCGGAGCTGATTGCGTTCGAACTCAAGGACCCGCGCGTGGGCATGATCACGCTGGCCGAGGTGCAGATCACCCCCGATTATGCCCACGCCAAGATCTACTTCACCATGCTCAAGGACGATCCCGAGACCGTGAAGAACACGCTGGCCGGCCTGCAGGCCGCGTCGGGCTACCTGCGCAATATGCTGGGCAAGCGCCTGCACATCCACACCCTGCCGGCGCTGCACTTCGTGCACGACACGTCGGTGGCGCGCGGCATGGCCATGTCGGCACTGATCGACCAGGCCAACGCCACCCGTTCGCTCGATGATGATGTCGACGAAGGTGCTAAAGACGGCAAGGAAGAATGAATCAGGCCAAAGTCAAACGCGTGCGTGACCTGGTCGATGGTGTGCTGCTGCTCGACAAGCCGGTCGGCTTTTCCAGCAACGATGCGCTGATCAAGGCCAAGCGCGTACTGAACGCCAAGAAGGCCGGCCACACCGGCACGCTCGACCCGTTCGCCACCGGCTTGCTGCCGCTGTGCTTTGGCGAAGCCACCAAGTTCTCGCAGGATTTATTGGAAGCCGATAAAACCTACGAAACCGTGGTGCACCTGGGCCAGACCACGGATACGGGCGACACCGAAGGCGAAGTCATCGATACCCGCGACGTCAACGTCACGCTCGAGCAGATCCACGCCGTGCTGGCGCAGTTCCGCGGCCCGATCGCGCAAGTGCCGCCGATGTATTCGGCCTTGAAACGCGACGGCAAGCCGCTGTACGAATACGCGCGCGCCGGCATCACGCTCGAGCGCGAAGCGCGCAACGTCATCATCCACAAGCTGGAACTGATCGCGTACGACGCGCCGATGCTGACCTTGTCGGTCACGTGCAGCAAGGGCACCTATATTCGCGTGCTGGGCCAGGACATCGGCGAGGCTTTGGGCTGCGGCGCGCATCTGAACGCCTTGCGCCGTACCCAGGTGGGGCCGTTGACCATGGAAAACATGATCACGCTCGACGCCTTGATCGCCCATCCCGAGCCATTGAGCTTGCTGGCGCCGGTCGATGCACTGCTGGCCAGCTTCCCGGCCGTGCAGTTGAACGCCGAGCTGGCCAAGCGTTTCCTCAACGGCCAGCGCCTGGCGCTTGGCAAGGAAGCGGTAACGGTACCGAGCGCAGAGGGCAGGGTCCGCGTGTACCTGGACGACAAGTTGCTGGGCACCGCCACACTCGGTGAATACAGCATCCTGGCGCCCGAACGGCTGATTGCCTTCACCGGCAATTAACCGGCTCGTCCAGCCGGGATGGTGCGCATTCACGCTTTTCATTAAAGCGTGAATGCTTGACCAACGCATGTACCTTGGCTATTCTCAAAGTGCGATTGCGGAGGACGCAATGAAAACATCTGCCGAGAAAGTCAATCCCCACCTGGTGCTCGACGCCATCAAGCACAAGATCGCCTGCGAAGTGCTGGCGCGATTTACGATTGCCGAAATCAAGGAGCGGTCGCTGTCCAATATTCGGCGTTGGCGAGCCAACGGCACGAGCGGACAAGCCTATGATGCCTGGGAGCGCCTTGCTATGGATCCTGATGACGGCAAGATGATTGCTGTCATGGAAGGAACGAGCGACTATAGCAACCAGTTGCGTCAGTCACCGCCATTCGTGGGTATGCTCGATAAAGAGCTGGTGCGGAAAATCAATGAAGAAGTCTCAGGTTGAACACGTTCTGCGTGCCGCCAGCCGGATATGCGATGACAAGGAGTTCGTCATCATTGGCAGCCAGTCATTGCACGGTAAGTATCCCGACATGGCCGATGATATGATGATGTCGTTTGAACTAGACCTGATTGCCAAGAATCGCCCCGGTGATACCGACTTTTTGAACACCATCGGCATGGATTCAAGATTCCACGAAGAATTTGGATATTATGCAGATCCGGTTGACGAGAAGACGGCCGTTTTGCCGCGTAAGTGGAAGGAACGGCTGGTGCACCTTAAACTCGACGGTGCAGATACAGGCCTCAAAGCATACTGCCTTGAACCACACGATCTGGTCGTTGCCAAGCTGGCAGCCGGGCGTGACAAGGACAAGATTTTTATTCGCGAACTTTTGCGACACAATCTGGTGAAGCTCGATGTCATCGGTAAGCGGCTGGCGCAAACACCAGTACCGCCGTCCCAACGGGCCTCCATGACAGCCTTGCTGAAGATGATCGAGGCCATGCAGTAAGGCCGTTAAAGCAACTCATTGAAAATAACCACCCTTCCGGCGATAGAGTTGCAACGCAACATGCTATACTAGCCGGCTTTCCGTACAGCTTTTTGTGCGCACCCGCAGTTTCTCCGCAAATATACGACTATGTCCACTACTAAACGCGCAATTCGCAACATTGCAATCATCGCCCACGTTGACCACGGTAAAACCACTCTGGTTGACCAACTGCTCCGCCAGTCCGGCACCTTCCGCGAAAACCAGGCGGTCGATACCCGTGTCATGGACTCGAACGATCTCGAAAAAGAGCGCGGCATCACGATTCTGTCCAAGAATTGCGCAGTCGAGTACGAAGGCACCCACATCAACATCGTTGACACCCCAGGCCACGCCGACTTCGGCGGCGAAGTGGAACGTGTTCTGTCGATGGTTGACTCGGTCCTGCTGCTGATCGATGCACAAGAAGGCCCGATGCCACAGACCCGCTTTGTGACCCGCAAGGCGCTGGCCCTGGGCCTGAAGCCTATCGTCGTCGTCAACAAGGTCGACCGTCCAGGTGCACGTCCTGAATGGGCGATCAACCAGACCTTCGAACTGTTCGACAAGCTGGGCGCCACCGACGAACAACTGGACTTCCCGATTGTTTACGCTTCGGGCCTGAACGGCTACGCCGGCCTGACCGAAGACGTACGCGGCGGCGACATGAAGCCACTGTTCGACGCCATCCTGCAACACGTACCAGTCCGTGATGACAATCCGGATGGTCCGCTGCAGATGCAAATCACCTCGCTCGACTACTCGTCGTACGTGGGTAAAATCGGTATCGGCCGTATCAACCGCGGTCGCGTTAAAACCGGCCAGGACGTCATCGTTCTGAACGGTCCAGGCGCCACGCCGATCAAAGGCCGCATCAACCAAGTGCTGAACTTCAAGGGCCTCGAGCGCGTGCTGGTGGACGACGCTGTTGCCGGCGACATCGTGCTGATCAACGGTATCGAAGAAATCGGCATCGGTTCGACCGTGTGCGCACCGGACACCCCGGAAGCGCTGCCGATGCTGACCGTCGACGAGCCTACCCTGACCATGAACTTCATGGTCAACAACTCGCCGCTGGCTGGCCGCGAAGGCAAGTTCGTGACCTCGCGTCAACTGCGCGACCGTCTGGACAAAGAACTGAAAGCCAACGTTGCTCTGCGCGTGGCGCCTACCGACGACGACACCACGTTCGAAGTATCGGGCCGTGGCGAGCTGCACCTGACCATCCTGATCGAAAACATGCGTCGCGAAGGTTTCGAGATGGCTGTATCGCGTCCACGCGTGGTGTTCAAAATGGTGGATGGCGTGCGCCACGAGCCGTACGAGCAACTGTCGGTTGACGTTGAAGAAGCCAACCAGGGCGGCGTCATGGAAGAGCTGGGCCGTCGTCGTGGCGACCTGCAAAACATGGAATCGGACGGCAAAGGCCGTGTGCGTCTGGAATACCGTATTCCAGCACGTGGCCTGATCGGCTTCCAGGGCGAATTCATGACCCTGACCCGTGGTACCGGCCTGATGAGCCACGTGTTCGATGCATACGCACCAGTCGACACCTCGAAAGGTGAACTGGGCGGCCGTCGCAACGGCGTGCTGATCTCGCAGGACGACGGCGCCGCTGTTGCCTACGCTATCTGGAAACTGCAAGATCGCGGCCGTATGTTCGTGGTCCACAACGACCCGGTGTACGAAGGCATGATCATCGGTATTCACTCGCGTGACAACGATCTGGTCGTCAACCCGATCAAGGGCAAGCAGCTGACCAACGTGCGTTCGTCGGGTACCGACGAAGCCGTGCGCCTGGTGCCGCCGATCCAGATGTCGCTGGAATACGCAGTTGAATTCATCGACGACGACGAACTGGTGGAAATCACCCCGAAATCGATCCGTCTGCGCAAGCGCTTCCTGAAAGAGCACGAGCGCAAGAAAGCATCGCGCGAAGCGTAATCGCTTCTGCCAGACCAGAAAGCCGCCTTCGGGCGGCTTTTTTTATTGATGCGTATCACTGCCAGATGAATCAATGCTGGCCTCGGCAAGATTTCCATGATCCGGATTCGTTTGCCTTTTCTCCGGTGCTGGAGTACTTTGGTGCATGGCAACATGACTGGAGGATTTCTGTGAGTGAAGAGAAGAATAACCCCTGGGCCGGCCTGTTGAACTGGCCCGGCAGCCCGTTCAACGTCGCCCAGCAAGGGCTTGATTACTGGGTGGACGCTTGCCAGCGGTCGATCCTGTTCCTTGATGTGCTGCGCCAGCGCGGCACCGATACCATCGCCCGTGCCGCCAAGACGGCGCCGCATGTACTGAGTTTCCCGTTTGAAATCATCATGGATGGCCGCACGCTCGAGCGGCCCGTGAATTACGGCCTTTGCTACATCGCGCCGCCGGACGGCGTCGCGCCCGACCCCACCAAGCGCCCGTTCATCGTGTTCGACCCGCGCGCGGGCCACGGCCCCGGCATCGGCGGTATGAAGCACGACAGCGAAATCGGCGTCGTGCTCAAGGCCGGCCACCCGTGCTACTTCGTCGGCTTTACGCCGGTGCCGGTGCCCGGCCAGACCATCGAGGACGTGTGCCGCGCCGAAGCGGCGTTTATCGCCCACGTGGCCGAGCGCCACCCGCAAGCCGATGGCAAGCCGGCCCTGATCGGCAACTGCCAGGCCGGCTGGCAAATCATGATGACTGCAGCGTTGAAGCCCGACCTGGTCGGTCCGCTGGTACTGGCCGGTGCACCGCTGTCGTACTGGGCTGGCGTACGCGGCAAGAACCCGCTGCGCTACCTGGGCGGCGCGCTGGGTGGCACCTGGATGACATCGCTTGCAGGCGACCTCGGCAACGGCATCTTCGACGGCGCCCAACTGGTGGCCAACTTCGAGAAGATGAATCCGTCGAACACGCTGTGGAGCAAGAACTACAACGTCTATTCGAAAATCGATACCGAGGCGCCGCGCTTCCTGGAATTTGAAAAGTGGTGGGGCAACCCGGTGCTGCTCAATGCCGGCGAAATGCAGTACATCGCCGACTCGCTGTTCGTCGGCAACCGCCTGAGCGAAGCGGCGCTGCTCGACAGCGACGGCCACCGCATCGACCTGCGCAACATCAAGTCGCCGATCGTGGTGTTCTGCTCGTGGGGCGACGACATCACGCCGCCGCAGCAGGCGCTGGGCTGGGTGCTGGACCTGTATGAAGACGACGCCGCGCTGGTCGCCGGCGGCCAGACCATCATCTACTCGATGCACCAGAGTATCGGCCACCTCGGCATTTTCGTTTCCGCCTCGGTCGCCAACAAGGAGCACGAGGAGTTTACTGCCGCGATGGACATGATCGACATCATGCCGCCCGGCCTGTACGAAGCGGTGTTCCTGGAAAAAGACGAGGAGATGCTGCAGGAAGAACTGGCTGCCGGCGACATGATGGGCGGCGACTACGTGATGCGCTTCGAGCGCCGCACGCTCGACTCCTTGCGCGCGCTGGGCGGCAACGATGCCGAAGACGAACGCCGCTTTGCCACCGTGGCGCGCGTGTCGGAAATCAATCAGGGTTTGTACCGCACCTTTGTCAGCCCGGTCGTCAAGAGCCTGGTGACCGAGCACAGCGCCAAGCAGTTGCGCGAAGCGCACCCGATGCGCTTGCGCTACACGGCGTTCTCGAACAAGAACAAGCTGCTCGATGGCATCCCGGCGCTGGCCGACAGGGTACGCGCGCAACGCCGCCCGGTCGCCAAGGACAATATTTTCCTGCAAATGCAGGATGCCATGTCGAAACAGATCGTCGCCTCGCTCGACGCGTACCGCGACGTGCGCGACCAGGCCACCGAGAAATTCTTCCTCGATGTGTACGGCTCGCCCGTGTTGCAGGCAATGGTGGGCTTGCGTGCCGAGAACGGCGCGCCGCGCCGCATCGGCCGTGACCTGGCGCGCGAAGCAGCACTCGACGCCTACCGCACCGCCGCCGCCGGCAAGACCGCCGAAGGCGGCACGACCGAAGCGATCATTCGAGGACTGCTGTATATCTACCGCAGCCCGGAGATGAGCGCGGCCGACGAACGCGCGTTTGCCACCATCCGCCAGTTGCGTTTGCGTACTGCCGATGACCAGGAATTGAGCGTCACCCGCTTCAAGACCGTCTTGCGCGAGCAGTACCTGATGTTGCAGGTGGCCGAGGAGGCAGCAATGCGCGACTTGCCATTGCTGCTGCCGGACGACCCCGACGCGCGCGCGACTGCACTGGGCATCGTGCGCCAGGTGGTGGGCGCCACCGGCACCGTCACCGGCGACGCCGCCCAGCGCCTCGAGCGCGTGGCCGCGATGTTCGGCCCCAAGCTGGCGGTGGTGCGCAAGAAAAAGCAGGGGAGTGATGCGGCGTAGTTACCGCCAGCTCGAGACCTCGGCTCCGTCATTCCCGCGCAGGCGGGAATCCAATTCCGCAGCGCCGCGCGGGCATAAAGCGCAGTCAACACTGATCGCCTGACATTGGATTCCCGCCTGCACGGGGATGACGTTTTTTAAGTCAGCAATTTCTATAGCGCCTTGCGCATGAACACGCTGAGCGGATCGTCGCGGTAATCGCCGTACGGTCCGCATTGTTCGAAGCCGTGCCGCGCATACAGCGCAATTGCCTCCGGTTGAGCAGGCCCGGTCTCCAGCACCATCATCGCACAACCGGCCGCGCGCGTGGCTTGTTCCAACGCCGTCATCAAGCGCTTGGCCGCACCCATGCCGCGCGCCTCGGGCTTCACATACATGCGCTTGATTTCGCCGTATTCGCCGGACAGCACCACCGCCGCGCAACCGACGATGGCGCCCGCCGCATCGCGCGCCACTGCAAACTTCACTTCGGGCTGCATCAACGATGGCAAGTCGAGCGCATACACGCTCTCGGGCGGATACAGGGTCAGTTGGTAAGCATCGAGATCGGCAATCAGGGCGATGATTTCCGGCTGGTTCGGCGATTCAAAAGCGATGTGCAGCATTGGCGCGGTTTTCCGTGGCAGGTAAAACGCCAAGTATCGCGCCGGCCGGCTATTGCTGCAAGTCGGGCGTGATGCTGCGGACGACCTTGCCGGTTTCGTCGAGCATCTGGATCTCGGCCTTGCCGTCTGCACCGACCAGCAACATCATGCGCACGCGTCCCTGCGCATCCTTGAGTTGCAGCGATGAGCCCTGCGCCGCAGTATTGCCGAGCCAGATGCGGTTGACGGAGAGCCTGCCTTGCTCGGTCAGCTTGTTCCAGTAGGCTTTGCGTCCCGCTGCATCGAGCTTGCCTGCTTCTTCGCGGAAGCGCGGGTGATCGTCCATCGACGTGACCTTGAAGTTCGGCACATCGTTGATGATCAGTGCGGTCTGCTGCGATTTTTCGCTGTCGGTGTTCAGCAGTTGCAGCGCCTGGTCCTGGCGGAAGCGGTCGAACGTCAGCGACAGTCCCGAGTTGACCTTGCCGGTGCCGTCAATACTGCCTTTCTGGAGAAAGCCGCCGTTTTCCGTACCTTCTTCATTGATAAACAACATGCCGGCAAACGTGCGGCGGTTGGGGCGCTCGATTTCTTTGCCCTCATGGAAGGCGCCGGGGAACTGGGCGCGATTCGAAATAACGAGGCGTTTGGTGCCGTCGGGCTCGACGATATTGATGCGGCCGACCGTGATCTCGTCAAAATTCGCCTTCCTGCCGGGATCGCTCGAACCGGTGAGCACAAAGACTGCTGCCAGCGCGCTGGCCATGGTGGTGGCGCCGGCCAAAAAGGTTCTCAATTGCGACATGGTGTCTCTTTTGTCATGATTGGTTTGTTTAATTATCGGAAGTGCGGGTGATGCGCCGGGCTGCCGCCCGCAGCCGCCATTCGACGAGCAGGATCAGCGGTGCGCAGAAAGCGAGCAGGGCGCCCAGGTATTGCAGGATCCGGTTGGCCTCCGAATGGACGTAGCGTTTGTCGGCCAGTTCGAACATGCGCCGTCCGCCTTCCACATTCTCGAAATACACGCTGCCGTGGTCGCGCCACGACTCGACCGTCATGCGCCTGATCCGTTTCGATTCGAACTCGGCCTGCAAGCGCGCAATTTCTTCGATGGTGATGATCTTGGCCATCATTCTCATTTCCTGGATCCGGCGGTATTGCTCGAAGATGGTCTCGGATTCGCCGGGCGCGATGACGCCGTTGGAAACATATTTGTACTGATTGTTGGGAAAGAAGATGCCGTCGTTTGCCGCCAGCATCATGGCAAAGCCCAGTGCCGCAGCGGCGGCTGCACCAAAGATATAGCGCCGCGCATGGTGCACGCGCCGGATGGTCACGCCTTCGCGGAACTGGCTCACTTGTGGAATATGGCGCAGCGATGCCTGCGTATCCTGGTCGAGATCGGCCAGGAAAACTTCGGGCGCCATGCCCAGCGCCTTGATGATGCTGCCGAACATCTCGGCCGATGGCTGCGACTTGTCGTTCTCGAGCTTGGAGAGATAAGACTGCTCGATGCCGATCAACTCGGCAAACTGCGGTTGGGTGAGGTTCTTGTCGGTTCTGATCTGCTTGAGCCTGGCGCCGAAATTCATGGTTGTCCCTGGTGACGAATGATTGTTGTCTGAGGCATATTCTTCGGGATTCATGCTGGAATGAGAAGGTGAATATGCGGGAATAACGATGAATTTTGTTATTTTTGCCAACTATGCGGGAAATACGGCCGGGGCGGCGGGGTGGCGTTTGGCGGTATAATGACGACCCCCATACCCCACCAGCAGTTGCCGCCATGACCACTCCCGCTCCGCACACCACCGACATTGCCGCCGACGCCGCCCCCGTGCCGGGCCGCCGCCTGTCCGTGGCGCCGATGATGGACTGGACTGAATTAAGATAAAAAATCGTTATAAATCAAAGGATTTTGAAATGTTGTGGCAGTTATTTGTGGCTGTTGCCATGTTGTGCCACAGAAAAACAACACTTCCCCCTTCGAGGTTTCCGCACTTCAGCATCCTCGATGTCAAAATTAAAATTGCTATCGAATAATTATTTTCGATAGAAAATATTTCAGCACAGAAATCAAAAAAATGGCGGTGTGACGTTCGTTCGGGAAAACTGATTGACTTGAGCTGCTAATCTTTCCTCATTGAATTTTTCATGAGGAAATGATGAACGCGACAGTTTTTCTGGGGATGAAGTATCAAAAATTAACCATTACGCTCAGCCAAGCTTGCGATGAGCTGGGGATTGCTGCTGGGTAGATTCCTCGTCACCATATAGTACGGCGAACGTACAATCAAGCGGACTATCTAGCGCATCGCGCCACGATGATGCAGGCATGGGCGGATTGGTTGGATAAGTGGAAGTTGGACGACAAGGCCAGTTGATTTTGGCGCGCCGCCAGTGACGTTTGGTGCCCGGAATTGAGGCCCTCAAACGGATGCTAGTCACGCCGAACAATGCACCTTTTTTCACTCGGCGAGAGATACCTAATCGAAGAGGGTTTTTTCAGAAGCCAGATGCTAAAATCGCACATACTTCTTGCCCTTTTTAATTACTTATGAGCCAACACTCTAGACCCAAGTGTGCCTCGTCGGATAACCAGAGTGTTCCATGAATGCAGTAGAAATCGAATCAGCAATTTCAGACTTGGCGCTCCTGCCGTTTGACCCTACGGAGTTCCCATACCTATTCCTACAGGCGTTCGGTAACAAGGAAACAGCCCTCAAGCGTTTGCGCACGGGTAACAATAACACCTCGGACGTGGCTAGGGGCGTACTCCAACGCAACAATATTCATATCGCGGTATGCGAAGTCGGCGCCGTGGGCGCAACCCTGAATGTATTGCGCGCCAGCTCGGCCACCACAAAGGCCAAGGCTAAGTTCATCCTCGCTACGGATGGTCAAACCCTTGAAGCCGAAGAGCTGGTCAGCGGCGAAACGGTCACCTGCGCATATACGGATTTCCCCAACCACTTCGGGTTTTTCTTGCCGCTGGCCGGTATCTCGACCATCAAGGAGATCAGGGACAATCCCATCGACGTACGCGCAACTGGTCGGCTGAACAAGCTCTACGTCGAACTTCTTGGGGAAAACCCTGAATGGGCGAAGGCAGATCGCCGAGCCGACATGAACCACTTCATGGCACGGTTAATATTCTGCTTCTTTGCCGAAGACACCGATATTTTCGATGGCGATGGTCTGTTCACTAAAACCGTGGAGCAAATGAGCGAGCGCGATGGGACTAATACACATGATGTAGTGTCTGAAATTTTTCGCGCGATGAATGTCAAGCTTTCCGATCGTGATACCGTCCAACCGCGCTTGCCGACCTGGGCCAATGCCTTCCCGTATGTCAATGGGGGCCTTTTCTCCGGCAGCACCGAAGTGCCGCGCTTTACCCGAATGGCGCGTACTTATCTAAGCCATGCCGGCAATCTTAACTGGAAGAAGATCAATCCTGACATTTTCGGCAGCATGATTCAAGCGGTGGCCGATGATGATGAACGTGGTGCCTTGGGCATGCACTATACCAGCGTGCCTAACATTCTCAAGGTGCTTAATCCCTTGTTTCTAGATGAGTTGCGATCGCAATTGAATGATGCCGGTGATAACAAGATCAAGCTACTGAACCTACGTAAGCGCATGGCGCACATCCGTGTGTTTGACCCTGCGTGTGGCTCTGGTAATTTCTTGGTCATCGCCTACAAACAGATGCGTGAAATCGAGGCAGAAATTAACCGCCGTCGTGACGAATTACATCTTGGCAGCGAGATTCCGTTGACCAACTACCGAGGCATAGAGCTACGCGACTTTCCAGCAGAGATTGCACGGCTGGCGCTGATCATTGCAGAATTCCAGTGCGATGTTTTATATCGCGGACAGAAGGACGCGCTGCTTGAATTCTTGCCGCTTAATACACAGAACTGGATTATCTGTGGCAACGCACTACGTTTGGATTGGTTAGGTTTAATGGATGCTGACCGAACGGGTGTGAAGCTGGTAGCGGACGATCTGTTCGGTACCCCATTGAATCAAACTGAAATCGACTTTGAAAATCAAGGTGGCGAAACATTCATTTGCGGCAATCCGCCCTATTTGGGTAGCACATGGCAATCGGCTGAACAAAAAGATGACCTCAAAGCTATTTTTGGTCACCGTTGCAAAAACTGGAAATCGCTAGACTATGTAGCAGGCTGGTTCATGAAGGCTGCTGATTATATTGAGAAGACAAAAGCCGTTGTTGCTTTTGTATCCACCAATTCTATTTGTCAGGGGCAGCAGGTGCCCATTCTCTGGCCACTGATTTTCAGCACCGGCAATAAAATTGTATTTGCCCACACCTCCTTCAAATGGGCCAATTTAGCCAGTCACAACGCGGGTGTGACTGTGGCGATAGTAGGTCTATCGTCGCAAACCAAAGCGCTTGGACGCTTATATTCCATCGCCAATAGTAGCGAGGCCGACGTGGTAGATGTGAAGGATGTGGAGTACATCAACGCGTACTTGGTCTCGGGAAGCAATGTGATGGTGGAAAAGGCATCCCGTCCCTATGGCGAATTGACGGAAATGCTACGTGGCAATATGCCCTACGACGGTGGACATCTGCTGCTGTCTAGGGATGAACTCAATGCGCTTGGTCTGACACGAGAGCAGCATGCCCGTTTTATTCGCCGCATTTATGGGTCAGCGGAGTTCATTCGGGGTCTAGAGCGCTATTGCCTATGGATTGAAGACTGCGACCTAGATGCAGCAATGCACATTGCAGCTATCCGGCAGCGCATTGAAGGTGTGCGTGCGATGCGTCTAGCGAGTCCGGACAAAGGCGCCAACGACATGGCTGCGTATTCACATCAAATGCGGGAAAAAAATATAGGGATGAAGCATACAATTGTTATGCCGTGCGTTTCATCTGAAGATCGGGAGTATTTGCCGGCGGGGTTAATTGATAATAATTCAACGATTACAAATCTAGCTTTCGCTCTTTATGACGCGCCTCTTTGGAATTTGGCTCTGATGGCGTCGCGTGTGCACCTAGTTTGGATTGGAACGGTCTGCGGCAAAATGAAAACAGATTTTCGCTACTCCAACACTATCGGTTGGAACACTTTCCCTGTGCCATTGCTCACAGAGCAGAATAAGGTCGACCTGACCGCTTGTGCAGAGGACATACTGCTGGCGCGTGAAGCTCACTTCCCCGCCACGATCGCCGAACTGTACAACCCTGAACGTATGCCGGATAACCTGCGTCGTGCCCACGAGCGCAACGATGAGGTGCTGGAACGCATCTATATCGGTCGTCGTTTCAAGAACGACACCGAGCGGTTGGGAAAACTGTTTGAACTTTATTCGAAGATGGCGGTTGCAACTACAAAGCCCTCCACAAAAACGACCCGGGGAAAGAAAGCAGCATGAACGAACACTTCAACAATCCAACCAACGCATACACTGTGCCGTCGGTGTCCATCACAACGGCACATACAGGCGCTTCAAGCAAAGCCAATGAGATGGGAATGCGAGCCATGCAGGAGCGCGCCTACGCCAAGCGTGGCGAGCAATATCTGCTAATTAAATCTCCACCGGCTTCAGGCAAGTCCCGCGCATTAATGTTTGTCGCGCTGGACAAGCTCAATAATCAAGGCATGCGGCAGGCGATTATTGTGGTGCCGGAACGTTCCATTGGTGGCAGCTTTGCCGATGAACCGCTAAGTAAGTATGGCTTCTATTGGGATTGGCAGGTGGCCCCACAATGGAACCTGTGCAACGCGCCTGGCGTGGACGAGCCACGAGTGGCGAAATCCAAGGTTGACGCTGTGCGTAAGTTCCTTGAGAGTACCGACAAGGCGATGGTCTGCACCCATGCCACGTTCCGCTTTGCAGTCGAAGAGCTGGGCATCGAAGCGTTCGATAACCGCCTGATCGCAATCGATGAATTTCACCATGTCTCCAGCAATCCCGACAACAAGCTGGGCAGCCAGTTGGGCGCGCTCATCGCCCGCGACAAGGTGCATGTAGTTGCTATGACCGGCTCCTATTTTCGGGGCGACAGCGAGGCAGTGCTGGGGCCTGCAGACGAGGCCAAATTCGAGACCGTCACGTACACCTACTACGAGCAGCTGAACGGCTACCGTTGGCTTAAATCACTGGACATAGGCTACTTCTTTTACACGGGACCTTACGTTGATGCAATCACCAAGGTGTTGGACCCGGCGTTGAAGACGATTATCCATATTCCGAATGTGAATGCCCGTGAAAGCCTCAAAGACAAGCAGCGCGAGGTTGATGAAATCATGCATGGCTTGGGCGAATGGAAAGGCGTTGATCCAGTTACCGGCTTCCATATCGTGAAGGCGGCGGATGGTAGCACCCTGAAAGTCGCCGATCTGGTGGATGACAGCGATCCAGCCAAGCGTTCCAAGGTACTCACCGCATTGAAAGACCCTGCGCAAAAAGACAATCGCGATAACGTGGACGTCATCATCGCGCTGGGTATGGCGAAGGAAGGCTTTGATTGGATTTGGTGTGAACATGCACTGACCATCGGCTACCGCAGCAGTCTGACAGAGATCGTGCAGATCATTGGCCGCGCCACCCGTGATGCAGAAGGGAAGGAACGATCACGTTTCACCAATCTGATCGCAGAGCCAACAGCCGACCAATCCGCCGTGGCCGAAGCCGTGAATGACATGCTCAAGGCTATTTCTGCCAGCTTGTTGATGGAGCAAGTGCTGGCGCCGCGCTATGAGTTCACGCCGAAAAACGCTGGGCCGAAGGATGGTTTCGACTACGGCGAATCTGGCTACAAGGAGGGTGGGCACAATGTTGGCGTCAATCAGGAAACAGGTCAGTATCACGTGGAGATCAATGGACTGGTAACGCCACAAAGTTCGGAGGCAACGCGCATCTGCAAGGAAGACCTGAACGAAGTGGTCACCAATTTCTTGCAAGACAAGACTGTGCTGGAACGAGGTTTGTTCGATAAGGAAAATACCTTGCCGGAAGAGCTTACTCAGCTACGCATGGGCAAGATCGTGCGGGAGCGTTACCCGGATTTAAGCGACTCCGACCAAGAGGCCATTCGCCAACACGCAATTGCCGCCATGAACATCACGCAGCAGGCAAAGTTGGCGTTGGCGCAGGGCGATGCCAACGGCAGTGCAGTGCAAGGGAGCACTGCATTGCTGGACGGGGTGCGCAAATTCGTCAACGTGCGCGACTTGGACATCGACCTGATCGACCGCATCAATCCCTTTGATGCCGCCTATGCCGTGTTGGCGAAAGCGATGGATGAAAAATCACTGCGTCAGGTGCAGGCCAGCATCGCCGCCAAGAAGCTGAGCATTCCCGAGGACGAAGCCCGCGAACTGGCGAAGCGCGCCTTGCAATTCAAGACTGAGCGCGGGCGGTTGCCAGACCTGAATTCCGCTGATGCATGGGAAAAACGCATGGCAGAAGGCATTGCCGCGCTCGCTCGCTACCGCGCGCAGGCAAAAGCCAAGGCGGCCCAGGAGCAAGGAGAATCAGATCATGGCTGATATGAACGATGACGATTTGCTGGACGCGTTGGGCGTAGAAGTCACGCCGCTAAAAACCTCCAGCCGTACACCTCGTGAAGAGCGCATTATTGCCGGCTTCGAGGACATTCTGAGCTTCCAACAGGCACATGGCCGCATCCCACATCACGGTGAAGGTCGTGACATCTTCGAGCGCCTTTATGCCGCGCGTCTAGATCAACTTCGTAAGTTACCGGCAGCCCAGTCACTGCTTGCCGAATTAGATGGTCCGGGACTGCTGTCTGGAGTGGCGGCCCCGCTCGATGTGGACTCTATGGACGAGGACGCATTGCTGGCAGAGTTGGGGATTGATATGGCTCCCGATGATCAGAGCGACATTACGGTGTTGCGCCATGTGCGCTCTTACGTCGAAATCAAGGCGGCCGAGGAAATTGCTGACCGCACGCCCTGTAAGGATTTCGATCACTTCAAGCATTTGTTTGAGGCAGCTGATGCGGGTCTCAAGGCGGGTACTTGGATGACCAAGCCCTTTGTGAAGAACGCCAGTATTGAATTGGGAGATTTCTTTATCGTTGGCGGCCAGACAGCTTATGTAGCCGAAATGTATGAAGGCACTAAAACCAAGGATGGCCGTGATAACCCGCGACTGCGCGTCATCTTTGATAACCATACCGAAAGCAATCTGTTATTGCGATCCCTTTCGCGTTCGCTTTATCCTGATGGAGACGCGCCCGTAGGCCGCCGCCTGATCATTAAAGATGATGGCCCATTGTTTGGTAGCGCGAAGGAGCCGGATGACATTGAATCCGGCACCATCTATGTTCTGCGCAGCCAGTCGAGTCATCCATTCGTCGCGGAGCACCGCGAATTAATTCACAAGATTGGCGTGACCGGCGGCAAGGTGGAGACGCGTATTGCTGGTGCAGAAAAAGATGCCACGTACCTGCTGGCGGCGGTGGAGGTGGTCGCCACCTATAAGTTGCACAATCTGAGCCGGATCAAATTGGAAAGCATCTTTCATCGCCTGTTTGGGCAGGCTCAGCTTGACTTGACGATTGATGACCGCTTTGGAAATCCGGTCAAACCACGGGAGTGGTTCTTGGTGCCGCTTCAGGTCATTGATGAAGCGGTTCAGCGCATTCGTGATGGTTCGATCACCAGCGTGATGTACGATCCTGTGACGGCCAGCCTGATCGACCAGCCACAGTGATGGCGGCGGCGAAGTGCCACACTTCTTATTTCTCTGGTGATTACTGGACGCACTGCTGAGCCTTGCAGCCGTATTCTCGTCAGGCACTCGTTTGCTATTTTTGCGTGGGTGGGAGCCGTTCGCATAGTTAGCGTTTCACCCAAGCCCCGCGCTGGGTCTGACGAGCTTTTTGCGCCATTCTTGCTGCACGCTTGAGGCGTCCGGCAGTGGGTCTTTTCGATTTCGGACCAAGATTGTTTTATCTATTTCGTTCAAATCAGACCAACGCAAGCTGGTAATTTCCTCCAATCGCATCGCTGTCGAACGCGCAAAGTCTATCAGGACGGGAACCGGGATTTTCTGCCGTTTCTTATTCGCATAGTATTCCCGCAGCAGGGCCACTTCGGCTTCTGTTGGCATCCTCGTGCGTTCTTCCGATTTGGGGTCAAGTCCGAGTCGAGGAAAGTGTGTGCGCGCATCGTCCACGACAGTAGGATTGATCGAGAGCCGAAGAACCCGTCGCGCAAAATCAAGGATGGATTTGATGTACCCAAGGTCCATTCCGATCGTAACGCCGCCCGCGTCAGGCATCCGCATCTTAATGAAGTCCAACAGGTAGTGCTCATCGATGTTCTTTATTAGGCTGTCTCCGATTGTTCGCTTTAACCTTACCATGGTGAAAGTTTTGTCTTTGCCGAAAGGCGACAAAGTTGCATCTTCAGCAGTAAGGCGTTCGCTCAACGCCGCGTTCTTCGCTGCCTTGAGGGCTTTGAGACTCTTCACCTCGATGGCTTCCTCGATGTATTTGTCGATAACACTGGCAATTCGGATCGCACCGGTACTCAGGCCCGGTATGATTTTTCGGGTTATCATGTCGGCCTCTGTCGTCTTTGCCCATGCAATCGCGTCTTGCTTTTTGTTAAAGTTCTGAGACATCGATGGAAATCCGTGCTTTCGAATCCTAGCTTGCCACTTGTCGCCAATTGGTAGAATAGTTGCCATTAATCACTCCTTGGTTCTTTATAGAAAAGTTTTCGACAAAAACTATCTTAGAGGAACGATCAGGTGTGTGGCAAAAGTTGTGGCAGTTGGAAGTGAAAAATCGTGAGAAATCGTGAGAAATCGTGAGCCTTTAATGAAGTCTTAAGAAGTTAAAAAAATGCAATATACGTTTGAAAATCAAGTACATACCGAGAAAATGGGCGCTCGAAGGATTTCCGTGGCACCCATGATGGACTGGACCGACCGCCACTGCCGCGTGTTCCACCGCCATATCAGCCAGCACACCTGGCTGTACACCGAGATGGTCACCACCGGCGCGCTGGTGTATGGCGACGTCGAACGGCACCTGCGCTTCAACGACGAAGAACACCCGGTCGCGCTGCAACTGGGTGGTAGCGACCCGGCCGACCTGGCCACCAGCGCGAAACTGGGCGAGCAGTGGGGCTACGACGAGATCAACCTCAATTGCGGTTGCCCGTCCGAGCGGGTACAAAAGGGCGCGTTCGGCGCCTGCCTGATGGCGGAGCCGCAACTGGTGGCCGATTGCGTGAAAGCCATGCGCGACGCGGTCGATATCGACGTCACCGTCAAGCACCGCATCGGCATCGATAAAACCGAAAGTTACGATTTCGTGCGCGATTTCGTCGGTACCGTGGCGGACGCGGGCTGCACCACGTTTATCGTGCACGCGCGTAACGCCATCTTGAAAGGGCTCTCGCCCAAGGAAAACCGCGAAATCCCGCCGCTCAAGTACGACTTCGCCTACCGCCTCAAGCGTGATTTCCCGCAGTTTGAAATCATCATCAACGGCGGCATCAAGACCGAAGCCGAGATCGACGAGCACCTGCGCCATGTCGATGGCGTGATGCTGGGCCGCGAGGCGTATCACAACCCGTTCCTGATGGCCACGTTCGACCAGCGCTACTACGGTGCCACCACCGAGCCGAAATCGCGCGCCGAAGTGCTCGAAGCGATGATCCCGTACATCGAGGCGCAGCTGGCGCAGTACGGCCCGCTCGGCCTGAAGATGAATTCGATTACACGTCATATGCTGGGCCTGATGCAGGGTTTGCCGGGCGCCAAGTCGTTCCGCCAGACCCTGTCGGACTCGAAGCAACTGGCGACCGGCGACGCCACCCTGGTGCGCCAGGCCGCAGCCCGCCTGGGTTATGCCTGATTCCAGCCTGATTCCTGCCTGATTTTCGCCGCAATGCCCTGACACTTCCGCACCACCACCGGCGCCTCCCGGCGCCGCGTTTTCAATGACACTTTCATCCAACTATTTGGGTGACTAGCAAGCATAATTTTCAAGTGTTGGAATTTCCACTCAGAAATTATGTTTCCAGTGCATCTAGATATTTTTTACTTGCCCTGCGGAAAAATTTGCCTCTATAATCCTTTCCATACACCTCTATCCACCGTCTTTCGTGTGTGTATTGCGACGCAAAAACGACAACGCGACGCTGGTGGGGCGCCAAATTTTGCATTCGCAGTCATTGTTTGCTAATGTCATGTTTTGTTTCTTAGCTGCAATGTTTGGATTGGCTGTGTCCTACCCCCCGACAGGCCGTTCAGGGCAAATTCTTATCAACAGTGTCACTTACGAAGAGACGAAATGAATTTAGCAAAAATGAAAGTTGGCATGCGCCTGGGCCTCGGATTCGCCCTGGTCCTGATCTTCCTGGTCGCGGTGACCACGGTTGGCATCTTCCGCATGGCACAAATCCAGGATCGCCTCGATCACGTCATCAGCGTCAACAACGTTGTCACCCGCCTGGTGACCGACATGCGCACCAATGTTGCTACCCGCGTCAGCACGCTGCGTATCCTCACCCTGCTGAGCGATCCGGACGACATGGCCAAGGACTTGAGCAATGTCAAAGCCCTGGCAGCGGCCTACGCCGATTCACAAAACAAACTGAGCGCCAAGTTCGCCGTTGAAGCCCTGCCTGAAGAGAAGGCCCTGCTGGCCACCATCAAGGAACAGGAAGCGATTGCCATGCCGGCCATCGCCAAGGCAACTGACCTGTGGGTGAGCGGACAGGCCGAAGCCGCCACCCGTGTGCTGATCAAGGAAATCCGTCCGGCCCAAGTCAAGTGGATGGCCGCACTGGACCAGTTAGGTGCCCTGGAAGACAAGCTGAACGCCGAAATGCAAGTGGAAGCCGCCAAGGGCTTCGCCAGCGGTCGTACCTTCATGATCATCGTGGGCCTGCTGGCCGTGGCGATCTCGGTGGGCGCAGCCGTGGTGATTACCCGTGGCCTGCTGAAACAGCTGGGCGCCGAACCGGCCTACACCTCGGCCATCGCCAGCAGCATCGCCAATGGCGACCTGGCAATAGCGATCAACACCAGCACCACCGACAAGAGCAGCCTGCTGTACGAAATGCGTGAAATGCGCGACAGCCTGGTCGATATCGTGGGCCAGGTTCGCTCCGGCACCGAAACCATCGGCACCGCCACCCGCGAAATCGCCGCCGGTAACACCGACCTGTCGGCCCGTACCGAAATGCAGGCGAGTTCGCTGGAAAAAACCGCGACTGCCATGGAAGAGCTGACCTCGACCGTGAAACAGAATGCCGACAACGCCCGGGAAGCCAACCAGCTGGCCTCGGCTGCATCGGATGTGGCGATCAAGGGCGGCAAGGTGGTCTCGGAAGTGGTCAACACCATGAGCTCGATCGACGCGTCGGCCAAGAAGATCGTGGACATCATCGGCGTGATCGACGGCATCGCTTTCCAGACCAACATCCTGGCGCTGAACGCTGCGGTGGAAGCAGCCCGTGCTGGCGAACAAGGCCGTGGCTTTGCGGTGGTGGCGTCCGAAGTGCGTAACCTGGCGCAGCGTTCCGCTGGCGCCGCCAAAGAAATCAAGATGCTCATCGATGACTCGGTGGAAAAAGTTGGCGCCGGCACCAAGCTGGTCGGCCAGGCCGGTGTGACGATGGAAGAGGTCGTATCGTCGGTGCGCCGCGTGACCGACATCATGAGCGAGATCGCCAACGCCAGCCAGGAGCAGAGCGCCGGTATCGAACAAGTCAACCTGTCGATCATCGAGATGGACAGCATGACCCAGCAAAACGCCGCGCTGGTGGAAGAATCCGCCGCCGCAGCTAAGAGCTTGCAAGATCAGGCCGACGAGTTGTCCCGCGTCGTCAGCATCTTCAAGCTGGTGGAAGGCGAGGAGCGCGCAACTGCTCCGGTATATGCGCCAGCCCCGAAAGTCGCAGTAGCGAAGGCAGCAGTAAAGCCGATCGCCGCCGCAACCCGTGCCCCGGTAAAGAAACTGGCGAGCAAGCCAGCGCCCGCACCGGCAGCCAAGCCGAAGAAAGTCGTCAACGCGACCATCACCGCCAGCGCTGACGAGTGGGAAGAGTTTTAACGATTTAAGTATTGCCCGGGCTGCTGTCACGTTGTTGCGTGATGGTGGGAACGCCAAGGCGGGCCGGGAACCCGAACCTTTAACGTTGTTAAGAATAATTGAGAGAAATTAAATGACCAAGTTTTCGACCGTAATCGCCGCCTTCCTGCTGTCCGCCACCTCCGCTGCCGCCATGGCTGCAGAAGTTCCGGCAACCATCGATGCCAAGAACTGCAAGGCTGAATATCCAAAAGCGTCGCTGATCAACGAAGAGCAGGGCGACGTCAAGATGGCCTTCCTGGTTGGCGCGGACGGTAACGTTGTTGATTCCAAACTGGAAAAATCGAGCGGCTTCAAGAACCTCGACAAAGCCGCCATGAAAGCACTGTCGGCCTGCAAATTCAAGCCGGGCACCAAGGACGGCGCAGTCGCGCAGACCTGGGCCAAGGTCGACTATAGCTGGAAGCTGTAACACCTGAACCGCCACATTATCCATAGGGGAAAAATCATGATGACGAATAAGCGTATGTTGGGTCTGGTTGCAGCGGTTCTCGTATCGAGCGCACCAGCCGTATTTGCCGCCGAAGTGCCAGCCAGCTTCGACTCCAAGAACTGCAAGGCCGAATATCCTAAAGCGTCGCTGATGAACGAAGAGCAGGGCACGGTGTCGATGTCGTTCCTGGTCAAGCCGGACGGCTCGGTGGCCGACTCCAAGGTCGAGAAGACCAGCGGTTTCAAGAACCTGGACAAGGCTGCCATCAAGGCCCTGTCCGCCTGCAAGTTCAAACCAGGCACCAAGGACGGCGCGCCAGCTGAAACCTGGACCAAGGTCGATTACGCATGGAAACTCGACTGATTGGATAGTTGTTGCGTACAAAAGGGGAGCCGCTTGCGGCTCCTTTTTCATTTCACGGCACGCACCGTGTAACAAGCTGTAATGGCGCTGCTTTCGCGCTACACTTCCTTTTATAGTGTGATTCTGAACAAGGAGAATTGGCGATGAAATCGATCTTTGCAGTGGTCGGCGTGCTGGCGGCGCTGACGGGATGCGCTACCCAGCAACCTTATTACACCAGCACCCGGGTCGTTCACGACCCCTACCAGTGGCGCACGGTCTCCGTCACGCCGTCCGACCGGGCGCCGGGGCAGTCGTCCGGACCGGTTTATACCACCGAAGAGCTGCCGCCGCAGTCGAGCTCGCGCGTGGTATATACCGAGCAGCCCGTCACCACCACCACGTACATCACCCAGCCATCGACGGTGATCTACCAGCCGGCCCCCGTGTATTACCAGCCGGCGCCGTCGTACTACTATCCGCCCGTGTCGATCGGCCTGAACTTCGGCTTCGGCCGCTACTGGGGCGGCGGCGGTCGCGGTTACTATGGTGGCCATCGCGGCGGCTGGCGTCGTTAAGCGTCGGTACACGTAAAAAAATCCCGCAGTGCCATGCAGGCGCTGCGGGATTTTTTGCTTCAGGAGTTGGCGGTTTGGTTTTAGCGCAAGTGGTAAACCGACACCGACTGATTCATGAGCGCGTTCTCAGTGACCAGCACGAAGGTCGAGGCGACTGCCAACGAGATAAGCAATGTTCCGACTGCGTGGGGGAAAAAGCGTGCCATGACCGGCTCCTGTTCAAAGTAGTTTCCGACAGAGTTATCGGATGACTAAAGGATAAGCCAGCTGTTGCGTAGGAGGGATCAGCCAAACGTCCGACGTTCTGTAGGACAACAGCTTGAGTCTATCTTTTAGTCAACTTTCGAGGTGCTGTTAGCGGTTTTTCCAGACCGTGATCGACGAGGCCGGCGCGGTATCGAGCTTGTCGCACAGTTCCAGCCACTGGGTCAGGCGGTCTGGCTGCTTGAGCGTGATGCCCATGCCGTCGATGATGCCGACCTGGTCCAGGTAGCGCGCATCGATCTTGGCCTTGGAGACGGTGGGCGCGGCCATGACCATGCGGTCGTAGGCCTTGCGCGCCTTGTGCTCCCACTTGTGCAAGCCGCCTTCATCGAAACGGTTGGACTCGAAATACACGGTCAGCGACCCGTCCGGATTGCCGAAACCGACAATGCCGGAACCGCTGCGGATGGCGGCGTTGGTCGATGGCTCGAACAGGGCGGAAGGCACAAACACGCCGGCGCGACCGTCCGTGTCGGGACGTCCTACAGGCGTATCTTTGCTGTAGGTGGAAACTTCAGAGATGGATTTTTCTTCGGACATGATGGGTGGGAGTGTTACGTCGCGTTCTTTCGGCGACACAGCTTCATTGTAGCGCTATTCTAGTTCCCTATGGAAATAGACTTTCAATGAATGTTGTAACGCAGTGTCTCACCCACGGATTTGACCACCAGCTCTGGCAGGGCGGCAGCACCGCGGCCGGCAACCGACCATGCTCTCAATGCGGATCGAGACCGGTACCGGCGACGTCGATTTGGCAAAGCCAAAGCAAAAAGCCCAGTTCGCATTAGGCTGAACCGGGCTTTTCACATAATTCTTTGGGGTGGCTGATGGGGCTCGAACCCACGACAACAGGAATCACAATCCTGGACTCTACCAACTGAGCTACAGCCACCACTGTCTTACTAACTTCGCCTGCTTCGCGGTTTGCTGGGCAGGTGCCGCATTATACAAGCCACTTTGGAAACCTGCAAATCTAAATGCGAGGTTTTTTGCGCAACCGCCGTTTTTTCTAGACGTCGGCCGCTGCCACCGGCGGATCGAGGTCGAGCAGGGCGCGGAAGGCGGCCGACAATGCTGCCGGCCTGGCTGTCGTGAAACCGCGCAACGTGGCCGGGGCAGCGGGCGCGGCCGCACGCAGCAGCGCACCTGTTTCCAGCAGCCGCCCCAGCTGGCGTGCGACGGCGTCGCCGGTGTCGATTAGCACCACGTCGGCGCGGTCATGCGCGGCCAGCACCTGTTCGATGCCGCTGCGCACGAACGGGTAGTGGGTGCAGCCGAGCACCAGGGTGTCGGCGCCCTGGTCCAGCAGCGGGGCCACGTATTGCTCCAGCATGGCGGCTATCTTTGGTGCTTGCAGGTCGCCCAGTTCGATCTGATCGACCAGGCCGACGGCCGGTTGCAGCAGGAATTGCGCGTGGGTGGTGGCGCTGATGTGTTCGCGCAGTTGCAGGAATTTTTCGCCCTTGAGCGTGCGGGCCGTGGCCAGTACGCCCACTTTGCCGTTGCGACTGGCGGCGGCGGCGGGTTTCAGGCCCGGTTCCACGCCGACGACGGGCAGCTCCGGGTACCGCGCACGCACCGCCTTGATGGCGGCCACGGTGGCCGTGTTGCAGGCCACGACCAGCGCCTTGGCGCCGTGGTCGAGCAGGAAGGCCGTGACGGCCAGCGCCCGCTCGACGACAAATTCTTCGGTCTTTTCGCCGTACGGCGCGTGGCCGGAATCGGCAAAATACAGCAGGTGTTCGGCGGGTAGCTGCGCGCGGATATGGCGCAGCACCGACAGGCCGCCCACACCCGAGTCGAACACGCCGATCGGGCACTCGGCTGGATATGGGCGGAGGTCGTTCATCAGGCAGTAACGATGGGCACGTTCAGCTGCTCGATCTTGGCCTTCCATTCCGCCGGACCGGTGTTGTGCACCGAGGTGCCGGCCGCATCGACAGCCACCGTCACCGGCATGTCTTCCACGTCGAACTCGTAGATCGCTTCCATGCCCATGTCGGCAAAGCCCAGCACCTTGGCACCCTTGATCGCCTTGGAGACCAGGTAGGCGGAACCGCCCACGGCCATCAGGTACGCCGACTGGTGTTTCTTGATCGATTCGATGGCGATCGGGCCGCGCTCGGCCTTGCCGATCATGGCGATCAGGCCGGTTTTCTCGAGCATCATGTCGGTGAACTTGTCCATGCGGGTGGCGGTGGTCGGGCCGGCAGGGCCGACGACTTCGTCACGCACCGGATCGACCGGGCCGACGTAGTAGATCACGCGGTTCTTGAAGTCCACCGGCAGTTCTTCGCCCTTGGCCAGCATGTCCTGGATGCGCTTGTGGGCAGCATCGCGGCCGGTCAGCATTTTGCCGTTGAGCAGCAGGGTCTGGCCCGGTTTCCACGAGGCGACTTCTTCTTTCGTCAGCGTGTTGAGATCGACGCGTTTCGATTTCTCGGTGTCCGGCGCCCACGACACATCAGGCCAGGTGGACAGCGGCGGCGGGGTCATGTACGCAGGGCCGGAGCCGTCGAGCACGAAGTGGCCATGGCGGGTAGCGGCGCAGTTCGGGATCATGGCGACCGGCTTCGAGGCTGCGTGGGTCGGGTGCATCATGATTTTCACGTCCAGCACGGTGGTGAGACCGCCCAGGCCCTGGGCGCCGATGCCCAGCGCATTGATCTTGTCGCACAGTTCGATACGCAGTTCTTCGAGCTTGTTCTGCGGGCCGCGCTGTTTCAGCTCGAACATGTCGATGTCTTCCATCAGCACTTCCTTGGCCATCAGCATGGCTTTCTCGGCCGTGCCGCCGATGCCGATGCCGAGCATGCCCGGCGGGCACCAGCCGGCGCCCATGGTCGGCACGGTTTTCAGTACCCAGTCCACCAGCGAATCGGACGGGTTCATCATGATCATCTTGGATTTGTTTTCCGAGCCGCCGCCCTTGGCTGCGACCTTGACGTCCACGGTATTGCCTTCGACCAGTTCCATGTGGACCACGGCTGGCGTGTTGTCCTTGGTGTTCTTGCGGTCGAAGTGCGGGTCGGCCACGATCGAGGCGCGCAGCTTGTTGTCGTCGAAGTTATACGCACGGCGCACGCCTTCGTTGACGGCGTCGGTGACGGTGCCGCTGAAACCTTCGAAGCGTACACCCATGCCGATCTTCAGAAAGACGTTGACGATGCCGGTGTCCTGGCAGATCGGGCGCTTGCCTTCCGCGCACATGCGCGAGTTGGTCAGGATCTGCGCGATGGCGTCCTTGGCGGCCGGGCTCTGTTCGGATTCATACGCGCGCGCCAGGTGCTCGATGTAATCGGCTGGATGGTAATAGCTGATGTACTGGAGGGCGGCGGCAACCGATTCGATCAGGTCTTCTTGCTTTATGATGGTCATGATGTTCTCGCGTGGTGGATGGGAGTGCCGGTGGTGAGCCAGCGGTTACTTCGGATACTTGGTTTCGCTGTAGGTCAGCGTGGTCAGGCGGTCGGTGTAGGCAATCGCCATGGCCGACAGCAGGAACGCAACGTGGATCGCGGTCTGCGCGATCAGCACCTTGGGTTCGTAGGCATTGGCGTTGATAAAGGTTTTCAGCAGGTGGATCGACGAGATGCCGATGATGGCCATGGCCAGCTTGGTTTTCAGCACCGAGGCGTTTACGTGCGACAGCCATTCGGGCTGGTCGGGGTGGCCGTCGAGGTTCATGCGCGAGACAAAGGTTTCGTAGCCGCCGATGATCACCATCACCAGCAGGTTGGAAATCATGACCACGTCGATCAGGCCCAGCACCACCAGCATGATGGTGGTTTCGTTGAGGCGGGTAGGGGCGACGGTATTGGGAACGGCCACAGCCTGGATGATGTGCTGGAGCGCGGCATCATTGCCCATGGCGGCGCCGATCAGGTCTTTGAGTTCCACCCAGAAGTGGAAAACATACACGCACTGGGCCAGGATCAGGCCCACGTACAGCGGCAATTGTAGCCAGCGTGACATGAAAATGAAGGCGGGAATCGGGGCCAGTTTTTTGTTCGGCTCGGTCATTGCGCAATACTCCAGGAAATGGTGCAGACTATAAGATGGCGACATTCTACACGCGCAGCACGCCTGCCGCAGCGCTGCGTAGGCCCCGTATGGGCTCCTTGTGTGCCCTTACCACAGGCGAAATATTGATAGAATCACCTCCACTATCCGGAGCGCCGGCCGGTACTAACCCCATGTAAGGGCTCAGTAAGCGATCAAGTTTATGTTTGTAGCAAACGATTCCAACAACGGAGACTAGTATGAGCAGCACTACCACCCAGCAAGGCCCACAGGAAACCCGCGTCTTCACGCCGCCAGAAGCCTTCGTGGCCCAGGCCACCGTGTCGGGCATGGACGGTTACAACGCGCTGTGCGCAGAAGCCGAAGCCGACTACGAAGGCTTCTGGGCGCGCCTGGCCAACGAACACCTGTCCTGGCAAACGCCATTTACCCGCACCCTGAACGAAGACGACGCGCCGTTCTACAAATGGTTCGAAGGCGGCAAGCTCAATGTGTCGTACAACTGCCTCGACCGCAATCTGACCAACGGCAACGCCGACAAGACCGCCATCATCTTCGAGGCGGACGACGGCAAGTCGGTCAATGTCAGCTACAAAGAGCTGCACGAAAAAGTCTGCAAATTTGCCAACGGCCTCAAGTCGCGCGGCATCAAGAAGGGCGACCGCGTCATCATCTACATGTCGATGTCGGTGGAGGGCGTGGCCGCCATGCAGGCATGCGCCCGTATCGGCGCCACCCACTCGGTGGTGTTCGGCGGCTTCTCCGCCAAGTCGCTGCAGGAACGCATCATCGATGCCGGCGCCGTGGCCTTGATCACCGCCGACGAGCAACTGCGCGGCGGCAAGCAGCTGCCACTGAAGGCCATCGTTGACGAAGCGCTGG
The DNA here is from genome assembly GCF_009295655.1 of Duganella sp. FT27W. NCBI lineage: Bacteria > Pseudomonadati > Pseudomonadota > Betaproteobacteria > Burkholderiales > Oxalobacteraceae > Duganella > Duganella sp. FT27W. Next base: position 491,049 of record NZ_WHIV01000005.1, read on the forward strand.
CGCTGGGCGGTTGCGACACCATCAAGGACGTCATCGTCTACAAGCGCACGGGCGGCAATGTTGGCTTCAACGAAGGCCGCGATATCTGGCTGCACGACCTGGTGGCCGACCAGTCGGCGGACTGCGAACCGGAATGGGTGGATGCTGAGCATCCGCTGTTCATCCTCTACACGTCCGGCTCCACCGGCACCCCGAAAGGCGTGCAGCATTCGAGCGGCGGCTACCTGCTGTGGGCCGCGCTCACGATGAAATGGTCGTTCGACATCAAGCCGGCCGACGTGTACTGGTGCACCGCCGACATCGGCTGGGTAACCGGTCACAGCTATATCGCCTACGGCCCCACCGCCGTGGGCGCCACGCAAGTGATCTTCGAAGGCGTGCCGACTTACCCGAACGCCGGCCGCTTCTGGGACACCGTCGCCAAGCACAAGGTCAGCATTTTCTATACTGCACCGACCGCGATCCGCTCGCTGATCAAGGCATCGGACGTGGATCCGAAAGTGCACCCTAAAAACTACGACCTGTCGTCGCTGCGCCTGCTGGGCACGGTGGGCGAGCCGATCAATCCGGAAGCCTGGATGTGGTACTACACCCAAGTGGGCGGCGAGCGTTGCCCGATCGTGGACACGTTCTGGCAAACCGAAACCGGCGGCCACATGATCACCCCGCTGCCGGGCGCCACGCCGATGGTGCCGGGTTCGTGCACCTTGCCGCTGCCGGGCATCATGGCGGCCATCGTCGATGAAGCCGGTGTCGATGTGCCGAACGGGCAGGGCGGTATCCTGGTCGTCAAGCGTCCATGGCCGTCGATGATCCGCACCATCTGGAACAACCCGGACCGCTTTAAAACCAGCTACTTCCCGGATGAACTGGGCGGCAAGATGTACCTCGCTGGCGACGGCGCCATCCGCAACAAGGACACCGGCTACTTCACCATCACCGGCCGCATCGACGACGTATTGAACGTGTCCGGTCACCGCATGGGCACGATGGAAATCGAATCGGCGCTGGTAGCCAATCCGCTGGTGGCCGAGGCTGCCGTGGTGGGCCGTCCCGACGATACCACCGGCGAATCGATTTGCGCGTTCGTGGTGCTCAAGCAGGCGCGCCCGACCGGCGACGATGCGAAAAAGCTGGCGCTGGAGCTGCGCAACTGGGTGGGCAAGGAAATCGGCCCGATTGCCAAGCCGAAGGAAATCCGCTTCGGCGACAACCTGCCCAAAACCCGCTCCGGCAAGATCATGCGCCGCCTGCTGCGCGTGCTGGCCAAGGGCGAGACCATTACCCAGGACGTCTCCACGCTGGAAAACCCGGCCATCCTGGAGCAGTTGAAAGAGGCGTCGTAGCAGCAGTGGGCGGTGGTGGCGGCAGCGCCGCCGCCATCTTCGCCATGCCGGCCGACGAAGATGGTTCAGGCGCCGGCCAGCATTTCGGCAACCCGCTCCGACAGCACATCGATATCGAACGGCTTGGTCATCACGGCCATGCCTTCGGCCAGCTTGCCGTTGCCCAGCACGGCAGCTTCCGCATACCCGGTCAGGAACAGCACGCGCAAGCGCGGCTTGATCCGCATTCCCCGCTCCGCCATTTGGCGCCCGTTCATGCCGCCGGGCAGGCCGATATCGCTCACCAGCAAATCGATCGGCGCGCCCGATTCGAGCACCGCCAGCCCGGCGGCGCTGTCACCGGCCTGCAGGACCGTGCATCCGAGGTCGGCCAGGATATCGGCGATCAGCAGGCGCACGCTGGGCTCGTCATCGACCACCAGCACGGTGGCGCTACGGACATCGCGCGCTACGGTGGAGGTTTTCTGGCCGGTGTCGCCAGCGTCGGCCACGCCGTCGTGGCGCGGCAGGTAGATGCAGACGGTGGTGCCCACGCCCGGCTCCGAATAGATGCGCACGTGGCCGCCCGACTGCTTGGCAAAGCCATACACCATCGACAAGCCAAGCCCGGTGCCTTCGCCAACCTGCTTGGTGGTGAAGAACGGTTCGAACACGCGCGCGATCACCTCCGGCGCGATGCCGGTGCCGGTATCCTGCACGCTGAGCGACAGGTATTCGCCGGCCGGCAAATCGTCGGCCTCGGCCGCTTCGCCGTCAAGCCAGTGGTTGGCGGTGGCAATGCGGATATGGCCGCCTTCGGGCATGGCGTCGCGCGCGTTGATGCACAGGTTGAGCAGCGAATTTTCCAGCTGTGACGGATCGACCAGCGCGGTCCACAAATCGTCGGGACCATGCGCCTCCACCTGCACGGCGGGCCCCACGGTGCGCCGCACCAGGTCTTCCATACCGCGCACCAGGCGGTTGACGTCGGTGGGCTTGGGATCGAGCGTTTGCTGGCGCGAGAAGGCCAGCAGCCGGTGGGTGAGCGAGGCCGCGCGCTTGGCCGCGTCGCTGCCCACATCGACATAGCGCTTGATGTCGCCATAGCGGCCCTGGCCGATGCGTTGGGAGATCATGTCGAGGCTGCCCTGGATGCCGGCCAGCAGGTTGTTGAAATCATGCGCCAGCCCGCCGGTCAGCTGGCCGACCGCCTCCATCTTCTGCGCCTGGCGCAGCGCATCTTCGGCCGAGCGCAGCAATTCGGCTTGTTCCTTCTCGGCGGTGACATCGCGGCCGACTGCATAGATGTTCTCGGCATCGGGCCGGATCGACCACGAAATCCAGCGGTAGCTGCCGTCCTGGTGGCGGTAGCGGTTGTCGAAGCGCGTGACCGAGCCACCCTCGGCCAGAATGCGTGCGGCATCGGCAGTGCGGTTGATATCGTCGGGATGGATATGGTCGAGCAGGTTGGCGCCAACCAGCTCGCTCTCGTCCAGGCCCAGCACGTCGTGCCACGCCGGATTGACGGTATTGATGCGGCCATCGAAACCGCAGCGCAGCATGATGTCCGCCGACAGCTCCCACAGGCGATTGCGGTCGCGCGTGCGCTCATCGACGGTACGCACCAGGGTGGCCTGGGCGGTGTGAATCTCGCGGTCCTTGCGGACCTGTTCGGTAATCTCCTGCCCCTGGTTGAGCAGGCCGACGACCGAGCCGTCCTCGCCAACGATGGGCGCGGCGACAAAGTTCCAGAAGGTTTTCTCACGCCGGCCGTGGCGGTAAATCATCAGCTCGACATAATTGTGCGAGAAGCCCAGGCCGGTCGCCATGGCCCGTTGGAAATCAGGCGCCACCTTATCCCAGGCACTGCCCCACACGCTGGCAACCGGCTGGGCCAGCGCGGCCGGATGGCGATCGGCCAGCGACTCGGCGTACGCATCGTTGTAAAACATGCACAGGTCGGGCCCCCACAGCACCGCGCCAAGAATGGGGGAATTGAGGCAAGCCGAGAGGGAGGAGCGCAGCGATTGCGGCCACGTGTGGGGATCGCCCAGCGCCGTGGCGGTCCAGTCATGGGCGCGCATCAAGGCGCCGACTGCACCACCATTATCAAGAAAGGAGAGCGAACTGGTCATGACTGATCTCTGAAACCCGATGCTTGCCGGCGCCCGGGTAGGGCGCACGGTAACGTTGTTAGGAGTTGTTGCATGCAACACGCTCGCGCGTTTACACGCGGAAAAGCGGTAGCCAGGGCGGGATCAGGGACCAGGCAGAGGTCGGGGTCGCAGCCACGCAGGTGTGGGCCGCAAAGCGGCATCGGGCAGAGACCTCGATATTGTAGCTTATGAATTCGCTATCACTGAGGAAGTTGCCAAATAAAGTTGGTGCTGTGTGGATTTCTTGCTATAATCTGCGGCTTCTCCGAGAGGGGAAGAGTTGCAGGAGAGGTGGATGAGCGGTTGAAGTCGCACGCCTGGAAAGCGTGTATAGGGTCAAACCTATCGGGGGTTCGAATCCCCCTCTCTCCGCCAAGAATAGAAATGTAAAAAAGGCCACCCTCGGGTGGCCTTTTTGCATTTCTTTCGTGGCGGAGAGAAGCAGAGCGCCTGCGCGCTCTGCGAGGGGAATTCGAAGGCCTCGCCCCTGCAGGGGCGTGCCGCTTCGAATCGCCCATCTGCCGCCGCGCGAGCGGCGGCGTCGCGCGCCGTGGGCGCGCGGTTTACACCTGATCAAGCTTTTCTATTTGGAGCAATCGCTGTCTTACTTCTTCGGCGTAAGCATCAGCAACCGGCCGCTCGAACCGTCTTCCAGCAGCCACAGCGCGCCATCCGGCCCGGTGCGTACGGCGCGGATGCGTTCGCCCATGTCCCAATGATCTTTTTTAGTTGCGTTCTCGCCGTCAAGGGCGATGCGGTCCAGCGATTTGCCCGAGAGACCGGTGATAAAGAGGGAATTTTTCCACTTCGGGAACAGGTCCGCATCGTAGTAGGCGAGGCCACCTGGCGAAATGGCCGGATTCCAGGACACTTTTGGGGCCTCGAAGCCGTCGCCGGGCGCATGGTCGGGGATGTCCCGGCCGTCGTAGTGGCTGCCATTCGACACCTTCGGCCAACCATAGTTGAGGCCTGGCTTGATCAGGTTGATCTCGTCGCCGTGGCGCGGCCCCATTTCCATTTCCCACAGGCGCCCCTGCTTGTCGAAGGCGATGCCCAGCAGGTTGCGGTGGCCATACGACCAGATGGCTGCGTCGAAGCCTTTAGCCGCGAGCGGGTTGCCGGCGGCCGGCGTGCCGTCGAGGTTCAGGCGCAGCACCTTGCCGAGCGTCGATTTGGGATCCTGCGCCGGCTCGAGAAGCTGGCGGTCGCCACTGGTGAAGAACAGATACTTACCATCCGGCGAGAAGCCGATACGGCCCGAATAGTGTCCGCCAGTCGAAGCTTCCTGGCCGCGGAAAATGGCTTTTGTATCCTTGAGAGCGCCGCCTGCCAGATCCAGTGTCGCGGTGGCGAGCACGACCCGGCTGTTGGCACCGGTACTCGCCTCGGAGTAGCTGAAGTAGACCAGCTTGCTGGTTGCGAAATCGGGCGCGGGCACGATGTCCATGAGCGCGCCCTGGCCCTTGCTGCTGACGGCGGGTGTGCCCGATACGGTGCGCTTGGTGCCGGTGGCGGGATCGAACAGGATCAGCGCTCCCTCTTTTTGCGTCACCAGCACATTGCCGTTGGGCAGGAATGCCAGGGCCCAGGGGTTCTTGAAGGTGCCGACCGGCTTGACCTCGAAAGGCAGGCCGCCGGTCGCGGACGCACTGGCCTGCGCGTTCGCGGCTGCCGGTGCGGTCAACGCGAGCAGGGTGAGCGAGAAAGTGGTGGCAACGCCGAGCATGTTCAAATTCATGTTTTCCAGATCTCCATTTTCGGATTGATGTCAGGTTGTTCGGACGAACAGTATGCCGGTTCGCGCCGGTTTGGTGTGCGGATGCTGCCAGACCGGTCGCTTCGACGGCACCGAACGTTCGGATTGGGCACGCCGGCCAGATACTTCCCGATCGTGGTGCCCCCGCCACACACGCGCCGAGAAGTATGCGCCGGCGCTGCTGGTCCATAGGGCGTTGGGAAGTGTAGAGCAAAACTATTATTGCAGACGCTCCGCAAGTTGGGCCTGAACTTGATCTTCTCCGCGCTGTCAAACGCATGTAAAGAAATTTTCACAGGTTTGCAATATATCTCAATTTGAGATAATCTATTTTTCTGTGGTGCTCACCATGAGAATTATTTCCAACAAGGCATTGATGGACTTCGCCAAGATTCATCCCCCGTCACGAGAGCCACTTCAGGCATGGCGAAAAACTGTTGAATCACGAGCGTTTTTCAATTTCGCCGACCTGAAGTCCGTCTTCAACGCTACAGATCGCGTCGGTGAATACCATGTGTTTAACATCGGGGGGAACAAGTATCGGATCATCACATCGATCCATTTCAATGGGCAACGGCTATACATCTTGAAAGTGCTGACGCACAAGGAGTACGACTCATGGAAACCGTAATCAGTGAAAACATCGTTGAAGAAATCACGATGCACTATCAAGCGTTGTCTGGCCTTGTACCTCTCCACGCTATTCAGGATGAGGCCGCTTACGACCGTGCAGTAGCGGTGCTGAACACGCTGTTGCAATCGGGAGCTGCCAACGAAGATCATCCACTTGCTGCACTGGTAGCCAGCATCGGCGACCTCATCGGCGACTACGATAACGAGCATTTCAAGCTCCAGGCCGTGCCACCAGCGGCGATCTTGCGGTTGCTGATGGAACAGCATCAACTCACGCAATCAGACATGAAAGAAATTGGCACCCAAGGCGTGGTGTCCGAAATCCTGAATGGGAAACGCACGCTGAACGTGCGGCAAATTAAAGCATTGTCCAAACGCTTCAATGTTCCAGCCAGTGTGTTCGTCGCTTAACCTGAGCTTGAACACTGTTCTTTCAGAACCGCAAGGCGTGTATGCACCGCATGCTCACACCTCGAACGACCGCTCCAACAACACCGCCCCCGTCCCCTCCACACCCAACACATCGCCGCCATTGCGTAGCGGGCACTCGGTCGTGGACAAACACCCGCACCCGATACAACCATCGAGCTCATCGCGCAGCCGCGTCAGGCGGGCGATGCGGTCGTCGAGTTCGGCGCGGAAATCTTCGCCCAGCTTGCGCCACTCCCTGGCGCTGATGATGCGGTCTTGCGGCAGTTTTTTGAGGTACGCGCTGATGGTCTCGAGCGGGATGCCGGTGCGTTGCGCCACCTTGATCACGGCGATCTGCCGCAGCACGCTGCGCCCGTAGCGGCGCTGGTTGCCTTCGGTGCGCCAGCCCTTGATCAGCCCCTTGGATTCGTAAAAGTGCACGGTCGATACCGCCACGCCGCTGCGGCTGGCCACGTCGCCGACGGTCAGCTGGGTTTTCTCCGGATCGATCCTGTTCATCGGCGCCACCGCTCCACCACCTCGAAAATCCCCATCCCCACCAGCATGCTCGCCACAAACACCAGCACCTTGCCATTGCCGGTGGCAATCAGCGCCAGGGCCGGGCCGGGGCACAGGCCGGCCAATCCCCAGCCGGCGCCGAAGGCCAGCGCGCCCAGTACCAGGCGGCGGTCGATGCGGGTGGCGGTGGGCAGTTGCAGTGGCGCGCCGGTCAAGGTGCGCTGGCGCCTGGCCGCCACCACGAACGCCGGCAACGCGACCGCGATGGCGCCGCCCATCACGAATGCCAGCGACGGGTTCCACAGTCCGGCCAGGTCGAGAAAACCGAGTACCCGCGCCGGGTCGGTCATGCCGGAGACGATCAGGCCTAGGCCGAACACCAGGCCCACCAACAAGGAGATTAATATTTGCATGGTGCGCTCCTAGGCCAGCACGTGGCGCACGAGGTATACGGTAACGAAGCCGGCCAGCATGAAGATGGCGGTGGCGACCATCGAACGCGGCGAGCGGCGCGAGAGGCCGCACACGCCGTGGCCGCTGGTGCAGCCGGCGCCGTAGCGCGTGCCCAGGCCCACCAGCAGGCCGGCTGCGATCAGCACGACGTTATCTGCGGCTATCGTGACGGCCGGCAGGGGCGCCGCCAATGCATAGATTACGGGTGCGACAACCAGCCCGCCAATAAGGGCCGCGCGCCAGCCGATGTCGCCGCGCACCGGCTTGAAGAGGCCACCGAGCAAGCCGCCCAGCACGCCGCTGATGCCGGCGATTTTGCCGTTGAATAAAATCAGTGCGGCGCAGGCGGCGCCGATCAGCAGGCCGCCGGCCAGCGCGCTCCACGGTGCGAAGTTGATCCAGTCTATCGTCATGAGAAACCTTTCGAAGGGATCAAATTGTAGCTGGTTCCTGCAAGGTGCACCGGGCAAGAAAAATGCCGCGACGGCTGGCACCGTGCGGCATTTCCGAAAGCGACGATCAGCTCGAACAATTACCTCAAAACTCTTCCCACTCGGCTTCCTTGACCTGGCTGGAGAATTTGGTTGCCGGGGCGGGTTTCGGTGCGCTGGCCAGTTGCCGCACCGGCGCTTTGACAGCCGGTTTGAGCGCAGCCACCGGCCGCGTCATCTTGCGCACCGGCGCCGCCGTGGCGGCGGAGGCCATCTCGTCCAGCTTGAACACGCTCACTGCCTGCGCCAGCTTGCCGGCCTGTTCCTGCAGGGCCGACGTGGCCGCTGCTGCTTCTTCCACCAGCGCGGCGTTCTGCTGGGTCACGGTGTCCATCGACGTGATCGCTTCGTTGATCTGTTCGATCCCCATTTCCTGTTCGCGGCTGGCGGTCGTGATTTCGCCGACGATGCTGGTGAGCTTGTGCACGCTGGCCACTACTTCGTCCATGGTCGTGCCGGCGGTGCTCACCAGCTTGTTACCGGCTTCCACTTTTTCCACCGAGTCGCCGATCAGCACCTTGATTTCCTTGGCCGCGCTGGCCGAACGCTGCGCCAGGTTGCGCACTTCCGACGCCACGACCGCGAAGCCGCGGCCCTGTTCACCGGCGCGCGCCGCTTCCACCGCTGCATTCAGCGCCAAGATGTTGGTCTGGAAGGCAATACCGTCGATCACCGAGATGATATCGACGATCTTGCTGGCGGACGTGTTGATCGACTCCATGGTGGCAACGACCTGCGACACCACGTCACCACCACGCACGGCAACTGCCGCAGCGGACTGCGCCAGCTGGTTGGCCTGGCGCGCGTTCTCGCTGTTCTGCTTGACGGTGGAGGTCAGTTCTTCCATCGACGACGCGGTTTCTTCCAGCGCGCTGGCCTGTTCTTCGGTGCGCGAGGACAGGTCCATATTGCCGGTAGCGACTTCAGTGGTGGCCGTGGCGATTTCCTCGGTACCGTTGCGCACTTCGCCGACGATTTTCTTGAGGTTGTCGTTCATTTCCGCCAGCGAGGCCAGCAACATGCCGATCTCGTCTTTGGACGTGACCGTGATGCGGCTGGTCAGGTCGCCCGCCGCCACGGTGCGAGCCACGTCCACCGCGCGGTTGACGGGAATGGTGATCGAGCGCGTGATGATCACGCCGATGACGATTGCGGCGAGCGCCGCGATGGCAGAGAGAATCAGCGTGGATTTGATGGCGACGCTGCCGTGGTTGCGGGCCTCATCGGCCGATTCCTGCATCAGTTTTTCCTGGAACTCCACCATCGTCTTCAGCGCGTCGAAGAATTTGTTTTGCGGTGGGCGCAAATTTTTCAGCACGTACTGGCCTGCCGCTTCGGCCTGGCCGTCGCGCAGCAGTTTGACCGCGGCCTCACGCGCCTGGGCATAGCCGCCGCGTGTTTCAGTCAATACGTCGAACAGGCGCCTGCCTTCGTCGCTATTGATCATGCCCTTGAATTGTTCCAGCGCCTTGGTGTTCTTTTGAACCGAATCTTCAAGCTTGGCCAGTGATGACGTCACCTCGGCCGTGTCATTGGCGCCGATGGTTGCGTTGCGGATGAACCTGGCCTGGGCGTTGACTTCATCCTGGATCGACTTGGTCAGCATGACCTTTACATAGCGGTCTTCCAGCATGGTGTCGGTGGCGGCGTTGATGCTCTGGATGCGGCTGATCGCCATCGCGGCGACCATCACCAGCAACAACAGTACGATGCCGAAGCCGGCAGCAAGCCGGGTGCCGATTTTAAAGTTCGAGATATTCATGTTTTATTCGCCGTAGGTGCAAGTGGGAATGAATCCCGAGGGCGAGGGGACGACTGAGAGGTTCGCAGATCAGGAGCGGGGCGGGGCGCCTGGAACATAAGTTAAACGGTTGCAGACGAGTTTATTTAACTAATTGTCCCAGGGCAAGATATTGTTGATGAATACTGATTATTGGTAGTCAGGCGTTGTTATTACGCTAGTGCCCAGCCCGCTAGCGTTTCGCCTGCTGCAAATCGAGCAGATAGACATCGTTCTCGCGCAGCGGCAGGCTGGTGGAAAAGCGTCCGTCGGCGCCCACCCGCACGGTTTTTTGCTCCGATGGTTTGCCGGTGGCCATGGCCTTCAGTGCTGTCACCTGCGGGCGGGTCAGCTGTTTGGGTGATCCCATTTTAATGTAGCCGGTATAGGCGTCGTTGCGCTGGTAGCCCACCTGCGAGACGGTCAGCGTGTACGCGCCCGGTTTCAGCCCGGCCACGTTCACCGCCACCTTGCCCTTGTCCCTCGCTGGCAAGTCCTGGACGAAGTACTGCTGGTTGTTGATCTTCTCCGGCAGGGTATGGGTGTAATCCCACAGCAGCACTTGCGCGTTGCCTTTGGCGTCGGTGGTGGCGTACGAGCGGGCGTCGGTGTTTTTCAATTCGTTCGGCGCCAGCTGATTGAGGAACTGGTACGCGAAATACGCGGGCTTCTTGATGCCCTGCGTGTTCATCAAGCCGAAGCCGCCGTGGAACGCTTCGATGCGCGGTCCCGCTTCCTCGAAAATATCGGTGAAGACCCAGTACGACATCGACTGTGCGGCCGTGCCAACCTGCTTGAGCTTTTGCAGGATGTACGCGGCCTGGTGATAGCTGTCGTGCGAAGGGTCGGACGGCGTGTACGACGAGCTCCACTCGGTGTAGTGCAGCTCCAGCTTGGGCATGGCGGACGCGCCGATCTCCTGGCGGTTGCGCAGCACGTCGTTGCTGATCGCCCCATCGTCCTTGAGCAGAACCGTGCCGGTGGTGCCGTATTCGTCGAGGAAGCCCTGGCCCACGCCGTAGGTGTGGGTGCTGACGAAATCGAGCGGCACCTTGTTCTTGTCGGCGTAGGCGATGGTCTCGGGGATCCACGCGGCGCCGGCGGTGGCGGGACCGCCCACGCGGTAGCGTGCATCGACGCTCTTGATGGCGCGCGCGGCGTGCGCATATAGTTTGAAGTATTCATCCTGGGTGCCGGCCCAGAAGCCATCCAGGTTAGGCTCATTCCACACCTCGAAGTACCAGCTGGCCACTTCGTCGGCGCCATAGCGCTCGGTCCAGTGCGCGGTGAGCGCCTTCACCAGCCGCTCCCACGCTTCGTAGCTCTTGGGCGGCGTGACGTTCCCGCGCCACCAGAAAATGGTCTTGTCGCCGCTGGCCATTTGCGACGGCATGAAGCCCAGTTCCACGAACGGTTTGACTTTGATGCTCAGCAGGTAGTCGTACAGCGCGTCGATGTACTGGAAGTTGTAATGCTCCTTGCCCTGCGCATCGATACGATACACGCCCATGTCGTCGGTGAGCAGGCCGTGCATGCGGATGTATTTGAAGCCGGCGTCGCGCTTGATCTCGGCAAGCTGCTGCTGCCAGTCGGCGCGCAGGCCTTCGTTGGCGCGGCCGGCGCCCACGGCAAAATTGAAGGTGGCCGGCAGCGGGCCGGCTACCTGTTTGACGTTGACGTCGATGACGCGGTCCTGCGCGAGGGTGTATGCCGGCGCCAGGACGGCGGCGGCCAATAATGTCAGTTGCGCGATTTTTTTGGTTTGCATTTGTCTCTCTCCATTGGTAGCACCATGTCCATGGGGTGCACCATTCTGAGAGAGACGCCTGGTCGCCGCAACACTGAAAATGCGTTTTCGCGGTTACGAAATTCGCCAAATGGTTACAGCATCGCCTCGGCCGGGCCGAAGAATTCGTACCGCGCCTGCGCATCCGGCACGCCCAGCGCACGCAGGCTGGCTTTCACGCTGCGCATGAAGGCAGTGGGTCCGAGGAAGTAGGCATCGACATCGTTGGACGGCAGCCATTGCCCCAGCAGCGCCTGGTCGAGGTAACCGGTGGCGTGCGGCGCCGCACCGGTGCCGTCGTGCGCCGCATAGCAGAAATGATGATGCAGTTTGGGGTACTGGCCGGCCAGTGTTTCGATATGCTCGCGGAACGCGTGCACCTGGCCGTTGCGGGCGGCGTGGATGAAGTGCACGGTGCGGTTGGCGCGCAGCGCGGCGGTCAGCATGGCCAGGGTGGGCGTGATGCCCACGCCGCCGCTGATCAACACCACCGGCCGCTCGCCCGCCTGCAAGGTAAAGGCGCCCGATGGCGCGTACAGGTCGATGAAGGCGCCGGTATCGACCGCATCGTGCAGGTGACTGGACACGATGCCGCCGGCCTCGCGCTTGACGCTGATGCGGTACGTTTCCAGGTTACTGGCCGCCGACAGCGAGTACTGGCGCTTGTGCTCCTTGCCGTCGATGTCGAGCCGCACGCCGATGTACTGGCCGGGCGCGAAGTCCATCACCGGCAGGCCATCCACGGGCCGCAGCACGAAGCTGGTGATCTCCGCGCTTTCCACCGCCTTGCGCGCGACCTGGAACGCGCGCGTGCCGCGCCAGCCGCCGGGGGCCTGCTCCTGCGCGGCGTAGGCGCTGCGTTCGGCGCCGATCAGGATGTCGGCCAACTGGCCATAGGCGACGCCCCAGGCCTCGATCACGGCGTCGGTCGCGGTCTCGGCGCCCAGCACTTCGCGGATCGCCTTGAGCAGCGAGGCGCCCACCAGCGGGTAGTGCTCGGGCAGGATCTGCAGCGAGACGTGCTTGTTGACGATGGTGGCCACCAGCGGTCCCAGTTTGTCCAGCGATTCGATATGGCGGGCGTAGCACAGCACTGCCGACGCCAGCGCGCGCTGCTGGGTGCCGCCGTTCTGGTTGGACTGGTTAAACAGCGGCAGCACCTGCGGAAAATCGGCAAACAGCGTCTGGTAGAAGTGGCGGGTGAGCGTTTCGCCATGGGCTTCGAGCAGCGGCACGGTGGCGGTGATCAGGGCGGTCTGGGATGGGCTAAGCATGGTGCGGGCCTTTTCATGTCGTTAAGCAATGTAAGCAGTGTAGCGAGAAATCTTTAAACATGCAAATGAAATACATCTTTAAAATGGATGTGAATGTGTCGGGCACGTCCGGTTGAATTGTCATTTACAAGGCCGGGTGGAAATACTATATTCATAAGTCTTCGCCAGCCCGGCGCGTCTCAAGAGAGGAATACCATGGCCATCCGCACGCTCACCGCCACCTGGACCGCTGCCCCCGGCAGCCTTGGCAGCGCCACCGCCGTCATCACGCTCGATACCGACCTGGTGACCACCACGCCGGGCAGCTCAATCCCCATCGCCCAGGTCCAGGACCTGACCGTGACCGTGCAGGGCGCGCGGGCCGGCAACGGCACCTTCGGCAAGGACGATTTCAACGCGGTGCAGTTCTACGCCGGCTTCCCGCTCGACTTCTCGCAGCCGCTGATCGGCCAGACCGGCGGCAGTGGCGGCCTCGCTTACGGCACGCCCGATGCGCAAGGCGGCGCCGGCGACTTCAACCTGCTCTCCGGCAGCAACGGTGAAGGACCGGCCGGCGTGGCCGCATTCACCCTGGCCACCAACGGCCGGAACGATCCGTCCGACGTGCTGGTCATCGCTTCCATTAATCCCTGAATCCTCCTGGCCGCTGCGCGTTATGGGCGGTGCGGCCAATATCATTCGTCCGCTTGGTGAATTTCGCAATTGCGGCAGTCAGTTGCTGCTTGCAGAATGAACGCAAAATAAAACCCAAGCGAGACAATCGATGACGTATTTCCCCCGCCGTGCGCGCGCCTTGTTTGCGAACGCGCATGCCAGCGCGCGCGCTGTGTTTGCGACCGCATTGGCATGTGCTTTCGTCTGCGCCGGATCCGGTACCGGCTTCAGCACTGCGCTGGCAGCCACCCAGGCCGCAGCGCTGCCAGCCGCTCCCACGCAACTTTCCATCTACAATGGCGCGCCGCCTGCCGGCTTCCACCTCACCGTCGCCGATTCCGAATCGAGCGCCGTGCTGGCCGGCGCCACCGCCTCGGTCACGCCGCCGCCCGGCACGCCCACGCGTCAGGTCATCGCCACCCGCACCGGCAAGGAAATCGCCCTGCAATGGAAGGACGCCTGGTACGCCGCGTTGCGCGTCAATGGCGGCCAGCCGCTCGACTTGCGGCCATACGTGGAGCGCGGCGTGCTGGCGCTGGACGTCAAGGTCGATGAACTGGCCAACGGCGGCCTGGCTTTCAAGGTCGGCTGCGGCGATCAATGCCATCGCGCCGTCTCGTACGTGGTGCCGGCGCGCGCCGCGCAGGGCAAGGGTTGGCAAAAGCTGTCGTATGCAATGAGCTGCTTCGTGCGCGATGGCGCCGACTTTTCCGCCGTCAAGCTGCCGTTCGCGCTGGAGGCCACCGGCGCCGGCAAGGTGTCCATCGCCAATGTGCGCTTCATCCGGCAGTCCAGGCCGACCATGGCATGTCCCGACTACCGCACTGCATCGGTCACGCCCGATAAACTCAACGAATCATGGTCCATCAGTTGGTGGACCGGCCGCCACGAACAAAAGCTCAAGGAAGCTGCTGCGCTGGGCAAAAAGGCGCAGGTGGTATTCATCGGCGACTCGATCACCGAGGGCTGGGAAAAGAGCGGGGCGCCGGTCTTCCGGCAGTATTACAAGCCGCTCGATGCGCTGGCGCTGGGCTTCGGCGGCGACCGCACCGAAAACGTCCTGTGGCGCTTGCAGCACGGCGAGGTCGATGGCCTCGCGCCGAAGGTGGCGGTGCTCATGTTCGGCACCAACAACACTGGCCACCGCAAGGAAAATCCGGTGACCACGGCGGCCGGCATCAAGCGCAATATCGATGAACTGCGCCGCCGCCTGCCGGACTCCAAAATCCTGCTGCTGGCGATCTTCCCGCGCGGCGCCACGGCAGACGATGCGGAGCGGCGCCTCAATGAACAGGTCAACGCCATCATTGCCGGGTACGCGGACAATCGCCACGTGTTCTACCTTGATATCGGCCACGCTTTTTTACAGCCGGACGGCGTGCTGTCGAAGGACATCATGCCGGATCTGCTGCACCCGAACCAGAAAGGCTACGAGATCTGGGCCAGGGAGATGGCGCCCACGCTGGACAAACTGTTGGGCCATCAGGGCGGCGGCTCCGTGTACGCCTGGCGCCCGGTCGCCATCGGCGGCAGCGGCTTCATCTCCGGCATCATCTCGAGCAAAACACAAAAAGACCTGATCTACCTGCGCACCGACGTCGGTGGCGCCTACCGCCGCAATGCCGCCAACGGGCGCTGGGTCGCGTTGATGGACTGGGTGTCCGACAAGGAGACCGGCATCCTGGGCGTGGAGTCGATCGCCACCGATCCGACGTCACCGAACAAGCTCTATCTGTCCACCGGCATCGAGTACCTGAACGGCGGCGCCAGCGCCATCCTCAAGTCCGACGATTACGGCGACACCTTCACACAAATCGACGTCACCAGCCAGTTCAAAATCCACGGCAACGGCATGGGGCGCGGTAACGGCGAGAAGCTGCAAGTCGATCCCGCCAACGGCAAAATTCTTTATATCGGCACGCGCGCCAACGGCATGTTCAAGAGCGTCGATGAAGGCCTGACGTGGCAGCACCTGGCGGGCCTGAACGTCACGACCACGCCGCCCAACAAGAACGGCGTGAGCCTGGTGGTGCTCGATCCGTCCAGCAAAAAAGACGGCGCGACGCAGCGCCTGTTCGCCGGCGTCTCGCGCTTCGGCAAGAACGGTCCGAACATGTACATTTCCAACGACGCCGGTCGCACCTTCACGCCGATGGCCGGCGGCCCGGCGCACCTGATGCCGCACCGCGCGGTGCTGGCGGACGGCGGCCTGGTGGTCACGTTTGCCAGGGGCGCCGGCCCATGGGGCGATGTCGCCAACGGCGAAGGCCTGGAGGAGGGCGGCGTGTGGCGTTACGATATCGCCGCCGGCACCTGGCGCGACATCTCGCCGCCGCTCAACCGCGCCTACGCCGGCATCACCGTCGATCCGGCCAACCCGCAGCGCATGATCGTCTCCACCATCAATTACTACCGCTACTCCAAGGGCCGCATGGGCGACCAGTTCTTCGAGACGCAGGATGGCGGAAAAAGCTGGCAGAGCATCGTCGATCAGGGCGTGAAAATCGATCCGAACGGCGTCAGCTGGATCGGCGGCAGTTTCATGCACTGGGCCGCCAGCATCGAGTTTGATCCGTTCGATCCGCGCGCGGTGATGGTCGTCTCGGGCAATGGCCTGTTCAAGTCCACCGACATCCACGCTGCGCCGGCGATCTGGAAGTTCGATGACGACGGTATCGAGGAATCCGTACCGCTCAATCTGGTCAGCATCCCTGGCGGGCCGGTGATTTCGGCCATCGGCGACTACGACGGTTTCCGCCACAGCGACGTTACGCAGTACTCGCCGATCCACACGCCCAGCATGGGCACCACCTGGGGACTGGACTTTGCCGCGCAAAATCCCAACGTGGTGGCGCGCGTGGGCAGCGCCATGTACGTCTCGCGCGACATGGGCGTGACCTGGAAAAAAACCGCGAAACTGCATGGCGAGAAGGGACAACTGGCGCTGAGCGCCGATGGCGCCACCATCGTCCACAGCCCGGAAAAATCCGCGACCAGCTACTACAGCCGCGATGGTGGCGACAGCTGGTCGCAGGCGGCAGGATTGAGCGGCGCGCGACCGGTGGCCGATCCTGTGGACGCCAGCCGGTTCTACGCGGTGAAGGGCACGAACTTCCTGATCAGCCGCGACGGTGGCGCTACCTTTGCGCCGGTCGCCACGCTGGCGTCGGCGGCACCGCCGCGCGCGGTGGTGCGCGCCGCGCCGGCGCGTTCGGGCGACGTGTGGGTGCCGCTGTACGACGGTGGCCTGGCCCGTTCGACTGATGCCGGCGCCACGTTCGCCAGCCTGCCCAGCATCACTTACGCGGCCGCAGTCGGCTTCGGCAAGGCGGCGCCGGGCGCCAACTATCCCGCCGTGTACATCTGGGGCACGGTAGGTGGCGTGCGCGGCGTGTTCCGCTCGACCGACACCGGCACGACATGGCTGCGCATCAACGACGACCAGCACCAATACGGCGGCCCGGGCGACGCCCAGTTCGTCGTGGGCGACGCCAATACCTTCGGCGTGGTGTACATGAGCACCGCCGGCCGCGGCATCGTTTTTGGCCGGCCTGCTGACAGCAAGGGAGAAAAACCGCCAGTCAACTGATCCCTGCAACAGGCGTTTGTACAAAGTAACAAGATTTCGCCTGAATTCCTCAGTTCGTGACGGAACCATGTCACAATACCCGTCGCGCCAAAAATCTGGCGTGCTGGATTGTGTCGTCCCGATAGAGGTGGTTGAAGATGCAGATGAAGTCTCATCGTATCGCACTGTTATTTAACGCAAACAAGATTTTCGACCGCGAGATCATCGCTGGCGTGGCCGCATACCTGGGCAGCACCCGTGCCGCCTGGGATTTGTTTCTGGAAGAGGACTTTCGCCTGCGCCTGTCCGGCCTCGAGAGCTGGCACGGCGACGGCATCATCGCCGACTTCGACGACCCTGCCGTGGCAGCGGCCCTGTCGCGCAGCCGCATCCCGGTCGTGGCCGTGGGCGGCTCGTACGCCGACGACAGTAGCTATCCCGACAGCCGCGTACCCTACGTGGCCACCGATAACTTCAAACTGATCAAACTGGCGCGCGACCACCTGATCGAAGCGGGCCTGCGCAATTTCGCCATGTTCAGCCTGCCGGAGGCGCAGGAAAACCGCTGGGCGCAGGAGCGCGAAAAGGCGTTCCGCACCCTGATGGCCGAAGACAAGATGGAAGCACAGGTCTATCGCGGCCTGGGCACCAGCGCCGCCGCCTGGGACGAGGCAGTGGAGCAGCAGATCCAGTGGCTGCACAGCCTGCCCAAGCCGGTCGGCATCATCGCCGTGACCGACGCCCGCGCGCGCCAGCTGATGCAGGCCTGTATCATCGCCGGCATCGAAGTGCCGGAGCAGGTGGCGCTGATCGGCATCGACAACGACCCGCTGGCGCGCATGCTCACCCGCATACCCCTGAGTTCCGTGATCCAGGGCGCGCAGGAGATGGGGCGCACCGCCGCCCAACTGCTCGACCAGATGCTGCACGGCGCGCGCCTGCAGGGCACGCGCGTGCTGGTGCCGCCAATCGGCATCAATATCCAGACCTCCACCCGCCACGAAGCGCCCAAGCACCCGCACGTAATGCGCGCGCGGCACTTCATCCGCCAGTATGCGTGCCAGGGCATCAAGACCCACCAGGTGGCCGAATACGTGGGCATTTCGCGCTCGTCGCTGGAATCGTACTTCCGCCAGGAGCTCGATTGCAGCGTGCACGACGTGATCCTGCGCTTCAAGCTCGACGCGGCCACCGAGATGCTGGCCCGGGGCGACCGGTCGATCTCGGACGTGGCGCTCAGTTGCGGCTTCACGTCGGTGCAGTATATGCACGCGGTATTCAAGCGGGAGCTCGGGTGTACGCCGCGCGCGTATCAAGATCAGGCCAAGGATCAGGCCAGGGCAGGCCAGGAGCAGGCCTGCGCGTAAATCATGACCGCGCTTGGTGAGTTTCATAATTGCCGCCCCCGGGGAATCGGGTCAAAATCCTCTCGCAGTTTGCCTGCATGCCTGGAGAGAGAGAGACCTTGGAAAATAATATCAATGCAATGCTGCCGGACGACTTGAGCCGCGCAGTGATGGTAGGCCGTGTCTGGTGTCATGATGGCCCCTGCGTGGTCGCGGTACGCAATGGCGAGGTGTTCGACATCTCCGGCCATGCCCACACCATGTCGGACCTGCTCGAGCGCGACGACGCCCTCGACATCGCGCGCAGCGCACCCGGCCCGTCGCTCGGCCCGGTGCAGCAACTGCTCGCTCGTGCAATCGACCGCAACGCCGGTAACAACGGCCCGCAACTGCTGGCGCCCTGCGACCTGCAGGCCGTCAAAGCCTGCGGTGTGACGTTTGCCGTCAGCCTGCTGGAACGCGTGATCGAAGAACAGGCCAAGGGCGTTCCCGCCCGCGCCGCCGAGCTGCGCGCCGAGATCCAGACCATCATCGGCTCCGACCTGTCGGCGATCCGTCCCGGTTCGGACGAAGCGCAAAAGCTCAAGGAAAGCCTGATCGCGCGCGGTATCTGGTCGCAGTACATGGAAGTAGGCATCGGCAATGACGCCGAAGTCTTTTCCAAGTCGCAGCCGATGGCGTCCGTCGCCAGCGGCGCCGACGTCGGTCTGCACCCGGATTCGAAATGGAACAACCCCGAGCCGGAAATCGTCCTGGCCGTCAACAGCCGCGCCCAGGTGCGCGGCGCCACGCTGGGCAACGACGTCAACCTGCGCGACATCGAAGGCCGCAGCGCCCTGTTGCTGGGCAAGGCCAAGGACAACAACGGCTCGTGCGCGATCGGCCCGTTCATCCGCCTGTTCGACGAACACTTCACCATCGACACCGTGCGCAACGCCGAAGTGCGCATGCTGATCGAAGGCCATGACGACGACTTCCGCCTGGAAGGCAGCAGCCGCATGCGCGAAATCAGCCGCGATCCGCTCGACCTGGTCGCCCAGACCTGCGGCCCGCACCACCAGTACCCGGACGGCTTCATGCTGTTCCTGGGGACGATGTTCTCGCCGATCAAGGACCGCGATGCGGCCGGCGGCGGCTTTACGCACCACCTGGGCGACCGCGTCACCATCGCCACGCCGTCGCTGGGCGCGCTGGTCAACACCGTGCAGCGCAGCGACCAGATCACGCCGTGGACATACGGCACCCGCGCGCTGCTCAACCAGACTCGCGGCACGGCTGTTGCCGCGCCGAGCGCCGCGCAACCGAAATCGGGCACCACGTTCGAGCAGCCGGTTTACCCTAGCCTGGCCGGCAAGCGCGTGGTCGTCACCGGTGGCGGCAGCGGCATCGGCGCCGGCATGGTGGAAGCGTTTGCCCGCCAGGGGGCGCGCGTGCACTTCCTCGACATCGCCGATGCCGATTCGCGCGCACTGGAAGCCAATCTGGCCGGCCTGGCCGTGCCGCCGGTGTACCTGCCATGCGACCTGACCAACCTGGAGACGGTGGCGAAAGTGTTTGCCGCCATCGGCCCGGTCGATGTCCTGATCAACAACGCCGCCAACGACGACCGCCACTCGCTGGCCGAGGTCACCCCGCAGTACTGGGAAAACCGCATGGCCGTCAACCTGCGCCACCAGTACTTCTGCGCCCAGGCCGTGGCGCCCGCCATGCAGGCGCAAGGCGATGGCGTGATCCTGAACTTCGGTTCGATCTCGTGGCACCTGGCGCTGCCGGACCTGACCCTGTACATGACCGCCAAGGCAGCCATCGAAGGCATGACGCGCGGCCTGGCCCGCGACCTGGGACCGCACAATGTGCGCGTCAACTGCATCGTGCCCGGCGGCGTGCGCACGCCGCGCCAGGAAGCGCTGTGGCACACGCCGGAAGAGGAACAGCGTATCCTGGCCGGTCAATGCCTCAAAGCACGCGTGGAGGTCGACGACGTGGCGGCGCTGGCGCTGTTCCTCGCATCCGACAGCGCCCGCCGTTGCAGCGGCCGAGATTACTATGTCGATGCCGGCTGGTACGGAGCGTAACGCGATGAGCCACGACAAAATGAGCAATGACCTCAGCGAGGTGAACGACATGAGCAAGCGCGTCGTCGGCGAAGCGCCGCGCCGCTACCGCTCGCAGGACTGGTTCGACAATCCCGACCACATCGACATGACCGCGCTGTACCTCGAGCGCTTCATGAACTACGGGATCACGCCGGAAGAGCTGCGCTCGGGCCGCCCGATCATCGGCATCGCCCAGAGCGGCAGCGACATCAGCCCGTGCAACCGCATCCACCTGGAGCTGGCCAAGCGCGTGCGCGACGGCATCCGCGACGCGGGCGGCATCGCCATGGAGTTCCCGCTGCACCCGATTTTCGAGAACTGCCGCCGGCCCACCGCCGCCATCGACCGCAACCTGGCCTATCTCGGCCTGGTCGAGATTTTGCACGGCTACCCGATCGACGCCGTGGTGCTCACCACCGGCTGCGACAAGACCACGCCGGCGCAGGTGATGGCCGCATCGACCGTCGATATCCCCGCCATCGTGCTGTCCGGCGGCCCGATGCTCGACGGCTGGTTCGAGGGCGAGCTGGCCGGTTCCGGCGCGGCGATCTGGAAGGGCCGCCGCCAGCTGGCCGCCGGCACCATCGACAACGAAAAATTCCTGCAGATCGCGGCCGCTTCGGCGCCGTCGGCAGGGCACTGCAACACCATGGGCACGGCATCGACCATGAACGCGATTGCCGAAGCGCTGGGCATGTCGCTCACCGGCTGTTCGGCCATTCCCGCGCCGTACCGCGAGCGGGGCCAGATGGCCTACGAGACCGGTCGCCGCATCGTGGAGATGGCCAAACGCGACATCAAGCCATCGAGCATCCTTACGCGCGACGCCTTCCTCGACGCCATCGTCACCAACGCAGCGATTGGCGGCTCCACCAACGCCCAGCAGCACATCGTGGCCATGGCGCGCCACGCCGGTGTGGAACTCAAATCGAGCGACTGGATGGAATACGGCCATGCCGTGCCGCTGCTGCTCAATATGCAGCCGGCCGGTAAATTCCTCGGCGAGCGTTTCCACCGCGCCGGCGGCGTGCCGGCCGTGATGTGGGAACTGGAGCAGCAGGGCATGCTGCGCTCGGACCGCGCCACCGTCACCGGCCGCACCATGCGCGAAAACCTGGCGGGGCGCGAAACCGTCGATCGCGAAGTGATCTACCCGTTTGCGGCACCACTGAAAGCCGACGCCGGCTTCTTCGTTTTGAAGGGCAACTTGTTCGACTTCGCCATCATGAAAACGTCGGTGATTTCGGAGGCCTTCCGCGCGCGGTATCTTAGCGAGCCTGGTCGAGAAAACGTTTTCGAATGTCGCGCCATCGTGTTCGACGGTTCCGGCGACTACCACGCCCGCATCAACGATCCGGCTTTGGAAATCGACGAAGACTGCATCCTGGTCATCCGTGGCGCCGGCCCGGTGGGCTGGCCCGGTTCGGCCGAGGTGGTCAACATGCAGCCGCCCGATGCGCTGGTCAAACGCGGTATCAACTGGCTGCCGACGCTGGGCGACGGCCGCCAGTCCGGTACCTCTGACAGCCCGTCGATCCTCAATGCCTCGCCCGAAAGCGCGGTGGGCGGCGGCCTGGCATGGCTGCGCACCGGCGACCGTATCCGCGTCGATCTGAACGCCGGCCAGTGCGATGCGCTGGTGCCGGCAGCGGAATGGGAAGAACGCAAGAAAGGCGAGATTCCTGCCTACCCCGCCAGCCAGACGCCGTGGCAGGAAATTTACCGCAGCACGGTAGGCCAGATGGAACATGGTGCGGTGATGGAACTGGCGGTACCATACCGCGCAGTGGCCGACACCCTGCCGCGCCATAACCACTAGGAACCACAGCCGGGCGCAGACCCGGCGTTCACCGAATACTCACAGGAGACAAAGCAAATGAAAAAATTACTCACTTCCGCCGCCGTCGCGGTCATGCTGGTGTGCGCAGGCGGCAACGCCATGGCGGACGCCAAGAACCCGAAAATCGGCTTCTCGATCGACGACCTGCGCCTCGAGCGCTGGGCGCGCGACCGCGACTATTTTGTCGCCGCCGCCGAGAAGCAGGGCGCCAAGGTGTTCGTGCAATCGGCCGATGCCAGCGAGCAGCGCCAGATCGCCCAGATCGAAAACCTGATTTCGCGCGGTGTCGATGTGCTGGTCATCGTGCCGTACAACGCCACGGTGCTCAACAACGCCATCCGCGAAGCGAAAAAGGCCAAGATCAAGGTGGTGTCGTACGATCGCCTGATCCTCAATGCCGACGTCGATGCCTACATCTCGTTCGATAACAAGAAGGTCGGCGAGCTGCAGGCCAAGGGTGTGCTGGCCGTCAAACCGAAGGGCAATTACTACCTGCTGGGCGGCGCCCCTACCGACAACAACGCCAAGATGCTGCGCGAAGGCCAGCTGGCAGTGCTGCAACCGCTGATCGACAAGGGCGACATCAAGGTCATCGGCAAGCAGTGGGTGAAGGACTGGAGCCCGTCCGAGGCGATGTCGATCATCGAAAACGCCCTGACCGCCAACGGCAACAAGCTCGATGCCGTGGTCGCGTCCAACGATGCCACCGCCGGCGGCGCAGTGCAGGCGCTGGCCTCGCAAAAACTCGACGGCAAGGTGGCCGTGTCGGGCCAGGATGCCGATCTGGCCGGCGTGCGCCGCGTCATCGCCGGCACCCAGACCATGACGGTCTACAAGCCATTGAAGCTGATCGCCACCGAGGCGGCCAACCTGTCGATCCAGCTGGTGCGCGGCGAGAAGCCCGCCTTCAACGCCAAGATCAACAACGGCTTCAAACAGGTCGATACGCGCCTGCTGGAACCGACCCTGCTGACCAAGGCCAACGTCGATACCGTCGTCACCGACGGCTTCTACACCAAGGCCCAGCTGGCAGCCAAGTAAGCCATATCAAGACAGGGCGCTGCCTGCGCCCGGAGGGCATGCGCCGCATGCCCTCCCATCACCACCTCTGCGAGAACTTTGTATGTCCGGCTATTTGCTAGAAATGAAGGGCATCGCCAAAAAATTTGGCGGTGTCCCCGCGCTCGACGGCATCGACCTGACCCTGATGCCGGGCGAGTGCATCGGCTTGTGCGGTGAGAATGGCGCCGGCAAATCGACGCTGATGAAAGTGCTGTCCGCCGTGTACCCGCATGGCACCTGGGACGGCCAGATTTTAATGGACGGTAAGCCGCTCGAAGCGCACTCGATCCGCGAGAGCGAGGCGGCCGGCATCGTCATCATCCACCAGGAACTGATGCTGGTGCCCGAGCTGTCGGTCACTGAAAATCTCTTCCTCGGCAACGAGATCACGCTGCCCGGCGGGCGCATGGATTATCCCGCCATGAACCAGCGCGCCGAAGCGCTGCTCAAGGAACTCAATCTGAACGACGTCAACGTGGTGCTGCCGGTATCGACCTACGGCGGCGGCCACCAGCAGCTGATCGAGATTGCCAAGGCGCTCAACAAGAACGCCCGCGTGCTGATTCTCGACGAGCCGTCGTCGTCGCTCACCGCCAACGAAATCGCGGTATTGCTCGACATCGTGCGCGGCCTGAAAGCCAAGGGCGTGGCGTGCGTGTACATCTCGCACAAGCTCGACGAGGTGGAAGCGATCTGCGACACCATCGTGGTGATCCGCGACGGCAAGCACATCGCCACCACGCCGATGGACAAGATGGACGTCAACCAGATCATCGCCCA
This sequence comes from Duganella sp. FT27W, assembly GCF_009295655.1. NCBI lineage: Bacteria > Pseudomonadati > Pseudomonadota > Betaproteobacteria > Burkholderiales > Oxalobacteraceae > Duganella > Duganella sp. FT27W. The sequence continues at coordinate 514,979 of NZ_WHIV01000005.1, forward strand.
GATGGTGGGCCGCGAGATGAGCCAGATGTATCCGTCGCTCGAACGCACGCCGGGCGAGGTGGTGTTCGAAGCGCGCAACGTCACGTGCTGGGACGTTGATCGTCCCGAGCGCAGGAAGGTCGATAACGTTTCGTTCTCGCTGCGCCGGGGCGAGATCCTCGGCATCGCCGGCCTGGTGGGCGCGGGCCGCACCGAGCTGGTGACGGCGCTGTTCGGCGCCTACCCGGGCCGCTGCGAGGCCGAGGTGTGGCTCGAGGGCCGGCGCATCGACAGCCGCACGCCATTGAAGGCGATCCGCTGCGGACTGGCGCTGGTGCCCGAAGACCGCAAGCATCACGGCATCGTGCGCGACATGGACGTGGGCCAGAACATCACCTTGTCGGTGCTGGGCCGCTTTGCGCGCTTTACCCGCATCGACCGCGAGGCCGAACTGGCGGTGGTGAGCGAGGAAATCGCCCGCCTGGGATTGAAGACGGCCAGCCCGTTCCTGTCGATCACGTCGCTCTCGGGCGGCAACCAGCAAAAGGCCGTGCTGTCCAAGATGCTGCTGACCCGGCCGAAGGTGCTGATCCTCGATGAGCCGACGCGCGGCGTGGACGTGGGCGCCAAGTTCGAAATCTACAAGCTGATGCTGGAGCTGGCAGCGCAGGGCATGTCCATCATCATGGTGTCGTCGGAACTGGCCGAGGTGCTCGGCGTGTCCGACCGCGTGCTGGTGATGGGAGAAGGAAAACTGCGCGGCGATTTCGTCAACGACAACCTGAGCCAGGAAACCGTGCTGGCGGCAGCACTTACGCATTGAACCCCGAGTACAAAGAACCCATGCAAACCACCAATCTCAAACAACTGTTCACGCAGTATAAAATCCTGGCGCTCTTGATCGCGATCGCCATCATCTGGGCCTTCTTCAGCTGGAAGACCGAGGGCGGTTTTACCTCGCCGCGTAATCTCTCGAACCTGATGCGGCAGATGGCGGTGACCGGCATCGTCGCCTGCGGCATGGCGTTCGTCATCATCGCCGGCGAGATCGACCTGTCGGTCGGTTCGCTGCTTGGCCTGCTGGGCGGCATCGCTGCGGTGCTCGATGTCACGCACGGCATGCCGCTGCCGGCCACCATCGCGGTGGTGCTGGCGTGCGGCCTGGTACTGGGCCTGTTCAACGGCTACCTCACAGCTTACAAGGGCATACCGTCATTCATCGTGGGGCTGGGCGGCATGTTGGCCTATCGCGGCATCGTGCTCGGTGTGACCGACGGTTCGACCGTGGCGCCGGTATCCGAGCCGCTGGTGCACCTGGGGCAGGGCTACCTGTCGCCGCAAATGGGCGTGGTGCTCGGTATCGCGCTGTTTGCGCTGGCGGCAGTGCTCACGCTGCGCCAGCGCGCCAGCCTGGCGCGCCATGGCCTGCCGGTGCACCCGGTATGGCAGGACGCGCTGCGCCTGGCCGCGATTGGCGCCGTGCTGTTCGCGTTCGTGCGCACCCTCAACAGCTACGAGGGCATTCCGCTGCCGGTACTGCTGTTGCTGGCGCTGCTGGGCATCTTCAGCTACGTGGCCACCCAGACCGTGTTCGGCCGCCGCATCTACGCGGTGGGCAGCAATATGGAGGCGACCCGGCTGTCCGGTGTGAACGTGCAGGCGGTCAAGCTCTGGATCTTCGGCTTGATGGGGTTGATGTGCGCGCTGGCGGGCCTGATCAACACCGCGCGCCTGGCCGCCGGTTCGCCGTCGGCCGGCACCTCGGGCGAGCTCGATGCAATCGCCGCCTGCTTCATCGGCGGCACCTCGATGCGCGGCGGCTCCGGCACCGTGTACGGGGCGCTGATCGGCGCGCTGGTGATGGCCAGCCTGGATAACGGCATGTCGATGCTGGACGTGGACAGCTACTGGCAGATGATCGTCAAGGGCGCGATTCTGACGCTGGCGGTATGGGTGGACGTGGCCACACGTTCAGCGCGCAGATAGTTCATTGATCGGGTAAATAACCAGCAAACGGCCCGCGACAGCGGGACGTTTGCATTGCAGTTGTCGGATGTATGCGACGCTTGCTCATTATCATTCCTGCGCTTGGTGAATTTCGCAATTGCCGCACGATTGCGTAACTTGCAGAATCTTCATATAGATTCGTCAGGTCCGAGGCATTCCCCAGCCCGAGTCACTAGACGATAAAAAATAACGACGAGCGAGACACACCCAATGACGATCAAGCCTGCCGCGCTGTCCAGCGCCCGCGCCTTTGCGCACTACTTTGCAAACGATTTCAAGCGCAGCAATGCTGCAAAACCACCAGTCGTAGCCTAGCACCAGCACAGCAATCAACAGTCGCAAACAGGCCGCAGAGCCTTGTTCACACCGTATAACTTTGGAGAGCACAGATGAAGCACACGTTTAAAAAGACCACCATTGCCATGGGCCTGGCCCAGATGGCGATGATGCTGGGCGCTGCCGCCCAGGCCCAGGAGCAGAACACCAGCAACGAGGCGACCGTCAACACGGCGGCCGCGCCAGCAGGCGCACCTGTTTCAGTGATCGTGACCGGCCAGCGCGCGGCGCTGCAATCGGCGCAAAAAATCAAGCAGGACGCCGACGAGGTGGTGGACTCGATCTCCGCCGACGATATCGGCAAGCTGCCCGACCGCTCGGTAACCGAGGTGCTGCAACGCGTGGCAGGCGTGACCATCGACCGCGCCATGGCGCGCAGCGATCCCGATCACTTTTCGGTGGAAGGCTCCGGTGTTTCGGTGCGTGGCCTCAGCTACGTGCGCTCGGAACTGAACGGTCGCGATTCGTTCTCCGCCAACGGCGGTCGCTCGCTGAGCTTTGAGGATGTGCCGCCGGAACTGATGTCCGGCGTCGATATCTACAAGAACCCGTCGGCCGAACAGGTGGAGGGCGCCATCGGTGGGCTGATCAACTTGCGTACCGCGCTGCCGTTCGACTACAAAGGCTTCAAGGCCGCCATTTCCGGCTCTGCCACACATTCCGACCTGCGCAAGGGCAAAGCCTCGCCGTCGTACTCGGGCATGGTTTCCAATCGTTGGAAAACCCCGTTCGGCGAGATCGGCGCGCTGGTGGACCTGGCCTACTCGGAATCGGCCACACGCACCGACGCCATTCAGGTCGAGCCGTACTACCAGCGCGTGCTCGATGGTAAAACCGTATGGGTGCCGAAGGGCGCGCAATGGCGTTCGCTCAACTTCGACCGCACCCGCGAAGGCGCATACGGCGCCCTGCAATGGAAGCCGAACAGCGAGATCACGACCGGCCTGACCTTCTTCAAATCGAAGTATAAGATGACCTGGGACGAACAGGCCATCTTCGCCGCATCCGATCCGTACAACATCAAGGTCACCAACGGCGTGTACGGCGCCAACGGCCAGTTCATCAGCGGCACTTTGAGCGACGACCGCGACACCGGCACCGGTTCGCGCGATGGCATCAACTTCAACAACGACACCCGCACCGCCTGGCGCAAGTCCGACACCACCGACATCGCATGGAATATGCGCTGGCGTCCGAACGACCGCTGGACCATTACCACCGACCTGCAGAAAATCCGCGCCCACACCGAAAGCGTCGATTCAACCGTGGCCACCGGCCTGAAAATGCGCAAGGAGCAGCTGGACCTGTCGGGCAGCCTGCCGCGCATCATCTTCGATGACGCCGACCGCGCCGCCCTGGCCAATCCGAGCAACTACTACTGGGCCTTCACGATGGAGCACCTGGACCGCGCGAAAGCCGAGTCCAAGGCCGGCAAGATCGACCTGAAGTACGACTTCGACAATCCGTTCCTGCGCGATATCCGCTTCGGCGCGCGCGCGACTGACCGCGATTCGATCAACGAGAACTCCAACCCGAGCTACAACTGGCAAGCCGTGTCGGCCAGCTGGATGCAGCCGTGGCAGATCAAGGATGGCGCACTCGCTTACCTGAGCGATCCGCGCTTTGCCGGTGCCACCCAGACTCACGCGTTCAGCAATTTCTTCAACGGTAAAATGACCGTGCCGACCGTGGTGTTCCCGGCCACGTCGCTTACCCAGGGCTATCCTGGCAGCTATACGCAACTGCACAGCTATCACCAGATCCTGTGCGCGGAAAACGGCACACCGTGCAGCGCCTGGCAGCCGGCCACTTTTGGCGGCGACCCGGCCGGCATCAACCAGCAGAGCGAGAAAACCAAGGCGCTGTACGCGCAAACGCGCTTCGGCTTCGATGACCTGGCTTTCCCGGTGGACGGCAACATCGGCCTGCGTTACGTGAAAACTGATTCCAACGCCAACGGCTACACCGTCTTCAAAGGCAAGATCGACCAGGCGCCCGGTGTGCCGGTGATCGCACCGTACGCGCTGGCCCAGGAGTTCAGCAACTCGTACCACAACTGGCTGCCCAGCCTGAACCTGCGCATGAAGGCGAGCGAGAAGCTGCAGTTCCGCTTCGCCTTCGCGTCGGCAATGTCGCGCCCCGATCCCTCGCAGCTGCAAGGCTACACGGAGCTGAACCAGGACCGCGACAACAACACCGGTCTGGTGACCTACACCGGCAAGGCACTTGGCAATCCGAACCTGCGTCCAATCACGGCCAAGCAGCTCGACCTGACCGCCGAGTGGTACTTCTCGCCGGTGGGTTCGCTGACGCTGGCGGTGTTCCACAAGGACCTCAAGGACGTCATCGTCAACGAGACTTACAACTTCCAGCTGCGCGAAGCCAGCGGCGCGCTGCGCGACTTCGCCACCACGCGCCCGGTCAACGGCGCCAATGGCCGCGCCCGCGGCTTCGAGCTGGCCTACCAGCAGTACTTCGACAAGCTGCCGGGCGCCTGGTCGGGCCTGGGCCTGCAGGGTAACTTCACCTTTGTCGACAGCAAGCGGACGCTGTACAACAATGTGTACCAGCAGTACTGCTCGAACAGCGATGGCCTGGTCAACAACCAGAACCTGGGCGCGAACGGTTGCGACACCAACGGCACCACGTTCGGCAACCTGCCGCTGGAAAATCTGTCGCGCCAGTCGTACAACATCGCGCTGATGTATGACAAGGGCCCATGGTCGGCGCGCCTGGCATGGAACTGGCGTTCGAAGAGCCTGCAAGCGGTCAACGTGAGCGGCACCAATGGTACCGACGGTACCGACTCCAATCCGAACAGCGCCACCTTCGGCAAGCGCACCCTGGCCTGGGGACTGCCTACCTGGGCGGACGACTACGGCCAGGCCGATGCATCGATCTCGTACAAGATCAACGAACGCATGCAGATCGGCCTCGAGGCACAGAACATCACCGACTCCAAATACAAGGTCCTGATGCAGCAAAGTATCGGCTTGATGGGGCGTGCGTGGTTCGCTTCCGGTCCGCGCTACACTGCTCGCCTGAGCTACAACTTCGAATAAGGAACGCACCGCATGAAAACAACCGCCCGCCAGCTGGTCGTATCGCTTGGTTTGACAATATGGGTCGCAGCTGGCGCGGCGGCCGCGCCGATTCCGGAACTGGTGCAAAAAGATGGTCGCCATGCGCTGATGGTGGACGGCGCGCCGTTCGTCATGTTTGGCGGCCAGGCCCAGAACTCCAGCAATTATCCGCTGGCGCTGGACAAGGTGTGGGCGGCCATCAAGGATGCCAACGCCAACACGCTGGAAATTCCGGTGGCGTGGGAGCAGATCGAGCCGGTCGAAGGCAAGTTCGATTTCAGCTATGTCGATACCCTGGTGGCCCAGGCGCGCAAGAACAAGGTGCGCCTGGTGCTGCTGTGGTTTGGCACCTGGAAGAACACCAGCGCCAGTTACACGCCGGAGTGGGTCAAGTTCGACAACGCCCGCTTCCCGCGCATGGTCGATCAGCAGGGCAAACCGATCTACTGCCTGTCGCCGCAAGGCGAGGAAACCCTCAAGGCCGACAAAAAGGCCTTTGTCGCCCTGATGGCGCACATCAAGAAGATCGACGATGTACAGCGCACCGTGATCATGATGCAGGTGCAGAACGAGGTGGGTACCTACGGCTATGCGCGCGACTACGGTTCGAAGGCCGAAGCGCAGTTCAACAGTCCGGTGCCGGCCGAAGTTTTAAAACGTAAAAAGTCGCCGGTGGCGCTGGCTGCAACCGGCACCTGGAAGCAGGTGTACGGCGACTACGCCGATGAGTACTTTCACGCGTATTCGGTGGCCAGGTACATCGGCGAGATCGCCAAGGCGGGGCGCGACGTGTACAACCTGCCGATGTTCGTCAACAACTCGATCCGCGATTCGCTGGAAGAACCGGTCAAGCCCTGGAACAAGAACTTTGCCAGCGGCGGTCCGACGTTCGACGTGATCGACATCTACAAGGCTGCCGCGCCTTCGATCGACTTTGCGGCTCCCGACATCTACAACCCGGAATGGCGCAAGTTCGTTGCCACGCTCGACAAGTTCCAGCGCGCGGACAATGCGCTGGCCGTGCCGGAGATGAGCAACGCTGCCGAATACGTGCGCTATGCCTACCTGGTGATCGGCCGTGGTGCGATCAACTTCGCGCCGTTCGGGATCGACTACGCCGACTACAGCAATTTCCCGCTCGGCCACAAGGCCACCGACAAGACCATGACGGCTGCCTACGGAAAAATCTTCGGCGCGTTCCGGCCGATGGAGCGCCAGTGGTCGAAGTGGGCATTCGAGGGCCGCACTTACGGCGTGGCCGAAGGCGACGACCGCCAGCCGCAAAAGCTCGCGCTCAAGGGCTGGAACGCCACCATTTCGTTCCGCGAATGGCAGTTCGGCGAAGCGCAGTACTTCAAGGACGTGAAGGACCTGCCGGCCAATACCGAGAAGCCCAACGGCGGCGTGGCGATCGCGCAGATCGCCGACAATGAATTCATCATCGTCGGCCAGCACGCGCGGGTAAAGATCGACAACGCGGAAGGCAAGCCGACCATGTGGGCGCGCGTGGAAGAGGGGCGGTATGATGCCTCCGGCAAGTGGATCATGGAACGTAACTGGAATGGCGACCAGACCGACTATGGCCTCAACCTGACCGGCAATCCGGTGGTGTTGAAGGTTAAAGTCGGCACGTACTAACTATAAAAACTCAGGAGAACACATGCAATTCAAAGCAATCGTGCCCGCGGCGTCCTGCCTGGCGGTGCTGATCTCCGGCCACGCAATGGCCGGCACCTTCGAGAAGACCGCCACCGGCGTTGTCGTCAAGCCCGACAGCGGCGCCAAGGAAGTGCGCCTCGAAGTCATGAACGACAACATCATCCACGTGGTCAAGACCGATCAGGCGGGCAAGCAGCTCACGCCGTCGCTGATGACCGTGGCCGCTCCTGTTAGCGGTAACTTCCAGGTCACTGCGCAAGGCAAGGACAAGGTCACGCTGAAGGCCAAGAAAATTTCGGTGGCGGTCTCGCTGGCCACTGGCCAGGTGCAGTTCTTCAATGCCGCCGGCAAAGCGTTCCTGACGCAAGCGGCGGAGAACATGACGCCGGTGGACGTGGGCGGCAAGCCGTTCATGGCGGTCACGCAGGGCTTCAACCACGGCACCAGGGACGCGTATTACGGCCTGGGCCAGCACCAGAACGGCCAGATGAACCTCAACGGCGAAGACGTGCTGCTCATGCAGCACAATATGGTCATTGCCGTGCCGTTCGTGGTCTCCGACAAAAACTACGGCGTTTTGTGGGACAACAATTCGATCTCGCGCTTCGGCGATCCGAAGCCGTATGGCTTCCTGTCGCGCGACCTGAAACTGGCGGACGCCGACGGCAAGGCCGGCGGCCTGACCGCGCGCTACTACGTGGACGACAAGCTGGTACTGACGCGCCAGGAAAAGGACATCGATTACCAGTACCTCAAGGATGTGGCCGAAAACTGGCCGAAGGAACTGGGCGACCCGAAAAAAGCAGTCGGCGTGAAAGTGGTGTGGGACGGTACGCTGACCTCTGACAAGCCGGGCGTGCACAAGATGCAGCTGTATTCGTCGGACTACGCCAAGCTCGATATCGACGGCAAGCAGATCATGGACGTGTGGCGCCAGGGCTGGAATCCGTGGTACCACAACTTCGAACTGACACTCGAAGCCAACAAGCCGGTCAAGCTACACCTCGAGTGGAAACCGTCGGGCGGCATGATCGCCATGACCCACAACGACCCGCTGCCGGCGCCGGAACGCCACTCGCTGACCTTCTCGTCGGAAGTTGCGCAGAGCATCAACTACTACGTCATCAACGGTGAGACCAGCATCGACAAGGTGATTGCCGGCTATCGCCACCTGACCGGCGAAGCGCCGATGATGCCGAAATGGTCGTACGGCCTGTGGCAGTCGCGCCAGCGCTACGAGACCCAGGAGCAGCTGCTGGGCGTACTCAAAGAGTATCGCAAGCAGGGCTGGCCGATCGATAACATGGTGCAGGACTGGTTCTACTGGCCGCAGGACGGCTGGGGTTCGCACGACTTCGACAAGGCGCGCTTCCCGAATCCGAAAGGCATGGTGGACGAAGTCCACAAGAACAATGCGCGCGTGATGATTTCGATCTGGGGCAAGTTCTACGAGAACACCAAGAACTACCAGGAGCTGAACAAGGCCGGCTACATGTGGACCAAGAACGTCGAAAACGGCGACCTTGACTGGGTGGGACCGGGCTACAAGAACAGCCACTACGACCCTTACACCAAGGGCGCGCAGGACATGTACTTCCGCCAGATGAAGCCGAAGCTGGTGGACCTGGGCTTCGACGCCTGGTGGATGGACAATACCGAACCTGACGTGCTGTCCAACACCCGCCTGGAAGACTTCAAAAAGCTGATCGGACCGACCGTGTATGGCGCCGGTGAAGTCACGTTCAATCCCTACAGCCTGGTGCACACCGAGGGCTTCTACAACCACCTGATCAAGGATCAGCCGCAGAAGCGCCAGTTCATCCTGTCGCGTTCGGGCTTTGCCGGTATCCAGCGCAACGGTACCGCGCTGTGGAGCGGCGACACCGTCGGCCGCTGGAACAACCTGTACGACCAGATCTCGGCCGGCGTGCAGATTTCGATGTCGGGCATTCCGAACTGGACCCACGATATTGGCGGCTATGCGCAGGAAGTGCGCTTCCAGACCGGCGACGTGGGCTCGGCCCAGGAAAACCGCACCGTGGCCGCCAACCAGGGCACGCCGGAAGACCTCAAGGAATGGCGTGAGCTGAACCTGCGCTGGTGGCAGTTCGGCGCGTTCTCGCCGCTGTTCCGCTCGCACGGCGAAGTGGTCAAGCGCGAAATCCACATCATTTCGCCGGAAGGCTCGCCGATGCGCGAATCGATGGTCTGGTACGACAAGCTGCGCTACCGCCTGATGCCGTACATTTACTCGACCGCCGCCACCACGCACCACGAGTCGGGCACCATCATGCGCGGCCTGGTGATGGACTTCCCCGAGGACGACGCGGTGAAGAACATCGCCGACCAGTACCTGTTCGGCCACAGCTTCCTGGTCGCGCCGGTGTACGAATACGGCGCGCGCGAACGCAGCGTGTACATGCCAAAAGGCGCGGACTGGTACGATTTCTATACGGGCGAGCTGCATAAAGGCGGCACCCGGGTGGCGATCAAGGCGCCGGAAACGCGCATGCCGTTGCTGGTCAAGGCAGGCTCTATCGTGCCGGTGGGCCCGGTCACGCAGTACGTGGACGAGAAGCCCGATGCGCCGATCACCTTCAACGTGTATGCGGGCGCCGACGGCACCTTCAGCCTGTACGAGGATGACGGCGTGTCCAACGGCTACCTGCGCAAGGAGTTCAGCCGCATCCCGGTGACCTACAGCGACAAGACCGGCACCGTGACAATCGGCGCGCGCGCCGGTTCTTACAAGGGGATGGTGGCCAAGCGCGAGTTCCGCGTGCGCTTCATCAAGCCTGGCGTGTCGAGCTCGGACAATTTCGATGCGTCCGACAAGGTGGTGGCCTACGAAGGCAAAGCCGTCACCATCAAGCGTTAATCAGCCGGAGCCGCTTTGTTCAAACTCTTGATCAAGGCGGCGCCGTGGCTGGCGCTGTCCTTTGTACTTGCCGGGACGGCGTCTGCCGCAGATCTGACCTTGCGCTACCAGCAGCCGGCACCGAACACCGATGTCGGCTGGGAGCGTGAAGCGCTCCCGATCGGCAATGGCCGCATTGGCGCCATGCTGTTCGGCCAACTGGCGCGTGAACGCATCCAGTTCAACGACATCACGCTGTGGACTGGCGACCACAAGGTGATGGGCGCGTATCAGCCGTTCGGCGACGTGTATATCAACCTGCCAGGCCACGACCAGGCCACTGGCTATACGCGCCAGCTCGACATCGGCCGCAGCCTGCACCGCGTCACCTACACCCACCACGGCGTCACATTCCAGCGCGAAGCCCTGGCCAGCTATCCGGCGCAGGTGATCGCGGTGCGCCTGTCTGCCGACCGCCGTGGCCAGTACACCGGCTCGATCGAACTGGCGGACATGCACCAGGCGCGCATCGAGGCCAGCGGCGACCGCATCACGGCCATCGGTTCGCTGCGCGGCAAAGGCCCGGCGCCATCGTCCAACGCGATGGACTACGCCAGCCAGGTGCAGGTACGCCACGAGGGTGGCCGCATCGCCATCGACGGCAACCGGATCACGTTCAAAGATTGCGATGCGGTGACCGTGATTTTGGGCGCCGGCACCAGCTACGTGCTCGACGCCGACAAGAAGTTCCAGGGGGCGCCACCGCTCAAGCGCCTCACCGGGCAAGTCACCGCAGCACCTGCTTGGCCGGCGCTGCTGGCCGCGCACCAGCAGGACTACCGCGCCCGCTTCGATCGCGTCAGCGTGGACTTCGGCAGTGCATCGGCCGCGCGCCGCGCGCTGCCCACCGACCAGCGTCTCGAAACTTATACGGCGCAAGGCAACGACCCGGAACTCGAAGCGCTGTTCTACCAGTACGGCCGCTACCTGCTGATATCGAGCTCGCGCGGTTCGCTGCCGGCCAATTTGCAGGGACTGTGGAACAACAGCCTGTCGCCGCCGTGGAACTCGGACTACCACACCAATATCAACATCCAGATGAATTACTGGCCGGCCGAGCCAGGCAACCTCTCCGAACATGCGCTGCCATTTTTGAACTTCGTGCAGGGCGTGGCGCCCGTGTACCGCAAGCTGATTGCCGACACGGCGGCCAAGGCGATTGCGCATCCGGACTCGGTGGTCATGGCCGCGCCGGACCTGAGCGGCGCGGCCGTTCAGCGCGAAGAAACGTTCGTGACCGCCGCCGGCAAGCCGGTGCGCGGCTGGACGCTGCGTACCGAGTCGAACCCGTTCGGCGCCATGGGCTACATCTGGAACAAGACCGGCAACGCCTGGTACGCCCAGCACTTCTGGGAACACTACGCGTTCACCCAGGACCGCGCCTACCTGCGCGACGTGGCGTATCCGATGATGAAGGAAGCCGTGCACTTCTGGCAGGACACGCTCAAAGCGCTGCCGGACGGGCGCCTGGTGGCGCCGCTGGGCTGGTCGCCCGAGCACGGCCCGATCGAAGACGGCGTGACCTACGACCAGGCCATCATCTGGGACCTGTTCAACAACACGGTGGAAGCAGCCGGGGTGCTGGGCGACACCGCATTCGGTGCTGAAGTGGCGGCGCTGCGCGACCGCCTGGTGACGCCGCGCGTGGGCAGCTGGGGCCAGCTGCTGGAGTGGATGGACGAGAAGAAGGGCGACCCGGTGCTCGACCAGCCGGGCGACACCCATCGCCACGTCTCGCATTTATTTGGCCTGTTCCCGGGCCGGCAGATTTCGCCGACCACCACGCCCGCATTGGCCGCTGCTGCCCGGGTGTCGTTGCAGAGCCGGGGCGACGCCGGCACCGGCTGGTCGATGGCGTGGAAGATCGCCTACTGGGCGCGGCTGCTCGACGGCGACCACGCGTACACCATGCTGCGCGGCCAGTTGGCCAAGCCGGGCGCGCGGGCGGCGCTGCAAACAGGGCAGGGCACGGAAGTCAACAACGCCGGCGGCACGTACGCCAACCTGTTCGACGCCCATCCGCCATTCCAGATCGACGGCAATTTCGGTGCTACCGCAGCGATCAGCGAGATGCTGCTGCAGTCGCAGAATGGCGAACTGCATTTGCTGCCGGCGCTGCCTGCCGTGTGGCGCAATGGCTCGGTAAAGGGCTTGCGGGCGCGCGGCGGGTACGAGGTCGATATCGCCTGGCGCAATGGCCGGCTCACCGCCGCCACCATTCGCCGCATTGCCGGCACCGGCGAGGTCCGCGTGCGTTATGGCGACCGCGTGCGGCCACTGCAGCTGACCGCCGGTGCAAGCAGCCGCCTCGATGCTGGTTTGTAAGTGAAAGTCGGAATAAAGTAACAGATAGTCACTGAAAGGTCGCCAAGCGACGAAGTTGGCGCTATGATAATTGCCTAACGGCACATTTTCAATGTATGCCTATTTCCGTCTTCTTTCAGGGTTATCAATTGCGCCACTTTTTCAGCAACCTCAGCATCAAGCGCCGGCTCGCCTTTGGCTTTGCCAGCATCCTGTTCCTGGCGGTCGTCGCCATTGCCGTGAGCATCACCCGCCTGCACCACGTGGCCAACGCTACCCAACAGATGGTGGACGAGCCGATGGCTACCGAGCGCATGCTGCAAGACTGGTATCGCAATATGTACTCGGGCATACCGCGCACCACTGCCATCATCATCAGTGCCGACATGAGCCTGGGCGCGTATTTCGCCGATAGCATCAAGGCTGCCACCGACGCCTCGGCCCTGCTGCAAAAGCAGGTCGAGGCGCGGATGGACACCGACATCGAGAAAAAGCTGTTCGCGGAGGTCGGCGTGCGGCGCAAGGCCTTCCTGAGCGCCCGCGACGGCATCCTGGCGCTCAAGAAAGAGGGACGGCTGGACGAGGCGCAGCAGCGCATGCGCGACGTCTATGTACCCGACAGCGCCGCCTACCTGGCTTCCGCCGAAGCGCTGCTCAAGGAGCAGCGCCGCCAGATCGAGGTTGCCGCCGACGAGATCGAGCAGATCAACGAAGCGAGCCGCACCCTGATGCTGGCGCTGGCGGCCACCATCGTGCTGCTGGGCGGCGCGCTGGCCGTGCTGCTGGGCCGCTCGGTGGTGGCGCCGCTGGAACGCGCGGTGGCCGTGGCGCGCCGCGTGGCCGCTGGCGACCTGACTTCGCAAGTCGATAACCAGTCCCGCGACGAAACCGGCCAGTTGCTCGACGCGCTGAGCCAGATGAACGGCAACCTGTCGCAGCTGGTCGGCGACGTGCGCCAGTCCACCGACACCATCACGGTGGCGGCGCAGGAAATCGCCGCCGGCAATGCCGACCTGTCGGCTCGCACCGAGGCGCAAGCCGGCGCGCTCGAGGAAACCGCCAGTTCGATGGAAGAAATGACGGGTACCGTGCGCCAGAATGCCGACAATGCGCGCCAGGCCAATGCGCTGGTGCTGTCGGCCAGCGACGTCGCTGCGCGCGGCGGCGCCGTGGTGGGACAGGTGGTGGCGACCATGGGCTCGATCAAGGCCAGTTCCGGCAAAATGGCGGACATCATCGGCGTGATCGACGGGATCGCCTTCCAGACCAATATCCTGGCGCTGAACGCGGCGGTGGAAGCGGCGCGCGCCGGCGAGCAGGGACGCGGCTTCGCCGTGGTGGCCACCGAAGTGCGCAACCTCGCCCAGCGTTCGGCATCGGCGGCGCGCGAAATCAAGACGCTGATCGACGACTCCATCGGCAAGGTGGACGAGGGCGGCAAGCTGGTGGACCAGGCCGGCCATACCATGGGCGAGGTGGTCGATAGCGTGCGCAAGGTGGCCGACATCATGGGCGAGATCACGCTGGCCAGCGAACAGCAAAGCTCGGGCATCGAGCAGATCAACCAGGCCATCAACCAGATGGACGAGATGACCCAGCAAAATGCGGCGCTGGTCGAGCAGGCGGCGGCAGCGGCGGCCAGCATGCGCGAACAGGCGCAGGCGCTGCTGGCGCAGGTGGGACAGTTCACGGTGGCCGATAGTCGCCAGGGAGGACAGGGTGGCCAGCGTAGCCTGGGCGTTGCCCGCGCGGCGCCGCTGCGATTGACGTGATCTGATTTGACCGGGCGGCGCCGCGCTCGTCGGGCGCCCGCCCAACGCCGGTCCGGCGCTGCTTATCCGTCGATCAAGCTGTCCGTCGATCAAGCGCCGATAAACGCGGCGATCACCGGGTTGATGGCGTCGCCATGGGTGATCGGTCCCATGTGGGCGCCGCGCGTTTCCAGCACCGTGGCATTGGGCAGCGCAGCCGCCAGCTGCGGCGCCAGGCCGCGCGTGGAAATCGGGCTGTGCTGGCCCGCCATCACCAGCGTGCGCACCTTCAGGTCCGCCAGGTCGGCAAACGCCACCGGCTCGCCCAGCAGCGCCTGGAAGTCCAGTTTTACCTTGGCGATCATGGCGATCATCTTGTCCTGCGCGGCCGGCGGCGCGGCGTCGAACGAGCCGGGACGGTTCCAGTAATCGATGAAGATGCGGGTGGCGTCGCGATCCGAAGGTGCGGCGAGGATGGTATCGACCACACCGGTGATTTCCCGCTTGGATGCGTCGTGCGCCGGCAGCAGGTGGAACGCCACCGGCTCGTGCAGCGCCAGCGACAGCACGCGGTCGGGCGCCTGGCGCGCCAGGTGCAGTGCCGAGGCGCCGCCGTACGAGTGGCCCACCAGGTGGAACGGCTCGTCGGGCGCCAGCGCGGTGGACAATGCGGCGTTGATCGCCTCTGCCTCGTGCGCCAGCGTGTGGACGTAACCGGCGCTGGCGGCAGCGGAGGGAAACGGCGCGGCGCCGTAGCCGAGCAGGTCGAGCGGGATGCAGCGGTACCTGTCTGCCAGTTGCGTGGACAGGGCGGCCCACTGGGCCTTGGAACTCATGGAACTGTGGAGCAGGACGATGGCCGGTTTCATGGTGCGCACGCGATAACGAGGAAGCGACGATTATACCGAGTCGTGCCTCTCCCTTGTGCAAGAGGCAACCCGGCCCCATGTACGTTCTTTACCACTGGCAAATCGTTTTGTTCGTTTGGGAACAGATCATCTGGCCAAAAAGTGTACAGTATCGGTATGAAGCATACAAAAAAAGTCGCCGGCGTGGCCGGCATTCTGAGCGTGTTGTGGATCGGATTGACGGCTGCGGTGGCAGCTAGCCAGAACCGCCTGTTATTCAACCCGCTGGGCAGCCGGCGCGAAGTGCTCAAGCCGTACAGCGCCGGGCATCGCACCCGCGCGGTCGTGATCCGCGCCAAAGACGGCACCCGCCTGTCCGGCTGGCTGATGACGCCGCGGCTGGCCGGCCAGCACCCCGGCGTGGTGTACTTCGGTGGCCGCTCGGAGGAAGTGTCGTGGGTGGCGCGCGACGCCGGCAAGCTGTTCCCCGGGATGACCGTGCTGGCCGTGAACTATCGTGGCTACGGCGATTCGCACGGCGATCCGGCCGAAATCCATTTTGTCGAAGACGGCCGCATGCTCTACGACTGGCTGGCCAACCGCCGCGACGTCGATCCCAAGCGCATGGCGGTGGTGGGGCGCAGCCTCGGTTCCGGCGTGGCGGTGCAGGTGGCCATCGACCGCGAGCCGTGTTCCGTGGTGCTGATCACGCCTTACGATTCGATCCTGGCGATCGCCAAGCGCAAGTTCCGCACGCTGCCGGTGGAATACGTCCTGCGCCACAAGTTCGAGTCGGTGAAGTACGCCGAAAAGATCAACGCCCCCGTGTACGTGCTGCGCTCCGAGCATGACGACATCGTGCCGCATTCGCACACCGACCTGCTGGTGCAAAAACTGGGCACCTTGCAGGCCGACGAGATCGTGCCCGGTTCGAACCACATCAACATCCCCTACCTGCCGGAGACGCAGGAGCGCATCGCCTACTTCCTGACCGACCGCTTCTATCCGCAGCCGGTCCTGCCAGTGTAAGTGTCTCAGGCCAGCTGGCGCGCGCCAGCCTGGCTGCGCTCGGCGATATGGTGGTGCACGCGGCGCAGTCCCAGCCACACGGCCGCGATCACCACCGGCACCGCCACCCCTTGCAGGATGTCCGGGTTGACGGCCAGGCCGCCCGCCTTCATGGCCTTGCCGGCGTAGCCGATCAGTCCCAGCGTGTAGTACGAAATCGCCACGGCCGACAACCCCTCCACCGCCTGTTGCAGCCGCAGTTGCTGGGCTGCGCGCGCGTCGAGCGATTGCAGGATCTTGCGGTTCTGGCCTTCCTGCTCGATGCCCACGCGGGTGCGCAGCAAGTCGTTGCTGCGGCCGATACGCTTGGCCAGCGCTTCCTGCCGCAGCGCCACCGACGTACACGTGTGCATGGCCGGCGCCAGCCGGCGGCCCATGAATTCGGCCAGGGTCTGGATGCCGGCGATGCGCACTTCGCGCAGTTCGTGGATGCGCGCCTGCACCAGGCTGAAATACGCCTGCGAGGCGGCGAACCGATAACTGTTGTTGACCGAGATTTTCTCGAGCCGCGCCGCCAGGCTGGTGATGTGGTGCAGCAGGTGGCCCTCTTCGCGCGCATCGATGCGCGCGTCCTGCGCCGGCTGGTCGGCCTGCACCAGGGTGGCGGTGAGGTCGGCCAGTTCGTTCTCGATGCCATTCAACAGCGGCTGCGACGCTTCCGCGTTCGGCAGTCCCAGTAACGCCATCATGCGGTAGGTTTCGATTTCCAGCAGGCGGCCCACCAGGCGGCCGGACTGGAACTCGCGCAGGCCCATGTCGCGTACCACGAAGCGGGAAAAGCCGTCGGGCTGGATCAGGAAATCGGTCCACACCTCGGCGGCGCCGGCCACGTTGCTGCCCACCAGCGACTTGCCCTGGAACAGGGCGGCAATCGCCTCGGTCTTGTCGCTGCCCTCCACGCCAGAACATAACAGCACGTGGGCGGCCACGATGATCTTGCCGTGCAGGCCGGCGAGCCACTCTTGCGGCACGTGCTGCAGCGGCACTTTCTGGAACGACTGGCGGAAATCGGGATCGGTGTCCGCCCGCTCGACAAACGTGAACGTCGCGAACTCGGTGTGGCACTCCCACTTGAGGCGGAAGCGGCCGAAGTCGTGGAAGAAGTAGCGCGCCTGCGCGCCCGGCGCGGCCACGCCGTAGTGGGCGCACAGCTGCTGCAAAATCTCGTGCTGGGTGCTGCGGTGGAGCTTTTGCGAAGGATGGTCCTGCTGCACGTACAGCGCGAAATGGGTCAGGCTTTCCGGCGCCTGCAATTGCAGGAACGGGCGGGAATGGATTTCGGCCGACAGCGGCACCCGCATCGGGTGATTGAGCTTGGCGAAATCGGCGGTGGCGCGGTATGCGAGGGACATGACCTTCCTTGGGAGTAAAGTGAATATGTTGCAGTGCAGTATATGACGCGGGAACGGCCGGCACAACCTTCCTTACGCGATGGAAATCAAATGCTCAGCGTTGTGATGCGTCCTCAGGGTTTGCGGCGATGGCATCCGGGTTCGCTTGCAGGAAGATCTTGTCGTTGATGGCAGCCAGCGCCTGCGCGCGTTCCCAGGCGCCGGTGGGCAGCACGTCGCCTTCCAGTTCCGGCAGCAGGTCGCGCGATGACGCCTTGCCTTCGGGCGTGGTGTGGTCGTCCCTGACTTTGCCGTACATGTATTCCAGCACCCGCGTAGAGCGGGCCGCCTGCATCTCGTGGCTGGCCTTGGCCAGCATGCCCTGGTCGTACTTGAAGCTGGTGGTGCTGCTGGCGCTGTCGTCGATGGTGACGTACTTGTAGTTCTGCGAATTGGGCGACAGGTCCAATGCCAGCGTGGCCCCGGCCTTGACCGGCATGTGGTAGCTCGCCTTCAGGCGCGACTGCTGCTGTTGCGATACCGAGAGGTCCCACGCCGACTTGCCCGACATCTGCGTTTTCTGCGACAACTCGTACGAGAAGCTGTCCTTTTCCGTGGGCCGCGCCGGATTGGAGGCGACATCGGGCAGCGAGAACGATGCATTGAAGTCGGCCAGGCCGGTGGTGAGCGCCTGGTCGCGCTGGGTCAGCATCTGGCTGGGGGAGGGCGCCACGGCCGGATTGCCGTAGTTGCTGTTCATGTCGGTGAAGGCGTCCTTGAACATGGCCGGCATGGCACCGCTGGCCTGGCCCCGACTGCTGGCCTGGTCCACCTGTTGCAGGTAGCGGCCCAGCGCCTTGGCCTGCTGTTCCGGGTTGCCCCAGGCGGCGGGCTGAGTCAGGTCCACGCCGATCCTGGCGCTGCCGGACGGGCCGTCGATGCTGACCGAACGCCGGGCGCCGTCGGCGTGGAACTCAAGCTTCTGGGTTTCCTTCGGATTGAGTTTGATCGACGCCTTGAGGTCCACCGAGGCGAGCGCGCCGCTGTCGAATTGCGTGAGGCCGGCGAGGTCAACGCGTGGCGGGTCTGCGGTGATGCCGTCGACGGCCTGCTGGAAAGCGTCGGCCAGCTTGCCCAGCGCCTTGCGTTCGGTTTCACTGAGGTCGCCGCTGCTCTCGGCCTTGATCGCGACGCTGTTGTCGCCGGTGTCAAGCGCCAGTTCCACCTTGACGCCGCTGCGGGTGGTGATGGTGAGCGCGATGCGGTTGTCGCCCATGCCATGCTGCGATACCTGCGTGGGCGCGACCAGCATGTCGTAGGTATCGGCTTGCACGCCGTCGGGCGCGCGCTGTATCGATTGCGAAAAATCCTGGCCGTCGTAGGCCACTTGCCGCAGCAATTCGCCGCCCAGTCCCTTGAGGCGGCCGGCCATCGGTTCGTTGCCGAAGTTTTGCGCCATCATGACCGCCGCCGTGCTGCGGGTGCGGTTCTCCCACAGGAAGGTGGGGCCGGTCGCCTGCTGCGCGCCCAGCGATACCACGGTGGAGTCGCCTGCGCGCGTACCGCCTGCAGTGGCACCGGCCGTTGTCTTGACGCTGGCAGCGGTGGTGCTGGAGGAAGTGGCGGTGACGCCGGTCCGGCTCAGGGGATTGATCGTATTCATGAAACTATTATAAGCCCGTCCCTGCGCCGAACCACGACCAGGCGCTCAGGCGGCCAATTGGCGCGCTGCTGCGGCTTGCTTCGACACCGGCGGCACTTGCGGCGCCTGGTGGCTGTAAGGTCCGCCGTGCAGTTCGCGCAGCGCATCGTAGGTGATGAACTGGCGCGGGCGCACCACGTCGGCGCCGTGTCTGGCCGGGGCGATGCTGACGGTCCAGAGGCCTGCGCTTTCCGCTGCGCGCAGGGCCGGCGCACCGGCATCGATGGCGATGGCGTCCGACGCCTGCACGCCGATGGCGTGCAGCGCGCGGGCGTACGGGCCGGTGCCGGTAGGACCGTCGAAGTTGGCGCTGCCCGTGACCACCGTAAACAGGCTGTTGACGTCGGTGCCGAAGGCGTTCGACAGCAGCGCTGAGGCGGTGGCTGCCGGCAGGTCGGTCAGGATGCAGATCTTGCAGCCGTCGGCGATGGCGTCGTCGATCAGGGCCAGCGCTGCCGGCAGCGCTTTCGGTGGCGCGGTGACGATCGCGTGGTGGAATTCGCGGTGCTTGTCCTTTGCCATTTCGGCGGCGCGCTTGCGGTCGCGTGCAGGCATCGACGGCGGCAGGGCGCCCTCGATGGCGCGGGCGTAGCCGTGGGTGGCGACGGCGTGGCGCAAGGCGCGCGCGTCCCAGCGCAGCGACAGGCCGGCGGTGGCGAAGGCCGCGTTGCAGGCCGACAGGTGCGGGGTTTCGGTGTCGAACAGTACGCCGTCCAGACCGAGGAAGATCACGTCTATGCTCATATTTAATCTCGCTAAACAGTGTCCGGGAGCTTCGCAAACCTACTGCGCGTCCTGCTATCGCCTTTCCGTTGCTCAGCGTACTTCCGTACGCTTCCGCTACTCAAGACAATAACAAGCCGCTCGCTACGGTTTTCGAAGCCCCCTCAAGCCAACAATATAAAGGTAATATAATCAAAAGAAAAATTAAAGATTTTTAGTTATTGATAAGGATAGGCTTATGCAATACCCGAGTTTCCGCCAGCTGCAATCGCTGGTCCTGGTGGCGCGGCACGAGAGCGTGTCGCGGGCGGCGGATGCGATGCACGTCACGCAGCCGGCCATTTCGCTGCAACTGCGCACGCTGGAAGATATCGCCGGCATCGCCCTTACGCGCAAGGTCGGCCGCAATATCCAGCTCACCGCTGCGGGCGAGGTGATGCTCGATTTTTCCGAGCGCATGCTGCGCCTGTGGCAGCAGGCGGAGGAAGAACTGGCGGCGCTGCAAGGCGTCACCAGCGGCACGCTGCGCATCGGCGCGGTCACCACCGCCGAGCATTTGCTGCCGCCGCTGCTGGTGCCGTTTACGTTGAAGCGCCCCGACGTTCATTTGAAACTCCAGGTGGGCAACCGCGCGGAGATCATCAGCATGCTGGCGCGCCACGAGATCGACCTGGCCATCATGGGCACGCCGCCGCGCGAGCTGCGCACCAACGCGGCCCGCTTCGCGCGCCACCCGATGGCTTTCGTGGCCAGCCCGGCTCACCCTCTGATGAAGAAGAAGCGGCTCACGCTGGCCGACATCAAGGGCGCCAACCTGATGGTGCGCGAACGCGGCTCGGGCACCCGCACTGCCGTCGAACGGCTGCTGCGCGACGCCGGTCATCCGCTCGAATTCGGCTCCGAGGTGTCGAGCAACGAGGCGATCAAGCGCATGGTGTCGGCCGGCCTGGGACTGGGCTTTTTGTCGGTGCACGCGTGCGGGCTGGAATTCGAGGCGGGCCTGCTGGCGATTTTGCCGATGGCCGGCAACCCGGTGGAAGCGGACTGGCAGATCATGCACCTGACCGACCAACCTATCCCGAAGGTGGCGGCGTCGTTCCAGGACTTCGTGATCGAGAATGGGCAAGACCTGGTGGCGCGCGAGCTGGAGAGCGTCTATAAACTGCTGGGGCGGCGCAAGAAGGTGTGATGGCCGGGTGTGATGGCAATGTCGCCAGTACAGAACGGTGGGGTAATTGCAGGATTGTACTGGTACACGCCAGTACACCCGCGCGTACAATGACTGAAACTCTTTCAGGAAACGCCATGTCCCCCGATCTGCTGCTGCCGCTGTGTACCTTTGCCGTCGTCAGTTCCATCACGCCCGGCCCAAACAACACCATGATCCTGGCTTCCGGCCTGAACTATGGATTCAGGCGTTCGCTGCCGCATTTGTTCGGCATTTGCGGCGGCTTTTCGTTCATGGTGGTTGCGGTGGGGTTCGGCTTGCAGGCCGTGTTCGAGGCAGTGCCGATGTTGCAGCTGATCCTCAAGTACCTGGGCGCGATCTACCTGCTGTGGCTGGCGTGGAAGCTGGCGCACGCGGCGCCGATGAGTGCCGAGCAGGCGCAGCTGTCGAAGCCGCTCGGTTTCTGGGGTGCGGCTGCCTTCCAGTGGATCAATCCGAAGGCCTGGGTGATGATACTCAGCGCCATGAGCACGTATCTGCCGCCGCATGCGCACCTGGCCGACGTGTTCTTGCTGGCGCTGGTGTTCCTGCTGATCGGTTTTGTCTGCGTGGGGGCGTGGGCGCTGTTCGGCGTGGTGCTGCGCAGCTTTCTGCAAGATCCGCGCTCGGTGCGCATCTTTAATGTCAGCATGGCGTTGTTGTTGCTGGCGTCGCTGTATCCGATCCTGCGCAGCTAGTAGTTGGGAACAGTCGAAGGCTGCTACCATGGCAGCTTGAATTCATTATTAGGAATGCCGATGTACCGTCGATTGTCCCTGGCCGCGTTGTTGGCCTTTACGCTGGCAGGCGCCAGCGCCGCCACTTTGCCGTCCAACCTGATGTTGCCCGATCCCGACCTGGCCACCCACGGCATCGTCGAGCGCTGGACCCTGACCATCCGGCTTGAATCGGACGACCTGAAAGCGATTACGCCATGCCGCCAGGTGCTGGCCGAGCGCGGCTTTGCGCCGGTGCTGTCGAAAATGGCGAGCTCCACCCGGCCGCAGCTGCACTTCAAAATCGAAGGCAACAAGGAATACGCGCAGGCGACGACCGAAGCAGACGATGCGCTCGCTGCCGTGCAGCAAGCCGGTTGCAAGACGTCGGTGAGCTGGGCTGTCGTAGCCAAGCCCGTCCCACGCTAAGAAGCTATCCCGGTTAGGCAGTGAGGCGCTGCGTGCGCGCCTCGGCAGCGGGGCAGGTTTTAGTTGCGCGGCAGGCGCAACGCCTGCAGGGTGGCGCGGATGGCGTCGAGGTCGATCGCCTCGCGGCTTTGCAGCCCTTGCAGGTAGCCGCGCGCGAAGCTGATCGTGTCCAGCGCATCCGGATGCTGTTCGGCCATCTCCAGCAGCAGCGCTTCGGCCACCACCAGGTCGTTATGCTGGCCCAGCGCCGACTGGATCGCCGCCAGCGCTTTCAGATACTGGCGCGCCGATTTTTCACGGTACAAGGCGTGGAAAAATTCCAGTGCATACCGGCCACGCTTGGCCGCGATGCGGGTGCTGTGGATGGATGCCGGATCGGCGTCGTCCATGCGGGCGGCGCGTTTCAATAAACGCTTGTGCAGGCGTTGCAAGGTGGCCTGGGCAAAGTCAGCCAGCGGTGCATCGGGCACGTCGGTGGACAGGTGCTGCATCCACACGCCCATGCTCAACAATAATTGCGTGTAGCGCGGCGACAGCAGCGCTTGCGCCGCCGTGCGGCGGTGGGTTTGTGACGCGTCCAGCGCCAATTGTTGCAGCGCCATCAGGCCGTTCTTGCCGCCGGGATTGGCTTGCACCCGGGGCAGGGTGTCGGTGAGCAGCACGTCGGCGTCGCGCGCGGCGCCCAGTTCGCCGCCGAGCCAGGCGATGTCGTCGGCCAGCGCGGGCGGGCACGGCGCCACGTCGTCGAACAGTTTCAGCGCCGAGCGCATGCGGCGCAGTCCCACCCGCATCTGGTGCAGCGTTTCGGGGTCGTCGCCGTCGATGATGGCTTGTTCGTTGTTCTGGATGTGTTGCAGGCAGTTGCCGAGGATGGCTTGCAGCGCCTGCGCCACGGTGGCGTTGGCGTCGAGCGTGAGCGCCTTGGCGCGGTATGGCTCGGTGCCGGTTTCGCGGCACAGCTGGTAGCCGCGCTGGGCCTTGTTGATATTGCTGATCCGCAGCGGAATATGTTCGTGCAATTCCAGCGCGAACGAGAACAGCGCGGACGGATCGCCGTCCCTGAGTTCGAGTTCGATTTCGTTGACGGACACCTGGCGGCCATGGCGTTCGATATGGCCATGGTCGAGCACCAGTTCGATACGGCTGCCTTCAAAATCGAGATCCCAGGTATGGCGTTCCACTTCGACCACGAACAGCGCTTCGAGCCGTTGCTTGAGTTCGGGCGCGGCCAGCATGTCGAGCCATGGTTCGGCGTCATCGTGTTTGGCTATCAGCTTGCGCAGCTTGCCCAGTTGCGGCCACGGCCGCGCCACCGGGCATTCCCACTCGTTACGGCTGTGCAGCCCGCTCTGGACGCTGCCGCCCGCCTTCATGGTCTGGATCCAGAGACCGTCTTCCTTGCGCACGCGCAGGCCGGCGCCGTGGCGCAGCAGGTGCAGGTCGGGGGTATCGAAATAATGCGCGGACAGGTGCTGGCGGCGCGGGGCGCCGTCGGCGTGGTCGGCCAGCAGGGGCAGCGCCATCAGGGTGGCGTTGTGTTCCTGGTCGAGCAGCAGTTTGAGTTCGATTTCCATCGTCACAGTGTAGGCCAGATTTAGCCTTGACTGGCGCACGTAACTCTCAGGACATTTTCCCAGGCCGGTACCGCCTGGCGCCAGAAATCGTCCAGCGAACCGGCGGTCAATGCCATGCCGAGAAAGCGGGCGGCCGGCAGCAGCGCCTGCTGCAACAGGTCGGCCGGTGCGGCGCCCGTATCGAAAGCCTGGGCGCCGGTCTGCTTCGACAGTTTTTCGCCCTGTTGATTCACCACCACCGGCACATGCAGGTAGGTCGGCTGCGGCAAGCCCAGCACCTGCTGCAGGTAGAGCTGGCGCGGTGTGGAGTCAAGCAGGTCGGCGCCGCGCACGATGTCGGTGATGCCTTGCGCGCCATCGTCCACCACCACCGCCAGCTGGTAGGCCCAGAAACCGTCCGCGCGCCTGATCACGAAGTCGCCCACCTCGTCGGTCAGGTCCTGGCTGATGTGGCCGGCCCAGCGGTCCTCGAAGGCAATTACGCATGGCGGCGACTGCGGCACTTTCAGGCGCAGGGCGCGCGCAGTCTTGCCCGGTGCGAGGCCATGGCGACAGGTGCCGGGATAAATCAGCGCCTGGGCCTGGCGGCCGGTGAGGCTCAATTGCGAATCGGCGATCTCGCGCCGCGAGCAGCCGCACGGGTAGACCAGGTCGCCAAGCTGGCGCAGCGCGGCGTCGTACAGGCCGGTGCGGCGGCTTTGCCAGGTGACGTCGCCATCCCAGGCCATGCCGCAGCGTTGCAGCGAGGCGAGGATGTGCTCGTCGGCGCCGGCCACGTTGCGGTCGCCATCGACATCCTCGATGCGCACCAGCCACTGGCCGTGGTGGACCTTGGCGTCGAGGTAGCTGGCCATGGCAGCCACCAGCGAGCCGATATGCAGCGGGCCGGTGGGCGACGGGGCGAAGCGGCCGACGTATTTGCCCACTGAGTTGCCCGCTGAATGGCGCGCCAGGTTGCCCGAAGAGTTGCCCACCAAGTCGTCCAAGGAGTTGCCCCCTGGCCTGGCGTCCGGATTACGGTCTGAGTTGCGGTCTGTCATGCCATCATTTTAGCGCGCCCGGCGTCGCCAGGCAGTGTGACCAAATGTCATACAATGTGCGCGCGGCAAATTTTGACCGGGCCGCGACCAACACATCAGGACATCATGCACAAAATGACCCCTTCCTTCGTTGCCTCCGCCCTGGCCATAAGCCTGGCGCTGGCATTCCCGGCCCACGCAGCCAGCACCGCTAACGCACCCCTGGTGCAGGAAGCGCCGCTGCGCGCCCACCTCGCGTTCCTGTCCAACGACCTGCTCGAAGGTCGCGGTACCGGCCAGCGCGGCGCCGACCTGGCTGCCCTGTACCTGGAAACCCAGGCGCAGGCACTGGGCCTCACGCCCGGCA
Source organism: Duganella sp. FT27W (assembly GCF_009295655.1). Taxonomy (NCBI): domain Bacteria; kingdom Pseudomonadati; phylum Pseudomonadota; class Betaproteobacteria; order Burkholderiales; family Oxalobacteraceae; genus Duganella; species Duganella sp. FT27W. Next base: position 539,999 of record NZ_WHIV01000005.1, read on the forward strand.
ACGGCAACAGCTTCCGCCAGTCGGTGCAGATCGCCGGCATCAAGACCCTGCCTGCCGAGAGCACGTTGAAACTGGAAGCGAATGGCCAGGCGCTGCCGGCCGCCTTCGGCAAGGACTGGGTGTTTGCGCCCGGCGACGCCACCGCCGTGCACCAGTTGAACGCCGAGCTGGTGTTTGTGGGCTACGGCATCAAGGCAGAAGATGAAAAATGGGATGATTTCAAGGGCGTGGACCTGAAGGGCAAGATCCTGGTGGCGATGGTCAACGATCCGCAGCCAACCGCCGAGCAGCCGAACCGCTTCAACGGTAAGGGCCTGACCTACTACGGCCGCTGGACCTATAAATTCGAAGAAGCCCAGCGCCAGGGCGCGGCCGGCGTGATCCTGATCCACACCACGCCTACCGCATCGTATGGCTGGAGCGTGATCCAGAACAGCTGGTCGGGCGTGGAGCGCTTCCAGCTGGCCGCCGGTACGCTGGGCACCGCCTTGCAGGGCTGGATGACCGACGACACTGCGCGCGCCCTGTTCAAGGCCGCCGGCCAGGACCTCGACACGCTGCGCGCTGCGGCCGAGCGCGCCGACTTCAAACCGGTGCCATTGGCAGCCAAGGTGAACGGCGAAATGAAGGCGGCCGTGCGCAAGGTCGAACAATTCAATATCGCCGCCGTGGTGCCCGGTACCGACCCCAGGCTCAAGGACGAAGTGGTGATTTACAGCGCCCACTACGACCACCTGGGCAAGCAAGGCGAGAGCGGCGACACCATCTTCAATGGCGCGGTGGACAACGCCTCGGGCTCGGCAGCATTGCTGGCGATGGCGCAGGAAGCCAAACGTGCACCGGCCAAGCGCAGCCAGATGTTCCTGTGGGTGGCAGCCGAAGAGCAGGGCTTGCTGGGCAGTGCGGCCTACGCGTCGTCGCCGTTGTGGCCGCTGGCGAAAACCGCCGCCAACCTCAACCTCGACAGCCTGAATTTCGTGGGCGCCACGCGCGACATCGGCACCCAGGGCAGCGAACGCACCGAGCTGGGCAAGATGGCCGAGACGGCCGCCAAAGCCATGGGCATGCATATCGCCAAGGCCGAACCGGACCTGGCCGGCGGCTACTTCCGCAGCGACCACTTCAGCTTTGCCAAGAATGGCGTACCGGCGTTCTCTATCGATTCGGGCAACGAGTACATCAAGGACCCTGCCGGATCCAAAGAAAAGGCCAAGGCTTACGGCAAGCGCTACCACCAGGCCAGCGACGAATACGATGCCAGCTGGGATCTGTCGGGCATGGTGCAGACGGCGCAGTACACGCTGAACCTGGGCCGCATCATCGCCAACAATCCGAAACTGCCGGAGTGGAAGGCGGGCGATGCATTTGCCAAGCCACGCAACGCGAAATAATCAATAGATTGATCACCTGAATGACAACCGAGCGCCCGGTATCCCCGGGCGTTTTTTTGTGCTTTTTTTGATATAGCTGCCGCCAATAAATTCATAGCACCATACCAACTCTCAGTCCTACCATAGCCTCCATAACACCACAATGGAGATCCTATGAACGCTGTATTTGCCGGCCTGGCGCTGTCCCTGGCGGCTGCTTTGGCATCGACCGCCAGCGCGCAAACACTGTTGACCAACAACTTCAGCGCCGACCCGTCGCCCCATTACTTTGCCGGCCAATACGTCGTGTACGCCACCGACGACCAGAACAACTCGGGCAAATACTGGGATTCCACGTCGTGGCGCGTGCTCACGTCCAGCAACCTCGCCAACTGGAAAGATCACGGGCCCATTCTGCCGGCCAATATCTTCAAATGGGCCAGCGCCGATGCCAAGGCCTGGGCGCCCGAAGCGTTCGAACACCAGGGCAAGTATTACTTTTTCGCGCCCGTCGGCGGCAAGCAGATCGGCATCGCCGTGGCCGATAATCCGCTCGGCCCGTTCGTCGATCTGATCGGCAAACCGCTGGTGGAAACGCCGCGCGATGTCAATGCCGGCGACGAACCGATCGATCCGGCCGTGTTCCGCGACAAGGATGGCCGCGTGTTCCTGTACTTCGGCACCCGCGTGCCGAAAGTGGTGCAACTGTCGGCCGACCTCAAGGCCACCGTGGGCGGCATCAAGAACGTCGCGGTCAACAACTTCCCGGCCAAGACCGGCTATGGCGAAGCGCCGTTCCTGCACCAGTACAACGGCACGTATTATTTCTCGTTCTCGACCGGCTGGCCCGGGCAAATCGTCTATGCCACCGGCGCTTCGCCGCTGGGGCCGTTCACGTATCGCGGCGTGCTGATCGACTTCCTGCAAATCTCCACCAATCACCACGCGATACTCGAGCGCGATGGCAAGTCGCTGCTGTTTTACCACGACAAGGTGCTGCCGGGCGGCGGCGACCACCGGCGCTCGATCCTGATGACGGAACTCGCTTATGGCGCCGACGCCAGCATGCAGATCCCGGCGCCGAAACCGTTGTTCCGCGACCCCGTGTTCGATGGTGCGGCCGATCCGTCCATCATCTACGACGACGCCGAGAAAAAGTGGAAAATGTTTTATACCAACCGCCGCGCCAATGTGCCGGGGTTGTCGAGCGTGAGCTGGGTGCATGGCACGCCGATCGGCGTGGCCGAGTCGCTCGACGGCCGCGCCTGGACCTATCGCGGCACGGTCGATTTCCCGAAAGAGATTCCGAATACCAGCGGTACGGCCACCTACTGGGCGCCAGCCGTGCTCAAGCACGAGAACACCTACCATATGTACCTGACCGTGGTGCCGGGAGTGTTCGAGGACTGGAAGCATCCGCGCGCCATCGTCCACCTTACCAGCGCCAATCTCAAGCAGTGGAAGTATGAAAGCACGCTCAAGCTCTCGAGCGACCGCGTGATCGATGCCGGCGTGCTGCGGCTGAAAGATGGCACCTGGCGCATGTGGTACAACAACGAGCCTACCGGCAAGTCGATCTACTACGCCGACAGCAAGGATTTATATGGCTGGACCGACAAGGGCACGGCGCAACTGCCGCGCGACCGGGGCGAGGCGCCGTTGCCGTTCCTGTGGAAAGGGAAGTACTGGCTGCTGACCGACTTGCTCGGCAACGAAGGTTTGGGCGCCTACCGCTCGGACGACGCGCAAACCTGGAGCCGCCAGCCGCACAGCCTGCTCGACAAGCCGGGCAAGGGCGCCGACGACCAGAACGGCGGCCACCACCCGGAAGTGGTGATCAGCGACGACCGCGCCTACCTGTTCTACTTCGTCCATCCGGGCGTGCCGGACAACAAGCGCAGTTCGATGCAGGTGACGGAACTGAAGCTGGTCGATGGCTGGTTGACCACCGACCGCGATGCGCCGGTGTATATCAACCTCAAGCCGTAGCAAGAACCTGTCCCGGCAGGGAATGAGGCGCTGCTTGCGCGCCTCGGCGGCAGGGCCGGCGCACGCTGCCACGGCAGCAGGCCGCAGGCGACTGTCTTGGCTACTTGCGCGGCTCGGTGGTGAACACCGCCAGCCCGACCAGCGGGAAGACCAGTCCGGTCAGCAGCACGCCGTGCCAGCCGTGGTGGGCGAACATCCAGCCGCCCAGCGACGATCCGATGGCGCCGCCCATGAAGAACAGCGCCATGTACAGGCCGTTCAGGCGGCTGCGCACGTCGGCTGGCAGTGAGAAGATCGCGCGCTGGCCGGTGACCAGGCTGGCCGAGACGCCGGCATCGAGCACGATCGAACAGCACACGAGGATTGCCAGGTTGGCGATGCGGCCGGCATCGACCAGCAGCGGCGCCGTGAAAGCCAACGCACCGAGCAGCAGGGCGATCAGCGTGGTCGAGCGGCTCTTGCCCTGGTCGGCGCGGCGGCCGGCAATCGGCGAGGCGATGGCGCCGGCCACCCCGGCCAGCGCGAAGATCGCCACGCCGGTCTGGCTGATGCCGAAATTCGGCCCTGTCAATTCCAGCGACACGCAAGTCCAGAACAGGCTGAAGGCGCCGAACATGCAGGCCTGGTAGGCAGCGCGGCGGCGCAGCACCGGCGTGGTCTTGAGCAAGTGCCACATCGATCCCAGCAGCTGGAAATAATGCATGCCGCCTTCGGGCTGGCGTTGCGGCAGACGCGCGCGCAGCAAAAAGGCGAGGGCGATGGTCACGACCGCCGACAGCACGAAGATCGCGTGCCAGTTGAACGCGTCGGCCACCAGGCTGGCGACCGGGCGTGCCAGCATGATGCCCATCAGCAGGCCACTGACGACCTTGCCCACGGTCTGGCCCCGTTCCTCGGGGCGCGCCAGGTGGGCGGCAAACGGCACAATGATTTGCGCGGCAACGGAACCGAGGCCGATGCACAGAGCAGCGGCCAGGAATACCAGCGGATTGGCGGCCACGGCGGCAGCCACCAGGGCCAGCGCGCAGACCACCAGCGAGATGAAAATCAGGCGGCGGTTTTCTACCAGGTCGCCGAGCGGCACGATGAACAGCAGGCCGAGGCAATAGCCGAGCTGGGTGAGGGTGACGATCAGGCCGGCCGCGCCGGGATCGAGGCCGGTGGCGCGGCTGATGGGGCCGATGAGGGTTTGGGCGTAATACAGGTTGGCGACGATTAAGCCGGTCGCAACGGCAAACAACCAGACCATGCCGGGAGTAAGTTCTTGCTGGGCGTGGGACTGGCTCACGGGATTGCTCCTCTTTTGAAAAGGCGGCAATTTTACAGTGAGCCGGTGTTTGCTGCTGGCGGCAGCTTTCAAGCGAACTCAAAAGCCGTAGCGGGTCGCGCAGCAGGTTTTTGAATTCGCTTAAACGAATCCGGCTTCCGAGCGTTGTATGGACTGGCGGACTTCTGCCGTGATCTCGTACGACCGCAAGCGATGCTGGTGGTCGAAGATCTGCGAGGTAATCATCAGTTCGTCGGCGCCGGTGCGGGCGATGAATTCCTGCAGGCGCTGGCGGACCGTGTCCGGCGCGCCAATGGCTGTGCACGACAGCACCGAGTCGAGCATGGTGCGCTCGGATATGCCCAGCGATTCCAGGTAGCCGGCCCGTGGCGGTTGCAGCTTGCCGGGGTTGCCGGTGCGCAGGTTGACGAACGCCTGCTGCATCGACGTCGCGCGGAAGTGCGCTTCCTCGTCGGTATCGGCCGCGAAAACATTAAAGCCCAGCATCACGTACGGCTTGTCGAGCTGCGCCGACGGCTGGAAGTTGCTACGGTACAGGGCAATGGCTTGCTGCATCATCGACGGCGCGAAGTGCGAGGCAAACGCAAACGGCAAGCCCAGGTGGGCTGCCAGTTGCGCGCCGAACGTGCTCGAACCGAGTATCCACATCGGCACCTTGGCACCCTTGCCGGGCACGGCCAGCACGCGCTGGCGTGGGGTGTCGCTCATGTAATCTTGCAGTTCCAGCACGTCTTGCGGGAAGGCGTCGGAGTCGGACTCGAGGTTACGGCGCAGGGCGCGTGCCGTAACCTGGTCGGAGCCGGGCGCACGGCCCAGGCCCAGGTCGATCCGACCCGGGTACAGCGCCTCGAGCGTGCCGAACTGTTCGGCGATGACCAGCGGCGAATGGTTGGGCAGCATGATGCCGCCGGCGCCCACCCGGATGGTGGACGTGCCGCCCGCCACGTGTCCCAGCAAGACGGCCGTGGCCGCACTGGCAATGCCGGGCATGCCGTGGTGCTCAGCCAGCCAGTAGCGCTGGAAACCCCAGCGCTCGCCGTGCTGGGCGAGATCGAGGGTATTGCGGAACGATGCGGAAGCGTTGCTGCCTTCGGCGATCGGCGAAAGGTCGAGGATGGAAAATGGGATCATGGAAGGCATATCGGGCCGTAACCGACAGTTTCAACCTAGCCCCCGCACTCGGTGTGGTTATTGGAGCAGCGTAAATTAACGATACTCTTATCGACCTGTTATTAAAGTGTATTAAATCAGACGCTTAGCTCGCTTAAAGTCACAAATAGTTTTTCCCCGGCGTTTTCCTGATTTACTATGGGAAACAGGACGGCAGGCCGCCGCAATCCTCCAAACTCCACCAATTAATGTTATTTCGATGGCATCCCCTGTCATCGTCGGGAATTCGCATGCCTGTCAAAATGATTGTCTTGTTTGCATTTGTTGCTGCGCTGTTGGGCCAGGTGGCGCAGGCTGCCGGACTAAGCGAAGCGAGTTTGCCGCGCCGTGGGCAATTATACAAAGTCACTTTGGACGGCAAGACCAGCTATTTGTTCGGCACCATCCACGTGGGCAAGGACGGCTTTTATCCGCTCGATGCGGAAGCGTCGCGCGCGCTGCAAAATTCCCGGGCGCTGGTGATCGAGCTCGATATCCGTGAAAACGCCTCGTTCCAGAAAGCCATGGCGCTGCACGGCCGCTACCCGGCTGGCGACAAGGTGCAAAACCACTTGCAGCCGGAAACCTTGCAAAAGCTGGCGCCAGCGCTGGCCAAGGCTGGCATGTCCTTGCAGTCAGTGCAGCAATTCAAGCCATGGCTGATCGCCAACCTGCTGGTGGGCGTGGAACTCGATGCCCGCGGCTTCAAGCGCGCCCAGGCGGTGGAATATGCGCTGCTGGCGGCCGCTCAGGAGCAGGACAAGGCCGTGCGCCAGCTGGAAAGCGCCGAATACCAGCTGGGCTTGTTCGACACGCTGAACGCGCGCCAGCAGGAGCAGTACCTGGTGGAAAGCCTGGCCGACCTGGAAAGCGGTACGGCCATGAAAAAATCGCTGGCGCTGATCGAGGCGTGGAACGCTGCCGACATTCCGGGCATCCAGGCCGCCTGGCGCACCGCCACCAGCGGCAATTCGATAGGCGCCGAGTTCATGCAGCGGGTTTTATTGGGCAAGCGCAATCCGGAAATGGCGGCCAATATCGAGCGCATCATGCAGCAGGACCAGGTAGCCTTCGTGGGCGTGGGCTTGCTGCACCTGATCGGCGATGACGGCCTGCCGCAATTGCTCAAGCGTCGCGGCTACCAGGTCGAGCAGCTGTATTAGGCGCTTGCCGCGTTAGTAAGCACTTAGTACGCCGCTACTGTAGCGCACGCGGTCGCCGATCTTGTATGGCGGCATGGTATCGACCACGATGCTCTGGCTGGTACCGTCGTCCATACGCACGGTGATGCGGTATGGTGATTCGCTGGTGGTGTTCATGGTGCCGCCGGTGACCGCCGCACCGCTCACGCCGACTCCCGTGGAGCCGGCCATGTCTCTCGGCATGGCATCGATAGCTTGCACCACGCCATACGTGGCTTGGGCCGTGCTGCTGCCCATGCTGCCGCTGGTGCTCGAGCCATAGGTGCTCGTGCTGCTCATGCCGGAACTGTCCGTACTTCCCGAGCTGCTGGTACCGGCCCCTGCAGTGCCTGCAGCCGGCACACCGCCACCGCCGCCGGGACCGGTGCCCGTGGCAGCGGTTCCCGAACCACTGCTGCCGCTCGAGGTATAGCCGCTATTGCTGTCGATTGAATCCGACGCGCACCCCGCCAGTCCCACGATGACCAGCACCCCCAGCATTGCTGCCCATTTGCTCTGTTTGCCGAATGTTGCACGGTTCATATCTGCCTCCGTTGAAATAATCAAAACAGGTCAGAGTCGAACCTCCATATTTCGTTCACGCCCACGCTTCGTCGCTTGATGTACATCAATTGAAACATGCTACCCACAGGCAATAATTGTCCGGTATCACTTTTAAAGGACATCGATATGTTGACACGCGTGACAGATACCATTATCGAAGAGTTAATAGTTTCAACCTGCGGGGAGCGGCAAGATCCCCGTTGCAAGCACTTGATGACGCACGCATTGCACAGCCTGGTACGCGTGGCCCAGGTCGAGCAGCTTGCTCAAATGCGGCATGACGTGGCGCGGGCCAGCGGCAGCGGCCCCGGCGGTGAAGTCAGTCTGACGACTGGATGCGATACCGGGACCACAAAACGCACATGACCAAAGTGGCCAGCACGGCAGCGCTGCAATCGACCAGCCAGTCGGAGACGGCGCCGTGGCGATACGGGAAGAAACTTTGTACGTATTCGTCCAGGGCGCCCATGGCGGCAATCGTCAACACGGATTTGACGGCGCGCTGCACTAACGTGCCAGTGCTACCGGTAAACAACAGGAAGGTCAGTCCGGCGTAGGCAATGGAGTGCAGCAGGACACCGGACGCCACCTGGCCGATTTCCTGCCGGGCGCCGGGCAGGGAACCCAGCACCAGTATCATCAGGAAGAGGAGGATGGCAGTCCAGTAACGCAGGCGTGCGTGCGAGGAAGAAAGAAAAATTTGCTTGATCATAAAGCAAACCTTACCACGCACAGCAGGAATTGGGGAGTGGTGCACCGGGGCTGCCGGTGCACCTTTCTTCAGTCATGCCTATCGGTTGCATGTACTCAAGATGAATCGAGTATAGGCCGTCAATATGACGCGGTTATGACAATCCACAAGAAAGATAAATCGCGGGCAAAAAAAAGCCCGCTGGTGAAAGCGGGCTTAAAACTATTTTCTTGGAGGAGAATAGTGGAGACAGGTGTAATTATGGGCTTCCGCTAGATATGTGTCTAATTGATGTTTTAGATACCAGACATCAGGCTTGCGCATAACTTCATTTTCTGTCGCAGTTATTTCACCGGCACCGTGTAATTGAGGGCCATTCGGCCGCCGTCCACGTACAGGGTTTGCCCCGTCATATAGCTTGAATCGTCGCTGGCCAGGAACGCTGCGATTGACGCGACTTCTTCCGGCTCGCCGCAGCGGCCCATCGGCGTGCGCGACAAAATCGTGTGGCGTGCTTCCGGGCTGGACATGACCGCCTGCTTGGCCAGCTCGGTCAGGATGGTGCCGGGGCCGATGGCGTTGACGCGAATGCCGTATGGAATCAGGTTGAGCGACATCACCTTGGTCAGCTGGTTGATCGCGCCTTTCGACACCACGTACGGCACCTGGTTGGGAATTGCCAGCTCGGCGTTCACGCTCGACATATTGATGATGACGCCGCTTTGCTGCTTGACCATCTCGCGCGCCACGGCCTGGCCGCACAGGAACATCGATTTCAGGTTGATGCGCAGCACGCGGTCGAAGTCGTCCTCGGTCACGTCGAGGAAGTCGGCAGCGTGCGTCACGCCGGCATTGTTGATCAGGATGTCGATGCGGCCGAACGCGGCCAGGGTGTCGGCCACCATGGCGTCCACGTCCACCTTCTGGCTGACGTCGGCAGCGAAGAAGCGGGCGGCGGCGCCGAGCGCGGCTGCGGCTTGCTCGCCGTCGGGCTTGATGTCCACCAGCATGACCTTGGCGCCTTCGGCAACCAGGCGCTGGGCGCAGGCCAGGCCGATGCCCTGGGTGGCGCCGGTGACGATGGCGACTTTTCCGGATAATTTCATGGCAGAGCTTTCAATAGGGGGATGACGGGGCAAATTTTAACAGCGGAGCTCAAGGACGTAACTGCGGCCGCGTTACAATAGAGGGTTTGCAACAGACTACAAGGATGCGCCGTGAATTTCATCAACAAACTGTCCGCCGCGTGGACCAGCAACGAGTCGCTGCTGTGCGTGGGCCTCGATCCCGACATGGCCAAGCTGCCGGCGCAGTTCCAGAACGACCCGCAAGGCATCTATCACTTTTGCCGCGAGATCATCGACGCCACCGCCGACCTGGCGTGCTCGTTCAAGCCGCAGATCGCATATTTTGCCGCACTGTCGGCGGAAGACCAGCTCGAAAAAATCTGCGCCTACGTGCGCGAACAATATCCGCACATTCCGCTGATCCTCGACGCCAAGCGCGGCGACATCGGCGCCACCGCGCGCCAGTACGCACGTGAAGCCTACGACCGCTACGGCGCCGATGCGGTGACCGTCAATCCGTACATGGGTGCCGATTCGGTCGAGCCGTACATGGAGTGGCGCGACCGGGGCGTGATCATCCTGTGCCGCACCTCGAACGCGGGCGGCTCGGACCTGCAATTCCTCGACGTCGGCGGCCAGCCGCTGTACCAGCACGTGGCGCGCCTGGTGGCGGAGAAGTGGAACAGCAATGGCCAATGCGCGCTGGTGGTGGGTGCTACTTATCCGGAAGAGCTGGCGCAGGTGCGCGCCATCGTGGGCGACATGCCGCTGCTGGTGCCAGGTATCGGCGCCCAGGGCGGCGACATCGCCGCGACCGTACAGTCGGGCAAGACAGCTGCTGGCGCTGGCATGATGATCAATTCGTCGCGGGCGATCCTGTACGCGGCGCCGCAGGCGGGCGAAGACTTTGCCAGTGCCGCCCGCCGGGTTGCGCTGGAGACGCGCGACGCGATTAACCTGTATCGCTGATTTTCCCGGTAACGGTGACGCTGGTGCTCAATGCGCCGGCGCCACCATTTCCGCGTATTCATACAAATCCGCCAGGATCTGCTCGGCCCGCTCATCGGCATCTTGCTGCAGGTGATCGATCTCGCCGAAGAACTGGTCGATGGTGCGGGCGCCGCCGGTACCTTCGTAAAACTTCGCCGCACGATGCTGTTCCCAGTGCTCCATTTCGGTTTCCGACAAGGTCTCCGGGTAGTTGCGCGCGCGGTAACGGAATACCAGCTCGGCCAGGCGCGCGTCGCCGAACGACGGTGACGCCACGGCCAGCCGCGCCGGGCTTTCCTTGCGCAGGGTATCGAGCAAGCGGCGGTCGTCGCGGCTGACAAAACCATTGTACAAATCTTCGTCCACGTCGAGCGGTTCGCCCGGCGGGCGGTGGAATACTTGCGCCCATTCGGCGTCGAGGTTGCGGCCGGCGGCGGCGATTGCGGCGTGGGCCTTGCTCTGTTCGAGATCGATGCCCCAGCGCGCGGCCATGGCCGGCGACAAGGTCTTCAAATTCGCCACCAGCATCGGCGACTTGTTTAAATGGATGCTCTTGACCGGCAGCCGCGTGATACCCTCGGGCAGGGCGTCGGCGCGGCTGAAGATGCGGGTGCGGATGGTGTCGGCATTGAGCGTGAACAGTTCGGTCGGATCGTAGGTGCAATCCCAGACGATCACTTCGTTCTTGTTGGTCGGGTGCGTGGCCAGCGGCCAGACCAGCGCCAGGCAGCCGCGCTCGGCCGGGAACATGCCGGACACGTGCAGGAACGGCGCGCGCAGTTGCGGCGCCAGGTGCATGCCGATCTCGTCGGCCACGCGGTCTTTCTTGTGCAGCGCGAAGCAGAAATCGAACAGCTTGGGCTGGTGCTGGCGGATCAGGCGCGCCAGCGCGATGGTGGCGCGCACGTCGGACAGCGCATCGTGCGCCGCTTCGTGCAGCAAACCGTTGGCCTTGGCCAGGTGTTCGAGCTTGAAGCTGGGTTTGCCATCTTCCTTGACCGGCCACTCGATGCCTTCCGGGCGCAGCGCATAGGTCATGCGCACCACGTCGAGCAAGTCCCAGCGGCCGCAGCCGTTTTGCCATTCGCGCGCGTACGGGTCGATCAGGTTGCGCCAGAACATGAAGCGGGTGATCTCGTCATCGAAGCGGATGGTGTTGTAGCCGACGCCGATGGTGCCGGGTTCCGAAAACGCCTGTTCGATGGTGCGGGCGAACTGGTGCTCGGGCACGCCCCATTCCAGGCACTGCTGCGGCGTGATGCCGGTGATCAGGCATGATTGCGGATCAGGCAAGAAATCGTTGGCGGGCTGGCAATACAGCATGATCGGATCGCCAATCTCGTTGAGCTCGGCGTCGGTGCGGATCGCGGCGAATTGCGCCGGGCGATCGCGGCGCGCCATGGCGCCGAAAGTTTCATAGTCGTGCCAAAGGAAAGTCTGTGTGGTCATGGAGGCGTATTCAGGGGGGCTACAGTTATTGGTAAAACTGCCGATAATCGGTATTCAGGCATCTACAGGGGGCACTATCATGGCTACTCCAGTCTCTATTACTCCAGGCAGCAGCAGTAGCAGCAGTAGCAGCAGTAGCATCAGTCCGCTCAAGGCCAATACGGCTGCCACCGCGGCGACCGCATCCACTGACAAAGCGGCGGACATGTCGCCGGCGGCCAAGGCAAAAGCACAGCTTAATGCATCGATCGTGGAAGCGTCGCTCACGGTGTCGCTCAAATCGGGGAACGATCCGATGTCGGTGGTATTCAAGACCGCATTGACCGGCATCAACGAGGCGCTCGAAGCCGACTTCGGCAAGGATGCAATCCAGAACGCGTCGTCGCAGGACAACTCGCCCGAGGCTACCGCGAACCGCATTGTATCGCTGTCCACCGGTTTTTACGAAGCGTACAAGCGGCAAAACCCGGGCCAGGACGACGAGACCTCGCTCAATAACTTCATGGATACCATCAAGAAGGGCGTGGAGCAGGGCTTCAAGGAAGCGCGCAGCATCCTCGAGGGCTTCAAGGTGCTGAGCGGCGATCTGTCGTCCAATATCGACAAGACCTACGATTTGATCCAGCAAGGTTTTGCCGACTTTGTCGCTGCCCAGAAGGCGCCGCCGCCAGCCGAGAACGCTGCCAGCGCCACGGCCACCGGCAACGCCAGCGCTGCCATTACCACCACGCCCAAGGCCGCCGACAACGACAGCGGCTTCCAGATCGATCCACCCAAGGTTTAATCGGTAAGCGCTTCCTGCATTACCTGGTTACGGCCCAGTTCCTTGGCACGGTAGAGCGCGGCATCCGCGCTGGCAATCAGATCCTGCTCGCTTTGCTGCGGCCGCAGCGTGGCTACGCCGAACGAGGCTGTGATGTGCGGCATCGGCTGGCGCATGTCGGCAAACACGACCGCCTGCTGCATGCGTTCGCACAGCCGTTCGGCCACCGCCACCGCCATCTTGCCGTTGGTGTCGGGCAGCAGCACCATCATTTCCTCGCCGCCGTAGCGCACGGCGAAATCGGTCGGCCGCAGGGCGCCGCTCAATACTTGCGCAGCGGTGCGCAGCGCCTGGTCGCCAGCCAGGTGGCCGTGGGTGTCGTTGAAGCGTTTGAAGTGGTCGAGGTCGATCATGATCAGCGCCAGCGGCGCCCCCGAGTTGTGCGCCGTCGCCGCCAGCTTCGGGAGCAGGTCGTTGAGCCAGGCCCTGTTGTACAGCCCGGTCAAGCCATCGTTCATCGACAACCGGCGGTAGAACTCGCCAAGTTTCTGACGCGTACGCAGCTGGGCGTTGGCGGCGCGGATGCGGAACGACAGCAGGCGCAGCAGGTTACGCGCCACCACGTTCGACCGGTCGATCAGTTTCCATACCAGGTCCGCTTCGATCACCAGGATCTCGCTGTCTTCCAGCGCCGTGATGCGCGACAGGTTGGCCTCCTCGTCCAGCACCGACTGTTCGCCGAGGCTCTCGCCGGGCAACACCTTGCTGACGCTGCCATTGCCGTCGGCCACGCCGGTGTTGCTGTCGGTTTCCACCGCAAGCACGCCACGCAATACAATGTAAAGCTGCGCTTGGTTCGATTCGGGGATGGCCTTGCCTGCTTCCAGGCGCATGACGGGACAGTTGGCCAGCAACTTGGTGACGGTTGCATCGTCATTGGCGTCGCGCAGGAGTTGCAAGTTGCCGGGCCGGTAGCCAGACTTGCCGAAGGTACTAATCTGTTTCAAGGTGGTTCTTTCAATGGCGCAGCGATGAGTGCTGGCAAGCATTTCTCATGATAGCCCAAAGGCAGGCGGGCGGTCACGCCAGGGCCTGAAACTGGTGTAAATTTTACACAGGTAGTTGTTGCATGATGTAGTCTATTCAACACTGAAACATTGAGGAGTTTGCATGGTTTACACCGATGCCATCGGCACCCAGCACCAGGCCGATCCCAACGCCCGCATCGTCTCGCTGGTGCCGTCGATTACCGAGCTGCTGTGCGACCTGGGCCTGGCGCCGCAACTGGTGGGGCGCACCGGCTTCTGCATCCATCCGGCCGACCTGGTGCGCGACATTCCCAAGGTGGGCGGCACCAAGGACGTCAATATCGAGAAGATCCGCCAGCTTGCGCCCACCCACCTGGTGGTCAATATCGACGAAAACGAGGAAGAGACGGCCGACCTGCTGGCCGAGTTCATTCCCAACATCATCGTCACCCATCCGCTGGGACCGCAGGACAACCTGGCGCTGGCGCGCCTGCTGGGCGGCGTGTTCTGCCGCGAGGAAGCGGCCGCGCGCTGGTGCGCCGACTTCGAGGCCGAATACGCGGCGCTGCAGGCCAGCCCGAAAGGCCCGCCGCAAACCATGTTGTACGTGATCTGGCAAGACCCGTGGATGACGATTTCGCCCGACACCTATATTGCCCGCATGCTGGCCGAAATCGGCTGGCAAGTGCCGGACCTGGGCGATGTGCGTTATCCGCAGTTCCGCTGGTCGCCGGAGCTGGTGCAGGGGATCGATGGGGTATTGTTGTCGAGCGAACCGTACCGGTTCACCGAAGCGCATGTGCATGCGCTCGAGCAGCAGATCGGCAAGCCGGTGCTGCTGGTCGATGGGGAAATGTTGTCTTGGTATGGCAGTCGGGCGCTGCCGGGGTTGCGCTACTTGCGGCAACTGGCCCGGGAGTGATGCCGGGCCGCTGCCTGCGCAGTGATATTACTTGATGTCTTCTTCGACGTCGTCTTCGGCTGGCACGGCATCCTTGGCGGATTGGTGCTTGTCCTTGTCTTGCAGACGGCCCAGGGCGCTGTCGATGGCGCGCTTGAGCTTGGCGGAGGCGCCGCCGATGGCCTGGTGCAGGGTGGCGCTATGGTCGCTGACGGCAATCGGCTTGTAGCCGGTGATGCGTGCTTCCATCAGGCAGCGGTTGTCGCCGTCGGCCGACTTCTGGCCCAGGTTGTCGCTGAGGTGAACTTCGACGCTGGTGATCTGTTCGCCGAAACGGTGGAGTGAATCGCTGACGACGGTGCGTACATGGTCGTGGAGGCCTGCATGAACGGCGACGGTCTTATCGGAATTAACATTGATTTGCATACGATTGCTCCTGTCTTTTTGTTGGCTGCGAAATCATATTACTCCTTTTATGCTTAGGTTCGCGTTAAATACCCCACCTTCGATAACAACCATACGCGGCAGTTGATAAGCTCAGTTGATCAACGACGCCGCGATGTTGATCGACAGGCCGAGGATGGCCAGGTTGTAGAAGAAGCACAGCACCGATTGGCCCAGCACCACCTTGCGCATGCGCCGGCTGCGTACGGTCACGTCCGACGTCTGCACCGCCACCGAGATCGTGAACGAGAAGTACAGGAAGTCCCAGTAGTTCGGTTGCAGGTGCTGGTCCGGGAAGCCCAGCAGCGGCTCGGTCTCCTGGTTGGTGTAATACAGGTGGGCATAGTGCGAGCAGAACATCACGCCCGTCATCAGCCACGAGCCGATCACGGTCAGCGCCACGAATGTGTATTGCAGCGGCAGGTCGTCGGGATGGCTTTTCAGCGACGCCAGTTGCAGCACGATGGCGGCCAGCGAAATCAGGATCGCCACCGATAGCGTGGCCAGGATCACCGGGCCTTTTTCGTCCTGGCGGCTGGCGGCGCGGCGGATGTCGTGGTGGTCGGCGCGCAGCATCATCGACACCATCGTCACCAGGTACAGCCACACCGCCACGTCCCACGCCGTGAGCACGCGCGTGAGCCAGTGCCAGTCTTCCGGCAGGAAGGGCCACACCAGCGCACCGACCGCTACCGCCAGGCTCAGGTGCGGCCGGCTGTGGATGATGCGCGGCAGCGTGGGGCGCCAGCTCACTTGTTCACCTTCATTTGGTCACCTTCTTCTGGTCGTGCGGGAAGCGGTCCATGCGCGAGAGCACGGGGAACAGGTATGCCCACAGGCCGGTCACCACCAGGGTCGCCGCGCCGCCGAACAGCACCGCGCGCGTGAGGCCCATCCAGCCGGCAGTCACGCCCGATTCGAATTCACCGAGTTCGTTGGAGGCGCCGATGAATACCGAGTTGACAGCGCTGACCCGGCCCCGGATTTCGTCCGGGGTTTCGTACTGTACCAGCAGGTGGCGCACGTACACGCTCACCATGTCGCCCATGCCCATCAGGAACAGGGCGACGAGCGCTACCAAGAAAGTGGACGTGGCGCCCAGCACCAGCGTGCCCACGCCGAAGATCGCCACGCCGCCGAACATCCAGGCGCCCACGCGGCGCGTGATCGGGAAGAACGCCAGCGCGATCGAACACAGCGCCGCGCCGATGCCGGGCGCGGTGCGCAGCATGCCCAGTCCCTGCGGACCCACGTGCAGCACGTCGTGCGCCAGCGCCGGCAGCAGCGCAGTGGCGCCGCCGAACAGCACCGCAAAGAGGTCGAGCGAAATGGCGCCCAGCACCACCGGCCGTGAACGCACGAAACGCAAGCCTTCAAGCACCGTGTGCCAGGTGGCTGGCGCGCGGTTGCTCGGCTGCTTGACCGACTTGACCAGGCACATCAGGATCACCGAGATCACCAGCATGCTCGAGGAAACCATATAAACGGTTTTCGGACCGGCCAGGTAGAACAGGCCGCCCAGGGTAGGGCCCAGGATCACGGCCACGTGCATGCTGGAAGAACTGAGCGCCACCGCCTTGGCGAAGCTCTCGGGCGGTACCAGGTTGACCAGGATCGCTTGTGTGGCCGGCCCCATGAAGGCGCGCGCGCTGCCGAACAGCACCAGTACCGCGAACACCGGCCACACCTGCGTCAGGCCCGCATAGGTAAAGGCCAGCAGCGACAGGCCGCACAGCAGTTGCGCGGCCAGCGCGAGGGCGATCAGGTTGCGGCGGTTGTAGCGATCGGCGGCGTGGCCGGCGATCAGGATCAGCAGCAGGAACGGCGCAAACTGCGCCAGGCCGATCAGGCCCAGGTCGAACAGGTTGCCGGTCATCGAATAGACTTGCCAGCCGATGGCAACGTTCTGCATTTGCACGGCCAGGGTGCCGAGCGTGCGGGCAAACAGGTAAAAGGTGAAGTTACGGTGGCGCAGGACGCTGAAACCGTTGGAGATGGCGGGACTGTCGGACATGAAGGCTTTCAGGGAGCAGAGCCTCGGGACTCTGCATCCCGGGCCCTGCTGGTGGATGCGATTACGGTTGCTGGATCAAACCTGGTTGGTGCAGATCGGCCTCGGTGGTGAAGGCGTCCGCGTAGAACTCGTCCTCGGGCAGGCCGCACCGGGCCACGAAGTCGCGCAGCGCCGCCTCGACCATCAACGGCGCGCCGCACGCGTACACCTGGTGGCCCGACAGGTCGGGCAGGTCGTTCACCACGGCCTGGTGCACGAAGCCCGTGCGCCCGGTCCAGCTGTCCTCCGGCAGGGCATTCGAGATTACCGGCACATAAGTGAAGTTGGGCAGGATCGCTTCCCACTGGCGGCACAGCGCGTCCATGTACAGGTCTTGCGGCCGGCGGCCGCCCCAGTACAAGGTCATCGGGCGGGTGGAGCCTTCGGCGCGCAGGTGTTCGACAATGGCCTTGATCGGCGCAAAGCCGGTGCCGGAGGCCAGCAGCACCATCGGCTTGTCGCTGTCGTCGCGCACGAAGAAAGTGCCCATCGGGCCTTCGAAGCGCAGGATGTCGCGCTCCTTCATGGTGGTAAATACCTGGTCGGTAAACAGCCCGCCGGGCAGGTGGCGAATGTGCAGCGTGAGCGGCTGGTCCGCACCCGGCGCGGTGGCGATGCTGTAGCTGCGGCGCTTGCCGTCGCGCAGCAGGAATTCGATGTACTGGCCGGCGCGGAACTTGAGCGTTTCGTTGGCCGGCAGTTGCAAGGTCATCACGATCACGTCCGGCGCGACTTTGTCGAGCGTGGATACGCGCGACGGCATCTTGCGGATCGGATATTCGGCGCTGCCAGCCACTTCGCGGGCCTCGATCACCAGGTCGCCGGCGGTGGTGGCGCAACAGAACAGCGCGAAGCCGGCCGCTTCTTCGTCCAGGCTCAGCGCCCGTTCCTGGTGTGCCTTGTGGGTAACGGTACCCGAGACTATCTTGCCCTTGCAGGAGCTGCAAGCGCCGTTTTTGCAACCGTAGGGCAGTCCCACGCCGGCGCGGATGGCAGCCGCGAGGATGGTTTCATCCTCGTCGCAGTGGAATTGGTGGCCGCTAGGCTGTACAGTAATTTGAAACGTCATACAATCCTTCAGATGAAAAACCCTAATCGTTCTACATTCAACCTGCCGCGCCTGCTGATCGTGGGCTGCGGCGACGTCGGCAAGCGCCTGCTGCCGCTGTTGCGCGGCCACTATCGCGTGTTTGCCACCACCAGCAGCCTTGATCGCTGCGCCGAACTGCGGGCGCTGGGCGCCGTGCCCATCGTTGCCGATCTCGACCAGCCGCCCAGCCTGCGCCGCCTGGCTGGCCTGGCATCGACCATCGTGCACCTGGCGCCGCCGCAGGGCGAGGGGCCGCTGGACCGCCGCACGCGCAATCTCACCGCCATTTTACCTGAGCACGCCCGACTGGTTTATGTGAGCACCACGGGCGTCTATGGCGATTGTGGCGGCGCCCTGTTCGACGAGACCCGGCCGGTGGCGCCGCGCAATCCGCGCGCCACGCGGCGGGTGGATGCCGAAGGTGTGTTGCGGCGCTGGGCCGTGCGCAGCGATTCGACGCTGTCCATCCTGCGCGTGCCCGGCATCTATGGCGCCGAACGGCTGCCGCGCAAGCGCCTGGAGCAGGGCACGCCAGCGCTGATCGCCGAGCACGACGTGTATACCAACCACATCCATGCCGACGACCTGGCTGCCATCATCGTCCGCGCGCTGCGGTACGGCAAGCCCAACCGGCTCTACCATGCGGTGGATGACAGCAATATGAAGATGGCCGATTATTTCGACGCCGTGGCCGATGCGCTGGGCCTGGCGCGGCCGCCACGGTTGCCGCGTGCGCAATTGCAGCAGGTGGTCACGCCGGCGCTGTTGTCGTTCATGTCCGAGTCGCGCCGGCTGGCCAATGGTCGTATCAAGCGGGAGTTGGGCGTGCGGCTACGGCATGCCACCGTGGCATCTTTGTTGGCAACCTTGTAAATTTTTGTAAAGATGCGTTGCATTTCTGCAATTGAAGCAGCCTCAGGTTAACATTACAGGGTTCTATACCTTTTTTTACAATTCTTTTTTGATCTAGCACAAGAAATCGGGTTAGAATCTCACACATTGTCACGGAGAGTGTAATTCTGCTTATCCGTTAAATAACAAAGATGTGTAGTAGCGGGATCGGCGGCTATCGTGAGCGCATGGTTTCTCTAACTGCACCGATAATTTTATTAGTCAATGTGTCGCTTTCCTCCAACGGGCGACCCCGAACCTGCTAAATATCATGTCCATTAAAGAAATCACCTCCTCCCCAACCTACAACCCTAACCGCGTCCTCGATGCGATCATTGAAAAACTGCAACTGAAAAACGATGCAGCTCTGTCGCGCGCGCTGGAAGTGGCGCCACCCGTGATCAGCAAGATCCGCCACAACACGCTGCCGATCGGTGCGACCATCCTGATCCGCATGCATGAAATCAGCGATTTCAGCATTCGCGAACTGCGCGAGATGATGGCAAATTAATTTGCCCACCGCTCAATAAAACGGCGCGTCACCCTTGCGGGGACGCGCCGTTTTGCTTGGCTGGGCAGTGACTAGGCAGTTGTATTAATCATGCTGCCGAGCCGTTGGCCGCTGGTGTTGACCATCGGCTGCGGTGGCGGTTGCTGCTGTTGTTGCGGTGGCGGGGCCACTGGCTCGGCCTGGCGCGCGACCGGTTCCGCCTGGCGCGGCGGTGGCGTGGTCTGGATATTAACGTTACTGGATGCGACGGAATTGACGGCCATGGTGGGCTCCCAACATCGATTGAATCCAGAGTATGCCACTTTATTTGGCAGATGTCAGCTCAGGCGTGGCCGTTCGGTGTACAGCGGCGAAGCCAGCGACGCGGTTGCGCCGCCGCGATACGCCCCCGGCGTCCAGCCGCAATAGGCGTACTGCCCGGCCTGTATCGTCGTGGCGCCGCAATAGGCGGCGCCAGGATTGGCGGCGACACTGCCGTAGGCAATGCCGAATTCCTCCTCGTACAACTCCTTCATGCGATTGCCGATGCGCTCAAGGGTGGCGGCATCTTCTTCACCGCGCATGCCGATGTACGGGAAGTGGTGCAGGAAGTAGCCGAACACGGACTGGCAATCGGCGGCGTATTTCCTCGTGTCGAGGATGTGGTAATGCCAAAAGGTATCGACATCGACCAGCGGCGAGGTTTGCTCGTCGGGGAATTTTTTCATCAGGGTCAGAAACCGGCGATATTCAAGCTCGACCGCGTTGGCGCGTTCGAGCGTCCAGCCTTCGCCGGATTTGTTGTGCATCAGTTTGACTTTGATCGGCTCCAGGTCCAGCGCGGCGATGGCATTCATGACGTTCCTTTGCTTGGGTTGAGGAAAATGGCAACAAGTCGATTTTGCCCATGCCGAAGCAATGCCTATTGATTTTTATCAATGGCCGTAAGGAAACTCCTAACGCGGTGAGATTTCTCCGTAGCGCGAGTGCCTGCCGGCGATTCGCGTCCCAGCGGGACCGCGATCGATACCACGGTGCCGCCGTTGGCGCCGCCCTCGATGGTGCAGGTGCCGCCCAGCAGGATGATGCGCTCTTCGATGCCGACCAGGCCGAACGATCCCACCTTGTTGCGGCTGTTGGCGCGCAGGCCCACGCCGTTGTCGGTAATGGTCATGGTCAGCATATTGTCCGCCTCGGCCAGCTCCACCCGCACCACGCTGGCGCGGGCATGCTGGGCGATATTGCTGAGCGACTCTTGCAGGATGCGGAAAAACGCGGTCGCGCAGCGGTCGTCCACGCGGATATCCTGTTGATGCTCGATGAGCTCGCACACCATGCCCGAGCGCGTGCGGAACTGGGCGATTTGCCATTCGACCGCCGCGTTCAACCCCAGGTCCAGCACGGTAGGCCGCAAGTCGTTGATGATGTGGCGCACGCTCTTGATGGTGCTGTCGATCTGGTGCAGCGTGCCCATGGCGCGCGCGTGCAGGCGCGGGTGGCGATGGCGGGTGCGGGTGGCCAGCAGGTCGGCCTCGATGCGCAGCACCAGCAGGTTTTGTCCGAGGTCGTCGTGGATTTCGCGCGCGATGCGCTTGCGTTCCTGTTCCTTGATCTGGTCGGCATGGGCTGCCAGGCGGCGCAGCTTGTGGTGTGACTGCTGCAGCCTGGCCTGGCTGTCGCGCAATTCCCTGGTCATTTCCTTGGCCATCTTGATGGCGCGCAGGCGCGACGAGGACAGCGTGTGGAACAGCAGGTAAAACATCAGGGTGCCGATAAAACCGGTGCCCAATGCCAGCCACGGCAGGAACAGGTCGAAGCGGCTCGACCATGCGCGCTTCGGTGCGCTGAACAGGGTTTGCCACTGGCGGCCGTGGAAGTCGAGCGGCAGCACCACCGAGTACAGTTGCGCGGTGCGCTCATCCTTGCCGTGCGGCTGGCTGTCGAATAGCAGGGTCGCGCGCGGCACCGGGGCGCTGGCGCTGCCGCCGTCGTACAGGCGCAGCCGCACGTCGCGCACCTGCATTTGTTCCATGGCCAGTTGGACCAGGCGCGGTACGCTGAAGCCGATGCCCACCGAGCCGATAAAATTGGCGCGGCGCTGTTCGACCGTCGCGCGCGGCATGCCGCGCCGGTACACGGCCAGCCGGATTGCCATGCCGCCGCCGCCCTTGCCCAGGCTGTTCATTTCAATCAACTGGCCCGACGTGCTCACTTCGCCCGTATCGCGCGCGCGCGCCAGCGACGCGGCCACGGCGGGACGGGCGGCGATGTTCAGGCCCACCCGGTCGCGGAACGTGGCAATTGGCTCGATCATCGTGATGACCGAGTAATCGGGCCGGCGTTCGCGCGGGCGGATGTCGAAATCGGGGTAGCCGTTGGCCGTGCCATCGCCGCTGTGGCGTGCGGCGCGCTCGAAGGCGTCGCGGGCATCGTCGGTGAGGTAGGGGGAGTAGTTGATGCCGTCGAGGGCAGGGTAGTGCGATGGCAGCTGCAGTCCGCTCACGAAGCGGTGGAAATCGGCGGGCGTGACGTTGTCGCTGGCATCAAAAAAACTGGCCGTGGCGCGCAGGACATTGGTGTAGGAATCGATGTACGAGCTGATGTGATATTGGGCATTGCGCGCCTGGTGCATAAAGCGGGCGTTGCCGTCGTATTCGACCGCGCGGTCGGCTGCCACGTAGCACAGCGCACCCACGCCCAGCGAGAGCAGGATGCCCGCCCACCACACCGGCTTCGACGGTGAGAACCACTGCCGTTGCGCGAGTAATCGCCCCATTGCCACTGCCTTTCAGACGCCCCGCCAGTCCATAGATTATTGACTATAAAAAATATTCGATCTGCAAGTCAAGTAAATTTATGGATGTAAAAAAACCGGCGCCTCCTGCTGGAGGGCGCCGGCTTGTCGTGGGCATCGCTTACTTGGCCACGAAGCTGTCCTTGAGCGTGACGATGCGGTTAAACACCGGTTTGCCCGGTTGCGAATCGACGCGATCGGCCACGAAATAACCGTGGCGCTCGAACTGGTAGCGCTGGTCGGGCAGCGCCGCGCTCATGCCTGGCTCGAGGTAGGCGGTGATCACTTCCTTGGCGTTCGGATTGAGCACTTCCTTGAAGTCCTTGCCGCCGGCATCGGGATGCGGATCGGTAAACAGGCGTTCGAACAGCCTCACTTCGGCCGGTAACGCGGTCGCGGCGGACACCCAGTGGATATTGCCCTTGACCTTGTAGTTATCGGAGCCGGGCGTGCCCGATTTCGAATCCGGGAAATAATTCACGTGCACGGCCACCACGTTGCCGTGTTCATCCTTGTCGTACCCGGTGCACTCGGTCACATAACCATGGCGCAGGCGCACGCGGCTGCCCGGCTTGTCGTCGATCGGCGGGTAGTAGCGGAAATAACCCTTGCTCGGCACTTCCATGAAATCTTCTGCCTCGATCCACAGTTCGCGCGTGATCGGGAACGTGCGCACGCCCATTTCCGGGTGGTGCGGGTGGACCGGCGACGTGCATTCCTCGCTCTGGCCTTCCGGGTAGTTGTCGATGATCAGTTTCAACGGACGCAGCACGGCAGTGGCGCGCGGCGCTTTCGGATCGAGATCCTCGCGCAGGCAGCCTTCCAGCGTGCTCATGTCGATCCAGCCGTCGGACTTGGTGACGCCGATGCGCTCGCAGAACAGGTGGATCGCTTCGGGCGTGTAACCGCGGCGGCGCAGGCCGACAATGGTGGGCATGCGCGGATCGTCCCAGCCATCGACGATGTGTTCGTCCACCAGCTGGCGCAGCTTGCGCTTGGATGTCACCACGTAGGTGAGGTTCAGGCGCGAGAACTCGTACTGGCGCGGCACCGGCAGCTTGAAGAAGCCCCCCCTGGACAAGGTTTCCAGCAGCCAGTCGTAGAACGGGCGGTGGTCCTGGAATTCCAGCGTGCAGATCGAATGGGTGATGTTTTCCAGCGCGTCCGAGATCGGGTGCGTGTAATCGTACATCGGGTAGATGCACCAGGCGTCACCGGTACGCACGTGGTGCGCATGACGGATGCGGTAGATGGCCGGATCGCGCATATTCATGTTGGGCGACGACATCGCATCTTCGCTGATCTTGGCGCGCAGGATGTGCTCGCCGTCGGCGTATTTGCCCGCTTTCATGTCGCGGAAGATTTGCAGCGATTCGTCCACGGGACGGTTGCGGAACGGCGAATTGACGCCCGGCGTATTGAAATTGCCGCGATTGGCCGCCATATCGTCTGCCGACTGGCTGTCCACGTACGCGTGGCCTTCTTCGATCAGGTACTCGGCCATTTCGTACAGCTGGTCGAAATAGTCGGAAGCGTAGTGCAGGTGGTGTTCCACGCCGCCATCGGCTGCAGGGTAGTCGTAGTTAAAGCCCAGCCACTTGACGCTGTCGATGATGGTATCGACGTATTCCTGCTCTTCCTTGGCCGGGTTGGTGTCGTCGAAGCGCAGATTGCAGCGGCCCTGGTAGTCGCGCGCCAGGCCGAAGTTCAGGCAGATCGATTTGGCGTGACCCACGTGCAGGTAGCCGTTGGGTTCCGGCGGGAAACGGGTAATCACCGTGGGCAGATCGTCGCGCACATAGGTGCCGGCCGCCTGGTCGTGGTCGATGATGGCCCGCAGGAAGTTCGAAGGGAGTTCTGGCGCCGCGCTTTTTTTATCGTTGCTCATCTGAAAGATTGACTTGGAGAAGTTCGTGTAAAGACCATTTTACCGTATCCCCCGTGCGCGCCGAGGGGAAATGCTGCATTGCGATGGGTGGTCAGCGGCGAATCCGGGGGCGGGTGTGGCGCGACAGGTATAATTCGCCTTTGGTTCATCTATTTTGTTTCGGAGTTTCCCAAATGGAAAATCACTACAACACGCTGGGAATCGCGCCGAACGCCACCGAGGACGAGATCAAGAAGATCTACCGCTCGCTGGCGATGCGTTTTCACCCGGACCGCAACCAGGCGCCCGGCGCCGAAGCGCGCTTCAAGGCCATCACCAAGGCGTACGAGATCCTGTCGGACCCGGTCAAGCGCGAGGAATACAACCAGAGCGTGAACCACCGCATCATCATCGATGCCGAGGCCGAGGCTTACCAGCTGTGGCGTTCCCTGTTCAGCCTGCATGGCACCACGTTGCCCGCTGCCTGAAACGCCCTCCACATCATCACGAAAGCAGGAACATGAGAAAAGTACACCCGGAGTTCGCCTACCAGTCGCGCGAACTCGAAGGCCAGATCGACGGCATCTTGGGCGACCCGCCCGACCGCAAGAACTACCAGCGCATGATCGACGCACTGGTGGACGAGTACGCCACCGGCGGCGGCATCGAGGACGTCAACATGCTGGCCTTCGCGCTGGTCGACTACCTGGAGTTTTCCGACCCGAAAGGCCTGCTGGCCGAAGCGGGCGACTACGAGTTCGGCGATGCCGCGCGCGTGTTCGCCATGGCGTCGTGCAAGGGCGAGGCAGCCGGCCGCATGTACGCGGCGCTGCAGGAAAACCTGCCCGACCTGGCGCGCCAGGCCATCATCACCGCCTTCCTGTTTAAAAACCCGCGCAAGTGGGACGACGACGACCAGTCGCTGGAACAATTGTCGGCCAACGACGATGGCGACGATATCGAAGACGAAGACAACGCGACCGACGATTTTGCCCAAATGTTCGACAAGGATGGAGATTAAACCATGGCCGACGACCAAACCCGCAATCTGCCAGCGCTGAGCAAGCAAGTGACCGAGTTGGTGCTGGCCGGCTCCCTGGGCCATGCCGAGCAGGCGTTTGCCGATGCCGCCGACCAGTACGGCGACCTGGCCGTGGTGGAAGTGCTGTCCAACATCCCTCCGCAAGTAACCGCGCTGCACATGGCCGGCTTTGACGGCGGCAAGATGTCGCTGGCCACCTTGCTGGTGCCGCCCAAGGCCTGGGCCGACAGCCTGGCCTTTATCGCCGCTACCTGGCCCGATGACCAGATCGAGGACGATCCCGAGCGCATCGCCGAGTCGCTGTTCGCCCACGTCCACGGCGTGGTGTTTGCCACCGACGACGAAGAGCGCCGCAACGAGCTGCTGGCGGCCGCCTCGGCCCCCGACCATGGTGCGACCATGTTCGCGATCTTGTTCTCGATGGCGCCCAAGGAAATCCTCGAAGTGGCCGGCGAGATCATCGCCAAGGGCCCGTACCTGACCGGCCAAACTTCGTCCGACAACGACGTTGTCCCGCTGGCGATCGCGCTGGCACAGGCCTCGGAAGACGGCTGGGACCGCGCCTTGTTCGAGCTGTTCCCCGAGTTCCGCCACAGCGCCGACCTGGCCGACGCCGAGTTCAACGACGACCCGGACGAAGAGCAGAACTTCCTGCAACGCTCGACCAAGGAACTGCTGTACCGCCTGCGCAAGCAAGTGCCGTCCACGCGCGTGGTCAAGGCGTCGCGCCGCAGCGTCGGCACCGGCATTTTCTCGTGATGGAACGCTGACCCATGCTGCCAGCAATCGTCAAAGAAAACCTGCCGCGCCTGACGCGCGCGATCCAGAAACTGGCTGCCGAGCCCGATGATGACGCCGCCTACACGCTGGCCGATGAACTGACCGGCATCACCGCCATGGTGGCCGAAAAGTTCACCAACGACCGCACCGCCGACGGCATCCAGAAGGCGTTGCAGCTGACGGTGGGCGCGGTATCGCTGGGCCTCGATCATGCGCTGCCCGAAGCTGAACTCGACAGCGACGACCCGGACCTCGATGCCCTCGACCTGTTGATCGAGGAGGGCGCCGAGCACGCGTTCCAGATCGGTTTCCGCCTGATCAAGGAGCTGTCGGCCTTGCCGGAGGATTCCCTGGTCGGCGAGTACGATACCGACCCGGTGTACGCGGCGAGGCGCCTGCGCGACCTGTTCGTCGACCTGTGCCAGACCGATCCAAACCAGAACTGGAACGGCAGCGACCGCTACGTGGTCATGCTCAAGCAGCGCAAGGAAGTGCAGGCGATTGTGCGCCTGGCCAACTGGCTGCGCCGTCACCACAGCGAAGGCCCGGTGTCCGACACCGACCTCAACGCCGAAGGCGTGATCGCACTGGCCATCATTTTCGCGGTGGAAGGCGGGGGCAGGGTGATGGCGCGTACCGGCCAGAAGGAGTTCGAACGCTTCGTCAAATCGGTGCGCAAGAACAAGCCCGACTTCGAAGAGGGCTGGGCCGCGCTCGTCGCTGCAGTACCGGTGCAACACCACCCGGTGCTGCTCGACCGCATCGCCAGCTACCGCGCAACCTGCACCGTGCTGCAGCACATCCGTGGCCGTACGGCCATGAAAACCTTGTTTGCGGAGCTGGAGAACTATGCCGGTTCCGAGCTTGATGCGGATTACTCGTAAGTATCCATGTTGAGGCTGCGGCTCAGCCCGCAGCTTCTTCTGCAACATCCTCCGCCACCGCCACAAACCCCGCCACCAGCGGCGAAATCTCATCCGTGCGCCGCGCCAGCAGCAGCGCCGTATTGGCTTCGGGATCGGCCAGCGGCCGGTAGCACACGCCGCCCATGCGGATAATTTCGAACGAACTGGGCAACACGGAAATCCCGCTGCCGGCCGCCACCAGGCCGATGATGGTCGAACCCTCGGCCGCCTCCACCGCGATGTTCGGCACAAATCCCGCCTCCTTGCACAGCCGGAAAATCTGCGGATGGATGCCGGTGCCGGCCGTTTTCGGGAACATCACCAGCGGCAACCCCTTGAGGTCGCTGATGGCAATCGCCTGCTTGTGCGCCAGCGGATGCTCGACCGGCAGCACCAGCACCAGCGGATCGCGCCGCAGCACGGTCAAGTCCACGTTGTCGGGCAGTGCCTGCTCGGGCGGGCGCACCAAGCCCAGGTCCAGCCGGCGGTCGCCGATGGCGTCGAGTTGCTCGAACGTGGACATTTCATGCAGGGTCAGCGTTACGCCCGGATAGCGCTGGCGGTAACGGTTGATCACGGTGGCAAACAAGGGCGTGAGCGGCGTGGAAAATGTAAAACCCACGCGCAACTCGCCGGCTTCACCGCGCTCGGCCCGCTGCGCCGTTTGTACCGCCTGGTGCGATAACGCCAGGATGCGCCGCGCATCGTCGAGAAACAGCTTGCCCGCCTCCGTCAGCCGCACCCAGCGCTTGCTGCGCTCGAGCAGTTGCGCGCCCACCTCTGCTTCCAGCATCTGGATCTGGTGGCTGAGCGGCGGCTGGCCGATGTGCAGCCGCTCGGCCGCACGCGTAAAACTGAGTTCCTCGGCAACAGCGACGAAGTAACGAAGGTGACGAAGTTCCATGGCTGTTATCGTTTTAAAGTATGACTAACGACTTAAATATATATTGGACAGTCGTATCGTGCAATCCTAAGATGGTTTATCACCTTTGCTTCAGATTTCTCGCCATGTCCACCGCAGCCACCGCCACGCCTATTTTGCCCATGCCGTCCAAGCCGGCGTCGCGCATTGCCGCCGGCACCGCCGACTTCAAGCGCAGCAACCGCGCCATGTTCTTCGGCGGCTTTTCGTGCTTCGCGCTGCTGTACTGCGTGCAGCCGCTGATGCCGTTGTTGTCGCACGAGTTCGCGCTGAGCGCGGCGCAAAGCAGTCTGGCATTGTCGATCTCGACTGCCGCATTGGCCGTGTCGCTGGTGGTGTCCAGCGCGATTTCCGAGCGGCTGGGCCGCAAACCGCTGATGGTGGCCGCCATGGCAATTGCCGCCGTGATGACGGTGCTCTGCGCGTTTGCCCACAACTACCACCAACTGCTGGCCATGCGCGCCTTGCTGGGCGTGGCCCTGGGCGGCATGCCGGCGATTGCCATGGCCTATCTTGGCGAGGAGATCGAACCGACGTCGCTGGGCTTGTCGATGGGCTTGTACATCAGCGGCAGCGCGTTTGGCGGCATGGCGGGCCGGGTGATCACGTCGGTGCTCAGCGACCATTTTTCGTGGCGCCTGGCGGTCGGCATCGTCGGCGTGGCCGGCATCATGGCGGCGTGGGAATTCTGGCGCAGCCTGCCGCCTTCGCGCCATTTCACGCCATCGCACGGCGGCTGGCGCACCTTGCCGGCCGGTTTCAGGCTGCACCTGACCGATGCCGGTTTGCCCTGGATGTTCGCGCTGGCGTTCCTGCTGATGGGCGCGTTTGTCAGCCTGTACAACTACATCGCCTATCGCTTGCTGGGGGCGCCGTTTGGCCTCAGCCAGAGCCTGGTGGGCACGGTGTCGTTCCTGTACCTGCTCGGCATCTACAGCTCGGTGTGGGCGGGCAAGCTGGCCGACCGCTATGGCCGCCGCCACGTGCTGTGGGCGGTGATGGCGATGATGCTCACCGGGCTGCTGCTCACGCTGTCGAACTGGCTGCCGCTGATCATCGCCGGCGTGGCGCTGTTCACCTACGGCTTTTTCGCCACGCACTCGGTGGCCAGCAGCTGGGTGGGGCGGCGCGCGCTCTCGAACAAGGCGCTCGCTTCCGCGCTGTACCTGTTTTTCTACTACCTCGGCTCGAGCGTGGTCGGTTCGGCCACCGGTGTGATGTGGGAGCGCAGTGGCTGGCCGGGCGTGGTGATGGTGCTGGGCGCCGCGCTGGGCCTGGGCTTGCTGGTGGCGTTACGCCTGCGCAGCCTGGCGCCGTTGGGCGCGGCCGAGAAGTAAGAAGCCGCGAGAAGCGCCCTGATCCACATCAATAAATAGCACGGAATCTGTCGGCCGCAGCCAGTGTCGAATCAAGGTGGGAACGTCGTTCGTTCCCTCTTCATTCCGCACTTTCTGGAGGTGACACCATGCAGCCCACCAACGACCGTACCAGCGCTCGCAGCGACAATCTTCAACGCCGTTTCCACCTGGTCGAACAAGCGATCGGCCAGGCTTCCGAGGCCAGCTCGGCCGAACAACACCTGCCCAGTGAACTGCGCGACAGCATCCAGCGCGTTGACCGCCTGGGCGACACCGCGCGCGAAGTACTGCAATCGGGCGACCAGGCCCGCATCCGCAAGCTGGTCACCGACATGACCACCTCCGCCGAACGCGCCCGCCGCGTCTGCACCAACATCCCGCAACTATCGGCCCAGATTCGCGGCGCGGTCAGTCATATGGCCAGCCAGATCCAGGAGCTGAAACGGGATTTGCAATAGTCGGCTGGACGCCCCAGTCCAGGGACCGCTCTGCTTGCTTGAGCGGGCGAGAAAAACCGACTATATTCGGAGAGAGACCATGAAGCAAAGCGAATTCCTGCGCTGGCTCACGCAGCGCGGCGTGCACGTTAAACAAGGCTCGAAGCACTTGAAACTCTACGCCAACGGCGAACAAACCATACTGCCGCGCCACCCGTCCAAAGAGCTCAAACAGGCTTTAGTTGACGCGGTCAAGAAAAAACTGAAGCTCAGCTAACGTTCCATCAAGGAGGTTGCCATGCAATATCCCGCTGTCTTTTCCCCCGATCCCTCGGGCGGTTACGTTGTTACTTTTCCCGATATCCCGGAGGCCATCACCCAGGGCGATACGGAATCCGAAGCCATCTGCATGGCCGAGGACGCGTTGGTCACCGCGCTCGACTTTTATTTCGAGGACCGCCGGCAAGTACCTGCGCCTTCACGTCCCCAATTCGGCCAGCGGCTGGTTGCCTTGCCAGCGGAACTGGCCGAGCGGGTCCGGTCGTTGAATGCTGCGCTGGGGCGGCAGGGGTTGGGGGCGTTCCAGGCTTGAGCCGTCGCTCACAGCACTCCCTTGGCCCGCAGCGCGGCAATCTCGTCGTCGCTGTGGCCCAGTAAATCGCGCACGATGTCGTTAGTGTGCTGGCCCAGCAATGGCGGCGCGACGGCGTTGTCCGCTGGCGAGGCGGATAGGCGCATCGGGTTGCGTACCAGTTTGACAGTGCCGGCGGTCGGGTGCGGCACTTCGGTGACGATGCCGCGCGCCAGCACTTGCGGATTGCTGTACACGTCGTCGAGGTTGTTGATCGGGCCGCACGGTACGCCCACTGCTTCCAGTTGCTCGATCCAGAAGTCGCGGCTCTGGCGTAACACCATCTCGGCCAGCAGCGGCACCAGTTCTTCGCGGTGTTTAACGCGCAACGGATTGGTGGCATAGCGCTCGTGCAAGGCCAGGTCGGCGCGGCCGCCCGTTTCCACGAATTTCTGGTACTGGCCGTCGTTGCCGGTGGCGACGATGATGTAGCCGTCGGCACACGCGAAGGTCTGGTACGGCACGATGTTCGGATGCGCATTGCCCCAGCGCTTGGGCGGCTTGCCGCTGTTGAGGTAGTTGCTGCCCATATTGGCCAGCATGGCCACCTGCACGTCGAGCAACGCCATGTCGATGTACTGGCCTGCGCCGCTGCGGTCGCGGTGGGTCAATGCCGCCAGGATGGCGATGGTGGCGTACATGCCTGTCATCAGGTCGGTCAGCGCCACGCCGGCCTTTTGCGGGCCGCCGCCGGGCAGGTCGTCGCGTTCGCCGGTGACCGACATCAGGCCGCCCATGCCCTGGATCAGAAAGTCGTAGCCGGCGCGGTGCGCGTACGGTCCGTCCTGGCCGAAGCCGGTCACCGAGCAGTAAACGATATCGGGCTTGATGGCCTTCAGTGAATCGTAATCGAGGCCGTAGCGTTTCAGCTGGCCCACCTTGTAGTTTTCCAGGACCACGTCGCAGTGCTGCACCAGTTCGCGCAGCAGGGCCTGGCCTTCGGGACTGGCAATGTCGATCGTCACCGAGCGCTTGCCGCGATTGGCGGCCATGTAATAAGCTGCTTCGGTGGTGTCGTTGCCTTCGGCATCTTTGGCGTAGGGCGGGCCCCAGGCGCGGGTGTCGTCGCCGTTGCCGGGGCGCTCGATCTTGATCACGTCGGCGCCCAGGTCGGCCAGGTTTTGCGAGCACCACGGGCCGGCCAGCACGCGGCTCAGGTCCAGCACGCGGATATGGCCCAGCGCTTTCGGTAAAGTCATCTTTATCTCTCTTGTGGGAAGTCTCGCCCGCCAGTGTAGTGTCTGTGCCGGGATCGTGATAGTGTCGTGGTTCCGTCCCTCCCAATTCCATCACTAATTCGGCATCATGTGGCCATATCCTAAAATTGTTGCGCATCGCGGCGGTGGCATCCTGGCGCCGGAAAATACGGTAGCCGGCTTGCGCGCCGGTCTCGCTTACGGCTTCCGCGCTGTCGAGTTCGATGTGATGCTGTCGAAAGACGGTATCGGCATGGTCATGCACGACCCCGATTTCGGCCGCACCGTGGCCGGACCCGGAGCGGTAGCGCGCACCCTGGCGCGCGACCTGGCGGCGCTGGATGCGGGCAGCTGGCACAGCGCCCAGTTCAAGGGCGAGCCGGTACCGTACTACACCCAGTTCATCGATTACTGCAAGGAGCAGGGCATCTGGATGAACGTGGAAATCAAGCCTGCCGACGGTTTTGAAGCTGCTACCGGCGCCTGGGTGGCGCGGGTGACGCGCGACGCCTATGCCGACGAGATCGCAGCAGGCGACATGGCCCATGTGCCATTGCTGTCCTCGTTCAGCTTCGAGGCCCTGGTCGCCGCCCGCGATAGCGCGTCCGAGGTGCCGCGCGCGTATTTGCTCGACCGCATTCCGGCCGACTGGCAAGAGCAGGCCAGGGCGCTGCAAGCCGTGTCCATCAACACCAACCACAAGCATTTGACCCGGGAACTGGCCGCGACCATCAAGGCTGCCGGATACGGCCTGTTTTGCTACACCGTCAACGATCCCGACCGCGCCAGGGAAATCCTGTTGTGGGGCGTGGATGGATTTTGTACCGATCGAATAGATTTGATCGGCCCATCCGCTTTACAAGGCCGCTAGAATCCATGTGAACGTGGAGGTCATATATAATCAACCCTTTGCATTTGCCAGCTACCCTCCCTGCATACGACATGAAATCATCTGAAATCCGCGAGAAGTTCCTCAAGTTTTTTGAATCCAAGGGTCACACGATTGTCCGTTCCAGCCCGCTGGTACCTGGCAATGATCCGACCATGCTGCTGACCAACAGCGGCATGGTGCAATTCAAGGACGTTTTCCTTGGCCTCGATACGCGCCCGTATTCGCGCGCAACCACCGTGCAGCGCTGCGTGCGCGCCGGCGGCAAGCACAACGACCTGGAAAACGTCGGCTACACCGCGCGTCACCACACGTTTTTCGAAATGCTGGGCAACTTCAGCTTTGGCGACTATTTCAAGCGCGATGCCATCCAGTACGCCTGGGAGCTGCTGACCAAGGTCTATGGCCTGCCAGCTGAAAAGCTCACCGTCACCGTGTATTTCGAGGATGACGAGGCGTACGACATCTGGGCCAACGAGATCGGTGTGCCGAAAGAGCGCATCATCCGCATCGGCGACAACAAGGGTTCGCGCTACGCGTCCGACAACTTCTGGCAGATGGCCGATGTCGGTCCCTGCGGCCCGTGCACCGAGATCTTTTACGACCACGGCGCCGACATCTGGGGCGGCCCGCCGGGCTCGGCGGAAGAAGACGGCGACCGCTTCATCGAAATCTGGAACCTGGTGTTCATGCAGTTCAACCGCGACGAAGCGGGCAATATGAACAAGCTGCCCAAGCCGTGCGTCGATACCGGCATGGGCATGGAGCGCCTGGCCGCCGTGCTGCAACACGTGCACAGCAATTACGAAATCGATCTGTTCCAGAACCTGATCAAGGCCGCCGCGCGCGAAACCGGCGCCACCGACCTGGAATCGAAGTCGCTGCGCGTGATCGCCGACCACATCCGCGCCGCGTCGTTCCTGATCGTTGACGGCATTATCCCGGGCCCTGAAGGCCACGGTTACGTGCTGCGCCGCATCATCCGCCGCGCGCTGCGTCACGGCCACAAGCTGGGCCAGACCAAGCCGTTCTTCTACAAGCTGGTGGAAGACCTGAACATCGAGATGGGCGTGGCCTACCCGGAACTGGCCGAAGCCAAGGACCGCGTGGCTGCCACCCTGAAAGCCGAGGAAGAACGTTTCGGCGAAACGCTGGAAAACGGCATGAAGATCCTCGAAGCGCAGCTGGCCAAGGATCCGACCAAGCTCGACGGCGGTACCGCGTTCACCCTGTACGACACGTACGGTTTCCCGCTGGACCTGACCGCCGACATCTGCCGCGAGCGCAACATCACGCTCGACGAGGCAGGTTTCAACGCCGCCATGGAGCAGCAAAAGAAAACCGCGCGCGCCGCCGGCAAGTTCAAGATGGCTGCCAACGTCGAATACTCGGGCGAAAAAACCAAATTCGTCGGTTATGACGACCTGAGCGTCAACGCCAAAGTCATCGCGCTGTACGCCAATGGCGCGTCGGTGCAGGAACTCAAGCAAGGCGAAGCGGGTATCGTGGTGCTCGACACCACCCCGTTCTACGCCGAGTCCGGCGGCCAGGTGGGCGACCAGGGCGCGATCAAGGCCGCTGGCAGCCTGTTCGAGGTGGAAGATACGCTGAAAATCCAGGCCGACGTCTTTGGTCAGCACGGTGTGCTCACCCAGGGCACCCTGAAAGTGGGCGACGCCGTCTCGGCGGAAGTGGACTTGCACAAGCGCGGTCGCACCATCCGCAACCACTCGGCCACCCACCTGATGCACAAAGCCCTGCGCGAAGTGCTGGGCGGCCACGTGGCGCAAAAAGGCTCGCTGGTCGATCCGGACAAAACCCGTTTCGACTTCAGCCACAACGCACCGCTGACGGCCGAGCAAATCGCCGAAGTGGAAGCCAAGGTCAATAAAGAGATCCTGGAAAACCACGCCACCAAAGCGCAGCACATGTCGTTCGACGACGCCGTCAAGCATGGCGCCATGGCGCTGTTCGGCGAGAAGTACGGCGACGAAGTGCGCGTGCTCGACATCGGCACCTCGAAAGAGCTGTGCGGCGGTGTGCACGTGCAGCGTACCGGCGACATCGGCCTGTTCAAGATCATCGGCGAAGGCGGCGTTGCTGCCGGCATCCGCCGCGTGGAAGCGGTGACCGGCGAGGGCGCGCTGGCGCTGGTGCAAGGCCTGGCACGCAAGCTCGGCGATGCTGCAGCGGCGTTCAAGTCGAACCCGGACGAGCTGCTGGTCAAGATCGGCGCCGTGCAGGATCAAGTGAAATCGCTGGAAAAAGAACTGGCGGCACTCAAATCCAAACTGGCTTCGGGCCAGGGCGACGAACTGGCCACCAAGGCGGTCGATGTGAACGGCATCAAGGTGTTGGCAGCTGTGCTGGAAGGCGCCGATGTGGCGACCCTGCGCGAGACCATGGACAAGCTCAAGGACAAGCTGAAAACCGCCGCCATCGTGCTGGCCGCCGTCAACGACGGCAAGGTGAGCCTGATTGCAGGCGTGACGGCGGACGCCACGTCCAAGGTCAAGGCCGGCGAACTGGTGAACTTCGTTGCACAACAAGTGGGCGGAAAAGGCGGTGGACGCCCCGATATGGCGCAGGCCGGCGGTACCGATCCAAGTGGTTTGCCAGCTGCCCTGGCAGGCGTGGTGGCCTGGGTGGGCGCCAAAGCCTGAGGGCAAAATATAGTCCTGCATTGCAAGTAACCCTGTAAAATCAGGGGTATCGACGGCCCGCGTGTCAAGCGCGGGCCGTTATTGTTTGAACGACTTGATTGTATACTTGCAAGTTCCCGTTGCAGAATTGCAACGGGGTACGAACTATTTTGGTGCAGCGCGTCAAGAGCACTGAAAAGGAGTAGTATTGCGAAAATGCTGCACTACTTCCTAGCTAACTAGCGGGTTCAAGATGACCGACACGATACTAGACAACGAAATCATGGAATTCCACATGGAACTCGATGCGCGCGAACTGCATTGCCCGCTGCCGATCCTCAAGGCGAAAAAAGCCCTGGCGGAACTGCAAAGCGGCGAAGTGCTGCGCATCATGGCAACCGACCCTGGCTCCGTTCGCGACTTCCAGGCTTTCGCCAAACAAACCGGCAACGCACTGCTCTCGCACGTGCAAACGGGCCGCGAATTCGTCTTTTTGATGCGCCGCAAATAAGCTTTCGGCGCCTTCTTTCTCACCAAGCTCTCACTCAGCATTGCAAATGGAATGATCGTCTAAGAAGCTTTTTAGACGACTTCCACTAACTAAAAATCGCACGATCGTGCTTTAATTTATTGTGTCCGGCGGATTTCTCATATAATCTAGCCCACTAATTTAGTCCGTTATTCACTATTTTCCCAAAGGCACAGCTATGAAAGTCTTGGTACCCGTCAAACGCGTGGTCGACTACAACGTCAAGGTCCGCGTCAAATCGGACGGCACCGGCGTCGATATCGCCAATGTCAAAATGTCGATGAACCCGTTCGACGAGATCGCGCTGGAAGAAGCCACGCGCCTCAAGGAATCGGGCAAGGTCACCGAAGTGGTGGCGATCTCGTGCGGCGTGGACAAGTGCCAGGAAACCCTGCGCACCGGCATGGCCATCGGCGCCGATCGCGGCATCCTGGTGCAGACCGACGTGGAACTGGAGCCGCTGGCAGTGGCCAAGCTGATCAAGGCGCTGGCCGACAAGGAACAGCCGCAACTGATCATCCTGGGCAAACAGGCCATCGACGATGACTCCAACCAGACCGGCCAGATGCTGGCGGCCTTGCTCGGTTGGCCGCAAGCGACGTTCGCGTCGAAGGTGGAACTGGAAGACGGTAAAGTCACCGTTACCCGCGAAGTGGACGGCGGCCTGGAAACCCTGGCATTGACCCTGCCGGCCATCATCACCACCGACCTGCGCCTGAACGAGCCGCGCTACGTGACGCTGCCGAACATCATGAAGGCCAAGAAAAAGCCGCTGGACGTGACCAAGCCGGAAGACCTGGGCGTCGATGTGACCCCGCGCCTGAAAACGCTGAAGGTTGTCGAGCCTGCCAAGCGCTCGGCCGGCATCATCGTGCCGGACGCCGCCACCCTGGTCGCCAAGCTGCGCACCGAAGCCAAAGTCATCTAAAGGAATCATCATGGTCGCATTAGTTATCGCAGAACACGACAACGCCAGCCTGAAAGGCAGCACCCTCCACACCGTGACCGCAGCTGCCCAGTGCGGCGGCGACGTGCACGTGCTGGTGGCCGGTTCCAACGCCGGCGCCGCCGCTGCGGCTGCCGCGCAAATCGCCGGTGTGTCGAAAGTCATCGTGGCCGACGCGCCGCACTTTGCCGACGGCCTGGCCGAGAACGTCGCCGAGCAAATCCTGACCCTGGCGCAGGGCGATGCCTACAGCCACATCCTGGCCCCGGCCACCGCCTACGGCAAGAACATCCTGCCTCGCGTGGCTGCCAAGCTGGACGTGGCGCAGATTTCTGAAATCACCAAGGTCGATTCGCCCGATACCTTCGAGCGTCCTATCTACGCCGGTAATGCAATTGCCTACGTGCAATCGTCCGACAAGATCAAGGTCATCACCGTGCGCGCTACCGGCTTCGATGCCGCCGCTGCCACCGGTGGTTCGGCTGCTACCGAAACCGTGACCGCCGTGGCCGATTCGGGCAAGTCGAGCTTTGTGGGTCGCGAGCTGGCCAAGTCCGACCGTCCGGAACTGACCGCTGCCAAGGTGATCGTGTCCGGTGGCCGTGGCATGGGTTCGGGCGAAGCCTTCAAGGTGCTGGAACCGCTGGCCGACAAGCTGAACGCCGCCATGGGCGCTTCGCGTGCAGCGGTCGATGCCGGCTACGTACCGAACGACTGGCAAGTGGGCCAGACCGGCAAGATCGTCGCGCCTAACCTGTACATCGCCGTCGGTATCTCGGGCGCGATCCAGCACCTGGCCGGCATGAAAGACTCGAAAGTCATCGTGGCCATCAACAAGGACCCGGAAGCGCCGATCTTCTCGGTGGCCGATTACGGCATCGTGGGCGACCTGTTCGAAGTGGTGCCGCAGCTGGTGGCCGAGCTGGGCTAATCCTCCCTGCTGCAAGGAGCCACGCTGGTCGCGCGCTGGACGCCTGACCATCGTGGCTTTTTTTTACCCGAATTTTCCTACACGACATCAGAATCCGGAGACATCATGCCCTACCAAGCCCCCCTCAAAGACATGCTGTTCGTCATCAACGAACTGGCCGACCTGGCCACCGTCACCGCGCTGCCCGGCAATGAAGACGCCACCCTCGACACGGCCGAAGCCATCCTCGAAGAAAACGGCAAGTTCGTCAGCGGCGTGATCGCGCCACTGAACCACGCCAGCGACAAGGAGCCAAGCTACTGGCACGACGGCCAGGTCACGACCTCGAAAGGTTTTAAAGCCGCGTTCAAGGCCTTTGGCGAGGCGGGCTGGCAGGGCGTGCAGCATCCGGTCGAGTTTGGCGGCCAGGGCTTGCCCAAGTTGCTGGCCACGCCGTGCATCGAGATGCTGAACTCGGGCAGCATCTCGTTCGCGCTGTGCCCGCTGCTGTCGGACGGCGCCATCGAAGCGCTGCTGACCGCCGGCAGCGACGAACAAAAAGCGATTTACCTGGAAAAGCTGGTGTCGGGCGAATGGACCGGCACCATGAACCTGACCGAGCCGCAAGCAGGCTCCGACCTGGCCGCCGTGCGCACCCGCGCCGAGCCGCAGGGCGACGGCACTTATAAAGTGTTCGGCACCAAGATTTTCATCACCTACGGCGAGCACGATTTCTCCGACAACATCGTGCACCTGGTGCTGGCGCGCACGCCCGATGCGCCGGCCGGTGTCAAAGGTATTTCGCTGTTTATCGTGCCGAAGTTTCTGGTCAATGCCGACGGCACGCTGGGCGCGCGCAACGACGCCCACTGCGTCTCGCTTGAACACAAGCTCGGCATCAAGGCCAGCCCGACCGCCGTGCTGCAATTCGGCGACCATGGCGGCGCTATCGGCACCCTGGTTGGCCAAGAAAATCGCGGTCTCGAATACATGTTCATCATGATGAACGCGGCGCGCTTCGGCGTCGGTTTGCAAGGCATTGGGCTGGCCGAGCGCGCGTATCAAAAAGCGGTGGCGTTTGCGCGCGACCGCGTGCAGTCGCGCGATGTGGCTGGCTCCGCCGGTCCGGTCGCCATCATCCACCACCCTGACGTGCGCCGCATGCTGATGAATATGCGCTCGCAAACAGAAGCAGCGCGGGCGCTGGCTTACGTGGGGGCGGGCTTGTCCGACATCGCCCACAGCCACGCCGACGAGGCGGTGCGCAAGCAGAACCTGGCCGTGTACGAATACTTGGTGCCGATCATCAAGGGCTGGTCCACCGAAATGTCGCAGGACGTGGCGCGCGATGGCGTGCAGGTGCACGGCGGCATGGGCTTCATCGAAGAGACGGGCGCGGCCCAGCACTACCGTGACGCCAAGATCCTCACGATTTACGAAGGCACGACCGCGATCCAGGCCAACGACCTGGTGGGCCGCAAGACCGTGCGCGATGGTGGCGCCGTGGCCAGGGGCCTGGTCGAGCAAGTGCGCGCCACCCAGGCGCAACTGGCCGCATCGGGCGACGCCCACCTGCAAGCGATTGCCAGACAACTGGCGGCTGGCGCCGACGACCTGGCGGCAGTGGTGGACTTCGTGGTGGCCAACGTCAAGAGCGACGTCAAAGCCGTGTTTGCCGGCAGCGTGCTGTACCTGAAACTGGCCGGCGTGGTCTTGGGGGGCTGGCAAATGGCGCGCGCAGCGGCAATTGCGCAAGGCAAGCTCGAAGCGGCCGAGGGTGATGCCGGCTTCTACCGGGCCAAGATCGGCACGGCACGCTTCTTTGCCGACCACATCCTGTCGCAGTCCTCAACTCTGCGCACGGCGATTGTCGATGGCAGCGCCGGCGTGCTGGCGCTCGATGAGGCGCAGTTCTAAGCGGCCTTAGACGCAAAAAAGCAGCCTCGGCTGCTTTTTTGCGATGTAGAGTACCCGAGAAAACCTTCGGAGCGAGGCGCTGCAGCGCCGCGATGGAGGTTTTATCGGATGCTCTTAGCGGCGTACCAAGGTGCCGTTCTGCTTCTGCACCCGGTCGCCATTGACCATCTGCGGGTCGTTGTCGTACACAAAGCTGTCCTGCTTGCCGTCGTCGTAGCGCACGTGGACGGTCCACTGCTTGGTGGTCCGTGCGTGGCCTTCCACTTGCTTGCCCGCATAGGCGCCACCGGCGGCGCCGGCGAGGGTGGCGAGTTTCTTGCCGCCGCCGCTGCCTACCTGGTTGCCCAGCAGGGCGCCCGCCACGCCGCCAGCGATCAGGCCCACGGCGCCGCCTTCTCCGGCTTTTTCACCGACAACGACCGAAGTGACGCGGCCGCAGTCGTGGCAAGCCGTCGCTTTGGGCGCCTTGGTGTTGTAGCGCGCCTTGGCGTCGGCATTGTGCTGCGTGTATTCGCTCTGGGCGTCGCGCAGGCATTGCATGCGGGCGCTCGAGCTGCCTTCTTCCGCGCACAGTTTCTTGTCTGCCGCGTAGCGGGTGGCGATGCGCTTGGTCTCGGCGTTGTATTCCGATTTGCTCATCTGGGCATATGACGTCGATGTCAGAGTAGCGAGCGCCACTGCCAGCAGGATGGAGTGCTTGTTCATATTGTTCTCCTCGTTAATTGTAAAGTTAGCCGTAGGCGCCGCCTGTGTAGAGCAGATCGAAAAAGCGTGAGATTGTGGCAATCAAGCTCGCGGCGCCGATGGTCATGGTGGCAACCAGGACGATGGCGATGGGCCAGCGCGTGTTCGACAGCTTGCCGGAATGCGGATTGAAGCGCGCATCCCACTTGTCGTCCGGCATCAGGCCCAGCACCAGCGCTTCCAGGAAGCCTGCCAGTCCCGACAGCATAATCGGTAACAGCTTGTAGAAGCCGTCCGCTTGCGGCGCCAGCGTGGCCACCAGCCAGGCGGCGGGCAGGGCCGCCAGGTGCAACCAGAGCCACGGATCGCGCCAGCCGCGCAGGTACAGCCGTTGCAGGCCGAGGCCGCCGAACAGGAAGGCGAGCAGGGTGGCGGTGGTCTTGCTTTTGTGGCGTGCGGTCATTGGAATGCGGCAAAAAAGTCCGGAGGCGGCCAGTATCGGTCATAATGTCGCCCCCGGCCTACTTTTTTGGCAAGAACCGAATCCAGGTATTGCCCCGTTGGCCGGAACGGGGGATAATCTTCGATTACCCCAATCTGCCCGATTATTTCATTAACGCTTGCTGCTTTGCGGTCAGGCGCGCTATAATTTGCGGCTTTTTCCGTCCTAGCACACTTTTTGGAAATATTATGGTCGTTATTCGTTTAGCTCGTGGAGGCGCCAAGAAGCGTCCGTTCTTCAACATCGTTGCAACCGATTCGCGCAATCGTCGCGATGGCCGTTTCATCGAACGCATCGGTTTCTACAACCCGATGGCGCAAGGCGGCGAAGTGCCACTGCGCATCACCGCTGACCGTCTGGCTCACTGGCAATCGGTCGGCGCGCAACTGTCGCCAACCGTGGCTCGCCTGGTAGCTTCGAACAAAGCAGCGTAATAGGTTGCTGGTTTGACCGATAAGCAAGCATCCGGGGTGCAAGTCCCCGACGATCTGGCACAGGTAGGCTTTGTCTTCGGTGCCTACGGCGTCGCTGGCTGGGTGAGGATCCGTCCTTTCTCGGAAGATGCGGATGCGCTGCTCTCGGTGAAAACCTGGTGGATCGACAAGCCCACCTTGCACGATGTCGATGTCAAGCAGTGCAAACTGCATGGCGGCGACGTGGTCGCACAGCTGGTCGGCGTCACTGACCGGAATGTCGCAGAAGCGCTCAAGGGCGCCGCTGTTTCCATTCCGCGCAGCCGCTTCCCGGTATTGTCGGAAGACGAGTTTTACTGGGCCGAGTTGATCGGTCTGGAAGTAGAAAATCTGCAAGGTGAGTCCCTCGGTACGGTGACTGACATGATGAGCAACGGTCCACAGTCGATCTTGCGCATCAAGCCGGCAATGTCGGCAACATCGGCAGAGGCAGCACCCGACGACGCGGCGCAAGAGCGCCTGATTCCATTTGTCGAAGCGTTCATCATCAAGGTGGACAAAGAGGCGAAAAAAATCACTGTCGATTGGGGCCTTGATTACTAGTGAACATAAGGGCGGCCCGCCATGCAATTCGATGTCGTGACCCTGTTCCCCGAAATGTTCGCCGCACTGACGCAGTCGGGTGTCACCCGGCGCGCGTTCGAACAGAATAAATGTGGCTTGTCGTTGTGGAATCCGCGTGATTTCACCACCGACAATCACCGCACCGTCGATGACCGCCCGTACGGTGGCGGCCCCGGCATGGTGATGCTGGCCAAACCCCTGGAAGCGGCGATCAACGCAGCGAAAGCGCGGCAAGTTACAGCCGGTTTGCCGGCGCCGCGCGTGGTGTTCATGTCGCCCCAGGGCAAGCAGTTGACGCACGAGCGCGTGGTACAGCTCAAGCAGGAACCCGGCCTGGTGATTCTGTGCGGCCGCTACGAAGCTGTCGATCAGCGCCTGTTGGACCGCTGCATCGACGAAGAAATCAGCCTTGGCGATTTCGTGCTGTCCGGCGGCGAGTTGCCCGCGATGGCCTTGATGGATGCCGTGATCCGCCTGATTCCCGGCGTGTTGAACACGGATGCCTCGGCAGTTGAGGACAGTTTCGTGAACGGTTTGCTCGATTCGCCGCATTACACGCGCCCCGAGTCGTACGAAGGCGTGGCGGTGCCGCCGGTTTTAATGGGCGGCAACCACGCCGAGATCGGCAAGTGGCGCCGCCAGCGCATGCTGGAAGCGACCGCGCGCAAGCGGCCCGACCTGCTGGTCAAGGCCCGCGCGGCAGGGCAGCTGAGCAAGATCGATGAAAAGTTTTTGGCAGGTTTATAAAAACCTGTTGTAGTCCCCGGGCAGGTAAACCTGTCTATTTTTATTGTAGTGCACCATCCTCTACCGGGCATCTGGCTCAACCCCACAGCGCGCCGGCATGATGGCTTTTGGAGTTTATAAAATGAACGTGATTCAACAACTCGAGCAAGAAGAAATCGCTCGCCTGGGCAAAACCATCCCTGATTTTGCACCTGGCGATACCGTGGTCGTGAACGTAAACGTAGTCGAAGGCACCCGCAAGCGCGCCCAGGCATACGAAGGCGTCGTGATCTCCCGTCGTAACCGTGGCCTGAACTCGAACTTCATCGTTCGTAAGATCTCGTCCGGCGAAGGCGTAGAGCGTACCTTCCAACTGTACTCCCCGCTGATCGCTTCGATCGAAGTGAAACGCCGCGGTGACGTACGTCGCGCTAAACTGTACTACCTGCGTGATCGTTCCGGTAAATCGGCACGTATCAAGGAAAAACTGCCAAACCGTCGCCCAGCGGCGAAAAAAGCAGTCGCCGCTTAATAGTAGCGATTGTGTTTGGAGAGAGGGGCGCCAAGTTGGTGCCCCTCTTTTTTTAGTCGGTTACTTCATTTTGGAGCCCACTTGGCCAAGCTGCTGTTCGACCCCCGCATATTACCGATCGACGCGATCGCCGGCGAACCGGCGCTGGCGCTCGAACGCCTGAGCGCCGACTGGTTGCGCCAGCGCTTTGCCGAGCAGCCCGAGTGGGCGCCCGAAGCGGC
Source organism: Duganella sp. FT27W (assembly GCF_009295655.1). Taxonomy (NCBI): domain Bacteria; kingdom Pseudomonadati; phylum Pseudomonadota; class Betaproteobacteria; order Burkholderiales; family Oxalobacteraceae; genus Duganella; species Duganella sp. FT27W. Next base: position 582,864 of record NZ_WHIV01000005.1, read on the forward strand.
TGAAACCAGCTACGCGGTGCGGGCGGACGGTTCGCCCGCCACTGCCGCGTCGGTCCTGATCGCACTGGTGCAGCGCCCCGAGGGTTTGAGCCTGGTGCTCACCCAGCGCAACGCCGACCTCACCGACCACCCGGGCCAGATCAGCTTTCCCGGCGGCCGCGCCGAAGCGTACGACGCCAGCCCGGTCGAGACCGCGCTGCGCGAGGCGGAGGAGGAAATCGGCCTCGATCGCACCCACGTGGAAGTGATCGGCAGCTTGCCCGACTATTACACCGGCACCGGTTACCGCGTCACGCCGGTGGTGGCGCTGGTGACGCCGCCGTTCACCCTGCAGGCCGATCCCGGCGAGGTGGAAGAGATTTTCGAGGTGCCGCTGGCGTTCCTGATGGACGGCTTGCACCACCAGCGCTTGTCGGTCGAACTGCCGTCCGGTCGGCGCAGCTTTTACGCCATGCCGTATGGCACCTATTACATCTGGGGCGCGACTGCCGGCATGCTCAGGAATTTATTCCACTTCCTGCGCGCCTGACGCCTTCTTAATGTTTGATTCTGTTACACGTCTAGGTTATCGTAACGGGCATTGAGGTATGGCTGCACGTAGTACCGACCAAAAGGATTATTGATGACATTTCTTTCCATTCTGTGCGCGCTGCTGATCGAGCAAATGAAACCGCTGCGGGCGGATAATTTTATTTACGCGGAGATCAAGACCCTCGCATTGCGAATGGAGACCTGGTTCAATGCCGGCCAGGCCACGCACGGGCGTATCGGCTGGTTCCTGATGATGGCGATCCTGCTGGTGCCGGTCGCTACCATCTCGTGGGTGCTGCACTACTACGACTGGTTCCTGGCGTCGTTCGCTTGGAACGTGCTGATCGTTTATCTCACCCTGGGCTTTCGCCACTACAGCCACTATTTCACGTCGATCCAGCTGGCCCTGAATGCCGGCGACGAAACCGCCGCGCGCGCGCTGCTGGCCGAATGGACGCGCCAGGACACCATCGGCATGGACGCCAACGAAATCTCGCGCGTGGCCGTGGAAAAGGCCCTGATCACCACCCACCGCAACGTGTTCGGCGTGTTCTTCTGGTTCCTGATCCTGGGCCCGGTGGGCGCCATCCTGTACCGCGTATCGGAATACGTGGCGCGTGCCTGGAACGAGCCGGAACACATGCGCAACGAAGCCTTCGGCCTGTTCGCCGGCCGGGCCTATTACTGGATCGACTGGCTGCCGGTGCGCCTTACCGCCGTAGCGTTTGCCGTGGTGGGCAATTTCGAGGACGCCATCTACGCCTGGCGCAATTTCTCGCGCCGCTGGGCTGACGAGGCGATCGGCATTATCCTGTCGGCCGGCGGCGGCGCCATGGGCGTGCGCCTCGGTTCCCCGGCCGAACACGCGGTGCGCGTGACGCTGATCGACTCGGCCACGGTGGACATCTCCGACGTCGAGGCCGACACCCTGCCGGGCGAGGAGCCCAGCGTGCGGTCGCTGCAAAGCACAGTGGGCCTGGTATGGCGCGCGCTGCTGCTGTGGATGATGTTGCTGCTGCTGTTGTCCGGCGCGGTATGGCTCGGCGCCACGCCTTGAGGATCGCTTGAGCGGGCGATAGCGCGGTACAATAGCGGTGTTCGATGGTGCAGGGCGCGCATTTTCTGCACCATTGTGGATGTTTTAAATAAAACTCCACGTCAAATCAAGGGCTTACGTATTCAGGTCTTCTATAAGATATAATACGTATGTTCCTCACCCACACGTCTCATCGCAGAGCAGCCGCCCATGGCAGAGTCAGTTCAAAAACCGGTAGAACAGCAGGATTCGTTCTTCATCCTTGGCCAAACCAGCAATGGCCGGGCGTTTCGTCCCAGCGATTGGGCCGAGCGTCTGTGCGGCGTGATGGCCTGCTTCAAGCCGCCCGGCATCGGTGGCGGACGCGATTCCCACCTGCAGTTTTCGCCTTACGTCACGCCTACCGTGGTCAATGGCGTCAAGTCGGTGGTGGTCAACGGCAAGCTGCGCGACCTCGAACCGATGGCGTATCACTTCGTGATCTCGTTCGCCAAGGACAATGATCTGCAAGTGGTCGATGCCTGCCTGGTCCCCGAGAAAAAATAAATTTAAGTTCGTCCTCAGTAAATTTCCCTGAGGGCTCTCCCCGGCAGGGCAGGCCAGGGCGTATGCTGTGTTCTTCCGTATTCTCGCGAGACACCATGAACGCCAGCCGTCTGAAACACCTTGCCGCTGCCAGCATGCTGCTGTGCGGCCTCTCTTTTGTTGCCACCGGCACCGCCTGGGCCGCCCCTGCCACCACCGCGCTGCCAGCTGGCGTGGTCCAGGGCCCCGCCGTCGAAGGCATCACCGAATACCGCCTGCCCAACGGCCTGAAAGTACTGCTGTTCCCGGACGCGTCCAAGCCCACCGTCACCGTCAACGTCACGTACCTGGTCGGCTCGCGCCATGAAAACTACGGCGAGACCGGCATGGCCCACCTGCTCGAACACATGATGTTCAAGGGCTCACCGAAGAACCGCAGCATCCCGCAGCAATTCGCCAGCCGTGGCATGGACTTCAACGGCACCACGTCTTACGACCGTACCAACTACTACGAAGTGTTCCAGGCCAGCCCCGAGAACCTGAAATGGGCGCTCGACATGGAAGCGGACCGCATGGTCCATTCCTTCATCGCCCGCAAGGATCTCGATTCCGAAATGACAGTGGTGCGCAACGAGTACGAGAGCGGCGAGAACAGTCCGTTCTCGGTCATGCTCAAGCGGATGGACAGCGTGGCCTACGACTGGCACAGCTACGGCCGCTCCACCATCGGCAACCGCAGCGACATCGAGAACGTGCGCATCGAGAACCTGCAGGCGTTCTACCGCACCTACTACCAGCCCGACAACGCGGTGCTGCTCGTGGCCGGCAAATTCGACCCGGCGCAAACGCTGGCGTGGATCACCAGGTCGTTTGGCGCCATCCCGAAACCTAAGCGCGTGCTGCCGCCGTTCTGGACGGTGGAGCCGCAGCAGGACGGCGAGCGCAGTTTCGTCGTGCGCCGCAAGGGCGATATGCAGATCGTCATGCTCGGCTACAAAATCCCGTCGGCGCTGCACCCGGACGCCAATGCGCTGGGCATCATGAGCGAGATCCTCGGCGACACGCCGTCCGGCCGCCTGCACAAGGCGCTGGTGGCCACCGGCAAGGCAGCCGAAGTGTTCGCGTTTGGCCAGACCGGCTATGCGCCGGGCCTGGAAATCATCGGCGCCGTGGTCAAGGCGGGCGAGCCGCTCGACCCCGTGCGCGACGCGTTGACGCAGGCGGTGGAAAGCTTTGCCGCCACCCCGCCCACGATTGATGAAATGGAGCGCGTGCGCCGCAGCTACAGCAACAGCGTGGAAAAATCGCTCAACGATCCGCAGCAGGTGGGCGTGGCGCTGTCGGAGGAAATCGCACTGGGCGACTGGCGCCTGCTGTTCCAGAACCGTGACAAGCTGCCCGAGGTGACCGCTGAACAGGTCAGCGCCGCCGCTGCGCGCTACCTCAAGCGCGACAACCGCGTGGTGGGCACCTTTATCCCCGACGACCAGCCGCAGCGCGCCGAGATCACCGCCGCGCCGCCGGTGGCGGAAGTGATGAAAGACTTCAAGGCCAAACAAAGCGTGCTGACGTCGGAAGTGTTCGACCCGAGCCAGGACAATATCAACGCCCGCACCGAGGTCACGACCATCGGCGGCCTGAAAGTGGCGCTGCTGCCCAAGAAAAACCGCGGCGAGGCGGTATCGGTGGACTTGCAGCTGCACTGGGGTGACGAGAAAAACCTGTTCAACCAGCAGATGGTGGCCGCCTTTGCCGACGAGATGCTGATGCGCGGCACCAGCAAGTACACGCGCGAGCAGCTGGCCGATGCCTTTGCCAAATTGAAGATGTCGGGCGGCGTGTACGGCTTCCAGACCACCGGCCCGAACCTCGATGCCGCGCTGCGCCTCGTGGCCCACGTGCTGCGCGAGGCCAGCTTCCCGCAGGACGAATTCGAGCAGCTGCGCCAGCAATGGCTGGTCGGGATCGAATCGTCGCGCAACGAGCCGGAGTCCCTGGCCCATAACGCCATCGAAGAATATTTCGACACCCATCCGAAAGGCGACTTCCGCGCCGCCATGACGGTCGATGAACAGCTGGCGGCGGTCAAGGCCCTCAAGCGCGACGATGTGGTGGCGTTCCACCGCGATTACTATGGTGCGGGTCACGGCGAACTGGCCATCGTCGGTGACTTCGACAAGGCGGCCATCGCCAAAACCATCGACGACAGCTTCACCGGCTGGAACAGCAAGGTGGCGTATGCGCCGCTGAAGGACACGGCAGCCGACAAGCCGGCCGTGCACCGCGCGATCGACGCGCCGGAAAAGGAAAACGGCATGTTTGCCGCGCGCCTGAACCTGGACCTCAATGTGAACGATCCGGTGTATCCGGCGCTGGACCTGGCCAATTACATCTTCGGTGGCGGTAGCCTGAAGTCGCGCCTGATGGACCGCATCCGCCAGAAGGACGGCCTGTCGTACGGCGGCGGGGCGTCCGTGCACGCGGGCGATATCGACCGCGCCGGCAGCTTCACCATCAACGCCATCGCCGCGCCGCAGAACCTGAAAAAGCTGGAAGCGGCAATCCGCGAGGAACTTGTTCGCGCCGTCAAACAGGGCTTCACGGCGCAGGAACTGGCGCAGGCCAAATCGGGACTGCTGCAGCAGCGGGTGCAAAACCGCTCACAGGACAAGGTGGTGGCCGGCGGCTGGACCCGCAATCTGTACCTGAACCAGACCTATAGCTGGAGCAAGGACTACGAGGCCAAATTGCAGGCGGCGACGCTGGAACAGGTCAATGCGGCATTCCGCAAGGCGGTCGATCCGGCCAAGCTGACGGTGGTCGTGGTCGGCGACGAGAAGAAGGCAGGGAAGTAGGCAAAAAAATGGACCGCAGCAGCGGTCCATTCATCATGCCATCAGGGCGGCGGACTATCCGCCACGTGCACCGGCCGCTTGTCCAGGCTGTTGTCCTGCGGCCCCGGCGAATCGAGCACAGGGCGCAAGCGCGGCAGCGAATCGGGGTAGTTGGCCGCCACGAACGCGATCATCGCCTCGCGGATTTCGCAGCGCAAATCGAACGCCGTGCCGGAATCGACCGCGCTCACCAGCAGGCGCAGCTGCATGCCTTTCTCGTTGGCGTCGGTCACGTGCAGCACGCACACGCGCTTGTCCCAGCGCGTGGAAGCGTGGGTGATGCGTTCGAATTCGGCGCGCACTTTTTGCACCGGCACGCTGAAGTCCAGCCACAGGAACACCGTGCCCAGGATGCTGGCCGACGTGTGGGTCCAGTTCTCGAACGGGTTTTCGATAAACCATTGCAGCGGCACGATCATGCGCCGCTCGTCCCAGATGCGCACCACGACGTAGGTGCCGGTGATGCGCTCCACGCGCCCCCATTCGCCCTTGACGATCAACACGTCGTCGATGCGGATCGGCTGCGAAAAGGCGATCTGCAAGCCGGCGATGAAGTTGCCCAGCACCGGCTTGGCGGCGATACCGGCCACCAGGCCGGCCACACCGGCCGAGGCCAGCAAGCTGGCGCCGAACTGGCGCGCACCGGGCAAGGTGAGCAGCATGAAGCCGATCCCCAGCAGCACGATGATGGCATTGGCGCTGCGCGTGAGCACCGACGTTTGCGTGAGCACGCGGCGCGCGCGCATATTGTCGAGCACATCGACCGGGTTGAGTTCGGAGATGGTCTTCTTGATCGAATTGACGCAGGCGATGGCCAGCCAGGTCAGGCAGACGATCAGCAGCACGCTGACGATGCGCGAGAGCGATGCGAGGAACGGCGTGGTCTCGGGCGCGCCGGTGAGCACCAGCCGCAGCGCAAACAGCGCCGCCACGATCTGGCTCGGGCGGAACGCATACTTGATGGCGTTGGTGGTGTAGGGGCGGTGCCGGGCGATGCGCTTGAGCAGCTCGATGCCGGCGCGGTGCAGTACCAGCGCGATGGCGACGAAGATGACGGCGGTGATGGCGACCACTGCTGCGGCGCGCCACGGACCCTGCTGTAAATCAGTAAAATATTCTAGTTCCATGAGTGAGCATTTTAGACAAAGGAAAGATATTGCGTCGCACAATGTACCCTATGCGTGCGCTAACGAACAAATGCTTTCCGGTCAATAATGAAACAATAGGCGAGCTGAGGTCGATTGTACGCATCCACCCGAAGATGTAGCGATTCACTGCCACTCTGCAATCTCCTGAGAGGAATTCTTCATGTTGTCACGCTCTGTAAAACTATCTTTACGCTTCATATTGCCCCTGGCGATACTGCTTTGCCTGTTTGCCTACATCGTCGTGCCATTGATGGACAAGCTCACGCTGCGCTGGTCGCTGCGCGACCTCGACAACCGCTCCCAGCTGCTTGCCACCACCTTGCAGGTGCCGCTGCGCGAAGACGTGCTGCTCAACGACAGCGCCCACATCAAGCGCTTGTTCGACGGCGCCATCGAGGATGAGCGCCTGTTCGCGCTGGGCTTTTGCGATGCATCTGGCAAGCTGCTGTACAAAACCTACACCTATCCGACCTCGTTGGGCTGCTGGAATCCGCCGGCAGATGGCACCGCGCGCAAGTCGCTGGTGCAGCTGCCGCGCGGCCCCGTGCACGTGGCTGAAACTCCGATCATGGATGCCGGTTCCGAGCTCGGTCGGCTGATCCTGGTGCACGACATGAGTTTTATCGAGCGCCGCAGCGCCGAGACCACCAAGTACGTGCTGGGCTTCTTTGCGCTGCTGGCCGTGGCGATCGCCTTCCTCACCCTGCTGGTGTCGCACCTGAGCTGGCGCGGCTGGCTGGCCAGCTTGAACGATGTGCTTCGCGGCCAGCTGATTCCGCGCGCCACCGCCAAGCCCGATCCCGACGCACCGCCGCCGCCACCGGAGATGGAGCCGCTGATCGGCGAGTTGCGCAGCCTGCTCGAGGAATACCACCAGGAGCGCCAGCACAGCGACGGCGGCAGCTACGTCGGTAACGGCTCCGACTGGGCGCCTGAAAAACTCAAGGCCCTGCTGCAGCAGGATCTCGCCGGCGACCAGGTGCTGGTGGTCTCCAACCGCGAACCGTACATCCACGAAAAAGCCGCCGACGGCACCGTCAAGGTACGCCGTCCGGCGTCCGGCCTGGTGACGGCCGTGGAAGCGGTGATGCGCGCCTGCTCCGGTACCTGGATTGCCCACGGCGCCGGCAGCGCCGACCGCGAGACCGTGGACAAGAACGACCACGTGCCGGTGCCGCCAAAAAATCCGAGCTACACGCTGCGCCGCGTATGGCTGACCGAAGAAGAAGAGAAGGGCTACTACTACGGCTTCGCCAACGAAGGCCTGTGGCCCCTTTGCCATATCGCCCACGTGCGCCCGGTGTTCCGCTCGTCGGACTGGGAAGAGTACGTCAAGGTCAACCGCCGCTTTGCCGACGCTGTGATCAAGGAAGCGCGCACGGACAATCCGGTAGTGCTGGTACAGGATTACCATTTCGCCCTGCTGCCGCGCATGGTGCGCGAAGCGCTGCCGAAAGCGACGATTATCACGTTCTGGCACATCCCATGGCCTAACTCGGAGTCGTTCGGCATTTGCCCGTGGCGCGAAGAGATTTTGGAAGGCATGTTGGGCAGCACCATCCTCGGCTTCCACACGCCGTTCCACCGCAAGAACTTCCTCGACACCGTGGACCGCTACCTGGAAACCCGGATCGAGCCGGAAGCGTCGACCATCTCGTATGGTAACGAGCTGACGCAAGTGGAAGACTACCCGATCTCGATCGCCTGGCCCGACTACCCGGACACCGTGCCGGTGGACGTGTGCCGCACCGAGATCCGCCAGATCCTCGGCGTGCCGCAGGACCACCTGCTGGCGTTCGGCGTCGATCGCCTCGATTACACCAAGGGCATCCTGGAGCGCTTCCAGGCCGTGGACCGCATGCTGGAAATGCATCCGGCCATGGTGGGCAAGTTCAGCTTCGTGCAGATCGCCGCACCAAGCCGCTCCGACCTCGAGGAATACATGAACTTCGAGCAGCGCGTGCGCAAGCTGGCCGACAAGATCAACGACCGCTACGGCAAGGACGGCTACCTGCCGATCATCCTGAAAATCGAGCACCACGACCAGAACGAATTGCAGCGCTACTTCCGCGCCAGCGAAGTATGCATGGTGACCAGCCTGCACGACGGCATGAACTTGGTGGCGAAAGAATTCATCGCCGCCCGCGACGACGAACACGGCGCGCTGGTGCTGTCGCAGTTCACCGGCGCCGCGCGCGAGCTGCACGAAGCGCTGATCATCAACCCGTACCACATTGAGCAGGGCGCCGAAGCGCTGTATCGCGGCCTGACCATGCCGTCGGTGGAGCAGGTCGAACGGATGCGCAGCATGCGCGACCGCGTGCGTCGCTTCAATGTGTACCGCTGGGCGGGCCACATGCTGCTTGACGCGGCACGCCTGCGCAAGCGCGAAAAAGTGATGCAGAAGATCCGCGCGCACAGCCGCACCAACCTGCGTCGGGTGGGCTGATGATGGCTGCTGAAGTGGAAAAATTTGCCCTCGCCGAGTGGCTCGATGGCGCGGTATTCCTCGACTTCGACGGCACCCTCGTCGAGCTGGCGGAGACGCCCGATACGGTGGTGGTGGCGCCGGGCCTGGTGCAGGTGCTGGCCAGCCTGGGCGAACGGCTGCAAGGGCGGCTGGCGATTGTCAGCGGCCGTCCGATCGCGCAGATCGACGCCATGCTGGCGCCGTTAAAATTGCCGGTGGCCGGCGTCCATGGCGCCGAGCGCCGTGATTACAACGGTCAGCTGCATATCGCCACGGCGCCGTCGCTCGACGCCGCACAACTAATTTTGCGCGCGCTGGTGCTGGCCCATGACGGCCTGCTACTGGAAGAGAAGCGCGGCGCGCTGGCGCTGCATTACCGCCTGGCGCCCGGTCTGCGGGTGCAGTGCGAGCAGGCCATGGCAGCCGCGCTTGCAGCCGCGCCCGGCACCGTGCTATTGCATGGCAAAATGGTGCTGGAACTGAAGCCCGCTGCCACCAACAAGGGCAGCGCCGTGGCCGAATTTTTGCAGGAAGAACCGTTCAAGGGACGCAAGCCGGTGTTCGTTGGCGACGACACCACCGACGAAGCAGGCATCGCCTACGCCCAGGAACTGGGCGGCATCGGCGTGAAAGTCGGCGCGGGACCGAGTGCGGCCCGCTGCCACCTGGACTCGCCGCAGGCACTGCACGCGCAGCTGGCCCATGCTGCACAGACGGCCCTATCTACCAGTAGCATCAGCCCAGGAGACACGCCATGACCTCAATAAACGGCACGACCGGCACACCCGGCATTCCCGTAGCACCGACCGCGCTCGGCCCCGTCAACGCCCCGGTCACTCCCGAAGCCTCGCTCAACTGCGGCGTGATCGGCAACTGCTCGTACAACGCCATGGTCGATAAAAGCGGCAACATCGTCTGGTGCTGCCTGCCGCGCTTTGACGGCGACCCGGTGTTCAACGCCTTGCTCGACAACTCCGACAACGGCAGCGTGTGGAGCATCGAGCTGGAAAACTGCGTCAAGACCGAGCAGTTCTACGATCCCAACACCGCCGTGCTTCGCACGCGCCTGACCGACGCCGACAACCACGGCATCGAGATCACCGACTTTGCGCCGCGCTTCCTGAGCCGCGACCGCATGTTCCGCCCGCTGATGCTGATCCGCCGCATCCGTATTCTGAACAGCGCGGTGCGCATCCGCGTGCGCGTGCGCCCGCGCTTCGACTGGGGCCGCGTGACGCCGCAGATCACGCGCGGCAGCCACCATATCCGCTACGTGGGGCCGGAGCAGACGCTGCGCCTCAATACCGATGCGTCGCTGAGCCACCTACTGTCCGAGTCGTGGTTCCTGGTGAATAAATCGCTGAACTTCACGCTGGGCCCGGACGAGACGCTCAACGAAGGCATTGAGGATATCTGCCGCCGTTTCGAGAAAGAGACCATCAACTACTGGCGCAACTGGAGCCGCCGCCTGGCGCTGCCGTACGAGTACCAGGACGTGGTGATCCGCGCAGCGATCACGCTCAAGATGTCGCTGTACGAAGACACTGGCGCCATCATTGCCGCCATGACCACCAGCATTCCCGAGGCGCCCGGCAGCGAGCGTAACTGGGACTACCGGTTCTGCTGGCTGCGCGACGCGTTCTTCGTGGTGCGCGCCTTGAACAGCCTGTCCGAAGTGGGCACGATGGAGGAGTACCTGCGCTGGCTCTCCAACATCGTCGCCAGCTCCAAGGGCGGCCATATCCAGCCTTTGTACGGCATCGGCCTGGAAGAACACCTGCCCGAATCGACGCTCGACCATCTGCCCGGCTATCGCGGCCACAAGCCGGTGCGCGTGGGTAACCAGGCGCAGGAACACTTCCAGCACGATGTGTATGGCAACGTGGTGCTGGGCGCGGCGCAAGCCTTCCTCGACCATCGCTTGCTCAACCGCGCCGGCGTGGCCGAATTCGCGCTGCTCGAAGCCGTGGGCGAGCAGGCGTTCCGCGTGCACGACCAGCCCGACGCCGGCATGTGGGAGCTGCGCACCCGTGCGCGCGTGCACACGTCGTCGATGTTGATGAGTTGGGCCGCGTGCGACCGCCTGTCGAAAATCGCCAACGTGCTGGAACTGCCGGACCGCGCTGCCTACTGGCAGGGCCGCGCCGACCAGATCCGCGAACCGCTGCTGCGCGACTCCTGGAGCGAGGAACGCCAGGCATTTGTCGAAAGCCTGGGCGGCCGCGATCTCGATGCCAGCGTGCTCCTGATGGCCGAAGTGAACTTCATCGATCCGATGGACCCGCGCTTCATCAAGACCGTGGAAGCGCTCGAGAAAACCCTGTGCGACGGCCCGTACATGCGCCGCTACGAAGCGCCCGACGACTTCGGCAAGCCGGAAACCGCGTTCAACATCTGCACCTTCTGGCGCATCGACGCGCTGGCGCGCATCGGTCGCAAGGAAGAGGCGCGCGAAATCTTCGAGACCATGCTCAAGGCCCGCAACCACCTCGGTTTGCTGTCGGAAGACACGCACCCGGTCACCGGCGAAATGTGGGGCAATTTCCCGCAGACGTATTCGATGGTGGGACTGATCAACTGCGCCATGCGGCTGTCCGCCCCGTGGGACAGCGTCATTTGATGTAAAAACAGCGGTTGGCGTGCGCGATCTCGTTTTATGTACTATCATTAGTTACATGAGACGAGACAGCAAACTATCTTCCATCCTGCACGTGCTGCTGCACATGGCGCAGGCCAACCGCCCGTTCACTTCCGAGGAGCTGTCCGGCTTCCTCGATACCAACCCGGTGCTGGTGCGGCGCGTGCTGGCCGGCCTGCGCGAGCGTGGCTATGTCGGTTCCGGCAAGGGCCATGGCGGCGGCTGGGTCATCACCTGCGACCTCGGGACGGTCACCCTGCGCGACATCTACGAAGCCGTGGGTTCGCCCACCGTATTCGCCATGGGCAACCGCACGGAGGAACCGGGATGCCTGGTCGAGCGGGCCGTCAACGACGCCCTGGCCAGCGCCTTCGACGAGGCGGAAGCATTGCTGATCGAGCGTTTCAAGGACGTCACGCTGGCCGACCTGTCGGCCCGCTTCAATCGCGAATATGCCCATCACCAGGGAGCACTCCATGACCACCCCAAAAATGTCGACTGAGTTCGACGTCATTGTCGTCGGCGGCAGCTATGCCGGCCTGTCCGCCGCCACCCAGCTGGCCCGTGCGCGCCGCCGCGTGCTGGTGATCGACGCCGGCCAGCGCCGCAACCGCTACGCGCAGCACTCGCACGGCTTCCTCGGCCAGGATGGCCGCGAGGCGGCGGCGATTGCCGCCGAGGGCAGGGCGCAGCTTTTGAAGTATCCAACCGTGCAGTGGATCGAGGGCGCCGCCGCCCAGGCCACGCGGCTGGACCACGGCTTTCGTATCACCCTGACCGACGGCCGTGGCTTCGACGCCGAGGCGCTGGTGCTGGCCACCGGCGTGGTCGATGAACTGCCCGCGCTGCCCGGCCTGGCCGAGCGCTGGGGCATGAGCGTGTTTCACTGCCCGTACTGCCACGGCTACGAATTGATGGAAGGGCGCATCGGCGTGCTGGCCACCAGCGAACTGTCGATGCATCACGCGCTGATGCTGCCCGACTGGGGCCAGGTGACGCTGTTTTTGAATAATGTCTTTGTGCCGGACCAGGAACAGTTGGCCGCGCTGGCCGCGCGCGGCGTCACCGTCGAGCGCACGGCCGTCAAGCGCATCGCCGGTCATGCCACGGTGGAGCTGGTGGACGGCCGCGCACTGACCATGGCGGGACTGTTCCTCATGAGCCGTACCCATAGCGGCAGTCCGCTGGCCGAGCAACTGGGGTGCGAATTCGAGCAGGGCCCCACCGGCATGTTTGTGCGCACCGACGCCATGAAGGCGACCAGCGTGGCCGGCGTCTTCGCCTGCGGCGACTCCGCGCGTGCGGCCGGCAGCGTGGCGCTGGCGGTGGCCGACGGCGCCATGGCCGGTGTTGCCGCCCACCGTCTCACTATCTTCGGCGCACTGGCCGCCTGACAAAGCGGCAGGCGTAAAAAAGCCGGCATCGCGCCGGCTTTCGTTTTGCTGGAGCTGCTTACTTGGCAGCTGGCGCTGCAGCGGCTGGCTTGTTCTGGTACATGATCCAGAAGCGGGCCAGGTCGGCGCGGCCGTCGTCGCCCTGGATGGTTTCGAGCAGCTTGATCGACTCATCCTTCTTGCCGGCCATGGCCAGGGCGTAGCCCAGGCGCAGCTTGGCGTCGTCAGGATTTTTCGACACGCCCTTGGCGATACCTTGCTTCATCAGGTCGATACCCTTGTCGAACTGGCCCAGGGTGATGTAGTTGTAGCCGAGGTTGACCAGGCCGACGCCTTCTTTCGATTTTTGAGCGGAAGCGATGCCTGCATCGATGTTCTTGGCATCGTCGGCAGCGCCACGGGTGGCGGTGTCGCGGATCTTGGTGATCGCTGCCTTGTCCTTGCCGGCCGGGATGGTGCCGTTCGGGTAGGCCTTGTCGATGGCGATCTTCGCTTCGGTGAAGAAGCCGCCCAGCGAGGCCAGTTCGGCTTGCTCCAGGTAGTCTTCGGTTTCCATTTTAGACGGGGCGGCTACCGCTTTCAGGCGGGCCATGTCCAGGTCCAGGCGCTGGGCGTAGGTCTTCTTGCCGCGCGTGCGGTTCAGCAGGTCGAACCAGTATTCTTCGCTCGGGTAGTAGCGCACCAGCTCTTCCACGGCGGTCAGGTACAGGGAGGTGTCCTTGAGCTTGATGCCGATGTTGCCGAGCAGGTTAAGCGTGTCTTTCGATGGCGCGGTACCGGCTTGCTTGGCGGCAGCGATGTCCTTCTGCACTTCGGTCTTGGCGCTGGCGAAATCGTCTTTCAGGAAGTACGAGCGGATGATGAACTGGCGCTGCTTGGCGGTGTCGCCCGACTCGGCGCCATAGCGGTTGAACCAGACGATGGCCTTGTCGTAGTCCTTGATATTGCTGTAATAAATGCTGCCCACGGCATCGATGAATTTGAGCTTTTGTTCCGGCGTCAGACGACCGGAGTCGATCATGCCTTCGAGACCTTGCACCGTCATTTGCTGGTCGCCGCTGGTCTGGCCCAGTTGCGCGCGCAACTGGTTCAGCACGAACGTCTCGTACGGCGTCAGGCTGGGCGTGGCCGCTGCGGTATCGATGCGGGTTTTGACTTCGGCGTAATTCTTAGCGTCCAGCAATTCCTTGATTTGCTTGGTTTCGATCAGCTTGAAGATCTCGGGACGGACGGTATCGGCCTGCGCTGGCGCAGCGGCCTTTTCCTTGTCCTGGGCGTGGACCATGTTCATGCCCAGCATGGCGGGAGCGGCATTGAGGCCGATGGCGGCCAGGATCAGGCTGATACGAGCAAGACGAATGTGGGACATGTGTAATCCTTCAATCATAGACTTTGGTTTTCTCAAGGGCGCTGGCGCAGGCACAGCGGCCAAACGCGCGTATTGTTACATAAAAAACGCCTTCCGCGCCGATTTCAAGTGTGTGCCGGCGGGGGCGCGCCGAAGCCCGGCACCGGCGCGCGGCCGGACGCTGGCAGTTCGCCCGCCAGCCAGGCGTTAACGGCGTCGAGCGCGGGCGCCGCGAAGCCGTAGGTGAGCAGGGCCGGGGCGGCGATGTCCAGCGCCTGGTACGGGTTCCACAGCGCCAGGTGCAAATCGGGACGCCAGGTGCGGCGCGCATGTTCGCCGTAACGCAGGCGCGAGGTGGACGCCAGGATGGTAAAACGGCCATCCTGCGGCAGCGCGGTCCAGTCGAAGGCGTCGGCATCGGCGTATGTCAGCAGTTCGACGTCGTACAGGCGGCGCAGCGAGTCGGCCACCCGCGCCGCCGGCACGCCCGCTTCCGATACGCCGTCGCTCACCACGTCCTGCCTTACCACCAGGCGCAGCTTGGCGCCCGGAGCGGGGCGCTGCGGATCGCCATGCGCGGTGAGCGCTCGGCGCCAGCCTTCGGCCATCACCACGCGGTCGTCGGCGTCGTCCAGGTACGGCGGCTGGCCGCACGGGTAGTCGCGTGCCAGCGCCGCCAGCCGCGCGAGCCGCTGCTGCACTTCACCGATCGGCAGTTCGCCCGAGGCGATGGCGGCGGCAATTGCCGCCAGGGTTTCTTCCTGCGTTTGCGGTGTGCCCAGTGCCATCACCATGTCGGCGCCGGCCGTGAGCGCGCGCACGGCCGCATGGCCCACGCCGTAGCGGTGCGCAATCGCATGCATGTCCATGCCGTCGGTGATGATGATGCCGCGATACTGCCACTGGTCGCGCAGCAGGTCGTGCAGGATGGCGCGCGACATGGTGGCGGGGTTGGCGGCGTCGAGCGTCGGATAGACGATATGCGCGGTCATCATGGCTGGCGCATGTGCAGCGGCGGTGCGGAACGGCGCCAGTTCCAGCCGCTCCAATTCAGTCACCGGCTTGTCCACCGTGGGCAGGTCGCGGTGCGAATCGACGTTGGTATCGCCATGGCCGGGGAAGTGCTTGACGCAGCAGGCCACGCCTTCCGCATGGCTGCCGGCCATCCAGGCCAGCGCCAGTTCGGCGGCGCGCTGCGGATCGGCGCCAAACGAACGCTCGGCAATCACCGGATTGTACGGGTTGTTGTTGAGGTCCAGCACCGGCGCGAAGTTCCAGTTGAAACCGAGCGACCGGATGGCGCGCGCCACCGCCGCGCCGGTGCGCTGTACCAGGCCGGCATCGTCAGCCGCGCCCAGGCCCATGGCCGACGGCGGCGCCGGCACCCAGGTGGCACGCACCACGGCGCCGCCTTCCTGGTCGATGGCGATCAGCGACTCCGGCCCCATCGCGGCGCGCAGGTCGGCCGTCAGTTTGGACAGCTGGGCGGCGTCGGTCATATTGCCGCGAAACAGGCACACGGCGCGGATGCCGTTGGCCTTGATGAAGCTGGCGGTGGCGGCATCGAGCTCGGTGCCGGGGAAGCGGATCATGATCAGCTGGCCGGCCAGTTGGCGTAAATTGTTTGGGTGTAAATTGTTTATGTCGGTCACAGTCGTTCGCCTTCCAGATACACGGCTTTGAGTTGCAGGTCGCGGTCCAGCACCACCAGGTCGGCCCAGGCGCCGGTGGTCAGGCGGCCCCGGTCGGGCAGGTCGAGGTAGTCGGCGGCGTAAGTGGACACGCGCGCCGAGGCGTCCGCCAGGTCGAGCCCGATCCTGACCAGGTTGCGCAGCGCTTGGTCCATGGTAAGCGCGCTGCCGGCCAGCGTGCCATCGGGCAGGCGCACGCCGCCGAGGCATTTCATGACCACTTGCCGGCCCAGCATGTATTCGCCGTCGGGCATGCCGGTGGCGGCGGTGGAATCGGTCACGCAATAAAGCTTCGGGATGCAGCGCAGTGCGGTGCGAATCGCGCCCGGGTGCACGTGCAGCAGGTCGGGGATCAGTTCCGCGTACTGCGCATGGGCCAGCGCCGCGCCCACCATGCCCGGCTCGCGGTGGTGCAGGCCGGTCATGGCGTTGAACAGGTGGGTGAAGCCGTGGGCGCCGTGTTCCAGCGCCGCCTTGCCGTCTTCGTAAGAACCGGCGGTGTGGCCAAGCTGCACCCGCATGCCGGTGTCCGCCAGCGCTTTGACCAGGTCCAGGTGGCCGGGGATTTCGGGCGCGACCGTGATCAGTTTTAACGGCGCCAGCGCTGCCAGGGCGCGCACGTCGGCCAGCGTGGCCGCGCGCGCGTAGTCGGGCTGCGCGCCGAGCTTGCCGGGGTTGATGTACGGCCCTTCCAGGTGGGCGCCCAGTACCCGCGCCTCGCCGGCGCCGCGCCGGGCGGCGGCGCGGCCGATGGCGGCCAGCGCCAGCTCGATGTCGTCGGGCGGGGCGGTCATGGTGGTGGCCAGCAGGCTGGTGGTGCCGTGGCGGGCGTGCAGGGCGGCGATGGTGCGCACGGCGTCGCCGGCTTCCATCACGTCCTTGCCGCCGCCGCCGTGCACGTGCAGGTCGATAAAGCCGGGCAGGATATAGTCGTCGGTGTTCGACGCCGGATCGACCGCGCCGCCTTTGACGACGGCGATATGCGTATCGAAATCGATATCGCCGTGTACCCAGCCCTGGGGAGTGAGGATATTGCCTGTGATTGCAGCGCGCATGATAGGCACTCCGGTTATTGGTTCAGATGCTGGCGGATCAACTGCAGCGCGCCGGCCGCCGAATCGCCGCGCGCGGGCACCACGCGTGCCAGCAGCGCCGGCGGCAAATACGGGCGCAGCGGCGCGGCCAGTCCGCCGCACAGGGCGATCGGCAGCGTGCCGTCGGCGTCGAGCGCGTGGGCCAGCCGTGCCACCTGGGTTCCCGCTGCCTGCAGGATGGCGCGAGCGGCGTCGTTCGAAGCGGCATGTTGCAGCACCACCGGCGCCAGTTGCGCGTACCTGGTTTGCGAGGCGCCGGCCAGCCATTGCTGGAGGATTTCACGTGCGGCCGGATCGCGGCGCCCCGCTGGCGCCACGCCGCACGCTTGCGCCACGGCGTCGGCAAAGGCGTCTGCTGGCCGCCGGCCGTCGAAACTTTGCTGCATGTGATTGATGGCGTGCAGCCCGATCCAGGCGCCGCCCGCTTCGTCGCCGGACGGGAAACCCCAGCCGCCCACTTCCAGGTGACGGCCATCGGCCAGCCTGACTTCGCCCACGCTGCCCGTGCCCAGCGCGATGATGGCGCCGGCCGCGCCGTCATGCGCGCCCAGCACGGTGGTGTGGCCGTCCGATGCCAGCGCCAGGCCGGCGTAGCCGGGATCGGCGGCGGTGAACTGCGCCGCCCATTGCCGGTTATGCACGCCGGCCAGTCCCAGGCCCAGCCCGATCGCCGCGCGTGGCGCCAGCGGCAAACCGGCGTCGGCAAAGGCGGCGGCGATGGCCTGTTCGACGGCGGTCCAGGCGTTGGCAATGCCGAGCGACAGGCCGGAAGGGCCGGCCATGCCGGCGCCGAGATGGACCGGTACGCCGGAAGCTTGGTGGGGGAGGTGGGCCAGGCGGGCGCGGGTGCCGCTGCCGCCGCCGTCCACGCCGATGAGAAATTCGATCATGCGGCACTATAGAGTGTGGCAAAGCGCGCTGTCAAAAGGTGTTTGGCCGGGTTTGAACGGCAAGCGATTCAATTTCTCGTGCGCGGCGCCGATAATGTCATAATGAAACCGCATAGTCATGGGCCAAAGACGGAGGACCACAGATGATCAAATACCTGGGAACCAAAAATACCAAGGATGGTGGGGTGCTGTATATTTTCCTGATTAACGGCTTGCAAAAAGAAATCCGCGAAGCCGCGCTCAAGCAGTATCCCGGTTGCTACGATGCCTTGCCGGCCACGGCCAAGGCCCGCATCAGCGCCAACCGTGCCTGGCTGTCGAAGACCTGAGCCGGTGATTGTTCCATCCTTCCTGCTGCGGCGCGGCGCGCTGGCGTTCGTTGCAATGTTGAGCCTGGCCGGCGATTCGGCGCTGGCCCAAAACGTTCCCACCACGTTCGGCACCATCATCGGCAACGGCCTGCTGTGCCGTGACCAGACCGCCAATTTTTACTATTACGACTACCTGGTCAAGCATTTCGGCCCGGCCTACAAGCACGAGGGCGGCGCCTTCTGGTTCCGCACCGACGGCGCCAGCCTGTGGGGCCGCGAGATTTCCGAAGTGATGGTCAGCGACGACACCAGCACCTATATTTTCGTGGGCGCCGTGGCCGAAGCCACCCCCGAGGAACTGCAGCAAGCCATCATCACCCAGGTGGGCGTCCACCACATCCGCATCGACACGTCCGCCTACCCGGTGCGCGAGGCCAAGCCGGCCAGCCGCATCGTTTATTTCGACACCAAGTCGAAGATCTACTGCGCCAAATACAAGCCTTTACCCCCGGTGCAGCCACCGCCAGTGCGTATGCGACCGAAGTAAAGGCTAGAATACCGGCACGCGCACTCTCAAGGTTTTCATGTACACGCAATACTTCAACCTGAAACAATCGCCGTTCTCCATCGCGCCCGACCCGCGCTACCTGTTCATGAGCGAACGCCACCGCGAAGCGCTGGCGCATCTGCTCTATGGCATCGGCAGCGGCGGCGGTTTCGTGCTGCTTACCGGGGAAATCGGCGCCGGCAAGACCACGGTCTGCCGCTGTTTCATGGAGCAGATCCCCGAGAATTGCAAGCTGGGCTATATCTTCAACCCCAAGCTCACGGTCGAGGAACTGCTGCTGACCATCTGCGACGAGTTCGGCATCGATTTGCCGCCGCAGGGTGCTGGTGCGGTCAGCGTCAAGGGGTATGTCGATGCCATCAACGCCTATTTGCTGGCCAGCCACGCGCAAGCCAAGAACAATGTGCTGATCATCGACGAGGCGCAAAACCTGTCGGCCGAGGTGCTCGAGCAACTGCGCCTGCTGACCAACCTGGAAACCAGCGAACGCAAGCTGCTGCAAATCATCCTGATCGGCCAGCCCGAGTTGCGCACCATGCTGGCCCGGCCCGAGCTGGAGCAACTGGCGCAACGCGTGATCGCGCGTTACCACCTGGGTTCGCTATCGGAGGCCGAGACCTCTGCCTATATCGAGCACCGTCTGGCAGTGGCCGGGGCGGCGGCGATTGCGCCGTTCCCGCGTCGCTTGATGGGCCTGGTGCACAGCCTGACCAAGGGCGTGCCGCGCCGTATCAACTTGCTGTGCGACCGCGCGTTGCTGGGGGCCTACGTGGAAAACCAGCCGCAAGTGTCGCGCATCATCTTGCGGCGCGCTGCCGCAGAAGTGTTCGCCGGTGCCGACAGTACCGGGTCGGGCGGGGCGGGCGGCGCTTTTGCGTCCGGTGCGCGCTGGCCGCTGGTGGCTGCTGGCGTGGCCGGTGGCGTGGTGCTCAGCGTGTTGTTATTGCAGTTTGCCGAGCGGCAGAAAACCAGCGTGCCGCCCCAGGTGGCTACTGTGGCGGCGCCGAGTACGCCGACAGCCGGTCCCGGCAAGGCCAGCGACAATAGGCAGGAATCCGGCCCGGGCGCCGCGCGGGCGACGACAGGGGCCACAAGCGCGCCGGCGTCGGCATCCTTGTCCGCAGTTGCGTCCGCGACGGCGACTTCTCCTGTCGAGTCCGGTGTAGCGACCGACAAGGCTGCGGCCTTGCGTCAACTGGCCGGTCTGTGGGGACTCACGCTGACCGACAGCGACCCGTGCACCGCCGCAGCGCGCCTGAATCTGCGCTGCCTGCAAACCCGTGGCGGCATCGATGAATTGCGCCAGCTCGACCGGCCCGCCGTGCTGACCTTGCGCGACAACCCGGTCATCCCCGGCTACGTGCTGCTGACCGCGCTCGATGCGAAGAACGCCACCATCACCGCGCCCGGTGGTCAGCCCGAGCGCGTGAGCGTGGCCGCGCTGGCTGCCCGACTCGACGGCGAATTCACGACGTACTGGCGCGCTCCTGCCAACTGGCGCGACCAGGTGGTGGCGGGCGACCGTGGCCCCGACGTCGATTGGCTGGCCCAGCGCCTGGCGCAGCTGTACGAACTGGCCGCGCCGAGGGAAAACCAGCCGCTCGACACTGCGCTGGTCCAGCGCCTGCGCCAGTTCCAGGGCGCGCAGCAGCTCAAGGCGGACGGCGTGGCCGGTCCGAAAACATTTATCCGGCTGTACCAACTGGGCCGCGTGCAAGAGCCGCGCCTGCTGGCGCAGTCTGCGGCCGGAGCGGGGAAATAATATGTCTTACATCCTGGAAGCGCTAAAAAAAGCGCAAGCCGAACGTCAACTCGGCAGCTCGCCCACCATCCACGCGCCCACCTTGCAGGCCGGTGCGCACACCGCTGCCTCCGGCCGCCTCAAAAAGCCGGTGGTGCTGGCGCTGGTGGCGATGGCGGTTGTCATCGTGGTGCTGCTGGTCTTGATGTTGCGGCCGGCATCGGTGGTGGCGCCTGCTGTCTCCAGCGCACCGGCTATGCCGGCTGGTTCCGTGGACGCTGTTGCCTCCACGCCGCAGCAACCGGGGCCGGCGCCACAACCGTCCGCAGCACTGCCAGAGCCGGTCACGGCGCTGCCAGAACCAGTTACCGCGCTGCCGCCACCGGTCGCCACGGTGACGACGCCGCTCGCGCAACCTTCGACGTCGCCGGCAAAATCCTCGACCTCGCTCGGGCAATCGTCAGCCGCCCTGGCGCAGTCGCCAATGCCGCCGACGCAATCGCCCACCCCGCAGGGGAGGCTCTCGACGCAGGCGGCCGCATCGATAGCCTCCCCAGCCGTGGCTGCCACGCCTGCGCCAGCCACCGCCGCCAGGGTGGAGGAGCCCGTACTCAATCTGCGCGAACTGCCGGAACCGATACAGCGCGCAATTCCACCGGTGACGGTGGGCGGCTATATCTACTCCAGGAATGCCGCCGACCGGCTGCTGCTGGTGGACAAGATCCTGCGCCGCGAGGGCGAAGAGGTAGCGCCGGGCCTGTTGCTGGAAAAGCTGAACCCGAAAGAAGCCGTATTCAATTACAAAGGCTACAGGTACCGCGTTCCGTACTGAAGAATCTATCCCGGCAGGGAATGAGGCGCTGCTTGCGCGCCTCATTCCCTGCCGGAATAGATTCTAAATTGTCATCAAAGCGTCACGGTGCAGTGATAACTTGATCCCATTGCAAACATTGCAGGGGATGACCATGAAATACCTGACGCTGCTGCCTTTCCTGATCGCTGCCGCCATGACCATGCCGCGTGCCCATGCGGCGGTCCACACGGTGTACACCGCTATCGATAACGAACCGAGCACCTACATTACGGCGCTGGTGTGCCTGCTGCTGATCCTGCTGGCGAATGGCCGCTCGCACAACGACCGCTTCCGCCAGCTGGACGAAGAGCAATAGGTCTTACGGTACCTGCCGCGTTGAATGTTGCTGCGTATAATGTGCGGCAATAGCAATGACGTTGCCGGGGAGAGTTTTTCATGCATCAAGCAAGTTCCGCACCGCTGCGCCAGGTGCTGGGCGTGATCGGCACGTCGGGCAGCGGCAAGACCACGCTGCTGGAGTTCCTGATCGCGCAACTGGCGGACCGTGGTCTCAAGGTCAATGTGATCAAGCACAGCCATCACGACCTGGAGCTGGAACCACCGCGCAAGGACAGTGCGCGCCTGCGCATGGCGGGCGCGGCCGAGGTGATGGTGGCGTCGCCGTTCCGTTACGCCATCGTCCACGAGTTGCGCGGCGCCCCCGAGCCAACGCTGGAGGAGCAACTGGCGCGCCTGTCACCAGCCGACCTGACCCTGCTCGAAGGCTTTAAAAAATACCCGATCGACAAGCTGGAAGTGTATCGCCGTGAGCAGGGACGCGAGCCGCTGTATCCGCACGATGCGCACGTGGTGGCGGTGGCGTCCGATTTGCCGCGTCCGCAGGAGTTGCCCGACAGTACAGCCTGGCTGGACTTGAACGCGCCGCAGGACGTGCTGGACTGGCTGCTGGCGCTGGTGGAAAAAAAGCGCGTTGAAATCTCGCCGCCGGCCTAAAGTTCCGGCGCGGTCTTCCGTAAATAAGGGATACGCCTTAAAGGAGGACACCATGGACGTTTCCAACATTGCCCAGCTTGCAACCAGCATTTCCGACACCGGCAACAAACAGGCGGTGGGAATTGCCGTTTTGAAAAAGGCGCAGGATATCCAGGCGTCCAGCGCCAATGCGCTGATCGAGGCGATTCCGCCGGTGCCATCGGCGCCACGCCTGCCTTCCAACCTCGGCAACACCATCAATACCACCGCCTGACAGCGGTGCCAGCGTCGGGCCTCCCATGCGGACAGGGCGCGCGGGCTAGCCGTGGCAGCGTGATTGCTGCTACGCTGCGTCTGCACACCATCATCTTCGAGGAGAACCGACCATGAACCAACGCCACGCCCTGATCGCCGCCGCCCTGGCAGCAGTTTGTACCGCCAGCACGGCCACTGCGGCCACCCCATCCATGGCCGGCTCGGCCGATACCGAAAAATGCTACGGCGTCGCCAAGGCCGGACAGAACGATTGCGCCGCGGCAGACGGCTCGCATTCCTGCGCGGGCCAGGCCACGACCGATAACGCCCCGGTCGAATGGAAAAACGTTCCCAAGGGAACGTGCGAAAAAGTCGGTGGCAAGACCACGCCGCCTGCCAAGTAAGCAGTCCCTGCCTGTTTAACCGGCAATAAGTTGGCCAGTAATTCCGCCGCGCTTGCTTCTGGATCACGCGCCCTCGGCGTGGGCGTTGGCTTGCGCGCGCCGCACCACCGGCAGTTTCTCGACGACCGTCCGGCGGTGGACTGGCTCGAAGTTCATACCGAAAACTACCTCGACCAGTGCGGCCGCGACTGGCATGTGCTGCAACAGTTGCGGCGCGATTATCCGGTCAGCCTGCATGGCGTGGGGCTGGGGCTGGGTTCGGCGCGCGGCTTTTCCATGCAGCACCTTGAGCGCGTCCGTGCGCTGGTGCGCAACAGCGAACCGTGCCTGGTATCCGAGCACTTGTGCTGGGGCGCGGTGGGCGACCGTCACCTCAACGACCTGCTGCCTTTGATACTGGACGCCACCGCGCTCGACCTGCTGTGCGACCGCGTGGACCAGGTGCAAAACGCATTGCAACGCCAACTGCTGCTGGAAAACGTTTCCACCTACGCCAGGTTCCATGGCGACAGCATGAGCGAGGCGCAGTTCCTGGCCGCGCTGGCAGCACGCACCGGCTGCGGCCTGCTGCTCGACATCAACAACCTGTACGTCAACCAGTGCAACCACGGTGAAGACACGCTCGAAGCGTTGCTCGCGATCGCCCCCGGCACGGTAGGCGAACTGCACCTGGGTGGCCACCTGGTCACACCGCAGGCAGTGATCGACCACCACGGCGCCGCCGTCGCCGAACCCGTGTGGCAGCTGTACGCTGCTGCGCTGGAGCGCTTTGGCGCCGTACCGACCCTGATCGAATGGGATACCGATATCCCGCCGCTGGCCGTGTTGCTGGACGAGGCGGCGAAGGCGAGGGCGCTGCAGCACAGCTACTTGCTTGCACCGGTGGCGCAACAGAATATCGTCACCTTGGTTGGACATAGTTCGGGCGATAGTGCGGCCGCTTCGGGTGTGGGCCGCAGCACAGCCGGTCCGGGCGCAGACGGCAGTGCCGCCGCACTTGCCCCAGGCCAGCAACTGTTCGCTGACGCTTTGCTGAACCCAGATGCCGCGCCGCCGGCGCTGGCGTTATGGCGCGAGCATCGGCACAATCGGCACCGGCTGGCGCTGTATCGCGGCAACCTGGCGGCCACCGCGACCAAGGCGCTGGCGGCTGCCTATCCCGTAGTGGCCGCGCTGGTCGGCGCCGAGTTCTTCGGTGCGCTGGCCCATGCCTATGTGCGCGCCCGGCCGTCGCATGATGGCGACCTCAATCGCTTCGGCTGCCAATTGGGCGAATTCCTCGACGATTTTCCGCACGTGGCCCAATTGCCATACCTGGCTGACATGGCGCGCCTCGAATGGACCGTGCACCGTGCGCATTACGCGGCCGACGCGGTGCCTGTGACGGCGCAGCAACTGGGCGAGCTGGCGCCGGCGCAACTGGACGCGGCCCGGCTGCGCCTGCACGACGCCTGTGTGCCGGTGCGGTCCGATTGGGCGGTGGTGTCGCTGTGGCTGGCGCACCAGCCGGCGCCCGCCATTGATTTTCCCGCCGACATGGCAGTGCAGGAAGCTGGCGTGGTGGCGCGCTCCGGCTGGCGCGTGCAGGTGGTGCCGCTCGGGGCTGGCGCTTATGCCGCGCTGACGGTGTTGCGCACCGGTGGTGCCTTTGGTGCGGCGCTCGACGCGGCGTTCAACGTGGACGGGGATTTCGATGTGGCGGCGCAGTTGCGCCTGTGGCTGGACCTGCAACTGATCGTCGCAATAGAGTTCCTGACTGAACCTTCATAGCTGCGTTGCAGCTCCTTACCGTACGTATCGTCTGCGTCACTACGCTTCGCTGTAGTAGGTACCGTCTGCGTCGCTGTGCTGCGCTGTACAGTCGTACCGTCCGCATCGCTGCGCCTTGCAGAAAGGGGGAAAGCGCTTTAAGTTTCCCGGTGGAAGGCGCGCAGCAGGCGAGCTTCGCCGGTGAGATCCTGGTGCAGCTGGTTGGCGCGCGCGGTCAGTTCCATCATGCGGCCGATATGGGCATCCTCGAAGCGAGCCAGTTCTTCGGTGGCGGCCAGCAGCGCCTGCGCCAGCTTGGTGCGGGCAGTTTCGTACAGGGTGCCGTTGTATTGCGTGGTGTTCTTCAGCAATTCTTCGGCATTTTCGATTACTTCGCGCAGATCGCCAAGCAAGCGTTCCTGGGTGGGCTTGGCTGGTTGTGGACCGTCCATGACGTCCCCCTGTTCAATAAGCGTTTCAATATCAACGTTGGCGCCCGCCACAGACCGCAGCCGACCCCACACTATACGAGATGGGGGCGCTGGCCGCGTTACGCGGTGTCATGGACCGCGCAGCGTTTTCAGCTTAGCGCATTATTGCCATAATGCAAGATAAATTACACGGGATCGACGCTGATACGGATGTCGCCCACGGTGACTTGCTGGCCGGCGCGGATCTTGGCGGTCTTGCGCAGTTCCTGCTTGCCGTCCACCTTGACGTCGCCACTGGCCACCATCATCTTGCCGGCGCCGCCGCTGTCGCACAGCCCCACGAGCTTGAGCAACTGATTCAACTCAACAAATTCCCCATTCAACTCAAAACTGACTTTCTGCATTTTTTCCTCTGATACCATGGTTTTCAAGTACGGGCTCCCGCAAGGATAGTGTAGCGGTATTCCGACAGGCGCACAGTTTACCGTGCAACTCGTATTTGCCAGCAAGAAAAACTGGTAGCCTGGCTTATACCTCTCTACGTTGAGCGCTGTTCTACCTCTCAGGTGGCATCATGAACAAGCTTTCGATGGTCATCACCGTGGCTGGCTGGTCTTGCTGTGGCGCCGTAGCGGCGGCCGATACGCCGCTACCGCTGCTGGTCCAGCCCAGCGAGGCGCGCGCCGATTTCCGGCCGCTGCTGGCCGATCGCAACCGTCGCTATTCGAGCATCGCGGAATTCGAAACCCATATGGGCCGGGCGGTAGGCGCGGTGACCGCCGGCATTCTGCGCGAAACCGGCCCGGGCGCCGAACGCAACACGGCGCTGGCGCTGCGGGCGCGACCCACCACGGCTTTTACTTCGTTATCGATGGGGTATTCGGTCACGCCGCGCAGTTCGGTGATGGCGATGGCCACTTACGGCAAGACCGACGGCTACGGCAGCCCGGACAGCCTGATGGCGCAAGTGTCTTCGGTGCGCACGGTGGCGTTCAGCGTCGGCTGGACCACGCGCGAAATTTTCGACAACCGCGACCGCATCGGCATCACGGTGTCGGTGCCGGCCAAGGTGCGTACCGGCGTCCAGCAGGGCAGCGGTCAGGCCGCCTACATGGGCAGCCAGGCCTTCGGCGCCCCGGCCCTCAATTTGCAACCGACCGCCACCGAGCGCGATATCGAATTCGGCTACAGCACCATGGTTGGCCGCAGCCGCGATGGGCGCGGCGGCAAGGTGACCGGCGCCGTGATGTTGCGCTTCAACCCCGGCCACGACGCCAACGCCGCGCCGGACTGGCTGGCCGGCGTGCGTTACTCGCACGGCTTTTGAGTCAATGAATACTGATCAGCCTGGGCGCGTCATGTCGATCGGAACAATCCACTGCTCGAACTGCTCCGCCGTCACGTAGTTCAGCGCCAGTGCGGCCTGCTTGAGCGTGGTGCCTTCGTGCTGGGCTTTCTTGGCGATGGTGGCCGCCTTGTCGTAGCCGATGTGCGGCGCCAGCGCGGTGACAAGCATCAGCGAGCGTTCCATCAGTTCGGCAATGCGGTCGCGGTTCGGCTCGATGCCGTGCACGCAATGTTCTTCCAGGCTGCGCATGCCGTCGGCCAGCAGGCGCGCGCTTTGCAGGAAGTTGTGCGCGATCAGCGGCTTGTACACATTCAACTCGAAATTGCCTGACGCGCCGCCCATGGTGATCGCCACGTCGTTGCCGAACACCTGGCAGCACAGCATGGTGACCGCTTCGCACTGGGTGGGATTGACCTTGCCCGGCATGATCGAGCTGCCCGGCTCGTTTTCGGGAATCGTGATTTCACCGAGGCCCGAGCGCGGACCGGAGGCCATCCAGCGTATGTCGTTGGCAATTTTCATCAGCGCTGCGGCCAGCGTTTTCAGCGCGCCGTGGGCCGAGAGCAGGGCGTCGTGGCCGGCCAGTGCGGCAAACTTGTTCTCGGCGGTGCGGAACGGCAGCGCCAGCGTTTGTTCCAGCTCGGTGGCAATGCGGGTCGCGTACTCCGGGTGGGCGTTCAGGCCCGTGCCCACGGCCGTGCCGCCGGCCGCCAGTTGCAGCACGCCGGGCAGGGCGGCCTGAATCGCGTGTTCGGCAAAGTCCAGGTGCGCTACGTAGCCCGAGAATTCCTGGCCCAGCGTGAGCGGCGTAGCGTCCTGCAAGTGGGTGCGGCCGATTTTGACGATGTCGGCAAAAGCCTCGGCCTTGGCGTGCAGACTGGCGCGCAACTGGCGCAGGCCCGGCAGCACGTTGTTGGCCAGCGCCAGGGCAGCGGCAACGTGGATGGCGGTGGGGAAGATGTCGTTGGAGGACTGGCCCTTGTTGACGTCGTCATTCGGGTGCAGCAGGCGCGATTCGCCGCGCACGCCGCCCATCAGTTCGGAGCCGCGGTTGGCCAGCACTTCGTTCATATTCATGTTCGATTGCGTGCCCGAGCCGGTTTGCCACACGGCCAGCGGGAATTCTGTGGGGTGCTGGTTGGCCAGCACTTCGTCGGCGGCGCCGGTGATGGCGGTGGCCTTGGCGCCGTCGAGCAAGCCCAGGTCGAGATTGACGCGGGCGGCGGCGCGCTTGACGCTGGCCAGCGCGTGGATCAGCTCGAGCGGCATGCGCTCGGTGGAAATATGGAAATGCTCGAGGGAACGCTGGGTTTGCGCGCCCCACAATTGTTCAGACGGTACATCGATGGGACCAAAGCTGTCTTTTTCGCTACGGGTACTCATAAAGGTTCCTTTTTGGAAATGGCAATCATTCTCATCTGGCATGCATCAACCAGTGTAGCGCACTTCGGAAAAATTTACTGAGGGCTACAAAAACTCGATTTCCAGCCGTTAATGAGGAAGATTCCCAGATGTCGCCTGGCGGCCTACCGATTATGCAACGCTTCTTCACTCACAATTTGCTTCGCCTGTTGGCCGTGCTGGCGCTGGTCGCTCAGGCGCCCATGCTGCACGCTGCCGAGCTGGGCGACGTCGCCGCGCGATCCTATATCGGCCAGCCGCTGTCGGCCGATGTCGAACTGCTGCCTGGCGATGGCGGTCCGGTGCAAGCCCGGCTGGCGCAGCTGGACGTCTATCGCGGCGCCAACATCACCATGAATCCGGCGCTGGCGTCGGTCAAGATGGCGGTGGTGCGGCGCGACGGCAAGGATGTCCTGCACATTTCCACCGCTGGTGCGGTCAATGCCGATTACGTGCACGTGTACGTGGAGTTGACGGCGGGCGGGCGGCGCGATATCCGCCTGGCCACGGTCTGGTTGCAGCCCGATCCCAATCCGGCGCCGCCACCGGTCCGGGTAGCGCCAGCGGTGTCGGTGCCTGCCGTAGTTGCCGCCGCCGAGCCGGCAAAGGTGGCCGACAGCGCCGCACCGGCCGCTGCCGCCCGCCTGGTACGCGATCGCACGCGCCCGGCGCCGATGCCGTCGATCCACGAATCGGAAGTGGGCGGGCCGGGCGGCTTGAAGGCTGCGGCCGCGCAGGCCCGGCCACCGTCGCTGGTGCCGGTGCGCGATATTCCTGAACGGATTTCCGAAGCGCTTGGTTCGCGCGTGATTGCGCCGGCCAAGACAGCCGAAAAACCTGCACCCAGGGCGGCAGGGACGCCGGTATCCAGTGCGGCCGCGGTGGCTGACAAGCCGCGCTCCGTCGCTGCCGAGACGCCGCTCCCCCAAGTGGCCGGCAGGCCGGTCGGGAATGGCGCGACGAAGCCGGCTGACAAGCCAGCCGGGGCGGGCGATCCTAAGCTGACTGACAAGCGTGCCGGGGCTGGTACTCCTCAACCGCCAGGCAAGCCTGCCGTGATTGGAGCGCCTGAGCTGGCCGAAGCACCTGCCGGGGCTGGCCCCCACAAGTCGGCAGGCAAGCCAGCGGCGGGACTGGCGTCAAAATCCGACACCAGGCATGGCGTCAAGCCGGAGACCGTTGTCGCCGGACCAGGCGCCAGTCAGCTGGCCATCACCGCCACCGCTGCACCACCGCCGCAAGTGGCGCAGGCGTTGTTGCCGATGCCGCCCCTGCCATTGCCGGCCGGTGTGAAAAAAATGGCGGCGCCAGCAGCTTGCGCGCCGACCGGCGCCAGCGCCAAAGAGTGCCGGGCACTTGACCTGCAGAGCCAGGCGCTGTCCACCAAGCTGGTGGAACTGGAAGGCAAAGTGAAGCAATTGCAAAGCGCGCTGGCCGGGTCCACCGGTGCGGCCGCTGCGGCGCAGGTGGCAAAACAGGCCACCCCGGCGGCACCTGGCGCCAAGCCCGCCGCGCCGGCTGCCGCCACCAAGCCCTTGACCATTGCCTCCGGCATGAGCGATGCCCGGGCCGCCACGGCAGACGTGCCGGTGGCCGCGAAGCAGCCCGCGACGCCAGGCGCGGCAAAGCGTGCTGCGGCACCAGACTCATCGGACGAAGCAGCGACTCCAGACGCACAGGGCGGAGCAAAGCAAGCCGCGACGCCAGGCACGCCGGTCGCCGAGAAGCATTCCGCGCCGACTGAGGCGCCGAAGACCGAAGCCGCCACCGCCAAAGCAGCTACCGCTGAATCAACTACCGCAGAAGCAACTGCCGCCGAAGCCGCCGCCCCGCCACCAGCGCCGGTGCAGCAACGCCGCGTGCTGCCCAAGCTGAAGTACAAAAAGGAAAAGCCGCCCGAGGAACAGTCGAGCAAGCTGCCGCTGATTGCCGGTGGCGTGGGCCTTGCCTTGCTGGCTGGCGCTGGTGCGCTGTTCTACCTGCGCCGCAAGAAGTCGGGCGCGCCGCTGAAGATCTGGCAAGGCTTCCGCAAGAAACAGGGCCCGGCCGATGCGGCGGGCGACGATTTCCGCGAAGTGCCGACGCCCAAATCAGCGGTCCCGGAACCGGCCGTGCAGCCCTGATGCCAGCATTTTTCGCATAAGTATATTACTTGAATCTCTGTCAAGGCTCTGACGAACTGGGGTATAGTTATCGACGCTTCCAAGCTTCGTCTTCCCATTTTGAAAGAGCCCCATGACTGCAGCCGACCTCCCATCGCAGGACCAACAACAGTACCGAGCGTTCAAACAGCTCGGTCTGAAACTCGATATGTCCCGTGGCAAACCATCGCCGGAACAGCTCGACCTGTCGAACGCCTTGTTGAACGCCGTGGACGGTTACAAGGCCGCCGACGGCACCGACGGTCGCAACTACGGCGGCACCGTGGGCTTGCCGGAGGCGCGCTCACTGTTCGGCGAACTGCTCGATGTGCCGGCCGCGCAAGTGGTGGTCGATAGCAGCGCCAGCCTGTCGCTGATGCATGACGTGATCATGTACGCGCTCCTGAACGGCACGCCGGGCAATGCGCCCTGGGTACGCGAGCCGGTGACTTTCCTGTGCCCGGTACCGGGCTACGACCGCCACTTCGCCATCTGCGAAACGCGTGGCATCAAGATGATCAACGTGCCGATGAACGATGACGGCCCGGACATGGACCTGGTGGAAAAACTGGTGGCCGAGGATGCCAGCATCAAGGGCATGTGGTGCGTGCCGAAGTACAGCAACCCGGGTGGCGTGGTGTATTCCGACGCCGTGGTGCAGCGCCTGGCCGCGATGAAAACCGCCGCCTCCGACTTCATCCTGATGTGGGACGACGCCTATCGCTTCCACCATCTGGGTGCTGAAAAGCTGGAAGTGTTGAATATTCTCGAAGCGTGCGCCGCTGCCGGCCACCCGGACCGCGCTTTCGTGTTCGCGTCGTCATCGAAGGTGACCTGGGCCGGTTCGGGTATTGCCGCGCTGGCGTCGTCGCCGGCCAATATTGCCTGGTGGACCAAACATTCGGGCATCCGCAGCATCGGCCCGGACAAGATCAACCAGCTGCGCCACGTGCGCCTGCTGAAAGACTTGCCAACCGTGGAAGCGCTGATGGAGCAGCACGCCGCACTGCTGAAACCCAAGTTCGACGCCGTGCTGGCGCAATTCGAACAATACCTGGGCAATGTGCCGGGCGTGAGCTGGACCCGTCCGCAAGGCGGCTATTTCATCGACCTGGTCACGCCGGACGGCGCCGCCAAACGCACGGTTGCGCTGGCCAAGGAAGCGGGCATTACCCTGACGCCAGCCGGCGCTGCTTTCCCGTACGGTAACGATCCCAAAGATCGCCACATCCGTATCGCCCCGAGCTTCCCGTCGCTCGACGAAATCACCAAGGCCGCGCAGGGGATTGCGTTGTCGTTGCGGGTGGCGTTGGCAGGCTGATGGTCTAAAGCAGCGAGCCCAAACGAAAAAAGCGCCTCACGAGGCGCTTTTTGCTGGGCGGGCCATTTTACTGGCGCGCCATGCCGGGGACGGTGTTCATCCACGGATCGGCCAGGTCGCGAATTTCGCGGTCGTTGGCCAGGATTTGTTTGAGCAGGTCGATCTTGCGCAGGCGCGGTGCGCCGTCGAGGGCGGGGACGCCGGTGGCCGTGGCGCGGGCTGCGCTGGTGCATTGGGTTTCCAGTTTGCCGACGCCGTCCCAGTCCCCCATGCGCGCAGCGGCAGCCATTTGGGTGCTCAGGCCGGCAATGTTTTCGTACATAGCGAGGACTTCGGAAGTGTTCATCAGTTCACCTGGAAAGTTGCGACATCAAGGCGGATTACCGCATGTCTTGATTAACGTCCACTTAAACGGGAACTTGAGGGCAAAATCAAAATAATTTGAAAAAAGATGAAAAAAAAGCTGCCGGACAGAAATCAGGCAGCTTTTCGCATGAAATGTTGTCGCTTATTTCACGAGTTCTTCCAGGCCGGCCGACAGTTCGTCCGGCGGCGGCATGTCGTCGATCAGGGCGTCGTCGTCCAGGCCCAGTTCTTCGGCCAATTCGGTCGGGTAGCAGGCGGCGATTTCTTCGGCGGTCAAGCCAGCTTGCTCCACGCGTGCGCGCCAGGCGGCCAGCGAGACGACCGCTGCCAGGCGATTGAGTTCGCCATCCTTGTGCGGCTCGGGGAAGGCCACGATGGTTTCAGCAAACGCTTCCGGGAACTTCCAGCGGCGCGCCAGTTCGGCGCCGACGTCGGCAAAGGTGTAGCCGAACGAGGCCACTTCGGCGTCCAGGCGGCGCGAGTCCATCGGACCGGCCACTTTATCGAGGGCCATCGCCTTTTCCGGCATGGCCGAATGGATCACCAGCTGGCCGATGGCGTGCATCATGCCGATGGTGAAGGCGAGATCGGTGTTTTCCTTGGTCTTCTTGGCGATCCACTTGGCCGACACGGCGGTGTGCAAGCTGTAGCGCCAGAATTGCTTAAGGTCGAGGCCGGGCACGGTCTTGAAGCCGCTGACCAGGCCGGAGCTGATGACCAGCGTGCGCACCGTGACGAAACCGAGCATCAGCACCGCATCTTCCACGGTGCCGATGCTGCGCGAGACGTGGTAGTAGGCCGAGTTGGCCAGACGCAGCAGCTTGGCGCTCAGCACCGGGTCCGTCGACAGTTTCTTGGCGATCTCTTCGGTGGAGACGCTGGCCTTGTCGAAGCTGCTGATGAGTTCTTCAACAACTTTCGGGGCGGTAGGCAACGCGGTCGGATTCTGGAACAGTGCGTCAAGTTTCATCGGGTATCTCCTGGTTGTTCCTGGTTGTGGGCACGTTGCTATAGGTTAACTATATAGCGATTCGTCATCGGAAAGAAGCCTTTTGATGCCCGACCGTATCTTTTCTGCTGCCCGCCGTTTTACATTTGGGTGGGCGACCGCACAGAAGCTCAGCCGCGACCGGACTACAGTAGAACCCATGCACACAGCGTTGTGTGTCCCGTAGCTTCAACATTGACCCAAGGAGTGCATCATGAACGAAGATCAAGTCAAAGGTAAGGCGAAGGAAATCGGCGGCAAAATCCAGGAAGGCGCCGGTAAAGTGGTCGGTTCGTCCGAACAGCAGGCCAAGGGCCTGAACAAGCAAGCCGAAGGCAAGCTGCAGAAAAATGTTGGCGACGCCAAGGAAGCCATCGACGACACCCTCAAGGGTAACCGCAACTAAGCATCGCTTAGGGTGCAGGTAAAACAAGGGCCGCATTTGCGGCCCTTTTGTCGTTCAGCTGGTTTATTCAGCTTTATTTCGTTGCTTCCGGCATCAGGTTCTTCTTGAAGAACGCTTCGATCATGCCGTACACGTGACGCTGCGGCACCTTGCCCGAGATGCCATGCTTGGCGCCAGGGTAGGTCATCAGGTCGAACTGCACGTTGCGCGCCACCAGCGCGTCGATCATGCGCGTGGTGTTGGTGAACAGCACGTTGTCGTCGGCCATGCCGTGCACCAGCAACAGTTTCGATTTCAACCCATCGACGTGCGAGAACACGCTGCCCGATTTATAACCTGCCACGTTCAGCTTTGGCGTGCTCATGAAACGCTCGGTGTAGTGGGTGTCGTACAGCGACCAGTCGGTGACCGGCGCTACCGATACGCCCATGGCGATCTTGTCCGAACCCTGCGACAGCAGGCGCAAGGTCATGAAGCCGCCGTAGCTCCAGCCGAATACGCCGATGCGTTTCGGATCGATGAAGCTCTGCTGGCTCAGCCACTCGATGCCGGTCAGCTGGTCTTCCACTTCCGCGCGGCCCATGTCGAGGTAGATCGGGTCGGTAAAGGCGCGTTCGCGGCGGCTCGAACCACGGTTGTCGAGGCGCCACACCACGAAGCCCTGCTGCGCCATGTACTGGTCAAACAGGTTGCCCCACTTGCGCGAAACGTGCTGCGCACCGGGACCGCCGTAGGTGGACAGGTACACCGGGTATTTCTTGGCCGGATCGAAGCCAGAGGGCTTGGTGATCGAGTAGTACATGGTCTGGCCGTCTTTCGACTTGATGGTGCCGTATTCGGGGCGCAGGTGCGCGTCGAGATACTTCGCATACGGGTGGCTGGCGTTCAGTTCATTGTGCTCGAGCCAGCTGATCATGGTGCCGTCGGGACGGCGGATGCTGACCTGCGGCGGCGTGTTCGGATCGGAATAGGTATCGACGAACACTTCGCCATTGCCGGCGAAGTTGGAATCGTGCCAGCCGTCGCCCTGGGTGATGCGGGTAGGCTTGTCGGCAGTGGAGCCGTCGAGCTTGAGCGCGTAGGTCTGGCTGTCGATCACGGCGTCGCGGTTCGATTGCACGAACACGCGGCCGGTTTTTTCATCGACGGCCAGCAGCCGCTCGACGCCCCATTCGCCGCTCGAAATCGGGTGCAGCAGCTTGCCGTTCATGTCGTACAGGTACAGGTGCTTGCGACCGGTGCGTTCCGACGACCACACAAAACCTTTACCCTTGGCCAAAAAGCGCAGGTCTTCGAAGATGTTGACCCAGGTTTGCGAGGTTTCGGTGATCAGGGTGCGCTGTGCCAGCGTGGCGGCATCGACCGAGATCAGTTCGAGTTTTTTCTGGTCGCGGCTCTGGCGCTGGAACAGCAGGGCTTTGCTGTCGCTGCTCCAGTCGGCGCGCACCAGGTAGATGTCCTGGTCGGCGCCCAGATCGACGTTGCGGATTTCGCCGCCGTTCGGCGAGACGATTTTCAATTGCACGGTGGCGTTCGGATCGCCGGCGGCAGGGTAGCGCTGGTCGATCACGTCGGTGCGGTCGGCGTAAATTTCAAAGCGGCGCACGACCGGCACTTGCGCTTCGTCGTAGCGCTTGAAGGCGATGGCGGAATCGTCCGGCGCCCAGTAGTAGCCGGTGGTCTGGTGCATTTCTTCCTGCGCCACGAACTCGGCTTCGCCGTTGTGGATGGTGCCGGCGCCGTCGGTGGTCAACTGGCGCTCCTGGTTATTGCTCAGGTCGATCACGAACAGGTTCTGGTCGCGCACGAACGACAGGTAGCGGCCTTTCGGCGAGATTTTCGGATCGAGCACATTGCCCTTGGCGACCAGGCGGGCGGCGTCGGGCTTGGCGGCGTCAATCAGGTACAGGTTGCCGGCGATCGGCACCAGCAGCTGCTTGCCGTCCGGCGACCAGCTGTAGTTGAGGATGCCCTTGAGGGCTGCGGTGCGGGCGCGTTCGCGGCGCGCTTTTTCGGCGTCGGACAGGTTTTCTTCCGGCACCAGGGTTTTCGAGTCGACCAGGCGGTGCGTCGATTTGTTCTTCAGGTTGTATTCCCACAGGTCGAGCTGGAACTGGTTGTCGTCGCGGCCCTTGAGGAAGGTGACGCGGGCGCCATCGGGCGACACTTTCAGGTTGCGCACGCCGGGGCCGCTGAGCGACGGATCGGAGTGGATGCGGTCCAGGGTAAGTTTCTCGGCGGTGGCGTGGCCGCCGGCCAGCATGGCGCAAAGCGTGATTGGTGCGAGAATAAAGCGCATTGAAGAATGTCTCGGAAATTGGGCAATCCGTGACGATACCAGACTGTACCAATCGTGGCGAGGTAGCAGTGTTCTGAATAAAACGGTCAATACCGTTTATAGTTTGGTGCGGATTTTTCGAACCGCACCAGCGTGGGGATCAGGCCTGTGCCACCTTCAGGCGCGCCAGCGACAGCCGTTGCAGGGCCCAGCTCAGCAGCACTGCCGCCACCGTCAGTCCCACTACCAGACCGATCCAGAAACCGGACGCCGCCATCGGCTGCGCCGGCGCAAACGGCAGCCATTGCGGCGCCAGCCCCAGCCAGCAGCCGATCGGCAGCGCGAAGCCCCAGAACGCCGTCACCTGGATCACCATCGGCTGGCGCGAAACCTTGTAGCCGCGTATCGCGCACGATGCCGCCACCTGCGTGGAATCGGACAGCTGGAACAGCGCTGCAAACAGCAGCAGGTGCGCGCACAAGTCCTGCACCGCCGGGTCCGACGTGTAGGCCCGGGCGATCTGGTAGCGGAACAGCACGATAAAAATCGCCGACACCACACCGAACGCCAGCGACATCCACACGCCCACCCACGAAATGAACCGCGCCCGCGCCGGCTCGCCTTCGCCCATGGCCTGGCCCACGCGCGTGATCAGGGCGATGCCAAAGCTGAGCGGCACCATGAACACCAGCGACGTAAAATTGAGCGCGATCTGGTGCGCCGAAATCGGTATCACGCCATAGCGCGCCACCAGCAGGCTCACCGCGCCAAATGCGCTGACCTCGGCAAAATAGCTGATGCCGATCGGCACGCCCAGGCGCAGCATCGAAGCGATTTCGGGCCAGTGCGGGCCTTCCCAGTGGGTGAACGGATAGGTGGCGCGGTAGGCCGGCGCGCGGCGTATCCACAGCAGCATGGCAGCGAGCATCAGCCACATGCACAGCGCGGTGGACACGGCGCAGCCAACCCCGCCCAACTGCGGCATGCCCCAGTTGCCGAACACCAGCAGCCAGTTGACGAACACGTTCACGCACAGGCCCAGGATGGCGATCACCATCACCGGCCGCGTTTCGTTGATGCTGGTGCTGTAGCCGTACAGCGCGCGGTATGCCGCAAACGGCGGCAGGCCCAGGCTGATGATGTGGACGAACAGCTCGGCCTGGTGCTGGACGTGCGGGGTCAGGTACAAATGGTCGAACAGCAGCGTGGCCAGGTTGGCCAGCGCCATGGCGATCACGCCCACGCCCAGCGACTTCCACAACGACTGGCGCACCGCGTGCGGCACCCGCGCCAGCTGGCCGGCGCCGATATCGTGCGCGACGATGCTGTTAATCGCCATCATGGTGCCGCTCACGGTGACCAGGATGATCGACCAGATCGACGCCCCCAGGGAGACGGCCGCCAGCTCGTCGGCGCTGGTGTGGCCCGTCATGGCCACGTCCGCCACGCCCATGCCCACCGTCGCCAGTTGGCCGATCAGCATGGGCCAGGCCAGCTGCCACAGCGAGGAAACTTCGGCGCGAATATTACGAACGGTGAACGTGTGCGGCATGAAAACCTGACCTGATGGGAGAAACCCTTGATTTTACTGTGAGACACACCAACTTGCGGATTATCATTTGGATCACGAACTCATTAAAGCTTTAATCTGCGCTAGACTGTTTTGACAGGACGGTGGACAGCCCATACAGGAGCAACAAGGTGGAATACAAGGATTATTACCAGACCCTCGGCGTGGCCAAGACGGCCTCCGAGGACGAGATCAAGAAGGCTTACCGCAAGCTGGTCCGCAAGTACCACCCGGACGTCAGCAAGGAAGCGGATGCGCAAAAGAAAACCCAGGAACTCAACGAAGCCTACGGCGTGCTCGGCGACGCCGAAAAGCGCGCGGCCTATGACGACCTCGGGCGCGGCCAGCAATTCCGTGCCGGTCAGGAGTTTCGTCCGCCGCCGGGCTGGGGCGGTGGCGGCGGGCGTCCGGGGGCAGGGGGCTTCGGCGGCGGCGCCGATCCCAACGACTTTTTCTCGGACCTGTTCGCCAACTTCGGTAACGGTGGCGGACGCCGGCGCCAGGCCTACCAGCCGCAAAAGGGCGACGACACCCACGCCAGCATCACCATCGACCTGACCGACTCCTACACCGGCGCCACCCGCAAGATCAGCCTGATGGTGGCCGAACGCGACGAGCACGACCGAATCCACACGCGCGAGCGCACGCTCAGCGTCAATATTCCGAAAGGCGTGACGGCCGGCCAGCAATTGCGCCTGACCGGACAGGGCCAGAACGGCGAAGCGGGGCCGGGCGACCTGTACCTGGAAATCCAGTTCAGCGCCAATGCCCGCTATCGCATCGATGGCCGCGATGTGTATCAGACCGTGCCGGTGGCGCCGTGGGAAATGGCCCTCGGTGGCGAGATCGAGGTGACCACGCCATCGGGCAAGGTCAATGTGACGGTGCCGGCCGGCTCGCAAACGGGCCGCAAGCTGCGCCTGCGCGGACGCGGCATTCCGGGCAAGGAGGCAGGCGACCTGTACCTGCTGCTCGAAGTGGCGCTGCCGCCGGCCACGACCGATAAGGCGAAAGAACTGTATCAGCAGATGGCGCGCGACATGGCGTTCAATCCGCGCGCAGGAGGATGAACATGGCAACAAGCAATGAAACCATCGTCACGGCGGTGGTGATTGACGAAGTGGCCCTGACCCTGGAAGAACTGGCGCACGCGTGCGCAGTGGAGCCGGGCTGGGTGGTGCAACGCGTGCGCACCGGCGTGCTGCTCGAAACGGCGCCCGACGATCATGCAGTGTGGCGCTTCACC
This sequence comes from Duganella sp. FT27W, assembly GCF_009295655.1. Taxonomy (NCBI): domain Bacteria; kingdom Pseudomonadati; phylum Pseudomonadota; class Betaproteobacteria; order Burkholderiales; family Oxalobacteraceae; genus Duganella; species Duganella sp. FT27W. The sequence goes on from NZ_WHIV01000005.1 coordinate 620,833, forward strand.
AGCGCCGACCTGGTGCGCGCACGGCGCCTGTGGCAGATCGAGCGCGATTTCGAAGCCAACGACGACGTTGCGGCGCTGGTGGTAGACCTGACCGAAGAAATCTCGCGGCTGCGCCAGAAGCTCAGCGCTGCCGGAGTGCGATAGGCGCAGGCGCAGCGATGCCGGGCGGCGTGTCCGCCATCGGCGGCCGTGGGCCATGTCCGCCTGGCTGCGCGTCGCTGCCCAGCCGGTAAAAATGCGGTGGCGCCTCCTGCGCGTGGTGCGGCATCGCGTGCGCTGCCAGGTCGATATCGTGGCCCGCATATTCGAGGTCGAGGAACTGCTGCATCAACCACCGCGTGGCCGGGCCCGGCTCTTCGTCGCCCCGGCGTATCACGTACAGCGGGAAGCTGAACGAGCTGCCCTCGCTGACGTCGAGCTGCACCAGGCGACCCGCGTCCAGGTCCCATTGCACGAACTCCACTGGCATATTGCCCCAGCCGATGCCGCTGCGCAGCAGCGCATGCTTGGAGCTGAGGTCGCCCAGGCGCCAGTCGCGCAGCGCCATCACGCCGAAGTCCTGTCCCTTGGTCAACGTGCTGCGGTCGGTAAGCACCAGCTGGGTGTGCTCGCGCAGCACTGCGCTCGGGATCTTGCCCTTGATCTGCGCCAGCGGATGGTCGGGCGAGGCGACCGGCACCATGGTCACATAACCGCAGCTCTGGCGCTCGATGGTGTCCGGCGTGCCCGGCATCCAGCCGCTGACGCCGATCTTGCAGGTGTTTTCCATCACCAGTTGAGTGACCGCGCCCAACGCCTCGGTGCGCAGCCGCATTGAGACGGTGGGGAACTCCTTCTGGAAGGCGTGCAGGATGCGCACCAGTTTGCAGGTCGAAAACATCACATCGACCACCAGCGACACTTCCGCTTCCAGCCCCGACGACAGCGCCTTGGCCCGCGCCCGCATGCCATCGACCTTGAGCGACACGGCGCGGGCGTCCGCCAGCAGCGCCTTGCCGGCCTCGGTCAGCACAGGCTTGCGCTTGCTGCGGTCGAGCAGCTCGATATTCAGTTGTTCTTCCAGGTTGGCGATGGTGTAGCTGATCACCGACTGGGTGCGGTGCAGCGCCCGGGCCGCGTGGGCAAAGCCGCCGTGGTCGATGACGGCAATGAACACGCGGAGTTGGTCGAGGGAGGGGAGGCCGGGGTCGCGCATGGTGCAAGTCCTTATATCTACAATATCGATAGATATCATTTAAATTTAGCGTGTTTCCTCGATACTAAACCCGTTCTATGATGGATGCAACTGACCACTTACCAGGAGCCCATCATGGCAACCATTCTTCATATCGATAGCAGCGCTCGTCAAACCGGTTCCCTGTCGCGCCAGCTGGGCGGCGAACTCGTTGCCAAGTTGCAGGCCGCCAATCCAGCTGCCACCGTGGCGCGCCGCGACGTGGCCCAGAACCCGCTGCCACACCTCACCGAATCGCTGATCGGCGCCTTCTTCACCCCGGCCGAGCAGCGCAATGCCGACCAGGCCTACGCCATCAAGACCTCGGACGCCTTGGTCGATGAGCTGCTCGCTGCCGACACCATCGTCATCGGCACCCCGATGTACAACTTCTCGGTGGGCTCGAGCCTGAAAGCCTGGATCGACCACGTGGCCCGCGCCGGCCGCACGTTCCAGTACGGCGCCAACGGCCCGGAAGGGCTGGTCACCGGTAAAAAAGTGTATGTCGTGGTCGCCAGCGGCGGCGTGTACAGCGCCGGTCCTGCCGCCGGTTACGATCACGTCACCACCTACCTGCGCGCCGCGCTGGGCTTCCTCGGCATGACCGACGTGACGTTCATCCTGGCCGAAGGCGTGGCCATGGGCGAAGCAGCAGTGGCCGATGCGACTGCCAAAGCCCGCAGCCAGATCGACGCTATCGCCGGCTAATCTGTAGCACTGCTTTATCGACGCAAGCCCCGCTGGACGGGGCTTCGTCGTTTTCTGTTGACCGGGCTTCGTCGTTTTCGCCTGACGGGACGTCGTCTTTGCTGCTCGACGGCGCTGCGTGGTTCGCGCTCGACCGAGCTTCATTGTTGCCGCTGCCTGGCGCTTCGGCAGCGCGCTGGCCCGCGCATCATCGGCGCGCTACACGGCTTGGCGCCGGTCCGGGCTATCATAGAGGTTACCAGTTACGGAGCCCTGCATGAAACGCCACCTGCACCTGTTGATCATCGACCCGCAAAACGATTTTTGCGATCTGCCGCCCGCTTACTTGCCGATCCACCCCGTTACCGGCGCAGCACGCGCACCGGCGCTGCCGGTACCCGGCGCCCACGCCGACATGCAGCGCCTGGCCACGCTGATCAACCACGGCCGCGACGGCATCTCCGCCATCAGCATCACGCTCGACTCGCACCACCGCTTCGACATCGCCCATCCCACCTTCTGGACCGGCAGCGATGGCCGGGCGGTTGCACCCTTCACCGAAATCATCGCCGCCCAGGTGCGCGCCGGCCAGTACCTGCCGTGCGATCCGGCCAACCTGGAGCGCGCACTGAACTATCTTGATCGCCTGGAAGCGGCCGGGCGCTACAAGCTGATGGTCTGGCCCGTGCATTGCGAAATCGGCAGCTGGGGCCAGAATGTCCACGACGACGTGCGCGCTGCCTACAACAACTGGGAAGACCATGCGCTCGGCTTGGTCGCCAAGCTGGCCAAGGGCGCCAATCCGTGGACCGAGCACTATTCCGCCGTGATGGCAGAAGTACCGTACGACGACGATCCCGCCACCCAGTTCAACACCGCCTTCGTCGATACCCTGGCCGCCGCCGACACCATTTACGTCGCAGGCGAGGCTGGCAGCCACTGCGTGAAAGCCACGGTCGAGCACATTGCCGACCATTTTGGCGCAGCGGCGTCGAAGCTGGTGCTGGTCACCGACTGCATCAGCCCGGTGTACGGCTTCGACACCCAGTACCAGGCCTTCCTGCAAGCGATAGCCGCGCGCGGCGTGCGGCTGATGCAGTCGGGCGACGTGCTGCCCGAGTTGCTGGCCAACGCCTGATCCCTGATGATCACCCGGCGCCAGCTGCTGGCCGCCTCGGCTGCGTCGGCTTCTTTAGCGGTCGCGCCGGCGGTCCCGGCGGCGCCGGATGTGCTGCGCTTCGTGTTCTCGCGCCCGCTGGACAATCCGCGTACCCAATGGCTGATCCGGGTGTACACCCAGCTCACGACGGAGCTGGGGCTGGGCTTTGCCTTTGTCGAGGTGCCGCCCAAGCGCGCAACCGCCCTGGTGCTGCTGGGCGAGGTCGATGGCGAACTGGGCAGAACTTTCGATTACCAGTTGCTGTACCCGACCCTGGTGCGGGTGCCGGAACCCAATAACGCCGTGCGCTTTGCCGCCTACGCTACCCGCCCGGGCCTGCGCTTCGACACCTGGCAGGCGCTGCGCGCCGGCGGCGTGCGCTGCGAGTACCGGCTCGGCATCGTCGAACTCGAGCGCATGCTGCTGCGTGAGCTGCCGGCCACGCAGGTGTCGGCCATACCCACCATCGCCCAGGGAGTGAAGAAATTGCTGCTGGGCCGCACCGACCTGTACTTCGACGTGGAGGAGGCGGTCGGCGATTACCTGTATTTTCTCAATCCCGCTCAGCGCCATGCCACCAGCACCATGCGGCAGGCTGGCGTGGTCCTGGCCACCACTGGCCACGCCTATCTGAACGCGTCGCGCGCGGCGCTGGCGCCGCCACTGGCTGCCGGGCTGGCCCGTCTCAAGCGCCAAGGCGATGTGCAGCGGTACTTGCTCGCTGCCCTGGCCGCGTACAAGGCCAGGCTCTGACGGGTGAATCACGCTATCGCCCATGATCGCGTAAGATCATGGACATAAGCAATTTGGAGACCCAATGAAGCAGCCCATCGTCCGCAGCCTGCTGGAGACAGATTTATACAAATTCACCATGTGGCAGGCCCTGCTGCACGGCCATCCCAACGCCCACACCGAGTACGAGTTTGTCTGCCGTAACCAGACCGCCTATCCGCTGACCGAGCTGATCGAAGAAATCGAGCGCGAGCTCGACCACCTGTGTTCGATGAGTTTCCGCGACGAGGAACTCGACTACCTGCGCGCGCTGCGTTACATCAAGAGCGACTTCGTCGACTTCTTGACCGTGTTCCGCTTCCAGCGCAAGTTCATCGATGTCCGCGCCGACGCCGCCACCAATACGCTGGTGATCCACGCCGCCGGTCCACAAGTGCACGTGATGGGCTTCGAGATTTACGTGCTGTACATCGTCAACGAGCTGTACTTCCGCCGCTTCGACCAGCAGGCAGCGCTGGCCGAAGGCCGCCAGCGCCTGGGCGCCAAGATCGCATTATTAAAAGAATTCGGCTTGACCGAGCCGCAGCGTTTGAATCCGTTCGAGTTTTCCGACTTCGGCGTGCGCCGCCGCTTTTCCGGCGCTTGGCACGACGAGGTGGTGCAGCGCCTGTCGCGCGAAGTGCCCGAATACTTCAAGGGCACGTCCAACGTTTATCAGGCGATGAAGTTCGGCCTGGTACCGATCGGCACCATGGCGCACGAGTACATGCAATCGTTCCAGGCCTTCGGCGTGCGGCTGCGCGATTTTCAGAAGGCGTCGCTCGAAGCGTGGGTGCAGGAATACCGGGGCGATTTAGGGATCGCGCTGACCGACGTGGTGGGGATGGATGCGTTCCTGGACGACTTCGACCTGTACTTTGCCAAGCTGTTCGACGGGCTGCGCCACGATTCCGGCGACCCGGTGGTGTGGGGCGAAAAGGCGCTGGCCCACTACGCCGCGCTGCGCATCGACGCCAAGACCAAGCGCCTGGTGTTTTCGGACGGCTTGAACCTGGAAAAGGCGATCTCGCTGTATCGCCACTTTGCCGACCGCATCATGGCGGGCTTCGGCATCGGCACGCACCTGACCAACGACGTCGGCCTGGCGCCGCTCAATATCGTCATGAAGCTCGTCGCTTGCAATGGCCAATCGGTGGCCAAGCTGTCCGACTCGCCGGGCAAGACCGTGTGCAAGGACGAGACCTTCCTCGCTTACTTGCGGCAGGTGTTTCACCATCCTGCGGTGTAGTTCGGCTGAGAACCTGCCGCAGCAGGGAGGCGGCCGCAAGCTGCGCCGCATCCCCTGCCGTGCACGGTTTTCAGGCTGCGCGGGCGCCGAAGCTGGAAAGAATGGCGTCAGCCTGTTCCACCTGGTCGTCATCGTAGATGTCGATGGTGAGCATGGCGCCGGAGCGTTCGCGCGCGTGTTCGGCGGCATCCGGCCCGCCCGGGGTCAGGTTGTCGAGCAGGTGGCTGACGGTGCTGGTGGCGCCGTTCTGCGGCAGCGGCTTGTGCCTGGTGAGCGTGACGCTGGCCGGTGGAAAACCCTTGGACAGCAAGGCGGTGCGCGCGCTTTCGGCGTCCGTGACTTCCGTAAAGTTGCGGTGGATGGTGCGTGTCATGAAGGCCTCCGTATGGTTGTTGGGTGATGGGGCTTAGAAGCCGTCCACCACGGTTGCGAAATGCTCCACCTTGGGCGCACGGGCAAAGTGGTCGCCCACCAGCGTACGCCAGGCCTGGAAATCCGTGCTGCCGCGAAAATCAACCGTGTGGTTCTCAAGTGTTTCCCAGCCGATGACCAGGTGGTACGTATCGGGCGTTTCGATATCGCGATCGAGGCGCATCGACAGGCAACCCTTGGCGCCGCGGAACAGCGGCACTGCCTCGGCCACGCCGGCCTGGAAGGCGGTGTGCGATTCGGGCTTGATATAGAGCTCGGCGACTTCGTAAATCATGGATGTCCTTCCCTGGTGGAGAGGATCCCATTGTGCCTCAAACCAAGCTTTTACGTCTGTGCGTCGGGTGCTGGAGGCGTGCGCAGGATGAAGCGCAGCGCCTGGCGCGCCAGCTCCGGTACATCGGCGCCCGCATCGGGCTTGTACCATTGCACAGTCCAGTTGAGCGCACCGAAGATCAGCAAGCGGTCGAACTGGGACGGCGCCACCCAGTCGCCGGAATTGTGCAGCGCACCGATGGCGCGATCCCAAACCGCCTCATAGCGGTCCTTGAGCGCCACCACCCGCGAACGCGACGGCTCATTGAGCGAACGCCATTCGTACAGCAGCACGGCAATATAGTGATGATCGGGCGCGAGCAGGGTGTGCAGGTGCGCCTCGACCAGCTGCGACAGGATCTGGCACGGCGGCAGCGGCTGGTTGCCGATCCGCTCGACCTCGGCCAGCGCCTGTTGCAGGCCGTGTTCCATGATGGCGGCCAGGATGTCCTGCTTGGACTTGAAGTGATAAAACCAGCTACCCGCCTGCACACCAGCCGCCGCCGCGATATCGCGCACGGTGGTGTTCTCGTAACCCTTGGTGCGGAACAACTCGGCCGATTTCTCGATCAGTTCGGTGCGCAATCCCCCGCCTGCTCCCTTGAGTGGCCTGCCACGTTTTTTCGGGCGGGATGCGTCGATGACGTCGGGGAGTTGCATATATGGAAAATCGATCAAGAGAGTCGCGTCACCGTTGATTCTAATGCAGGCAATCACCAATCAATCAACAATCAGCGCGAATTTGACACTTTTGTCATAGAAGTTGATCGGTTTGTGTTGCATTGCAACAGCCAACTGCGCAGTCTTGATCCTTGCAGAGCTGAATCAGGCCGTGAACCTGATCCTGCTGGAAGATGGTGCCGGTATATTTCCCGACCGCCGGCGCCGGTAGAAGCGTCCCGTGGGGGCGCTAATGAGTCGTTCCATGTGAGAACTGAAGCCATCATAGCGGCCGATTGTGACGGGCGTTTGACGTGGAGGACGTGTCGTGAGTGCGTTCGTCGCCAAAGTGGAGTAGAATCACAAGTCTGTGGGGACGACCTGGTTTCGACGTGGGTTGCAAAGCAGAGCAGGGCATACCGAGGGCGGGCTACCTCGTAAATACAACCTGAAAAAACTTAACTGCAAACGATAACTCGTACGCACTGGCAGCTTAATTGCTGTTAGCTCCACAACACCTCGTCCCTGGGGTGGGCCGTTAAAAGCTGTGGAGTCATTTACAGGGACTCGCGCTCGGAGGGGTCACTTCAAAGAGCGCTAAATCTAAGGTGAATCGCTAGTCCAAAACGTGCACGTCCGTGTTGTACTGGTTAAATTAAATGATAGTGCTAAGTATGTAGAACTGTCTGTGGAGTGCTTGCGGACGCGGGTTCGATTCCCGCCGTCTCCACCACTTATTCGTTTCAAGCAGGCTCAGCAAGACCTAAAAAACCCGCCCCGTGCGGGTTTTTCTCTATGGGGGCCAGTCCGGCTTGGTTTAAAGGCGTCCGGTGGCAGCCAGTGGGTAACTGGGGGCGATTTACGGGTAACTGAGGGTACGCGTTTTGAGTTACCCGCACCCCAGTTACCCGCATCCTGAAGCTCCGGTTCCGCAGCAATCCCGGCAGGAATCACGCGGCCTGAGCATGAGAGCGATCAAGCCGCTCTCTGAACTATTCGTCTAAAGCCTGTATCTAAGCTATCCCACGCGGAGATACGACATGGCCCTTACCGAGACGAAAATCAAAACCGCCAGGCCTGAAACCAAGCCCTACAAGTTGCCCGATGAGCGCGGACTTCATCTGCTGGTGACGCCGCAGGGCGGCAAGTGGTGGCGCTTCCGGTACCGTTTTGATGGGAAAGAAAAATTATTGTCCTTGGGGACTTACCCTGATATTGGATTGAAGGACGCCAGGGAAAGGCGTGACCAGGCGCGTAAGCTGGTGGCGCAAGCGATTGATCCGAGTGCGCAGCGCCAGGCGCAGAAAGCCGCCAAGCCGGAGCATGCGGCCGACAGCTTTGAGGTGGTGGCGCGCGAATGGCACGCCAAGTTCTCGCCGACCTGGGCCGAGAACCATGGTGGGCGGATCCTGAGTCGCCTGGAGCGCGACATCTTCCCCTGGATCGGGAGCAAGTCGATGTCGGACATTACCGCGCCCGACCTGCTGTCTGCCGTCCGCCGCATCGAGCACCGCGGCGCGCTTGAAACGGCCCAAAGGGCGCTTGCCAATTGCGGACAGGTGTTCCGCTATGCCGTGGCCACCGGACGAGTCCAGCGCGATCCTACGGGCGATTTGCGCGGCGCTTTGGCACCGGTGAGAGGCGAACATTTTTCCGCCGTCACCGACCCGGCCAAGGTCGGCGCGCTGCTCAAAACGTTCGACCGTTACGAAGGCTCCATGATCGTCTCCTGCGCACTGCGCCTGGCGCCGCTCGTGTTCGTGCGGCCCGGTGAACTACGCAAGGCCAAGTGGGCCGATATCGACCTGGATGCGGCGGAGTGGCGGTTCCTTGTGACAAAGACGAAAACCCAGCACGTCGTGCCGCTGTCCACGCAAGCGATGGCGATCCTGAGGGAGGTGCATGCACGGACCGGTGAAAGCACCTATGTTTTCCCCAGCGCCAGAACAAACGATCGCCCGATGAGCGACAACGCAATTCTGGCGGCGATGCGCCGGATGGGAATCGAGAAAGACGAGATGAGCGGCCACGGCTTCCGCGCCATGGCGCGCACCATCCTTGACGAAGTGCTGGGCGCCCGACCGGACCTGATCGAGCATCAACTGGCGCACGCGGTAAAAGACCCCAACGGACGCGCCTACAACCGCACTGCGCACCTGCCCGAGCGCAGAAAGATGATGCAGCAATGGTCCGACTACCTCGACAGTTTGAAAGCGGGCAACGACCCGCCAAGCGCTCGGCTGTAAGCATCGTACAGTTCGAAAAGCAAGATCAGCCATAGCACCGCCTGTATCGCGCAGTTACGCCTGCGGACGACTGGCGCGTATCCGCTGCGCCACCCAGCCTTCGACCTCGTGCTTTATCCACGCCCGCGCCCGCCCGCCGATGGCGACCGGCGCCGGAAAGTGGCCTTGCTGGATCAGGTGGTAAATGCTGCTGCGCGACAGACCGCAGATTGCCTTTACCTCGGGCATACGCACCAGCAGTAAGCCGCCCTGGCGGGTAAGTGCTCGCCGTTCTGCGGCAGGCGCTGCTACGCCGGAAATCCTGGCTGCGATGAGAACTGGGCGCCGTGGTGCTGCCTGCTTGTCCTCGACCACCGGCGGCGCCAGTCCCGGCCGCAGCGCCGTTATGGATTGCAAAGTTCGGTTGCTCATCATTGTCTCCCAAGCAGAGCGCGGTTGCCGCGCGATCGGTATGTCGAAACGAATGCTTGAAGTATGAGCCTGCCTGCGCAGCGTGCCTATCGAAAAGCGAAGCAAATGCCGATTAGATCAAAGCGTGCAGGGCGCTGGTGTCCCGGGCTTTAGCCGCTGAAAGATTGCTCGAGTTTTTTTAGCGGCTAAATTTCCCCTATCGCCGAGCTTGGTGCCGATGTGGCGCCGACCATCCTTGACACGAGAGGTCATGTCGGTGACCGTGACGCGCACCGCCAAGATCGCTCCGCCGACCATATCGTCTGTGTGCGGCGAGCTGACTCTACAGCGCCAATCGCTCCGCGTGGTAATAGTAATCATAGGAATAATATTATTCTTATTATTACCGGATTTTTTTGATTCCTTTTTTTGCAATGCAACAGGGGTGACATCGACAGGCTCGGACGTTCCCTCCCTCCGAACCCCTGCTGAGTGGTCCAAGGCCGTTGGTGATGCGGACGGGGTCAAGGCACCGGCGCTACACCGAGGACACCGGTGATGGCGTGACCTCCATGGTCGGCGACAGTCCGGCTATGCCTGCTTGCCCCCAGGGGCAACTACGGGATTTCCGCCGCTAGCAAAGACGTTCCTGGCCGACGACGCACGCGACATGGTGCGCCCTTGCAGAGCAATGCTCGGCGCGGCGATGGCCGCGTTCATCGTCGGGTTGCCCGCGCCAGCAGGGAACACATGTACTTCAGGTCGGTGGCTACCCGAGCACATCCTCTTGGCGTAAGAGAAAGGTATTGCATCGGTGGCGGTAGCCACCTGGCCTAGCAGAGCAGTATTCCGTTGAGCACGAAGTGCGAATAAGGAGTTGTGATGGAGGAATACACGCTTGCGTGTAGGCCTACATCACCTATCCTGCCCGGCTCTTCGCACCGATTAATTCACGAAAGAGTCCGGTAGCCTGATCGATTTGAGCACGGTTTGAGCACGCTTTGGGCAGGTTTTGGCCAAGACTGAATTGTCACGACCATCGGCTGGCATTTTGGAAACCTTCCAGCGATTCGTATTTGCCCCCATAACTTGGTTGCTCGGCCAGCAGCATGTTTGTACGGCCGCGCTGGACATTCGCGTCGATCCGCAGCATGCGCCCACCAAGATCGTTCGAAGCATTTGTGAGAATCTGTGATTTTTCCGCGTGGAAAATCTGATATCGTGGCTGTTTGCAGGCATCAGCAGACAAATTGGGGGCGCCCAGTATGAATAGAAATCGTTATATTCTCTTGAGCGGAGCGGTGCTAGGCATTTCTGCTGTTAGGCATCGACGTGGCGTGAGATCGCAATTGACAGATACGCGGACAATGCTGGCTGCTGGAACTATGCGGACTCAAAATGTGAAAAGCAGCGAGAGGCGGCTTACGGCCAGGAGCAGACCTAGTGCGTTCACATCAACAAAAAAAAATATGAGGAATTCCTTTTTTTCCTTTCTGGCACTTGCGCTGAACGCTGTAAACGCATCGGCATGTAGCTTCCCTTTAGTCCCGCTCGACCAGCAAGTTGAAAAGGCGGAACAGATTTTTACCGTAACTCTTCTTGAAGCGAAAGTTATGCCCAAAACTGACCTTCATAAATGGCCTTGGATAGAAGGGCGCTTCCAGGTTAGTAAGATCCTCAAAGGCGGGCCGCAAACTAAAGAACTAACGCTTGCAACTGGTATGGGACGTGGAGATTGCGGCGTTGGAATGATGGTATCAGCGAAGTACATCATATTCAAAAAACGAAAAGATACAGGTATCGGCCAGGATACTGGCACGCACATAATCGAAGGCTTCCAAGAAGATGACGTCGCTGAAAAAATTCATTCAATCATACGCCGGCAAGAGGGGCAATCACGGAATAAATAGCTTGTCCATAACGCAGGCTAAATGCTGTTAGAGGTTCTGGCACTTCCGCTAAAGGCGACAACGGCGTATTGGGGAGAGCCAAGATGTTCGCGTGGCGACATGATATGTTGGTGCCGCCGGCCGAGTCCGGCCAGTAGCCGCCCCTCACGTAACCGTCGTGTTCGATTCCACATTGCACTTTTTCAAAACAATTTTTGCTAGCTTCGTTTCTAAATAATCTATTGTATGTTGACCAGTATGCAAAAACTCATCTCTTTCGCGTTTTTACTAATAGCATCAAGCTTGTGTCACGCACAAACAGTAAGTGAATACAAATTGGGGCCTTGGAACCTCGGTATGACTCGAGCGCAGATAATTGCGCAATCGGAGTATGGGCCATATGTCCCAGTGAAGGCTACGGGCGGTCTTGAAACGTTTGATGCAACGCTTGACGGGAAAAAGGAGAACGTGTCGTTTGTATTTGACGGCGACAAGGTCAAATTCATACAAGTGTTCAAATACGAAGGAACCGATTTTTCTGGTGCCAGGGAGGCTGCACTAAATATTTTTCGGCTGTTCGATTCTCAATTCGGCGGCACAACCGTAAATGGAGTATCCGTTCACGGGCATGAAAGGCTGGACATGTCTTCGTTTACTGCTTTTATTGACCGTACACTGGGCAAATCAATCGAGTTGGGAGAAAAAGAAAAAAAGGAACACTCAATTGCAATGCTTATCACCTTTGATATGAAGCCGGTGACTCAACCAAAAAACTGCCGACTGCATTCACAACTTATTTACGACTCCAGAACTAAAACGTTCTATGTGTTTCTTTTTCAGGATGAGCTTGGGGCATCTGACCGCACAAGGACAAGCGTGATAGAGATTTCGCCGCTATAGTCGGATGTAGCTACAACTTGTCCGCATTGCATCGAGCATCATTACTGCGAAGCGCGACCGTCCCCTTTGGGGCGACAACGTCGCATCGGGGCAGATCATGATGTTTTCGCAACGGCAACATGCTATGCTGGAACGACCGGCTGAGAACGGCCAAAAGCAATGGGATGGACTCCTCCTCACCTGTCGGCGTCTGAGCGCCTAAACTGGAGTTTCGACACAACCAGTTGAAAGAAGGAGTCCACCATGAAGATGATCCGCGTCGGCGTTGATCTCGCCAAGAGTGTCTTTCAAGTGCACCGGGTTGATCGTAGCGAAAAGGTTGTATGGCGCAAGAAGCTAAGTCGTGCAGAATGGCTGCCGGCATTGCTGGAGAAAATAGAACCTGGCTGCGAGATTGGTATGGAAGCTTGCGGCGGCGCGCATCATTGGGCCCGGCAATTGCAGCAACGCGGCTTCACGGTAAAGCTCATCGCGCCGCAGTTCGTCAAGCCGTACGTGAAGAGCAACAAGAGCGACGCCAATGATGCCGAGGCGATTTGCGAGGCAATGAGCCGACCGAGTATGCGATTCGTGGCGGTCAAATCGGTCGAACAGCAGGATCTGCAGGCGATACACCGGATCAGAGCGGAGCTGGTGAGTCAGCGCTCCGCCAAGGGCAACCAGATCCGTGGGCTGTGCAGTGAGTATGGTTTGGTAGCGCCAAGGGAAATGATTCAACTGCGAGCAGCCATTCCGCTATGGCTGGAAGATCTGGAGAACGGATTGACACAACGTTTCCGACGCTTGCTGCGCGGTTTGTGGCTCGATCTGCTGAACCTGGAACTGCGAGTAAAGGAACTGGATCAGGAAATAGAAATCGCGGCATCGACCGATCCGGTCGCCACCCGGTTGCAGCAACTGCGCGGCGTCGGCCCGATCATCGCTACCGCGATTGTGGCCAATGTCGGCGACGCGAAGCAGTTCAGCAGTGGCAGGCAGATGGCAGCGTCGCTGGGACTGACGCCACGACAAAACAGCTCAGGCGGCAAGGAGCGATTGCTGGGCATTACGAAACGCGGCGACGCTCAGTTGCGGACGTTGTTGATTCACGGGGCCCGTTCAGTGTTACGAACAGCGGCGAGCAAGAATGATCGGATGAGTCGCTGGGTGACGCACATCGCTGAGACGCGGCATCACAACATCGCGGCGGTCGCGCTGGCCAACAAGACGGCGCGTATCGCGTGGGCGATGATAACCAAGGGCATCGACTACCAGCCTGGCCTGGTCGCGGCCTAAGCAGTAAGCAGTTAGTACGTAAAAAGGAGTATCCAACCACGATTGCGAAACATGCCGATGATGGCCAACAGGTCGAACCGGCGCTGGCAGAACCCGAGAATGTCTGTGGCCTTTAAGCCCGTAGAAGCGATAGGGAGCCGGCGCGCGAATAGCCCATTATGGTCCTTGCCCGACGACGGGCAAAGCAGTTAGAGACCGAATATACGTGAGCAGTCGTACCTAAAAGCCAAAGACGGAATGTTTGCAAACGAGGAGGAGTCCATATACGGACATTTGAAATTTTTGGGAAACGGCGATGTCTTTTAGTACCTTATCAATACACGACGCTACGCTTTCTGCCATCTCCGTTAGCTGGGCGGCTGCCCGATGCGATATTCGCTTACTGCCAGTTGGCTTGGCGCCTCATATGCTCGTATTTGAAGGATTTACCAGCATCGAACTTCCAAGACGTGAGAGTTGGGGACCGTCGTCCTCCATCAATAGTTCTTCGGAGCAAATGACTGGGAAATTTGAAATAGAGCTCCAATCTGGCGACACGCTTAGGATTGAAGCGAAACATTGGACATTCCGGCCGGAAGTCGATTGACGACAATCGGCCAAAAGCGGTCGGAGCAAACTTGCATATTTCGGCGATAGTGGGCGATTGAAAAAACATGAACTTTAAAACAAAAATTCAGGGGATTGCTGGCGGTATATACAGACATGCTTTGTTCTACAATTTCCCAGGAGGCTTACGTTTCGAATTGTCAGAGGGTGGGAGTCCACTAGACCAAGCACTATCTGCGCTATGTAAAGCTGCTATCGTTTGCGATGATATTTTTTCTGGCGAAGAACAAATACTTGTTCACCTAGAAGCGTGGCTTCCCGCATCCCGTTTCGCTTTGCGAACGATGCTTAGCGAGCTTAAGGTTGCAGGAATTCCGATTCCCAAGGTTAGAGAGGTTTGGTTTGACGCGGAGGGCCAAGATGAAGAGGATGGTGAAGATTTGCGTTTGTTATGCTGCGCCTTTGAGGTTCCAGTAAGCAAACTACAAAATCTGATTTGGTGCGCCATTACTACTGACTTAGGTTCAATACGTCCCAAACCGCGTTGCCGAGTCTATCTGCTCAATCTAAACAAGAGCTTGGTCGTTCATCCGTATGACGATAGGGGAATGGACGTCATAGGAAAAGACAAGTCTGCACTATCAGCACTTTATAATCGGTACGGCGACTTGTTATTAAATTACGATATCGAGGCTATGCGACAAACATTTGCGGCCTCGTAGTGGGGCCGTGTTCTTCCATGACCGGACCTTCGGCTGAAAAAACTTCTGATTGAGGATTATTGATGAGCAGCGAGGTACCGTGAATCTAAATCAAGCGAGAGAAATATTTGAGAACAGCGTATTGGCGTTGAACTCTGATTGTGTCATTGTTGAAGGTGCAACGCGCGAATATTCACGATGTTTCGTATTTTTCTATCAGAGTAAAAAATTTATCGACACTGGTGATGTTCGCGCCATGCTTGGAGGGAATGGTCCGGTTTTTGTGAACCGTGAAGATGGCAGAGTTTTCGAAACAGGCTCAGCATTTCCAGTATGCCATTACGTTAAAGCATTTGAAGCCTGTAGCGATCCACTGGGACAGCTAACCGAAAAGGTGAAGATTTTCTCATTAAATCCTGGGGCCAATAGAGTACGCGCTATTCAGTCGGTAAAAGAGAAATCTGAAATGGGTCTCTCACAAGCAAAAACGGTGATAGACAACGTGCAAGAAAATGGAGCATCCTATTTCACTGCACTGACAGTCGAATACGCCGAACAAGCAGTCGTGGCGCTTAAAGAGAGCGGTTTCGATTCAGTACAATTGTGGAGCAATCAGTGCTAATGCGCAATTATCGCGAGAGCTTGCAAAATTTCGCTGAGCGTCAAACTACAACTCCGTTTCAACTTTATCGAACGGCGGCTTTGGGGCGGAAGCGGCCGGTCGCAACAGAAATTCCGCACATTAAAAAAATAAAGCCAGAGTCCAGTATTAATTCTGTTTGCAAGACTCTGAATGCTAAAACGTGGTGTGCGTGCAATGCTAGACGGTGGCGTTTTGAATGCTAATAATCACTTCCGCATCTTCTGGGTATTTTTCAGGGTAACTTGAAAAACACGCACCCGGGAAAATGGCTTAACTCATTGATTCTAAAGGAATCTGTAAGATGAGTTCAATTGACGCCGTCTCCACCACTTATTCGTTTCAAGGTAAGCGTCAAGCCAGCGCCGCCTTGATCCCGGTAATGAATTAGAAGATGATGGCATCACACCGCTGGGAAGCGGCGTGTTGTTTAAGCCGAAGGGAGCTGCGCGGCGCAGTTCCAAGGCAGGAAGTCATCGACCCGGTTGACCGGATGATCGGCGATATTGGCCAGCAGATGGCGCAGCCAGGCCTCGGGGGCGACACCGTTGAGCTTGGCCGTGCCGATCAGCGAGTAGACGGCGGCAGCGCGCTCGCCACCGCTGTCGGCACCAGCGAACAGGTAGTTGCGCCGGCCGATGGCGACGCCACGCAGCGCGCGCTCGGCGGCCGAGTTGTCGATCTCGATGATGCCGTTGTCGCAGTAGCGCAGCAGCGCCGGCCACAGGTTGAGTGCGTACTGGATCGCCGCCGCCGTGTCCGACTTGCGCGACAGCTTTTCAAGCGTGGCACGTAGCCAGCTGCCGAAGTCGTCGAGCAATGGTCGTGATCGTTGCTCGCGCACCTGCTGTCGTTCATGCGGCGGTTTGCCGCGTAGCTCGGCCTCGATCACATACAGCTCGGCGATCCGGCGCAGGGCCTCGGTCGTAATGGCCGATGGTCTGACGGCATGCAGATCGTGGAACTTGCGGCGCGCATGCGCCCAGCACGCCGCTTCCTGGATGGTGCCATCGACGTAGAGTGCATTGAAACCGGCATACGCATCGGCCTGCAGCACGCCCTTGAAGTTGGCCAGGTGAGTTTGCGGATGGATCCCTTTGCGGTCCGGCGTGTAGGCGAACCAGACCGCTGCTGGCGTGGTGTCGCCGGCGGCGCTATCGTCGCGCACGTACGTCCACAGCCGTGCTGTTTTGGTCTTGCCATTGCCCGGCGCCAGCACTGGAATGGGGGTATCGTCGGCGTGCAGCTTGGTGCCAGCGAGCACATGGCGCCGGATCGCGTCCACCAGCGGGCGCAACAAGGCGCTGGCGGCACCAACCCAGTTTGCCAGCAGCGCTCGTTCCAGTTCAACCCCTTCGCGGGCATAGATCACCGACTGCCGGTACAGAGGGATGTGGTCGGCAAACTTGGCCACCAGCACATGCGCCAGCAAGCCCGGCCCGGCGATGCCGCGTGCAATCGGCCGGCTTGGTGCCGGTGCCTGCACGATGGTGTCGCAACACTTGCAGGCCAGTTTTGGACGCACATGGCGGATCACGCGGAAGCTGCCTGGTATCCATTCGAGTTGTTCGGCAACGTCCTCGCCCAAGGGATGCAAGCCTGCGCCGCAGGCAGGGCAAGCTTCGCTTGGCGGCGGGTACATTTTTTCGTCTCGCGGCAAGTGTTCTGGCAAGGGACGGCGCACCGATTTCTTGCGCGGCGCCTGATCGGCCGCCGGCATCTCGCGCGCCGCTTCGCCCTCGTCAGCCTGCAGGTCTTCCAGCTGCAATTCCAGTTGCTCGATCTGGTGGTCGAGCTTTTCCGACTTGCGGCCGAACTGCATGCGCCGCAATTTGGCGATCTGCAGCTTGAGATGCTCGATCTCGACGGCGCGCGTGTTGAGCTGCTCCGTCAAGCCGGCAACGACTTGCTGCTGTGCGAGCAGCAATGCTTTCAGGGCATCGATATCGTTGGGCAGGTCGGCGAGGTTGAGCATGGACCGAGTTTACGCGAGGGCGCCGACGTTTACAAGGCCGATGATGGTTGCCAGGTGCGCTCGGGGCGCCGCCAGTCGATGCCTTCGAGCAGCATCGACAGTTGTGCCTGGGATAGCGATACCGTACCGTTGATAGCCTGAGGCCACACGAAGCGGCCGCGTTCAAGCCGCTTGGCCAGCAAACACAGCCCATCGCCGCTCCACCACAGCACTTTGATCATGTCGCCGCGCCGGCCACGGAACACGAACACATGGCCACTGAACGGGTCTTCGTCCAGGGCAGTTTGCACCCTGGCCGCCAGACCGTTGAAACCAGAGCGCATGTCGGTCACACCGGCTGCGATCCAGATGCGCGTACCCGCCGGCAAGCCAATCATGGCCGCAGGCTTTGCAAGACGAGCTGGAGCAGCGCTGCGTCGATGCCGGCATGCAGACGCACAACGGCATCGCCAATGATGATTTCGATCATGTTGCTTGGCTCAGCTGTGCGTGGTGACGGCAGCCGTGCCCTAGCAGGCTTAATCAGCACGGGTAGCAGCGCCGGCGCGATCGGCTCGAACAAACCGACCCGCAATTCACGGCGCCACTTGAACAGCATGTTGGCGTTGATGTTGTGCTGCTGCGCCAGTTTCGACACCGAGATACCAGGTACGCAAGCCTCGATGGCGAGGCGCCGTTTGAAGTCAGCCGGATAGTTGGGGCGGCCTTTGCGGTTGCCTGCCGTTTTATCTGTATCCAAAGTGATTCCCATCAAAAAAGTGACGGGAACTACTTTGAGGTATGTGGACTTTTAAAGGTAGACGGCGGTGGGAAGACGCTTACGTTTCAAGCAGGCTCAGCAAGACCTAAAAAACCCGCCCCGTGCGGGTTTTTCTCCATGGGGGCCAGTCCGGCTTGGTTTAAAAGCGTCCGGTGGTAGCCAATGGGGTACGGGGGACTTTTCCGGGGGTATCCGGGGGTACCCGGTTTGAGATATCCCAGCCGTGCCTCATTAGGCTTTACGTCGTCGGCTGCGTCTGGTTCTGCCATGCGGACCCAGCCTGATACATCTCAAACCATGTCGGGAAAATGTTCGCCTCTCACCGGTGGCGTTTCAGCCTGAAGATGTCGTGCTAGAGTTACGCCTTTAGTATTTCCGAGAACGGCCAGAACCGCTCATTGAAGACTGACACAGCAGGTATGAGATTCAAAGTGAAGCGTGAGTTTTCATGAAAATAGACCACATATTTTTGCGAGCAACACGCGATGCACCGGAGGCCGATTTGCTACGTGCATTCGGCCTCACGGAGGGCGGCGGAAACAAGCACCCTGGCCAAGGAACAGAAAATCGACGATTCTTTTTTCACAACGCGTTTATCGAGCTCCTGTGGGTGTCTGATGAGTCGGAAGTTCAAAGTGAAACTACTCGGCCAACGATGCTTTACGAAAGACTGACCGACAGTTCAGTGTCGCCCTTTGGGGTGTGTTTCAGACCCACAGTAAAGGGATTGGGTATTCCATTCCCTACGTGGGATTACACGCCAGAGTACATGCCTGCGGGTATGTCTATTGGAATCGGTAACGAGGTATCTTTGTCGGAACCGATGTGGTTCTGGCTCGAGAATGGTAAAGCTCCCGATGCTGCACCTAGCGACCGCCGCCAACCGCTTGAACACACTGCTGGTGTTCTCGAAATTACCTCTATAGCCATCACGACTCCCATGGAAAAAAAGTGGTCGGATGCAGCTCAAGCGGCGGTGGATGCCGGAAGCATTAGCATTGTGAAAGATAAGCACCATCTCATGGAAATCACGTTCGACCATGGCTTTTCCGGTCTGCGGCATGATTTCCGTCCTGCCTTGCCGCTAGTGTTCAATTACTGATGCAGCGGAAACCGGCCAGGAGCTGGCCTTGGCGGAACTCGCATGGCCCTACTCGCATGGGTGGAAATTTATGCGGCGCGGACTCACCGCGACTGTCCTGTTTGGCGCACTTCTGCTATCGTTTGCGGGTAAATACTACGACCGAACGCCAGTTTTGGAGAGCGGATGCGAGAAGCAAGGATCGTCAACTGGAGCAAACGCGCACAAGGCGAGCCCGTGCGCATGGAGGCCTTTATCGCCGGCGAGGGCTACCTTCCGCACCGCCACGACAATTATGCGATCGCCCTGACTGTAGATGGGGTGCAGAGTTTCCATTATCGTGGCAGCGAACGCCATTCTTTGCCCGGCGGCGTGGTGGTCATCCATCCGGATGAACTGCACGACGGCCATGCTGGAACGGTGGAGGGTTTCCGTTACAGGGCCTTGTATCTCGAACCATATACCCTTCAAAGCATGCTGGGCGGTAAGGCGCTGCCGTTCCTTGAGGGTGGGGTGTCAACTGACAGCCGTTTGTTGCACGCGGCGATGTCTCTATTGAAAGATTGTGACCGGCCGCTCGACGCGCTTGAGTATAGTGATGCCCTGTACGAGCTGGCGGTCACCCTGGATTGGCTAGGCGGCGGCTCGCGCCGCTTGCCCAATGCCGACTACCGCGCGGCGGAGCTCGCGCGGGAGTACTTGCATGCACACTGGGACGAATCGGTTGATCTGGCAACTTTGGAGCGCATTGCGCATCGTGATCGCTGGAAATTGTCACGCGACTTTCGTACGGCCTTTGGCACCAGCCCCTACCGCTATCTCACGATGCGGCGCCTGGAACGGGCGCGCCAGCTTCTTGGTGCAGGAGAAACCATCGCCGACGTGGCCTTTCACTGCCGTTTCGCCGACCAAAGCCACCTGACCCGCCAGTTCCGTAGCGCGTTCGGCATGACACCCGGGCACTGGATCATTGCCTGCGGCAAATGAGCTGATTGCACGATCGTTCTATCCGTCGTACCTGGCAATGCTTAACATCTGGCCATTCTTTATGCCGCAGTGCGGCCCTGAATGGAGGAACAGTGAAATCACAAGAAATCTTTTCTACGGAGACGGCATCCGGGTGGTTGCCATGGGGCGTGTGCGCACCCGTGCTTGCCCTGATCTTCATCATTGTCAGCGACATGGCAACGGATCCGGTGTTGCGGCGCTTGGTTCGACTCGATGCCAAAGGCTTGCCCGTGGACTGGTGGGGATTTGCGCTATTCCTGCTGATTTCGTCCGGATCGTTGTTGCTGATCTTGTTGCTATGGGTCCAGCGGGTCGAAGGCCGCAGCCTCGCCGCCATCGGCTTGACCGGCGCCGCCAAGCTTCGTTGCTTCCTGCAAGGGCATGTGATCGGCATGGCCAGCATCGCCGGCATAGTGGCCATGATCTGGCTGGCGGGAGGGCTGGGGCGCGCGCCGTCTGATCCGTCGACTGTGCTCGCTGGTGGCTGGCATACGCCCGGCGCGCTGGCATTCATGGTCGTGTTGCTACTGTGCTTTGCCTTGCAGGCCAGCACCGAGGAGATCTTTTTCCGTGGTTGGTTGCTGTCGCTGCTGGCCAAGAAATGGAATCTATTGCTGGCCGTCGCATTCAGTTCGGCCGTGTTTGCGCTGGCACACTTTAATCGCGGACAGCATTGGCTGACCACCGTCAGTATGGTCTTGTACGCTGTCTTTTGTTGTGCCTGGGTATGGCGAACGCGTAGCCTTCTTGGTGTGATGGGTTGGCATACTGGTTGGAATTGGTTGCTGGCCGTTGGGTTTGGCTTGCCTGTGACCGGCTTCGACATGGATATTCCTCCACTGCTGGTCGCCCTCAAGCCGCTCGGGCCCGAGTGGCTCAACGGGGGGGCGCAGGGCCCGGAAGGCAGCGTTGTCTGCGTCGCTTTCCTTCTTGCTGGAACCATTTTCATGTGCTTGAAAAGGGTACCGATGTCCAATGATTCGACCGGGCCGATAAATGTGAGTGTTCAGTGATTGTGCAATGCGAATGCGGAGGGCAGCAAGTGCATTCCGGGCCGTGACTGGCTGGAAGCCCGCGTGGATACTGAATTTGTCCACATCGTGGGACACCATCGTTCTTGCGTGCAGACTTCGTCCGGATCAACGCTCCTATCCGGTGTCCAGCTCCATGTCGCTTGCTTGAGAGCCTTCTGTGCCTTGTTTTTGAGCATAGTCTTAGGCGCTTTGCAAAGAAGCCAACGGATCTAGCCAGCGACACCGACAGTCAACGAAGCGTTCAGTGAGACTGCTCACGAAACACGCCGCCACCAACAACTGCGTTGTTTGCCAGCCACAATGGAGTCAAACCTATTATTTTTCGTAAGTCATTGATTATAAAAGAATATATACGACTCTATTCACCAATGAAAGGCTTTCAAATCTCGGTTTGTTTAGTGAACCTAGTTAAACACATATATCCCACTCGACAACTATTTGTTCGGCGAAAAATAGATGTTAGCGTATATCATCCCGTCGAGAGTTGTGTTATGTGCAATATCTTCGGGTGTAACTATAAAAACACCAGAAGGAGACCCCCTTGGACAATTTCAAGAAAACCACGATCGCGCTCGCGGTCGCAAATATCGCTTTGCTGTCTGCCGGCACGGCCATGGCCCAAACCCAGCCCCAGCCTGCCAACGAACCAGCCGCCGGTGCGGTGGTGGTCGTTAGCGGTCAGCGCGCCGCGCTGCAATCGGCGCAAAAACTTAAACAGGATTCCGACGAAGTCGTCGATTCGATCGTTGCCGAAGACATCGGCAAACTGCCGGACCGTTCGGTCACCGAGGTGCTGCAGCGTATTGCCGGCGTTACCATCGACCGTAACATGGCGGGTGATCCGAACCGCCAGTCGGTCGAGGGTTCCGGCGTGTCGGTGCGCGGGCTGACTTACGTGCGGTCGGAAATCAACGGCCGCGACGCGTTTTCCGCCGGTGGCGGCCGCTCGCTTGGTTTCTCCGACGTGGCGCCGGAACTGATGTCGGGCGTCGATGTGTACAAGAATCCATCGGCCGAGCAGGTCGAGGGTGCGATTGCCGGCCTGGTCAATCTGCGGACCGCCATGCCGTTCGACTACAAGGGCTTCAAGGGCACTGTCGGCTTTTCGGAATCGTATTCGACGCTGCGCGAGGGCAAACCTTCGCCGACCAGCACCATCTTGCTGTCGAACCGCTGGACCACGCCATTCGGTGAAGTCGGCGCCCTGGTCGATTTCGCCAAGGCGAAAAGCCCCAGCCGTTCCGATGGCGTCAGCGTCGATCCGTATTTCCCGCACGTAAACTCCACCAATCCGGCCCTGTACGACCGCTCCAAGACGCAATGGATACCGCTGGGCATGGGCTATCGTTCGCAGGACTTCGACCGCACCCGCCGCGGCGACTATGCGGCGCTGCAGTGGAAACCGAACAAGGACTTAACTGCCGGGCTGACCTATTTCAAAACCCGCTACAAGGAAGACCTCGACGAGCACGTCGTGGCCTCGTCCGAGGACAAGTGGTACCAGCAAGTCGCCAGCGCGGACTCCGTATTCGACAAGAATGGCGCCTTCCAGAGCGGCACGATCTCGAACCCGACCTACGGCGGTTCGCCGTTTAACAGCTCGCAGCGCATCAATACGCGTGAATCCTCCACGCGCGACATTTCGCTCAACGTCCAGTGGCGCATCACGCCCGACTTCACCTGGACCAACGACTTCCAGCATGTGCGGTCCACCACCGAGGGCTTTGACGCCGACGTCTCGACCGGCTTCATCCTGCCGAGTCAGACCATGAACACGACCGGCAAGGTGCCGCAGATTGGCCTTGGCTCGGACGCTTACATGGCCGACCCGAAAAACTACTACTGGGCCTACACCCAGGAAGCGCTGGACCACGCGTCGGCCAACCAGAAGGCGTGGAAATCGGACGTCAAGTTCGCGTTCGACGATCCAGTGCTGCGCGACATCCGCTTCGGCGTGCGCATGGCGAACCGCGAAGGCGAAAACCACAAGGCGCAGAAATACTACAACTGGTCGGCAATCACCTTCCCGTGGATGGAAGGCTGGCAGATCAACGGCGTGGCGCGCCTGAGCGATCCACGGTTCGCCGGCGGCTCGTCGCTGCAGACGATGGACAATTTCTTCGGCGGCAAATACAACATTCCGCCGATGCTGTTCGCGGACGAGGCGACGGTGCGCGGCTTCCCCGACCAGTGGGCCAAGATCCACGCCTACCACGACGTGCTGTGCGCCGAAAAAGGTTCGACCTGCGATCCGTGGAAGCCGGCAACCTTCAACGACCCTGCCGCCACCAACACGCAGACCGAGAAGACCCGCGCCGCGTACACTCAGCTGCGCTTCGGCTGGGATAACCTGAAGTACCCGGTTGACGGCAATGTCGGCATCCGCTACGTGAAAACCAAAGGCGCCGGCAGCGGCTACGTGTCGTTCACGCGTCCATCGCTGCCGAGCGTCGGCAGCGGCGTGCCCGTGAGCGGCCAGGGCAACCTGATCGACATCGCCTCGTTCGCGCAGCAGCAGTCGGTGAATAACTCCTACGACAACTGGCTGCCGAGCCTGAACCTGCGCATGAAAGCCAGCGATCAGCTGCAATTCCGCTTCGCGGTGGCCAAGTCGATGTCCCGTCCCGACTTCAACCAGCTCCAGGTGCAGACCACGCTCAATGCCCAGCACATGCAGACGGTTACCCGGGACGCGGCCGGAAACACCACCGCCGTGCGCTTCGACGGCACCAGCCTGAACGGCACCAGCGACGGCAATCCGCTGTTGAAGCCCACCACGTCGAC
Source organism: Duganella sp. FT27W (assembly GCF_009295655.1). Lineage (NCBI taxonomy): Bacteria > Pseudomonadati > Pseudomonadota > Betaproteobacteria > Burkholderiales > Oxalobacteraceae > Duganella > Duganella sp. FT27W. The sequence continues at coordinate 644,545 of NZ_WHIV01000005.1, forward strand.
CAACATCGACCTGACCGCCGAGTGGTACTTCGCCAAGGCCGGCTCGCTGACGTTCTCGGCCTTTAACAAGGACCTCAAGGACATCGTCACCACCAAGAACTTCGGCTACAACGCGGTGGACTCGGCCGGCAAGCAGCAGACCTTCGTGGTCACCGGTCCGGTCAATGGCGCCAAGGGCTATGCGCGCGGTTTCGAGCTGGCCCACCAGCAGTACTACGACTTCGTGCCCGACTGGCTGCGCGGCCTCGGCAGCCAGGCCAGCTGGACCTATGTGTCGAGCGAGCGCAAGTTGAAAGATCCGGTCAACGAAGCATGGTGCTCGGGCAACGACGCGTCGTCCAACTTCAACCTGTTCATCAACGGCTGCGATACCGATGGACGTCCGTTCGGCAAGACCCCGTTGCAGGGACTGTCGCGCCACACGGTCAACCTGGCGCTGATGTACGAGCAGCACGGCCTGTCGATGCGGGTGGCCTACAACTGGCGTTCGCGCTACCTGCTGGGCGTGACCCAGTGGGGCAGCCGTGGCAACAACGGCCTGAACACGAATCCGGACGCGCCAGCGGGCAAGTACCTGATCCCGACGACCAACAACGACCAGGCCTTCGGTCTGCCGCTGTACCAGGCCGGCTACGGCCAGGTGGATGCGTCGATCTTCTATGACTTCACGGACAAGTTCCGCGTGGGCCTGGAAGGCACCAACCTGACCAACTCGTACACGCGCCAGATCATGCAGCAGCACGCGGGCGACTTCACCCGCCAGGTCTTCATGAGCGGTCCGCGCTACACCCTGTTGGCGCAATACTCGTTCTGATCGCGTCGTCACTCGGATCGGCCAGCGGGGACGGTCTCCACGCCGGCCGATCTTTCTCCCGCCCGGGCGCGTCCCGTGCGGGAGTTTTTTTTTGATCGCGTGATTGTCGTCGTACCCGTTAGAACCCCGGCGCCGGCACTTCGGGAATCTGATTGTGCAAGCTGGCGTTGATCACGTTCCAACCGCGTATCACGGCAATGCCGTAGCTCAGTTCGATGATCTGGTTGTCGTCGAAATGGGTTTTCAGCAGCGCGAAATCGTCGTCGCCCGGCTGCTTGTGCGGCAGGGCATTGACGGCTTCGGCCCAGTTGAGGGCGGCGCGTTCGCTGTCGCTGAAGAACGATGGCGGGGCTTCGCGCCAGCCGGCAATTGCGTTGATGTGGCGCGGGTCCAGGCCTTGCTTGATCAGGTCGCGCCAGTGCATGTCCACGCACACGCCGCAGCCGTTGATTTGCGAGATGCGCAGGTTGACCAGTTCCACCAGGCGGATGCCCAGCGCGCTTTTCTTGACGCTGGTGGACAGCGCAATCATCGCCTGCAGGCTGGTGGGGGCGGCGCGATAAAAATCCTTGATGCGGACGGCTTGGGTCATGATGTTTCCTTTCGAGGGAGTGGAGGGCGCCTGATTGCGCGCCTCATACTCCTTAGACGCGACCGCCGCCGCGTTTGTGACAGCGTGCTACAAAATAGTTTGCGGCGCGGCGGTCAGCTTGTCGGGATTGCGCACCACCAGCACTGCAGCGATCTTGCCATCCTCGATCACGAACGATTGCGCCGATTCGAGCTTGCCTTCCACGTAGCGCAGCAGGCCCGGTTCGCCATTCACGCGCGCCTGGCGGTAATCCACCCGCTGCGGGTGCTGGTGTTCCACCGACCAGAACACGCCTGCCACCCGGCCGGCGCCGCGCAGGATGCGCATGAAGGAAAGGATCTTGCCGCCGCCGTCGGACACCAGTTGCACGTCGTCGGCCATCATGGCTTTCATGGCGTCGCGGTCGCCTGCCTTGGCGGCCACCATGAAGCGGCCCAGCAGGGCCTGGTGGGTTTGTTTCGGTACGTCAAAGCGCGGCTGTTGCTGTTGCACGCGTTCCTGCGCCCGGTGCACCATCTGCCGGCACGCGGCTTCGGTCTTGCCCAGCATGGTGGCGATGTCGGCGTAGTCGTGGTCGAACACCTGGCGCATCAGGAAGGCGGCGCGCTCTTCTGGCGACAGGCGCTCAAGCACCCACAGGAACGCCATCGAGACGTCGCTGGCCATCTCGGCGCTGCTCTCCGGCGTGCGTTCGTCGAGTTCGACGACGGGTTCGGGCAGCCACCAGCCGATGTAGGTGGCGCGCTCGGCCTGCCGGCCGCGCAGGTAGTCGATCGCCAGCCGGGTAGTGGTGGTGACCAGCCAGGCTTCGGGCGACTGGATCGCCGCGTGGTCGCTGCCATGCCAGCGCAGCCAGGCGTCCTGCACCACGTCCTCGGCATCGGCGCGCACGCCCAGCATGCGGTAGGCGATGGCGAACAGGCGGGGGCGCAGGGTATCGAAGGTGGTGGCGTCGGTCATGGTATTGGCGAACAAGTGGGCTTGGATCATAGACGGCTGGCATGCGCGATTTGTGACAGCATCCGCTTAAATATTTTTTGGCTCCAAATGTTATACACTGCTTGCAGTGATATCTGCGAGGAGTCGCATCATGGAGCAATCCGCTACCGAATTGGACGAACGTGAGATCGAACAGCTTCAGTCATCCGCGCTTGACGCTGATCCCCGGCAGTCGGCTGCGTCCCAGGTTCTGCACCAACTGGTTGCCAGCACGGCAGCCGCAGCACTGAGTAAGTCGCTGACACCGGCGGAGACAACACGTGCCAAGCGTTTGGCTGCCATCATGAGCGTGCACGGTATTTGGAAAGATGATGTCAGCAAACCGAAAGATCCCGTCGAATACCAGCGACAGATGCGGGCCGAGTGGTGAAAGTCCTTTTCGATAGCAACATCCTGATGGACAACTTCAACGGGCATGCCGAGGCTGCGCTGGAGATGCTCCGTTATGAAGATGCGATCATCAGCTCCATTAACTGGATGGAAGCGGCCTGTGTGATGACACCAGCGGAAAAAATTCGGTTTCAGGCTTTTTTGGATGATACTGGCATCAAGGTCGTCCATCCCGACAATGACATCATGCATCGTGCCACCATTATTCGTGGCAACAGCCTCATCAATCGTCCCAAGTTCCCTCTTCCAGACTGCATCATTCGCGCGACTGCAGAAGCTTCCTGCCGAGTGATCATTACGCGCAATCCCAGGGATTTCGGCGGAGAGGGCCCCAGGGTGCGGGTACCGTATGAACTCGTCGGCGGAGTGGTGGTCAATATCAAGCCGCCGCTACCCTGAATTCGAACCTCGCGGAACTTATTTACTCAACCACAGTCCAACCCTCTCCGCCGCTACGAGCTTGAAATTCAGTCAGGCTTATACACGGGGCTGCCGGGGGCTTGCACGACGGGCTTCCGGCGCCCCGGTATGCTCACGCCAACTGCCATATTCGCTGCGCGCATGACCTGGCGCGAATTCATTCTTTGGCATGTCTTTCGAATCGCTCTACGCTGGCGACATCATTCAAACGGAGGAGACATGAAGCTCGAAACCCTGGCCGTGCATGGCGGCTATCGTCCCGATCCCACTACCCGTGCAGTTGCCGTGCCCATCTACCAGACCGTGGCTTACGCGTTTGACGATACCCAGCACGGCGCCGACCTGTTCGATTTAAAGGTGCCGGGCAATATCTATACGCGCATCATGAATCCCACCCAGGACGTGCTCGAGCAGCGCCTGGCTGCGCTCGAGGGCGGCGTGGGGGCGCTGGCACTGGCGTCGGGGCAGGCGGCGGTCACGTATGCGATCCAGACCATTGCCGAGGCCGGCGACAACATCGTCTCGGCCTCCACCCTGTACGGCGGCACGTACAACCTGTTCGCCCACACGTTGCCGCAGTTCGGCATCACCACGCGCTTTGCCGATCCGGCCGATCCCGCGTCGTTCGCCGCACTCATCGACGAGCGCACCAAGGCCGTGTTCATCGAGTCGATCGGCAACCCGCTGGGCAATATCACCGATATCGAAAAAATCGCTGCCGTGGCGCACCAGCACGGCGTGCCGCTGATCGTCGATAACACGGTGGCCACGCCATACCTGCTGCGCCCGTTCGAGCATGGCGCCGATATCGTGGTCCATTCGCTCACCAAGTACTTGGGCGGGCACGGCAATTCCATCGGCGGCGTGATCGTCGATTCTGGCAAGTTTCCGTGGGCCGAGCACAAGCAGCGGTTCCGCCGCCTCAACGAGCCGGACGTGTCGTACCACGGCGTGGTTTATACCGAAGCGCTGGGGCCGGCCGCTTACATCGGCCGCGCGCGCGTGGTGCCGCTGAGGAATACCGGCGCGGCGATTTCGCCGTTCAATGCCTTTTTGATCCTGCAGGGCATCGAGACGCTGGCGCTGCGCATGGACCGCATCACGGAAAACACCCGCACGGTGGCCCGGTATCTGCGCCAGCATGGCAAGGTCAAGTGGGTCAATTACGCCGGGCTGGAAGACCACCGTGACCATGCGCTGGCGGTCAAATACCTGGGCGGGCGGCCGTCGGGCGTGCTGACGTTTGGTGTCGAGGGCGGGGTGGAAGGAGGCGCGCGCTTCCAGGATGCGTTGCAGCTGTTTACGCGGCTGGTCAATATCGGCGACGCCAAATCGCTGGCCTGTCACCCGGCCTCCACCACGCACCGCCAGCTCAACGAGGCGGAGCTGGCCAAGGCGGGCGTCACGGTCGATACGGTGCGGCTGTCGATCGGCATCGAGCACAGCGACGATCTGCTGGCCGATCTTGAGCAGGCACTGGCCGCAGTTTAGTTTCAGCCGCGCGCCTTGCCCGGCGTTTCTTGGGGCAGCGGCACCGTCATCGCGGCGCCGTCCTTGAAGGTGCAATCGAAAATGTGCGCGCGCGAGGCGGGCGCGGCGATGGAGTACAACTCGTTGTACGGGTTGTCGTCGTCGATGCGCAGGTCGATGCGCACGCCGTCCAGGTGATTATTGGCCTCGATCTCGCGCAGCCGCTCGCGCCGCACATCCACTTCGCGGCTGGTGCGGCCCTGCATGATCGGCCCTTCGAAATACCGGATCAGCGCGCATTCGATGGCGTCCACCCGGTCCTTGAGCAGCATGTCGGCCGCCACCGCGTTCTGGTTCACCGGCTTCTCGCTCGGGTCGCCATCGTCGCACAGTACTTCCACCTGCATGCGTTGCACCAGCAGCAACAGGTCGTGGTGATCGTTATTGTTGTAGTGGATGCGTTGCACGGCGGACAGGCGCGCGCGCGCCAGACGGCCGGCCGGGTCCTTGGTTTGACCCACGTATTGCACCTTGCTGGGAATTTTCAGGCCGTGGTCGTAGCGTTGCAGCACCTCGTGAATCGACAGCGCTTCCACCAGGCCGCCCCAGTTGAGCGTGATGAAGCAGTCGGTCATGGTGACGATCGGCTTCTTGAACGTGGCCGCGAACGGAATTTCCAGGTCCATCTGCACGGTGCCGCGCTTGCCTTCGCTGCCGATCAGGATCGGCACCGTAAGCTTGAGCGAGAAGAACGCCCAGCTGACGCTGCGCTCGTGATCGAAGCGCACGATGGGGCGGTTGATGACAAAATAAATCAGCCGCTTCTCCATGGTCGCCTCGAGATCGAACTGCATTCGGCGCAGCTGGCGGCCGATGGGGTCGCGGATGTCGGGCCGCTCGGGGAAGCCGGCAAACAGGTCATACCAGTGGTACTTGGCGTCGGAAACGGTGACGCGCCAGGTCTGCCGTGCGTTGCTGCGTTGCGGCAGCAGGGGCAACAGGTCGTCGAATGCTTCGGGCGCCGTCAGCAGGTCGTTGAACGGCTCGGGCGCATCCTCGGGCGGCAATACCAGTCCCAGTTCTTCCAGCGAGGGCTCTTGATCGTCCTCGCCGGCGACCTGGTCGGGTAAATCGCTCGTCATGTGGATGCTCCAGTGTGTCAGATCAAGCGGGCAGTATAGACCCTGCCGCAAATTGTATCCATCCGTTATTTCTGTGCGGCAACCTGAAATGTCACACTTGGGGTCAGACTTTGGCGCCCTTGGCCGGTTCAGGAGGTGTCATGCGGGACACAATTACTTCACCGTCGGCGACAAAACAACTGAGCAGGTGGCGGGTTGCCGCAGTCACTTGCCCGGAGCCGATTCTGTCATATGCGCCCAGTTCCGGCCACTGTAAATCGATGGTGAACTGCACCAGGTTGTTGGCTTCTTGCACAGCCGTCACGCGTTCGCGCCGCAACTGGCGCTCGTTTTCCTTGCGCGGCAGCGGCGTGGCGCCCTCAAAATAGCGGATCAGGGCCGCTTCCAGCAAGTCCATGCGTTCGCCTTGCAGCACGGCGGCGGCGCGCGGGTGGGCGTTATGGGGCAGTTCCGCCGGGTCGCCGCTGGCGCAGTTGACCTTGACGTCGAGCTGCTGGACCAGCAGCAGGGTGTCGAGGTCTCCCTTGTGCCGGGCGTGCAGCTTTTGCAGCGCGGGCAGGTGCGCGCGCGACAGTTGCGCTTCCGGATCGTGGGTCTGGCCCACGTACACCACCTGGCACGGCACCTTGTCCGGCGCATGGGCCAGCAGGATGTCGTGGATGGAGAAGGTTTCCACCAGGCCGCCCCAGTTGAGCGTGACGTAATTGGGCGTGAGCACGACCATCGGCTTTTTCAGCGTGGCGGCAAACGGCACCGTGAGTTCGAAGGAGATGCTGTCGCGCTTCTTTTCCTGGCCCACCAGCAGCGGCAGGGTCAACTTGAGCGAAAAGAAGCCCCAGTGGACGGTTCCGGCAGCGTCGAAGCGTACCGGCGGGCGGGTGAGGGCAAAGAACAGGTGGTGCCGGGAGGCCACCGCGTCGAGCTCGAACTGCATGCGGCGCTGGTAGCGGCCGACCGGATCGTGGATGTCGAGGCGCTCGGGGAAGCCGGCGATCAGGTCGTACCAGTGAATCCTGGCATCGGCCACGCTGGCGTACCAGCTTTGCGGGGCGGTATGGCGTTCAGGAATGTACGCCGTGTAATCTGCCATTTGCTCTGCTGGAGGCTGCAGGGTTTGGGCAGCCAGCTCGGGAAGAGTCATGATGTCGGAAAGTGGGTTGAAGAGGTTTGCTGCTTAATTACCATAAAAATAATAAGTAATTCTACGCAGAAATATGGAGGCTACCCCTGCTCTCCTTGCAAATCAACAGTTTTCTACAGAACCGAGCAAATGCGCGGCGGTTACAACGTTTCCCGCATCAGGGTCAGCAATGCCAACGGGTCGTTCAGCACCCGGTCGGCCTGCCAGTCCAGCGGCTTGTGCGGACCGCAGTAACCCCAGCCGGCAGCGATGGTGGGCATGCCGGCCGCCTTGCCGGCCTGGATGTCGCGCAGGTCGTCGCCCACGTACCAGCAATCGCGGGGATCGAGTCCCAGCCGCGCTGCGGCTTCGAACAGCGGCGCCGGGTGCGGCTTGGCGTGGGCCGTGGTGTCGCCGGAGATCGAGCAGGCGGCGTGGTCCAGGCCGATCAGTGGCAGCAGCGGGTCGGTAAAGCGCTTCGGTTTGTTGGTGACCACGCCCCATTGCACGCCGGCTGCTTCGATGCCGGCCAGCAGTTCGGGTACGCCGGCAAACAGGGTGCTGTGGTCGGCGATATTGGCTTCGTAGTTGTCGAAAAAGCCGTCGCGCAGGGCCAGGTAGCCATCGTCCTCGGGCGTCATGCCGAAGGCCACGCCGATCATGCCGCGCGCGCCAGCCGACGCGGTGGGGCGCAGCAGTTCGTAGTCGGACGGTTGCAGGCCGCGCGTGGTGCGCAGCAGGTTGACGGCGGCGGCCAGGTCGGGCGCGGTGTCGGCCAGTGTGCCGTCGAGGTCGAACAGAATGGCGCGCGGGGCAGTCAGGGCAGTGGTCATGAGGTCAGTCGAGTGGGCGGGTGGTGGCGATCATGTAATTGACGCTGGTGTCGTCATTGAGCGAATAGATCTTGGTGAGCGGGTTGTAGCCGAGGCCCTTCATGCCGCGCGTTTCCAGGCCGGCGCTGCGCACGTATTGCGCCAGTTCCGACGGCGTGATGAACTTGTCGTAGTCGTGGGTGCCCTTGGGCAGCATGCGCAGCACGTATTCCGCGCCGATGATGGCAAACAGGTAGGACTTGGGGTTGCGGTTGAGCGTGGAAAAGAACACGTGGCCGCCCGGTTTGACCAGCGCGGCGGCAGCGCGCACGATGGCGCCGGGATCGGGCACGTGTTCGAGCATTTCCATGCAGGTGACCACGTCGTACTGGCCCGGCTCCTGCGCGGCCATGTCTTCGGCGGCCACCAGTTTATAGCGTACTTGCACGCCCGATTCCAGGCTGTGCAGGTCGGCCACTTTCAGCGCTTTTTCACCGAGGTCGATGCCGGTGACGTCGGCGCCCTTGCGCGCCATCGATTCGCTGAGGATGCCGCCGCCGCAACCGATGTCGATCACCTTCTTGCCGGCCAGCGGCACGCGGGCATTGATCCACTCCAGGCGCAGCGGGTTGATTTCGTGCAGGGGACGGAATTCGGAGGTAGGGTCCCACCAGCGGTGGGCCAGGTCGGAAAATTTTTGCAGTTCTAACGGATCAGCGTTCATGGTGCGGCTTTCATGAAAAGATATCCCGCTATTCTAAAGCAGCAGGCATAAAAAAACCCCGCCGAGGCGGGGTTCGTGCGGCGGGGTGACTCGAAAGCCGTAGCGAGCGGCCCGATATCGTCTTGAGTAGCGGAAGCGTACGGAGGTACGCTGAGCAACGGAGAGGCGATAGCGGGTCGCGCAGTAGGCTTGAGAGTTACCCTTATATTACTTGCTGGTGCCTACGACTTCGATTTCCACGCGACGGTTTTTCGCGCGGCCTTCGGCGGTCTTGTTGTCGGCAACTGGCTGTTTCTCGCCTTTGCCTTCGGTGTACACGCGGGTTGCGTCAACGCCTTTGGAGATGATGTAGGCTTTGACTGCTTCAGCGCGGCGTACCGACAGCTTCTGGTTGTACTCGTCCGAACCAACGGAGTCGGTGTGACCAACAGCGATGATGACTTCCAGGTTGATGGCGCCCAGTTTCGAGGTCACTTCGTCCAGCTTGGCTTTGCCTTCTGGTTTCAGGACCGATTTGTCGAAATCGAAGAACGCGTCAGCGGCGAAGCTCACTTTTTGTGCGGTTGGCACTGGAACTGGTTTCGGCGTTGGCGCTGGGGTTGGTGCCGGAGCTGGTGCTGGAGCCGGCGGTGGTGGCGGTGCTACGCACTTGCCATTTTCCAGTTTTTCTGGCTCAACGCACAGTGGCAGGTCGCAACCTGGCACGGCATCGGCCGGGGTCCAGTAGCCGGTGCGCCAGCACAGACCGAACGGATCACGCACGATCACACCGCGTGCATCTTGCACGTAGGCGCTTTTCGGCGTTGCAGCCTTGATGTCCTGGGTAACAGGAGCGTAAGGTGGTGCGGTAGGCGCGGTTTGCGCGAATGCCGAACCAGCAAAGGCAGCCGAGATGGCCAACAACGAAATAAGTTTCTTCATATTTTTCTTCCTTTCGGGGGTGATATCCGCAGAAAAACTGCGCGACGTGCATTACGTGGGCCGGATTTTACCACGCAGGGGCGTCACGCCCGTCTCCCGATTGCGAAACAAGCAATTGACTTCTGATTCATTTTGCCACAATAGATCCTGGTGCGCGAAAGCGGTGCACCTTTGCACCAATTTGCTCACTACCAATATGTTGTTTTGTCGCAACGTGATTGTCGATAATAAATGAGTAATGTGTCATGAATATTACATCGTGTTACAAGCGTGCATCGTGCGCCAACCCGCACAGGCGCTGGGCCCGAGGGCAAATTGTGTTGGTGCCCCTGTCCGCATGTTAAAATCCTACTCTTGCCTGTCCTTATTGAAGGGCAGGGCAACAGTGTAGTACGTGCGGCATACATTGCTTACAAGATAACCTCACAGTCAAAGATCAGTCGACCCGCCAATGGATCAATTCGCAAAAGAAACAATCCCTATTTCCCTCGAAGAAGAGATGCGCAAGAGCTACCTCGATTACGCCATGAGCGTGATCGTGGGCCGCGCCTTGCCGGACGTGCGCGACGGCCTCAAGCCGGTGCACCGCCGGGTCTTGTTCTCGATGCATGAATCCAACTACGTGTGGAACCGCGCTTACGTCAAGTGCGCGCGCGTGGTCGGCGACACCATGGGTAAATATCACCCGCACGGCGACGCGTCGATCTACGACACACTGGTGCGCATGGCGCAGCACTTCTCGCTGCGCTACATGCTGGTCGATGGCCAGGGCAACTTCGGTTCGGTCGATGGCGACGGCGCGGCCGCGATGCGTTACACCGAGTGCCGCCTGGCCAAGATTTCCAGCGAGCTGCTGGCCGATATCGACAAGGACACGGTCGACTTCCAGCCCAACTACGACGGCAAGGAAAAAGAACCGACCGTACTGCCTACCCGCATTCCCAACCTGCTGATCAACGGCTCGTCCGGTATCGCGGTGGGTATGGCCACCAACATCCCGCCGCACAACCTGCATGAAGTGATTGCGGGCGCGCTGCACGTGCTGCAAAATCCGCAGTGCTCGATCGACGAACTGATCGAACTGATCCCGGCGCCGGACTTCCCGACCGGCGGTATCATCTACGGCGTATCGGGCGTACGCGACGGTTACCGCACCGGCCGTGGCCGCGTGGTCATGCGCGCCAAGACCCACTACGAGGAATACGGCAAGGACGGCGGCCGCACTGCGATCATCGTCGATGAGCTGCCATACCAGGTGAACAAGAAGTCCTTGCTGGAACGTATCGCCGAGAACGTCCGCGATAAAAAGCTCGAAGGCATTTCCGACATCCGCGACGAGTCCGACAAATCGGGCATGCGCGTGGTGATCGAACTGAAACGCGGCGAAGTACCGGAAGTTGTCCTGAACAACCTGTACAAGCAAACGCAATTGCAAGACACCTTCGGCATGAACATGGTGGCGCTGGTCGATGGCCAGCCGCGCCTGCTCAACCTGAAGGAAATGCTGCAGTGCTTCCTGTCGCACCGCCGCGAAGTGGTCACGCGCCGCACCGTGTTCGAACTGCGCAAGGCGCGCGAACGCGGTCACGTGCTCGAAGGCCTCGCTGTTGCGCTGGCCAATATCGACGACTTCATTGCCCTGATCAAGGCCGCGCCTACGCCGCCGGTGGCAAAGGCGTCGCTGATGGAGCGTTCGTGGGATTCGTCGATCGTGCGCGAAATGCTGGCCCGCACCGGCGAAGGTGACACCGTGGGCGGCATCGAAGCATTCCGTCCCGAGCACCTGCCCAAGCACTACGGCATGCAGGCCGACGGCATGTACCGTCTGTCCGACGACCAGGCCCAGGAAATCCTGCAAATGCGTCTGCAGCGCCTGACCGGCCTGGAACAGGACAAGATCGTCAACGAGTACCGCGACGTGATGGCCGAAATCGCCGACCTGCTGGACATCCTGTCCAAGCCGTCGCGCGTGACCACCATCATCACCGACGAAATGACCTCGGTGGTCAACGAATTCGGCGACCGCGCCAAGGATCCGCGCCGCTCCAACATCGAACTGAACGCCACCGACCTCGGTACCGAAGATTTGATCACGCCGCAGGACATGGTGGTCACCCTGTCGCACACCGGTTACATGAAAGCGCAGCCGATTTCCGAGTACCGTTCGCAGAAACGCGGCGGTCGCGGCAAGCAGGCCATGGCGACCAAGGAAGAAGACTGGATCGACCAGCTGTTCATCGCCAACACGCACGATTACATCCTGTGCTTCTCCAACCGTGGCCGCATGTACTGGCTCAAGGTGTGGGAAGTGCCGCAAGGCTCGCGCAACTCGCGCGGCAAGCCTATTGTGAACATGTTCCCGCTGGCCGATAACGAGAAGATCACCGTGATCCTGCCGCTGTCGGGCGAGAACCGTACCTTCCCCGAAGACCATTACGTGTTCATGTCCACCAGCCTGGGCACCGTGAAAAAGACGCCGCTGAAAGACTTCAGCAATCCGCGCAAGGCCGGCATCATTGCCGTGGACCTCGACGAAGGCGACTTCCTGATCGGCGCTGCACTGACCGACGGCGAGCACGATGTGATGCTGTTCTCGGATTCCGGCAAGGCCGTGCGCTTCGACGAAAACGACGTGCGTCCGATGGGCCGCAATGCCCGTGGCGTGCGCGGCATGAACCTCGACGAAGGCCAGCGCGTGATCGCGCTGCTGGTGGCCGAGAACGAGCAGCAGTCGGTGCTCACCGCCACCGAGAACGGCTACGGCAAGCGTACCCCGATCACCGAGTACACGCGCCATGGCCGTGGCACCAAGGGCATGATCGCGATCCAGACCTCCGAGCGTAACGGCCGCGTGGTGGCCGCCACCCTGGTGGAACCGACCGACGAGATCATGCTGATCACCACCGGCGGCGTCTTGATTCGCACCCGCGTGGCGGAGATCCGCGAAATGGGCCGCGCCACGCAAGGCGTGACCCTGATCGCGGTGGAAGACGGCACCAAGCTGTCCGGCCTGCAGCGCGTAGTGGAAACCGACATCGACGAAGTGGAACTCGAGCCTGGTCCGGACGGCAAGCCAGTGGTGGCTGCCCCCGCAGTTGCCGACGCAGCTGACGGCGCCGACGCCACCGATGCCGGTGACGACAAGCCTGCCGACGACGTTCAGCCGGAGTAATTCGCAGCATCGGTCCGGACCCCAGTCCGGGCGCCACGGGGCCAGGTTATTGTGAGCAGCAGTGCGACAATAGACTGGCCCTGTTTTTTTAGGGACTCCCTATATTGATCACCAAGGAACGCAACGTGACTCACATCTATAACTTCTCCGCCGGCCCTGCCGTCCTGCCCAAGGAAGTGCTGGCGCAAGCTGCTGCCGAAATGCTGGACTGGCATGGCAGCGGCATGTCGGTGATGGAGATGAGCCACCGCGGACCGGAGTTTATTTCGATTTACAAGGCGGCCGAGCGCGACCTGCGCGAGCTGCTGGCAGTACCGGACAATTACAAGATCTTGTTCATGCAGGGCGGGGGCTTGTCCCAGAATGCCCTGATTCCGTTGAACCTGGTGGGCCACAAGCCGCAGCCAGCAACCATCGATTTCATCCACACCGGTTCGTGGTCGGGCAAATCCATCAAGGAAGCCGCCAAGTACGCCAACGTCAACATCGCCGCGTCGTCCATGACGTCGGTGCCGCCGCAGGCCGAGTGGCAGCTCACGCCCGGCGCGGCCTATCTGCACATGTGCACCAACGAGACCATCGACGGCGTGGAGTTCGACTTCGACGCCGGCGTGCCGCAGCCGCAGGAGGACGTGCTGTTCGTGGCCGACATGTCGTCGCACATCCTCTCGCGCGTGATCGACGTGGCCAAATATGGCGTGATCTTCGCCGGCGCGCAAAAGAATATCGGCCCGGCCGGATTGACCATCGTCATCGTGCGCGACGACCTGCTGGGCAAGGCGCTGCCGGCTTGCCCGTCGGCGTTCGACTTCAAGCTGGTGGCCGACAACGACTCCATGTACAACACGCCGCCCACCTACGGCATCTATATTGCCGGCCTGGTGTTCCAGTGGCTGAAAAAGAACGGCGGCGTGACAGCGATGGAAGAGCGCAATATCGCCAAGGCCAAGCTGCTGTACGCGGCGCTCGATGCCGACGATTTTTACCAGACCCGCGTGCAAGCGGCCAGCCGCTCGCGCATGAACATTCCCTTCTACCTGAAGGACGAGAGCCGGAACGACGAATTCCTGGCCGGCGCCAAGGCGCGCGGCCTGCTGCAACTGAAGGGCCACAAGTCCGTCGGCGGCATGCGCGCATCGATCTACAACGCCATGCCCATCGAAGGGGTGCAAGCCCTGGTGGACTACCTGAACGAATTCGCCGGCCGAACCGCTGGTTAACATCATGAACGACAAACTCAAACCCCTGCGCGAACAGATCGATGCGATCGACGCGCAAATCCTCGACCTGCTGAACCGCCGCGCCCAGGTGGCGCAGGAAGTTGGCCACGTCAAGGCTGAAACCAACGCCCCCGTGTTCCGTCCCGAGCGCGAAGCGCAAGTGCTGCGCGGCGTGGCCGACCGCAACCCGGGCCCGATGGGCAACGCCGAGATGCAGACCATCTTCCGCGAGATCATGTCCGCCTGCCGCTCGCTGGAAAAACGCGTCACCGTCGCCTTCCTGGGACCGGCCGGCACCTACAGCGAACAGGCCGTGTACCAGCAGTTCGGCACCGCCGTCGATGTGCTGGCATGCGCCTCGATCGACGAAGTGTTCCACGCTACCGAAGCCGGCACGGCGGACTTCGGCGTGGTCCCGGTGGAGAATTCCACCGAGGGCGCCATCGGCCGCACGCTCGACCTGCTGCTCAACACCCCGCTGACGATCAGCGGTGAAGTGGCCATCGCCGTGCGTCACAGCCTGCTCACCGGCACCGGCAACATGGATGGCGTGACCGCCATTTGCGCCCACGCCCAGGCGCTGGCGCAGTGCCAGATCTGGCTGAACAACAACTACCCGGAAATCGAACGCCGCGCCGTGTCGTCCAACGCCGAAGCGGCGCGCATGGCGCGCGACGACCACTCGGTGGCGGCGATTGCCGGCGAACGAGCCGGCGTGCGTTACAGCCTGGGTACGGTCAAGGCCAACATCCAGGACGATCCGCACAACCGCACCCGCTTTGCCGTGATCGGCACCCTGCGCACCGGCCCGTCCGGCATCGACCGCACGTCGATGGCGCTGGCGGCGCCGCACAAGGCCGGTTCCGTCTATCGTCTGCTCGGATCGCTGGCGCAGAACGGCGTGTCGATGACGCGCTTCGAATCGCGCCCGGCCCGCAACGGCAACTGGGAATACTATTTTTACGTGGACGTCGAAGGCCATATCGAAAACCCCGCCGTGGCCAAGGCGCTGGAAGAATTGCAGGGCAATGCCGCCTTCTTCAAGGTCCTCGGTTCATACCCTGTAAGCCTCACCTAATAACCGGGACCTCACAAAACCTGCTGCGCGCCTCGCTATCGCCTCTCCGTTGCTCAGCGTACCTCCGTACGCCTCCGCTACTCAAGACGATATCGAGCCGCTCGCTACGGTTTCTTGAGGTCCCTTAACGAGAGACAACCATGACCAAGAATTTCGGGCCGGAGTACGTCCGCGCCATCGCCCCTTACCAGGCCGGCAAACCGATCGCTGAAGTCGCGCGGGAATTCGGTTTGCAGGAAGACGCCATCGTCAAGCTGGCCTCCAACGAAAACCCGTTCGGCGTGCCGGAATCGGCCAGGGCCGCCATGGGCGCTGCCGCTGCCGAACTGGGTCGCTACCCCGATGCCAACGGCTTCGACCTGAAAGCCGCGCTGTCCACGCGCTACAACGTGCCGGCCGACTGGGTCACGCTGGGCAACGGCAGCAACGACATCCTGGAAATCGCTGCTCACGCATTCGTGGAGCGCGGCCAGTCGGTCGTCTATTCGCAGTATTCGTTCGCGGTGTACGCGCTGGCCACGCAGGGCGTGGGCGCGCGTCACATCGTGGTGCCGGCCAAGGCCCACGGCCATGACCTCGACGCCATGCTGGCGGCCATCGCGGACGATACGCGCCTGGTCTTCATCGCCAACCCGAACAACCCGACCGGCACCTTCATCCCTGCCGCCGAGATCGAAGCGTTCCTGCAAAAAGTGCCGGCCAACGTGGTCGTGGTGCTGGACGAGGCGTATAACGAATTCCTGGCGCAGGAACACCAGTTCGAGTCCGCCGACTGGGTGAAAAAATACCCGAACCTGCTGGTCTCGCGCACCTTCTCCAAGGCGTACGGCCTGGCCGGTTTGCGCGTGGGCTTTGCCGTCGCCCAGCCGGCGCTGACCGACCTGATGAACCGCATTCGCCAGCCGTTCAACGTCAACTCGCTGGCGCAGGCTGCCGCCGTCGCCGCGCTGAACGACAAGGAATTTTTGGCCAAGAGCGCCACCAACAACGCTGCCGGCTACCGCCAGTTCATCGAGGCGTTCGAGCAGCTTGGCCTTGAATACGTGCCGTCGTATGGCAACTTCGTGCTGGTCAAGGTGGGCAGCGACGATGGCGCCGGCGCGCGTGTCAACCTGTCGTTGTTGAAGCAGGGCGTGATCGTGCGTCCGGTCGGTAACTACGGCTTGCCCGAGTGGCTGCGCATTTCGATCGGCCTGCCGCAGGAAAATGCGGTGCTGATCGCAGCGCTGACCAAGGCGCTGGCCGAGGGCTGAGATGGCGTCCACGGCAATCAAGAAAGTCGTCATTTTTGGCGTGGGCCTGATCGGCGGCTCGTTTGCGCGGTCGCTGAAAAAAGCCGGCGTGGTGGAGACGGTCGTGGGCATGGGCCGCTCGCAGGCGTCGATGCAGCGTGCTTTGGAACTGGGCATCATCGACGTCATCGGCAGCGACATGGCGGAAGCGCTGGCTGGCGCCGACCTGGTGCTGCTGGCGGCGCCGGTGGCCCAGACCGGCGCGATCCTGGCGGCGCTGGCGCCGCACCTGCAACCGGGCACCGTGGTGACCGACGCCGGCAGCACCAAGTCGGACGTGGTGGCTGCCGCGCGCAGTGCTTTGGCAGGGAAGGTTGCGCAGTTCGTGCCGGGTCATCCCATCGCCGGACGCGAAACCAACGGCCCGGAAGCGGCAATCGACGACCTGTACGTGGGCAAAAAGGTCGTGCTGACGGCGCTGGCCGAGAACGACGCGTTTGATGTGGAACGGGTAGCGGCGGCGTGGCGCGCGTGCGGGGCCATCATCCATCGCCTGTCGCCCGAAGAACACGACAAGGTGTTTGCGGCCGTGAGCCACTTGCCGCACCTGCTGGCGTATGCGCTGGTGGATGACATCGCGAAGAAGCCGCACGCCGATTTGTTGTTCCAGTATGCAGCCAGCGGCTTCCGCGATTTTACGAGGATCGCGGGATCGTCGCCGGAAATGTGGCGCGACATCAGCCTGGCCAACCAGGCCGCGCTGCTGACCGAACTCGATGCGTACATGACGCAGCTGACCGTGCTGCGCGCAAAGCTGGCAGCCGGCGACGGCGCAGGCCTGGAACACGTGTACGGCAACGCCCAGCGCGCCCGGCACCAATGGATTACCGCGATTGAAACGGCGGAAGCGCCGCAGTCGGCGGATAAAGCGGAATAACGAGTACAGCCGGAACGTTTGATTCGTCATCCCGTAGCGGCGGACCGCCAAGACGGCATGACGGTTGAAGGGCGCGTCTCAAAACAAGGAATACCCATGAACCACGAATACATCGACCTCCAACCCGTCGCCCACGTACAGGGCACCGTGCGCCTGCCGGGCTCCAAGTCCATCTCCAACCGCATCCTGCTACTGGCCGCGCTCTCGCAGGGCGACGTCGATATCGTCGACCTGCTGGCCTCCGACGACACCGCCGTCATGCTGGCCGCATTGCGCTCGCTGGGCGTGCAGTGGACCGAAGAAGCAACTGCCACCGGCACCATCCACCACGTCAAGGGCGTGGCAGGCGTGTTGCCGAACAAGTCGGCCGACCTCTTCATGGGCAACGCCGGCACCGCGATCCGTCCCCTGACCGCCGCGCTGGCCGTGATCGGCGGCGACTATACGCTGCATGGCGTGCCGCGCATGCATGAGCGCCCGATCGAAGACCTGGTCGATGCGCTGAACGCCGCCGGCACCAATGTCGAATACACGGGCAACCCCGGCTACCCGCCGCTGCACATCAATCAGGGCAGGATCCACGCTCAGCGCCTGGCGGTGCGCGGCGACGTCTCGAGCCAGTTTTTGACGGCGCTGCTGATGGTTGCGCCGCTGATGGCGCGCGACCATGCGATCACCATCGACGTGATCGGCGAACTGATTTCCAAGCCGTATATCGAAATCACCTTGAACCTGGTGCGCCGCTTCGGCGTGCAGGTGACGCAGGACGGCTGGTCGTCGTTCACGATCGAGCCGGGCCAGGTATACCAGTCGCCGGGCACCATCCACGTCGAGGGCGATGCGTCGTCGGCGTCGTATTTCCTCGCGGCCGGCGCCATCGGCGGCGGGCCGGTGCGGGTGGAGGGCGTGGGTCGGCAGAGCATCCAGGGCGATGTGCGCTTTGCCGCCGCGCTCGAGCAGATGGGTGCGACGATTGTCATGGGCGACAACTGGATCGAGGCCAGCAGCAATGGCCCGTTGAAAGCGATCGACGCCGACTTTAACCACATTCCCGACGCAGCCATGACGATCGCGATTGCCGCCCTGTACGCGGACGGCACCAGCACCTTGCGCAATATCGCCAGCTGGCGCGTGAAGGAAACCGACCGCATCGCCGCCATGGCCACCGAGCTGCGCAAGCTGGGCGCCGTGGTGGAAGAGGGCGCCGATTACCTGACAGTGACGCCGCCAGCCGTCCTCGCTCCTGCTACTATCGATACCTACGACGATCACCGCATGGCGATGTGCTTCTCGCTGGCATCGCTCGACGGCGCCGCGCGCAAGGGCACCACGGTGCGCATCAACGATCCCAAGTGCGTCGGCAAAACTTTCCCTGAATATTTCGCTGCATTTGCGGCGATTGCAAAATAGTAAACACATGCCAACATCCCAGATTCCAGTCATCACCATCGACGGGCCCACCGCATCCGGCAAGGGTACTGTCGCCCATCGCGTTGCCGATAAGCTCGGCTTCCATTACCTGGATTCGGGCGCGCTCTATCGCCTGACGGCGTTGTCCGCGCTGCGGCGCGACACCGACCTGGCCGACGAGCACGCACTGGCCAAGCTGGCCGAGCACCTGCAATGCAGCTTCCAGGGCGAGCACATCCTGCTGGGCCACGAGGACGTGAGCGACGCCATTCGCGCCGAGGTGGTGGGTAATACGGCGTCTAAGATTGCGACGTTCCCGGCCGTGCGCCATGCGCTGGTGGGGCTGCAACTGGGTTTCCGCAAGGCGCCGGGCGTGGTGGCGGACGGGCGCGACATGGGCTCGGTGATCTTCCCGCACGCGCCGCTCAAGGTGTTTTTGACAGCAAGTGTTGCGGCACGGGCCGAACGTCGCTACAAGCAATTGATCGGCAAAGGAATTTCTGCTAGGATGGAAGACCTGCTGATGGATTTGCAGGCGCGGGACGACCGGGATACGAACCGGGCCATCGCGCCACTGGTCCCTGCCGCAGGTGCGCATGTGCTGGAAACATCGAATATGACCGCTGACGAAGCGGTCGCGCAGGTGTTGCAGTGGTATGCCGCTGTAGTGCATAAGCATTAAGTAGTATGTTTTTGGTAAGGTGTCTGGCCGCTCTGCGGCCTAGACGTGTTTCAACCCTAACCCAACTGAAGTCGCATATCGCGAGCCTTGTTGGCAAACCTGGAAGTTACAATGTCTAATATGGAAAGTTTTGCAGCCCTCTTCGAAGAATCCCTGTCGCGTCAAGACATGCGTTCGGGCGAAGTGATCTCGGCTGAAGTCGTTCGTCTGGATCACAACTTCGTGATCGTGAACGCCGGCCTGAAATCGGAAGCATTCATCCCTGTTGAAGAATTCAAGAATGACCAAGGCGAACTGGAAGTCAAAGTAGGCGACTTCGTTTCCGTGGCCATCGAATCGCTGGAAAATGGTTTCGGCGATACCATCCTGTCGCGCGACAAAGCCAAGCGTCTGGCTTCGTGGCTGGCACTGGAAAAAGCCATGGAGTCGGGCGAGATCGTCGTCGGCACCGTGAACGGTAAAGTCAAAGGCGGCCTGACCGTCCTGACCAACGGCATCCGCGCATTCCTGCCGGGTTCGCTGGTTGACACCCGTCCAGTCAAGGACACCACCCCATTCGAAGGCAAAACCCTCGAATTCAAAGTTATCAAACTGGACCGCAAGCGTAACAACGTGGTTCTGTCGCGTCGCGCCGTCATCGAAGCTTCGATGGGCGAAGAGCGTCAGAAACTGATGGAAACGCTGAAAGAAGGCACTGTAGTGACCGGCGTTGTGAAAAACATCACCGACTACGGCGCGTTCGTGGACCTGGGCGGCATCGACGGCCTGCTGCACATCACCGACCTGGCATGGCGTCGTGTGCGTCACCCATCGGAAGTCCTGACCGTTGGTCAAGAGATCACCGCTAAAGTCCTGAAATACGATCAAGAGAAAAACCGTGTTTCGCTGGGCGTGAAACAACTGGGCGACGATCCTTGGACCGGTCTGTCCCGTCGTTACCCACAAGGCACCCGTCTGTTCGGTAAAGTAACGAACCTCACCGACTACGGCGCGTTCGTTGAAGTGGAACAAGGTATCGAAGGCCTGGTACACGTTTCCGAAATGGACTGGACCAACAAAAACGTCGCTCCAAACAAAGTTGTCCAACTGGGCGACGAAGTAGAAGTGATGGTTCTGGAAATCGACGAAGAGCGTCGTCGTATTTCGCTGGGCATGAAACAGTGCAAAGCCAACCCATGGGACGACTTCGGTGTTACCCACAAGAAGGGTGACAAAGTCCGCGGCGCGATCAAATCGATCACCGACTTCGGCGTGTTCATCGGCCTGGCTGGCAACATCGACGGCCTGGTACACCTGTCCGACCTGTCGTGGACCGAGTCCGGCGAAGAAGCCGTGCGCAAGTTCAAGAAAGGTGACGAACTGGAAGCCATCGTTCTGGCCATCGACGTTGAGCGCGAGCGCGTTTCCCTGGGCGTCAAGCAGCTGGAAGGCGACCCATTCAACAACTTCGCAGCCATGAACGACAAAGGTTCGCTGGTTAACGGTACCGTTAAATCGGTTGAGCCTAAAGGCGCCGTGATCCAGCTGTCGGAAGAAGTCGAAGGCTACCTGCGCGCTTCGGAAATCTCGCGTGACCGCGTGGAAGATGCTGGCACCCACCTGAAAGTCGGCGACGCCGTCGAAGCTCTGGTGATCAACATCGACCGTAAAGCACGTTCGATCCAGCTGTCGATCAAAGCGAAAGACAACGCAGAAACCGCAGAAGCAATGAAGTCGATGGCTTCGGACAGCAGCGCAGCTTCGGGCACCACCAGCCTGGGCGCACTGCTGAAAGCCAAGTTCGATAACAAGAACTAAGTAACACTGAACCAGTCGATGACTAAGTCCGAACTCATCAACCGCCTGGCTGAGCGTTATTCTCAGCTGGTGGCCAAGGATGCGGAGTACGCGGTCAAGACCATCCTCGACGCGATGACCAACGCCCTGGCGACTGGTCAACGCATCGAGATCCGTGGTTTTGGCAGCTTTGCCCTCAACAGCCGGCCGCCACGCATCGGGCGTAACCCCAAGTCGGGTGACAAGGTGATGGTGCCTGAAAAACGGGTGCCCCACTTCAAACCCGGCAAGCAGTTGCGCGAGCGGGTCGACGCGATGGTCGGGCAACCGATCATCGAGGACTGAGGTTGTGACGGTTTAAATGAAAAAGCGGCGTCCTCGGATGCCGCTTTTTTTTTAGCGGTTCTAATGCCATACTGGCGCTCTTGGAAAATCCGATCAGGAATCAGGCTGATGAAATTTGTATCCACCCTCGTTGGACTCGTTCTATTCGTCCTGTTTTTTGGCTTCGCCCTGAAAAATACGCAGGAAGTCGATCTGCACCTGTTTCTCCACTATGAGCTGCGCGGCCCGCTGGTGCTGATGCTGCTCGGGTGTTTCGTGGCCGGCGCCGTGCTTGGCGTGCTGGCGTTGACGCCCACGGTGTTTCGTTATCGCCGCGAAACCAATAAACACAAATCCACCATCACGACGATGCAAACGACGGCGCAGCGGGCCAATGCCCAGCCACAGCCCGACAGCGTCCTCGCTCCCTGAGTTGTACCTCCTTCGTCTCACGCAAAGAATAAAGCATGGAATTTGAACTCTTCTGGTTGCTGGGTATCCCGGTCTTCTTCGGCCTTGGCTGGCTGGCGGCGCGGGTCGATATCCGTCAATTGATGGCCGAATCGCGCACCCTGCCGCGCGGCTACTTCAAGGGCCTGAACCTGCTGCTCAACGACCAGCCGGACAAGGCGATCGACGCCTTTATCGAGATCGTGCGGCTGGACCCGGAATCGGCCGACATGCACTTCGCGCTCGGTAACCTGTTCCGCCGCCGTGGCGAGACCGAGCGCGCCATCCGTGTGCACCAGAACCTGCTGGCGCGCCCGGACCTGCCGCAGGAACAAAAGGAGCACGCCGAATACGAACTCGGTATCGATTACCTGAAAGCGGGTCTGCTGGACCGCGCCGAGGAAACCTTCAACCGCCTGATCAACGGCCAGTACGGCGCCCAGGCCCGCCGCCAGTTGCTGGAGATCTTCCAGCGCGAAAAAGAGTGGCCGCGCGCGATCGAAGCGGCCATGGGCCTGCAGGAATCGGGCGCCGGTTCGCGTCAAAAGGAAATCGCGCAGTTCTACTGCGAGATGGCGCAGGACGCGCTGGTGCACCTGCACGTGGACCAGGCCGAGGAACTGCTGGACAAGTCGCTGGCGGCCGACCGCAACAACGTGCGCGCCACACTGCTCACCGGCGACGCCCAGCTGACCAAGGGTGACGTCGAAGGCGCGCTGCTGACCTGGCGCCGCGTGGAGCAGATCAGCGTGCCGCACACGGCGCTGGTGGCCCAGCGCATGATGGACGGCTACCGCAAGGTGGGCCGGCCGCAGGAAGGCGTCAACCTTTTGAAATCGTACCTGGAGCAGGCGTCGTCGATCGACCTGCTTGAAGTGGTGTACAAGGAAGTGATGGAACTGCACGGCGTGGCCGAGGCCAAGGAACTGGTGGTCAACGAGCTGCGTCGCACGCCGACCCTGCTGGGCCTTGACCGCCTGCTCGAAGCACGTCTGGTCGATGCACCGGCGTCGATCGTCTCCGAGCTGTCGATGGTGAAGAACCTGGTGCACGGCTACACGCAAAAGCTGGCGCGCTACCAGTGCAGCCATTGCGGCTTCAAGGCGCGCCAGTTCTACTGGCAGTGCCCCGGTTGCAGCCGCTGGGAGACCTACCCGCCGCGCCGTACCGAAGAACTCAACGTGATGAATTAACGATGGCTAACGAGATTACCACTGACAGCGCGCCGGCATTGAACACGGTGCGCATCCTGATCGTGGGCGACGTCATGCTGGACCGCTACTGGTTCGGCGACGTCAACCGCATTTCGCCGGAAGCACCGGTACCGATCGTGCGCGTGAATCATCGCGAAGCGCGCCTGGGCGGCGCCGCCAACGTGGCGCGCAACGCCGCCGCCCTCGGCGCGCACACGGCCCTGCTGGGCGTGGTGGGCGCCGACGAAGCGGGCACCGAAGTGGAGCAGATGCTCGAGAGCGGCGGCATTCACAGCTACCTGCAGCGCGACGATGCGATTTCCACCATCGTCAAGCTGCGCGTGATCGGTCGCCAGCAGCAAATGGTGCGCATCGACTTCGAGGAAGCGCCCACCGACACGGTGCTGCGCGACAAGCTCGAACAATTCAAGACCCTGCTGCACGACTACGACGTGATCGTGCTGTCGGACTACGCCAAGGGCAGCCTGGTGGCCGTGGCCGACATGATCGCCTCGGCGCGCGCGGCCGGCAAGGTGGTGATGGTCGATCCGAAAGGCGACGATTTTTCGCGCTACGCGGGCGCCACCGTGCTGACGCCAAACAAGTCCGAAATGCGCCAGATCGTCGGCACCTGGTCCAGCGAAGAACAGCTGACCGCCAAGGCCCAGCAACTGCGCGCCGACCTGCGTTTGGACGCCTTGCTGCTCACCCGCTCGGAAGAGGGCATGACCCTGTACACGGACGGCGAGCAATACCACATGCCAGCGGCCGCGCGCGAAGTGTTCGACGTCTCGGGCGCAGGCGACACCGTGATCGCCACCATGGCCTGCATGCTGGGCGCGGGCGCCGGCTGGAAAGACGCGGTGCAGACGGCCAATCGCGCCGGCGGTATCGTGGTCGGTAAGCTGGGTACGGCGACGGTGACGCGCGAAGAGCTTTTCGGCTGACATGGCCGCTTGGCTGGCTGCGTTGATTGGCATACTCACTCCGCCGGCTTGTGACTGCGCCGTTAAGCTGAGGTCGCTCAATATGGCTGCGCCGGCTTGAGCTTCCTCAACCGGGCGGGTCAACTTGGCGCAAGCGCTGGCGTTAGGGAGTGTGCAGGGTGCGATGGTCGCTCCTGCATCAACCCTAACGGAGAATGTCATGTTGAAGAAACTCATGCTCGTGGTCGCCGCGCTCGTGGCAACGATGAACTTCGCTTTCGCCCAGGTGGACGTCAACAAGGCCGACGCGGCCGCGCTCGACAGCGTCAACGGCATCGGCCCGGCCAAGTCCAAGGCCATCCTGGAAGAGCGCAAGAAGGGCGAATTCAAGGACTGGAACGATTTCCAGCAGCGGGTAAAAGGCGTGGGCGAGAAGAACGCGCTCAAGCTGTCGGCAGCGGGGCTGGTGGTCAATGGCAAGGGCAAGGATGGCGCGGCAGTGGCGGCCGGCACGCCGGCCAAGCCTAAGGCTGCCGCCAAGTAAATAGTACCGTCATCCCCGCCTGGGCGGCGGTTCGCCGAGGCGGGATGATGGTTGTCAGCTCAAGGTCGTCATGAAAATTTCCCGCATCCTCCACGCCGGCTACGTCTTCGAGTCCGGCGGCACGCAAATCCTGTTCGACCCCATTGTCGAAAATCCGTTCAGCCGCAATTGCCACGCGTTTCCCGATGTCCGTTTCGACCTGGACCAGGTCCGGCAGCTCACGCCCGACGCCATCTTCATCTCGCACTTCCACGACGACCACTGCTCGTTCGACAGCCTGCACCTGCTGCCGCGCACCACGCCCGTGTACCTGTACTGCCTGTTCGACGAGCTGTTTGCCATGTTGCGCGAACTCGGTTTCAGCAACGTGCAGCCACTGGCGATCGACCAGCCGGTACAGGTGGGCGGGTTCGAAATCATCGCCCGCCGCGCGCTCGACGACGAAGTCGATTCCATGTTCCACATCCGCGCCGAAGGCCTGAATATCCTCAACGTGGTCGATGCATGGATGGACCCCGAAACGCTGGAGCAGTTGAAGCAATACGCGCCGTGGGACATGGTGCTGTGGCCATTCCAGACCATGCGCGAAGTGGACGTGATCGCGCCGTTGCGCACCTGTGGCAATGAGACGGCAGCGGCGCCGGCACCCGCATGCGCGCCGGCGTTAGCCAGCGTGCGTGCAGTGCCACCGCCTGCCACGCCGGCGGTGGCGCTGCCTGAAGACTGGCCCGAACAATTACAGGCACTGGCCCCGCGCTACGTGGTGCCCAGCTCGTGCCAGTTCGTGCAGGAGCCATGGTCGTGGTACAACCACGCCATGTTCCCGATCACCTACCGCCAGTTTGCGCAGGAGGTGGGCGCCTGGCTGCCCAATGCGCAAGTGGTGCGCATCAATCCCTCGGTCGCATTCGAGCTGAGCGCGCAGGATTTGACGCCGGCCGCGCCGCTGCCGTGGGTGCTGCCGGTGGGCGACCAGGATGTCGATTTCGAGTACGACCCGGCCATCACGCCGCCACCGACCGCCGACATCTCACGCCGCTTTGCCGCGCTCACCGCCGAGCAAATGGCGCTGGTGCAGGACTTCTGCCAGCGTGGCCTGCTGCAAAAATATGAAGAGATGGAGCTGCCCGACGACAGCTATTTTATCGAGCCGCGCATCTGGCAGCTGACTGTCTATGACCACGACGGGGCAGGGCAACGCTTCCGCTATCGTATTCACGGTGATCGCATCGCACGCGACCACATCGAAGCCAGCAGCATCGAACACGATCGCATCGAAGCCAGCCGAATCGCAGGGGACGGAGGCGAGAGCATTGAACGTGACCGCCTCGAAGCCGACAGCCTCGAAGCCGCAAGCATCGCGCCGGCCGATGCGCCATCGCTTGGCTGGACCACCGAAATCCCCGCCGCCAAACTGTACGCCGGCCTGGCGCTGGGCGAGTCGCTGACGTCGATGTACGTGCGCATTGCCGGTGCGCCGGCAGATGCCGACATCGCCGACGACCCACTGATCCGCTGCCTGTTCAACGACGCCTTCGGCGCGTACCAGGCCGCGCAATTACGGCGACTGAAGGAGGCCGCATGAAATGTATCGTTCCGACGTTGGCGCCTGCATTAGCCTGCACGCTACGGATAAACGAGGTCTCCAGGCCTGTAAAACCATCATCGTTACATTGACTGCAATACAGTACGCCGGCGTGTGCTGCATCGAATGGTTTGAGGAGAATCCCGTGGTAACAATTCTTGTTGTATTGCTGTTTGCGCCTGCGATCGTGGCCCTTGCCATGTGTGCTTACTACATGTTGCGCCTCATGCGGAGCGAGAGTTGGGCTGCCACCGGAAACAAGCTGTCGATCGGCTTTCTGGGGCCGTTGGCGGCCTTTTCCCCCAAGGCGATGTCGCAGGAGTCGCGAAAATACTTTGCCAGGTTTTTGGCCTGGGGGCTATTTTTCGCCGTTTATCTCACGTTGTTGGTAGTGCAGTTCTCTAAAAACGCCTGACCGCGTGAGCGTGATGCGCTGCGGAGCCTCTGTCTCGCGGCCAAGCGTTACGAACTTTACCCGCCGCGCTTGTCGGCCGGCAGATTCGCCAGAAACTGGTGAATCTGCGACACCACCGCCGCACCTTCGCCCACGGCGGCTGCCACCCGCTTGGTGGACGCGGCGCGCACGTCGCCGATGGCAAATACGCCCGGCACGCTGGTTTCCAGCGCCGCACGGCTGGGCATGTCGCGCGGATAGACGCCGTTTTCGAAGTTGGCGCGGCATTGCGCCTTGGCGACGTCGAAACCGGTGCGGATGAAGCCGTGGTCGTCCACGTCCACGCCGCAGTCGCTGAGCCACGCGGTGTTGGGATCGGCGCCGATGAACAGGAACACGCGGCACACATCGTAGTCGGTTTCCTGTTCGGTTTTGGCGTTACGCACGCGGATCTGTTTCAGGCCGTCGTCGTTGCCTTCCAGCGCCACGATTTCGCTGTGGGTGTGCAGCTCGATATTGGCCGTGGCTTCGATGCGCTCGATCAGGTAGCTCGACATGGTGGCGGCCAGGCTGTCGCGGCGGATCAATATATGCACCTTGGACGCATGGCCCGACAGGAATACGGCAGCCTGGCCGGCCGAGTTGCCGCCGCCGACCAGCACGATTTCTTCCGAGCGGCACAGCTTGGCCTCGATCGGTGACGCCCAGTAGTAAACACCCTTGCCCTCGAACTGCTTGAGGTTGGCCAGCGACGGCCGGCGGTAGCGCGCGCCGCACGACAGCACCACGGTGCGCGCCTTGAGCTTCTGGTAGCTGCCGCACATTTCCACTTGCAGCGGCCAGGTGTCGCAGATCAGGCGGCCGGTGGGGGCGGGAATGGCGATTTCCACGCCGAACTTCTGCGCCTGCACGTACGCACGGCCGGCCAGCGCACCGCCCGAGATGCCAGTGGGGAAACCCAGGTAGTTTTCGATACGGGCGCTGGCGCCGGCCTGACCGCCGTAGGCGCGCGTTTCCAGCGCCAGCACCGACAGCCCTTCGGATGCGGCATACACGGCGGTGGCCAGGCCGGCCGGCCCGGCGCCCACCACGATCACATCCCACACCTTGTCTTCGCTCAGTTCGGGCAGCATGCCCAGGCAGCGGCCCATGTCCACCGTGGTGGGGTTTTTCTTGATGGCGCCGTCGGGGCAGACCACCAGCGGCAGGTCGTCGCCGCTGGCCTGGTGCAGGGCGATCAGGTCGGCCGCGCGCGGATCTTCGGCCGGGTCGATCACGCTGTACGGGTGGCCATTGGCCGACAGGAAGCTTTGCAGCGCGTGTACCCGGCCCTGGCTGCGCGCGCCGATGATGGTGGGGCCGCCCGAGTTCTGCTCGATCAGGCCCACCCGGCGCAGGATCAATGCCCGCACGATGCGCTCGCCCAGGTCGGCATGTGCGACCAGCAAGGCGCGCAGCGATTCCGGCGGCACCACCAGCACGTCGGTGGTGCCAGCTGCGTAACCGTTGGCCAGCGGCGCCCGGCCTGACAGTTGCGCCACCTCGCCGGCGAACTGGCCGACGGTGTGGGTGATGAACAGCAGCGGGTCGTCGAGGCCGTTGGTGCGGTACATGGCAATTGCGCCCTTGAGCACCAGCATCAGGCCGTAGCAGGTTTTGCCTGCTTCAATCACCGGTTCGCCGTCCTGGTACGTGCGCGCCTGGCCGAAGCGCAGCATGTGCTTGATGTCGCCGGGGCTCAGCGTAGGGAAGATCTGGTAGCCGCGTTTTTCCAGGTCGAGCGTGGGAGCGGACGCGGCAGCCGTGGCCGTGGAAGCCAGGGCGTCGTGCGTTTCTGCGGCGATGGGGTCGAGCGGGGAGATGGCCATGATGTGGAAAGAAGTGGGTGCGCCGGGGTGGCGATTGGATGGAAGTCTAGCGCAAGGCGTGGCGTGCGTGTGAAGAGTTGGCGCGCCTTAACCTTTCGGGAGGGGCCATCGTGGTGCTTGCAATACACGCAAGCCCAACTCGGATTAAAATGGCTGTTCTGACGCACTCACCGACAAAGAAAACGATGGCTTACAAGACTCTGGAAGATACGATCGGCAATACGCCGCTGGTGCAGCTGACCCGCCTGCCGGGCGCTGAGGCAGCGGCACGCAACAACATCATTTTGGGCAAGCTCGAAGGCAATAACCCGGCCGGTTCGGTCAAGGACCGCGCGGCCATGTCCATGCTCAAGCGCGCCGAGGAACGCGGCGACATCAAGCCCGGCGATACGCTGATCGAAGCGACCAGCGGCAACACCGGCATCGCGCTGGCCATGGCGGCTGCGCTGCGCGGCTACAAGATGCTGCTGCTGATGCCGGAAAACCTCAGCGTGGAACGGCGCCAGAGCATGGCCGCCTATGGCGCCCAGATCATGCTTACACCCAAGACCGGCGGCATGGAATACGCACGCGACATGGCCGAACAATTGCAAAAGGACGGCAAGGGCATCATCCTCGACCAGTTCGGCAACCAGGACAATGCGCGTGCCCACTACGACAGCACCGGCCCCGAAATCTGGCGCGACACCGAAGGCCGCGTCACGCATTTTGTGAGCGCCATGGGCACGACTGGAACCATCATGGGCGTGTCGCGCTACCTGAAAGAACAAAACCCGGGCGTGCAGATCATCGGCGCCGAGCCGGAAGAAGGTTCATCGATACCCGGCATCCGCAAATGGCCGGAAGCCTATCTGCCGAAGATCTACGATCGCACGCGGGTGGACAAGGTGGAATCGGTTTCGCAGGCGGCAGCCGAACGCATGGCGCGCCGGATGGCGGCGGAAGAGGGGATTTTTTGCGGAATTTCGGCAGCGGGCGCCTGCGAGATCGCACTGCGCCTGTCGCAAACGGTGGAAAACGCGACGATCGTGTTCATCGTCTGCGACCGTGGTGACCGCTACCTGTCAACCGGTGTGTTCCCGGCCTGATATAGAACGTTGATGCAGAAACTTAAAGCAAACAATCCCGCGCCCCTGGATAAGGGGCCGGGATGATGTGACCACCGGGGTGAATTAACCCTGGCTGCCCGAACCGGAATCGACCGGATCTTTTGGTTTGAACTGTTTGTCGCTGATGCGGAACTTGTTGCGGCGATCGCCCATCAAGTAACGCAGGTCGCGAATGCTCAGATCGCTCACTTCGTGCATGCGAATCAGCAGCGAGGCGCCGACCGGCAGACGGTGGTGACGAATTTTCGAGATCACCGGCGGCGCAACTTCCAGCGCGCGCGACAAGGCCGCATCGTTTTTCAGACGCAGGTTCTCGATCAGGGTATCGAGCAGGCGGTTGGGATTGTATTGCAGCAGGTCATCGCCATCCGCATCGTTGTTCATATCTATGCCGACTTGGTTTGTCATGATTTCGTCTTTTCCTTCTGTAAAGTTGTCCTGCTAAGTACAACACTCGGAGCTCGCTTTGCTGCGTAATGTTCTTCCTTACTCAGGAAAATTCACACACGGACGGAATTCCGGGATAAAAAGTTTCATAATATATACACAATTATACAACATCGCGCCATATAATACTCAGCAGCAATTAAAAAAAGCTTTGCGTGTGTGATCTTGTTGTCAAGATGCAACATTGTGTGAGAATTATACACCGCTTCTTGTGCTAAGCTTCGGTGCACACATCATATTAGCAACTAAACTTAATTGTAAGGCAATTCTGTTGGTGTGCAGGATATTTTTTTGCCGTGCTAAGTTAGTTGTCGCACGGAAGATAATTTCTAGTTAGTAATTAAGATAGTGCTCTCAAGAACTTGTCTCAAGAGCATTTACGCTTCCTTACATCCTTATAGACCGGTCGCTACAGCGCCGCTGTTGCCACTGCCACCGCGCGCGTCCTTGATCGCCTGCCCCAGGTCCACTACCGACATCGCATAGAAGTAGCTGCGGTTATATTGGGTAATGGCAAAGAAATTCGGATTGGCAGCCCAGTATTCGGTCGCTTCGCCACCATTCTGCAAGTCCACCAGGCCATACAAATTCTGTTCCGGCAATACAACAGTGGGGACGACACCCGCTGCCGACAAGTCCTGCGGCTTGTATTTTGCCGTCAAGCCCTGCTGCAACAGCGGTTCCCAGGCGCGGTTCGGTGAGACCTTGACCGGGTAGGCGATCGGCCCCGTTACCTGGCGCTGCCAGCCATGAGCGGCCAGGAACGACGCCACGCTGCCGACCACGTCGGTGCTCGAACCGAGCAGATCGATCTTGCCGCTGCCATCGAAATCGACCGCGTATTTCATCGCGCTGCTGGGCATGAACTGCGGCATGCCCATGGCGCCGGCAAACGAGCCGAGCATCGAGAGCGGTTCAAGGCCGTCGGCGCGGGCGAACAGCAGCGCCGCTTCCAGCTCGCCTTTGAAGTACGCCATGCGCGCTTCGCGCGTCGGGCTTTCGGGATAGGAAAACGCCAGCGTGGTCAGGGTGTCGAGCACGCGGAAGCGGCCGGTGATGCGGCCGTACACGGTTTCCACGCCAACAATGGCAACGATGATCTCGGCGGGCACGCCGTACAGCGATTCGGCGCGCGCGAGCGCTTCGGCATTCTCGTTCCAGAACCGCACGCCGGCGCTGGTGCGCACCGGATCGACGTTCAGGGCGCGGTAGGCCTGCCAGTTTTTCGGCTTGCCCGGTGGCGCCGGTTTGACCAGTTGCACCACCGAGTCCAGGTAGCGCACCTGGTTGATCAAGGTGTCGAGCTCCTTGCGGTCGAAGCCGTTGCGGATGGCGACGTCATCGAGGAACGTCCGCACTTCCTTCCACTCGCCGAAGTTGACGTATTCGCCGACGTAATCGGTGCCGGGCTTGGGCGCGGGCTTGGGTTCTGCCTTTTTCTTGGGCGCGGCTTTCTTTTGCTGCGACGGGGGTAGCTTGTAGCCGTAGCGGTCCACACCTTGCGCATGGACGCCAACGGCGCAGGTCAGCAGCAGGGAGGCCAGCAAGGGAGCAATCAGAGGTTTTATCGGCATAGGGGTAACAGTGTTTTAAGCGTCGCCAGCGACGCTGTACGTGATTCGGTATCGGGCGCGGCGTATTTGAGTGTCCCGTACAGTAACAAAAACCGGTCGGCGGCGGCGTGCTGTTCCGCACTTGCCGGCCGCGTGCGCAAGCGGGCGGCATATGCGGCCGGGCCTTCGTCCGGCTGGCGCGGGTCGCCATGGCGCGCTTGCCGCCGGCAAAAGGCATCGTACAGGACCTCGAGCGGATCGGCCGCGCGCCGCTGGCGCCGCCACTGCCACCAGGCCAGCAAACCGGCCACCAGCAGCGCCGCCAGCGCCATGCGCCAGGTGAGCAACAACCCACCTAATTCCGCAAGGAAACTACGCTGCCTCTCGGGATTGTAATCGAGGACGTATTGATTCCAAGCATTATTGAGCGCCGCATAGCGGAATCTGAACGCTGCCAGCCACGAATCGGGATCGTTTTGCAGCGCGAACAGGGGATTGAATCCCACCGGCGGTGGCAGTGCGCGTGCCAGGTTGCGGGCCACGCGCTCCGGCGCCACGGCGGCGGTGGGATCGACGCGTAGCCAGCCCCGGCCCGGCAGCCAGATCTCGGCCCAGGCATGGGCGTCGGACTGGCGCACGGTCAGGTAGCCATCGACCGGATTGCGCTCGCCGCCCTGGTAGCCGGTGACCACGCGCGCCGGCACGCCCATGGCGCGCATCAGCACCACGTAGGCGCCGGCGTAGTGTTCGCAAAAGCCGGCGCGGCTGGTAAACAGGAAGTCGTCCACCAGGTCGCGCCCGCCCAATGGCGGTTGCAGCGTGTAGCTGAAGGCTTCGCGGCGGAATCTGTCCAGTACCTGCCGCGATAATCCGGCGCCATCGTGTTGCGGTGAGTCTTGCCGCAGTTGCCGCGCCAGCGCCAGCGTGCGCGGGTTAAAGCCGGCCGGCAGTTCCAGCCAGCGCGCCAGGCTTGGCGGCTGCGCATTCGCCTGCAGCGCGTAGTCGGTGTACGACGTCATGCTGTAGCGTGCGCGGCGGTTCACCGGGGTGGTGGTGAAGTATTCCATCTCGTCCGAATCGCGCACGCCGTAGCCCGTCATCGCCACCTGCGGACCGCCCAGCTCCAGCACCGCCAGCCAGCGCTGGCCGCTTGGTTCCATGGTGATTTCCTGGTGCACCGGCGCGCCGCGCAAGGCGATGGCAATGTCCTGGCGCTGCACGCCGCGCAGACGCGGCACGCGGGTCCAGGTGCTGCCGTCGTAGGCGCCCAGTACGATGCTGCGCCAGTACAGCTGCTGTTGCGCTGGCTGCGGACCCGTGAAGCGCACGCGGAACGCCACCTCGTCGGACTGCGCCAGCGACGACAGCGTGCCGGGCGCCATGCTGTCGGACAGGCCGGTGCGTCCGGCGGCGTCTCCGGGCATGCCCCACAGCGGACCCTGGATGCGCGGGAAAACGATGAAGATCAGCACCGCCAGCGGCGCGGCAAGCGCGAACAGCCGCATCGAGGTGCGCAGGCGCTGTCCCAGCGCCGGCACCACGCCCGTGTACTGAAACGTTTGCAGCGCGGTGAGCAGCACGATCAGCGTGGCCACCATGAACAGCGCGGTGGGCATGCTTTGCGAATAAAAGAAATTCGTCAGCAGCACGAACAGCGCCAGGAACACCACCACGAACAGGTCGCGCCGCGCGCGCATTTCCAGCAGTTTAAAGGCCAGCAGCAGCGCGAGCATGGCGACGCCGGGATCGCGTCCCACCACGGTGCCGTAGCTTGCGTACACGCCGGCCATGCTGGCGACCGACACCGGCAGCAGCACCCAGATGGACGGCATGCGCCTGCCGCGCCAGGTGAGCACCGTGCGCCACAGCAGGATAGCGCACACCGCCAGGCTGTTCCACAGCGGCAGGTGGCCGAAGTGGGGAACCAGCACCATCAGCGCGGCCACCAGCAACAGCAGGGTGTCCGATTTTTCGCGCGGCAGCTGTTGCAGGCGGTCGAACAGGGCCGCCTTCATGCGTGACCTTCGTAGAGCGCCAGCGCGCGCAGGCAGGCGGCGCGGTGGGCGTCGCCCAGCGCCGGACCGTACGACGCGGCGCCCAGGCGCAGGCTGTAGGGCAGGGCGCGCAGCTCCGCTTGCAGCACCCATTGCGTCATGCGCGACAGGCGCAGTTCGAGGCCGAGGTGGGCCGGCAGTTCGGCAAAGTCGAGCGCCAGTTCGGCCACCGCGCCGCCATCGAACTGCTTGGTCACCAGTTGGCCGCCCAGCGCCGGATCGTGGCGCGCGATCTGGCGCCAGGCCAGGTGCCGCATCGGGTCGCCCTGCTGGTAGGGGCGGATGCCGGCGAAGTTGTCGAGTCCCACGGCACCGTGGCCGTCCTCGCTGGCGGCGCCGTGCGAGGGCAGCGGCGGCGCCGGCGTTTCGGGCGCCGGGTACACCAGTACCGCCAGCTCCAGCTTCTGCTGCGCCGGCTTCCAGTACGACCAGGCGCGAAACAGCCCGAGCGGAAAACTGGTGGCCAGGCGGATGCGCGGCGCGGCCAGCCAGCCCCGCACGGGCGCCGGCGCCGACAGCACGACAGCACTGGTGGCGCCGGCCGCCACATCGGTCGGGTGGGTGGCCGGCGGGGAAACCGCTGCGGACGCTGCGGACTTCCAGCTAGCGTCATCGTCAAAGCCGATAACGATTGCAAAGCGGTCGCGCCGGGTGGGATTGTGCAGCTGCACTTCGAACTGCGCCTGTTCTCCCGCAAACACCGGCGCGGCGCGACCTGCCGTCAGCTGCAGTGCCACCAGGTTGCGGGTGGTGAGGAACATGTCGGCCACCGCGCAGGCGCCGGTGAAGAAGGTCAGCGCGAAGCCCAGGCCCAGGTTGTAGTTGAGGGCGCCGATCAGCATCAACAGCAGCAGCACGGCAAACCCCAGGCCGGGGCGGGTGGGCAGAATGTAGACGCGGCGCGGGGTGAGGGTAATGCCGCTGGCCGTGCCCGACTCACGCCGGTCGCGGCTGGCCAGCCAGCGTTCGCGGCGGTCGCGGTACCACGCCTGCAGCCGCGACCTCGCTTGCATGGCCACTACACCGGCACCGATTTTTGCCATTGCAGCACCAGGTCGCGGCTGGCCAGCGCCGCGCCGTGCGCCGCCTTGACGGGCCGCAGCCGGTGCGCGCACACGGGCGCCAGCACCGCCTGCACATCCTCGGGCAGCACGTGGTTGCGACCTTCCAGCGCGGCCCATGCGCGGGCCGCCTGCAACAGGGCGATGGCCGCGCGCGGGCTCAGGCCCTCGGCAAACATGCCGTTCTGGCGCGAGGCGGCGGCCAGGCGCTGCACGTAGTCGGCCAGCGTGGGCGCCACGTGCAGGGCGCGCAGCGATTGCTGGGCGTCGGCCAGTTCGTTCGACGTCATCGCCGCCGGCAGGGTCTTGAGCAGTGCGCGGCGGTCTTCGCCGAGCAGCAGCGCGCGTTCGGCGGCGGCGTCCGGGTAGCCGAGCGAGAGGCACATCAAAAAGCGGTCGAGTTGCGACTCGGGCAGCGGGAAGGTGCCGATCTGGTGGGTGGGATTTTGCGTGGCGATCACGAAGAACGGCGTGGGCAGTTCGCTCGTGACGCCGTCGGCGCTGACCTGGCGCTCTTCCATCGCTTCGAGCAGGCCGGACTGGGTTTTCGGGGTGGCGCGGTTGATTTCGTCGGCCAGCAAGACTTGCGTGAAGATAGGGCCGGGGTGGAACACGAAGCCGTTCTGCTCGCGGTCGTAGATCGAAATGCCGTTCACATCGGCCGGCAGCAGGTCGCTGGTGAACTGGATGCGGTTGAAACGCAGCCCCAGCGAAATGGCCAGCGCGTGCGCCAGCGTGGTCTTGCCCACGCCCGGCACGTCTTCCACCAGCAGGTGGCCGCCGGCCAGCAGGCAGGCCAGCGCCTGGCGGATCTGCAAGTCCTTGCCGACGATGATGCTGGCCACCTGCCGTGCTGCTTCGTGCAATTTTGTGTACATGATATGTGGTAGATTAGCGCATAGAAAGCATGGAACAGCCGGGTACCTTGATACAGTTGATTCTATGCGAGAAACTGCGCCGGAGACACAAGAGAGTCATGACCACCGCCATTTACAGCCATCCAGACTGCCAGCGCCACGACATGGGCGACTGGCACCCCGAGTCGCCCGCGCGGCTGCAAGCGATTTCCGACCAGTTGATCGGCTCCCACATCAGCGACCTGCTCGACTACCGCGAAGCGCCGCTGGTCGCCGTCGCCGACCTCGAACGCAATCACACCCGCAACGCGATTGCCATCATCCGCGACAACGTGCCCGAACCGGGCGACACCTATCCACTCGACGGCGACACCTCGCTCAATGCCTGGAGCTGGCTGGCGGCGCAGCGCGCGGCCGGCGCGGCGGTGGCCGCCACCGACGCCGTGATCGACGGCGAAATCGACAACGCCTTCTGCTCGGTGCGCCCGCCCGGCCACCACGCGCGCGCCATGGAGCCGATGGGCTTCTGCCTGTTCAACAACGTGGCGGTCGCCGCCAAGCACGCGCTCGACGCGCGCGGGCTGGCACGGGTGGCGATTGTCGACTTCGACGTCCACCACGGCAACGGCACCGAAGAAGCGTTCCGCGACGAGCCGCGCGCGCTGATGGTGAGCTTCTTCCAGCACCCGTTCTACCCGTACAACGAGCCGTTGCCGATCACGCCCAACCGCGTCAACGTGCCGGTGCCGCTGGCGTCGAAAGGCGACGACGTGCGCCGCATCGTCACCGAACAATGGCTGCCGGCGCTGCATGCTTTCAAACCCGAGATGATTTTTATTTCGGCCGGCTTCGACGCCCACCGCGAGGATGACCTCGGCGGCATGGGCCTGGTGGAAGCGGATTATGCGTGGATGACCGAACAGCTGATGGAAGTCGCCCGCCTGTATGCCAGAGGGCGCATCGTCAGCTGTCTGGAGGGGGGCTACAACCTGTCCGCCCTCGGTCGCAGCGTGGTCGCGCATCTGAAGGCGCTGGCCGAGATTTAGCCAGCGCCGGCCAGCTTATCGCGCTTGCTTGAGGTTGGTATCGAGGAATGCTTCGACTTCTTTCCAGAACGCCAACCGGGTGCTTTCGTACATCCAGCCGTGGCCCTCTTCGGAATACGTGATCAGCCTGACGTTCGGGTTGTTCATTTTTACCGCACTGTAAAAACGGGCGGCGTGTTCGATCGGCACGCGGCTATCCTTGGCGCCGTGCACCAGCAACAGCGGCTGTTTCAGTTCGGCGGCACGTTGCAGCGGCGAATTCTTGCGGAACATCTCAGCATCGGCGTCCGGATCGCCGATCACCGAGCGCATGCTGTAGCCGCGGCTTTCTTCCGAGGCGTCCGACATCACCGACGTGAACATCAAACCGAGGTCGGTCACGCCGGCCCACGACACGCCGGTGCGGAAGATTTGCGGATCCTTGATCAGGCCCATCAGGGTGGCGTAGCCGCCGTAACTTCCCCCCATGATGGCAATGCGGCTGCGGTCGGCCCAACCCTGTTTGACCGCCCATTGCGCGGCGTCGGCCAGGTCGTCCTGCATGGCGCCGCCCCATTGCTTGAAGCCCGCTTCCAGGTGGTCGGCGCCAAAGCCGGCGCTGCCGCGGAACTCGGGCTGAATCACCACGTAGCCGCGCGATGCCAGGAACTGCGCTTCGTCGTCCCAGTTCCAGAAGCCACCGCGCACGGACGGACCGCCGTGGACCAGCACGATGGTGGGTGCGGCAACGGCTGGTTTGCCCGGTGGCAGCGTGACGTAGGCCGGGATCGCGCGGCCGTCGCGCGCATGGTAATGGTGAAAGCTGCGCTGGCCCATTTGCGCCAGCTTGATGCCGGGGTGAGAGCTGCCCAGGCCAGTCAGCATACCGGTGTCGCGGTGGTACAGCACGTATTCGGTGGGGCGGCGGTCGCTGCCGCGGCGCACCAGCAAGACGGGTGAACCGAGGCAGTCACTGGGACAGGTGAACTGATTGATGGTGCCGGGCAGCGCCGCATCGATGCTGGCCTGCGCGGCCTTGAGCGTGGCATCGAACCAGACGGACGTGCCGGCATCGGTCTGCAGGTGCACACCGACCAGGCGCCGGGTCTTTTGATCGAACTCCAGGCTGCCGTTGAAATCGAAGCCGGGCGTTTCAACCAGCGGCTGCTGATCGAGCTTCATGGTTTTCAGGTCGTAGCGGAACAGCGCCGCCTGGCCGTTGTAGGCCGCCTGAACATACATATTGTTGCCGCCGTCGAACCCCAGCGGCGTGAAGCGCTTGTCCTGCAGGCAGCTGCCGCTGTCGATTTCCGTCCACTGGGTGGCGTCGGGGGTGCGGTAGTAGGTAATGCAGCGCCCCTTCACTTGCGACGATACGCTGCGTGGCGCGCCGTCCTGGTCAGTCCGCCAGGTATAGATGGTGGGCGGCTGACTGCCTTCAAACGCGGGACCGAGATATTGGGTGCGGGTATTCAGGCGGAACAGGCGGGTGGACTTGGCGCCCCGATCGGTTGCGCTCCAGATTGCCTTCTCCACCAGGATATCGTCAGAATCGTCGGCAATGTCGCCGAAATAGCGATACTCCGGCTGCAAGGTACGACTGACTATGTTGGATTTCAACTGCGCGCGCGGAACCTCCCAATCGCCGTTGATCAGGTAGCGCTGATTTTCACCGTCGATGTCCACCGCCAACTCGTCAAGGAAGCTGCGATCGCCCTTGTAAAAATTCTTGACCGTGTAACCGAGCCGCTTCTCATTGATCCAGTGGATATCGTACACGCCCACTTCGTTGGCCTCGAACTCGGCCAGCATGGTGGCTTTTTGCGGATTGACGGTATCGCGCACGACGATCGCCTGCTTGCCGTCAGGCAGAATGATTGCCATGGCCACGTGGCCGCCCTTGGGCGACAGCGCAACCATATCGATACGCGGGGTTTCGAAGAAGCTGG
The DNA here is from genome assembly GCF_009295655.1 of Duganella sp. FT27W. Lineage (NCBI taxonomy): Bacteria > Pseudomonadati > Pseudomonadota > Betaproteobacteria > Burkholderiales > Oxalobacteraceae > Duganella > Duganella sp. FT27W. The sequence continues at coordinate 682,795 of NZ_WHIV01000005.1, forward strand.
CAATCGGGGGCAGGGGAGCGGCAGCGAAGGTGGGCGCGGCGGACAGGGCAACGACGGCCAGTACCGGCAGGCGACGAAGGTTGAAAGGGAGGAAGCGCATGATCTCTGCATGATTGAGGATATGGAAATTATATAGTTGATAACCCTTGGTGTCTATCCGCCATGCAATATTCGTGTCCAAAATAAAAATGCCGCCCGGCGCAAGCCAGGGCGGCATTTCAGGCGGCATGACGGACTGCTTAGGCGGTCACTTCCTTGCCACGCTTGCCCGCCCAGCGGTACAGGCCGGTGACCACGAACACGGCCACCACCAGCGAGATCAGCATGGTGTGCGCCTCGGTCAGCGACGTGGCGATGGCCAGCGGTTCGCCTTCGCCCGAGACCACGATCAGGCCGGCCAGCGCGACGTTGAACAGGCTCTCGCCCACGATGAAGCCCGACATGATCAGCACCGCCAGGCGCTTGGCGGTTTCACCGGCCGGCGAATTGCCGACCGATTTCTCGAAGTAGTAGCCCAGTACCGCACCGAGCACCACCGGCGTGATCACGGCGCTGGGCAGGTAGATCGCCAGGCCCACGCCCAGCGGCGGCAGGCTGTACTTGTCGTTCGACGACTTCTTCAGGAAGAAGTTGATCAAGACCAGGCCCAGGCCGATCAGCGCGCCATAGCCCAGCAGGTTCCATTCCAGCCGGCCGCCGATGACGCCCTTGGCCAGCGTGGAAATCAGTTGCGCCTGCGGCGCGGCCAGCGGCTGGTCGGAGATCGAATCGAGATTCGGCGCGCCGACGAAACCGTTGGCGTGGTTGAGCAGTTCCAGCACCGGCGGCACCACGCACGAACCGGCAAACACGCCGATCAGCAGCGCTACCTGCTGCTTCCACGGCGTGGCGTTGACCAGCTGGCCGGTTTTCAGATCCTGCAGGTTGTCGTTGCCGATCACGGCCACCGCCAGCACCACGGTGGTGACGAACAACGCGTAGGCGATCAGCGCGTGCGCCACTTCCGGGCCCATCACGCTGCGCCCGACCATGCCCACCGTCAGCGCTGCGCCGAGGATGGTCAAAATGGCGATGCCGGATACCGGCGAGTTGGACGAACCGATCAGGCCCGCCATGTAGCCGCACACGGCGGCGGCAAAGATACCGGCGACCAGGATGTAACCGACGCCCACGGCCACCAGCGGCAACGCCAGTTCGGCCAGCGGACCGCCTTGCAGGAAGCTGGCCAGCAGCCAGCCGGCCGGCACCATCGCCAGCAAGGTCACCAGGCCCACCATGAAGATCGGGATGTCCTGCTCGGTGCGGTCGATGACGGCGCCGCCCTGCTTGGCGCGGCGCGCCGTGTCCATCGCGGACTTGAGACCGCCGATGATGGGCTTGGCCAGGCCGGCCAGAGTGATGATGGCGGCAACGCCGATCACGCCGGCGCCGATCATGCGCACTTCCTTGCTCCAGATCGCCAGCGCGTGGGCCTCGGCGCCCACGCCGGCAGCGGCGGGCGCCAGCGACGTGAGCAGCGGCACCAGCATGCCCCAGGCGATCACCAGGCCGACCAGCATGGCGATGCCGACCGTGATGCCCATCAGGTGGCCGGCGCCGATCAGCGCCAGCGAACCGGCCGCGCCGATGCCGGTGGCGCCGGCAGCGCCGGTGCGGAAGTAGAAGGTCAGTTCGGCGGCCATCACCTTGGCGGCCGCGCCCAGGGCCATGACAGCCGAGGCGATTGCGCCCAGCAGCACTGCCTGCAGGCCCGCCTTGCCCTCCTTGGCGCCCTCGCGGGTGGCGGTGCCGACTTTCAGTACTTCGGCGGCAGCCACGCCTTCCGGGTAGGGCAGCGTCGATTGCGACACCAGCGCGCGGCGCAGCGGCACCGTGTACATCACACCGAGCACGCCGCCGATGGCGCAGGCGCCAAACGTGGGCCAGAACGGCACGTGCGCCCACCAGCCGACCATCAACAGGCCAGGCAGCACGAAGATCACCGAGGCCAGCGTGCCGGCGGCCGAGGCGATGGTCTGGACGATGTTGTTTTCCTGGATGGTGGCGTTCTTGAATGCCGACAGCAGCGCCATCGAGATCACCGCCGCCGGAATCGACGTGGCGAAGGTGAGGCCCACCTTCAGGCCGAGGTACACCTGGGCGGCGGTAAACACCAGCGTGATGAGAATGCCGAGGAAAATCCCGCGGATGGTGATTTCCCGCGGATTGGACAGTGCCACACTATTCATCGTTAAAAACTCCGGATGACAATATTGTTTATATGATTAGGGAAAAGCAAGACGGACCATGATATCCGAATCCCGCACCGGCCAGCAGGTAAAATAGCGGATTGTCAGAACGATTTTGAAGGTCAGAGCATGTCGATACAATGGTACCCGGGGCATATGAACGCCGCCAAGAAGAAGGCGGCGGAGCAAATGGAAAACATCGATCTGGTGATCGAGGTGGTCGATGCGCGCCTGCCCGAGGCCAGCACCAACCCCATGGTGGAGGAGCTGCGCAAGTTCCGCCAGCGGCCGTGCCTGAAAATCCTCAACAAGATCGACCTGGCCGACCCGGACGCCACTTCGCGCTGGGCCGACTTCTATAACGCCCAGGACGGCGTGACCGCGTACCCGATGACGACCAAGAAGCCGGCCGACGTCGCGCGCGTGCTCGACCTGGCGCGCAAGCTGGCGCCGCACCGCAGCGTGCCCACCAAGCCGCTGCGCATCATGATCATGGGGATCCCCAACGTCGGCAAATCGACGCTGATGAACGCGCTGCTGAAAAAACGCGTGGCCAAGGTGGGCGACGAGCCGGCCGTGACCAAGCAGCAGCAAAAGCTCTACCTCGACAAGAACACCATCCTGGTCGATACCCCCGGCATGTTGTGGCCCAAGATCGCGCTGCCTACCGACGGCCTGATGCTGGCCGCCAGCCACGCGATCGGCTCCAACGCGCTGATCGAGGAAGAAGTGGCCGTGTACCTGGCCGACGAAATGCTGCGTTACTACCCTGATTTGCTGGTGGCGCGTTACGGCTTCAAGGACATCGAGAGTTTTGATGGCATCGCCGTGGTGGAAGGCATCGCGGCCAAGCGCGGCTTCCGCCAGAAGGGTGGCGACTACGACTTCGAAAAGGCGTCGCACACTTTCCTGGGCGACTACCGCAGCGGCGTGCTCGGCCGCATTTCGCTGGAAACCCCGGCCTCGCGCGCGGAGCGACTGGCGGCGCACGAGGCGGAGATGGCGGTCAAGAATGCGGAAAAGGCGGCGGCTGCGGCCGAAAAGGCGCGCAACGCCGCCAACGGCAAGCGCGGGACGTAACCGTCTGCCTGCACCGTCCATACCGTCGTCCCCGCACAGGGATGACGGTTCTGCTGTCGGCTACCCGAATTTGAAGCTGCTTACCGCCAGCGCGCCCATGAACGCATCTTCGTGATAAGGCACCGTGGCCGTATCGTTTTCGGCCGCACCCAGCACCACCATCAACGGCAGTAAATGCTCCTCCCGCGGATGCGCCATGCGCGCACCGGGCGCCTTGTCCCATTCCAGTAACGCCGCCGTCCGTTCGGCGGCGGGCAGCGCCATCGCTGCGCGCAGCCAGTCGTCGAATGCATGCGACGCTGCCGCGCCCTGAGCGTTGAACGCGCGCAGGTTGTGGTAACTGAGGCCGCTGCCCACGATCAGCACACCTTCATCACGCAACGGCGCCAGCAAACGGCCCGCCTCGACATGGGTGCGCGCATCGAGTCCGTGCTTGAGGGAGAGCTGCACGATCGGCACGTCCGCGTCCGGAAATACCGGCACCATGGCGGAAAACGTGCCGTGGTCGAAGCCGCGCCCGTCGTCGAGTGACGCGGGGTGGCCGCCGGCCTGCAACAGCGCCTGCACGCGCGCGGCCAGTTCGGGCGAGCCGGGGGCGGGGTACTGCACCTGGTACGTGTGCGGCGGGAAGCCGCCGTAATCGTAAATCATCGGCGGTTTCGCCGACGACGACAGCAGGAAGTCGCGTCCTTCCCAGTGCGCGGTGATCACCAGCACCGCGCGCGGCTTGCCGCCAATCTGGCGCGGAATGTCGCGCAGGGAGGCGTCGAGCTGTGCGTACAGGTGGCCTACCTGGTCCATCATGAACGGCCAGGGGCCGCCGCCGTGCGACAGGAAATAGGTGGGGAGGGTCATGATGGTCAGCTCCGTGCAATTCAATCTGCCAATATAGGGACGGGCGCTGTAGCCCACAATGGCGGAAATATCGATAGTATCGATCCAGATTCTGGATCGCGGCAGAAGTAAAAATATCACGCGTATAATATGCGCCTTCCCGTTTCACTGGTCATCCATCCCATGTCTATCTCCCTCCGTCCGCGCCTGCTGGCCGCCGCCATGTCCCTCTGCTTCACCGCGCCCGCCGCCCTGGCGCAAGTTGCACAGGAATTGAATCCCGTGACCATCACCGGCGCCCGTTTCGATGCCGATCCGTCGCTCGCACCCATCGGCGCCACCGTGATCACGGCCGACGAGATCCGCCGCGCCGGCGCTGGCGACGTCAACGCCGCGATCCGCAAGATCGGCGGCGTGTACGGCCGCCAGAGCCTCACCGGCAGCCCCGACTTCGGCCTCGACCTGCGCGGCTTCGGCGCCAACAGCGCCCAGAACATGGTGATCGTGGTCGATGGCGTGCGCCTGTCGGAGAACGAACAAGCCAACGCCATCCTGTCCACGATCCCGATCGACAGCGTCGAGCGCATCGAGATCACGCGCGGCGGCGCCAGCGTGTTGTACGGCGACGGCGCCACCGGCGGCGTGATCAACATCGTCACCAAGCGCCCGAACCAGCGCGCCGGCAGCGGCAGCGTGTTCGTCGAAGGCGGCAGCTTCAACGCCGGCGAAGCGCGCGCCACCATGGCGCAGTCGTGGGCAGATTTCTCGGCTGACGTCAGCGCCGGCCACCAGCGCACCGACAACTACCGCGACAACAACGACTTCAAGCAAACCCAGTTGAGCGGCGGTCTGCAATGGCACAATAACGCCGGCCGCGTGGGCGTGCGCTACGAAGGCGCGCGCCAGGACTCGCGTCTGCCCGGTGCGCTGTCCGAAGCGCAGTTCAACGCCAATCCGCGCCAGACCCGCTCGCCCAACGATTACGGCTCGCTCGACAGCGACCGCCTGACTGCCTTTGGTGAGTACCGTGTGGCCGGCCACGACGTGGCAGCCGAGCTGTCGTACCGCAAAAAGACTGTCGATGCGTTGTACGTCTCGCAGTTCGGACCGTCGGCCAGCAGCTACGAAACCAAACAGTGGCAGTTCTCGCCGCGCGTGCGCAAGCTGGGCGCGGTGGGCGGCATGGTCAATGAACTGGTGTTCGGCGCCGACTTCACCAAGTGGGAGCGCACGACCACCGCCGATTTTTCCGCCGCCGACGCCGAGCAGAAATCGAAAGCCATCTACCTTCGCGACGAACTGCGTTTCGATCCGGTGCACGAAGGACGCATCTCCGCCGGCGTGCGCCGCGATCTGTTCGACAAAAAATTCCGCGATCCGCTGGGCTTTGCCACCACCGGCTACGACACCACCCAGGGCGTGAACGCCTGGGAGGTCCAGCTGAGCTACATGCCGGTCAGCGGGCTGACCGTGTTTGGCAAGGCAGGCCAGAGCTATCGCCTGGCCAACGCGGACGACAACGCCGGCACGCCGGTCGTCAACCAGGTACTGCGTCCGCAGAAATCGAAGGACCTGGAACTGGGCGCCACTTACGTCATGGGTGCCGGCAGCAAGACTACCGCGCGTATCTTCCGCAGCAACCTGACCGACGAGATCTTCTACGATCCGACCGTGCCGCCGTTCGGCGCCAACGCCAACCTCGATCCGACCAGGCGCCAGGGCTTCGAACTCGATGCCGAACAGCGCATTGCCGCCGACTGGAGCGTGAGCGCCCATTACCAGTACGTGGACGCCAAGTTCCGCGCCGGCGTCAACCACGGCAAGCAGATTGCACTGGTGCCCGAAAATACCGTGACCGCGCGCCTGAGCTGGATGCCGGCCAACGGCCAGAGCGCCGACATCGGCGTGCAATGGGTCGATGACCAGCGCTATGGCGACGATTACGCCAACAGCTGCTCGAGCAAGATCCCGTCATACACCACGCTCGATGCCCGCTACGCGCGCAAGTTCGGCCAGTGGGAACTGGCGCTGTCGGGCCAGAACCTGACCGACAAGCGTTACTATTCGCAGGCATTCAACTGCGTGTTCGGCAACGGCGGCATCTACACCGCCGACGGCCGCCAGCTGAAACTCTCGGCGCGCTACGACTTTTAAGCGAAACAGTGGTAACCTCGCGTCGTGGCACGTCTGCGACGCGGGCGCGGTTTTATTCGATGGGATGAGCGATGAAAGAAATCAGCAAGGAACGCAAGGATGCCGAAGGCAAGGTGATGCATATCTACAAGGAATCAGCACCGGCCATCGAGAACCTGTACGAGTTTTCCTATATCAACCATATCGCCTGGACCACGGCCGTGGTGCTGCTGGGGCTGGTGATATGGTTGTCGGCAGCGCTGGTCAATGCCGAGAACCAGCGCAATGCGTTGATGACGAGGCAGTGCCAGGATAAGGTGTTCCCCACCGAGGTGGACAAGAAGTGCCTGCGCATGGTCGATTCGCGCGAGCACTGGTGGCAGCACCTGCACTATGCCCTTACGCATACCTCTCCGGACGTGTAATCACAGTCAGCCACAGCCCGCGTCAGCGGGCTTTTTTACAAGGACAGCGATGAAGCAAGTGATGTTGGTAACCGGCAGCAGCCGGGGTATCGGCGCGGCCACCGCGCTCCTGGCCAGCCGGCGCGGTTACGCCGTTTGCATCAACTACCTGGGTAATGTGGCAGCGGCCGAACGCCTGCGCGCGCAGATCGCGGCCGAAGGCGGCGCGGCGATTGCGGTGCAGGCCGACGTGGCCGTGGAAGCGGACGTGCTGCGCCTGTTCGCCACCATCGATGCGCAACTGGGGCCGCTCACGGCGCTGGTCAACAACGTGGGCGTGCTGGAACAACAGGGCAAGCTGGTGGACATGTCGGCCGAGCGCCTGCAGCGGGTGGTTACCACCAATATTCTCAGCTACCTGCTGTGCAGCCGCGAGGCGATCAAACGCATGGCGACCTCGCTTGGCGGCCACGGTGGCGGCATTGTCAACGTGGGCTCGGGCGCGTCGAAGCATGGCGCCGGCAATGTGTATGTCGACTACGCGTCCACCAAGGGCGCGATCGATGTGATGACGCTGGGGCTGTCGAAGGAGGTGGGGCCCGATGGTATCCGCGTGAATTGCGTGCGGCCCGGGATCATCCACACCGACATTCACGCCAGCGGCGGTGATCCCGACCGGGTCAACAAGCTGGCGTCCACCGTGCCGTTGCAGCGCGGCGGCCAGCCCGAGGAAATCGCCGAGACGATCCTCTGGCTGCTCGGGCCGCAATCGTCGTATGTCAGCGGCGCGCTGCTCGACGCCGGCGGGGCGCGCTAGCGTCAACTATGGATCACCACCGTGCAGGTGGTGCCGGCCACCAGTGTCACGTCTTTGGGCTGCTGGTCGATGTGGATACGCACCGGCACCCGCTGCGCCAGCCGCACCCAGCTGAACGTCGGATTGACGTCGGCCAGCAGTTCGCGGCCCAGGTTGGCGTCGCGGTCGGTGATGCCGCGCGCGATGCTTTCGATGTGGCCGTGCAGCGCGATGTCGCCGCTCATCAGGCGCATCTCGACCTTGTCGTTCAGTTTGAGCAGCGGCAGCTTGGTCTCTTCAAAATACCCCACCACGTAGAACGAGGCGCTGTCGATCACGGCCAGCTTGGACGCACCCACGGCGGCAAAATCGCCCGCGTGCACATTCAGGTTGGTGACATAGCCGGTGACCGGCGCACGCACGGTGGTGCGCTCGACATTGAGCGCGGCCAGGTCGCGCGCGGCCAGCGCCGCCTGGTACTGGGCCGACGCCGTGCCTACCGCGAATTCGGCGGTCTCGCGGTTTTCGGCCGAGATGATCGAGGCGTCAAGGGCATTGCGGCGGTTGGCTTCCTTGGTGCGGCGGCCTTTTTCCACCTGCTGCGAGCGCAGCATGGCGTTGGCCTGCGCCAGCGTGTTCTCGTAGCGCGCCTTGTCCACGACGAACAGCACATCGCCCTTGTGGACGAACTGGTTATCGCGCACCAGCACTTCGGTGACGGTGCCCGCCACGTCGGCGCTGATGGTGACCACGTCGGCCTTGACGCGGCCGTCGCGGGTCCAGGCGGAATCCATGTAGCGGTCCCAGGCCATGCGGCCCAGGAACAGGGCGGCGCCCAGTAACAGTACGGTAAGGAAGAAGCGGAAGATTTTGGATGCGCTCACGGTTGATCTCGCAAAAGTTATTGATACAGGGTGATCAGCAGGGCGCTGAAGATGCAGACGAACAGGCACACGCGCACCAGCGCCGGGTGCCAGCTATGGCGGTACACGCCCACGCGGGTAAGCACGCTGTCGAGCGCCACTTGCAGCACCAGCGTCAGCAAAAACAGCGGCAGCACGCCGGGCAGCAGCACGCCGAAAAAGTTGATATCACGTGGCATGGCGGGGTTCTCCTGTTGAAATCTGGTCCAGCAAGGACGTATAAATGGAATGCAGGTCGGCCAGCGCGGTATGCAGTGCAGGCAGGCGGTCGTTGGCGGCCTCGGGCAGCACGGCGCGGATCGCCGATCCCGCTTGCAGGATCACCTCCAGCGCCAGCTGGCCCTGGGCGCGCTGCGGCGTTTGCAGGTAGTCGGCCACGCGCGCCACCACCTGCTGCAGGCTGTGACGCACCGGGCCCGCTTGCGAGGCCGCGATCAGCTGGCGCAGTTCGATCACCGCGTGGCCCAGTTCCAGCAGGGTCAGGCCCTGGCGCACCACGGCGCGCGCGGCGTCGTTCGGGGCCGGGCCGGAGGCGGCGTTCAGTTGGCTGAGCAGGTCGCGCACGCGGTTGTCGAAGCGGCGTTTCAGGCGTCCCAGCTTGGCCGTGCAGGCACTGCGTGCTTCGTGCCACAGGGCGGCGGCCACGTGGTCGCGCTGGCCCATGGTGTGCTCGGGCAGCACCACCGCGAACATCACGTACGCCACTACCACGCCCATGATCAGCGACAGTTCGCTCGACAGGAACGATTCGACGTCGTAGTGCATCTGGTTGGTGGGCACCAGCAGCGTGGCCGGGAACAGTCCCAGGCCGATGCCGATGCCGGCCCATTTCTGGATGGTGGTGATGTAGGCGCCCAGCGCGAAGATGGGCAGGGTGGCCAGCACCATCGGCGCGAAATCGTCGGCGCGCGCCACCAGCCAGAACTCGGTCACAAAGCACAGCGGCACGGCGATCAGGAAGCCGATCAGCACCTGGTGCACCATGGCGGTGGGGCGTGGCGACGACGACGCCAGCGCGCAGAAAATCGTCGCCATCAGGATCACGTTGCCCATGCCGGGCCAGGCCAGCCAGTACCAGGCGCCGGCGGCGACGAGCAGTGTGGCACCGGCGCGGAAGCTCGATGCCAGCACGATGGCTGGCGGCGTGCGCGGCGTGTAGCTGACCGGATCGCTCACTTGCTGGCGCTTGTCTTCGGCCAGGCCGTGGTACAGCGCGGCGAATTCGCCGAGGTCGCGCGCGAAGCGCTGCAGCAGTTCCACCGCCGTGTCGAAGTCGATCCGCTGCGGGCGTTCCAGTGGACCCGCCTGGGCGTGGGCGGCGGCGATGTCGGCGGCCAGCCCGGTGCGCATCTGCGCCATGCGCGCGGCGGTCAAATCGTCCTTGAGCGCTGCCGCCATGCTGGCGTGGATCGGTTCGACCAGCGCCAGGACCGGCACCGCGTTGTTGGCGCGCAGGCGGTGGATCAGCCGGTGCAGCGTATAAAAGGTGGTGAGCACGTCCATGAAGGCGGCGTTGAATGCATGCAGCTGGCGCGTGTGCGCGCTGGCGTGGCCGGCCTCGAAATAGGCGGCGGCCCGGCCCGATTCCAGCGCGGCGATATCGGCGGCGAATTTCAGGTGATTGATTTCGGTCTCGGCCGGTGACAGGCGGTGCTCCAGCACCTTCTGGCAAAAACCGATAAAGCTCGTGTAGCGCGCCTGCACGGTGCGCATCACCGTCTGCGAATGACGGCGCGGGAAGATCACGTCGTGCACCACGGTGGCGACGATGATGCCCAGGCCTACTTCGGTCAGGCGGGTGACGGCCAGCGTGAACACGTGGGCCGGGTTGTCGATGGCGGGCACGGCGATCATGCAGGCGGTGTAGCCGGCCAGCACAAAGCTGTACGAGCGCTGGTTGCGGTGCATGGCGGCGCCGCCCGTGCACAGCGCAATCCACAGCGCCACGCCGCTAAACAGCAGCACCGGCGACTGCGGAAACAGCGCCACCAGGATCACCGAAGCGGTACAGCCGACCAGCGTGCCGAGCAAGCGGTTAAAGGCTTTTTCCAGCACCATGCCGCTGCTGGGCAGGGCCAGGATGATGGTGGTGGCCAGCGCGGTGAAGGGGGAGTCGAGTTCGAGGCGGAAAGCCAGCCACAGCGCGATAAACGCGGCCAGCATGGCCTTGACGACGTACATCAGGCGCGGACCTTCGACGCCGTACCAGGCCGCCGTTTCGCTGGCGAACCAGTGAAACGCTCCGCGCGCCGCGTTCTGGTGTTTATCAGGAGTGGCGGCGCGGGGAGAGGTCATGTTTGCTTGCCTAAGTGAGTGTTTCCAGGTTGTCGAGCTGCCTTGCGAGCAGGGTTTCCAGTGCGGCGATGTCCGATGCGGCATAGCCGTCGTACGCACGCGTGGTGGTGCCCCAGACTTCGGGCATCACTTTTTCGGCCATCTCGCGGCCGGCGTCGGTCAGCGTGATCATCACGCAGCGCCGGTCGCCGGGCCGGTTGCCGCGCGAGATCAAGCCCTGTTTTTCCAGGTCGTTGCACACGCGCGTCAGGTTGGCCGGTTTCTCCATGCAGGCTTCGCCCAGCGTGGAGGCGGTGGAGGTTTCATTTTCCGATCCATACAGCACCGCCAGTACCATATAACTGGTGTCCACCAGATCGTGTTTGCGCAATGCTGCGTTGCTCAGGTCCTTGATGCGCTTCTGGACGTGATAGGTCATGCGCAGCAACCGCATGAGATCCTCTGGAAACTCAGGGATACGGGCATGGATGTTTTTCAGGCGCTTGTTGGTCGCGTCGAAACTACTACTCATTGCCTTGCTCCTCTGCTCATCGTAAAAGGACGATTGTACTATTAGAAACTGGGGATCAATCCAGTTTTACCCCTCCACCCAGTGCCGTCATCAGCAATGCATAGTTATCGAGTTGTTTGCTTGCCACTTGCGCCATTTGCTGCTGCTCGTTCAGCAACGTCAGCTGGGCGTTGATGACGTTGAGCGAATCGGTCATGCCGGCCTTGTAGGCCCGTTCGGCCAGCTGCTGCTGGCGCCGGGCCGAGGCCAGTGCCTGCTGCGCCAGTTGATCTTGCTGCTTCACCGATTCGATCCGCACCAGCGCGTTGGCCACGTCCGACATGGCCTGGACGACCACGCCGTTGTACTGCTCGACGGCCACGTCGTACAGCGCAGTCTGGTTGCCGAGCTGGCTGCGCAGGCGGCCGCCTTCAAAAATCGGCAGGCTGATCGCCGGGGTGACGCCGGCCATCTTCGCGTGGCTTTCCAAAAAGCGCGGAAAGCCCAGCGACTGCAAACCGACAAACGCCGCCAGGTTCACGTTCGGATAGAAGTCGGCCTTGGCGCTGTTGATGCGCGCACCGGCCGCTTCCACGCGCCAGCGTTGGGCCACGATATCGGGCCGGCGACCGACGAGTTCGGCAGGCAGCGTGGCGGGAACACGCGCGCCAGCGCCGTCTTGCAGGGTCAGCTGTGGCCGGGCGATCGATTCGCCGTCGCCCGGTCCTTTGCCGATCAGGGCTGCCAGCTGGTTGCGCAGCAGGGCGATCGACGATCCGATCTGCTCATGCTCGCGCTTGCCAGCTGGCAGCGTTGTTTCGATGTTTGCCACTTCCAGCTCGGTCGCAAGGCCGGCGGCGCGACGCTGGCGCGTGATCTCGAGGATGCGGTGGCGCTGTTCCAGGTTCTCGGCCACGCTGTCTTGCAGCGTGTAGTCGAGCGATAACTGGATATAGGCGCGCACGATGGCCGTTTCCAGGGTCAGGCGCGCCATTTGCGCTTCGGCCGAGGCCATGCGCACATCGTCGAGCGCGGCGGCCAACAGGTCGCGGTTGCGGCCCCACAGGTCGAGGTCATACGAGCCCGACAGCATGGCCGTGTTTTTCCACGCGGTCTTGCCGGCCAGGGCGGCGGGAATCGCGCCATTGCCCGTATAGAGTTCGCGGTCGATGCTGGCCGACGCGTCGACCTTGGGCAGCGTGCCGGCACGGGCCACGCCGGCCAGCGACTCGGCCTGGCGCACGCGCGCTTCGGCAGCGCGCAGGTTGGGGCTGCCGGCAATTGCCGTGGCCACCAGTGCGTTCAATTGCTCGTCGTGCAGCGCTTCCCACCAGGCTTGCGTCGGCCAGGCCACATCGGCGCCGGCGTCTGCAATGGCCTTGCCGGCGTTCAGTTCCAGCGGCTTGATGGCGACTGCCTGCGGCTCGATCTTGCCCATGTCGGCGCAGCCGGCCAGCACCGCCAGCGCGCAGGCCAATAGTGCTGTGGCGAGGGGGCGGACCTGTGGGCGGGAGGACGAAGTCATGGCGAAGATCATTGCTGCTTACTTGGCGACGTGTTGGCGGGTCTGGGCAACGTCGAAGTCGGCCTCGGTTTCCAGCAGGGTGCCGTTCTTGCGGGCTTCGATCACTTGCGCCTGCACTTCGGCGCGGGTCAGCTGGTGTGGCTGGTCGGCCTTGGCGACAACTGTGGTGGTGTTGGCGGCCGCTTCGGCAGCGAAGGCGCTGCTCACGGTAGTGGCGGTGGCGGCAATGGCGAAGACGACGGTGGCGGCAGCGCGCAGCAGGTCTTTGGTGGTGGTGCTCATGATGGCTCCTGGTCAGTGATGTTGTTGATGAACGTAACTATATCCCTGAATAGTACATTTGTAAAGTAAAAAATTCCTATCGGCACGATAGCCAAGTGCCGCAATGTGCGCGTGGCCGCACCGAGCCGGAGCACCGGCAGTGGTGCAATGGTGTTTTACAGTTGAAGGAGCAGATCATGGCAGACAGCACCCTGGACCCGGACTACATTCTCGGAGGTAACGATCGCAGCCTGGGCACCGGTCACGGCACCCGTGGCCTGGGACCGAGCGACAACTCCGACAGCGGCAGCGACGTGGCCAATGACCACGACATGGCGCTTGACAGCGATACCGATGCGCAAGGCACGGGCGAGCGCATCGACGTCGGCTCGCAGACGCTGGAAGCGGGCGATATCGGCTTCGACCACGTGGAAGCGATGCCCTCTTCCGACCGCCTGGTTGACGGCGACTTCCGCGACCCGGTGCCGCTTGATGACGACGGCAGCGTGCCGGACGACCACGTCGGCATCGAGTCCGAACCCGACGACAGCCGCGGCGACAGCGATACCGAAGTAAAGGGCGATATCGAAGGCGGCGAGGAACTGGGACGGCGCACCGGCGGCGTACCGACCGCGCGGCCTTGAGTTTTTATGGACGTAAAAAAGCCCGAACCCTTTGCAGGGTTCGGGCTTTTTAGCTTAAAGCAGCCGGAGTGTCTTCGGTCAGTTGAAGTTGGCGGCTGCGAAGTCCCAGTTCGCCAGCGCGAAGAAGGTCTCGATGTACTTAGGACGCACGTTGCGGTAGTCGATGTAGTAAGCGTGTTCCCACAGGTCGCAGGTAATCAGTGCCTTGGCATCGGTGGTCAGCGGGGTGGCGGCGTTCGAGGTGTTGACGATGTCCAGCGAACCGTCAGCCTTTTTCACCAGCCAGGTCCAGCTCGAACCGAAGTTGCCCACGGCCGACTTGGTGAATTCTTCCTTGAACTTGTCGAACGAACCCCACTTGGCGTTGATGGCGTCGGCCAGCGCGCCGCTCACGGCTTTACCGCCCGGGGTCAGGCTGTTCCAGTAGAAGGTGTGGTTCCACACTTGCGCCGAATTGTTGAAGACGCCGCCCGACGATTTCTTGACTATTTCTTCCAGTGGCAGTTCTTCGAACTCGGTGCCCTTGATCAGGTTGTTCAGGTTGGTCACATAGGTCTGATGGTGCTTGCCGTAGTGGTATTCCAGCGTTTCTTGCGAGATATGTGGCGCCAGGGCGTCGATTGCATATGGCAGAGGTGGCAGGGTATGTTCCATGGAGCTTCCTTTATGGGATGGGGTTTATCAGAAACCAGGTGGTTTTTGGCGAAACGTCATTATTGTACGGGGGATGCCGCCCGGTTGCCAAAATGGCCCCCCATTACGTGTGGGATCTGGTTAATTGAGGCGGCTGCAAAGCGCCCAGGTCGAGGCGCGGCGCCGCAGGCAGTGCGCTAGCACGGCAAGGCGCCGCAACGAAGACATGGGTGCTTTTCAGCCGCCTCAACGGACGCGGCGGGTGGTTTCTCGGACTACCAGCTCGACGGGAGGGATCTCGCCCTGCACCGTTTCGCCATTGATCAGCCGCAGCAGCGCCTGGGTGGCGATGCGGCCCATGTCGTACATCGGCTGGCGCACGGTGGTCAGCGGCGGCGTGGTGTACCACGAGCCGGGCAGGTCATCGAAGCCGACCAGCGAGATGTCGTCGGGTACGCGGATGCCCTTGCGATACAGGGCCAGGCGCGCGCCGTAGGCAGTGAGGTCGTTGGCGGCAAACACGGCGGTGAATTGCTGGTGGGTGTCGAACAGGCGGTTCATCGCCATCATGCCGCTCGCTTCGTGGTAATTGCCTTCCACGATCAGGGCCGGGTCGATGTCGATCTGCGCCTCAGTAAGCGCGCGGCGGTAGCCGGCCAGGCGTTCGTCGGCATCGTGGTTGTTGGCGGGGCCGGAAATAAAGGCGATGCGGCGGTGGCCCAGTTCGACCAGGTGGCGCACGGCCAGCCAGGCGCCGTATTCGTTGTCGGTCTTGAAGCCGAGCGCAGTGCGGGTTTGCAGCGCGCGGCCGGTGGAGACGATCGGCCGCTGGCCAGAGAAGCCCAGCACGGCCTCGTCGGAAATGCGGCCCGACAGCAGGATGATGCCATCGACCTTGCGCGCCAGCAGCAGCCGCACGCGGTCCGCTTCCTCATCGGCGTTCCAGTGGCCGCTGACGATCACCGACGCGTAGCCGGTGCCTTTGAGGCCGTCGTCGATGCCGCGCAGCGTCTCGTCGAAGAATGGCGAGGAGATATCCTGTACCACGATGCCGATGGTCAGCGAGCGGCCCTTCTTGAGCCCTTGCGCCATCTGGTTCGGTGCGAAGCTGACCTTTTCGATGGCAGCCAGCACGGCCAGCCGCTTGTCGTCGGAGACCTTGGCGGTGCCGTTGAGGATGCGCGAGACGGTACTCGGAGAGACCCCCGCCAGGCGGGCAACGTCCATTAATGTCGATGGGCCGGAGGAGGGGGAAGTATCTGGCAACGTGCAATCCTTGACGAAGTATTATGAAATCCTTTTCAGCGAAGATTACCATATTTAGGGGCCTGACTTATAATCGGGCCCGATTTGTTCAGCCCAGGTTGCGTGAAGATTTGGCTGAACGTACAACAAAAATAAGCAGAGGTCAGAGACATGGAATCGAACTTTTCACACGGCGCCAGCGGCCCGCGCCTGCTGGCCGACATCGGCGGCAGCAGCGCCAGCTTTGCGGTGGAAACCGCCCCGCAGCAGATCGACGCGGTCTGGGTGGCCGATTGCGCCGCCTATCCCACGCTGGGCGCGGCGCTGGTGGCCTATTTGTCGCAGCCGGCCACGGTGGCGGCGGGCGGCTACCAGGCGCGCTACGCCGGCATCGCGATCGCCAACCCGATCGACGGCGACTGGGTCACCATGACCAACCACCACTGGTCGTTTTCGATCGAAGCCGTGTGTTCGCAATTCAGTTTGAAGTCGCTGGTGGTGGTCAACGACCTGCGCGCGCTCGCTTCCGCACTGCCGCACCTGGCGCCCGAGAACAAGCACCAGGTGGGCGGCGGCGCGCCGCGCGACGGCGCCGTGATCGGCCTGGTGGGGGCGGACGCTGGCCTCGGCGTGTCGTACCTGGTGCCGGTGGGCGAGCGCTGGATAGCGATCGACAGCGAAGGCGGCCACACCACGTTCGCGCCGATGAACGAGCGCGAAATCGACATCCTGCGCTACGCGCGCCGCCACCACGAACACGTTTCGAGCGAACGGCTGGTGTCGGGCATCGGTTTGGGCCTGGCCTACCGCGCGCTGTGCGAACGGGCGCGGATCGAGCCGCAGGTGCTGACCACGCAGGAAATCGTCGAGCGCGGCCTGCACCGCCTGTGCCCCGTGTGCGAAGAGACGCTCGAAGCGTTTTGCGAGATGCTGGGCACGGTGGCCGGCAACGTGGCGCTCACCCTGGGCGCCAAGGGCGGCATCTATATCGGCGGGCGCACGGTGCTGCAAATGAGCGAATTTTTCGAGCGCTCGGGGTTCCGCGCGCGTTTCGAGCAGAAGGGGCGGTTCTCGGACTATTTGGCGCACATCCCGACCTACGTGATCACCGAAAAATACCCGGTGCTGATCGGGATGTCGACGATGTTGTCGACGGATTAAATCGGCGCCCCGCGCACGCGGCAACCATGGGTCTACCGAACCGCCGCCACGTCCACCACGGCAGCGCCTTCGGCCAGGCGCACGCCCAGCGTGCCGCCCGCCACGATCTGCGCTGGCGAGCGCACCACCGCTCCCGCTTCGTCGGTCACGATTGCATACCCGCGCTCCAGCGTTCTCTGCGGATTTAACAACTCCAGCTGTGACGACAATGCCGCCAATGCCGCGCGGCGCTGCTGCACCGTGCGCGCCATGCCGATCGTGGCGCGGTGGCGCAGGCCGGCCAGCGACGCGTGCGCGGCGCGGGTGTCGGGTGTGCAGGCGGCCATCCGTTCGCCCAGGCGGTCGAGCTGGTGGCGCGCACGCGTGAGCGGCGCCCGGTTGGCGTGCATCATCGCGGTCGATAGCGCCAGCAGTTTTAACCGCTGCTGGCGGATCTGGGCGTTGGGGTTAAGCAGGCGGCGCGTGTAGCTGTCGAGCGTTTGCGCGGAGTCGCCAAGTGCGCGGCGCATGGCGCGGCGCAGGTCGGTGGCGTCGGTGCGCAAGGACGCCAGCCAGTCGGCGCGCGGCGTGACCGCCAGTTCGGCCGCCGCCGTGGGCGTGGCCGCGCGCAGGTCGGCGGCAAAATCGCAGATCGTAAAATCGGTCTCGTGGCCCACGCCGGAAATCACCGGCATGCGGCAGTTGGCCACCGCGTACGCCACGTCCTCGTCGTTGAACGACCATAAATCCTCGATGCTGCCGCCGCCGCGGCACACGATCAGGACATCGCAGTCGTTGCGCAGCGAGGCCGAGTCGATGGCGGCAGCGATCTTTTGCGCCGCCAGCTGGCCCTGCACCGGTGTGGGGTACAGCACGATGTTGACGTGCGGTGCGCGCCGGCGCAGGGCCGTCAGCACGTCGCGCAGCGCGGCCGCCTGCGGGCTGGTGACGATGCCCACCGTGCGCGGGAACATGGGTAATGCACGCTTGCGGTCGGGGTGGAACAGGCCGGCGGCGTCGAGCTTTTCCTTCAGGCGCAAAAACGCCTCGAACAGCGAACCCACGCCGGCACGGCGGATCGCCTCCACGTTGATCTGGTAGTCGCCGCGCGCGCCGTACAGCGTGACCAGGGCCCGTACTTCGACCTTGTCGCCTTCGCGCGGCGTGAAGTTGGCGTACTGGGCGCGGCCCCGGAACATCACCGCGCGCACTTGCGCGGCATTGTCCTTGAGCGTGAAGTACCAGTGGCCGGAGCTGGCGCGGGTGAAGTTGGAGATTTCGCCGGCGATCCAGGTAAGCGGAAACGAGCGCTCGAGCAGGCGCGCCACCGCCTGGTTGAGCGCGGAGACGGTGATTACGGGCGTGCCGGTGGCGTTGGAGTCGGTGGGTTCGTCGAAGTTCATCGTTTCATTCATGAAAACTATCCACACTATGTGAATTTGGTCACACAGCGGTCATCTTGTATAAAGGGCTGGAAGTATTATAGATAGGTCCATGATTTTAAACGAAAAATATGGCTGCCTGATTTACTTGCATCTGGAAAAAACCCTTATGGATCAAGGACTTTAGTCTGGCGGACCATGGTTACGCACAAAGTTATCCACATAAACTGTTCATACATTGGATAACCGGGGCGGTCGAGCGCTATTGTATGGTGTGCCTAAAATTTGTGCTGCAACGGTAATTTGTGACAAATCAATGACTTAGGATCCACTTAAGGCTATTACACACAATTTTGTCCACAGAAGGTGTGCAGAACTCCGTGCTTATCCACCGCAACCCTCGGAAAAATAGCTGCCTGATTTTTGCGCAGCATAAATGTTCCATTTAGAATCAATGACTTGCGCAGTGCGGGAGTGCCTTGCGCACAATCTTATCCACACAATATGTGCAGAAGTGCACAAGCATGGTCAACAGCCGGTAGATACCAGTCATCTGCGCCTGGCGCGGTGTGGAAAACCCGGTTTATGGTCGTGAAAGGTGGTTCTGCCAGTTTTTTACTCATGGCAAAAATATCCTTATGAATCAACACTCTTGCAGCATAGCAGCGACATTGCGCACAATTTTATCCACACAAATTGTGCAGAAGTTTACCAGTGTAATATTGGTGCCCGCGCCGTCGGGGTGCGTCAAATTCGTGCATGGAAAAAATATCGTTGTAAATCAATGACTTGATTCACCGGGCAGGTGCTTGCACACAATCTTATCAACAGAATGTGGGCATAACTGTCCTCTTGCCGACTTTGGCCCAACAAGATACATTGCGCCTTCGGGTTAGCGCCCGATCCAATTCATCCACAGGAGTTTGTTTTGCTCGCCATTTTCCAAGCTGCAGGTTGGCCTATCTGGTTGTTGTTGATTGCATCGATCGTCGCCACGGCGCTGATCATCGAACGCTTGCTGTACCTGCGCCGCGCCAAAATCTTGCCGAAAAAGCTGTTCGACGAGGTGGTGCAGGTTTATCGCGGGGGCAATATCACGCCCGATATCCTCGACAAGCTGGAAAAAAGTTCGCCGCTGGGCGTGGTGCTGTCGGCCGCGCTGCGCAACGTCGATGCGCCGCGCGACGTGATGAAGGAATCGATCGAAGAAGCGGGCAGCGGCGTGGCCCATACGCTCGACCGCTTTCTCACCACGCTGGGCACCATCGCCACGCTGGCCCCGCTGATGGGCCTGTTCGGCACGGTGGTGGGCATGATCGAGATTTTCGGCTCGCAAAACCCGTCGGGCGCCAACCCGGCGCAACTGGCGCACGGTATTTCGGTGGCGCTGTACAACACCGGCTTCGGCCTGGCGATTGCCATGCCTACGCTGGTGTTTTATCGCCACTTCCGCGCGCTGGTGGACAGCTTCGTGATCGAGATGGAGCAGCAGGCGGTCAAGTTCGTCGATGTCGTGCATCGCCAGCGCAAGTAAGGAGCGGGCATGAATTTCCGCAAAGGCAAGGGCCGGGAAGACCCAGAAATCAACCTGATCCCGTTCATCGACGTGCTGCTGGTGATTTTGATTTTCCTGATGGTCTCCACCACCTACAGCAAGTTCACCGAACTGCAGATCACGCTGCCGACGGCCGAAGCGCAAAAGCCCGAAGAAAAGCCGTTCGAGCTCAATGTGACGGTAGACGCCAAGGGCAACTACACGATCAACGGCGACCCGGTGTCGTTCCGCGACGTGGCCGGCCTGGCGCAGGCGCTGCGCGGCGCGGCCGAGAAGGGCGGCTTGAAGGACAAGGAGCCGGTCGTGATCGTCAATGCCGACCAGTTTGCCATGCACCAGATGGTGGTGAACGTGATGGAAGCGGCGCGCGTGGCGGGCTTCGAGAAGCTGACGTTTGCGGCGCAGACCGGCGGCGGCAAGTAGCGGTGACCCGCCTGCGCGGCGATTCGTTGCTACGCAACGCCGGCGCCGGCTGCATTGAGGACTCAGGTATTGTCGAATAATCCCCCCAAACAATCTTCACTGGAAGCAACGCTCACCCGCAACTGGTTGCGCCGTGGGCCACTCGCTTGCGCGCTGTGGCCAGTGTCGCTGCTGTTCCGGGCGGTGAGCGGCACGCGCGCAGCGCTGTTCCGCGCCGGCTGGCTGGCGTCGTCGCGGCTGCCGGTGCCGGTGGTCGTGGTCGGTAACATCTACATCGGCGGCACCGGCAAGACGCCGTTGACGATCTGGCTGGTGCAGGCTTTGCAGGCGCGCGGCATGCGGCCCGGCGTGATCTCGCGCGGCCACGGCAGCGCGGCCAATACGGCGCGTGAAGTGGGCCCCGACTCTACGCCGGCCGAGGTGGGCGACGAGCCGCTGCTGATCCGCCAGCGCACCGGCTGCCCGGTGATGGTGGGGCGCGACCGCGCCGCCACCGGCCGCGCGCTGCTGGCCGCGTATCCCGACATCGACGTGCTGCTCACCGACGACGGCTTGCAGCACTATGCGCTGCAGCGCGATATCGAAATCATCCTGTTCGATGGCCGTGGCGCCGGCAACGGCTGGCTGCTGCCGGCCGGGCCGCTGCGCGAACCGGTGTCGCGCCGGCGCGATTTCACGGTGATCAATGCGCCGGTGCTCACCGATGCACTGGTGCGCGCGGTCGGCTGCACGCCGCTGGCGGCAACCCCCGAGGCGGCAGCGGTCTCCGTACGGGCGCAGTTACCGGGTAGCGCGGCAGGATACTATCCGGCGCCGATCCAGATGACATTGGCCGGCGGCCACGCCGAGCAACTGCGCGACCGCAATCAGCGCAAGGTGCTGGCCGACCTCGCGCAGCCCGGCCAGCGCCTGGCCGCAGCCGCCGGCATCGGCAACCCGGCGCGGTTTTTCGGCATGCTCAAGGCGGCCGGTTTGAACGTCCAGGAGCTGGCGCTGCCCGACCACCACGACTTCCGCGACCGGCCTTTCGCTGCGCTGCACGCCGATGTGATCTTGATCACCGAGAAGGATGCAGTAAAATGTGCGCAAATTGAAGAACTCAGAGGCGACCCGCGACTATGGGTCGTCCCGGTCACGGCGCACATCGATGGCGCGCTGGCCGACCAAATTGTGGAGAAATGTCGTGGACGCTAGATTGCTTGATATCCTGGTTTGCCCGGTCTGCAAAGGCCCCCTGGAGTACGATAAGAAGGCCCAGGAAATGATTTGCAAGGGCGACCGCCTGGCGTTCCCTATTCGTGACGGCATCCCCATCATGTGGGCCGACGAGGCCCGTACCCTGCAGGACAAGACGGACTGAGCGTCCGCACTTGCCTGCCTGTGCCGCCAGCCTTTAGAAGGTGGGGGCTTGATCCATATCAAACCAAACAGGCCCATGGGCCTGTTATAACGTTCCATGGCGGTGCGCTGCGGCGTCACGCTGGTGCATTATTCATACGAATATCCCCACAGGAACGCGTTTTTGCCTGTGACAAACGGTATAAACGGTATCAAACTGGCTGATGGGCCAAGTTTTGTGGTAAGTTTCGTACCAAGATAGTCGGATAATCAGTATTAATACTGTGTCCATGCAACAACTAACACCACTAACCACACCCTCCAAAAATCTGTTTTTAGGAAACTTCATGCGTCTGATTCTGTTAGGAGCACCAGGAGCCGGCAAGGGCACCCAGGCTAATTTCATCAAAGAGAAATACAATATTCCGCAGATCTCCACCGGCGACATGCTGCGTGCCGCGATCAAGGCCGGTACGGAATTGGGCCTGGCGGCCAAGCAGGTGATGGACGCCGGCGGCCTGGTCTCCGACGACCTGATCATCGGCCTGGTCAAGGAACGCCTGAAGCAGGACGATTGCGCTAACGGCTATCTGTTCGACGGTTTCCCGCGCACCATTCCGCAAGCGGACGCCATGAAGGAAGCCGGCATCAATGTCGACTACGTGCTTGAAATCGACGTACCGGACGACTCGATCATCGAACGCATGGACGGCCGCCGTTGCCATCCGGGTTCGGGCCGTGTGTACCACGTCAAGTTCAACCCGCCTAAAGTCGACGGCAAGGACGATGTTACCGGCGAAGACCTGGTACAGCGCGACGACGACAAGGCCGAGACCGTGAAAAAACGCCTGGACGTGTACCACAACCAGACCGAAGTGCTGCTTGGCTACTACAACGACTGGGCCAAGTCGGGCGCCGAAGGTGCACCGAAGTATCGCCGTATCACCGGGGTAGGCGCGGTGGAGCAAATCCGCGACAGCGTGTTTGCAGCGCTGGCTGAATAAGACCTGAAAGCGGACCGAGCGTCCGCTTTTTTCATGGCTGTTCATATTTCCCCGCTTTGACGTTTTGTGAGTTTGTTCCGCAGTTCGCTCGATAACAAAAAGGGGAGACACTATGGCAGCCAGTTTGTGGTTAGCGGTGGGTTGCGGCGTTATCGCCGTCGTTTACGGCCTGTGGTCGCGCAGCTGGATCTTGCGCCAGGACCCCGGCAACGCGCGCATGCAGGAAATCTCGCTGGCCATCCAGCAGGGCGCCGCCGCCTACCTGGCGCGCCAGTACCGTACCATCGGCCTGGTCGGCGTGGTCCTGCTGATCCTGATTGCCATCTTCCTCGACTTCAATACCGCGCTCGGCTTCCTGATCGGCGCCGTGCTCTCGGGCGCCTGCGGCTTCATCGGCATGAACGTCTCGGTGCGCGCCAATGTGCGCACCGCGCAGGCGGCTACCCGTGGCATGAACGCCGCGCTCGACGTGGCGTTTCGCGGCGGCGCGATCACCGGCATGCTGGTCGTCGGCCTGGGGCTGCTGGGCGTGGTGCTGTTCTATATGTACCTCACCGCAGGCCTACCGTCCGACCTGGCTGCTGCCACCGTCAACACCCACCAGTTAATTGAGCCGCTCATCGGGCTGGCGTTCGGGGCGTCGCTGATTTCGATCTTCGCGCGCCTCGGCGGCGGCATCTTCACCAAGGGCGCCGACGTGGGCGCCGACCTGGTGGGCAAGGTCGAAGCCGGCATTCCCGAGGATGACCCGCGCAATCCGGCCGTGATCGCCGACAACGTCGGTGACAACGTCGGCGACTGCGCCGGCATGGCGGCCGACCTGTTTGAAACCTACGTGGTCACGCTGATCGCCACCATGCTGCTGGGGGCGCTGCTGATGGTGAGCGCGCCGGTGGCGGCCGTGGTCTATCCGCTGCTGCTGGGGGCCGTATCGATCATCGCGTCCATCATCGGCTGCTCGATGGTGAAGGCCAAACCGGGTAAAAAAATCATGTCGGCGCTGTATACAGGGCTGTGGTGGGCGGCCGGGCTGTCGCTGCTGGGCTTTATCGCGGTGACCTGGTACGTGTGGGCCGACCCGTCGGTGCGCCTGCGCCTGCTGGGCTGTACCGTGGTGGGCATCGTGCTCACCGGGCTGATGGTGTACATCACCGAGTACTACACCGGCACCGACTTCGCACCGGTCAAGCATATCGCCCAGGCGTCGACCACCGGCCATGGCACCAACATCATTGCCGGGCTAGGGGTGTCGATGAAGTCCACCGCCTACCCGGTGCTGGCCGTGTGCGCGGCCATCCTGGTCTCGTACCAGCTCGGTCAGCTCTACGGCGTGGCGATTGCCGCCACGGCGATGTTGTCGATGGCCGGCATCGTGGTGGCGCTCGACGCCTACGGACCGATCACCGACAACGCCGGCGGCATCGCCGAAATGGCCGGCATGCCCGAGTCGGTGCGCGCGATTACCGATCCGCTCGACGCGGTGGGCAATACCACCAAGGCCGTCACCAAGGGGTATGCGATCGGCTCGGCCGGGCTGGCGTCGCTGGTGTTGTTTGCCGATTACACCCACGCGCTGGAGTCCGCCGGGCGCAGCGTGCTGTTCGACCTGTCCAATCCGATGGTGATCGTCGGACTGATCATCGGCGGCCTGATCCCGTACCTGTTCGGCGCCATGGCGATGGAGGCGGTGGGGCGCGCGGCCGGCGCCGTGGTGGTGGAGGTGCGGCGCCAGTTCCGCGACATCAAGGGCATCATGGAAGGCACGGCCAAGCCCGAGTACGACAAGGCGGTCGATATGCTCACCGCCTCGGCGATCCGCGAAATGATCATCCCGTCGCTGCTGCCGGTGGTGGTGCCGGTGATCGTCGGCATGCTGCTGGGGGCTGCTGCGCTGGGCGGCATGCTGATGGGGACCATCATCACCGGCCTGTTCGTGGCCATTTCCATGACCACCGGCGGTGGCGCCTGGGACAACGCCAAGAAATACATCGAGGATGGTCACCACGGCGGCAAGGGTTCCGAAGCGCACAAGGCGGCCGTCACCGGCGACACCGTGGGCGACCCGTACAAGGACACGGCCGGCCCCGCGATCAACCCGCTGATCAAGATCATCAACATCGTGGCGCTGCTCCTGGTGCCGCTGTTGCCGGCCTCGGGCTGGCTGGCGGTGAGCGTGCCGGTGGTGGCGCATACTCCCGTACCGGCGGCGATCGTGGCGCCGGCTGTCGTGGTAGCGCCTGACGTGATTGTGGTGCCGGGCGCAGGACCAACTCGTTGATACGTTGACACGCTACCTGCCGGTCACAGCATACCGGCGGCGCCGCTGAACCACACCTCCTGACGCGCGCCAGGCCTGCCTTGAACGAGGTAGGCTGGCGTGATACCAAGCAGGAGGAGACCATCATGCATCAACCAACTTTCGCTGGACGGCTCGGCGCCAGCGCGGCAGCCGGCCTGGCCGCCGCGCTGCTGTGCGCCGGCGCCTGGGCGCAGCAGCCGGCGGAACCGGCACGACAGTCCACCCAGCAGCCACCGCAGCCACGCGCGCCCGAAGTCGATACCGAAAAAGAGGCTTACGCCAAGCTGCCGCCATGTAAGCTCAGCGACGACGGCAAGCACCTGGCCGAGGAGCCGTGCCGCACCGCCAAGGCGCTTGACCCGATGCCACGACGGCCGGTGCCGCAAGCGATCGAACGGGTGTCGCCGGCCGAAAACGATCCGCGCGACCAGGCGCAGCCGCCATCACGCGTAACGCCCACGCCGATGACGCCCGCCACGCCTTCGCGGGCGCTCACTGCGCCAACCTCGCCAGCCACGCCCTCCCGCGTACTGCCTGCACCGCCCATGCCGTCCACACCACCGCGCTCCGATCCCGGCACCCGGCCCGGCGCGCCGGTGCCCACCGCCGGTTGCGACGCCGCCGGCTGCAACGGCCCCAACGGCCAACGCTACAACAACGGCCCCGGCAACACCGTGGTCAGCCCCAGCGGCAAGCTGTGTTCGCGCAACGGCGCGTTCATCCAGTGCTGACTGGCCGCTGTATCTCTCCACGCTGATTTTGGCTACAATGACGCTCAATATTACGTTTACGTAAACGTAAGGTGAGCGTAAACATCATCGTCAACCGCGGAGACACCATGCAGATAAAAGAACAGGTATTCATCGTTACCGGCGGCGCGTCGGGACTGGGCGCAGCCACCGCGCGCATGCTGGCGCAGGCCGGCGGCAAGGTGGTGCTGGCCGACGTGCAGGAAGACGGCGGACGGGCGCTGGCGGCGGAACTCGATGGCGTGTTCGTGCGCTGCGATGTCACTTCCGAAGCGGATGCGCAGGCGGCAGTGGCGGCAGCAACTGCGCTGGGACCGCTGCGCGGCCTGGTCAACTGCGCTGGCATTGCGCCGGCCGCCAAAACGGTCGGCAAGGAAGGCGCCCATGCATTGGCGCTGTTCCAGCGCGTGGTGGCGATCAACCTGGTGGGCACCTTCAACATGGCGCGCCTGGCGGCCGAAGCGATGGGCAGGACCGCGCCGCTGGACAACGGCGAGCGCGGGGTGATCATCAATACCGCGTCGGTGGCGGCGTACGATGGCCAGATGGGGCAGGCGGCGTACGCATCGTCGAAGGCGGCAGTAGCCGGCCTGACGCTGCCGATGGCGCGCGACCTGGCGCGCAGCGGTATCCGCGTGATGGCGATCGCGCCCGGCATTTTCGAAACGCCGATGATGCTGGGCATGCCGCAAGAAGTGCGCGATGCGCTGGGCGCCATGGTGCCGTTCCCGCCACGGCTGGGCAAACCGGACGAGTATGCGCAACTGGCGCGGGCGATTTTCGAGAACACCATGCTCAATGGCGAAGTCATACGCCTTGACGGAGCCATTCGCATGGCCGCCAAATAGGATACCTCGCAAACCTACTGCGCGTCCCGCTATCGCCTCTGCGTTGCTCAGCGTACCTCCGTACGCTTCCGCTACTCAAGGCGATATCGGGCCGCTCGCTACGGTTTTCGAGGCATCCTCTATAAGAGGCATAAGGTTCAGTAGTAAACGATTTAAACGATTTCGTGTACGATGGCCGTTCAGGCGCGCCGCAGGTTGCGTGCCCCGATCCGGAGAACCCATGATTCGTTTGAAGACCCTGGCGCTTGCCGCCGCCATGCTGGGCGCCTTGCACGCCCCCGTTTACGCCCAGTTGCAGGCGCCGGCCAAAGTCCCCGGCATTAATCACGACGTCGCGCCCGAAATCGCCACCGGCTACGCCGAAAAGGCCGGCAAGTCGGCGCAGAAGTTCATGGTGGCTGCCGCCAATCCGCTGGCCACCCAGGCCGGCTACCAGATCCTCAAGCAGGGCGGCGCTGCCATCGATGCGGCGATTGCCACCCAACTGGTGCTCACGCTGGTCGAACCGCAATCGTCGGGCATCGGCGGCGGCTCGTTCCTGCTGTACTCCGATGGCAAGCGCGTGCAGTCGTACGACGGCCGCGAAACCGCGCCGGCCGCTGCCGACGAGCACCTGTTCCAGGACAAGGATGGCAAACCGGTCTCGCGCGAGACCGGCGTGGTCGGCGGCCGTTCGGTCGGCGCACCCGGCGTGCTGCGCATGCTGGAACTGGCACACAAGCAGCACGGCCGCCTGCCGTGGAAAACCCTGTTCGCGCCAGCCATCAAGCTGGCCGACGACGGCTTTGCCGTCAGCCCGCGCCTGAACGCGCTGCTCAAGTGGGACAAGTACCTGGCCCGCGACCCGGTGGCGCGCGCCTATTTTTTTGACGACGCGGGCCAACCGCGCCCGGTCGGCTACATCCTGAAAAACCCGGAACTGGCGCGCACCCTGCGCGAGATCGCCGACGGCGGCGCCGACGCCTTTTACAAGGGGCGTATTGCGCGCGACATTGTCGCCAAGGTCTCCGGCCATCCGACCAATCCGGGCAAACTGACCACTGCCGACATCGCCGGCTACCAGGCGAAGGAGCGCGCGCCGATCTGCAGCGACTACAAGGCGTGGACCGTGTGCGGCGCGCCGCCGCCATCGTCGGGCGGCATCGCGATTGCGCAGATGCTGGGCATCCTGGAAGTGAAGGACATCAGCCCGTACAAGCCGGTCAACGGCCAGCTGACTGCCGACGGCATCCACCTGTTCAGCGAAGCAGGGCGCCTGGCCTATGCGGACCGCAACCGCTACGTGGCCGATACCGACTTCGTGCCGCTGCCGGGCAAGGGCGTCTCGGCCCTGCTCGACAAGCGCTACCTGGCCAAACGCGCCGCGCTGATCGGCGACCAGTCGATGGGCCGCGCCAACTACGGCACCCCAGACACCATGGACGTGGCGTGGGGCGCTGACACCGCCATCGACAAGCCCTCGACCTCGCACCTGGTGGCGGTGGATGCCTTCGGTGGCGGCCTGTCGATGACGACGTCGGTGGAAGACGCCTTCGGTTCGCGCCAGATGGTCGATGGCTTCATGCTCAACAACCAGCTCACCGACTTCTCGTTCGATTCGCAGGACGAGAACGGCCCGATCGCAAACCGGGTGCAGGCTGGCAAGCGCCCGCGCAGCGCCATGTCGCCGACGCTGGTGTTCGACAAGGGCACGCATAAACTGGTGCTGGCCACCGGCTCGCCGGGCGGCTCCACCATCATCAACTATGTGGCCAAGGTGCTGGTCGGTACCCTGGACTGGAAGCTCGACGTGCAGCAGGCCATCAGCCTGCCCAACCTGGGCAGCCGTAACGGCCCGACCGAGCTGGAAAAAGACCGGGTAAGCGCCGCGGTGATCGCGCAACTGAAGGCGCGCGGCCACGACGTGCGCGAGACCGAGCAGAACTCCGGCCTGCAGGGCATCGAGCGCCGCGTAGTGGGCGGCAAGGCGCAGTGGTTCGGCGGCGCCGATCCGCGCCGCGAAGGCATCGTGCTGGGCGACTGACCGCGCCGAAAGGGCTTTCCCAAACCGCGCATACCCTGCTAATCTGGGGCCATGGGACGTCAAAAGAAAACAGGCCTGATCCTCACCGGCGGCGGCGCGCGCGCGGCCTACCAGGTGGGAGTGTTACAGGCCATCTCCGAGATCTTGTGGGAAGCGGGCTGGCCGCCGGCGCGCAATCCGTTCGATATCATCTGCGGCACGTCGGCCGGGGCCATCAACGCCACCGCGCTGGCCTGCCGTGCCGACAACTTCGGCGAGGGCGTGCAAAAGCTGCTCGACGTGTGGCAGAACATCGAAGTGGCGCAGGTGTACCGCGCCGATTCGCTGGGCGTGCTGCGCTCGGGCGCGCGCTGGCTCTCCCTGCTGTCGTTCGGCTGGCTGCTGCGCAAGTGGCGCGCCGCACCGCCGGCGTCGCTGCTGGACAACACTCCGCTGGTCGGCCTGCTGCACCGCATGCTCGACCTGCCCCGGTTGGATGCCGTGCTGTCCGAAGGGCTGCTCCACGCGCTGGCGGTCACCGCGTCGTCCTACACCGCCGGCAACCACCTCACTTTTTACCAGACCGCCGCCGAGATATCTCCGTGGGTGCGCATGCAGCGTCTCGCATTGCAGGACCAGATCGGCGTGGAGCACTTGCTGGCGTCGTCGGCGATCCCGTTCATTTTTCCCGCCACGCCGTTGTTCATCGGCGGCCACCGCGAATACTGCGGCGACGGCTCCATGCGCCAGCTGGCGCCGATCTCCCCGGCCATTCACCTGGGCGCGCGCAAGGTGCTGGTAGTCGGTGCGGGGCGCCTGACCGAGGCGTCGCGCAATACGCCGGAGCGGGGCGCGGCCCGCTATCCAAGCCTGGCGCAGATCGCCGGCCACGCCATGTCCTCGATCTTCCTCGATTCGCTGGCGGTCGATATCGAGCGGCTCGAACGGGTAAACAAGACCCTGTCGCTGCTGCCCGAGGCGCTGCTCGAACAAACCCCGCTCAAGCCGGTCAAGCTGCTGGTCATCGCGCCATCGGAGCGGCTCGACGATATCGCCAGCCGCCACATCGGCAGCCTGCCGGCGCCCATCCGCACCATGTTGTCGGGAATTGGCGCCACTGAAACGCGCGGCGCGGCGCTTGCTTCGTATTTGTTGTTCGAATCGTCGTATACTTGCGACTTGATCCGTCTGGGTCAGCGCGATACCCAGGCGCGCAAGGAAGACGTGCTGGCCTTCTTCGAATCCTGAGCACACCCCCTTGGGGAGACCCCGTTTTTTGTACGCCCTGAACCATCTGTGGAGACATCTGCTGGCGCCGGCCCTGCTGCTGTGGGTATTGGGCGCGGCCGCTGCATGGGGCGGGCCGCCGCCGCGCACGCTGCGCTTCGAGCAGCTGAGCGTGGAACACGGCCTGGCGCAGGAGTCGGTGCTGGCAATCGCCCAGGACAAGCAGGGTTTTATCTGGCTCGGTACCCAGGCCGGCCTCACGCGCTTCGACGGCTACCGCACCGTGACCTATAAAAGCGCCGTGTCCGACCCGCGCACGCTGGCCGACAACTGGGTGCGGGTGCTGCACGTCGATCCCTCGGGGCAGCTATGGGTGGGCACCGACGGCGGCTTCGATCGCTACGACCCCGCCACCCGCACGTTTGTCCACTACCTGCCTACGGCGCCGGTGGAGCGCGGCAACGGCAACCGCCACGTGCGCGCCATCGCCGACGATGGACTGGGCGGCCTGTGGGTAGCTACCGCCGATGGCCTGCATCACCTGGATCCGGCCACCGGGCGCTTCACCAGCTGGCACCACGACCCGGCCGATGCGGGCAGCCTGGTCAACGACCAGGTCAACGCGCTGGCGCGCGACGCTGCCGGCCGCCTGTGGGTGGCCACCGCCACCGGGCTCGATATGCTAGCGCCGGGCGCCAGCCGGTTTATCCATTACCGCCTCGACGCCGGCGGCGACAGTCGTTTCAACGCCGTGCTGGCGCTGCAGGTGGACCGCAACCAGATGCTGTGGGTGGGCACCATGGGCGGACTGGAACAGTGGCGCATCGGCGACAAGGGCGAACCGCAGCGGTGGCGCCTGGGCACCGCCGAAGGACTGCGGCCGGGCGCCAGCATCACCGCGCTGTACGAAGACATCGAAAAGCAGCTGTGGATCGGCACCCATGCCGACGGCCTGCTGCGCTGGCTGCCGGCCGAGCAGCGGCTGGTGCAGTACCGCCACCAGTTCAGCGACAGCCACAGCCTGGCGGACAACCAGGTGTCGGCGCTGTTCCGCGACCGCGTGGGCACTTTCTGGGTAGGTACCTGGAACGACGGCGTTAGCCGGGTGGACATGGGCAGCGGCGGCTTCGCCCGCATCGTGCGCCATACCGAGGATTCGGATGCGCTGTCGGACAACAAGGTGCGCGCCATCGCCACGGCCGCCACGCAGGATGGCGACGGCCGCCTGTGGCTGGGCACTGGCGCCGGCTTGAACCTGTACGATCCGAAGACGGGCCGCAGCAAGGTATGGCGCCACGATCCGGCGCGGCCCGACAGTTTGAGCGACGACCAGGTGACAGCGCTGTGGCGTGCGCCTGACGGCACCGGCGCGGTGTGGATCGGTGGGCGCGCCGGCGTCAACCATCTCGATCCGGCCACCGGCACCGTCCGCACGCTGTCGTTCGTGCGCGGCGATCCGGCCAGCGACACCATCCGCAACATCGTGGCCGACCGCGCCGGCCTGCTGTGGATTGCCAGCCGTGGCGGCCTGCACCGGCTCGATCCGAAGACCATGGACGTGCACACGTACCGCCACAACCCGGCCGACAGCGCCAGCCTGGCCGACAACGTGGTGCGGCCGATCCTGGAAGACCGGCGCGGCCGGCTGTGGGTGGGCAGCTTCAACGGCCTCGATCTGCTCGACCGCAAGACCGGCACGTTCCGCCACTTCCGCCGCAACCCCACCGATCCGCAGTCGCTGAGCCACGACGAGGTGCACAGCCTGTACGAAGACGATACCGGCACGCTGTGGGTGGGCACGGCGGCGGGCCTCAACCGCATGGAGACGGCCGCCGACGGCACCATCACCTTCCGCCGCTACCTGCGCAAGGACGGCATTGCCGACGACGCCATCGCCGCCATCCTGCCCGACAGTGCCGGCAACCTGTGGCTGAGCACCAACAGCGGCCTGTCGAAGTTCAATATCGCCACCGGCATGGTGCGCAATTACAGCGATGCCGACGGCACCATCGAAGGCGCGTACTTCGACGGTTCGGCGCTGCGCACCCCGGACGGCACGCTGTACTTCGGCGGCTTCAATGGCATCACCGCGTTCGCACCGCAGGCCGTGCGCGAAAACAGCGTGGCGCCGCCGGTGGCCATCACCGACTTCCAGGTGTTTAACAAGTCGCTCAAGGCGGGGCAGGGCGACCATGCCGATGTGCTCAAGACGGCCATCGAGCACACCGGGGAACTGACCTTGCGTCAGGCCGATTCGGTGTTTTCGCTGGAGTTCGCAGCGCTGCACTACGCGGCGCCGCAGCGCAACCGTTTTGCCTACCAGTTGCAGGGGTTCGACGAGGACTGGGTGGTGACCGACGCCACCAAGCGCTTTGCCACCTACACCAACCTCGACCCCGGCGAGTACGTGTTCCGCGTAAAAGCCGCCAACAAGGATGGCGTGTGGAACGACAACGCCGCCACCCTCCGGATCACCATCCTGCCGCCGTTCTGGAAGACCTGGTGGTTCCGCGCCCTGGTCACGCTGCTGCTGCTCGGCGCGGCCTATGCCGCCTACCAGGCGCGCATGCGCAGCCTGCACCGCCAGCAGCAGCAGCTTGAGGAACTGGTCGAGTCGCGCACTGCCGAAGTGCAGCACAAGAACCGCCTGCTGCAACAGCAAAAGCACGAACTCGAACTGCGCCGGCTGGAGGCGGAGTCGCAGCGCGCCGAGGCCGAACAGCGCCGTCTCGACGCCGAACGGCAAACCGAGGAAGTGGAAAAGGCGCACCGCAATATCTCCGTGCTGAGCGAGCTGGGTCGCGAAATGAGCGCCACGCTCGACATGGAAACCCTGATGAGCACCTTGTACCGCCACGTGCACGACCTGATGCAGGCAGAGATCTTCGGCATCGGTTTCGTGCGCGAGCAGGACGGCGTGATCCACTTCCCGTTCGCGGTGGAGGCGGGTGTGCGCACCATGCCGTACCAGCGCCAGATGGACGATCCGAACCAGCTGGCCGTGTGGTGCCTCACGCACGGCAAGCCGCTCCTGATCAACGACTTCGACGCCGAGTACCGAAGGTACATGGACGATACCGGTCTTGATGCGCTGGCGCCGTGCGTGCGCGAAGATGGCGTGCGCATGCCGGGGGCGAAGTCGATGATGTACGCGCCGCTGGTGGTGGGCGACCGCGTGGTAGGCCTGCTCAGTGTGCAGAGCGTGGCGCGCAATGTGTATCGCCAGGTGCACCTCGACATGTTGCAAACGCTGGCTTCGCATGCCGCCGCCGGGCTGGAAAACGCGCGCGCGTACCAGCAGCTGGAAGACACGCTGCAGACGCTGCGCCAGACCCAGGGCCAGCTGCTGCTGCAGGAGCGGCAAGTGCGGCTGCATACCGAGGAGCTGGCGCTGGCCAACCGCGCCTTGCAGGACAACGACGAACGCCTGCGCCAAGCCAAGCAGAAGGCGGAAGACGCCACCCGCCAGAAGTCCGAATTCCTGGCCAATATGAGCCACGAGATGCGCACGCCGCTGGCCGGCGTGATCGGCATGCTGGGTTTTTCGCTGCGCGACCCATCGCTGCAGGACGGCACCCGCGAACAGATCCTGCGCGGCCAGGCCAATGCCCAGTCGCTGCTCACCATCATCAACGACCTGCTCGATTTTTCCAAGATCGAGGCGGGCAAGCTCACCATCGAGAACATCGATTTTTCGCTGACGTCCACCGTGGAAAATGTAGTGAGCCTGTTTGAGGAGCAGGCCGCCGCGCACAGCGTGGGCTTCGAGCTGGTATTCGGCGACGACCTGCCGCAGTTCGTGGTGGGCGACCCCACGCGGCTGCGCCAGGTGCTGGTCAACCTGGTGGGCAATGCCTTCAAGTTCACCCGCAGCGGCACCGTGACCATGCGCGTGGAACGCATGCCGGAAGAGGGCGAGACACTTGAGGATGTCGCCGCGCTGGCCGGCCGCAAGGGCGTAATCAACCGTATCCGCTTTCTGGTGGAGGACACCGGCATCGGCATCGACGCCGAAGCCATTCCGCGCCTGTTCCAGAAGTTCGAGCAGGCCGACGCCTCCACCACGCGCCGCTACGGCGGCACCGGCCTGGGACTGGCGATTTGCCGCCAGCTGGTGGAACTGATGGGCGGCAGCATCAACGCGGTGAGCGCGCCCGGTTCCGGCAGCACCTTCATGTTCGAGCTGCCACTGGCCAACGGCGTGGCGCCGCCGACGGTGCCGCATGTGCCGCGCGAACCGCACAGCCACCAGTTGCGGGTGCTGTGCGCGGAAGATTTCCCGACCAACCAGATCATCATCCGCATGATGCTTGAGGACCTGGGCCACAAGGTCGATATCGCCGCCAATGGCGCGCTGGCGGTGAAGGCCTGCGCGCTCACGCGCTACGACCTGATACTGATGGACGGCCGCATGCCGGAACTCGACGGCGCCAGCGCCACCCGGCTGATTCGCGCCGGCGGGCCGGAAGATGCGCCGGTGCGCGACCAGGAGCTGATGATCATCGCGCTCACCGCCAACGCCAGC
This sequence comes from Duganella sp. FT27W, assembly GCF_009295655.1. NCBI lineage: Bacteria > Pseudomonadati > Pseudomonadota > Betaproteobacteria > Burkholderiales > Oxalobacteraceae > Duganella > Duganella sp. FT27W. The sequence goes on from NZ_WHIV01000005.1 coordinate 716,778, forward strand.
GAGGAAGACCGCAGCCGCTACCTGGCGGCCGGCATGGACGATTTCCTCACCAAGCCGATCGACGAGGACAAGCTGCACTTCCAACTGAGCCGCGCGATCGAGCGCCAGTTGCAGCGCGGCTTCCACCTGCCGCCGATGGCGCAGAAGGTCACCACGCAGGGAACGCCGGCGCGCGCGGGCACACCGGACCTCGACGCCATGTTCGGCGTTGAACCGGCCGCGCCGGACACGGCGCGGCTGGCCCAGCACAGCGGCAGCGGCGACCTCAAGGCACGCCTGCGTGGCGCCTTCCGCGAGGACGCCCCGCTGCGCCTGGCCGACCTGGAAGCGGCGCTGGCGGCCGGCGACGCCGATACCGCCGGCCGCCTGCTGCATGGCATGAAGGGCAGCGCCGGCTACCTGGAAGAGCAGGAACTGCAAGCGCTGTGCGGCGAACTCGAAACCTGCGCCGACCACGGTCAATGGCAGCAGATCGAGGCCGCGCTGCCGCGCTTGCGTACGCTGTTGGACCAGGCCAGCCGGGTTTAACAGCGCGTGAGGATGTCCGCTGCACGGCAGAAAATTCGCTTGCGTGTCCTGTATGATTCAGGCACTGTTAAACATGTGGAAAGACAGTGCGAGGCACGAGGAGAGACATGAAAGTTCTGGTAGTTGACGACGACGTCGTCTCGCGCATGGTGTTGATGCACCTGATCGATAGTTGCGGAAAATTCGACATCGTCGAAGCTGAAGACGGGCTCGACGCATGGAACCAGCTCGAACGCGGGCTGCGGCCGGCGATCTGTTTTTGCGACCTGCGCATGCCGCACCTGTCCGGACTCGAACTGCTGCAGCGGGTCAAAAGCGCGCCCGCGCTCGCTGCCATGCCATTCGTGCTGGTCACGTCTGCCACCGAAAAAGACGTGGTGCAGGAAGCGTCGAGCGCCGGCGCTGCCGGCTACATCGTCAAGCCGTTCCAGGCCGAACAAGTGCGCGTGCACCTGACCGCGTTTCTCGACCAGGCGGCCAATGGCAGCACCCTCCACGCCGAGGATCCGGCCGCCACGCTCAACCGCCTGGGCATCAACGGCGAGCGGCTGCTGGTGTACCTGAACGGTTTCCACAACCAGCTGACCGCCGCCGGCACCGACCTCGAAGCGCTGCTGGGACGGGGTGACCAGCAGGGCGCGCAAGTGCGCGTCGAACGGCTGCTGGCCGGCTGCGTCACGCTGGGGCTCGACGGTGCAGCCGGCGCGCTCAAGGGCTTGCTGTCCGACCCCGCCGCTCGGCTGTCCAACGAGGCGGTGCAGGCCGTGCTGGCCGATGTGCTGCGCGCGGTGGACCAGCAGGCGGGGCTGGTCAGGCAGGCCGGTTTGATGTAAATCGGGCAGCAGGCCTTGAAGTCGAGATAGTTTAGGTTTAAAGTATCTGCTTGCGGGTGGATATCCCGATCCGACTTCAGGGCTAACATGACACAACCAGCCTCCACCCGCGCCGCCGGCAACGCTACCGGCAGCGTCACCGGCCACACCGACACCTTTGCGCGCGACCATCTGCCACCAGCGGCACTGTGGCCCGAGTTGCGCTTCGATTTGCCCGAACTCGATTATCCTGCGCGCCTCAACTGTGCGGCCGAACTGCTCGACCACGCGGCCGGTGAACGTGTGGCGCTGCGTGGCGAACACGCTACCTGGACCTACGACCAGCTGCGCGCCCAGGTCGATCGCATCGCCCATGTGCTGCGCGGACCGCTGGCGCTGAAAACCGGCAACCGCGTTCTGCTGCGCGGGACCAATACGCCGCTGATGGCGGCGTGCGTGCTGGCTGTGATCAAGGCCGGCTGCATCGCCGTGCCCACCATGCCGCTGCTGCGCGCGCGCGAGCTGGGCGCCATTGCCGGCAAGGCGAAGGTGGACGCCGTGCTGTGCGCGCAGTCGCTGAGCGCGGAGCTCGGCACGGTGGAATTGACGCCGGAGGCGCGCGCCCGCACCGTGTACTTCGGCGGCGCCGGCCATGACAGCTTATCGCCCGAATCGCTGGAAGCGCTGATGGCGGCGCAGCCGGCGCAATTTGCTGCCGCCGACACCGCGCTCGACGACATCTGCCTGATCAGCTTTACGTCCGGCACCACCGGCATCCCCAAGGGCACCATGCACTTTCACCGCGACGTGCTGGCCATCTGCGACTGCTTTCCGCGCTCGGTGCTCGGTTCGCGCGCCGACGATGTTTTCATCGGCACGCCGCCGCTGGCTTTTACCTTTGGCCTCGGCGGCTTGCTGCTGTTCCCGCTGCGCGTGGGCGCCTGCGCCGTACTGCTGGAAAAAGCCACGCCCGAAACGCTGCTCGCTGCCATCGCCGCGCATCGCGCCACCGTATGCTTTACCGCGCCCACGTTCTACCGGCAAATGGCGGCGCTGGTCGGCGGTGCCGACCCTGCCAGCCGGCGCAGCGTCTCTGCCGGCGGGGCTTCTGCGCCAGACCATCGTTATGACTTGACCACATTGCGCCGCAGCGTGTCGGCCGGCGAGGCGCTGCCGACTGCCACGCGCGATGCCTGGCGCAGCGCCACCGGTCTGGAAATGATCGACGGTATCGGCGCCACCGAACTGCTGCACATCTTCATTTCGGCCGCCGACGGCAACGTGCGTCCCGGCGCCACCGGCAAACCGGTGCCCGGCTACCAGGCTTGCGTGCTCGATCACGACGGCCGGCCGGTGGGCCCGGGCGTGATCGGCCGCCTGGCCGTGAAAGGCCCGACCGGCTGCCGCTACCTCGACGACCCGCGCCAGGCCGACTACGTGCTAGATGGCTGGAACCTCACCGGCGACGCCTACGAAACGGACGCCGACGGTTATTTCTATTACCGCTCGCGCACCGACGACATGATCATCTCGGCCGGCTACAACATCGCCGGGCCCGAAGTGGAAGACGCGCTGCTGCGCCACCCGGCCGTGGCCGAATGCGGCGTGGTGGGCCGCGCCGACGAACAGCGCGGCCAGATCGTCGAAGCGCACGTGGTACTCAAGGCTGATGTTGTGCCGTCGGCGGAACTGGTGGCGCAGTTGCAGGACTTCGTCAAAAGCCAGATCGCGCCATACAAGTACCCGCGCGCGGTGCGCTTCCTGGCGTCCCTGCCGCGTACCGAGACGGGCAAGCTGCAACGCTTCAAGCTGCGTTTGCCAGGCGTGGACACTGGCGGGGAGGGCGGCCAGTGAACATCGTCTGCATCGGCGGTGGTCCCGCCGGGTTGTATTTCGCGCTGCTGATGAAGCAGCAGGATCCGGCGCATCGCATCACCGTGGTCGAACGCAACCGGCCCTACGACACCTTCGGCTGGGGCGTGGTGTTGTCCGACCAGACGCTGGACAACCTGGTACGAGCGGACGCGCCCACCGCGCACGCCATCATGGCCGCCTTCAACCGCTGGGACGGTATCGACGTGCGCTTCCAGGGGCAAGCCATTACCTCCGGCGGTCATGGCTTTTGCGGCATCGGCCGCAAGCACTTGCTCAACATCCTCCAGCACCGCTGTGAAGAGCTGGGCGTGGAACTGGTGTTTGAGACCGACGTCACCGACGACGCCGTACTGGCCGCGCGCTACAACGCCGACCTGGTGATCGCCGCCGACGGCATCCACAGCCGCATCCGCGCGCGCTACGCGGCCAGCTACCAGCCGCAGATGGAAGACCGGCATTGCCGCTTCGTGTGGCTGGGCACGCGCAAGAAATTCGCTGCCTTTACGTTCGCGTTCCAGCACACGCCGCATGGCTGGTTCCAGGCCCATATCTACCAGTTCGATGCCGACACCTCCACCTTCATCGTCGAAGCGCCGGAATCGGTATGGCGCGCATCGGGGCTGGCCGACATGAGCCAGGAGCAGTCGATCGCGTTTTGCGAACGGCTGTTTGCCGAACAGCTCGATGGCAACCCGCTGATGGCCAATAACGCCCACCAGCGCGGGGCGGCAAGCTGGATCACGTTCCCGCGCCTGGTGTGCGGGCAGTGGGTGCACTGGCATGGCGAAGTGCCGGTGGTGCTGATGGGCGACGCTGCCCACTCGGCGCACTATTCGATCGGTTCCGGCACCAAGCTGGCGCTGGAAGACGCGATCGAACTGGCGCGTTGCATCGGTGAGCAGGGGGCGCTGCGTCCGGCGCTGGCCGCGTACCAGCAAGTGCGGGCGGTGGAAGTGCTCAAGCTGCAAAGCGCGGCGCGCAATTCGATGGAGTGGTTCGAGAACGTGGCGCGCTACGCGGACATGGCGGCGCCGCAGTTCGCGTATTCCATGCTTACCCGCAGCCAGCGCCTGTCGCACGCCAACCTGCGCCTGCGCGACCCTGCTTACATGGATGACTACGAAGCGTGGTTTGCCGCGCGCGCCTTCGCCCAAGCCGGCGTGCCTGCGCCTGCAACGCCGACACCGCCGATGTTCACGCCGTTCAAGGTGCGCGACCTTGTACTCAAGAACCGGGTGCTGGTCTCGCCGATGGCGCAGTACAGCGCGGTCGATGGCGTGGCCGGCGACTACCACCTGGCGCACCTTGGTGCGCGCGCACTGGGTGGCGCGGCGCTGGTGTTTGCCGAGATGACCGGGGTATCCGCCGACGCGCGTATCACGCCCGCCTGTCCCGGTCTCTACACGCCGGAGCATGTGCAGGCCTGGCGCCGCATTGTCGATTTCGTCCACCAGCACAGCGACAGCGCCATCGCGCTGCAACTGGGGCACGCCGGTGCCAAGGGTTCCACCAGGCCGATGTGGGACGGTATCGACCAGCCGCTCGAGAGCGGCAATTGGCCGCTGCTGGCGGCATCCGAGCAGCAGTACCTGGCCGGTGTATCGCAAACCGCGCACGCGATGACGCTTGAAGACATGGACCGCGTGCTGGACGACTTCGTGCGCGCCACGCTGGCAGCGGACGCTGCGGGCTTCGACTGGCTGGAACTCCATTGCGCCCATGGCTACCTGCTGTCGTCGTTCATCTCGCCGCTCACCAATCATCGCCGCGACGACTACGGCGGCAGTCTGGAAAACCGCTGCCGCTATCCGCTGCGCGTGTTTGCCGCCATGCGCGCTGCGTGGCCCGCGCACAAGCCGATGAGCGTGCGCCTGTCCGCCACCGACTGGGTGGATGGCGGCACCACGCCCGACGACGCGGTGGCGATTGCCCGCCTGTTCAAGGCGTCCGGTGCCGACATCATCGATTGCTCATCGGGGCAGGTCAGCAAGCGCGAACAGCCGGTGTATGGCCGCATGTATCAGGCGCCGTTTGCCGACCGCATCCGCAACGAGGCCGGCATCGCCACCATCGCCGTGGGGGCCATCACCAGCGCCGACCAGGTCAACGGCATCATTGCCGCCGGCCGCGCCGACCTGTGCGCGATCGGCCGTCCGCATCTGGCCAACCCGGCGTGGACGCTGGCCGAGGCGGCGGCCAGCGGCTACCGCGCGCTGCGCTGGCCCCGGCCATACACTGCCGCCAAGCGCCAGCTCGAACGCGCTGCTGAACTGAATAACGACACGAAAGAAGCCTTATGAGCGACACCACCTTGCCGCTGGCCGGCAAACACGCGCTGGTGACCGGCGGTGCGCGCGGCATCGGCGCCGCCTGCGTGCGTGCGCTGCTGGCGCGCGGCGCACGCGTGACGATTGCCGGGCGCGATGCCGCAGCGCTGGCCGCCATGCAAACTGCGCTGGTCCAGGAATTCGGCGCTGGCAGCATCAACGTGCAGGCGTTCGATGTTGCCGATCCGGAGTCCGTGCGCACCAACTTCGACCAAGCGGCGCGCATCCTTGGCCGCATCGACATCCTGGTCAACAATGCCGGCCAGGCGGCATCGGCGCCGCTGCTGAAAACCGATGCCGCGCTGTGGCAGCGCATGCTGGACGTGAATCTGGGTGGCGTGTTCCACTGCACCCAGGCCGCGCTGCCGGCGATGCTCGATGCCGGGTGGGGCCGCATCGTCAACGTTGCCTCCACGGCGGGCCTGACCGGCTACCGTTACGCGGCCGCCTACGCCGCCGCCAAGCACGGCGTGGTGGGACTTACGCGCGCGCTGGCGCTGGAAGTGGCCACGCGAGGCGTGACGGTGAATGCCGTGTGTCCCGGCTATACTGACACCGACATCGTGCGCGATGCGGTCGCCAACATCGTCGCCAAAACCGGGCGCACGCCAGAGCAGGCGCGCGCCGAACTGGCCGCCGGCAATCCGCAACAGCGGCTGGTGCAAGCGGGCGAGGTGGCCAATGCCGTGGCCTGGCTCTGCCTGCCGGAGTCCGGCGCCATGAATGGACAAGCCATCGCCGTCGCCGGCGGTGAAGTGATGTAAATCGAGAAGCGCCATGCCCCTGAACGACAACCCTCACAGTGACGACCAGCCCGAGCCCGAGCCCGAGCCGGTGCTCGACCTTGCCAGCCGCCTGACGCAAGACCACCACCAGTCGCTCAAGCTGTGGCTGCGCATGCTCTCGTGCACGGTCAAGATCGAAAACGAGATCCGCAGCCGGCTGCGCGCCACGTTCGGCATCACCTTGCCGCGCTTCGATTTGATGGCGCAACTGGAGCGCCACCCGCAAGGCTTGCGCATGGGCGAGCTGTCCAAACGCATGATGGTCACGGGCGGTAACATCACCGGCATCACCGACCAGCTGGAGCAGGAAAAGCTGGTGGTGCGCGTGCCCGATCCGAAGGACGGCCGCGTATTCAGCGTGAAGCTCACCGCCGCCGGCCGCCGCGCGTTTGCCACCATGGCGCAGGTCCACGAGGAGTGGATTGCCGAACTGCTGCAGGACGTCTCCGGCGCCGACAAGACCCAATTGATCGAACTGCTGTCGCACATGAAGCATAGCCTGCATGCGCGCGACGACAAATAAGGAACCACCATGCGTTATCTTCCCGGCCAGGCACAGCAACTGCCCGGCCACAACCGGCAACTGGCCGGCTACCGGTCCACCCATTTCCAGTTCGACGTGAGCGGCGGCGTGGCCACGCTCACGCTCGACCGCCCCGAGCGCAAGAATCCGCTCACATTCGACTCGTACGCCGAGCTGCGCGACCTGTTCCGCGCGCTGCCCATGGCCACCGACATCAAGGCCGTGGTGATCACGGGCGCCGGCGAAAACTTCTGCTCCGGCGGCGATGTGCACGACATCATCGGCCCGCTCACGCAACTGGACATGCCCGGCCTGCTGGCGTTTACGCGCCTGACCGGTGACCTGGTCAAAGCCATCCGGGCCTGCCCGCAACCGGTGGTGGCGGCCGTGGACGGCGTGTGCGTGGGCGCGGGCGCCATGCTGGCGCTGGCGGCCGACATCCGCTTCGGCACGGCGCGCAGCAAGACCGCGTTTTTATTCACCCGCGTGGGCCTGGCCGGCTGCGACATGGGCGCGTGCGCCTTGCTGCCGCGCGTGATCGGCCAGGGCCGCGCCGCCGAGCTGCTGTACACGGGCCGCTCGATGGGCGGCGCCGAGGGCGAGCGCTGGGGCTTTTTCAACAGCCTGCACGAACCCGAAGCGCTGTCGCACGCGGCGCTCACCATGGCGCGCGGGCTGGCCGACGGCCCCACATTCGCCCACGGCATGACCAAGACCATGCTGCAACAGGAGTGGAATATGGGCGTGGACCAGGCCATCGAGGCGGAAGCGCAGGCGCAGGCCATTTGCATGGCCACCAACGATTTTCACCGCGCCTACCATGCGTTCGTGGCCAAGCAAAAACCGGTCTTCGAAGGCGATTGAGGAATCACGATGCCTGACAAAACTTATCTCGACTGGCCGTTCTTTGCGCCACACCACGCCGCGCTGGAAGCGGCGCTCGACGCGTGGGCCCGGCAGCACCTGGCCCACGCCACCCACGACCGCGCCAGCGTTGACGACGCTTGCCGCCAGCTGGTGCGCCAACTGGGCGAGGGCGGCTGGTTGCGCCACGCGGTGGCTGGCGTGGCGCACGGCGGCCATGCCGACGCCATCGACACCCGCGCCATCTGCCTGATCCGCGAAACGCTGGCGCGCCACGACGGTCTGGCCGATTTCGCATTTGCCATGCAGGGCCTGGGCGCGGGCGCCATCAGCCTGCACGGCAGCGACGACCAGCGCAGCCGCTACCTGCCGCGTGTGGCCAGTGGCGAGGCGATTGCCGCCTTTGCGCTGTCCGAGCCGCAAGCCGGCTCCGACGTCGCCGCCATGCAGTGCGCGGCTACGCTGGACGGCGAGCACTACGTGCTGGATGGCGAAAAAACCTGGATTTCCAACGGCGGCATCGCCGACTTTTACGTGGTGTTTGCGCGCACCGGCGAACAGCCGGGCGCGCGCGGCATCAGCGCCTTGATCGTCGATGCGGACACGCCCGGCTTCGAGATCGCCGAGCGCATCGACGTGATCGCCCCCCATCCGCTGGCACGCCTGCGGTTCAACCGGTGCCGCATCCCTGCCGCGCAGCGCATCGGTGCGGCCGGGCAGGGCTTCAAAGTGGCGATGTCCACGCTCGACGTGTTCCGCACCTCGGTGGCCGCCGCCGCACTGGGCTTTGCGCGCCGGGCGCTGGACGAAGCACTGGCCCATACCACGCAGCGGTCGATGTTCGGCCAGATGCTGTCGGATTTCCAGCTCACGCAGGCCAAGCTGGCGGACATGGCCACCGGCATCGACGCCGCCGCGCTGCTCACGTATCGCGCTGCGTGGCAACGTGACTGCGGCCGCAAGGTGACCAGGGAGGCGGCCATGGCCAAGCTCACCGCCACCGAAACGGCGCAGCAGGTGATTGACGCCGCGCTGCAAATGTTCGGCGGCCTGGGCGTGGTGAGCGAGCAGCCGGTCGAGCGCCTGTACCGCGAAATCCGCGCGCTGCGCATCTACGAAGGCGCGACCGAAGTGCAGCAACTGATCATCGCGCGCGAGCTGCTGCGCGAGGCCGCGTCCGCAAAAGGGGAGGCGTGATGGAGTTTTTGCTGCCACCGGGCTGGCCGCGTCCACGCGGCTATTCGAATGGCGTGGTTGCCAGCGGCCGCACGGTGTACGTCAGCGGCATGATCGGCTGGGATGCGCAGGGCGTATTCCACACCGACGATTTTGCCGGCCAGGTGCGCCAGGCGTTGGCAAACATCGTCGCCGTGCTGGCCGAAGCGGGCGCGGGGCCCGAGCATATCGTCCGCATGACCTGGTATGTGCTCGATACGAAGGAGTACACCGGCGCCTACAAGGCGGTGGGCGCCGCCTACCGCGAGGTGATCGGCGCCCATTATCCCGCCATGACGGCGGTGCAGGTGGCCGGGCTGGTGGAGGAACGGGCCCGGGTCGAGATTGAAGTCACGGCGGTGGTGCCATGAGAGGGTAGCAATAATTTTATTGCAATATAAATTTTATAATAAGACTATTTTACTTTCTCTTAGTAAAACTTGGTGTGCATTCTTAGTTACAAAAATAATAAAGGTCGATGTCTATTAAATAATCGTGCATTGCAACACAATTCGTGAGATATTCGCAGCAGGAGCCTCGTGGCGCTCGGCATGACGCACTGCAGCGAACTTTAGAAGAAAAAAATATTTCCCGGATTGTCCAAAATGCTTGAGAATAAATTTCTACATAGCAAGAAATTGCTGTTTTTAATATGCGGCCTGGTCTTGGTTGCCTTTTTTGCGCCTGCGCTGGTATTCGGCGCACGCCACTCGGACGATATTCCCTGGCATTTTATCTGGCTCCGGTCGTACCTCGACGCCGTGCAGCATGGCGTGATATACCCGCGCTGGATGCCCGACGCAATGGCCGGCATGGGCAGCCCGGCTTTCTACTTCTACCCGCCATTGGCGACCATGTTCTTTGCGCTGGTCGATGCGGTTTTCATGCACCGGCTGTCGGTGGCCCATGTGATCGGCGTCTCCGCGTTCTTGATGGGGATGGCGTCGGGCGTGTTCTTTTACTGGTGGGCGCGAAATTTTGCGTCGGTGCGAGTGTCGGCGGTGCTAGGCCTGGCTTTTGCCTTGGCGCCGTATCACCTGCTGACCGATTATTACAACCGTGGCGCCATCGGTGAATACGCTGCGTATGTCTGGATTCCCCTCATCTTTCATGCAGCCCATCGCTACCTGATAACCGCCAGGGTGCGCTGGCTGTCGTTGTTGGCAGTTGCGGTCACCGGTTTGTTCTTTACTCATTTGTTGTCGGCAATGATTATCGGTCCCGTGATCGCCGCGTATATCCTGCTGCATTTGTTCGGCGCGACGGGCGCACCGGCCGGTACCCGGCACGCTGCGCGGAGCAGGCTCGTTATGCTGGCGTTGCTGGCAGCCGTGGCGGCATTGGCCGTCGGTACGGCTGCGGTGTACTTCCTGCCCGCACTGCAGTTGTTCGATGCGGCCAATACTGCCGCCTTGTTCGTGCGGCCGATCGGGGGCACCCGCTTGTTTACCGGTCTGTCCATGAGCGCCAACCCGGTCGTGACCAGGTATACGCTGTTTGCCAGCATTTACTTGTTCGTGACCGTCTATCTGGTGGCTGAATACCTGCGCGCCCGACGCAACGCGACCGTCGCCACTTCCTGCCCCGGCACGTCTACTGCCATGGTGGTCATGTGGACCATGGTGACCGCGTTGTGCGGGCTGTTCATGTGGGGCAAGCTCGGCTTTGTATTCGAGGCGCCTTCGCCGTACCGGTCGCTGCAGTTTCTGTCGCGGCTGTTGATCGTCGTGGAATTCGTTGTGCTGACCATGGTGGCAGTGATGTTTGCGGCGCTGCCGTCGCCGGTCGCGCGCAAACGCATGGCGCTGATGTTGCTGGCGGTGTTCGCGGTGCTGCTCGCTTACCAGTTTTCGGCGCTGTTCAAGAAATTCCAGCATCAGACCCTCGCGCAGAACGAGGTGGCGATGTCGCAGCGCGTGCAGTACCGCATCACGCCGCCCGAGTACTACCCCAAAGATGCCGGATTTTCCGCCCGCATCGATGAATTGCTGCCTCAACTGGCGCTGCGGCTCGATGCGAGTGAGCAGGCGTGGATCGTGGGCGGCCAGGGTAAAGTGGGCAGCGTATCGCAGAACTACGGTGCTTTCGTCGTCCGGGTGTCCTCCAGCGACGGGGGCGCGGTCGCGATTCGCCAGTTCTATTTCCCTGGCTGGGTTGCGCAGGACCAGGATGGCCGTTCGTTGCCGGTGTTTGCCGCCACGTCCTTCAAATTCGCAACAGTGCAAGTGCCACCGGGCGAGCACACGGTGCGCATCGTGCGCGGCGAGGTGCCGGTTGAAGGTTTCGCAAAAAAGGTGAGCGCAGCTTCGCTGGCGTTGTTGTTGCTATTGCTGGGTACGTTGGCATGGCAGACGCAGCGTCAGGCCGCCACGCGTAATACTTTAAAACAGGATTAATTACATTGGACACCCAAACTTTTACGACGTCGCTGTCGCCAACCACGCCACTGCTGTCCCTGGTCGTGCCCTTCTATAACGAGTCGGAAGTCATCTCGCATTTTTTTGCCGAGGTGATACCGGAACTGGAACGCGTGCCCGGCATCCGGTTCGAAATTGTCTGCGTCAACGATGGCAGCCGCGACGACACGCTGTCGCAGCTCGTGGCGTTCTCCGAGCGCGACGCCCGCGTGCGCGTGATCGACCTGACCCGCAACTTTGGCAAGGAAGCTGCATTGTCCGCGGCGCTTGACGAAGCGCGCGGTGACCTGGTGGTGCCGTTCGACGCCGATTTGCAAGATCCTCCGCGCATGATCGCGGTGCTGGTGGATAAATGGCGTGAAGGCTATGACGTGGTGCTCGCCAAGCGCAGCGACCGCGCCACGGACTCCACGCTCAAGCGTTGGACCGCTGTCATGTTCTACCGCATGCACAACTCGGTCTCCGAGGTGAAGATTCCCGAAAATGTCGGCGACTTTCGCCTGATGACGCGCGAAGTGGTGGAAGCGCTCAAGCTACTGCCGGAAACCCGGCGTTTTATGAAAGGCCTGTTTGCCTGGGTCGGCTATAAAACCACGGTGGTGGAATACGCGCGCGAACAGCGCGTCGCTGGCGACACCAAGTTCTCCGGCTGGAAATTATGGAACTTCGCGCTCGAGGGATTCACCAGCTTCAGCACGCTGCCTATGCGGGTGTGGACCTATGTGGGCACTGCGGTGGCCCTGGCAGCAGTGCTGCGCGCCGTCTACCTGATCATCCGGACCTGGATGTTCGGCGTGGATGTCCCCGGCTACGCGTCATTGGCCGCAGGCGTGTTCCTGCTCGGCGGCATACAGTTGATCGGTATCGGTGTACTCGGTGAGTATATCGGCCGCATCTATTTCGAGTCCAAGCGCCGCCCGATCTACCTGATCCGTCGTCGTCATCAGCAGGAGCTGCCACATGCCTGAGCCACGCGAGCGCAAGGGCATGATGCGCTTCCTGCTCTATGCGCTGGTGGGCGCTGTGGGCACGCTGGCCCACTACGCCGTGCTGGTAACCACGGTCTCGCTGCACTGGCTCGATCCGGTGGCCGCATCGGTCACAGGCGCCGTAGTGGGTGCTATCGTTAACTATTTCCTGAACGTGCGCTATACGTTCAAGAGCGCGTCGAACGGATCGGCAATGCTCAAGTTTGCCGTCACTGCGGCGTTGGGCGCCGTGTTGAACGGCGCACTGATGAAGCTGCTGACCGACAGCGCAGACTTGCATTACTTGCTGGCACAACTGGTAGCCACCGTAGTCGTGCTGCTGCTGACGTACACCATCAACTTGCTTTGGACCTTTCGTCGTCCGAAGTCGGCGTAGCGCAAATGCATCGTTGCCCCCTGGCGCATGCCAGGGGCGCACCAGCCATTTTACTCTGCCACCAGTATGCCGCGCGCACTAGACCAGTTGGTGTAAACGCCGCTTTGGGCCAGCAGCTTTACCGACAGCCCGGTCATCGCTGGCCACTGGAACGACGCGAACGAGCCGTCGGCCAGGTAGCCGCTGTCGTAAGCGAGTGAGCTGCCCGCCCACAACTGCATACGAATCAAGGCCCCACCGGACGTGCGCGCTGTAAATCGCATCGGCGTTCTTGCCGCAGGCATCGAGCCTGCAACCTTGCTGATGCCGTTGCTGTAGTTAACCACGTTGACCTTCTTGGTGGTCTTGGGGAACCATACGCTCTCCAGCCAGGTATCGTACACAGCGTCACCTTTCTTCGATGTGCCGGCATCGAGCCAGTCGCCGCGCATCGACAACAGGCTCTTGGCGTCGCCTGCGACTTTGACGGCAGCGGCAGACTTGGCGGCCTGGTTGTCGTCCGCATAGCGCTCCACGCTCACTACCTGACGCAGGCCGGCGCGGATTTTCTCGAGATCGGCCACCACCCGGGTATTCCACGTACCGTTGGGCATGATGTTGAAATTGGCGCCATTTTCCACGTACAGGCGGAACGCGGTGTCGTAATTGCGGTCCACCGCGTACGCGCCGTACAACTTGAGGGTGTTGGCGATCTTGCGCAACTGGTCTGTACTCAGCGTGGAGGTGTCGAACGACGCCGGCAGCATCAGGCGCGCGCCCAGCGGAATTACGCCCGTGTTCAGTATCGCAGAGGTATCCGCCGTGGTGGCCGGATAGACGTAACTGGGGTGTGTGATACCGTTGGCCAGGGTGTGGGCTGGCAATGACATGGCGAGTGCGTGGCGGTAATGATCGCGGTTGTCGTTGAGTTCATGTACGCGGATCAGCCCGGCCGTAGGCGCGGCGCCGGACGAGCGCGCGCCCTGGCTCCAATGGGCAGGATTGCCGAAACCGCGGCCATCGATCCGGGTCCACGAATACATGGTCGCGGTCCACTTGTTGCCCACCTTGCGCAACTGGTAGAACGAATGGATCACGCCGGTCACAGTATCGATGATTTCGGCATGGCCGTCCTCGCCGGTCGCAGGCGCCACATCGGCTGGCCAGCGCGGAATGGTGATAGTGCGGTAATGCCCGGTATCGGGATCGCCCACGCCAGACATACCGGGCTTGCCAACCACCGTCATCGCCGGGTCGCCAGCCTTGGCCATGAACACCTTGACCGAATACGCCCCGTCATCGATGGATGGAATCCAGCTGAGGTTGATCAGGGGTTTCTTGACGCCATTGGAGCCAAGCACCGGGTTGACAGGCTTGAGGTTCCACAGCGAATCAGCGGCAAACGGCCGATAAAACGTGCCGAAGCCATAGGTCTGAGTATAATTTTGTGCTTGTGCGGCGCTTGCTGCGATGGAGCCCAGAATAAAGGTGGTAACGATAATGCGGCCGAGCCAGTTGGCGCGAGTTCTCATGTACAGTCCTTGAAAGATAAGAAGGCTGTAACTGACCGTGAGAATATGTAAGTGCTTTTATGAAACTTATTATAGGGCAATTTCACGTTTCTGTGAAATATTTTTTCAGCGATGTCACAATTTCATTACTTAGTTCTTTTGGGAAAGTAAAGTTATGGAGCGATGCCTTCTGAGCGCCATAGCATTACAAGGCACACCGGATCCGTGGACCTGGTGTGCTGAAGGGCTGTTCGATGAAGCGTCGGGGCAAAACTGACCGCAGGAACGTCAATTCGGCCAGCCCAAGATCTGTCGTGGCGGGTGCCCCCACAAGCGCTGCGTTAGCGAGCGGTCGCTTGTATGCCTGGCGTTGTCTGCTCGCGCTGCCACTTACGCGGCAACAGCAACGCCGATAACAACTTATTATGCTTGGCTATTTCCCACAAGATCGCTGGGACGCCTGCAGCGACGATCAGCGAAATCATCACGATGATCACGCTGGAATGGATGTCGCGTTGCAGTACCGGGATCAGGCCATGCAAAATGCTCAGATGGAACAGCAGGATGAACAGGCTGGCGCTGCCCAGGTAGCAAAGAATTTTTGCCGCAATGGTGACCCTCGACAGCAGCATGCACCCGCACAACATGAGGTAAATGCCGCACAGCGCCTGCAACGTCGTCAGCACCAGCGTGTCGTAGTGCCGCAAATTGAAGTCAATGGTGTAGTTAAAGCCAAATTGGAATACTGCCATCGCCAACAGCGCGATCGCCGCCCACACCCGGTTGACCTGGAAATACTTGATATAGCTCGATAAGAAATTACCGAGCAAAAAATAAAAACTGGTCAGTAGCAGGATATCTGCGCTGAACGGTAATCCGCACTGGAACAGGTTGGCGCTGAATTCGGTCTGAACCCGGCACGCGGGTACGTCGGCAGCGCTGGCGAAAGCATTCATCAGGAAATAACCGCAGATCGCCAGCGTGAGCAGCAGAACCACCCGTTTGGGCACGGAGTCGTACAGGCGTCTGTCGGCCTTGAGTAGCACTGTGCAAAACAGATACAGCAGCCACAAATGCGCAAGGAACCACAGCGGCAGTGGATCGATGGTGAATCCGGTAGGGTACGCCAAGCCCAGCAGCACGCTTTCCCACGTGACGCCGTGCAGCGTCGTATCGAGTAGGCCGGTCACCAGCACTACCACCACCAACGGCTTGAGCCAGGCGTCGGCACGACGCACCGCTATTTCCCCAAGAGACTTGCTGCCCACCGAAAAGGTCACGCCAGCCATGAAGAAGAAGAAGGGCAACCTGAACGCAGTGAGAAAGTCGCGCACGTCGGGAAAACGGAAACCGAATACCTGGTTGTGCCCCAAGACGATCAGGATGATGCCCAGTCCTTTGGCGATATCGATAAAAGCCAGCCTGCCGGACTGACCCTGCGGCGCTATTGCCGCTTGGTGAGTGCTCATGTATCCCCCGAGAAATATTTGCTAAAAAACCATATTTAGCTTAAGGGGATAACTACTTGGTGTCCAATAGTGTGTAACTAAAATTGCACTTTTAGTGACATTATTTACACGAATTTACATATCTTTATTGCGTTGCAACACGATAGTGAACCTGGTTTTATGTCTTGTGCTGGCGTTTTGTGTACATCACAGACAGAGGGGGAGACTTGCGAGAAGTGGGCTCGTCGTCGATTGGCCCTGGATGTATGCGCGATAAAGAGACTGGAGGATCGGTGGCGATCAAGATGCATGGCAGTGGGAGAGGCTCGCTGGTCCCCCCGACTGGAATCGAACCAGTATCCCACGCTTAGGAGGCATGTGCACTATCCATTGTGCTACGGGGAGGACGCTACGCGGTGGCATTATAGCCGACGCCCCGCGCGCTGCCCAAGCAAATTGCCCTGGATTTAGTTGGCGTAGTGTTATGATTGCCCGAATTCTGAGCAACCTGCACATACCACTCCCTATGAAAACTTCCCCACGTCGTCCCCTCAATCGAAACGGCAGGCTGGCAGCATGACCGAGCCTGTTGAAATCCTCTCTATCAGCCAGTTTCCGGTGGTGAGCACCACTGCCGATGCGCTGGCTGCGCGGCTGTTGCGCGTGGTCGAGCAACGCGGTCAGACCTTGCTGATTTTTGCCAATACCAATCTGGTGGTCAAGTGCCGGTTCCTGCTCGACCATGTCAAGGATCCGGGGGTGTTGCTCGTCAACGATGGAATTGGGCTCGATATTGCTGCCAAGCTGCTGCATGGCAAACGCTTTGCTGCCAACCTGAACGGCACCGATTTCACGCCGCTGCTGTTTTCGCGCAGCCCGCGTCCACTCAAGGTGTTCATGGTGGGCGGCCGGCCGGAGATCCTGGCGCGGGCTGTCAACCATGTCGAGCAGCGGCTGGGGCAGCAGGTGGTGGGTAGTTGCGATGGCTACGATGGCTTGCGCACGGCGCACGATATCGACCAGCGCATCAATGCCAGCGGCGCCGAGGTGGTGCTGGTGGCGATGGGCAATCCGATCCAGGAGCGCTGGATGCTCGAGCACCGCGCTGCCGTCAACGCCAATATTTTGATGGGCGTGGGCGCGTTGTTCGATTTCTGGGCCGGCGACAAGCCGCGCGCGCCAAAACTGGTGCAGCGCCTGCGGCTCGAATGGTTGTTCCGCCTGAGCCTGGAACCGCGCCGCCTGCTGCGCCGCTATACCTCGGACATCATGGTCTTTTTATATATGTGTTTCAAGTACCGATAAGGCGGTCGATCGTACGATAATTGGCCCGGGGCCGCCGCTATCGGTACAATAGGCGCTTCAATCATCTCCCGGCGCGGCGCCTTGCGCGACGCCGGCGTTTTGCCTTTCTGGCATCTTCACGCTTCTACACCGCATACATCACTATGGCAGTTATTTCCCTTTCCTCGGCTCAACTGGCTTTCGGCCACGTCGCGCTGCTCGACCACGCAGAGTTTTCACTGGAAGCCGGCGAACGCGTCGGCCTGATCGGCCGCAACGGCACCGGCAAGTCCTCTTTGCTCAAAATTATTTCGGGCCGCTTCAAGCTGGACGACGGCTTGCTGGTCATGCAACAGAACCTGCAAATCGCCTACGTCGAGCAGGAGCCGGTCTTTGATCCGGAAATGACCGTGCACGACGCCGTGGCGTCCGGCATGGGTGAGCTGCCGGGCTTGCTCAAGGAATACGATGCGCTGACCGGCCAGTTCGGCCAAGGCAATGACGATGCCGTCATGGAGCGCATGCACGACATCCAGGTCAAGCTCGACGCGGCCGATGCCTGGAGCCTGTCGAACAAGGTGGAAACCGTACTCGACAAACTGAACCTGACCGGCGACATGCTGATGAAGACGCTCTCGGGCGGGATGCAGAAGCGCGTGGCGCTGGCGCGCGCGCTGGTGTCGGCGCCCGACGTGCTGCTGCTCGACGAGCCGACCAACCACCTGGACTTCAGCTCGATCATGTGGCTCGAAGGCCTGCTGCGCGATTTCCGTGGCAGCGTGTTGTTTATTACCCACGACCGTTCCTTCCTGGATAATGTCGCCACCCGCATTATCGAACTCGACCGTGGTCGCCTGCTGTCGTACCCGGGCAATTTCACCACGTACCAGACCCGCAAGGCTGAGCAGCTGGAAAACGAAGAGGTGGAAAACGCCAAGTTCGACAAATTCCTGGCGCAGGAAGAAGTCTGGATTCGCAAGGGCGTCAAGGCACGCCGCGTGCGCGACGAAGGCCGCGTGCGCCGTCTCGAAGCACTGCGCCTGCAACGCAGCGCCCGCCGCGAGCAGCAGGGCCAGGTCAAGCTGGAAGTGGGTTCGAGCGAGCGTTCGGGCAAGATCGTGGCCGACCTGGAAAATGTCAGCAAGCGTTTCGGCGACCGCGTGATCGTCGAGAACTTTACCGGCACCATCCTGCGTGGCGACAAGGTCGGCCTGATCGGCGCCAACGGCGCCGGCAAGACCACCTTGCTCAAGATGATCCTGGGCGAGCTGGCGCCGGACAGCGGTTCCGCCAAGCTGGGCACCAAGCTGCAAGTGGCGTACTTCGACCAGATGCGCACCCAGCTCAACGAAGAAGCGAGCCTGATCGAAACCATTTCGCCCGGTAGCGACTGGGTGGAAGTGAACGGTCAGCGCAAGCACTCGATGAGCTACCTGAACGATTTCCTGTTCTCGCCCGAGCGTGCGCGTTCGCCGGTCAAGACGCTGTCCGGTGGCGAGCGCAACCGCTTGCTGCTGGCGCGCCTGTTCGCCAAGCCGGCCAACTGCCTGGTGCTCGATGAGCCGACCAACGATCTCGACATCGATACCCTGGAATTGCTGGAAGAGTTGTTGGAAGAATATACCGGCACCGTGTTCCTGGTCAGCCACGATCGTACTTTCCTCGACAACGTGGTCACGCAAGTGATCGTCGCCGAAGGCGAGGGCTACTGGCGCGAATTCGTCGGCGGCTACACCGACTGGGAACGCGTGCGCGACACCACCGCCAGCAAGCCTGCGGCTCGTCCCGCAGCGGCCAAGGCCGAAGCACCGGCCGCTGCCGCCGCTCCGGCTGTCAAGACCAAAAAGCTCAGCTTCAAGGAACAACGCGAGCTCGACGAGCTGCCCAAGCTGATCGCCGCCCTGGAAGATGAGCAGACCGCGCTGAATCTGCAGCTGAGCGATGCCGATTTTTATAAGAAGAACGCCAGTGAAGCCAAACGCGTGAATACGCGCGTGGCCGAGATCGAGGAAGAGCTGTTGGCGGCGCTGGAAAAATGGGAGCAAATCGAGGCTCGACAGCGCAGCTAACCCAGTTCTTCTCGAGACAGTGGCTTGCGAAAAAAAATGCTGCGATGCGATATAGACAGCAATGATTGCATGCAATATAATTTTTTCGGTATTCTGTGTTGTCAGTGTGGCACTGATTCCGACCTTGGAGTCAGTTCATGCTGCAAGCACGCAACAAATTCCTCCCGTGTGGCCGTTTTGCCATGGTTGGTGCTAGCATCTGGCAACAGCTATTGAATATCAATTATATTAATTGATGCAGTGCAACATATTAGTGGCGCGCCGCCTGTCCCTTTTCGAATAAGAGCAAAAAAATGTTGAGTTATCTGCAACCTTCCAACTTCTGCGTTACCCTGCGCAAGGTGGCCACGTGGTGATGCGCCGCGCCCCCCGCGCCGGTAAGCTGCTCGCACTGCCGTTCATCATTGGCGGCTTGTACGCTCCTTTCGCCCAGGCCCAGATCAGCGATACCTTGACCCCATTCGCCTCGGCCGTCGTGTCGTATGACGATAACCTGCTGCGCCGCGACACAGCTGTTATCGGAAACGAGAATGCGTCTGATACTTTCCGCTCAGCTGTGGTTGGTGTTGGGATCGATCGCCTGATCGGCCGCCAGTACCTGACCGGTAATCTGCGCACTTCCAAGGTTACGTTCAATCGCTTCAGCGAGCTGGACTATACCGGCAAGGATGGTGCGCTCGACCTCGACTGGAAACTGGCGCGCACCCTGAGTGGTCACGTGGGCGCCAAGTACAGCGAATCGCTGGCATCGTTTGCCGACTTCCAGGTTACCGCCCGCAACTTGCGGGTGCAAAAAAAGCAGTACGGTAATATCGCCTGGCGGCTGCACCCTTCCTGGCAATTGCGCGCAGGTTATATTTCCGAAGACTTCGATTTCGACCTGCCTTCGCAGCAGTACAACAACCGCACCGAAGATACTGTCGAGACCGGATTTGATTACCTGGACAGCAGCAGCAGCACGTTTGGCATGCTGGCACGCCAGGTCAAGGGGAAATATCCTACCCAGGCGTTGAGTAACGGTCTGCTCGTCGACAACGGTTTCAAGCAGGATGAAGTCAAGCTCAACGTGTCGTGGAATGTTTCCGGCATTTCGCAGCTGATCTTCGTCGGTGGATGGGTGCAGCGCGAGGTCAATTCCTCGGCCGTGCGCAAAAAGTCGGGCACCAACGGCCGCCTGATTGCTAACTGGAACAAGTTTTCGGCCGTACAGCTGACCGGCATGGTCTGGCGTGAATTCGGCGCGGCCGAGGGCGTGGTGGTCAATACCGCACTGTCCACTGGCCAGAGCGTCAACGCCAAGTGGGCCGCCACCTCGAAAATCGAGGTCAATGCGGGTTACCGCAACGAAAAACGCGAGTTCAGGCCCTTGCCGGGCTTGATCAACATCACCGGACTGAGCGACACAACCAAGGTTGCCAACCTCAGCGTCAGCTACAAACCCCTGCGCAACCTGAGCCTGGAGTTGTCCGCCTTCCATACCAAGCGCGACGGCAGCACGGCTGCCAGGACTAGCAGTTTCCGCGCCAAAGGTGCAGCCCTCAACGCCACCGTGAGCTTCTAAGCCTCATGAACGTCAACGAAATTCCTCTCGTCTCTTTTTTCGAGCGTGTCGTCGATCCGCTCGTCATCATGGGTATGTTGTACCTGTGCACGCTGGTTCTTGGCGCCGGGTTCAACGGCTACTACCTGGTTTTGATGGTGCTGGCATTTTTCGTCTCATCATCGCTATATAAATACGTCGACCCTTACCGCACCTGGCGCACCGGCCAGTTACGCAAGGTCGCGCGCGATATCGTGCTCGGGTGGTTGTTGTCCATGACGGTGCTGGCGCTGATCGGCGTCAGCAGCGGCATGCTCGTGCATTACGACCGCAATGTCCTGCTGGCCTGGTGCATCGGTACCCCGCTGGTGTTGATCCTGGGGCACCTGGCCGTGCTCAAGCTGGGTGCGGCCCCGGTCGAGGGGCAAAAGACGTCAGTGGTGATTATCGGTGCCAATGACGTCAGTGTACGGTTTGCCGCAACCATCAACCGCCACGAGAGTCAGGTGATGGCCGTGCATGGCTATTTCGACGACCGCGCCGACGAGCGGCGTCCGAGCAACATGACGTATCCGATGCTGGGCCGCATGAGCGACATTCCCGCCTATGTACGGCAGCACAATATCAAGATGATCGTCATCAGCCAGCCAATCTCGGCCCAGCCACGCATCATGAATTTGCTCGAAGAACTCGAGGACACTACAGCGTCGGTCTATTTCCTGCCTGATATCTATATTTTTGACCTGATGCAGGCGCGCTTTGCCAGCCTGGGTGGCATGCCGGTGATCGGCATTCGCGAATCGCCCTTTACCGGCTTTAACAGCATGATCAAGCGTATCAGCGACATCGTGCTGGCGCTGATCATCCAGATCATGCTCACGCCGATCATGCTGACCATTGCGCTGGCCGTAAAGCTTACGTCGCCGGGGCCTGTGATCTTCCGCCAGCGCCGGTACGGGCTGTATGGCGAGGAGATTCTGGTGTACAAATTCCGCTCGATGACGGTGGCCGAGGACGGTGCCAAGGTGGTGCAGGCCACCAAGGGCGACCAGCGCCTGACGAAAATTGGTGGTTTCCTGCGCCGCACATCGCTTGACGAATTGCCTCAGTTTATCAACGTACTGCAAGGCCGGATGAGCATTGTGGGACCACGGCCGCACGCGGTGGCGCACAACGAGCAGTATCGTAAGCTGATCAAGGGTTACATGCTGCGCCATAAAGCCAAGCCGGGCATTACCGGTTGGGCTCAGGTAAATGGTTTGCGTGGCGAAACTGACACGCTCGACAAGATGCAGGCTCGCATTCAATACGATCTCGACTACCTGCGTAACTGGTCGGTGTGGCTCGATATGTGGATCATCGTCCGTACAGTCCTGGTGGTGTTAAAGCGCGAGAACGCTCATTGAGTGTTCACTGTCACCAGGCTCAGGCAGGACGATAACATTCTTACAAATAAAAATGCTGCATTGCAGAGAGTTGTGTGATAATCCCATTCGAGCATTGCTTTTTGTGCACGGCAATTGGGTAAATAGCAATTAATTGCGTAGACCGAACGCTGCGCGCGGAACCAACGAGAATACTGAGGAAACTATCTTGAATCATAATAAATTTGGCGGTACCCACATGCAGCGCACGCTCGGTTCGGCGGCGTTGGCGGTAACCATGGCCGTTACGCTGGTCGCTTGTGGCAAGAGCGAGAGCAAGTCCGGTCAGGCACTGGTCAAGGTGGGTAAAGAGGAAGTCACGGCGCTGCAATTGAACGAAGAGCTGCAACGGGTCAATGTGCCGGCTGCACAACAGCCGCAGGCACGCAAGCAGGTGCTGGAATCGCTGGTGGACCGCCAGATCGTCCTCAACCAGGCAATGGAAGAAAAGGTCGATCGTGATCCGAAAGTCGTGCAGGCCATCGAACGCGCCAAGGCACTGATCATTGCCCAGGCCTACATGCAGAAAAAAACCGGTACGCCAGCAAAGCCTACCCGTGACGAGATCCAGCAATATTTCGACAAGAATCCTGCCTTGTTCGCGCAGCGCAAGACCATGGAGCTGCGCCAGCTGAACCTGGCTACAAGCGACTTGTCCGATGACCTGAAGAAGGAAATCGACAGCGCCAAGTCGATCGATGAGGTAGCTGCATTTATGGACCGCAATAACATCAAGTTTGCACGCCAGCAGATCAGCCGCAGCACGGCGGACCTGGCGCCAGCGTTGGCCGAAAAGATTGTCAACCTGCCCAAGGGCCAATTGTTCATCGTCCGCGAGGGTGATCGCAGCACCCTGATGACAGTTGCCGAGATCAAGGATACGCCGGTCACGTTGCAAACCTCTGAAGCGCAGATCGGCCAGTTCCTGACCAATACGCGCGTCAAGGATGCGGCCACTGCAGAATTGGCGCGCCTGCGCGCAGCCACCAAGATCGAGTACCAGAACAAGGCTGACGAACCGGGCACGACGCCAGCTGCTCCTGCTGCTGGTGCTGCAACACCGGCACCGGCAGCAGCGGCGACCGACAAGGAAGCCGACGCCCATGCGCGCGGCGTGGCGGGACTGAAATAACGGTCCCGGTAACGGTCCCTGATAAACTAACTTACGACTGAGCACATGATGAAGAAAATCGCAATCTGGATGATGGCGCCCCTGTTGGCGCTGGTACTTGGCACTGCTACCGCTGCCCCGCAAAACGACTTGGCACTTGGCAGCGGCGACGTGGTCAGGATTTCTGTCTACAACAACCCCGACCTGAGCCTGGAAACCCGTGTCAGCGCCAATGGCGCCATCACGTTCCCGCTGATCGGCCAGGTCAGCGTAGCTGGCCTTTCGTCGGCGGCTGCCGAGAAAAAAATCGCTGCGGCGCTGGTGTCCGGCAATTTCGTCAAAAACCCGCAAGTTAACGTGCTGGTAACCTCGCTGCAGAGCCAGCAGGTTTCGGTGCTGGGCCAGGTTCTGCGCCCGGGCCGCTTCCCGCTTGACGGCAGCCGCAACCTGCTCGACGTGCTGGCCCTGGCCGGTGGTGTCGCTGCCGAAGGCGGCGACCAGGTCACGATCCTGCGCACTGCAGATGGAAAGACCACCAAGCAAGTGGTCGATCTGACCGACGTGATCCGTAGCGGCGACCAGCCGGCCAACCTGGACTTGAACGGCAATGACGTCGTCTATATCGAGCGCGCACCGCGCTTCTACATTTACGGTGAAGTGCAGCGTCCCGGCATTTTCCGCATCGAGCGTTCGATGACGGTGCTGCAGGCACTGGCAGCCGGTGGGGGGCTGACTCCGCGTGGCACCGAACGCGGCCTGCGCATCAAGCGTCGTGACGCAACCGGCAAGATCGAAATCATCGAAGCGAAATACGACGACCTGGTGCGTGCCGACGACGTGCTGTACGTGCGTGAGAGCCTGTTCTAAGGCCGACATTGCCTGACCTACACTGAGAAAGAACACCATGAATTTCACACATTTGTTTCTCGCCCTCCGCGCGCGCTACAAGATTGTCATCCTGATCCTGGCAGTGACGGTGGCCGCAGCCGTGGCCATCAGCGCCTTGATGCCGAAGGTTTACCAGGCCAGCACCTCCCTCGTGCTCAACACCAAGGGTGTCGATCCTGTTACCGGCGTGACACTGCCGGTGCAACTGATGACTGGCTATGTCGCTACCCAGGCCGACATTATCCGCAGCAAGAGCGTTGCGCTCAAGGCGGTAGAGTTCCTGCGTCTGGCGGAAAGCCCTGCGGTGCAGCAGCAGTTCCGCGATGCACAGGACGGCGAGAGCACTGTCACCATCAAGGAATGGCTGGCTGGTTTGTTGCTGGCCAAGGTGGACGTCGATCCATCGCGTGACAGCAGCGTACTGACCATTAACTTCCGCGGTAACGATCCGCAGTTTGTCGCCGCTGTCGCCAATGCGTTTGCCCAGGGCTACCTGGACTTCACGGTCCAGCTCAAGACCGATCCGGCACTGCAGGCCTCTGGCTTCATGAACACCCAGATCAAGGTGCTGCGCGAGCAGTACGAACTGGCGCAGAGCCGCCTGTCGAAGTATCAGAAAGAAAACAACATCTACAGTGCCGACAACCGCGTCGATGTCGAGACCGCCCGCCTGAACGAGCTGTCGAGCCAACTGGTGCAAGTGCAGGGTCTGCTGATGGAAGCGCAATCGCGCTCGCGCCAGGCCAGCGGCAATGCCGGCGTCTCGCCTGATGTGCTGAATAACAGCCTGATCCAGAACCTGAAGTCGCAGCTGGCAACGGCCGAAGCGCGGTTTGCCGATACCTCGCAGCGTCTGGCGTCGAACCACCCGCAGTACATCGCCTCGAAGTCTGAAGTGGACAAGCTGCGTTCGAACCTGGAAGAACAGATGCGCATTGCCTCGAGCGGCGTTGCCAGCAACAGCAATATCTACCAGCAGCGTGAAAATGAACTGCGTTCGGCACTGTCGGCGCAGAAGGCGCGCGTGTTGGAACTGAACGGTGCGCGTGACGAATTCGTCGTGCTCAGCAATGAAGTGGACAATGCCCGCCGCTCGTATGAAAGTGCGATGCAACGTGTCAACCAGACCAACCTTGAAGGCCAGGCGCGTCAATCCGATATCGCCGTATTGTCGACCGCCGAAGTACCAACCAAGCCGAAATCGCCGCGCTTGCTGATCAACCTGCTGCTGGCCGTCGTCGTCGGCTTGATCCTCGGTGGCGGCGTGGTGCTGGTGCTCGAGTTGCTCGACCAGCGCGTGCGCTCGGCCGCGCACATGGCAGACGCCTTCGGTCTGCCCGTGCTGGGCACGATTGCCAAGCCGCGTATCGGCAAGCGCAGCAAGAACAGCCCGCCGCCGGCAGCACTGTTGCCGCAACCGCAGCAGTGATCGCCGACACCAGTTTATTACGGAGTAACTCCATGAACCAGAATCCACCCATCCAACCGTATATCGTCACCGATATGCGCGAAAAATCGCCAGCTTCGTCCGTGCCCGACCGTTCAATCGGCGCTATCCTGATCAAGATGGGCCGTCTGTCGGTAGCCGATGCGGAGCGCGTAATGCGCCACCAGGTCGAGCGCAATGTGCGCTTCGGCGATGCCGCGCTGGCGCTGGGTGTGCTGACCGAGGCCGACATCGAATTCGCGCTGTCGCGCCAGTACGATTATCCTTACCTGTTGCGTGGCGAAAGCGCCATCAGCGAATCCGTTGTTGCTGCTTACGAGCCTTTCACCGAGCGCGTGGAGTCGCTGCGTGCACTGCGCAACCAGTTGATGTGGCGCTGGTTCGATACCGGCCAGGAACGCAAAGCGCTCGCAATTACCGGTGCCGAGCGTGGCGACGGCCGCAGCTTCCTCGCTGCTAACCTGGCGGTGGTGTTCTCGCAGCAGGGCCAGCGCACGCTGCTGATCGATGCCGATATGCGCCATCCGTCCCAGCACGAGATTTTCAGCCTGGAAAACCGCGTCGGCCTGTCGTCGGTGCTGTCTGGCCGTAACAGTGTCGAAGCAGTGCAGCGCGTTGCCTCGCTGCTCGACTTGTCGGTGCTGACCGCCGGTGCGCCGCCACCGAACCCGTCCGAATTGCTGGGTCGCCCAGCCTTGGGACAGCTGCTGCGCACGCTGGCAGACCAGTACGACGTGATCCTGATCGACACGCCGGCCAGCAGCGATTCCTCTGACGCCCAGATGGTGGCCGGTCGTACCGGCGCTGCCGTCGTGGTGGCACGCCAGGATGTCACCCACGTCGGCAAGGTGCACGACCTGGTTGCGTCCTTGAACGAAGCGCGCGTGCATGTCGTTGGTTCCGTGCTTAATAATTTCTGATCTGATTTGATATGGCCATGGCCCACACGCTGAACCCCACCGCGACGCCTTCGCCTTCGCCTGCTGCGCTTGCTCCCTGGCTCGTGCTGCTGGCCGGCTTGGCGGCGCTGTATGTACCGACGTTGATCGACCTGTTCCACGGGCCATGGAGTTCGGATCGCAATGCGCACGGCCCGATCGTCATGACTGTAGCCTTTGGTTTTCTGTATTTCCGCACGCGGCAACTGATTTCGCAAAAGATGTTTGAGCGCAATCCGAAGCCAGCGCTCGGTTATCCGGTCGTGGCGCTGGGCCTGCTGTGCTACGTGTTGGGCCGTTCGCAGCAAGTGCATGTGCTGGAGGTCGGTTCTCTGATCCTGGTCCTGGCCGGCCTGATGATTGCGCTGTTCGGCGTGCGGACCTGGAGCCGCATGTGGTTCGCGTTCTTCTTCATGATGTTCATGATTCCGCTGCCGGCATCGATCGTCGACGTGGTGACCTTGCCGATGAAGATTGCCGTGTCGGCCGCCACCGAACACCTGCTGTACTGGATGGACTATCCGATTGCGCGCAGCGGTGTGATCCTCACCATCGGTCATTACCAGCTGCTGGTGGCCGACGCTTGCGCGGGTTTGAACTCGTTGTTCACGCTCGAAGCGCTGGGCCTGCTGTACATGAACCTGGTGCGCCATCCTTCGCTGGTGCGCAACGTATTGCTGGCCATGCTGATCATCCCGATCTCGTTTGCCGCCAATACCATCCGCATCATTTTCCTGTCGCTTATCACGTATCATTTCGGCGATGCTGCCGGCCAGGGTTTCCTGCACGGCTTCTCGGGCCTGGTACTGTTCCTGTCGGCGCTGCTGCTGATTATCGGCGTCGATAGCGCACTGAGCTGGATGGTTCGCCGTGGCGGCGCCAGCGACGAAGGCGCCGGCCTGCAGCTGCCAGCGCTGGCGCCAGGTGCCTGGGCGCAACTGGGCCAGATTGCCACCCGTCCGGCAGTCTTGCTGCTGGCTGGCATGCTGCTCGCCGTCGGCGGGGCCTGGGCGCTCACGCCGAAGTTTACGCCGAATCCCCAAACCATCGATCTGGCCGCCAGCGTACCAACCCGCTTCGGCGACTGGCGCGAGCTGCAGGGCGTGGTCACGCAGGCCGAGCTGTCCACCGCCGAAGATGGCGGTCGCAGCCTTGAGCAACCGTATGATGACGTCTTGATGCGTACCTATGTCAACAGTCAGGGCCAGCAGGTAATGCTGGCGCTGGCCTACGCCAAGGAGCAGCGCCAGGACGTCAAGCTGCACCTGCCTGAAATTTGCTATCCGGCGCAGGGCTACAAGGTGCTGTCGCTCTCGCCGGCGCCGCTGACGATGACAGCCGGAGCGCCCGCGCTGCCAGGCAAGCACATGTTGGCTACCGGACAAGGTCGTCTGGAAGCAGTGACCTACTGGACCCGGATCAGTGACGCTTATCCGCAGGGTGGCTTTGCCATGCGCATGCAGATTTTCCGCGACGGCCTGCGCGGCAAGGTCGCGGACGGCATCCTGGTGCGTTCTTCTATGCTCGTCCATGATGATGCGGAAGCGCCGGCTGCCTACGCCGTGCAACAGGAGTTTCTGCGTCAGCTGGTCGCAGCCAGCAGCCCGCGCGGTCATGCACTCGTGGTCGCACGCTGAGGCCAAGTTTTTTCGGATGTACGATGTGAAAGCGGCCCCTTCGGGGCCGCTTGTTATTTGTGCGCTTGAATGCCGGTCAGGCCAGCGTGCCTGCCATGGTGGGTTTGAATTGGCGTCGGCGCAATTGCCGCAGCGCGTGGCGACGCGTGGCCGGCGTGCCTGCCATGACCATCAAATCGCCAAGGCTCAGACGAATCTGCGGGTAGGCGCCCAGCGAATTGAGCAAGCCGGGCAGGGCGCGTCCGCCTTGACCGTGCTTGGCGTAGAACAGCTTCGCAGCCTGGATGATGCGGTCGCCGGACTTGAGCGTAATGCGTTCGAATTCGTGCGAAACGTCCATCAGGTAGCTATTGGCGCCGATGTTATGGGCCGGCCCACCGTGCTGTACCAAGCGCACCCACATTTCCCAATCCTGCCAGGCCGGCATGGCGGCATCGAAACCGCCGGCTGCGCGCATGCGTGCAGGCGTCGTAAACACCTGGTTGCCGATGAGGTTCTCGCCCAGCATGGTCTCAAAATCAGCCACCGGCGCGGCGTTGGCCAGGGTCACCGCGCCGCCTTGATCGACGATGCGGCGGTCGAACAGGCAGGAGAAACGTTCGCCGGCTTGTTCGCGAACGCGCCAGGCGGTAATAAAGCGCTCGAGCCGGTGCGGCAGGAACATGTCATCGTCGTCCAGGCCGGTGATGAACTCGCCCTCGGCAATGTCCAGCGCCTGGTTACGCGCGGCGCAGGCACCGACCGAGGTTTCGTTGTGAATCAATTTGACGTTGGCTTGCTGCTGCAAGCTGCGCACGTAGTCGCAGGTGCCGTCGGTTGAGCCGTCCGATACGATGATCAGTTCGATGGGGCCGTGGGTTTGCCCCAGCACCGACTGCACCGCGCGGCGCAGCAGCGACAGGCGGTTCTTGGTCGGAATATATACGGTCACTAAGGAGGTCATGGTGGGGGCCATTTCAGGGTTTGGAGGGGGAAGCACCCGGTACCAGGCGGCGCCGCGCGGCGCGCAGTGCCCGCCTGCTCACGCGCGCCAGAACGCGCGGGGCGCGCACAGCGAAATAGCGCAGGCCTACCGGTCCGGCCAGCACAGCTGGCAACAGTCGCCGGTTCTCGGCCATCATCGCGGCAATCGCGTCGAACGATTCCGCGTCGTAGAGCGCACGCAGTGCCGGCGCCGACGTGCGCAGCAGCGCATCGGCCTCGTTGAAGGCGCTGATGCGCTCGGTGATGTACTGGGCGTTCTTGGCCGAGTTGGTCAGGGAGCCGGCGCGCAAGGTCTGGGTGTACAGCAAGTCCGGTAACGCCACCACGCAGCGCGCATGCAGCATCGTGCTGAGCGTAAACAAATGGTCTTCGTGGGCGCCACGGCGCGTGAAGCTGGCGCCGGCCGCTTGCAGCAAATCCCGCCGGGCTACAAAAGTCCACACCGCCGCAGTATGCATGTGTTGGCGCAGATTGTATTCGAGCAGTGCGCTGCCGTGGTCGAACACTTGCTGGCGGTCGTACTCGACCTTTCGACCAAGGCGCCGCATGCCGTCCGCTTCGACCACCGCGATCTCGGACGAGAAGAACAGCAGGTCGAGCGCCGGATATTGCGCCAGCGTGCGGCGAAATACTTCGACAAACGTGGGCCGCATAATGTCGTCGCTGTCGCAAAAATACACGAAGCGGCCGCGCGCGAGCGATAGGCCGAGCTCGCGTGCCTTGGCGGCGCCAGCATTCGGGGTAACGGTGAGGGCAATATGGCCGGGGCCGTGGTAGTCGGTCTGGAAGGCGCGGACAGTGTTGGCAGTGCCGTCGCTCGAACCGTCGTCGATCAGCACCAGCTCGCAGTCCGCGGCCATTTGCGCACTCACGCGCTGCAACAGCGGCAGCATGGCTGCGCCCACGTTGTAGCAAGGTACCACGATCGACAGTAGCGGTGCGCTGTCATCAAGCTGATTCATGGACGCGCTCATTTGGCCCGCCGCAACAGCAGGGTTTCCAGCCTGGGGCTGACGTTGCGACTGGCCAGTCCGACGAACTCGCGCACCACGGCAAACGGCGAGAAGTACAGGCCGAGCAGGTAGGCCAGCACGCCGGCGCCGACTACCAGTGCCAGGTTGACGCTTGGGTGGGCGCTCGGCGGATACAGCGTGATCAGGCCGGACACGAGCAGGATCGGCAACGCCTGCGCCAATGGAATCAGCACGGCCTTGATATAGGCCCTGCCCAAACCCTGCAGGCAGGCGCGCACCAGCACGAAGTAGCCAAGCACGGTGTTGCCGATCTGGACGATCAGGAAGCTGCAGACGATGCCGGTGATGCCGTAGCGGGTGCCCAGCAGATAGGCGAGCGCCACGCCAGTGACCAGTTTGACGATGCCCATGCGTACGTTCAGGTACATCTTGGCCTTGACCAGCAGCAGCGAAATCACCGGGACGTCAAGACTGCGGAAGATGCCTACCAGGCAGAGGATCTTGACCAGACTGTCGATGAATTGCCACTCGGCGTTGAAGAACGTCGCCACGATCGACGAGCTAGCCACGAACATGCCCACCAGCAGCGGGAAGTTGACCAGCGAGCCATAGGTGGTCACCAACAGGAAGTTGGTGGCCAGGCGGCTGTCGTCGTTCTGGATCTTGGCAAACGCCGGGAACAATGCCTGCGTCAGCACTGGTTTGAGCCGTTCGATCAACATGATGCTGATGCTGTTGGCAATGTTGTAGCCGCCGATGGCCGACAGGCTCACCAGGCGCGCCATCAGCGCCGGGTAAGTATTAATGCTGACCACGTTGATCATCGAATCGCTGACCAGTTGCAGCGAATAGCGGATATGCGGCTTGGCCGCAGGCCAGCTGAACCGCAGCGAGAACTTGCGTTCACGCAGGCTGTGGATGAAGAAGATGGCAGCATTGACCGCGCCGCTGACAAGGAAGGCCACCGAAGCGGCCCACGCTTTTTGATACAGCAACGCCAGGCCCACGACCACGATAAAATTGGTCAGCAAGGTAACGATGGTGGCGATGGCAATAAAATTGAAGCGCATGTCGCGCGCCAGGATTGCGCGTTGCTGCTGGCCGAAAGGCGCCATCAGGAACAGGAACGACATGATGCGGATCTGGAATTCCAGCTCGGGCGACTTGAAGAAGGTGGCAATCAGCGGGCTGCTGAAATACACGGCCAGGAAGGTTGCCACACCGAGGCCGACGTTGATCGCGTACAGCGATGACAACTCGAGCTCGGTAATGTTCTGGCGCCGGATGATGGCGTTGGAGATGCCGAAATCGATGAAGATGTTGAAGAAGGTGACCACCATCAGCGCAACGCTGATGATGCCGTATTGTGCCGGTGCGAGAATATGCGACAACGCCCACAATTGCACGATGCCGACCACGGTGCCGAGGGCAGTGGCGAGGAAGTTCCACTTCACCGCCTGCATCGTCTTGTTTTTTAATTCCACTGTGCCGCCAAATGAGATGATGTAATTAGATGATCGCTGCCTTGACGGGGGCGCCGAAGAAGCCGTAGGCGCCGATCATGGCGCCGATCTGGGTATCGTTGGCCTTGCCCACCAGGTTGTTTTGCCACAGGGCTGCTTCCTGCGAACCCTCCCAGCAGTACAACTGGTTGACTTCGGCAACCCGCTTCGAGCGCGCGCCATTGCTGCGTGCCATCCAGTAAAACCAGATGTCGTCGCCGTTCGGGCACAGTGCCGTAAAGGCGGCCACGTCGAGCACTTCGGGGCCGAACACGCCGGGCGGATACAGCACGCCGCCGATGCCGGTGGGGAAATGCGTGACGTCGGGCCGGGTGTTCTGCACGTCGTGCTCCCAGTCGGAATAGGGCAGTGGCAGGCCGGCGCCGTCGAACCGGATGCGGTGCATGCGGTGGCAAACCACTTCGAGCTTGCCCGGCGTACGGGCGTCGGCCAGCTGGCGCAGCCAATCGCGCCAGTAATACACATCGTCGTCGGCGGTGACGATGGCGCGCCGTTCGCCTTGCTGCAGCAGCGGGATCATTTTCTTGTAAGAGCGGGTGTCGTCGCAGGCCTCGATTTCGAGGCCTGCCGCCCGCAGCGCCGTCACTGCTGGCGGCAGCTTGTCCATGTCGCGGTGGGCAATCCACAGCACCACCCGCGCCGGCGCCAGCGACTGCGACAGCAGCGATTTGAGCGTCAGGTGCAGGGTGCCAAAGCGTGGCGGATAGGACGTCAGCGACACCACGATGCCGGCATCGTCGCCGGCCTGGCGGTGGGCGCCGTAGTGGCGCCCATACGCCAGCCAGTCGCGCTCGAGCACGACCAGGCGGCGCAGGTTTGCAACGCGCTCTTGCAGGCGGCGCGTCTTGTGCTTCAACCAGCTAGTCATCGGCCCGTCCTCAGGCGACGTGCTTGCCAGCGCGCCCGATCGCGTGGTATTCGACGCCTTGCTTGCGCATCGTGGCCGGTTCGTACAGGTTGCGTCCGTCGAAGATCAGCGGCTGCGACAGCGCAGCCTTGAGGGCGCCGAAGTCCGGGCTCTTGAACGCTTTCCATTCGGTCATGATGATCAGCGCGTCGGCACCGGTTACTGCACTCATCGGTGCGTCGCTGTACGACAGGCCGCGCTGTTCGGCCGGCAAGTCTGCCAAGTCGAGCTCGAAGGCATGACGCGCCTCTTCCATCGACACAGGGTCGAAAGCAACGACCTTGGCACCGCGCTTGAGCAATTCCTTGACCATCACGCGGCTTGGGGCGGCGCGCATGTCATCGGTGTTCGGTTTGAAGGCCAGGCCCCACATGGCAAAGGTCTTGCCGCTCAGATCTTCGCCCAGGCGGGCGACGATTTTGCCGAGCAAAATTTGCTTTTGCTGGTTGTTGACCGACTCGACCGCGTGCAGGATTTCCAGGTGCTGGCCAAACTCGCCGGCGCTGCGTACCAGCGCTTGCACATCTTTCGGGAAGCAGGAGCCGCCGTAGCCGGTGCCGGCGTACAGGAACGAGAAGCCGATGCGCGGGTCGGAACCGATGCCTTTACGAACATTTTCAATGTCGACATCGAGCTTGTCCGCCAGGTTCGCCAGCTCGTTCATGAACGAGATACGGGTGGCCAGCATGGCGTTAGCGGCGTACTTGGTGAACTCGGCCGAGCGCACGTCCATGTACAGGATACGCTCGTGGTTGCGGTTGAGCGGGGCGTACAATTCGCGCATCTTGTCGCGGGCCTGCTGGCCGGCGGCATCGGAGTCGGCGCCAATGACGATGCGGTCCGGACGCATGAAATCGTCGACCGCCGCGCCTTCCTTGAGGAATTCCGGATTCGACACCACGGTGACGCCAACGTCGGTGTTACGGGCGGCCAGTTCTTCGGCGATCGCAGCGCGCACTTTCTCGCCGGTGCCGACCGGTACCGTCGATTTGTCGACGACAACCTTGAATTCGGTCATGTGGCGGCCGATGTTGCGGGCGGCGGCAACCACGTACTGCAGGTCGGCCGAGCCGTCTTCGTCGGGCGGAGTGCCCACGGCGATGAACTGGACATCGCCGTGCGCCACGCTGGCGGCAACATCGGTGGAAAAGGTGAGGCGGCCTGCGGCGCGGTTGCGCTCGATAATCTCCTTCAGGCCCGGCTCGTAGATCGGCACGCCGCCATTATTCAGGATGTCGATCTTGCGCGCGTCGACGTCGAGGCAAAATACCGAGTTACCCAACTCGGCCAGGCAAGCGCCCGTCACCAGGCCTACATAGCCCGAACCAATCACCGTAATTTTCATTCGCGTTCCTTGTTTTCACTGTTGGCGCGCCGCCGCAACAGCACGGCGCAATATCGTTTCATTATGATCTCATGCTATGCTACGCTGCAGCATTTAGTTGGGAATTTTACACGTTATCGACATTTGCATCGGTTTATTTTGCATCCAAACGTGCGCCACCCGGACAGCCCTGCAGGCTATCACACTGTTGACGGCCTGTTACATCTCATTGCTATTCTTGCATGGTAGAATGACGGATGGTCGAGTAATTTTTTAATGTGTGAGCAGGAGTGTTAAGTTGGCAAAGATCGATGTCTTGTTACCTGTCAAAAACGGTATGGATTTCCTTGCGGAGTCGCTTGACAGCGTGCAAGCGCAGACCTTCCAGGACTGGCGCCTGCTTGTGCTCGATCACGGCTCCACTGATGGCAGCCTTGAAATGGCAGCCGCGTATGCGGCGCGCGATCCACGCATCGAGGTGCATCCATTTCCGCAAGCGGCCGGCTTGTCGGGGTTGCTCAATTGCGGGCTCGATATTGCCAATGCCGAATTTGTCATGCGCCATGACGCCGATGACGTTTGCCTGCCCGAGCGCATGGCCATCACGCTGGTTGCCTTTGCGGCCGAGCCGGATTGTGTGGCGATCGGCGGCCAAGCCGAAGTAATGGATGCCGCCGGGCACAAGCTGGGCGTGATGTCGGTGCCGGTGGGGCGTGAGCGCGTGACCGCTGCCAGCCTGTTTCGCAACCCGGTGGCGCATCCCACTGCCATGATGCGCCTCGGCGCGCTGCGTGCGCTCGGTGCCCGTTATGGCAACGATTTTCTGCAGGCCCTGCCACAGCAGCAAAGCATGGAAGTGAGTCATCTGGCGGAAGACTATTTTCTGTTTGGCCAGTTGGCGATCCTCGGTAAGTGCAACAATGTGCCACAACAATTGCTGCGATACCGTTGGCATGGCAACAACGTGAGCGCCACCAAATTCATGGACCAGACTGCATTGTCGGTAGCGATTTCGCGGTTCCTGGCGCGCTCGTTCAGCGCACTGAAACAGTTACCCGCTTTCGATCCTGCGCCGTTTGTCAATCATGGCGGTTTGCTGCTCGAGATCGATGGTCAGCGCAATTTCGACGCCTCATTTGAACAAATGACGAACGTGCTGCAGCGCGGCATGGGCGCGTCTCCTGAACTGCAGCGCGAGATTGACTACCGCCGCGTTTTGGCAACCCGGAACCCGCTGGCCCTGCTGTGGCGTTATTATCGTTTCAGTAGTGCGCATGTCGCTGAAACCGGGGAGTGGAACGCGGTGCGTTCCTGGCTGGTACGCGTAGTGCCCGGCAAGCGCCGCATGAGCGTTGCCGCCCAGCCGGCTTGAAGAATGAGAGTTCGTTTTAACTTCGCTGTCAGCAGACGCGATCACGATTATTGGATATAGGAGTCATATGGTTGCGTTGCTGAAAAGGCCCACTTTGCATTCGCTGAAAATGCCGGATTTTAGCCGGCACCCGTCGCGCATGGTCTATCTCATGGTGGCACTGGCCATCTGCCTGGCGGGCCTGCTTGGCGCAGCCACGCCCATCCTTGTCGATCTCATGGGCGGCAGCGTCGCCAAGCTGCTGGCCTTGCCGGCGGCCATGTTGTTTGGGCTGCTGCTGATCTATGACCGCAAGCTGACGCTGCTCCTTATCGTTGTATTACGCGCCGGGGCGGACAACGCGCTCGATCTCACCCGGTTCTCGCTTGGTGGCTACATGATCGGTATCGGCGGCGTGATCAACGGCATCGTGATCCTGCTTGCCATCCTGCTGATCTTCGAGCGCCCCAAGGCCATACCGCAGCGTGCGTACATGGCGTGGGCGCCGTTCCTGTTGATCACTGCCATCGGGGTCGTGCATTCGCCGTTCACCGGCGAGTCGGTGCGCCTGTTTCTGCAACAGTTGTCGTATTTTTCGCTGTTCATTGGCGGCTATTACTGCGTGCGCAACCAGCCGGACTTCCGTTTTTGCCTGAAGCTCATGGTGTGGTCGTCCCTGATCCCGGTACTGTATTCCTTCGTCGACATTGCCTTGCATTTCAGTGGCGGATTCCGCTTGAAGAGTACGTTTGCCCACGCCAACATCATGGCGTTCTATCTGACCGTGATCATTACCATCGCCTTTTATCTGTTTAAAACCTTGCCGCCCAAGGCCGGCCTGGGCGCGCGCTGTGGACTGGTTGCCTACCTGCTGCTGATGCTGGTGCTGCTGCTGCTCACGAAAACCCGCAGTGCCTGGCTTGCCACGGCACTCGGCTTTGCCCTGTATGCCTTGTTGTTCGACCGCCGCTTCCTGGTATATATGCTGGTCATGGGCGTGACTGCTTTGTTTATCCCCGGCATTGGTGACCGTATCCTCGATCTTGGCCAGGGTAACGAAGTGGCCACCTACGCCACGCTGAACTCGTTTGCCTGGCGCGTCTACCTGTGGGAGACAGGGCTAGGCTGGATGTCGTCGGTCGATTACATCTGGGGCAAGGGTCTGCAAACCTTCTACGAGAATTCGGTGATCTTCTTCCCTCTGGCGGGCAAGATCAAGTGGGGCGCCCACAGCGTTTACGTGCAGTTGCTGTTCGAACTGGGCGCGATTGGTTTGGTCGCCTTCCTGTGGCAGTCAATCAGCATGATCAAGCAACTGGCGCCGCTGGTGAAAATCGACAAGCTGGCGGCGTTTTCCCTGATACTGATCATTGTCAATTTCCTGATCTGTGCGGTCAGCGACAACATGTTTTATTACCTGTCGTATAACTGGTATCTGTGGTTTGCCATTGGAGCCGGTTGCGCGCTGGCGCGCAGTGTGGTTGTCGAGCGCAACGCCAAACCGGTCGTTCAGTCCCGATATTGAGCCCAGATCTAGCCTGCCATGCAAACCACTCTAGCATTGTCGTCCGAGGCCCCCGCTGCTACCGGCCATGGCGCCCACTTGTCTGTACTCGATGGTTGGCGCGGGCTGAGTATTTTGCTGGTGCTGGCGGCGCACCTGTTACCGTTGGGACCACATTCTTTGCTGCTCAACCACAGTGCCGGTGTCTTCGGCATGGTGATCTTCTTTATCCTGTCCGGTTTTTTGATCACATCCTTCCTGCTCAAGGATCAGCGTATTGGTGGTTTCCTGGTCAAGCGTTTTTGCCGTGTGTTGCCGCTGGCGTGGCTGTACCTCGTCATCGCGCTGGTGTTATCGGTAGTGCCGCTCTCCAAATGGGCCAGTCATATGCTGTTTTACGCCAACCTGCCACTCGAAGATGGCTTCCCTAACGATCTGTTGCCCATGACCGAACACTTGTGGAGCTTGTGCATGGAGTTGCAGTTCTACGTGGGCGTGGCGTTGTTGGTAGCAATGCTGCCCAAGCGCGGCCTGTTGTTGCTGCCATTCATAGGAATGGCGTTTACGGCGTTACGCTGGCACGATGGCGTGATCGCTTCGAGCATTAGTTATTATCGTATCGATGAAATCCTGGCAGGCTGCACCCTGGCATTGGTGTATCACGGCGTGTTCGGCGTGCGTGCGCGTGATTTTCTGCGCATCGTGCCACTCTGGCCGGTAGCGGTGCTGCTGGCGTTTTCCAGCATGCCGCAAGGACAATGGCTCAATTTTCTGCGTCCTTACCTGGCACTGCTATTGGTAGGGGGGTCGCTGATGCAGCCCACCTCGCTCCTGGTCCGGGTTTTGCACAATCGCATGCTAGTGTTTGTTGCTGGTATTTCTTATGCGCTGTACGTGATCCACCCGATGCTCACTTTCACCTGGCTCGGTAGTGGCGACGTGATCGTCAAGTACCTGAAGCGGCCGCTGTTCTTTGCCGTGCTGTTCATGCTGGCTTATGGCTCGACTTTTTATTACGAAAGCTGGTTCATGAAGCGCGGCAAGCGCTGGGCCGACAAGGTCAACGGCTGGTTCGATATCCGCCCATGGCGCACCCCAGCCGTTGCTGTTACCGCCGACGTGGTGGCCGAAGCCGCGCCCGACGAGGCGCAACTCGAGCCGACCGCCGCTGAAGCTGATGCCACGGTTGACGCTGAAGACAAGACTGGAGCTGACGATGATCTCGGCGCAGTCAAGGCCTCCACTGGCGCACCCAATGCACTCCGTTAAAGTTGAATAGAATATTTAATGAAAATAGCTTACCTCGTCAACCAATACCCCAAAGTCAGCCATAGTTTTATCCGTCGTGAAATTCTAGCGCTTGAGCGCCAGGGCTTCGAGGTCGAACGCTTCGCACTGCGCGGCTGGGCCGACCAACTGGTCGACGCCGAAGACTTGCGCGAGCGAGAAAAAACCCGCTACCTTCTACGCGACGGCGCGCTGGCCTTGGCTAAGTCCATGTTTGCTGAACTGGTGCGTGCACCTGGTCAATTTCTGGGCGCGGTCAAACTGGCGCTGCGCATGTCGCGACGCGCCGACCGGCCGTTGCCGCTGCATATGATCTATCTGGCCGAAGCATGTCGCATGGTCGGCTGGATGCGCGCCTCCGGCGTGCGCCACCTGCATGCTCACTTCGGCACCAATCCGGCCGAGGTGGCCATGCTGGCACGCGAACTCGGTGGCCCGGCATATAGTTTTACCGTTCATGGACCGGAAGAATTCGACAAGCCGGAGTTTTTGCACATCAGGGAGAAGATCGCCCGTTCGGCTTTCGTAGTGGCGATCAGCAGCTTCGGCCGCAGCCAGCTGTTCCGCTGGATACCGTACACCGACTGGCCGAAAGTAGAAATCGTCCACTGCGGCCTGGAGCCGGCATTCCACGCCGGTGTCGCTGTTCCGCCGCCGGCAGCGCCGCGCCTGGTGTGCGTGGGCCGCCTGTGCGAACAAAAAGGGCAGTTGCTGCTGGTGCGCGCGGTGGCGCAACTGGTGGCACGCGGCGTGGCGGTGGAACTGGTGCTGGCCGGTGATGGCGAAATGCGCGCCGAGATCGAAACCCTGATCGCGCGCCACCAGTTGCAAAACGTGGTGCGGATTACCGGCTGGATCAGCAGCGACCAGGTACGCGAAGAAATCCTGGCGTCGCGCGCGCTGGCCTTGCCAAGCTTTGCCGAAGGTTTGCCGGTGGTGGTGATGGAATCGATGGCGTTGCGCCGCCCGGTACTGACCACCTACGTGGCCGGCATTCCGGAACTGGTGCACGATGGCGAAAATGGCTGGCTGATCCCTGCCGGCGATGTCGATGCTGTGGCAGCCGGCATCGAACGCGTGCTGGCCACGCCGCTCGAGCAGATCGCCGTCATGGGCGAACGCGCCCACCAGCGTGCGGTCGAGCGCCATTCGATCGATACCGAGGCGGCCAAGCTGGCAGTGCTGATCAAACGCAGCCGGGGCTAGTTGGCCGCAACCGAAAAAAAGCCGCTCCTTACATTGAGCGGCTTTTTTCTTGGCCTGTCGCCGTTTAGCGAATCAGGCTGCTCTGATAGCGCCAGGTATCCGTGCACATCTGCTCGATATTGCGTTGGGCTTTCCAGCCCAGCTCACGTTCGGCGACGTCGGTGGCGGCGTAGCATACGGCGATGTCGCCGGCCCGGCGTGGTTCGATCTTGTACGGGATGGTTTTGCCGCAGGCGCGCTCAAAAGCACGCACCATATCGAGCACGCTGCTGGCGGCGCCGGTGCCAAGATTGTAGGTCAGCACGCCGCGCTCGTCGTCAAGCTTGTTCAGCGCCTTGACGTGGCCGATGGCCAGGTCCACCACGTGGATGTAGTCGCGCATGCCGGTGCCGTCGGTGGTGGGGTAGTCGTCGCCGAACACGGACAGGCGCTCGCGGCGGCCTTCGGCCACCTGGGCGATGAACGGCATCAGATTGTTCGGGATGCCGCGCGGATCTTCGCCGATCAGGCCGCTTTCGTGGGCGCCCACCGGGTTGAAGTAGCGCAGCAGCACGATGCCCCAGTCGGGCGCGGCTTTAGCGTGGTCGCGCATGATGTTTTCCACCATCAGCTTGGAAGCGCCGTACGGGTTGGTGGTGCGCAGCGGGAAGTCTTCGCGGATCGGCACGGTGTCCGGGTCGCCATACACCGTGGCGGACGAGCTGAAAATGATTTTCTTGACGTTGTGGCGGGCCATGGTTTCCAGCAGCACGATGCTGCCGTGGACGTTGACGTCGTAGTAGCGCAGCGGCTGCGCCACCGATTCACCGACCGCCTTGAGGCCGGCGAAGTGGATCACCGCGTCCACTGCGTGGGCGGCAAATACCTGCTCCATGACAGCGCGGTCGCGGACGTCGGCCTCGATGAAGACCGGCGCGCGGCCGGCCAGCGTGGTCACGCGCTCAACCACATCGGCCGTGCTGTTGGACAGGTCGTCAACGATCACGATGTCGTGACCGGCGTGCAGCAGTTCGACGCAGGTATGGGAGCCAATGTAGCCGGCGCCGCCGGTAACCAGAACTTTCATGAGGATTCCTTGGTATTAAGAGTTATTCGCTGTCGCGCTTGGAGCGCACCCATTCGACCTGGCGGTTGATCAGGAAGCCGATATAGACCGGCACCTTCCAGAATATATACAGCACCGCCATTGCCAGGTTGGCCGCGCTCAGGGTCTGGCGGCCGTAGCGCCACCAAGCCAGCAGCACGGCCACGCCCATTGCCACGGCGATCGACAGCGCAAACAGCAGCGGTCCGACCGCGCCGCTGAGCAATGCAAACAAGGCGCTGGCGCCCAGCGCGGCGATCACCACCAGCGACAGCAGCGCCAGCGGCGGCACGATCAGGTCGAGCGCCATGCCGACCATGGCCAGGCGGCCACGCATCAGACCTTCAAGCAGGAAGCGCGGCGCGGCCGAAACGATCATGCTCAGGTGGCCGTGTTCCCAGCGGCGGCGCTGGCTCTGGGTGCCGGCGTCGCTGCTGGGGAAGGTGCTCGAGACCAGCACGTACGGGCAGAACAGCGGCGGCGTGCCGGCGCGGGTCAGGTCCATGCCCAGCTTCATGTCTTCGACGATGTGGCCATTGGCCAGCGAAGCGGTGCTGATCACCGACCACGGGAAGGCCATGCCGCTGCCCATCAGCGGGCAGGGGATGCCGAGGCGCAGGAAGCCGAGCGGGCGCACCAGGTTTTTCACGGTCCAGGCGAATTCCGCGATCTTCTTCATCGGGCCGCTGCCGGCAGGCGAACGCATCAGGTACAGCGCCTGCACCGGCCGGCCGCTGGCCAGCGCAGTGCGCGCCAGGCGGTCGATGGCGCCCGGTTCGACCAGGCAGTCGGCATCGACAATGAGCATGACTTCGGGCGGATCT
Source organism: Duganella sp. FT27W (assembly GCF_009295655.1). Lineage (NCBI taxonomy): Bacteria > Pseudomonadati > Pseudomonadota > Betaproteobacteria > Burkholderiales > Oxalobacteraceae > Duganella > Duganella sp. FT27W. The sequence continues at coordinate 757,733 of NZ_WHIV01000005.1, forward strand.
TCGGCCAGGCATTGCACGCCGAAGTCCAGCGCATAGCCCTTGCCACGGTGTTCGGCGTGATGGCGTTCGCGCACTTCGGCGCCGGCCGCGCGGGCGGCGCCGGCGGTATTGTCCGAGCAGTTGTCGGCCACGACCAGCACGCGGTCGCCGGCAAGCATCTGCGGCAGCAGCGTGGCCAGGGTGGCGCCGATGCCGTCTTGTTCGTTATGGGCCGGCACCAGCACCGCCACCCGGGGGCGGCGGCCGGTCATGGCGGGGCCGGGACCGGCCGGCTTGGCTGCCAGCAGCGATTGCACCAGCAGCACCAGTACGGGAATGGCCAGCAGCGCCAGCACGGCGCACAGAATAATGCTGAGCACGGTAATCATGCAGCCTCCCGTGCGGCAATGATGCGGGCCGGGGCGCCGACGGCGGTGGCGCCGTCGGGCACGTCGCACAGCACCACCGACATGGCGCCGATGCGCGCATTGTTGCCGATGCGCACGCCGCCAATCACTTGCGCATAAGCGCCGAATTCGACATCGTCGCCGATCACCGGGGTAGGGCCGCCGGCGTGGCGATTGCCGATGGTGACGCCCTGGCGCAAGGTGCAGCGGGCGCCGATCACGGTGTCGGGATGGACGAAGATATTGCCGAAATGCCAGACGCGCAGGCCGGGGCCGATGCTCGCGCTCTTGGGCAGGCTGACGCCGGTGACGGTTTCGATCACCCGGAACAGGCCCCAGTACACGGCCAGCCCGAGCTTGCGCCCGAGACCGGGCGGGCGGCGGTCGAGCCGGCGGCCACGGCGATACAGCCACACGGCCCAGATCGATTGTTCCTTGAGGAAAGGGCGGCGCATGCCGTAACGGTCCAGGTCGGCCGCCCAGTCTGCATCATCAGCCATGGTATTGGTGCTTTCGTGTCATGTTAATCTTGCTTGGTCAGCGTGGCGCGCACGGTGGCGTCGGCCTTGCCGCCGACGGCACTCAGGTCGTAACGCGCTTTGCCCAACGGGCAGGGCAGGGTGGCGCTGGCGCCGTCGGCCAGTGGACCACTGTCAAACAGTTCATCGCGCATGTCGGCGCTGCGCACTTGCAGCGCCAGGGTGGCGCCGCCGGTGGCCTGCACGCTGAAACGGCATTTGGCGCCAGGTCGAGGCGCCGCCCAGTTGACGCGGCCAATGTCGCGCAACACCGAGCTGCGCGACTTGCCGCCGGCTTCAAGCGTGAGCTGGTCGTTGATGGCGTCGTATTCGCCTCCCTTGCCGCGCCAGGGGCCGCGCATCGACAGCAGATTGGTTGGCTGTTCCATCTTCATCGGTTTGCCGTTACCATCGAGCCAACCGGCCGACGAGACCACCTGGCGCAGATTGGCGCGGATGCGGTGCAGCTCACGGCCGACGTCCTGGTTCCATCCGCTTTTGCCATGCAGGTTGAAGTTGCTGCCGTTTTCCACGTAGATGTAGAATGGCGTGCCGACGTTGCGATCGACCACATAGGCGCCGTAGGTTTTCAGTGTGTCCACGACCTTGCGCAGGTGCGCGTTGGCAATCTTGCTGCTGTCGTAGTCCGGTGGCAGCATCATCAGCGCGCCTTCGGGAATGCTGCCGGTATTGCGCTCGGCATCGATGTCGGCGGCGGTGGCGGGGAAAATGTAGGCAGGCTTGCTCGACAAGCCGTTATAGGTGAGCGACATGGCTAGCGCGTGGCGATACGTGGGCTGGCCGTCCTCGACCTCGTGGCGGCGGATCAGGCCTGCGGTGGATGGGATACCGACCGCACGCGTACCTTGGTAAAAGTCGGCGGGATCACCCCACCCTCGGCCGTTAAGGCGGCTCCAGGCGTAACCGACTGCCGCCCAGTGGTCGTTACGCTGGCGCAGTTGCCAGAACGAATGCAGCATACCCGTGTCCGGCTCGGCAATGTCGGCGTGGCCGTCACTACCGCTGGCCGGAGTGAGGCCGGCCGGCCAGTGCGTGATGGTAATGGCGCGCTGGACGCCCTGGTTGTAATCCCATACATCGGGCTTGCCCTTGGCACCCACAACTTCCTGCGACGGTGATTCCTTTCCACCCAAGAAACTGATAGTGGAAAAAGCCCCCCCCCCAATAGCGGGGAAATAACTGGACGTGGGGATCTCGGCAGTCCCGAAAACAGGCCGAACCGGACGGGCATTCCATGGAGAGTCGGCAGCGAAAGGATGCTCGGCAGTACCAAATGCAGGCGGAGCGGAAGGCGCGGACGCCGGCGTGGCGGCAAACGACGTGTTGGCCATGCAGAGCAGGGCCAGCGAACTGAGGATGGAACGGTTCATGGGGCGCGGCAGCGCGGCAGCGGCGCATGCAATCTGATCATCAAGTGATGTATTTTAATCCACTTGTAGAGCGCACAGTAGGGTTTTTTGATGCACTGCAAAATGCTACTGGCCGACACAAGGTCGGCCAGTCATCAGGTGAAGCGCAGCGCCGACGGCAGCCGGCACGGTTCAATCATTTTACGCCGCTGCGCGAACCGGTATAGGTCGGCGAAGCTTGCAGCAACGTCTTTAGCGTGGCAGCCTTGGCGGCGTTGGCCGCAATCGTCGCTGGGGCCAGTTCCACGGTAACCAGTTCGCCACGTACGCTCGATGCCTGGTTCAGGCCGTTGGACGCGTAGAGCACGAACCACGCGCCGGTCGGCCAGACAAAGCGCTTGGTGTAGCCATTGCTCTGGGTGCCGGTGTCGAAGATCATCGTGCCGCCCGAGTAGAGCGCCATGCGCAGGGTAGCGCCGCCGGTGCCAATCACTTTCAGCTGCTGGGTGCTACCCACCACTGGTGCGCCCCATTTGATCTTGCTCAGTCCGGTCGAGTTGCCGTTTTGCATAATGGTTTTCACAGGCGAAGCTGGGAACACGATCGATTGCGACCACGTGTCGAAAGCGCCGGTCACGGTACCCGAGTTCTTGATCCACGGACCACGCATCGACAGCGCGTTGAGGTTCGGCGTATTGGCGTCGAACGCTTTGCCGGTGCCATCCTGCCAGCTTTGCGCACCGATTACGCGCCGCATGTTTTGACGCATGCGCTCAAGTTCAGCTGCAACAGCATTATTCCAGCCGCCAGCGTGCAGGCCCAGCGAATTGCCTGTTTCCACGTAGATCACAAACGGCGTGCCGACGTTGCGGTCCACCACATACGCACCGTAAGTTTTCAGCGTCTCGGCCACTTTACGCAGCGCAAGGTTGGCGATCTTCGAAGTGTCGTAGTTCGCTGGCAGCATCATCAGCGCGCCTTGCGGGATCTTGCCGCTGTTGGTTTTGGCTGCATCGCCGTCGGCCGAGGTGGCCGGATAGACGTATGGCTCGGTGGCCGACAGTGCATTGTAGGTGAGCGACATGGCCAGTGCGTGGCGGTACATCGGCAAACCATCGTTGATTTCGTGGGCGCGGATCAGTCCGGCCGAGGCAGGTACGCCGGTAGCACGGGCACCCAGGTAGAAGTGAGCCGGATCGCCCCAGCCGGTGCCGGTGGCTGGCGACCATGCATATAAGCCAGCCTGCCATTTGCCATTGACGTTCTTCAGTTTCCAGAACGAGTGAATCACATTGGTGACAGGATCGTAGATGTCGGCGTGGCCATCGCTCCCGCTGGCAGGGAGGGTGTTGGCAGGCCAGCGCGGCAGTGTAACTTCGGTATTGCCGCCAGCGTCAGGATTATTGACCAGGTTGGCGCCATTGGTGCCATAGATCTTCATCGGCAGATCGGTTTCCTTGGCCAGGAACAAGCCGGTCGAGTAAGCGCCCGCAGTGATGTCCGGGTAGTAACTCGAGGTTGGTATGGTGTACGAGGTGTCGAGCACCGGATTTACCGGGCGCACGTTCCACAGCGACTGCGCGGCAAACGGGTTAGCGTAGGTGGAGAATGCTGGAGGGGTGCTCATGCTCGGCGCCGGCGTGCCGGTGGTTTGCGCCTGCACGTTCAAGGTCAGGGCACACGCGCTCAATACCGACCAGCCGATCACTTTGGTGAGCTGGGACGCGGACACAGAAAGCGGTTTATTGAAAAACATGTCTAACTCCTGGAAATAATTTCAAAATGATTGGGCGGTAACGCAACCTGAAATTTATTATACACAAACCCTTTCCGTAGCGAAATTTTTTTCAATTCATTTTGGCTGGTTGCAGCACCTGTGCAACACATTGTTACCGTATTGATCATGCGCATAAAAAAACCTGATTAGCCCCGCAGTTGCAGGGTTTGCGCTGGATCTGAGTGACCTGTTTTAACCAAAAAACAAGCGACATGGCATATATTCAACGCATACTGACTATTAAATTTAGTTACTACTTAATTTGAATATGATTGGATGTCAAAAATATATTGTTCTACCGAAATATTTTTATTGAAATAGATTATTATCACTGCCGATATTCAATTGATATTTAATCCTGCCGTGGCGCGCACCGCTGCCAGTCGAAGCGGGCGCGAGCGCTAGGCTCTGCTATATTGCGTTGCAAGAGGCCAGTCACCCGGTATGCCCGCGATGCTCGATGTGCACACGCAGCATTTTGGGCTGGTCAAGAAGTTGACGGTATGTCATGATTCACCCGACAGGGCTGATTTCTCGGGCTGCTGCAGCTGTTGTGCGCTTTGACGCACTGCGTGCCGCGCGCCCTTTCGAACATTTTTTAACTATCTAGAGGACCTCATTATGAAAGCTATGATCTTGGCCGCAGGCAAGGGTACCCGCGTGCGCCCCCTGACGTTTGACCTTCCCAAGCCGATGATACCGGTGCTGGGCAAGCCGGTGATGGCTTACCTGATCGAACACCTGGCCAAGTACGGGGTCAATGAGATCATGGTCAACGTCAGCTACCTGCACGAAAAAATCGAGGATTATTTCGGCGAAGGCCACCAGTACGGCGTCCAGATCGGATACTCGTTCGAGGGCTACACCAACAACGAAGGCGAAGTCGTTGCCGAAGCGCTCGGTTCGGCTGGCGGCATGAAGAAGATCCAGCAGTTCGGCGGTTTTTTCGATGACACCACCATCGTCCTGTGCGGCGACGCGGTGATCAACCTCGACCTGAAATCGGCGCTGTTCGAACACCGCCGCAAAGGCTCCAAGGCCACTGTGATCTGCCGCGAAGTACCGTATGACAAAGTGTCCAGCTACGGCGTGGTGGTCAGCGACAAGGATGGCCGGATCACGCAGTTCCAGGAAAAGCCTAGCCAAGAAGAAGCGCTGTCGAACTTTGTCAGCACCGGCATCTATATCTTCGAACCAGAAATCCTCGACCTGATCCCGGCCGACACCGTGTTCGATATCGGTTCCGAGCTGTTCCCGTTGCTGGTCGAGAAGGGCGTGCCGTTCTATGCCCAGAACCGCACGTTCAACTGGATCGACATCGGCAGCGTCAAGGACTACTGGGAAGTGTCGCAGAGCGTGATGATGGGCGAAGTGGCCCACATGGACGTGCCGGGCATTCAGCTCGCGGACGGTATCTGGGTTGGCCTGAACACCAGCATCGACTGGGAAGGCACCACCATCGAAGGCCCGGTGTACATCGGCTCAGGTTGCAAGATCGAGGCTGGCAGCACCATCATCGGACCAACCTGGATCGGTCACGGCAGCCATATTTGCGCCGGTGCCAAGATCGTACGCAGCGTGTTGTTCGAGTACACGCGCGTGTTCCAGGACGTGAGCCTGGAAGAAATGATCGTCTTTAAGGAATACAGCGTCAATCGCGCAGGCGAGATGAAGCATGTGTCCGAGTACACCGCCAGCGAATGGACCAATGCCCGCGATCGCCGCAGCAAACCGCGGTCCGAGGTAGAGATCGCAGCATAACGACCGTCACATCCGGGACAGCGCTCTATGGCGCTGCCCTGGCCAAGTTACTTGTCCCCGCTTCCCCCCGTTTCTCCTCTCGACATTCGTCACACTTCTCTTCAATCTCAAAATAATCACAATTGTGAGGCTTTTTTACATCACACTTATAAGTGATTGATTTTGTTGATCTAATTTTTTCTTTCGCGAAATTTTATGTACCTTTCATAACGTAATTTTCACACTGTGGGAAATTTTTGTGTTGCTAGGAAATTTTTATACCGCAATGCAAAATGGTTTCAAAAAAATTATCTAAAGTAAAGAAATTGCAACGGAACATGGGTTCATTGTGCTATCATCCTTATAGTTGTTGTAAAAACACATTCTTGGCAACATAGCGTGGCCATTAACTTCTAAGGAATATTCAGATGAAATTCAAAATGCTCGTAGCAAGCTTGCTGGCCGCCGCTTCGTTCAGCGCTGCTGCTGCCGATCAATCGGTACCGGTCTTCGTCAACCCGACCAATGGCAACCAGAACCACTTCAACGGTCAGTTCACGCCAACCGACGGCATCCTGTCCGGCGGCAGCGACGTCATTACCCTGACCGGCCTGGCTTCGGGTTGGTACAATGTGGTCGTTACCATCAGCAGCCAGAACCTGAGTTTCAACAGCGCGCTGTCGAACCTGAACGGCACCAAAGGCACGTTCGATAACTACGGCAAATACAGCTTTGGTTACCTCGCTTCTACCGACAAGGCGCCATTTGTGCTGTCGCTGTTCGGTACTGCAGGTAAGGGCGCCCTCTACAGCGGCGACATCACCGTTACCGCCGTACCAGAGCCAGAAACCTATGGCATGATGATCGGTGGCCTGGCGCTGCTGGGTTTCATGGCTCGCCGTCGCAAAGCTAAAAACGCTGCCTGAGCAGCCAGGTGAGGCGGCCACGCCGCCCCACCGACAAAAATCCCCCGCGCGCGAGCCGGGGGATTTTTTTATGGGGCGCTGCCGCAGCCCCCTATAATGGCGCCAGCCAGGTCGTGCCGACCGGGGATCATGGGAGTGGGGCGATGCGTTCATTTATCTTGCTGTCGCTGGGGTTGCTGGGTGCGGCCGTTGCTGGCGGCGCCCATGCCGCGCTTGGGGCCAGCCAGCTGGCGCTGGTGGTCAACGACAACGAGCCCAACAGCGTGACGCTGGCCGCGTTGTACCGCGAAGCGCACCAGGTTCCCGAGAAAAACATCATCCACGTGCGGCTCGATCCGCGCGCCCGCAAGCTCGACCCCGAAGACTTCGCGCCGTTGCGCCAGCAGATCCTGGGGCAGCTGGGCCCCGAGATCCGCGCCGTGCTGATGGTGTGGACAGCGCCGTACGCGGTGGGCTGCAATGCCATCACCTCGGCGCTGACGCTGGGCTACGATGCCGATCAGTGCAACACGCCTTGCGGCCCCGGCAAAGCCAGCGCCTACTACGGCGACGGCAACGCGCTGGCGCCGGCGGCCGCCGCCATGCGCATCAGCATGCTGCTGCCCACCACGTCGCTCGACCTGGGCAAAGCCCTGATCGCGCGTGGCACTACCCGCAACTTCCGTTTGCCGGAAGCCAGCGCCTATTATCTGACCACGTCGGACACGGCGCGCAGTTCGCGGGCGCGGCTGTTTCCACCGTCGGGCAAGGTCAAGTCGCACGAACTGACCATCAAGAACCTGCGTGCCGACGTGCTTGAAAACGCCAGCGATATCATGGTGTACCAGACCGGCATGATCAAGGTGGACAAGCTCGAGACCCTGAAATTTTTGCCCGGTGCGCTGGCCGACCACCTGACGTCCGCCGGCGGCGACCTGCTGGGCAACAGCCAGATGAGCAGCTTGCGCTGGCTCGAGGCGGGCGCCACCGCCAGCTACGGCACCGTGTCCGAACCGTGCAACCACTGGCAAAAATTCCCGCAACCGGCCGTGCTGCTCAAGCGCTACCTGAGCGGCGACAGCGCCATCGAGGCTTATTGGCGCAGCGTGGCCTGGCCGGCGCAGGGCGTGTTCATCGGCGATCCGTTGGCGGCTCCTTACGCGCGGTGACGTTCGAGCCAGGGTGATTGATCCATTCGGACCAAGCACCTGTCATGATGTCGTCATGCAGATCCAATAATATACAAAATACAATATTCAAAACATTTTGTTAACCTGGATCGCACATGAACTCCATTCGCACTGCCGCCGCCATCCCCGGCCCCCGTACCCTGATCGCCGCCGCCCTGCTGGCGGCCTTGTCCGCCCAGGCCCGCGCCGATGCGCCCGTCGTTATCAGCCAGGTGTATGGCGGTGGCGGCAATAGCGGCGCCACCTATAAAAACGATTTCATTGAAATTTTCAACCGCAGCGGCGCCGCCGTCGATATCAGCGGCTGGAGCGTGCAGTATGCCAGCGCCGCCGGCGGCACCTGGGCTGCCACCGCCGTGCCGGCCAACACGCCCAAGCTCGAACCGGGCCAGTATTTCCTGTTCCAGCAAGCGGTCGGTGGCGGCGGCACGACCGACCTGCCGACGCCTTATGTCACAGGAAAACTGGCCCTGAGCGGCACCGCCGGCAAGGTGGCGCTGGTGTCGAGCAACGCGCTGCTCACTGGCACCAATCCGACTGGCGGCACGCTGGTGGATTTGCTCGGCTATAACGCCGGCGCCTTCGAAGGCGCCGCCGGTCCGGGCCTGAGCAATACCACGGCCGCCTTGCGCGCCAATGGCGGCTGCACCGACACCGACAACAACGCCAGCGATTTTGCCACCGGCGCCCCCAGCCCGCGTACCACCGAAAGCGAGCGCAAGCAGTGTGGCGTGCCGGTGCAGCCGCCGATCGTGGCCAGCTGCCCGGCCAACCTGGCGCTGGCCGTGGGCCTGGGCGGCACTGCCGGCCTGTCCGCCAGCGATGCCGACGGCATCGTCAATGCTGCAACGATTACCGCCGGCGCCGTGGGCGGCATTGCGCTGGCCGATTTCCAGTCGGCGTCTGCCGCTGGCGGCACCGCAACGGCCAACCTGACCGTGGTACCCGGCCTGGCGGCCGGCACCTATCCGGTCAGCATCCGCTTCGACAACGACCAGTCGCAGCAGGCAGTGTGCACGGTCAACGTGAAAATCGCCGCGCCGGCCACGCTTACTCGTACCATCCCGCAAATCCAGGGCAGCGGTGCGGCCAGCCCGGTGGCCGGCACGGTGCAAACCACCGAGGGCGTGGTTACCGCCAAGGTCGGTTCCGGCTTCTTCATCCAGGACGAGGCGGGCGACGGCGATCCGCAAACCTCGGACGGCCTGTTCATCTTCACCACGCCCGCCAACACCGCCACCGTGCAGGTGGGCGACCGTATCCGCATTACCGGCACCGTGGCCGATTACGTCCCGACCGGCAGCAGCCATACCTATACCGAGCTGACCACCATCACCGAGATCGTCGGCCTGGCCAAGGACATTGTCATCGCGCCCACCAATATCGAACTGCCCTTCGCCGACTTCACGCAAGTGGAAGGCATGCTGGTGCGCTTCAATAACAACCTGACCGTGTCGCAATTGCAGTACCTGGCCGATCGCGGCGAGGTGACCCTGTCGTCGGGCCGGCTGGAAACGCCGACCAACCGCTACCGCCCGGGCTCGTCCGAGGCCGTGGCGCTGGCAGCCGCCAACGCACGCAACCAGATCATTCTCGACGACGGCATATTTACAACGCCCACCGTGATTCCTTACCTGGGCGCTGACGGTTCGCTGCGTGCCGGCGACACCGTTTCCGGCCTGACCGGCGTGATCGACTTCGGTGCGAAGGGCGGTGGTGGCGCAGCCTTCAAGCTGCAGCCGACCGTGCCGCCGGTGTTCTCGCAGGACAATCCGCGCCCGGCGCCGCCGGCCCTGGCCAGCGGCAACGTCAAGGTGGCCAGCGCCAATGTCCTTAATTACTTCACCACGTTCACCAACGGTGGCAACCACCTGGGCCAGACCGGCCAGGGTTGCAGCGTGGGCAGCGGCACGCCGTCGCGCTCGAACTGCCGTGGCGCCGACAACCTGGTCGAATTCCAGCGCCAGAGCGCCAAGATCGTCGGCGAGCTGAAAGCATTGAATGCCGACGTGGTGGGGCTGATGGAAATCCAGAACGACGGCGATTATTCTGTGTCGCAACTGGTGGAAGCGCTCAACGCCGCCATTGCACCGGGCAGCAAAACCTACGCGGTCGTACCGAAGCCGGTCACCACCGGCACCGACGCCATCCGCGTGGCCATGATTTACAAGCCATCCGCGCTGACCCTGCAAGGCACGGCCCTGACCGACAGCGACGCCATCAACAACCGTCCGCCGATGGCGCAAACCTTTGTCGCGCCCAACGGTGGCAAATTCACAGTGGTGGTCAACCACCTGAAGTCTAAGGGCAGTTGCCCGACCGCCGGCACTACCGAAGCCGACAAAGGCGACGGCCAGAGCTGCTGGAACCCCACCCGCGTACGGCAGGCACAGCGCCTGGTCGGCACCTTCGTGCCGCAGTTGGTGGCTGCCGCCGGCGATCCGAAAGTGCTCTTGATCGGCGACTTCAACGCCTACGGCCACGAAGATCCAATCCAGGCCATCGTCAACCAGGGCTTTGTGAACCAGCTCGAGCGCTTCGTGCGCGGCGCCGGCGCCATGCCGTATTCGTACGTGTTCAACGGCGAAGCCGGCTACCTGGACCACGCGCTGGCCAGCACCGCGCTCAGCGCCCAGGTGGCCGATGCGGCCGAGTGGCACAACAATGCCGACGAACCGGTGGCGGTCGATTACAACACCGACGGCAAGCCGCAGGACAAGTACACCGACGCACCATACCGCGCGTCGGACCACGACCCCGTGGTGCTGACCCTGAACCTGGCGGGCGCCCCGGCCGATGTGACGGCCAGCGTGCGCACTGCGGCTTCGGGCCTGGTATTCGCCCGCGCCAGCGGCAAGTGGACCGGCACGGTCAGCATCACCAATACCGCTGGCACTGCGCTGACCGGTCCGTTGCAGATCGCCTTGAAAAACCTGCCGGCCGGCGTGGCGTTGTCCAATGCCAGTGGCAGCCAAGGCGGTGCGCCCTACCTGACGGCAGCAGTCGCCAACCTGGCGCCTGGCGCCACCATCACCGTACCGGTGAGCTTTACCAAGACCGGCACCGCGGCCATCACTTACACCACTACCGTTTATAGCGGCAATTTCTAAGGATTTACCATGTTCAAACCTGCTCTGACTTCCCTGCGCCGTGCCGCCCTGGTCCTGGCGCTGAGTGCCTGCACCAGCCTGGCGTCCGCCGCCTCCGTGTTCCAGATCGAACTCGACACCAGTACGCTGGTGGCCGCCAACGGCAACACCGGCTGGATCGACCTGCAATTCAACCCGGGTAATGGCGGCACGCCATACGCCCAGGCGCTGCTGACCAATTTCGTCGGCTTCGGCGATCCGACCACGGTCGAGACGGCTGGCAATGTTAGCGGTTCGCTCGCTGGCGGCTACGTGATCGGTAACAACGACGCGAGCGGCTACAACGACCTGTTCCACGCCGTCAATTTCGGCGGCAAGGTGGGTTTTACGGTGACCTTCAGCGGCGATCTCGATCCGTCCCTGTCGGGCCTCGGTTCGGCATTCGCGGTGTCGCTGTTCGATAGCAGCAAAACCGTGGCGCTGGGCACAGCCGACGATGCGCTGGTAGTGCTGAACTGGACGTCGCTGGGCGGCGCCACCGCCTCGCCGCTGACGAACCAGATCGGCACGTCGGTGAGCGCGGTGCCGGAGCCGCAGACCTGGCTGATGCTGGGCGCCGGCCTGGCATTGCTCGGTGGCGTGGCGCGCCGGCGCCAGCGCGGGTAACGCCGGGCTCTATTTATTTGCGGATGATATAAATATCGCAAAGAAAACATATTAGTCAGGGGCCGGCAGGATATTGCATAGTGTAATTTTTACACGGATATGCCATGCCAGCCGCCCACATCCTTGTCATCGAAAACGACCGCGCAACCCAGCAACTGATTGCGCTCAACCTCGGCATGGCCGGCCACGTGGTCAGCTGCGCACCGGACGCTGCCAGCGCGCTGATGCTGCTCGAGGACGACTGTCCCGACCTGATTCTGCTCGACTGGAACTTGCCCGAATGTCGGCGCGGACTGTCCGGGCTGGCGCTGGTGCGCCGCCTGCGCACGCAGCCGCGCACGCGCGCGCTGCCGGTGATGATGGTGACCGCGCGCGCCAGCGAAGCGGACAAGATCATGGCGCTCGAGGGCGGCGCCGACGACTACATGACCAAGCCGTTCAGTCCACGCGAAATGCTGGCGCGCGTGCATGCCTTGCTGCGCCGTGCGCCGCGCAGCGCCGGCTGGCAGGGGAGCGCACACGACACTTCGGATACCGCCGGGCTGCGGCTCGATCCGCACACGCTGCGGGTGATGGCCGGTGCGCGCGAGCTGGCGCTGGGCCGGGTGGAATTCAAGCTGCTCGACGTGTTGATGCGCCATCCCGGCCGCATCCACAGCCGTGCACAACTGCTCGACCAGGTATGGGGCAACGCCGTGTACCTGGAAGAGCGCACGGTGGACACCCACGTGGGTCGCCTGCGCAGCGCGCTGCAACCGGCCGGCTACCAACGCCGCATCGAGACCGTGCGCGGCAGCGGCTACCGCTTTGTCGGCGCTGCGGCGTGAGCGCTTCATCGATGACGCCGGCGATGATCATACTCAGCGCGCGCGAGCAGGAATACTTGCTGCACGCGGTGGAGGCGGCGCTGCCGGTGGACGATGCGCGCCAGTTTTTCCTGTGGACCCAGGGGCCATTGCAGGCGCTGTTGCCGCACCAGGTACTGGTAGCGTTGCACTTCGACGGCCAGGACCGGTTGCTGCAAATGGAATGCCAGCACAGCGCGGTGCTCGATGCCGGCCTGCGCCATCGCCTGGCCGGCGACGAGGGGCTGGCGGTACGCCTGGCGCGCCATTGCCGCCGGCACGGTTGCCGCTCTCTGCTGCTCGATGCTGTCCATGGCGCTGATGATGCGCATTCGGCCCACGGTGCCCCGGCCGCTAATGCCGCCCAAGGTGCCCAAGGTGCCCAAGCTACCCAAGGTACCCATGCCGCCCAAGGTGCCAAAGCCGCCCCGGCCGTTGATAGCGCTGATGGCTCCGCCCTGCAATCGGCTACGCCGTTCCGCGCGGAGCTGCGCGCGTTGGGTTTTACTAACCTGGCGCTGCAAGCGACCAGCCGCTTGCCGGGCGGGTCCAGCGTGTTCGTGTTGCTGGGATTGCCGCAGCGGCCGCATGCGCGCCACGCGTATTTTCTGGCGCTGCTGTTGCCGCACTTGCACCTGATGGTGCAGCACCTGGCGCAATGGCGCGCTGCCTGTGCCATCGCCAGCGTCACGGTATTGACCCGTCCGGTCAGCGCGCGCGAGGCCGAGATTTTGCACTGGGTACGCGAGGGCAAGACCAATGATGAAATCGGCCAGATTCTCGGCATCAGCGGGCTGACCGTGAAGAACCATTTGCAGCGGCTGTACCGCCTGCTGGGCGTTTCAAACCGGACCCATGCGATAGCGCGCGGCGCTGCCTTGCGGCTGTTCGAACAACCGCCGCCGCACTGGTCCCGGCAACTGGCGTTTGCGGCGTGAGTGCCACACTATCTGCGGTCGTGTTCGTTGAAAAAGATTGTCTTCCCGGCAAACAGCATGGTAGCCTTGTCGAGTGGTAGCCACACGGCGCCGCAGGACCGTCAAGGTAGCAAGTAACACAAAGGGAGTGGTTGGATGGATGTGGTAAAGATGCGCACGCAGACGGTAACGGGCAGCAATAATTCGCGCGGTTTTACCTTGCTGGAGTTGCTGGTAGTCATCGTGATCATCGGTTTGCTGGCGGCCTACGTAGGCCCTAAGTACTTCTCGCAATTGGGCAAGTCCGAAGTGACGATGGCTAAGGCGCAAATCGGTTCATTCGAAAAGGCGCTCGATACCTACCGCCTCGACGTGGGCCGCTATCCCAACACGGAAGAGGGCATGAACGCGCTGCTGGTAGCGCCGCCCACGGCGGGCGCCAAGTGGAACGGCCCCTACCTGCCCAAGGTGCCGTCCGATCCCTGGGGCCGCGCTTACCAGTACAAGGCGCCCGGCGCCAAAGCCGATTTCGAGATCACCTCGCTGGGCCGCGACGGCCAGCCTGGCGGCAGCGGCGACGATGCCGATATCGTCTCCCAATAGACGTCTCGCGTAGCCCAGTCTTCACCGAAAGCCGACTTCATCATGCAGTTTGACGTACGCACCTTGTCGGCCGAGATGGTCATTTCCGAACTGGTCATCGATGGCCGCGACGAGGCCGATGCGCGCCGCCAGGTGGAGGCGCGCGGCCTGTTCGTCAGTGCCATCGCGCCGTCCGGCAAGGGACTGCGTGCCGGGAGCAAGCGCAGCGCGCTGTCGCTGGTGCTGTTCAGCCAGGAGTTGCTGGCGCTGCTGACTGCCGGCCTCGGCATCGTGGAGGGACTGGAAGCGTTGCTGGAAAAAGAGGCCAACCCCGGCACGCGCAGCGTGCTCGAGCGCCTGCTGGCGGGCCTGCGCGACGGCCAACGGTTTTCCGCCGTGCTGGCCGAGCAGCCCGACCTGTTCCCGCCGCTGTACATCGGCATCGTCAAGGCGGCCGAAGGCACGTCGGACCTGCCGCGTTCGCTCGCGCGCTTCATCGATTACCAGCAGCGCATCGACCTGGTGCGCGGCAAACTGGTCTCTGCCGCAATCTACCCGTGCATCCTGCTGCTGGTCGGCGGCGGTGTCAGCCTGTTTTTGATCGGTTATGTGGTGCCGCGCTTTGCCGAGGTGTACCAGGGCGCCGGGCGCGACCTGCCGTGGCTGTCGCAGCAAATGCTCAACTGGGGCCAGTTCGCCGGCGCCCACACCGGGCTGTTGCTGGGCATGATCGCCTTTGCGCTGACAGCGCTGGTGCTCGGCGTGCGGCGGCTGCTGCGCAACGGCGGCGTACTGCGCCTGCTGGGCCGCCTGCCGGCCATCGGCGAACGGGTGCGCATCTACGAACTTTCGCGCTTGTACCTCACGCTTGGCATGCTCAGCGAAGGCGGCATCACCATTGTCCACGCCATCAACACCGTGCAGGGCATGGTGTCGGCTGGACTGCGTCAGAATCTGCAAGCGGCGCGCGCCGACATCGAGTCGGGCCAGCCGCTGTCCACCGCCTTCGAGGCGCACCAGCTGACCACGCCAATCTCGCTGCGCATGCTGCGCGTGGGCGAGCGCACCGGCGACATGGGACCGATGCTCACCCAGTCGGCGGCGTTTTACGACGGCGAGATCACGCGCTGGATCGAACGCTTTACCCGCACCTTCGAACCGTTGCTGATGGCCGGCATCGGCCTAGTGGTGGGCGCCATCGTGGTGCTGCTGTATATGCCGATCTTCGATCTGGCGGGAGATATGTCATGAGCGCCGACGTGCTGCCTGCAGCAATGGCGCCCGTGGTCGATGCGGCGCTGCTGGCGCGTGCGCGCCACTTGCGCGCGCAATCGAAGCGCACGCTGGTCGAGGAGCTCGAAGGCTTGAGCGGGCTGGAGCCGCGCGAGCTGGTGCGCGCTTTGGCGCAGCCGTTTTCCATGCCGGTGCTGGAGACGGCCGACATGCTGGCTTGCGCGCCAGCCTTCGACCTGCTGCCGCTGTCGCAAGCGATGGCGCGCCACTGCGTGCTGCTGCGCACGCTGCCGGCGCAGGCAGGGGAACATGCGGGCCAACTGCTGGCCGTGATCGCCGACCCGTTCGACCTCGACCTGCAAACCTGGTTGTCGACGCAGGCGCGCGCCACGCCGCATGCACCGCTGCCCATGCGCCTGGCGCTGCAGGCCGACATCCAGGCCTATCTGTCCAAGCAGGAGGAGTCGGCGCGCGCCACCGACAACCTGCTGCCCGGCGCCAGCGAAGGCCGGCGCGACGGCAAGACCGCTGCCGTGCTGTCGTTCGCGTCGGTGTCGGAAGCGGCCAGTCCCGCCGTGCGGCTGGTCAACTCCACGCTGTACGATGCGCTCAAGGCCGGGGCGTCGGACATCCACCTGGAAAGCACAGCTGGCGGCCTGGCCGTGAAGTACCGCGTCGATGGCGTGCTCGATCACGCCACCGCCGTCAACGGCATCGAGGTGGCCGAACAAATCATCTCGCGCCTGAAAGTGCTGGCCGAACTCGATATCGCCGAGCGCCGCGTGCCGCAGGATGGCAGCTTCCGGGTGGAGGCGGGCGGCCGCGAGATCGACCTGCGCGTGTCCATCATGCCCAGCATCCACGGCGAGGACGCGGTAATCCGTATTCTCGACAAGCGCGCCATGATCGAAGCCTATGGCTCGCTCACGCTCGAAGCCCTCGGCTTCGATGCGCCGTCGCTGGCCACCCTGCGCGTGCTGGCGCAGGAGGCTTACGGCATGCTGCTGGTGACCGGGCCTACCGGCTCCGGCAAGACCACCACCTTGTACGCCGCGCTCACCGAGATCCACAACGGCCGCGAAAAAATCATCACCATCGAAGACCCGGTGGAATACCAGCTGCCCGGCATCCTGCAAATCCCGGTCAACGAAAAGAAGGGGCTGACGTTTGCCAAGGGGCTGCGCTCGATCCTGCGCCATGACCCGGACAAGATCATGGTCGGCGAAATCCGCGACCGCGAGACGGCGGAAATCGCCGTGCAGTCGGCACTGACGGGCCACCTGGTGCTCACCACCGTGCATGCCAATAACGTGTTCGACGTGTTCGGCCGCTTTACCCACATGGGCATCGATCCGTACGCGTTTGTCTCGGCCTTGAACGGCATCTGGGCCCAGCGCCTGGTGCGCATCAACTGTCCGCACTGCGCCGCGCAGTACACGCCGGACGACGCCGAACTGGCCAGCGTGGGCCTCACCCGCGCCGAAGCGCAGGACTACCTGTTCATGCAGGGTAAAGGGTGCGGCGACTGCCGCGGCACCGGCTACAAGGGCCGCCGCTCGATCGCCGAGATCCTCACCCTCAACGACGAGATCCGCGAGCTGATCGTCGACAAGCGCCCGATCCGCCAGATCAAGCAGGCCGCCCACGCCAACGGCACTCGCAGCCTGCGCCTGGCCGCGCTGGAACTGGTCAAGCGCGGCGGTACCACGCTCACCGAAATCAAGCGGGTGACCCTGCATGCGTAACATGACCCTGGCCATCGGACAATCGCTCCGCATCGGCATCGCGCCGCACGCGGTGAGCCTGCTGCGCGTGAGCCGCTGGCGAGGTGCGCCGGTGACGGTGCTGGCCGAGCACACCATTGTCACATCGTCCGCGCATCCGTTCGACGCCATCGCCAACGCCTTGCGCACCTTATTGAGCGAGCAGGGCGTGGAACGCCGGCCGGTGGCATTCGTGCTGGCCGACGAACTGGCGCGCCTGTGGCGGGTGACGCCGCCGCAGGGCGCCACCCGGCTTGACGACTTGCAGGCCGCTGCCGGCCTGCGCTTCCAGTCGCTGTACGGCGAGCCGCCGTCGGCCTGGCAGATCGGCGCCGACTGGAACGCGGTGCAGCCGTTCTTTGCCGCTGCCGTGCCGCGCTCCTTGCTGGCGTCGCTCATGCTGGTGGCTGAAGAATTCCGGCTGGCTGTCGTCGGCGTGGAGCCGCATTTTGTCAGCGCCTGGAACCGCTGGCACGGCGGCCTCAAAGCCGGCGCCTGGTATGCGCTGGTGCACGACGGCCTGATGACGCTGGCCCCGGTCGCCGATGACGGCGTGCGGGCGCTCAGGGTGCTGCCGGTACCGCCCGGCGCCGACCAGGCCTGGCTCACCCAGACCTTGCAGCGCGAGGCGCTGCTGCTCGACCTGCCGCCGCCGGCGCTGTTGCAGGCCTGCGGCGCGGTGCCGACGACCTGGTTGCGCGCGGCCGGGGCGGCCAATTCTGCTGGCACGGCCGCAGCGCCGGTCGGCTGCGAGGCGCTCGACCACGCACGGCAAGCGGTGTACGCGGGCTTTTCGCCGGTGGCGCAACTGGCCTGGGGAGGCGCCCGATGAGCAGGAAACCACGGACCATGCGCATCGATTTCGCGCCGCGCAGCCTGCGCCGCACGCTGTTCCACGCCCATCCGGCGCTGCTGGCGCTGGGCGCAATTGGTGTGCTGCTGTGCGCGGGCGCGGTGCTGTCTGCCACCCGGCTGGCCGACGAACGGCGCGACCGCGCGCAGCAGTTGCAACACGTGGAGGAGCGGGCGGCGGCCATGTCGGCGCGGCCGGCGCAGGTGGCCACGGTGGACATTCCCGAAGCCCAGGCCGCGTTCGTCAACAGCGCCATCGCCCAACTGAACCTGCCGTGGCGCGAGTTGCAGGACGCCGTGGCGTCGGCCACGCCACCGGCTATCGCGCTGATCGCCCTGGAACCCGACGCGCGCAAGCAGGTGCTCAAGATTACCGCCGAGGCGGCATCGAGCGACGACATGGTCGATTACGTCTCGCAACTCAAGGAGCAGGAAGCTTTCAGCGCAGTTGCCCTCACGCGGCACGACGTGCAGGAGACCGACCCGCATCGGCCGTTGCGCTTTCAACTGGAGGCCACATGGGTCAATCGCTGAAACCCGCCACCGGTGCAGGCACAGGCGCCATCGATGCCGCGCGCGCGCAGGCATTGATCCTGCGGGCGCGGCTGGCGGTGGCGCGCGTGGGTGCGCCGGCCTGCGTGGCGGCGGCGCTGTGCGTGGCCGGAGTGGCGGCATGGGCCTGGCTGCTGCCGCAGCGCGCCGCCCATGCGCGGCTGATGGCGCAACCGCTGCCCACGCCGGCTTCGCTGCTGGCACAGCAGCCGGCGGTGCCGCCGCCGTCGGCCAACCAGAACCTGGCCGACTTCTATGCCACGCTGGGCGAAAAACGCCACGCCGAGCAGCAGGTGCGCACCCTGTTCGACCTGGCCGCCAAAGCGGGCCTGGCGCTGAACCAGGGCGAATACAAATCCAGCTACGACAAGGCCAGCCGGGTGAGCACGTACCAGGTCACCCTGCCGGTCAAGGGCGGCTACCAGCCACTATGGCAGTTCGCCATGAACGGCTTGCGCGACATGCCGTTCGCCGCACTCGACGAGGTGAGCTTCCGCCGCGAGACCATTGCCGATCCTGTGGTGGAGGCGCGCTTGCGCTTCACGCTCTACCTCAAGGATGCGCCATGAAGCCGTATCACATCGTGATGGGACTGGCGCTGGCCGGCGCCGCCGCGCTGGTGCTGTTCGGCGACCGCACGCCGGCCGGTGAGATTGTCGAGCCGGTGGTGCGTCGTGGTGCGCCTGCCGTCGCCGCATCGGAGCGTGCGCGCGACCGTGCCGGCGCCGGGGCCAGGCCCGACGTGCCCATCGCGCGCCTGGTGCCGCGCGCGCAGCTGGTGGGCGCAGCGGGTGACGCCACCTTCGGCGCCGGGGAGGGCGTCTTCCTCGGCCAGAACTGGAATCCGCCGCAGCAACAGCAGCAGCCCACGGCCGCCGAGCGCGCGGCCGCCAACGCACCGGCGCCACCGCCGATGGCGCCGCCGGTGCCGTTCAACTATTTCGGCAAGGCCGTGCAGGACGGCGCCTGGGAGGTGTACCTGGCGCGCGGCGACAAGACCTATATTGCGCGCAACCAGACCGTGCTCGAAGGCGCCTGGCGCATCGACCGCATCATGCCGCCGCTGCTCACCATGACGTACCTGCCTCTGAATCAGGTGCAACAAATCAATATTGGAGCAATCGACTGATGGCAAGTCATCTTAAAAAACACCACCGGCGCCTGGCGTTGCCGCCGCTGCTGGCCCTGGTGCTGGCGCTGGGCGGCTGCGCCGGCCAGATGGCCTACCGCGACGGCAATACGCTGATGGCGCAGGACCAGGTGGAGGCAGGTTTGCTCAAGTACCAGGAAGCGCTCAAGGCCGAGCCGACCAACGCCGAATACCGCGCCGCCTACGTGCAGGCGCGCGACCGTGCGGCCCAGGGTTTCATCCGCGAGGCCGAACGCCAGTTGGCCGACGGCCAGCCCGAGCTGGCCGAGCAGGGCTGGCGTCGTGCCCTGGCGCTCGATCCGGCCAACGAGCGCGCGCGCGCCGGTTTGCGCACGCTCGAACGCAATGCCCGTCAGGCCAAGCTGCTGGCGATCGCCCGCGAGCATGTGGCCAGGGGCGAATATGACCTGGCCAAACAGCGCCTCAATGCACTGCTGACCGAGACGCCGTCCAACGAGCCCGCACGCCAGTTGCTGCGCGAGGTGACGGAAAAGACCGCGCCGTCCGCCGTTGAAACCGGCCTGGCAAAAGCGTACAAGCAGCCGATCACCATCGAGTTCCGCGATGCGCCGCTGAAGCAGGTGTTCGAGGTGATCTCGCGCCGCTCCAACCTGAACTTCGTGTTCGACAAGGACGTCAAGACCGACCAGCGCACCACGGTCCTGCTGCGTAACAGCACCGTCGAGGCGGCGATCTATTTCCTGCTGCTGACCAACCAGCTCGAGCAGCAGGTGATGGACGCCAACACGGTACTGATTTATCCGAATACGGCCGCCAAGCAGAAGGAATACCAGGAGATGACGGTCAAGACCTTCTACCTGGCCAACGCCGACGCCAAGATGGTTGCCAACACCCTCAAGACCATCCTCAAGACGCGCGACGTGGTGGTCGATGAAAAGCTCAACCTGCTGATCGTGCGCGACAACCCGGAAGCGATCCGCCTGGCCGAGCGCGTGATCGCCACCCAGGACATGCCCGAGGCGGAAGTGATGCTGGAAGTGGAAATCCTCGAAGTCAAACGCAGCACGCTGATGAACCTCGGCGTGCAGTGGCCGACCAGCATCGGCATCAACCCGCTGACCGACCTTGCCGGCGATCTGACGGTCAACGAGTTGCGCAACCTGAACTCGGACCGCATCCTGCTGTCCGGGATCAGCGGCGCCATCAACATCAACAAGACCGACACCGACTCCAACCTGCTGGCCAATCCGCGCATCCGCGTACGCAACAAGCAAAAGGCGAATATCGTCATCGGCGACAAGCTGCCGGTGATTACACCGACCGTGTCCGGTGGTGGCTTGGGCGGCTTTGCCAGCGACAGCGTGACGTATGTGGATGTGGGCCTGAAACTGGCAGTGGAGCCGACCATTTACCTCAACGACGAAATCGCCATCAAGGTGGAGCTGGAAGTGAGCAACCTGGTCAGCACCCTCACTACCAGGAACGGCAGCACCGCTTACCAGCTGGGCACGCGCCAGGCCAGCACCACCTTGCAACTGAAGGATGGCGAGAACCAGGTACTCGCGGGCCTGATCAACAACGAGCAGCGCGGCACCGGCAACAAGATTCCCGGCGCCGGTGATTTGCCGATCCTGGGCCGCCTGTTCGGCACCCAGCGCGACGACAACCAGAAGACCGAGATCGTGCTGTCGATCACGCCGCGCCTGATCCGCAACGTGCAGCGGCCCGAAGCCTCGGCCTCGGAATTCTCGGCCGGCACCGACGCCAGCTTCCGCCGCCGCCCCGACTTCAGCGCGCGTCCCGCCGTGCAAATGCCGGCGCTGCCGGGCGCCCAGCCACGGCCGGGCGTGGGCGCGGTGGTCGAGCTGGCGCCGCCGGCGCAAACCGCGCCGGTGACGTTGTCGCCGTCGCAGCCTTCCGGCCCTTCGCCGCAGCAGCTGCAACAGCAGCAGTTCCAGCAGATGCAGCAGCAACAGCAGATGCAACAGCAACAGCAACAGCAAATACAGCGGCAACAACTGTCGCAGCCGACACAACCGGGCCAACCGGCACAACCGCTCCAACCGGCGGAGCAGATCGCGCCGCCTGCCGAACCTGCACCCCCAGCTGCGCCAGCAGCGCCGGTGGAAGAGTCACCGATCCCTTCGGTACCGCCGCCAGTGCAAGATGTGCCGCTGTCGCGCGGCCAGCCGGCGCCGTTGCCGCCGGCGTCGGGCCAGCCCCGTCCGCTGCAATGACCGGGACCTGACGGCGATGCGCGCGCGCGGCTTTACCCTGATCGAACTGCTGGTGACGCTGGCCATCGTCGGCCTGCTTGGCGCACTGGTGATTCCGACCGCGCAGGTGGTGGTGCAGCGGCGCCAGGAGCAGGACCTGCGCGAGGCGCTGCAACAGATCCGCAGCGCCATCGACGCCTACAAGCTGGCTTACGAACAGGGGCGGGTGACGCGCAGCGTGACGTCCACCGGCTATCCTGTCAGTCTCGACGTGCTGGTGGCAGGCGTGCCCGATGTACAAACGCCCAAGCAGGCCAAGATCTATTTCCTGCGCCGGGTGCCGCGCGATCCGTTCAATCCCGATGCGGCGCTCACCGACGCGCAAACCTGGGGCAAGCGCAGCTACGCCAGTGAAGCGGACGATCCGCGCGAGGGCGACGATGTCTATGACGTCTACAGCCTGAGCGAGAAGGCGGGCCTGAACGGCGTGCCCTACAAAAAGTGGTGATCATGAAAAAGACGGCCAAGGGCTTCACCCTGATCGAACTGCTGGTGGTGCTGGGCATCGTCGCGCTGATGCTCACGCTGGCCGTGCCGCGCTACTTCCCCAGTGTGGACAAATCCAGGGAGGTGGTGCTGGCCGATAACCTGCGCAACCTGCGCGGCCTGATCGACCAGTATTACGGCGACACCGGCCGCTATCCCGATTCGCTGGACCAGCTGGTGGAGAAAAAATACCTGCGTGCGCTGCCGCGCGACCCGGTTACCGACAGCGACAGCACCTGGATCATCGTGCCGCCCGAGGATGGCCTGAAGGGCAATGTGTACGACATCAGGAGCGGGGCGCCGGGCAATGACCGCAGCGGCAAGCCTTACGCCGACTGGTGATGCGCGGCCGGCCAGCACATCCACGCCGGGAAGGCGGTTTTACCTACCTGAGCGTAATTATCGTGGTGGCGATCATCGGGCTGGTGGCCGCCGCGTCGCTCAAGCTGGGCGCCACGGTCCAGCGCAGCCGCGCCGAGCAGCAACTGCTGGTCATTGGCGGCGCCTTCAGCGATGCGCTGCAAAGCTATGCCGACGCTACGCCTGCCGGCCAGCCGCCGCAACCGCCGTCGCTCAAGGAACTGCTGCGCGACCCGCGCTTTCCCACCCCGCGCCGCCACTTGCGCAAGATCTTTGTCGATCCGATGACGGGCAAGGCGGAGTGGGGCATCGTGTACCTGGGCGGGACAACCGGCGTGATGGCGGTGTACAGCCTGTCGGATGCACGGCCGGTCAAGATCGGCAATTTTCCGGCGCGCTTCCAGAGTTTGGCGGGCAAGCGGAAGATTTCGGAGTGGCGTTTCGTGGCCAGCGGCCCCGGGACACCGGGCATGCAGGGGGCGAACACCGGCGCCGCGCCACCCGATGCGCAGCTACCGCCGGCACCAGCCGGCCAGCCGCAGGGGCAGCCATTCCCGGCGCCAGGAGCGGGACCTAGATTTGGGCCTGGGACTGGAACTGGGCCTCTACCGGGATCCGAACCGGTATCAAAGCCGGTACGTGAGCCGGGACCGGAAGCGCAGCCGGCCGAACCGCCGGCTGAAGCCGAGCCGGAGCCGGAACCAGAGCCGTCAAGAGCGCCGGACCCGGAATCGGAACCGAGAACTGAACCGAGGTCAAGACCGGAACCGGAACCGGGACCAGGTCCGGCACCGCAGAAATAAGCGAACGCGCGGACCTGACTCAGCGCGCCATGCGCTTGAAGTCGCGCGGCCGGAATCCCAGTACCAGCAGCGCGCCGAAATACACCACGCAGCACACGCCGATCACCAGGAACAGCGCTCCCACGCGCAGCAGGGGCTGGTGCTGCATGGCCAGCCAGTTGACGTGGCTGGCGCTGTACCAGGCCGTTGCGCCCATCAGCGCACAGGCGATCACCAGCTTGGCAAAAAACAGTGGCCAGCCCGGCTTGGGGCGGTAGATGTCGCGCTTGCGCAGGCCGGCGTACAGGAAGCTGGCGTTTACGCAGGCGCCCAGGCTGATCGACAGCGCCAGGCCGGCCACCGCCAGGTGCGGCACGAAGATCATGTTCATCAACTGGGTGGCGATCAGTACGCCGATGGCGATACGCACCGGCGTGCGGATGTCCTGCTGCGCATAGAAGGCCGGCGCGAGGGTCTTGACCAGGATGATGCCGAGCAGGCCCACGCTGTAGGCGATCAGTGGCTCGGACGAGGCCTGCGTGGCGGCGGCGGTAAAGGCACCGTTCTGGAACAGGGTGGCGATCAGCGGTTCGGCCAGCGTGGCCAGGCCGACGGCGGCCGGCATGGCCAGCAGGAAGGTCAGGCGCAGGCCCCAGTCCAGCAGCGACGAGTATTCTTCGCGGTCGCCGCTATTGTTGGCTTTCGAGAGGCTCGGCAGCAGGATGGTGCCCAGCGCCACGCCCAGCAGGGCGGTGGGGAATTCCATCAGGCGGTCGGCATAGGTCAGGAACGAGATGCTGCCCTCGGCCAGGCGCGAGGCGATGCCGGTATTGATCAACAGGCTGATCTGGGCGGCGGAGACGGCAAACACGGCCGGTCCCATTTTTTTGAGGACGCGGCGCACGCCAGCGTCGCGCAGGCCGATGGCCGGATTCCACGACAGCCGTGGCAACATGCCGATCTTGATCAGGGCCGGAATCTGGATCGCCACCTGCAGCACGCCGCCCACGAACACGGCGATCGCCATCGCGTAGATCGGTTGTTCCAGGTGTTGTTGCAAAAACAGCGACGCCAGGATCGACGAGATATTCAGCAGCACCGGGGTAAACGCCGGAATCTTGAACTCGCTCCAGGTATTGAGGATGCCGCCAGCGAGCGCCACGAAGGCCATGAACGAGATGTACGGGAACATCAGGCGCGTCATCCACACGCCGGCGTCGAACGACTCGGGCGCGAGGCCGCCGCCGACAGCCAGTAGCAGCGCGGGCGCGGCGATGATGCCGATGATTGTGACCACCAGCGTGGCCCAGACCAGCGTGGTGCCCACGTGGTCGGCCAGCGAACGGGTTTCTTCCAGCGTTTTCTTGTTCTTGTATTCGGATAAAATGGGTACGAACGCCTGCGAGAACGCGCCCTCGGCAAACAGCCGGCGCAGCAGGTTGGGCAGGCGGAACGCGATGTTGTAGGCATCCGTCATGCCGCCGGCGCCAAAGGCGCGGGCAATTAAAATGTCACGCAACAACCCGGTGATACGGGACAGCATGGTCATGCTGGAGATGGCGGCGAGGGTTCTGAGCAAGTTCATGGGGCATGATTATAGTTGCTCCGGGCGGAAAAGATCGCTATAATCGCTGGCTGTACAGAATTCTGTTATGCAGACAATAATTGTTTGGCAGGCAGCAGTTTGACTCACTTGGTTCGGCACACGAACGACCTGTTTGGCAAACGATAATGTTTGCAAACTACCTTTATTTTAGGAAATTCCATGGCAAATACCGCACAAGCGCGCAAACGTGCTCGTCAAGCAGTTAAACAAAACGCGCACAACTCGTCGCAGCGTTCGACCCTGCGCACTGCAATCAAAGCAGTTCGTAAAGCAATCCAGGCTGGCGACAAAGCCGCTGCTGCTGAAATCTTCCAGAAGTCGGTGTCGACCATCGACAGCATCGCTGACAAGAAGATCATCCACAAAAACAAGGCCGCTCGCCACAAGAGCCGTCTGGCCGCTGCTGTCAAAGCACTGGCAACCGCCGCTTAATTCCCCCTTCGGGAATAGCAGCAGCAAAAACCCGCCTGGCTTCGGCCGGCGCGGGTTTTTTCGCATGGGGCGGCGGTTTATGCTCCGGCCGGCGGCCGGAGCTGGTTCCTAGGGCTTGAGATCCTTCGAAGACACTTCCATCCACTCGCCCGGCAGCAGCGGATGCGTGGCCAGCGAGATGCCGCCAATGGCCGTGCGCAGCAGCCGCAAGGTAGGCAAGCCCACCGCTGCCGTCATGCGCCGCACCTGGCGGTTCTTCCCTTCCTGTAACGTGATCGCCAGCCAGCTGGTGGGCTGCTCGGCGCGCTGGCGGATCGGCGGATTGCGCGGCCACAGCCATTCGGGTTCGGCGATGCGCACGGCCTGGCAGGGCAGGGTGGTGAAGTCGCCGAGGTCGATCGGCGCCTGCAGCCTGGCCAGGCTGGCTGCGTCGGGCACGCCGTCCACCTGCACCAGGTACACCTTGGCTTCCTTGTGGTCGGGATGGGCGATGGCGTGCTGCAGCTTGCCGTCGTCGGTGAGCAGCATCAGGCCTTCGCTGTCGTAGTCGAGTCGTCCGGCGGGGTAGATGTCGGGGATAGTCAGATGATCGGCCAGGGTGGCCTTGCCGTCCTGCGGCGAGAACTGGCACAGGACCTGGAACGGTTTGTTAAAAAGTATGAGGGCCATGCTGTAGAGGGTGGGATTGGTGTAGGCTAGCGCCTCGCATGATAGTCGTGCATAATGCGAAACAGTGTCTTATGTCTTATAGAAGAGTAGTGCGCTTCTTGATCCTGGAGCAGCATTGTAGCTGTTTGCCTGGTGTCCCCTGGTGCCCATTTAGGAGTACGCGATGTACCAACATATCAATGTCCCCGCCGACGGCCAGAAAATCACCGTCAACGCCGATTTTTCCCTGAATGTACCAGATAACCCGATCATCCCCTTCATCGAGGGCGATGGTACCGGCATCGACGTGACGCCGGTGATGATCAAGGTGGTCGATGCCGCTGTCGCCAGGGCGTACGGCGGCGCCCGCAAGATCCACTGGATGGAAATTTACTCGGGCGAAAAATCGACCCGCGTGTATGGTCCCGACGTCTGGCTGCCCGAAGAAACCCTGGCCGTGCTCAAGGACTACGTGGTGTCGATCAAGGGGCCGCTGACCACGCCGGTAGGCGGTGGCATCCGCTCGCTCAACGTGGCGCTGCGCCAGCAGTTGGACTTGTACGTGTGCCTGCGCCCGGTGCGCTACTTCCCCGGCGTGCCGTCGCCGGTCAAGGAGCCGGAAAAAACCCAGATGGTGATCTTCCGTGAAAACTCCGAAGACATCTATGCCGGCATCGAGTACGAGCAGGGTTCGGAAGGCGCGAAAAAACTGATCGACTTCCTGGTCAGGGAAATGGGCGTCAAGAAGATCCGCTTCCCGGAAACTTCGGGCATCGGCGTCAAGCCGGTCTCGATCGAAGGCACGCAGCGCCTGGTGCGCAAGGCGTTGCAGTACGCCATCGACAACGACAAGCCTTCGGTGACCATCGTCCACAAGGGCAACATCATGAAGTACACCGAGGGTGGCTTCCGTGACTGGGCCTACCAGGTGGCGGTCGAGGAATTCGGCGCCGAGCTGATCGACGGCGGTCCGTGGTGCAAATTCAAGAACCCGAAGACCGGCCGCGACATCGTCATCAAGGATTCGATCGCTGATGCATTCTTGCAACAAATTCTGCTGCGTCCGGCCGAGTACAGCGTGATTGCCACCCTGAACCTGAACGGCGACTACATCT
Source organism: Duganella sp. FT27W (assembly GCF_009295655.1). NCBI lineage: Bacteria > Pseudomonadati > Pseudomonadota > Betaproteobacteria > Burkholderiales > Oxalobacteraceae > Duganella > Duganella sp. FT27W. The sequence goes on from NZ_WHIV01000005.1 coordinate 784,934, forward strand.
CCGACGCGCTGGCAGCCCAGGTGGGCGGCATCGGCATCGCCCCGGGCGCCAATATGTCCGACTCGGTGGCCATGTTCGAAGCCACCCACGGCACCGCGCCCAAGTATGCCGGCAAGGATTACGTCAACCCCGGTTCGCTGATCCTGTCGGCCGAAATGATGTTGCGCCACATGGGCTGGACCGAGGCGGCCAACCTGGTCATCAAGGCCATGGAGCGTTCGATCATCTCGAAAAAAGTCACCTACGATTTCGCCCGCCTGATGGACGGCGCCACCCAGGTCTCGTGCTCGGGCTTTGGCGAGGTGATGGTCGAGAATATGGAGTAGGGTTCAAATCACCGGAGTGCGCGGGCGTCATCTTCGAAAGAGGGTGGCGCCCGTTCTGTTTGTGAGAACGCAATTCAAAGATGAGAACGTTGATATAGCTTGGCCAGTCCCGGTATGATAACTTGAACTGTACGCAATCAACGTATATCATGGACGCAAGCTTCGTCGAATTGCCATCGTTCCAGCGCCATCGTTCACAGTATTTTGATGACGAGGAATTTCTCGAATTTCAGCGTTTTCTTTTGCAGCACCCGGATGCTGGTGCTGTGATACAGGGAACCGGAGGGTTGCGCAAAGTGCGCTTCGCCGACTCGTCCAGGCAAAAAGGCAAGCGCGGCGGACTGCGTCTCATCTACTACCACTGGGTTCAGGGCAGCCAATTCTGGTTGTTTACCGTGTATGGCAAAGACGTACAGGACGATCTGAGCGCTGAGCAGAAAAAAGTGCTCAGGCACATGTTAAATGCTGAACTTCAAGCGAGAGCGACATCATGAGCAGGGATATTTTTACTGAACTGACGGAAGGCTTCGACGCGCTGGCGCAGTCGCGCGCGGGCAAGCTCACCTTGCGCACCCACACGCCTCAACTTCCAGCCCTCGAGGCTGTCGATGGCGCGCAATTAATCGCCCTGCGTGAAGACTTTAAGATGTCGCGCCCGGTATTTGCGATGTACCTGCGGGTCAATGCGCGCACGCTGGAAAACTGGGAGCAGGGGCGCGCCAAGCCCAATGCGCAGGCCACCACGCTGATCCGCCTGCTGCAAAAATACCCGGGTACGCTCGAACAGTTGGCGACACTGGCGTGATCCGCGCCAGTGCTGGGCGTGGACTACCGTCGGATCGCAACAACACTTTGCTGTGGGCGAGGTCGGCAGTACGGGCGAAAAAAAACCCCGCAGACGGGGTTTTTGTACATCGATGCCACCAAATTACGTGGACTGGATGTTGGAAGCTTGCTTGCCTTTAGGGCCTTGCGTGACTTCGAATTGAACTTTTTGACCTTCTTTGAGGGTCTTAAAACCGTTCATGTTGATTGCGGAGAAGTGCGCGAACAAATCTTCGCCGCCGTCATCTGGAGTGATGAAGCCAAAACCTTTGGAATCATTGAACCACTTAACAGTACCTGTTGCCATAAAAAGAACTTTCAAAATTAAAACTGATCACACGAGCCATAAAAGCAAGATGCTTCTTGCCCCTCCTCACGCCTCACTTCTTATCAACATGTACATTTCTGCACGGAGCCGATAACGCATTGTTAGCGGACCAAATTTGAAAGTCAAGAAGATTTATGGGCATTTTGTTACTTTTAATCGAATTGGTTGAAAAGCAACTCTTGTAATTGACAAACCGGACGCCATCTGCGGCAAGTCAGGAAAACGCGTAAGATGGAAAACAATTAGTTGTGCATGGTGAAATGCACATTGCATCAACCCCGAAAGCATTAGAATATAAGCGTATGGCAACCAAGCATGACACCGAAACCCTACTGGAGCGGCAAGCGCTGAAACCCCCACCGTTGTTCCAGGTGGCGCTGCTCAATGACGACTACACGCCCATGGAGTTCGTCGTTGCCATCATCCAGGAGTATTTCAACAAAGACCGTGAAACAGCCACGCAAATAATGCTCAGTGTTCATCGCTACGGCAAAGGAGTGTGCGGCGTGTTCTCAAAAGATATAGCCAGTACCAAAGTGGAGTTCGTTTTAACGCACGCACGCAAGGCGGGGCATCCCCTGCAATGCGTGATGGAGGAAGTATGATTGCGCAGGAATTGGAAGTAAGTTTGCACATGGCGTTTGTCGAAGCACGACAGGCACGGCACGAATTCATCACGGTGGAGCACTTGCTGCTCGCTCTGCTGGACAACCCATCGGCTGCCGAAGTGTTGCGCGCATGTGCCGTCAACATCGAGGATCTGCGCAAGACCTTGACCAACTTCATCGGCGATAATACGCCGACGGTGCCTGGCACCGGCGAAGTCGATACCCAGCCGACGCTCGGTTTCCAGCGTGTCATCCAGCGTGCCATCATGCACGTGCAGTCCGCTTCGAACGGCAAGAAGGAAGTGACCGGCGCCAACGTGCTCGTCGCCATCTTCGGCGAGAAGGACTCGCACGCCGTCTACTACCTGCACCAGCAGGGCGTGACCCGTCTCGACGTGGTCAATTTCATTTCGCACGGTGTACGCAAGGACCAGCAATCGGATGCCGCCAAGGCGTCCGAGGGCGTGGAAGAGGGTGCCCCGGGCGCCGAGGGCCAGCCGAAGGAAAGCCCGCTCGACCAGTTCACGCAAAACCTCAACAAGTCCGCTGCCGAAGGCAAGATCGATCCGCTGATCGGCCGCGACGAGGAAGTCGATCGCGTGATCCAGATCCTGTGCCGTCGCCGCAAGAACAATCCGCTGCTGGTCGGCGAAGCCGGCGTGGGTAAAACCGCGATTGCCGAAGGCCTGGCCTACCGCATCACCCAGGGCGACGTGCCTGAAATCCTGCAAAGCGCCGTGGTGTATTCGCTGGACATGGGCGCGCTGCTGGCCGGCACCAAGTATCGCGGCGATTTCGAACAGCGCCTCAAGGCCGTCCTCAAGCAGCTCAAGGACAACCCGGCCGGCATCCTGTTCATCGACGAGATCCACACCATCATCGGCGCCGGTTCGGCGTCGGGCGGCACGCTCGATGCATCGAACCTGCTCAAGCCGGCGTTGGCCAATGGTCAGCTCAAGTGCATCGGTGCGACCACCTACACCGAGTTCCGCGGCGTGTTCGAAAAAGACCACGCGCTGTCGCGCCGCTTCCAGAAAGTGGACGTCAACGAGCCGACCGTCGAGCAGACCGTGCAAATTCTGCGTGGCCTAAAATCGCGCTTCGAGGAGCACCACGGCGTCAAATACACGTCGTCGGCTCTGTCTACGGCGGCCGAACTGGCAGCGCGCTTCATCAACGACCGCCATCTGCCCGACAAGGCCATCGACGTGATCGACGAAGCCGGTGCGGCGCAACGCATCCTGCCGAAATCGAAGCAGAAGAAAACCATCGGCAAAACCGAGATCGAGGACATCATTGCCAAGATCGCGCGCATTCCGCCGCAAACGGTCAACCAGGACGATCGCAGCAAGCTGCAAACCATCGACCGCGACCTGCGCAACGTGGTGTTCGGCCAGGATCCTGCGATCGAAGCGCTGGCGTCGGCCATCAAGATGGCGCGCGCCGGCCTCGGCAAGTCCGACAAGCCGATTGGTTCGTTCCTGTTCTCCGGTCCGACCGGCGTGGGTAAAACCGAGGTGGCCAAGCAGCTGGCGTTCATCCTCGGCATCGACCTGATCCGCTTCGACATGTCCGAGTACATGGAGCGTCACGCGGTGTCGCGCATGATCGGCGCGCCGCCGGGCTACGTCGGTTTCGACCAGGGCGGTTTGCTCACCGAAGCCATCACCAAGAAGCCGCACGCGGTGCTGCTGCTGGACGAAATTGAAAAAGCCCACCCGGACATTTTCAACATCCTGCTGCAGGTGATGGACCATGGCACGCTGACCGACAACAACGGCCGCAAGGCGGACTTCCGCAACGTGATCATCATCATGACCACCAACGCGGGCGCCGAGAGTTTGCAAAAGGCCACCATCGGCTTCACCAACTCCAAGCAGGCCGGCGACGAGATGGGCGACATCAAGCGCATGTTCACGCCGGAGTTCCGCAACCGTATCGACGCGATCATCAGCTTCCGTGCGCTGGACGAGGAAATCATCCTGCGCGTGGTGGACAAATTCCTGATGCAGCTGGAAGAGCAGCTGCATGAGAAAAAGGTCGAAGCGATCTTCACCGAGAAGCTGCGCAAGTTCCTCGGCAAGAAAGGCTTCGATCCGCTGATGGGCGCGCGCCCGATGGCGCGCCTGATCCAGGACATGATCCGCAAAGCGCTGGCCGACGAACTGCTGTTCGGCCGACTGGTCACCGGCGGCAAGGTCACCGTGGACCTGGACGAGAAGGACGTGGTCAAGCTGGAGTTCCCGGAACCGCCGGACGCGGCGCCCACCCTGTCACCGGAAACGGTGGAAGTGGACTAAGCGTCAACGCTGGCACAAAAACCCGCCCACGCAAGTGGCGCGGGTTTTTTTACGTCCCGATTTTTGCCTGCGGCAGCCCGAGCTGTGCCAGAATTGTCGTTCAATCCGACAACTTAACCTGGTCTCCATGAAACTGTCCCGCCTGTCGCAACTGTTGCTGTCCACCGGCCTGCTGGCCACCCAGATCGGCGCCCACGCCGCCGACGCCTACTACCGATTCCCTGCCATCCGTGGCGACGCCGTGGTGTTCACCGCCGAAGGCGACTTGTGGAAGACTGGCGCCCAGGGCGGCGCGGCCCAGCGCCTGACCACGCACGCCGCTGCCGAAACCAACGCCGCCATCTCGCACGACGGCCGCTGGGTGGCGTTTACCGGCGCCTACGAAGGCGGGCAGGAAGCCTATGTGATGCCGCTCGCTGGCGGCCTGCCACGGCGCATCACGTTTGAAAATGGCGCCGTGACGGTGCTGGGCTGGACCGCGCAGGGCGAGGTGCTGGTCAGCACCCAGGACAGCAAGGGACCGTCGGCGCACCGCATCGTCGCAGCCGTCACGCCCACCACGCTGGCGCGCCGCGTGTTTGCCGTGGCCGATGCCAACGACGCCGTGCTCGACGACGCCGGCAAAACTTTGTACTTCACCCGCTACGGCCTGGCGCTCACCAACGACAACGTCAAGAACTACCGGGGCGGGGCGCACGCGCAGCTGTGGCGCTACGATGTCGATGGCAAGGCCGAGGCGGTGCAACTGCTGGCGTCCGATGCCGGCAATAGCAAAAGGCCGATGTGGTGGCAGGGTCGCCTGTATTTCATCAGCGACCGCGATGGCGCCGATAACATCTGGTCGATGACGGCCGCTGGCGCCGACCTGCGCCAGCACACGCGCCACCAGGAATGGGATGTGCGCAACGCCGCGCTGGGCGACGGCCGTATCGCCTACCAGCTGGGCGCCGACGTGCACGTGCTGGACCTGGCGTCGGCCAGCGACCGCCCGCTGGCAATCGACCTGGTGTCCGACTTCGACCAGCAGCGCGTACGCCAGATCCGCTCGCCGCTGGAGCAGCTGACCAACGTCCAGCTGGCGGGTACGCGCGAGCGGCTGGTGCTCACTGCGCGCGGGCGCGTGAGCCTGGCCGGCACCGGCGCCCAGCGCCGCGTGGAAATCGCCATTCCCGAAGGTGCGCGGGCGCGCGAGGCGGTATTCAGCCACGACGAGCGCTGGGTGTATGCCATCGTCGATACCACCGGCGAAAACGAAATCTGGAAGTACCCGGCCGATGGCTCGGGACCGGGCGAACGCCTCACAAAAGACGGCATCAGTCACCGCTGGCAACTGTACCCGTCGCCGGACGGGCGCTGGCTGGGCCACACCGACAAGAAGGGCCGCTTCTGGCTGCTGGACCTGGCCACCAAGACCAATGTCGTGATCGACGACGCCGGCAAGGCGGGCGTGGACAAGCACGACGAAATCGTCTGGTCGGCGGATAGTAAAAACCTGGCCATCGTGCGCGCCGCCAGTACCGAGCAGCGCGAGCAGATCGGCCTGTACAACCTGGCTTCAAAACAGCTGGCGTTCGTCACCAGCGACCGGTTCACGTCCGGCGCGCCGGTGTTTTCGTCGGACGGCAAGTGGTTGTACTTCCTCTCGGCCCGCAACTTCACGCTGGCCAACGGTTCGCCGTGGGGCGACCGCAATATGGGCCCCGTGTTCGACAAGCGCACCGGCGTGTATGCGCTGGCGCTGCAGCCGGGTAACCGCTTCCCGTTCAAGCCGGACGATGAACTGAGCCTGCCGGGCGAAAAGAGCGCGGTCGGCACCGAGGACAAGGCGGTTGAACAGGCGGCTGAAAAAGCGGCAGAAAAAGCCGTGGAAAAAGTCTCCAAGACCACCGACGCCAAGCCGAAGGCCAACGCCGGCAAGACACTGCCGGCCATCGTGTTTGCCGGCTTGCAGGACCGCCTGTACGAGGTGCCGCTGGCGCCGGGGAACTATCGCGCGCTGGCGATGGACGACAAGCGCCTGTACTACCTCGAGAGCGAAGCGCCTGGCGGCAAGGCCAACCTGAAAACGCTGGCGATTGCCGCCAACGGCCCGCAGCCGGAAACCTTTGCCAGCGGCGTGCGCGAGTTCGACCTGGCGCAGGACAAAAAGCATGTTTACTATCGCACCTTTGCCGCCGGGCCGGGCGAGATGATCATCGTCGATGCGGGCGCCAAGGCGCCAGCCGATATCTCCAAGGCCAGGGTCAAGGTGGACGACTGGAGTTTTACGTCCAACCCGCGCCTGGAGTGGAAGCAGATGTTCAATGACGCCTGGCGCATGCACCGCGATTTCCTCTACGACGCCAATATGCGCGGCGTGGACTGGGCCGGCGTGCGCCAGAAGTATGCGCCGCTGGTCGAGCGCGTGACCGACCGCGCGGAACTCAACGATATCCTGGGCATGATGGTGAGCGAAGTGGGCGCGCTGCACTCGCAGATCCGACCCGGCGACTTGCGCCGCTCGGCGCCGGAAGGCACGCCGGCCGGCCTGGGCGCGCTGTTCACGCGCGTTGCCGATGGCTACCAGGTCGATCACATCTACCGCAGCGAACCGGAACTGCCGTCCGAGCGCGGACCTTTGGCGCAGGCCGGCGTGGACATCAAGGAGGGCGAGATCATCACCGCCGTCAACGGCAAGCCGGCCAGCGAAGCGCGCGACATCGCCGACCTGCTGCTCAACCAGGCCGGCAAGCAGGTGCTCTTGCAGGTCAAGGACAAGAACAACCGCAGCCGGCCGGTGATCGTGCTGCCCGTGGATATGACCAAACAGGCGGCGCTGCGCTACAGCGACTGGGAACAGAGCCGCGCACGCCAGGTGGAGGCGGCGTCCGGCGGACGTATCGGCTACCTGCACCTGCGCGCCATGGGCGCGCGCGACATCGCCTCGTTCGCACGCGACTTCTACGCCAACGTCAACCGCGAGGGCCTGATCATCGACGTGCGCCGCAATAACGGCGGCAATATCGACAGCTGGATCATCGAAAAACTGCTGCGCAAGGCGTGGGCCTTCTGGTCGTCGCCGGGCAGCCAGCCCGCTCCGAACATGCAGACCACGTTCCGCGGCCACCTGGTGGTGCTGATCGACCAGCTGACGTATTCCGACGGCGAGACCTTTGCCGCGGGCGTCAAGGCGCTGGGCCTGGCCCCGCTGGTGGGCATGCGCACTGCCGGCGCCGGCGTGTGGCTCAGCGATAACAATCGCCTGAGCGACGACGGCATGGCACGGGTGGCGCAGAACGGCCAGTTCAATACGGCCGACGGCCACTGGCTGATCGAAGGCGTGGGTGTGACGCCGGACGTGGAAGTGGACAACCTGCCGCATGCCACCTTCACCGGCCAGGATCGCCAGCTGGAAGTGGCGCTGGACCTGCTGGCGAAAAAGCTCAAGGCGCAGCCGGTGCAGCCCTATACGCCGCAGAAGATCCCCGCATTGAAGTAAGGTGTGCGAAAGCGGACAGCGCCGGTGTTCGACTATGAACAGCCGCTGCTGAATGCGCGATTCCCGGCGCGGAAAGTGCCGTGGCACGCTAGTTGCAATGTCACGGCATCACCACTTCAGGATATTCAATGAAACTCCAGGACTTCCGCATCGGCTGGCGCACCTTGCTGCACGAACCCGGCTACTCGCTGGTCGTGATCCTCGGCCTGGCCGTCGGCTTGTGCACCTGCATCCTGCTGCTCGGGTATGTCCGCTATTCGCTGCAATACGATGCGCACGTGCCGAACGCCGACCAGATGGTCGTGGTTACGCAGCGCTACAACGTCGATCCGCAGTCGCCGCTGCACGATGTGGCGCCGGCCTTCCTGCGCCAGACCGCCCTGGCAACGCCCGGGGTGGTGGACGCCACCGTGTTCTTCCCGTCGCGCCCCGAGACCACGCCGCTGGTGGTGCGCATCGGCGAGCATCGCCACCACTTGCAGGGACTGCTGGTGCTGCCCGGGTTTGCCGACATGCTGGGATTGCAGGCGGTGCAGGGCGACCTGCACCAGGCGCTCGCGCAACCGGATGCGGTGGTGCTCACCCAGGCCACCGCGCAGCGGCTGTTCGGCACCACCGACGCCGTGGGCCGCACCATGCAGGCCGAAGGCAAGACGGTGCGCGTGGGCGCGGTCGTGCGCACGCCGCCACCGACCACCACGATCCCGTTCGACTCGCTGCTGGGCGCGAATTCCACGCTCACCGACCCGATGGTGCGCGACGAACTGCTGACCGGCCAGCAGGGCTGGATGGGCAAGGTGCTGCTGCGGGTGACGTCCGAGGCTGCGCTGCCGGCCATCGTCGCGGCGTTGCAGCAGGCGGTCGATCGCGCACCCAGCCTGCGCAATGTGCCGCCCGAAACGCTGGCGCGGCTGGGAACGCGCAAGATCATGGACATCGGCGTCACGCCGCTGCGCCACGCCTACTTCGACCACCAGGTGCAAGGCAACCGCGTGTTCAAGCCCGGCAGCCGCGCCAACCCGGCGGTGGTTGCCGCGCTGGCCGCCATCGCGTTGCTGGTGCTGGCGCTGGCAGCCATCAATTACGTCAACCTGGCTACCATTCGCGTGCTGCGCCGCCAGCGCGAGGTGGCGGTGCGCAAGGTACTCGGTGCCAGTGCGCGCCGCCTGGTGCTGCACTTCGTGGTGGAATCGGTGGCGGTGTCCGTGGTGGCCACCGTGCTGGGACTGGTGCTGGCGTGGCTGGCGCTGCCGCAGTTCTCGCTGCTGATGAACCGCGATCTCGAGGGCCTGCTGTCGCTGCCGCACATCGCCGCCGCGCTGGCGCTGGGCGCCTTGCTGGGCGTGGCGACGGCGCTGTACCCGGCGTGGATCGCGGTGCGCGTGCTGCCCACGCAGGTGCTGGCGGGACGTGGGGACAGCGAATCGATGGCCGGCATGCGCTGGCGCCGCGCGCTGACTATCGGGCAGGTGGCAATCGCCATGGGCTTTGTGAGCGTGACCGCCGCCGTGGCCTGGCAGACCGCGTTCGCGCTGCGCGCCTCGCCGGGCTTCGATCCGGCACCGTTCGTCATTGTCGATCTGCCGGCGCCGGTGCGTGACAGCGCGCCCGCGCGCGCGTTCATGACCGCGCTGGCCGCGCAGCCGGGCGTGCAGGGCATCGCCATTTCGGAAGACCCGGTGGGACGGCTCGACCAGGCGTGGACGCGCGAACTGCGGCGTGAGGGCGGCCCTGGTGCTGGCATGGAAATGAAAGGCGTGAGCGCCAATTTCTTCGAGCTGTATCGCATCGCGCCCGAAGCCGGACGGCTGTTCCAGGCGGCGCTGGACAAGGAAGACGATCCCGTGCCGGTGGTGCTCAACGCGATTGCCACCCGCGACCTTGGCTTTGCCTCGCCGCAGGCGGCGGTTGGGCAGGTGGTGCTGTTTACCGGCTTCGACGGCAAGGTCGTGCGCAAGCGCGTGGTGGGCATCGCGCCCGACCTGCATTTCCATACGCTGCGCGAGGCGCCGCGCGCCACCGCCTACGAGTTATGGACGGCGGGCGTGGCGCTGAGTGTGCGCGCATCGGCACCGGCCGCGCAGGTGGAAGCGCTGGTGCGCGACCTGTGGCCGCGCTACTTCCCCGATGCGATCATGCATACCGAGCGCGCCGGCGCTATCCTGGCGGCGAACTACGCCGACGAATCGCGCTTGTCCACGCTGCTGGTCATTGCCACCGCCATCGCGCTGGCGATTGCCGCCTTCGGCACCTACGTGTTGTCGGCTACCACCGTGCAGCGCCGCGCCAGGGAGATCGTGCTGCGCAAGCTGCACGGCGCGCGTAGCCGCGATATCGCTCTGCTGGTAGTGCGCGACACGGGTGTGCTGGTGCTGGTAGCCGCCATCGTCGGCTTGCCGCTGGCGGCACTGGCCATCCAGCGCTACCTGGCCGGCTACGTGGCGCATGCACCGGGCGGCTACTGGACCTTGCTGCTGTCGCTGGCAATGACTGTCATGGTGGCGCTGCTGGCAATAGCGCGGCAGGCGCGCGTGGCCATGCGCATGGCGCCAGCGGATGCGCTGCGCGCCTGAGCGCCATCAGAAATTGGTCAGGCTACGGAACTGGGCGGCGCGGCGGCGCGACACTTCGATCTCCGCGCCATCGCGCAGCGTCAGATCCAGCCCGCCCGCGTCATTGGACACCACCCGCTCGACGAAGCCGAGATTGACGATGTGGCGGCGGCTGGCGCGGAAAAACCTTTGCGGATCGAGCCGTTCTTCGAGCTGGCTCAGGGAGCGCAGCATCAGCGGCTGGTGCATGTCGAAATAGGCGCGCGTGTAATTACCCTCGGACTCGAACAGGCGGATGTCGTCGAGGGCGACGAACCAGCAACGTTCGCCGTCCTTGATGAACAGTTTTTGGGGCATGGCGGCGGGTGTGGCTGCCGGCAGCACATCGGTAAAGCGTTGCGCCGCGCAGCGCTGCAGCGCCGCCGCCATGCGCGCCGGCTGGATCGGCTTTTGCAGGTAGTCGAGCGCGTTGACTTCGAACGCCTGCAAGGCGTAGCGGTCGAAGGCGGTGGTAAAAATCACCTGCGGCGCGGCGTCGAGGGCGGCCAGCATGTCGAAACCGCTACCGCCCGGCATTTGCACGTCGAGGAACACCAGGTCGGGTTTTAACGCGGCGATCTGCTGCATGCCGTCGGCGGCGTTGGCTGCTTCGCCGACGATGTCCACGTACGGGTGCGTCGCCAGCAGGCGCCGCAATTCGGCACGCGCCAGGCGCTCGTCATCGATCAGCAGTACCCGCATGGTTTGCATCATGGCAGCTCCGGCACGGTCATGGTGGCGCGCACCCAGCCACCGTCTTCGGTCAGGTCGAGCCGGGCGCCGGCGCCCAGTATCAACGCCAGCCGCTGGCGCGTGTTGGCCAGCCCCACCCGGGTGGAATCGGTGAACGGCGCCAGCGCGCCATGGTTGGCGATGTCGATGCGCACTGCCTGGTCGGTGTCGCGCCACGCGCGGATGCGGATGTCGCTGCCGGTGGGACTGGCCTCCACGCCGTACTTGACGGCGTTTTCCACCAGCGTTTGCAAGGTCATGGGCGGAATGCGCACCGCGTCCATGCCCGGACCGATATCGATGGCGATGCGCAGCCGCTCCTCGAAGCGGATTTTCTCGATCGCCAGGTAGGCTTGCACCGCTTCGATTTCTGCCGCCAGCGGCACGGTGTCGTGGTGGCCCGATTGCAGCGCGTAGCGCATCACGCTGGCCAGCTGGTCGATCATTTGCGCGGCCGCGTCCTGGTCCTGGTACACCAGCGCACGCACGCTGTTCATGCTGTTGAAGAAAAAGTGCGGATTGACCTGCGCCTGCAAGGCGCGCAGTTCGGCTTCTTTCGCGCTCAGTTGCAGTTGCAGCGCTTCCGCTTCGAGCCGGGCATTGCGGCGCAGGTAGGCAACCAGCATGTAAAAAATGGTCCAGACCAGGTACACGCCCCACCAGAACAGCAGCGCCCCCGGCAGCCAGCCGGCGCCATGTATCTCGCCGAACGGCTTGATGACGAAATAGCCGACCGTTTGTATCGCCGTATGTACGGCGCTGAGCAAGGGCAAAGCGATGGCGATGGTTTTCCACGATACGCGCACGCGGTTTGCAATGCGCCGCTTGAGGAACCGGCGCCACAGGTGGGAAATCAGCAGGCCGCCCGCCACGCCCCAGTAGCCAATCGCGATCGCTGCCAGTGTCCGTTCGGCGCTGGGCGTCATCGCCACCATCAGCAGCGGCAGAAAGTTCCAGCCGGCCAGCTGGAAGATCCAGTACCAGGGCAGGCGGGCGGGCAGAGGGCGGCGTTCGGTCACGAGGATTTACGGTGAGATCATTTCAGGAACTGGTCGATGCGATCATACATCCAGTCCGGGTCGTCGAGCATGATGAAGTGGCGGGCGTTGTCCGCCATCTCGATTGTCACGCCTGGCAACTGGCGGTACTGGTCCTGGTAGGTCTGCAGAAACTGCTCGCGGGTACCGAAGTTTTTATAGGCGATCCAGCTGCCCATGACCAGCGTGGGCGCCTTGATGCGGGCGATGTTCTGGCGCAGATCCTGTCCCATCAGGTCCGCCATGGCATTGGCGACGGTGGTGCGGTCCGACTCCAGGCCCCACGCCAGGGCGCGCTGCACGTCAGCTTCACCGGTGATCATGGTGCGAAGGGTTTGCAGCTGGCCGGCCTGGTGGGCGGCGGCATCCATGCCCAGCATGCGGACGCGCATGCCGGCCGCCATTTCCTTCATCTGTGCGCTGGTAATGCTGGGCATCTGCACCGCGGCCAGTGCCGGCAGGCTGTCAACAATCACCAGCCGTCCCACCTGTTCCGGGTGGTCGGCGGCCAGTTTCAGCGCCAGGAAGCCACCGAGGCTGTGGCCGACGATGACCGGTTGCGCCAGTTTGTTGGCGGCGATGTACTCGCTCAGCTGCTGTTCGGCGGTGGCCAGCAGCGGGCCGTCGATGGCCGGTACGCCGGCAAAGCCGGCCAGGGTCAGCACGTGGCAGCGGCGCGCGCCGCAATAGCGCTGGACCGTGCCGTCCCACACCGCGCCCGACGATGCCAGGCCCGGGATCAGGATCATCGGTGCGCCGCTGGTATTGCCGGTCACCTCGACCTTGAAGGCGGGGGCCGCGATGGCGGATGAGGCGAACAGCAAGCCGGCGGCGATGGCGGCAACGATGCGGGGGAAGGACATGGCGTTTCTCCGTGGTGGGTAGGTGTGGCCATGTTAGCGGTGGGGTTCACGGGCGGCGAGTGCTGGTGGATGAGCGGTCGCTGGCAGGTGATGAACGGCGTGACGCTTTTAAGGCGTGACGGTTTGATCGCCGTCCTCCGCACGCAACCGGCGCCACAGCGTGGTGCGGCTGATGCCCAGGTAATTGGCGGCCGCGTCGCGCCGGCCGCCAAAGCGGGCCAGCACCTCTGCCGTGCTTGCCGTCTCGCGGTGCGCTCGGCCGATGCTGAGCGACGATGCAGTGGCGCCGGCGGCAGGGCCATCCGCGCCGGTGTTGCCAACATCAGCGTCAACACCGGCGCCAATACCGCCATGGCCTGCCAGCTCCGGCGCCACGCCAGCAATGAACGCGGGCGTGAGCGCCTGCAGTGGCTCGGCCGCCAGGAACAGCGCCAGGCGCTCAGCCACGTTGCGCAGTTCGCGCATATTGCCGGGCCAGGCGTACGCTTGCAGCAGCGGCGCGCACGCCGCCATCTCGGCGCGCAGGTTGGGGTGCGGCCTGGCGCCGAGCGACGCCAGCGCATGCTTGAGCGACCACTCGGCCAGCGCCGCCACGTCGCCGGGCCGCGCGCGCAGCGGCGGCAGCGCCAGGCGCAGCACCGCCAGCCGGTAGAACAGGTCGGCGCGGAAGCGGCCGTCGCGCATGCGCTGCTCGAGATCGCAGTGGGTGGCGCTGATGATGCGCACGGCAACGGCGATGGGCCGGGTGCCGCCTACTCGCACCACCTGCCGTTCTTCCAGCACCCGCAGCAGCCGGGTTTGCAGCGTCAGCGGCATCTCGCCGATCTCGTCGAGGAACAGGGTGCCGTGGTTGGCCGCCTCGAACAGGCCGGCGTGGCCGCCCCGGCGCGCGCCGGTAAACGCGCCGTCTTCGTGGCCGAATAGTTCCGATTCGAGCAGCGACTCGGCGATGGCGCCGCAGTTCACCGCCACGAACGGCCGGTTCTGGCCCAGGCTGCGCGGCCCCTCGTTGTGGATCGCCTGCGCAGCCAGTTCCTTGCCGCTGCCAGTCTCGCCCTGTATCAGCACTGTGGCCGGGGATTTCGCATACAGCACCACCGACTGGCGCACAGCTTCCATGTCGGCCGATTCGCCGCGCAAGTCGGTAATGCCGTGGCGGGCGCGCAGTGTGTCGGCCCCAGCGCCCGTGGTGGCGCCGCGTGCGCGACCCCGGCCCCGGTCCATTTCAAGTTGGGTCAGGCGCGCCAGTTCCAGCGCATCGTCGAACGCATGGCGCACCGACGCCGCCGAATACACGAACACGCCCGTCAGCCCCGCCTCTTCGGCCAGGTCGGTGATGCGGCCTGCGCCGACGATGGCCTTGATGCCGGCGGCCTTTAAATCGTTGACCTGGTCGCGCGCGTCTTCCTCGGTCACGTACGTGCGCTGTGCCACGTCGATGTCGAAGGTGGTGGTGAATTCGGCCAGCTCCTGCAGCCGCTCCTGGTAGGTGACGATGCCCACGTGCGGGGACACGCGCCGCGCCCGCGCCAGCGCCTGCATCACGTCGAAGCCGCTGAAGCGGGCCACGACCACCGGCACCGACAGCCGGCTTCTCAGGTAGGCGGCGTTGGAGCCCGCCGCAATGACGGCGTCGCAGCGCTCGGTGGCCAGGCGCGCGCGGATATGGCGCACGGCGTCGTCGAAGCCGAGATGGATTTGTTCGATGGTGGCGCGGTTGTCGTATTCGAGCGTGATGTGACGAAACACATCAGACAGGCGCGAGACGGAAACGGTCCAGATGACCGGTTTGTCGTCAGGATCGAGCGGCAGGGAAGGAGGGGGGCGCATGTTTCAATTGTAGTGCAGTTGTTTCGATGTTTCAAAATGAAACAATAGTGCAACATCTAAAATTAGCAAGTGATTGATTTTAAAGGAGGTCACGGGTGGCACGGCGTTTGCAAACTACCGCCTAACTTTACCGCAACATTGAAAGGTCACCCATGAGTTATTCCGCAGGCGCCGCATTCCGCCAGGCCGTCCAAGAAGAATCGCCGTTACAGGTTGTCGGCGCCATCAACGCCAATCACGCCTTGCTGGCCAAGCGCGCCGGTTTCCGCGCCATCTATCTGTCGGGCGGCGGCGTGGCGGCCGGCTCGCTCGGCTTGCCCGACCTGGGCATCTCGAGCCTGGATGACGTGCTTACCGACATCCGCCGCATCACCGACGTGTGCGACCTGCCGCTGCTGGTCGATGCCGATACCGGTTTCGGCGCCTCGGCCTTCAATGTCGCGCGCACGGTCAAGACCATGATCAAGGCCGGCGCCGCCGCCATGCATATCGAAGACCAGGTGGGCGCCAAGCGCTGCGGCCACCGCCCCGGCAAGGAAATCGTCTCGCAGCAGGAGATGGTCGATCGCGTCAGCGCCGCTGTCGATGCGCGCACCGACGACCAGTTCGTGATCATGGCCCGCACCGACGCGCTGGCGGTCGAAGGGCTGGACGCGGCGATCGCCCGCGCGGTGGCGTGCGTGGAGGCTGGCGCCGACATGATCTTCCCGGAGGCGATGATCAGCCTCGAGATGTACAAGCAGTTCGCCGCCGCCGTAAAAGTGCCGGTGCTGGCCAATATCACCGAATTCGGTTCCACGCCGCTGTTCACGGTGGACGAGTTGCGCGACGCCGACGTGGGCCTGGTGCTCTATCCGCTGTCCGCGTTCCGCGCCATGAACAAGGCGGCTGAAAATGTGTATGGCGCGATCCGCCGCGACGGCACCCAGCAAAATGTGCTCGATACCATGCAGACGCGCGCCGAGCTGTATGAACGGATCAATTACCATAGCTTCGAACAGAAGCTCGATGCCTTGTTTGCAGCTCAAAATGCGGCCCAGAAAAAATAACGGAGACCACCATGACCGACACCACCACCACCTTCAAACCGAAAAAATCCGTCGCCCTGTCCGGCGTGGCGGCCGGGAATACCGCGCTGTGCTCCGTCGGCAAGACCGGCAATGACCTGCACTACCGCGGTTACGACATCCTCGACCTGGCCACCACCAGCGAGTTCGAGGAAATCGCCTACCTGCTGGTGCACGGCAAGCTGCCCAACGACGGCGAGCTGCGCGGCTACAAGGCCAAACTGCGTTCGCTGCGCGGCCTGCCGCAGGCTGTCAAGTCCGCGCTGGAAGCCTTGCCGGCCGCCGCCCACCCGATGGACGTGATGCGCACCGGCGCCTCGGTGCTCGGCTGCGTGCTGCCGGAAAAGGACGACCACAATGTGCCCGGTGCGCGCGACATCGCCGACCGTCTGATGGCGTCGTTCGGCTCGATGCTGCTGTACTGGTACCACTACAGCCATAACGGCAAGCGCATCGACGTGGAAACCGACGACGATTCGATCGGCGGTCACTTCCTGCACCTGCTGCACGGCTTCAAGCCGCCCGCGAGCTGGGTGCGCGCCATGCACACGTCACTGATCCTGTACGCCGAACACGAATTCAACGCGTCCACCTTTACCGGTCGCGTGATCGCGGGCACGGGTTCGGACATGCACTCGGCGATCACCGGCGCCATCGGCGCACTGCGCGGTCCCAAGCACGGCGGCGCCAACGAGTTCGCGTTCGAGATCCAGAAGCGCTACGAAAACGCCGACGAAGCGGAAGCCGACATCCGCAACCGCGTGGCCAACAAGGAAGTGGTGATCGGCTTCGGCCACCCTGTGTACACGATTTCCGATCCGCGCAACGTGGTCATCAAGGAGGTGGCGCGCCAACTGTCGCAGGACGGCGGCTCGATGAAAATGTTCGACATTGCCGAGCGGCTCGAAACCGTGATGTGGGACGTGAAAAAAATGTTCCCCAACCTGGACTGGTTCTCGGCCGTGTCGTACCACATGATGGGCGTGCCCACCGCGATGTTCACGCCGCTGTTCGTCATTTCGCGCACGTCCGGCTGGGCCGCGCACGTGATCGAGCAGCGCATCGACAACAAGATCATTCGCCCCAGCGCCAACTACGTCGGCCCGGAAGACCTGCAATTCGTACCGATCAAGGACCGTTCGTAATGACTACGCCAATGAACACGCAATACCGCAAACCGCTGCCCGGCACCACGCTCGACTACTTCGACGCGCGCGCTGCCGTCGATGCGATCGAACCGGGCGCCTGGGCCGGGTTGCCTTATACCTCGCGCGTGCTGGCTGAAAACATGGTGCGCCGCTGCGATCCCGCCACGCTCGATGCCTCGCTGTCGCAACTGATCGAACGCCGGCGCGATCTCGACTTCCCGTGGTTCCCGGCGCGCGTGGTCTGCCACGACATCCTCGGTCAGACCGCGCTGGTGGACCTGGCCGGCCTGCGCGACGCCATTGCCCTGCAGGGCGGCGATCCGGCGCTGGTCAACCCGGTGGTGCCCACCCAACTGGTGGTGGACCATTCGCTGGCGGTGGAGTGCGGCGGCTTCGATCCCGATGCCTTTACCAAGAACCGCGCCATCGAGGACCGCCGCAACGAGGACCGGTTCGACTTCATCGACTGGACCAAGAAGGCATTCAAGAATGTCGATGTGATCCCGCCCGGTAACGGCATCCTGCACCAGATCAACCTCGAACGCATGTCGCCGGTGATCCAGGCGCAGGACGGCGTGGCCTTTCCCGATACCCTGGTCGGCACCGACTCGCACACGCCGATGGTCGATGCGCTGGGCGTGATCGCCATCGGCGTGGGTGGCCTGGAAGCGGAAAGCGTGATGCTGGGCCGCGCCTCGTGGATGCGCCTGCCCGACATCATCGGCGTGGAACTGACCGGCAAACCGGGACCCGGCATTACCGCCACCGACACCGTGCTGGCGCTGACCGAATTCCTGCGCCAGCAAAAAGTGGTGTCGTCGTACCTGGAGTTCTACGGCGAAGGGGCTGCCCACCTCACGCTGGGCGACCGCGCCACCATCTCCAACATGGCGCCCGAATATGGTTCGACCGCCGCCATGTTCTACATCGACGAGCAGACCATCAAGTACCTGCGCCTGACCGGTCGCGACGAGGAAACCGTCAAGCTGGTGGAAACCTATGCGAAAGAGGCCGGCCTGTGGGCCGACGCGCTGGCCACCGCGCGATACGAGCGCGTACTGACGTTCGACCTGTCGTCGGTGGTGCGCAATATCGCCGGACCATCGAACCCGCACAGCCGCGTGCCGACGTCGGAACTTGCAGCACGCGGCATCAGCGGCGTGGTGGAAAACGAACCGGGCCTGATGCCCGATGGCGCCTGTATCATCGCGGCCATTACCAGCTGCACCAACACCAACAACCCGCGCAACATGATTGCCGCCGGCCTGCTGGCCCGCAATGCCAACGCGCGCGGCCTGACGCGCAAACCATGGGTCAAGTCCTCGCTGGCGCCCGGTTCCAAGACCGTCACGTTGTACCTGGAAGCAGCGGGCCTGATGCCCGAGCTGGAACGACTGGGCTTTGGCGTGGTGGCCTACGCCTGCACGTCGTGCAATGGCATGTCCGGCGCGCTCGATCCCGTGATCCAGCAGGAAGTCATCGCGCGCGATTTGTATGCCACCGCCGTCCTGTCGGGCAACCGCAATTTCGATGGCCGCATCCACCCGTATGCCAAGCAG
Organism: Duganella sp. FT27W; assembly: GCF_009295655.1. NCBI lineage: Bacteria > Pseudomonadati > Pseudomonadota > Betaproteobacteria > Burkholderiales > Oxalobacteraceae > Duganella > Duganella sp. FT27W. The sequence continues at coordinate 803,626 of NZ_WHIV01000005.1, forward strand.
GCCTTTTTGGCCTCGCCGCCGCTGGTGGTGGCGTATGCGATTGCCGGCACCATCCGCTTCGATATCGAAAAGGACGTGCTGGGCGTGGATGCCGCCGGCTGTCCGGTCAAACTGGCCGACATCTGGCCGTCGGACGCCGAGATCGACGCCGTGGTCGCGGCCAGTGTGAAACCCGAACAGTTCCGCAAGGTGTACATCCCGATGTTCGCGCGCGAAGCTGACGACGGCGTGGCAGTGAGTCCGCTGTACGACTGGCGCCCGCAAACGACCTACATCCGCCGCCCGCCGTACTGGGAAGGCGCGCTGGCGGGCGCCCGGTCGCTCACCGGCATGCGTCCGCTGGCGCTGCTCGGCGATAACATCACCACTGACCACCTGTCGCCGTCGAACGCCATCATGGCCGACAGCGCGGCGGGCGAGTACCTGGCCAGAATGGGTTTGCCGGAAGAGGACTTCAATTCGTACGCCACCCATCGCGGCGACCACCTGACCGCGCAGCGCGCCACGTTCGCCAACCCCACCCTGAAAAACGAGATGGTGCGCGGCGCGGACGGCAAGGTCATGGCCGGTTCGCTGGCGCGCGTGGAGCCGGAAGGCACGGTCACGCGCATGTGGGAAGCCATTGAGACCTACATGGAGCGCAAGCAGCCGCTGATCGTGGTGGCTGGCGCCGACTATGGCCAGGGTTCCTCGCGCGACTGGGCCGCCAAGGGCGTGCGCCTGGCCGGCGTGGAAGCGATTGCCGCCGAAGGCTTCGAGCGCATCCACCGCACCAACCTGGTGGGCATGGGCGTGCTGCCGCTGGAATTCACGCCCGGCGTCAATCGCCTGACGCTGGCGCTGGACGGTACCGAAACCTACGACGTGGTGGGTGAACGTACGCCGCGCGCCATGCTCACGCTGGTGATTCACCGTCGCAACGGAGAGCGGGTGGAAACGCCGGTGATCTGCCGGCTCGACACCCAGGAAGAAGTGTCGATCTACGAAGCGGGCGGCGTGCTGCAGCGCTTTGCCCAGGACTTCCTGCAACAGCATAAAACAGCATAAAACAGCATAGGCCGCATGATGAACCAACAGACGAAGATTCCCGCCACCTATATGCGTGGCGGTACCAGCAAGGGCGTGTTCTTCCGCCTGCAAGACCTGCCGCTTGACGCGCAAACCCCGGGCGCGGCGCGCGACGCGCTGCTGCTGCGCGTGATCGGCAGCCCCGACCCCTACGGCAAGCAGATCGACGGCATGGGCAACGGCACGTCGAGCACCAGCAAGGCCGTGATCGTAGCGCCGGCGACCAGGCCGGATCACGACGTTGACTACCTGTTCGGCCAGGTCGCCATCGACCGGCCGTTCGTGGACTGGAGCGGCAATTGCGGCAACCTGTCGGCCGCCGTGGGTGCATTTGCGATTCAGTCAGGCCTGGTCGATGCCGCACGGGTGCCGCACGATGGCGTGGCCGTGGTGCGCATCTGGCAGGCCAATATCGGCAAGACCATCATCGCCCATATTCCGATGACGGCAGGGCAGGTGCAGGAGCTGGGCGACTTCGAACTCGATGGCGTGACCTTCCCGGCGGCGGAAGTGGTGCTCGAATTCCTCGACCCGGCAGCGGACGAGGAGGGCAGCGGCGCCAATAGCACCAATAGCACCAATAGCGCCATGTTCCCCACCGGGCGCGTGATCGACGACCTCGAGGTGCCCGGCATCGGCACGCTGCGCGCCACCATGATCAACGCCGGCATCCCCACCATCTTCATCGAGGCGCAGGCGGTGGGCTGCACCGGCACCGAACTGCAGGACGCGATCAATGGCGATGCGCGCGCGCTGGCCATGTTCGAAACCATCCGCGCGCACGGCGCCGTGCGCATGGGCCTGGTGCAAACCCTGGAACAGGCCGCACAACGCCAGCACACGCCCAAGGTGGCCTTCGTGGCGCCGCCGGTGTCGTACACGGCGTCGAGCGGCAGGCAGGTGGACGCAGGCGACATCGACCTGCTGGTGCGCGCGCTTTCGATGGGCAAACTGCACCACGCCATGATGGGCACAGCCGCCGTGGCCATCGGCGCGGCGGCCGCCATTCCCGGCACGCTGGTCAACCTGGCGGCCGGCGGCGGCGAGCGCGCTGCCGTGCGCTTCGGCCATCCGTCGGGCACCCTGCGCGTGGGCGCCGCTGCGGTGCAAAAAAATGGCGAGTGGAGCGTGGTGAAAGCGGTGATGAGCCGCAGCGCGCGCATCCTGATGGAAGGATGGGTGAGGGCGTAAGTAATAACAGTGCGTGTAAGCCAGCGGTAAGTCTCGCAGCTTATTGTGGGTTCAAGCTCAGCTAAATGGGCAGGTTCCTCAATAAATGGAGACAGATGATGCAAGACGATTTGGTTCAAAAAATCAAAGCCGACCCCAATTACCATAAGCTGGTCAAGGCGCGTTCCCGGTTCGGCTGGATACTGACCGCGCTGATGATGGTGGTCTATTACGGCTACATCCTCCTGATCGCGTTCGACAAAGAACTGCTGGCTGCCAAAACCGGCGACGGCGTGATGACGTGGGGCATGCCGATCGGCCTGTTCGTGATCGTCTTCACCGTCATCATCACCGGCATCTACGTGCGTCGCGCCAACCGCGAATACGACGATCTCACCACCGCCATCGCCGCACGGGTGAAAGCATGAGCGCCTCGAACCGTCAACTGGCGGTCGTCGCTTCCGCACTGATCGGCGCCGCAGTCAGCGGCGTCGTGTACGCCGCCGGCGGCGACTTGGGCCAGGCCACCAAGCAGGCCACCAACTGGACCGCGATTGCCATGTTCGGCGTGTTCGTGCTGTTCACGCTGTGGGTCACCAAGTGGGCTGCCGCCAAGACCAAGTCGGCCGCCGACTTCTATACCGCCGGTGGCGGCATTACCGGTTTCCAGAACGGTCTGGCGATTGCCGGCGACTTCATGTCGGCAGCATCGTTCCTCGGTATTTCCGCCGCCGTGTTCCTGAACGGCTACGATGGCCTGATCTACGCCATCGGCTTCCTGGTCGGCTGGCCCGTCATCACGTTCCTGATGGCAGAGCGCCTGCGCAACCTGGGCCGCTTCACCTTTGCCGACGTTGCCGCTTACCGCTTCGCGCAAAAGCCGATCCGCATTTTCGCCGCTTCCGGCACGCTGGTGGTGGTGGCGTTCTACCTGATCGCGCAGATGGTCGGCGCCGGCCAGTTGATCAAGCTGCTGTTCGGCCTCGAATACTGGATCGCGGTCGTGCTGGTTGGTACCTTGATGATGATTTACGTGCTGTTCGGCGGCATGACCGCCACCACCTGGGTGCAGATCATCAAGGCCGTGATGCTGCTGGGCGGTGCGAGCTTCATGGCGCTGGCCGTGCTGGCGCAGTTCAGCTTCAGCCCTGAAAAACTGTTTGCCAAGGCCGTGGAAGTCCACGCCAACAAGGACGCCATCATGGGCCCGGGCACGTTCATCAAGGATCCAATTTCGGCGATCTCGTTCGGTATGGCGCTGATGTTCGGTACCGCCGGCCTGCCGCACATCCTGATGCGTTTCTTCACCGTCCCGAACGCGAAAGAAGCACGCAAATCGGTCCTGTGGGCCACGACCTGGATCGGCTACTTCTACGTGCTGACCTTCATCATCGGTTTCGGCGCCATCGTTTTGGTCGGCACCAATCCGGAATTCAAGGATGCCGCCGGCAAGCTCCTGGGCGGTAACAACATGGCAGCGGTTCACCTGGCCAAGGCCGTGGGCGGCGACGTCTTCCTCGGCTTCATTTCGGCCGTGGCATTTGCCACCATCCTGGCGGTGGTTGCGGGCCTGACCCTGTCCGGCGCGTCGGCGGTATCGCACGATATCTACGCCACCGTGATCAAGAAGGGCAAGGCCACCGGCGCCGACGAACTGCGCGTCTCGAAAATCACCACCATCGCGCTCGGTATCGTCGCCGTGGTGCTGGGCATCGTGTTCGAGAAGCAGAACATCGCGTTCATGGTTTCGCTGGCATTTGCAATCGCCGCTTCGGCCAACTTCCCAGTACTGTTCATGTCGGTGCTGTGGAAAGACTGTACCACCCGTGGCGCAACCGTCGGCGGCTTCCTCGGCCTGTTCACCGCCGTGGGACTGACCGTGGTGTCGAAGTCGGTGTGGGTGGACGTGTTCGGCAAGGCCGAGCCGCTGTTCCCGTACGCGTCGCCAGCCATCTTCTCGATGGCGGTCGGCTTCATCGGCATCTGGCTGTTCTCGATCACCGACAAGGGCCCGCGTGCGCGCATCGACCGCGATGGCTTCGAAGCACAGACCGTGCGTTCGGAAACCGGTATCGGCGCGGACGGCGCCAGCGGCCACTGATCACGTGCCACCAGTAGTAGCGTTGTAACGACAATGCCCGGTATTTGCCGGGCATTGTCGTTTTATCCACCCCAAAGCCCTGAAGATGGTTTAACATCTGTCAACTAACAATAATAAGTTGTCATGTTTGCGGATTTTTCAGGGGCCTTATGTTGACCAATACGGATTTTGTCGCCGGCGCACTCGTGCTGATCGGCGTCCCCGCCTGCGCCTTTGGTGTGGACGGCACGGTCATGGCTGCCAATGCGGAGCTGGTGACTTTGCTCGGGCGCGATCCGTGCGGCGCGGGCGTGGACAAGCTGTTTACGCTGCACGTGCGCGAGGCCAGCGTGGCTCGCCTGGCCAGCGCCACGCCCGGCGTACGCTGGGATACCTACCTGACGCCCGCCAGCGGCCACTATTTCGCGGTGCAGGCCTGGGTCAAGCCGCTGCCGGCCGGCGCGCAAGTGCAGGGCGCGACCATCGTCTTCAACGACATCAGCGACGTGCGGCGCGACCAGCGTGCGCTGCACAATGCGCTGCTGGAAAACCAGGCCATCCTCGACAGCGCGGTGCTCGGCATCTCGGTCGTGGAGGAGGGCCGCAACCTGCATTGCAATACCAAGATGGAAGAACTGTTCGGCTATCCGCCGGGCGGCATGAACAACCTCAGTGTGCAGGCCTTCTATGCCGACAAGGATGCCTGGCAGGCGGCACGCGCCGAGACCATGCGCGACTTCACGGCTGGCCGCATCAACGTTTCCGAGTACGAGCTGGTACGCCGCGACGGCACGGTGTTCTGGGCGCGCCTGTCGGGCCGCCCGTTCGATCTTGCCCACCCGCGTGGCCGCTCGGTATGGCTGGTGGACGACATCACCGCACGGCGGGAGGCCGCCGAGGCGGTGAGCCGCGCGCGCGACGAGCTGGAAGTGCGGGTGCTCGAGCGCACCGCCGAACTGGCCGGCGCCAACGCCCTGCTGCAGGGCGAGATCATCGAGCGCCGCCAGGCCGAGGCCCGCGTGCATCACATGGCGTATCACGACAGTTTGACCGGCCTGCCCAACCGTGCGCTGTTGTCGGACCGGCTTGACCGCGCCATGCTCAATGCCCAGCGCTCGCAGCGCCAGCTGGCCGTGATGTTCATCGACCTCGATCGCTTCAAGACCATCAACGATTCGCTCGGCCACATGACCGGCGACCAGCTGCTCAAGGAAGTGGCCAACCGCCTGTGCTGCGCGGTGCGCGGCAGCGATACCGTGGCGCGCCTGGGCGGCGACGAGTTCGTGGTGCTGTTGCCGGGCATTGCCGACCCGGTTGAAGCCAGTGCAGTGGCCGAGCAGATCATCACCGCGCTCGACGAGAGCTTCCCGCTCGACGGGCGCAATCTGCACATCACCCCATCGATCGGTATTTGCATCTATCCCGACGATGGCGCCGATGTCGCCACGCTGATGCGCAACGCGGACACCGCGATGTACCACGCCAAGGCCACCGGCAGGAATAATTACCAGTACTTCCAGCCGGTGATGAACCAGGCGGCGGCCCAGTATTTCGAACTCGAATCGAACCTGCGCAACGCGCTGGCGCGCGACCAGTTCTCGCTGCACTTCCAGCCCATCATCGATATCGGCACGCGCCGCCTGCACGCGATGGAAGTTCTGCTGCGCTGGCGCCGGGACGAGCATGACCTGGTGCTGCCCGACAGCTTCATTCCCATCATCGAGGACAATGGCCTGATCGTACCGATCGGCGAATGGGTGATTCGCCAGGCGTGCGAGCAGAGCATGGCGTGGCTGCGCGCGGGCTTGCAGCCGGTACCGCTGGCGGTCAATTTGTCGGCGCGCCAGTTCACGCATGGCGCCCTGGTGGCGACGGTGCGGCGCATCCTCGACGAAACCGGCATCGATCCGGCACTGCTGGAATTCGAGATTACCGAGACGGCGCTGATGCAGCACGGCGAACAGACCCAGGAAATCCTCGAACAGATCAATGCCATGGGAATCCGCCTGTCGATCGACGATTTCGGCACCGGCTATTCGAGCCTGGCCTATTTGAAGCGCTTCCCGGTCAAGAAGATCAAGATCGACCGCGCGTTCATCAAGGATTTGCCCACCAGCGCCGAGGACCGCGCCATCGTGGCAGCCATCATCGCCCTGTCGGGCAGCCTGCAGCTGTCGGTGGTGGCGGAAGGGGTGGAGAACGAAAGCCAGTACGCGCTGTTGCAGCGCCATGGTTGCCAGTTCGCCCAGGGCTTCCTGTTCTCCGAACCGGCGCCGCACCACGAAGTACGGTTGCTGCTGCCGCGCCTCGATGCGGCGCTGGCATAGACTTTACTCGATGGTGGCGATCACCGGGGTGTGGTCGGACGGCTGCTCCCACTTGCGCGGGGTACGGTCGATCACGCACGCCGTGCAGCGCTGCGCCAGCGCCGGCGACAGCAGGATGTGATCGATACGCAGGCCTTTGTTCAGGCGGAAGCCCAGGCCACGGTAGTCCCACCAGCTGAACGATTTTTCCGGTTGCTCGAACAGGCGGAAGGCGTCGGCCAGGCCGATATCGAGCAAACGGCGCAAGTGGGCGCGCTCCGGTTCCGACACGTGCACTTCGCCTTCCCACGCTGCCGGATCGTGGACATCGCGGTCTTCGGGGGCGATGTTGTAGTCGCCCATTACCGCCAGTTGCGTATGCTGCGCAGCTTCCTCGCCGATCCAGCGGTGAAAGGCGTCGAGCCAACCCATCTTGTATTGGTATTTCTCGGAGCCAACGCTCTGGCCATTGGGGACGTAGGCGCAGACGATCCGCATGCCGCCGATGGTCGCCGCCAGGATACGCTGTTGCGGATCGTCCAAATGAGGATTGTTCTTGACTACATCATTGATAGGCAGTTTTGACAAAATAGCCACACCATTGTAAGTTTTTTGCCCGGTGTAGGCGACGTGGTAGCCGGCCGCCTCGATCTGGGTGAACGGAAACTTGTCGTCAGTTAATTTTGTTTCCTGGATGCAGAGCACATCTATTGGATTTGCCTCTAGCCATGCCATAACGTGCGGCAGTCTTACGTTCAGTGAGTTAACATTCCATGTAGCTAATTTCATCACTAGTTAATGTCCTTGAAGAATTGTGGGCGCGGCGGTGCGCGATGAGTGGCGCATCTTACCGCAATCCGATTTAACAGATGAGGTTGTCTTAGTAGCAGCAATTGTGACGATTTTTCCAAGAAATGCTGGAATAACACTTCGCAATCCCGTTGCCAGCGCCTAAAATGTTGCAGAAATTGTGAAATGCTGAAAAAATTGCCAAATTTGTCTCTTAGTTATCAAAACTGAATCAATGGTGCGAGACAAAATAGCAAATAAGAAATATACTGTTACAAAATTAAGTCAAAACTAGTGTTGCCACTAAGCAACCTCAATTTAGCAATATTCCTTTATATTGGTTATTGGGCCGGTGCAATAAATGGTACTATACGGAAATATCTTGTAGTTTTAACAGTGAATTGCGCGTAGCGCATTTGCAAAGGAATAAAAATGCGAGCTGCATTTGAGGCATGGGCACAACGCGACGGACATATCGTTCGCCGTCGAGAAGACAAACCGGAAGAGTATCTGGTTTTTGAAACGCAACGTCGCTGGGTGATCTGGCAAGCTGCGTTGGAACATGGCAAAGTGCCTGGCGGCCGCAAGACCGCTGCGCAAAAAGAAGCCGCCGCTGCCGAAAAGCGCGCTGCCGAGGCGTTGCAACGCGGTACGGCAGTGAGCCAGGACGAAGCTGCCGTACGTAACCAGGTGCTCAACGAGGTGCTCGATGCATTCTCGTCGCTGGGCGGCCAGGGCGGCATGGACGACATTCTGAAAGTCGTCAACGACTTGAAGAAAAAGCAGCAGGAGCAAGCCAGCGAGCGCGCTTCGGTTGCCACCAAGTCGGCAGCCACCCAGAACGCCTGATCGTACCGATGAAGCGTTACCGGCATTACAAGGGCGGCCTGTACGAGCTGGTGTGCGAGGCTACCCTGGAAGCGGACTTGAGCACCATGATCGTCTACCGCGCTGCGGATGGATCGATCTGGTGTCGTCCTGCCGCCGTGTTTTTCGAGCTGATCGAGGTTGATGGCGTCAAAGTGCAACGCTTTACGCCTCTTGATTAAGAGAATCAATCTTCATCGGTCTTGATACACTGTCCCGGACTCCATTACCGAGACCGACCATGTATTTCCGTCCTCCCGCACGCGTGTACGTTCATGCACTGTCTGCACTGGCGGTGCTGACCAGTGCCGGCTGCGCTTCGCTGAGCGAACCCACCGAACAAAGCGTGCTGGTGCAAACCGTGCTTGACCATCGTCAAATCGGCGGCGTGGGCTGCGTGCTGTACAACGACGCCGGCAAGTGGTTCGTGACCACGCCGGGCCGCGTCACCTTGCGCAAGAGCTCGGCGCCTTTGCGCATCGACTGCAAGAAGGAAGGAGCAGGGTGGGCTTACGAGCGGGTCGATCCCAGGCCCAATGGCAACCTGTGGGGCAACCTGATCCTGACGGCTGGCGTCGGCTACTTCATCGACCAGAATACCGGCGCCGGTTACGATTTTCCATCGACGCTGACGGTCATCATGCGTCCCGCCGAGGAGCGCGACGAATTGCAGCCGCCATCACCGGGCGTGACGCTGTACTGACGTGGAAAAGGCAGACCGAAGTCTGCCTTTTTGCGGTGCGTCGTCGATTAGCCGCGCGTCGTACGATTGATCAGGAAGTTCGACAGCAGCGGCACCGGACGGCCGGTGGCGCCCTTGGCGCCGCCCGATTTCCAGGCCGTGCCGGCGATGTCGAGGTGCGCCCAGGTGTACTTGCGGGTGAAGTTCTCGAGGAAGGCCGCTGCCGTGCACGACGCGCCGCCCGGGGTGCCGATGTTGGCCAGGTCGGCGAAGTTGGACTTCAGCTGCTCGTTGTACTCTTCTCCGATCGGCAGGCGCCACGCGGTGTCGCCGGCGGCTTTGCCGGCCGCCATGATCTCGTCGGCCAGCGCGTTGTGGGCGTCGTCGTCGCGCGTGAACAGGCCGCTCTTGTGGTGGCCCAGCGCCACGATGCAGGCGCCGGTGAGCGTGGCCACGTCCAGCACCACGGCCGGGTTGAAGCGCTCTGCGTAGGTCAGTGCGTCGCACAGCACCAGGCGGCCTTCGGCGTCGGTGTTGAGGATCTCGATGGTGAGGCCGTTCATCGACGCGACGATGTCGCCCGGCTTGGTGGCGCGGCCCGACGGCATGTTCTCGCAGCTGGCGATCACGCCGATCACGTTGAGTTTCAGGTTCATCTCGCCGATGGCGCGCATGGTGCCCAGCACCGAAGCGGCGCCGCCCATGTCGTACTTCATCTCGTCCATGCCGGGACCGGCTTTGAGCGAAATGCCGCCGGTGTCGAAGGTGATGCCTTTACCGACCAGCACCACCGGCGCATCCTTGGCCTTGCCGCCCATGTGCTTGATGATGATGAACTTCGGCGGCTGCTCGCTGCCGTTGGTGACCGACAGGAAGCTGTTCATCTTCAGCGCTTCGAGCTGTTTGCGGTCCAGTACTTCGACGTCGAATTTGTAGTCCTTGCCCAGCTTCTTGGCGGTGTTGGCCAGGTGGGTAGGGGTGCAGATGTTGGCGGACAGGTTGCCCAGTTCCTTGGTCAGGTCCATGCCGTTGGCGATCGCCACGGCTTGCGCCAGTGCCAGCTTGATGTCGTTGGTGGCTGGCACGGCCAGCGCGACCTTCTTGACGCCTGCAGGCGCCGGATCCTTCTTGCTCTTCTGGCCGTCGGTACGGAACACGGCTTCGTGGCCGGTTTGCACCACGCAGCGGATCGCCCAATTGACGTCGCGCTCTTTCACTTCGGTCATCGGCAGTGCGATAATAGCGTCGCTCGCGCCCAGGGCGCTGAAGGCCTTGATGGCGGCCGAGACGCCGCTGGCGAAGCTTTTCTCGCTCACGGCTTCTTCACTACCCAGGCCCACCAGCAGCACGCGCTCGGCGGCCACGCCTTGCACGCCGCGCAGCAGCAGGGTGGTGCCGGCCTTGCCGGTGATGTCGCCGGACTTGAGCGCAGCCGAGATTTCACCGGAACCATCGAGGGCCTTGGCCGCTTGCGACAGCTTCTTGTTCTCGAAGACCGCGACGGCCACTACCCCGGCTTTTGCCGAGGCGATGGTGTTCTTTGTGTCGAATGCTTTTATGCTAAAGTCCATTTGATTCTCCGTGACGTGTGCGAATTTCCAGCCTGTCTTGGGTGTTTCGCCAGGCTGTTACTTTTAATTTTTTGGCCCTGTAATGAGCTATTACTCAAGCCATAACCACCAATTATAAACTTCGAATGATTTTTCAACGCGCCCTCCGACGAGAAATGGCCGCTGCGGCCGGCACCACCTTCACGGTGCTCTTCAGCGTCAGCGTGACCTGGACCCTGATCGGCATCCTCGGCAAGGCCGCCGGCGGCAAGGTCGATTCCGGCGACGTGCTGGCGCTGATCATGTTCGCGACCGTCAATTATCTGCCCACCATCCTCATCCTCACCAGTTTTATTTCGGTGCTGATGGTGGTCACGCGCACCTATCGCGATTCCGAAATGGTGGTGTGGTTTGCCTCGGGCCTGAGCCTCACGCGCTGGATCTGGCCCGTGCTCACCTTCGGCATTCCGATGGTGCTGCTCACCGCCGCCCTGAGCCTGGTGGCGGCGCCGTGGGCCAAGGAGAAAAGCTCCGAGTACGTCGAACGCTTCGCCAAGCGCGAAGACCTGCAAAAAGTCTCGCCTGGCCAGTTCCGCGAATCGTCGTCGGCCAACCGCATCTTTTTTGTTGAAGGCGTGGCCGGCGACACCTCGGTCGTGCACAACGTGTTCGTCAACACCGTCGATGAACGCGGCACCGCCGTCATCGTCGCGCGCGAAGGCGTGATCAGTACGGGCGCCAAGGGTGAGCGCTACCTGGTGCTCAAGAACGGCCGCCGCTACCAGGGCGTGCCGGGACAGTCCGACTTCCAGACCATGGAGTTCGAAAGCTACAGCATGCGCGTGGCCAGCCAGGCGCAGGAGCTCGACCCCGACAGCGACACCGACGCCATCCCGACCATGGCGCTGTTTGCCGATACCAGCAACTCCGGCCGCGCCGAACTGCTCTCGCGTATCGCCTCGCCGCTCACCTGCTTGCTGCTGGTGCTGCTGGCCATTCCGCTGGGGTTTGTCAATCCGCGCGCCGGCAGTTCGGCCAACCTGATCATCGCGCTGCTGATCTTCTTCTCGTATAACAACCTGGTCAAGCTGATGGAGGGCGTGGTCCAGGGCGGCAAAATCTCGTTCGCGCTGGGCTGGTGGCCGCTGCACCTGATCACCGCGCTGGTGGTGCTAGCCATGTTCGCCTGGCGCCTGAACCTGAACCATCCTTACCATCCGCTGGCCATGCTGGCGGCGATGAAACGCTCGCGCAGTGGCGCCGACAACAAGGCCGTCTCGCCATGAAAATCCTGCAACGCTATTTCGCCGTCTCGATCCTGCAGGCGGTTGCCTTCGTGCTGGTGGCCTTCCTGCTGCTGCAGGCTTTCCTCGACCTCACCGGCGAACTGCGCTCGGTCGGCAAGAACGGCTACACGCTGCAATACGCGCTGCTGTACGTGGCCGCGCGCATTCCCGGCTATGTGTACCGGGTGATGCCGGTAGCCTCGCTGATCGGCACCATCTACATCATGGCGCAGTTCGCGGCCACGTCGGAGTTCACCATCATGCGCGCGGCGTCCATGTCCACCGGCATGGTGGCTTGGATGCTGGCCAAGATCGGCATCGTGCTGGTAATTATCACCTTTATTTTCGGTGAGCTGATCACGCCGCGCACGGCGCCCATTGCCGACAAGATCAAGCTCAATTCGCGCGGCGCGGCGATTTCGTCCGAGTTCCGCTCCGGCCTGTGGACCAAGGATATCGTCAAGTCCGAGGGCATGACCGGCACCGTCACCGGTTCGCGCTTTTTCAATGTGCGCGAGGTGCGGCCCGATGGTTCGCTGGTGGACGTCAAGCTCTACGAATTCGATAACAGCTTCCGCCTGCGTTCGATCACCGCTGCCAAGCGCGGCACCTTCCAGGGCAATAACAACTGGCTGCTGTCGGACGTCACCGAAAACATCTTCACCAATCCGGCGCTGCTCAAGCCGGGCATGATCGCCAACCTGGAAAACAATTTCGGCCAGGAGTCGAGCCTGATCGAGACGCGCCATAGCGCCACCAGGGGGCTGATCTCGGAAATCACGCCGCGCATCCTGGCAGTGTCCGGCGCCGACCCGGATCGCATGTCGGCCAACGAACTGCTGGTCTACACCCGCCACCTGCAGGAAAACCGCCAGGAGACCGAGCGCTTCAAGATCGCGTTCTGGAAAAAGCTGTTCGACCCGCTGGCGATTTTCGTGCTGATGGCGCTGGCCCTGCCGTTCGGCTACCTGCACACCCGCAGCGGCGGCGTGAGTTTGAAAATTTTCGTCGGCATCATGATCGGCGTGAGCTTCCTGCTGGTGAATACCCTGTTCTCGCACCTTGGCGTGCTCAGTACCTGGCCCGCATTCCTGACGGCGCTGGCCCCCAGCTTGATATACCTGTTCCTGGCGCTCGGTGCGCTATGGTGGGTGGAAAGACATTAGATGACCAAGCAAGCCCTGATTTTATTTGCCCACGGCGCCCGCGCCGCATCCTGGGCCGCGCCGTTCGAACGACTGCGCGACCTCACGCGCGCACGCCTGCCCGAGACACAGGTGGAACTGGCCTTCCTCGAACTGATGGAACCGCGCCTGCCCGAGATGGTGGCGCAGATGGCTGCGCAAGGCGTTGCGGAAGTAACGGTGGTGCCGGTGTTTTTAGGGCAGGGCGGCCACGTTCTGCGCGACCTGCCGCTGATGGTCGAGCAGCTGCGCAGCGATCATCCGCAGCTGTCGTTCAAGGTGGTGGGGGCGGCCGGGGAAGATCCGGCCGTGTTGAATGCCCTGACCGACTACTGCGTCAACTCCCTGTAAGGCCGCTTCAGAGCAGCCAGCGCTTCGTTGTAGCTCCTTGCCGTGCTAACGCACTGTCTGCGTCGCTACGCCTCGCTCTGGCAGCTCTGAAGCGGCCTTATTATTAATGGCGCGGTACCAGCTTGATTTCGTAGAGCTTGGGCCACAGCTTGCCGGTCACGAACAGGCGTTTTTTTGCGGCGTCGTACGCAATGCCGTTGAGGACATTGTCGGCGGCCGGGCCCTTGCCTGCTTCCGCATACAGCTTGCCGAGATCGATCCAGCCGGTGATCTTGCCGGTCTTCTGGTCGATGCGGGCGATCGTGTTGGTCTGCCAGATATTGGCGAAGATTTCGTCGCCCACCACTTCCAGTTCGTTGAGCTGATCGACCGCGATGCCGTCGGCCGTCACTTTGACGCGCCGCACTTCCAGGAAGGTTTTCGGATCGAGGAAGCGCAGCGTGCTGCTGCCGTCGCTGAGCACCAGTTCCTTGCCGTTTTGCGCCAGGCCCCAGCCCTCGCCGGGGTAGGCGAATTCGTTCTTCGGTTCGAACGTTTTCAGGTCGAACACGAAGCCGGTCTGCGAGCGCCAGGTGATGCTCACCAGCGTGTCGTTCCAGTCGGTCATGCCCTCGCCGAAATACTGCGCCGGAATGTCGCGGCTTTGCAGCACCTTGCCGGTTTCCAGCTGCACCTTGCGGATGGTGGACTTGCCGTTCAGGCCCGTGCTCTCGTACAGAAAACCGTCGCGGTACAACAGGCCCTGGGTAAACGCCTGGGCGTCGTGCGGGTAGCTGTGGACGATCTTGAAGTCGTAGGTGGGGATCGCGGCTGCGGCAGATGTCGATATCAGCGCGGCGCAAAGGAAGAGGGACAGGCGGTTCTGGTTCACTGGGGTATCGTTAAATGAGTGCGGCGTTCTGCAATTCGACCATGGCGTCGAGCGTGGTGCCGGGGTGGGCGAATTCGGCCTCGATGCAGGCGCGCGCTTCGGCCGAAGTGATCAGCGCGGCGGCTTGCTGGCGCAGACGGTCGGCGGCGGGATGGTCGCCATAGCCTTCGAGCAGCTCCAGGATCAGCCGCACTTCGGTCATGTAGTTGTAGACGGTGGCCAGCAGCTCGGACATGCCGGCGTCGCCGAGCAGATCGAGCGTGGCCACGTGGGCGTTCACTTCGGCCGCATAGTCGCCCAGGTGGGCATCGGGATGCGGCAGGTAGGTGTGGGCCAGAGTGAAATCGCCGCAGGCCATCATCGACGGCAGCGCCGAGTTGGCGCATGCGCGGGCCAGGTCTGCTGGCAGGCGCTGGAATAGCTGGTATGTGTGCTGGGCATCACCAAGCTTGTCGTTGATGGCGCGGACGTCGTTGAACAGGTTCGCATTGGCATCGATGTCGGCGCCGGGATCGGGATTGGGATTGCCGCCATCAGCGGCCAGCAGCAGTGCGGCGTCGCGGTCGCGCAGGGCGACCAGTGCCTGGCGCGCGGGCAGGTGTTCTTCGGCCAGCTTGGCCCAGGCGTTGAGCACATACGACAGGCGCAGCGGCGCCACGTCCGAATCGCGTTCGGAGGTGGCATCGAATAACCAGATGTAGTCCTGCAGCGCGGCGTCGAACTGGCCGGCCGAGTGCGCGGTCCACGCACGGTCCAGGATGTCGTGAACATTATCCATTGCTGCCTCTGACACTGTTGGTAAGAATGGATATTCTATTACGTTTTTTGAGGAGTTACGCGCGGAGTTGCTGCTGTATTGCGTCGCTGATCCGGCTTTCAAGCTGCTGGTGGCTACGCGTTTGCATGGCATCGCCGATCATCACCAGCACCGGGCCATGTGCTTCGCCCAGGCCGTGGGCCATGGCAGCGATGGTCATGCGGCGGATATGCTGGTCGGCGCGACTGACGTTTTCGATCACCACCACCGGCGTATCGGGGCGCCGGCCGCCATCGAGCAGACGCCGGGCCGTGGCAATCGCCTCGCGCCCGCCCATGTACTGGACCAGGGTGTCGGAATCGGGTATCGCATCCTGCTCGCGTTCGTCCGGTGCGGTGGACGAGGTGAAGAACGCCACGCTGCGCGAGACGCCGCGCTTGGTCAGCGGCTGCTTGGTGGTGGCGGCGGCAGCCAGTGCGGTGGTAATGCCGGGGACGACTTCCACCTCGATACCGGCTTCCTCGAGCGCGCGCAGTTCTTCGTCGGCGCGGCCGAACAGCATCGGGTCGCCGCCCTTCAGGCGCACCACCACGGCGGCCTTGTAGGCATGATCGACCAGCTGCTTGTTGATGAACTGCTGGGCGCTGGAAAGCTGGCCGCAGCGTTTGCCGACCAGGATTTTCTCGGCTTGCGGGCACAGTTCCAGCATCTCGGCCGTGACCAGGGCGTCGTGCAGCACCACGTCGGCTTGCGCCAGCAGGCGCGCACCGCGCAGTGTCATGAGGTCCTGGGCGCCGGGGCCGGCGCCGATCAGGTAAACTTTTCCGAGAGTTGGCATAACAATAAATTCCTTGAATGGCTGCGCCGCAGCGGGCGGTTGAGGGGACCTCGAAAAACCGTAGCGAGCGGCTCGCTATCGCATTGAGTAGCGGAAGCGTACTTGCGTACGCTGAGCAACGGAGATGCGATAGCGGGTCGCGCAGTAGGTTTTGCGAGGCTCCCCTCAATCCGCCAGACGAATCATACCTGCTGCAACCGTCTGGTGGGTCACTTCATCGATCAGGATGAAGGCGCCGGTCGCGCGGATGTCGGCGTAGGCGTCGGCTGCCAGCGGCTGCTGCACGGTCAGACCGATGCGCGCGATGTCGTTCAGCTTCAGCCCGTCGGCATCGTGGCGCTGCTGGGTATTGATGTCCAACAGCGACTCGATTGCCGTAATCTTGGCCGACGTCTGCTTGGTGCCGTGCTTGATCCAGTACTTGCGGCGCTGGTCCAGCGGCTCGTCCGACATCCAGCACACGTCCGCCTTCAGGGTCTTGAGCAGGGTGGCCGGTTGGTCGGCGCCGGCCAGCAGGTCGCCGCGCGAGATGTCCAGGTATTCTTCCAGCAGCAGGGTCACCGACTGGCCCACCACGGCCGACTGGTGCGAGCCTTCCAGCGTGACGATGTCCTTGACGGTGGCGCTCTGGCCCGAAGGCTGTACCACCAGCTTGTCGCCGACCGATACTTTACCGGCTTCGATACGGCCCATGTAGCCGCGGAAGTCGTTGGCTTCGTGGCCGTTGTGGCGCGCCACCAGCTGCACCGGGAAGCGGAACGGCGCATCGTGCGACTCATCATAGACCGACAGCGATTCGAGCAGCTCGATCAGGGTAGGACCCTGGTACCACGCCAGCTTGTCGCTGCGATCGACCACGTTGTCGCCGGTCAGCGCCGACAATGGGATTGGCGTCACATCTTTCAGGCCTAGCGTGGCGGCGAATTCCTGGTAAGCCTTGACGATGCGGTCGTAGATCGCCTGGTCGTAGTTCACCAGGTCCATCTTGTTGACGGCCACGATTACGTGCTCGATCTGCAGCAGGTGGGCGATGGTCGAGTGGCGCTTGGTCTGGATCAGCAGATCGACGCCGCCATCCTCGCGCAGCTTCACTTTCGATACATCGACCAGGATGATCACGGCGTCCGCAGTGGAAGCGCCGGTCACCATGTTGCGCGTGTACTGCTCGTGGCCGGGGGTGTCGGCGATGATGAACTTGCGCTTGGGCGTGGCGAAGTAGCGGTAGGCCACGTCGATGGTGATGCCCTGTTCGCGTTCGGCTTCCAGGCCGTCGGTCAGCAGCGACAGGTCGACCGCGTCGCCCACGGTGCGCTTGTGCTTGGAGCGCGACATGGCGTCCAGCTGGTCGGCGAAGATGCCCTTGCTGTCGAACAGCAGGCGGCCGATCAGGGTGCTCTTGCCGTCATCGACGGAACCGGCGGTGATGAAGCGCAGCAGGCCGCGCTCCGACAAATTTTGAACAGTGTTGTCAGTCAGTGCGTTCATCAGAAGTATCCTGCTTTTTTACGTTTTTCCATTGATGCTTCGGAAGTCTGGTCGTCCATGCGGGTGGCGCCGCGCTCGGTCACTTGCGTCACTGCCGTCTCGGCGATGATGGCGTCCACCGTCGAGGCGTCCGACGATACCGGGCAGGTGCACGAGATATCGCCCACGGTGCGGAAGCGCACCACTTGCGTTTCCACGGTTTCGCCTTCGCGCGGCGGGGTCAGGTCGGTCAGTGGCACCAAGAGGCCGTTGCGCGGAATGACCTGGCGCTCGTGGGCGAAGTAGATCGGCGGCAGTTCCAGCTGTTCGCGGGCGATGTATTGCCACACATCGAGCTCGGTCCAGTTGGAGATCGGGAACACGCGCATATTCTCGCCCGGATGGACGCGGGTGTTATACAGGTCCCACAATTCCGGGCGCTGCGATTTCGGATCCCACTGGCCGAATTCGTCGCGGAACGAGAAGATGCGTTCCTTGGCGCGGGCTTTTTCTTCGTCGCGGCGGGCACCGCCGATGCAGGCATCGAAACCGTGTTCGGCGATGGTTTCCAGCAGCGTGACCGCTTGTGCGGCGTTGCGCGAATCGGTGGCCGGATTGCGCAGGCGCACCGTGCCCTTCTTGATCGATTCTTCGACCGAGCCGACGATCAGGCGCTCGCCCAGTTCGGCCACGCGCTTGTCGCGGAAGGTGATCACTTCCGGGAAGTTATGGCCGGTATCGACGTGCACCAGCGGGAACGGAAATTTGCCCGGGCGGAAAGCCTTTTCTGCGATGCGCAGCAAGACCACCGAGTCTTTACCACCCGAGAACAGCAGGGCAGGGTTGGAGCACTCGGCCGCCACTTCGCGCATGATGTGGATCGCTTCCGATTCCAGGGCGTCGAGGTGGCGCGCATTGACGTGCACGGCGTGGTTTTCAGCTAATGCGTTCATATGTTCTTTCTTGTTCGGCGGCCGAAACTCAGGCAGCCACGGATTTAATGCGTATCAGTTTGCCGTCTACCATGTGCAGTCCGCACTCCTTCGAGTCCGGGTTTTCCCACCACCAGCGGCCGGCGCGTACATCCTCGCCTGGCTGCACGGCGCGCGTGCACGGTGCGCAGCCGATCGATGGAAAGCCCTGGTCGTGCAGCGCGTTGTACGGCACGTCGTTGGCGCGGATGTAATTCCACACGTCTTCCTCCGACCAGTCGGCCAGCGGATTGAACTTGACCATGCCGTGCGCTGCATCGTCTTCCTGCACGTGCAGCTCGGCGCGGGTGGTCGATTGCGCGCGGCGTTGTCCCGTTATCCAGGCCTTGTTGCCGGCCAAGGCGCGGCCCAGCGGTTCGACCTTGCGAATACGGCAGCATTCGCGGCGCATCTCTACACTGTCGTAGAAGGCGTTCAGGCCGTTCTGCGCCACGTAGGCATCGACGGCTTCGGGCTGCGGCTTGTACAGCGCGATCTCGTAACCGTCGTAGCGGTCCTTGACCTTGTCCAGCATGTCCAGCGTTTCGGGATGCAGGCGCCCGGTTTCGAGCGAGAAGATGCCGATATCGAGTTTCGATTTCAGTATCAGGTCGGTCAGCACCATGTCTTCGGCGGCCAGGCTCGAAGCGAAAACGGCCGGGGAAAAATCGCTGGCGATGCGCGACAGCGTGGCGCTGCTGTCGGCAATGAGCTTGCTCAGATCACTCATGGCGGTTCCGATCAAGCGCCGGCGGCCAGGCGCGCGTGGCGGCGGAACAGCGGTACTTTCTGGTCCACGGAAGCCTGGTACGTCTCGGAGAAATCGGACAGGCCCTTGAGCGCGTCGTGCACGTCGCGGTCGGCGCGCACCACGTAGGCATCAAAGCCCACGCGGCTCATCTGGAACAGCTGGTCGCGCAGCACGTCGCCAATCGCGCGCAGCTCGCCGGTCCAGCCCAGGCGCAAGCGCAGGTTGTAGGCGATCGAGTAGCCACGGCCATCGGTAAATTTGGGGAAGTCCACGGCCACCAGGGCGAACTGCGACAGGTCGTCCTTGATCGCTTCCGGACGCTCGTCGCTGGCGATCCAGACGCCGATTTCGCCAGCGGCGGCGCGTGCGGCCAGCAGCTCGCGCTGCACCAGCCATACCGCTTGCGGCACGATGATGTGGCCTGCCGGGACACTGACGGTGGCCGGGTCGATGGCTGGCGCACCTTCCACCGGTTCGGCCAGGCGCAAGACCTGCCAGCCATCTTCGACAACTTCGCGGCCCTTGATGATCAGGTTTTTAACAGCGTCAGACATATTCATCCTCTCCTACCAGGCGACCACCTTTTTCGGCGATCGGCGTGGCGTACACAAATTGCTTGAACGGTGCCACGCCAAGGCGCTGTGCGCATTGGGCGAACGACTCGTCCTCGAAGCGCTCGCGCAGGTACACCTGCAGCAGGCGGTCGATCACTTCCGGCATCTGCTGCGCGGAGAACGACGGTCCGATGATCTTGCCGATGGCGGCGTTGTTGCCCTGCGCGCCGCCGATCGAGACCTGGTACCACTCGCTGCCGTCCTTGTCCACACCGAGCACGCCGATCGAACCGACGTGGTGGTGGCCGCAGGCGTTGATGCAGCCCGAGATATTGAGTTCGATCTCGCCGATATCGTGCTGGTAATCGATGTTCTCGAAGCGTTCAGTGATCGACGCGGCGATCGGGATCGACTTGGCGTTGGCCAGCGAGCAGAAGTCGCCGCCCGGGCAGCAGATGATATCGGTCAGCAGGCCGATATTCGGCGTGGCCAGCTGGTGCGCCTTGGCTTCCTGCCACAGCGCGTACAATTGCGACTGTTCGACATCGGCCAGCACCACGTTCTGCTCGTGGGTCACGCGCAGTTCGCCGAAGCTGTAGCGGTCGGCCAGGTCGGCCATGAAGTCCATCTGCTCGGCGGTGGCGTCGCCCGGCGGCACGCCAGGTTTTTTCAGCGACAGCACCACGGCCGCGTAACCGGGCTGCTTGTGCGGCTTGACGTTGCGCGCGACCCAGTTGGCGAACGCCTTGTTACCGGCTTGCGCGGCCACGACATCGCTGTCGTCGAGCTGTTGATAGGCCGGCGGCTGGAAGTAGTCGATAATGCGCTGCATTTCTTCCAGCGTCAGCGTCTCGGGACCGTCCTTGAGATCGGCCCATTCTTCTTCGACCTGGCGCGCGAATTCTTCGGCGCCGATGGCCTTGAGCAGGATCTTGATGCGGGCCTTGTATTTGTTGTCGCGGCGGCCGTACTGGTTGTACACGCGCATCACGGCTTCGGTATAGGTGAGCAGGTGCTGCCAAGGCAGGAAGTCGCGGATCACGCTGCCGATGATCGGCGTGCGGCCCATGCCGCCGCCGGCCATGAACTTGAAGCCGATCTCGCCGGCGTCGTTGCGCACCACGGTCAGGCCGATGTCATGGATGGCAATCGCCGCGCGGTCTTCCACGGCGCCGTTGATGGCGACCTTGAACTTGCGCGGCAAGGCGATGAACTCGGGGTGGAACGTGGACCACTGGCGCAGCACCTCGGCGTACGGACGCGGATCGATGATCTCGTCGGCGGCCACGCCGGCATACGGGTCGGACGTGGTGTTGCGGATGCAGTTGCCCGAGGTCTGGATGGCGTGCATTTCCACCGAAGCCAGGTCGGTCAGGATGTCCGGGGTCTGTTCGAGCTCCACCCAGTTGAACTGGATGTTCTGGCGCGTGGTGAAATGGCCATAGCCGCGGTCGTACTTGCGGGCGATATGGGCGAACATGCGCATCTGCTTCGACGCCAGCAGGCCGTAAGGCACGGCGATGCGCAGCATGTAGGCGTGGCGTTGCATGTACAAGCCGTTTTGCAGGCGCAGCGGCACGAACTCGGCTTCGGTCAGCTCATCGGCGAGGCGGCGACGTACCTGGTCGCGGTACTGTGCAATGCGTTCGCGCACGATAAGATGGTCGTATTGATCGTATTGATACATATTCTTCCTGGTTGGTCGCTTACTAGAATCCCCAAAGTAGCTGCAATAGTAATAAACTTCAGCCTTATTCCAAACGACTTAGTCTTTATTTGCTTATATAAGGATTGAGTATAAGCATGGACGTTAATTAAAGATCGGCAGAGATGAACCTTCACCAACTGCGCTTCGTGCGCGAAGCTGTACGCCAGAACTACAACCTGACCGACGCCGCCAAGGCGCTGTTTACCTCGCAGCCCGGCGTGTCCAAGGCGATTATCGAGCTCGAAGAAGAGTTGGGAGTGGACATTTTTACCCGGCATGGCAAGCGCATCCGTGGTCTGACCGAGCCGGGGCGGCTGGTGCTGTCGTCGGTGGAACTGATCATGCAGGAAATCGACAGCCTCAAGCGCATCGGCAAGGAGTACGCGGCCCAGGACAGCGGCAGCTTCACCATTGCCACCACCCACACCCAGGCCCGCTACACCTTGCCGAAGGTGGTGCAGGCCTTCATGGTCAAGTTCCCCAAGGTGCGGCTGTCTTTACTGCAAGGTAATCCGCAGCAGATCGCCGAGATGGTCCAGCGCGACCAGGCCGACCTGGCGATCGCCACCGAATCGATCGCCGGCATTAACGGTTTGATCACATTGCCATGTTATCAATGGGAGCACGTGCTGGTGGTCGCGCCCGACCATCCGCTGTTGCGTTACAAGGAAGTCACGCTGGAAGAAATTGCAGCGTACCCGATCATCACCTATGATGGCGCCTTTGCCGGCCGCAGCAAGATCGATCACGCTTTTGCGCTGCGCGGCCTGAAGCTCGACGTGTTGCTCGAGGCGATAGACGCCGACGTCATCAAGACCTATGTGGAGTTGGGCATGGGTATCGGCATCATCGCGGGCATGGCCTTCGACGCCGAACGCGACAAGAATCTGCGCGCGATTCCCGTAGGACACCTGTTTGGCATGAACGTTTCGCGCGTGGCCGTCAAGCAGGGCGCCTACCTGCGCAGCTATATATACACCTTTATCGAACTGCTGGCGCCCACGCTCAACCGCAAACTGGTGGAGCAAGCCATGAGTGGCGATAAAGAGCACTACGAACTGTAAAACGAGAAAGCACTCCCATGATTACCAATCAGTTGGCACAATTTTATGCCGTTAACGCCGACAATTACGACCAGGTCTATGCCCAGGAAGAGCGCTTCGACGATCTCGACGACCTGCAGGAAATGGTCGCCGAGATGTTCGAAGGCCACAAGGTGCTGGAACTGGCCTGCGGCACCGCGTACTGGACCGACCTGATCGCGGAAACCGCCGAGTCGGTCCACGCCACCGACCTGTTGCCGGAAATGATAGCCCTGGCCGAAACCCGTGGCCTCGACGAGGACGTGGTCACCTTCGGCATCATGGACGCGTTCAACCTGCCCGACGGCCTGGAAGGCAAGTACACCGCCGTGTTCGCCGCCGGCTTGTGGTCGCACGTGCGCCGCGAAGACCAGGAAAAATACCTGAAAGAGCTGCGCACCAAGCTGGGCAAGGAAGTGTTGCTGGTACTGCTGGACGAAACCTATGTCGATGGCAATTCGATGGTGTTTGCCCGCACCGATATGGAAGGCAATACCCACCAGATCCTCACCGCCGACGATGGCCAGCGCTACGAAATCATGAAGAATTACCTGACCGACAGCACGCTGCGCAAGCGCTTTGCCGCGTCCACCAAGCAGATTCGCATCGAGCGGCTCGAGTATTACTACCTGCTGTCCTGCCGCCTGAAGTAAGGCTTATTGCCCCCAAGAACAGCCGCCATGTGCGGCTGTTTTGCATTGTGGTTCGAAAACAACAGCTTGGCGATGTCACATTGTTGAAGTAATTGATAGGCATGATTCCGCCGGTACAAGCAAATCGTGCAGCACTCTTTCAACCTTCAGTAGAGATCTTCAAGTGAAAAAACTTACTCTGGCAGCAATGATCATCGGCGGCTTCGCAGCCCAAGCCCAAGCGCAATCGAACGTCACCATCTACGGTCTGGTTGACGTCGGTATGGTTTCCGAGCGCGGCGGTGCAGCCGGCAATGTGACCAAAGTGACCAGCGGTATCGGCGGCCAGTCGCGTCTGGGTTTCCGTGGTACCGAAGACCTGGGCAACGGCCTGTCGGCCATCTTCCAGCTGGAAGCCGGCCTGAAAGTGGACGACGGTACCCTGGACAACTCCAACAATGCGCTGTTCAACCGCGCCGCCATGGTCGGTCTGAAAAGCAAGGATGCCGGCACCCTGACCATCGGTCGTCAACAAACCATGCTGTACAACGCGTTGAGCCAGGTCGCCGACCCGTTTGGCGCCGGTTATGCCGGTAGCGCCAAGAACTTGTTCCCAACTTCGGGCAACCTGACCCGCGTCAGCAACTCGCTGATCTACACGACCCCGACCTTCTCGGGCTTCACCATCGACGGCCAGTACGCGCTGGGCGAGCAGGCTGGCAGCAGCGAAGCAGCGCGCCAGTTCGGCCTGGGCATGGCTTTCTCGCAAGGTCCGTTGAACGTGCGCGTGGTGTACAACAACCGCAACAACGACACCGTTGCCAACGGCGTCGTGACCGAGCGTGACACCGGCAAGAACACCCTGGTGGCCCTGAACTATGACTTCAAGGTGGTCAAGGCTTACTTCGCCTTCGGCGCCAACAAAGGCCTGAACAGCTCGCCGCTGCCAGTGGCCAATGCCTTCGGCTACCGCGTGGCCCCAACGGCCAGCCTGGAAAGCCGTGACATGCTGGTCGGCGCGCAAATCCCGGTCGGTGCTGGCACCATCATGACGTCGTACACCCGCAAGAACGACCGCACCGCCTTCAACCAGGACGCCGACCAGTTCGCAGTGGGTTACCTGTACGCGCTGTCGAAGCGTACCGGCGCCTACGCCAGCTACGCCAAGATCAAGAACAAGAACGGCGCCGGCTACACCGTTGGTAACAACAACGAGCCAGGCACCGGCGACAAGGCCTTCAACGTCGGTATCCGTCACTCGTTCTAAGCTGGTCTAGGGAGCGGCGCGCGGCGGCAGCGGCAGGCGGACCATAATCCGCGTACCGCCGTCGTTGAGGATGGAAATATCGCCGTGCAGCGCCCAGACCCGCTCGCGCATCCCGATCAGGCCATAGGACGATGCTTTGTCCATGTCCTGGGCGGCGATGCCGTGACCATCATCCTGGATGGAAATATCGAGCAAATCGTCGACGCGTCGCAATGACAGATCGACACGGCTGGCCTGCGCATGGCGCGTAATGTTGGTCAGCGCTTCCTGCACGATGCGGTAAATCGCTGTACTGTAGGCATCATCGAGTATCAATTCTTCTTCGTTCGCATGCAATCGGCAGGCAATGCCGTAGTGGGACACGAATTCTTGGCGCAGGCTTTCCAGCGCAAAATACAAACCACCTTCATCGAGTGCGCGCGGCCGCAGGTTGCTGGCGATGCGCCGCAGCGACGTGATTGCCGCCATGACCAGGTCATCCATGCCATCGAGCAGCTTGCGCGCCCCCGGTTCGCGCACCTGGCGTTGCAGCAGCGCCAGGTCCACCCGCAGCGTGGCCAGCAACTGGCCCAGGTCGTCGTGGAGTTCGCGGGCGATGTGCCTGCGTTCCTCCTCGCGGATGGTTTGCAGCGCGGCCGACAGCTCGCGCAGCTGCGTGGTGGACTGTGCCAGCTGTTCATGTACCTGCTTGCGCTCGGTAATGTCGCGCAAGATGATCGTATAGATCGGCTTGCCGCTCTCGTACAGCGATGAGATGGAACCTTCCAACGGCACGTGTTGACCGTCGCGGCGCACGCCGGTGACCGCGTAATCGCTGGCGCGGCGGCCCTTCATGCGCAGGTGGATGCCGGTGTCGCCGAAATAGTGGGAAGTGGCCATGTTGGCGCCGAGGCGCTGGTCGCGCGGGATGAACGCGTTGAGCGGCGCGCCCTGCATCTCGTCGATGGTCACACCAAACATGGCGGCTGCCGCAGGGTTGGCCTTCAGGATGGACTGGCGCTCGTCGGTGATGATAATGGCGTCGCTGGCGTGCTGGATGATGCCCCGGCTGCGGCGCCATGACTTGCTCCCGACCGGGTGCAACAATGGACGCAACAACGCACGCACCACAGGCTGCGCCAGCCACGCGGCGCCGGCAGCGGCGGTGATGGCGAGCAGGGAGCGGAGGTGGCCGGGTAGCTTCATGCAAAATCCCCAGCCGGAGAAGGGCGGCTGCATCTTGTACCTTAGGACAAGTGCGGGGCCACCCCTTGATGCGGCTCAAGCGCGCGCCTGCGCACTTGAGATCTGCCGTTTACATCTGTTTAAACAAATGCAGGAAGCTGCGGCTTACTTCCAGCTTGTCGGAGCGGCCCTTGATCATGACCAGGTGCCGGCCGCGAATGTCGCGCGTCACGCCTTCGATCGCATTGACATTGACCAGGGTGGCGCGGTGGATTTGCCAGAACAGCTTGGGGTCGAGTTCTTCGGCCAGGTCGCGCACCGGCTTGCGGATCAGCGCCTCGTAGCGCTCGGTCTGCACGCACGTGTATTTTTCGTCGGAACGGAAAAACAGGATTTCCTCGACCGGGATCATGCGCAGGTCCTGGCCGATGCTCGCCTGTATCCATTGCAGGTGCGATGGCTTTGGGGCGGAAATTTTCTCGGTCAGCTGCGACAGCAGCGCCGTCACGCTGGCGCTTACGTCCGGCGCGACCGGCTTGTTGAGGCGTTCCTTGAGGCGATCGACCGTGATTTTCAGCCGCTCCGGCTCGGACGGCTTGAGCACGTAATCGATGGCGCCGCGCTCGAACGCTTCGACCGCATAGGCATCGTAGGCGGTAACGAAGACGATATTGCTCTTGTTGCCAATCACGGTGGCCGCTTCCATGCCGGTCTTGCCGGGCATGCGGATGTCGAGAAACGTAAAGTCGGGCTTGAGCTGGTCCACCAGCTCGATTGCTTCATCGCCGTTCTTGGCTTCGCCCAGGATTTCAAGCTCGGGCCACACTTGTTCCAGGCGCATGCGCAGCTGGTCGCGCATCAGTCTTTCGTCATCGGCAATAATTGCGGTAGGCATCGTGTTTGCTGGCTAAGGTTTATCAAAAGGATAGTTGATCAATTATTCAACGAATTGCGCTCATGGTCAATTAATCAATGAGGCTTCTTTTCCAGCGTGGTCTTGGCCAGGGCATATGGCACCTCAATGGTGGCGATCACGCCGCTCGGGCTGTTGGCGGCGATCAGTAACTGGCCCTGCTCGCCATGCAGCAGTTTCAACCGTTCGCGGATGTTGGTCAGCCCCAGGCCAGTACCGTTGCTGGGCACGGCGCCAAAGCCCAAGCCCGTATCGGAGACAATCACGCGCAGCTTGTTGTGGGCCACTTCGGCGCGCACTTTCAGCACGCCGCCCTCGGGCTTCGCTTCCAGTCCGTGCTTGATGGCGTTTTCCACCATCGATTGCAGCATCATGGGCGGGAAGGCGGCGGTGCGCAGTCCGTCCGGCACATCGAACTCCACGATCAGGCGCTCTTCCATGCGCATTTTGAGCAGGTTCAGGTAAGCCTCCACCATGTCGGCTTCGCGGCCGAGGTTGGTGATCAGGGCGTTATCGCGCATTTGCGGCAGCACCGCGCGCAGATAGCGGATCAGGCTGCGCTGCATGGCCGAGGCGCGTGGCGGATCGGTTTCGATCAGGTGTTCGACCGAGGCCAGGGTGTTGAACAGGAAGTGCGGCTCTACTTGCGCCTGCATCATCTGCATCCGCGCTTCGGACAGCTGGCGCTGCATGGCTTCGCGTTCGGCGGTGGCGTTGGCGTTCTGGGTTTCCGCTTCCGCGCGCTTTTTGCTGCCCATCAGGGCCTTGATCCCGAATAATGCCAGCACCAGCAAGGTCACGAAACTCTTGAACCAGGTCGATGCCTGCACGTGGTAACGGGCCACTTTCTGCTCGGCGGCATCGTCCACTGCTTCTTCGATAGCGTTGGACAACTCCTCGCCGATTTGCGGCGGCAGTTCGATGTGGACTTCGTCGCCGGGCAGCGAGGGCAGGGAGGGGACGGCGGCAGCTTTGCCAGATTTGCCGGTGGTGGCCGGGGTAGCCGGGGTTGCCGGTGTGGCTGGTACTGCCGGCGGCGCTTCCGGCACTGTCGGCTCGGCCGCCTCAGCAGGCTCCACAGGTTCTACAGGCTCCGGAGGGACGGCGGCAGCATCGGGATGTTCCTCGACAGCCTTCTCGGCGTCCTTGTTGATGTTCTTGTTGCGGGGATTGAAGCGAATGCCGCTGTCGTCGATGACGATATTGCTTTCGCCGCTGCGACGCTTGGACTTGTCGCTGCGAACATTCTCCTGGATGACCGTATTGGAAGAAAACAGCTCGTCCTGCAGGATGGAGCCCGCTATCAGCATCAATATGGCAAACACCAGGAACTTCCACCAGGACAGTTGCGTTACCCAGGTAGCCACCGCATCGAAGGCACGGTGCAGCCAGGTGGCGACGGTTTTGACCGTTTCTTGGGTTTTTGGCAAAGGAAACATGTGCGGCTTTCACTGTCTGTATTTGATGATGCAACTGTAACGACCAGTGCCGCTTTGCGCCATGCCTGTGCGACAGGATGCAAGAAACAGGGGATGGGCCGTGTCGTAGAAATGTTTCTTGCCACGGCGCCCAGCGTTGGCTATAATTCGCCCCCTCGCAGAACACCGCATGCAAATGCAGAGTGAAGCGAGAAAAAAAGAAGGTTGACGAAATGCTGCAAACGCTTCATACTCTTCCTTCTCGCTGACAAACAAAACGATTTGTCAAGTGCGAAAGTAACACCGAATAAGTTCTTTAAAAATTAACAGTCGATAAGTGTGGACGTTTGATGAAAGTGCACACAGCGCTAGTCGCTGTGATACTTAACATATCAAATGTTCACAAGAAGTAATGAAATAGGCACTATGAAAATAGTGGCCTGTCAGTATTTTGAGTGAGCGACCCCTTAGCAATAAGGGTGCTACGAAAGTAGCAAATAAACAGAGATTAAACTGA
>NZ_WHIV01000006.1:0-372130 GCF_009295655.1 Duganella sp. FT27W
GCTGGTGCTGGTGCTGGTGCTGGTGCTGGTGCTGGTGCTGGTGCTGGTCCTGGTGCTGGTGCTGGTGCTGGTGCTGGTGCTGGTGCTGGTGCTGGTGCTGGTGCTGGTGCTGGTGCTGGTGCTGGTGTCGCTGCCAGTACTGGCGCAGATACAGATGCTGGCGCAGGTGCAAGATCTGGGGCTGGGGCAGGAACCGCTGCCGATGCCGGCGGCATTGCCGTACCTGCCCCGTGCGCAGCACCGGGCGCAGCACCGGCGGCGCCCGACAGCCTGCAACTGCTGCTTCGTCAGCGCGGCAGCGGCGACCAGCGCCGCGTTCCAGCGCTGCTGACACTGGTCGCATTCAGCGATCCCAGCGATGTGCTGTCATACACGCTGCCACCGGAACGCTACGCCAGCGAGAGCGTCAAGGTGTTCAACATCCTGGTATCGAACGCGCCGACCTGGCTGGGATTACTGGAGCGGCCGGATCGTGCCCACCTCGATTACCTGAAA
Organism: Duganella sp. FT27W; assembly: GCF_009295655.1. Taxonomy (NCBI): domain Bacteria; kingdom Pseudomonadati; phylum Pseudomonadota; class Betaproteobacteria; order Burkholderiales; family Oxalobacteraceae; genus Duganella; species Duganella sp. FT27W. The sequence continues at coordinate 496 of NZ_WHIV01000006.1, forward strand.
AATCCGGACGTGGGCCGGCTGGTGGCCTGCGGCGTACCAGCCAGCGCCTTGTGCAAGCGATAAATGATCGCCTCCCTGGCTGCCCCGCCAGCAGTACGCATGCAGTACGCTAGCAGTACGCTAGCAGTACCACATGGGCCGGCCCTGGCCGTGCAGGTTCAGGCGCCGCCCACCACCATCTTCTCGATCAGGATCGAGCCAGTCTGCTTGGTGCCGCGCATCATGGTGTCAGCGCCAACCGCGACGATTTGCGCCAGCATGTCTTTCATGTTGCCGGCGATCGTGATCTCCTCGACCGGGTACTGGATCACGCCGTTTTCTACCCAGAAGCCCGACGCGCCGCGCGAATAATCGCCGGTGACATAGTTGGTGCCTTGCCCCATCAATTCGGTGACCAAGAGGCCGGTACCGAGCTTGCGCAGCATGGCGGCAAAGTCGTCGCCGGGCGCCGTCAGCGACGACGACAGCGTGAGGTTGTGCGAGCCGCCCGCGTTGCCGGTGGTTTGCATGCCCAGCTTGCGCGCCGAATACGTGGACAGGAAATAGCCCTGCACCACGCCATTTTTGACCACGTCGCGCGCACGGGTTTTCACGCCTTCGTCGTCGAACGGGGCCGAGCCCACGGCGCCGATCACGTGCGGGTCTTCATGGATTTGCACGTGAGACGGCAGCACCTGCTGGCCGAGGGAATCGACAAAAAACGTCGATTTTCGATACAGCGCTCCGCCCGACGTGGCCTGCACATAGGCGCCCAGCAGACCAATGGCCAGCGGCGCCTCGAACAGCACCGGGCAGGTGCGCGTGGTGAGGCTGCGGGCGTTGAGTTTCGCCAGCGCGCGCTCGGCGGCGTACCGGCCGATCGCCTCGGGCGAGGCCATGCGCGACGCATCGCGCACCGACACGTACCAGTCGTCGCGCTGCATGCCGGCGCCGCGTCCGGCAATCGCCGCCATCGATACCGTGTGGCGCGAATACGGATAACCGCCGATGAAGCCGCGCGAGTTGGCCGAGACGAAATGCGACTGCTGCACGTGCACGCCCGCGCCCTCGCTGTTGGTCACGCGTGCATCGACATCGAATGCGGCCGCTTCGGCGCGCTTGGCCAGTTCCACGGCGCCGGCGGTATCGATCGCCCACGGATAAAACAGTTGCAGGTCGGGCGGCGCCATCTCCAGCAATTCCGCCTCGGGCAGGCCGCCGCAATCGTCATCGGCGGTGAAGCGGGCGATGTTGTAGGCCGCTTCCACCGTGGCTTTCAGGGCGGCGGTGGAAAAATCGGACGTACTGGCATTGCCGCGACGCTGGCCGATGTGGACCGTCACACCCATGCCCTTGTCGCGGTTTTGTTCGATGGTTTCGATCTTGTTCTTGCGTACCGACACCGACAGGCCGCTGCCCTCGCTGAAATCGACCTCGCAATCGGTGCCGCCCTGCGCTTTTGCGTAGCCCAGCACGTCGCGTGCGAGCTGTTGCAACTGGTCTTGGGTGTGGCTGAAATGGGGATCGGACATGGGCGGTTTTCGTCGGTAAGGTACTAAACCGGGTATCATAGCAGTCGTTCACAGTTTACAGGGACGGCTGCGCGCCGGACCGAAAGTTAATAATATGGTAAATCCAAACCGCGGCGCCGTCGGCTTCAGCTCGACCGAATTCGAACAGGAATACGAGCGCCCTTCCAAATCCGAGATGAAACGCCAGGTCGATGCCCTGCAAAAGCTGGGCGAAGCGCTGGTGGCCGAGCCGCGCGACCGCGTCAAGCGCGTGCCGATGCCCGAGGACGTGCGCGACGCCATCCTCGAGTGCCAGACCATCACCAACCACGAAGGCCGCCGCCGCCAGATGCAATTCGTCGGTAAAAAGATGCGCACCCTGGACGAAGCGGAAATCGCCGCCATCCAGCAAACCATCGACGGCTGGAAAGGCGCCTCGAAATCCGATACCGCCGCCATGCACGCGCTGGAACGCCGCCGTGACAAGCTGCTGGCCGACGACAAGGCGCTCACCGTGCTGCTGTCCGAAAACCCGGAACTCGATGTGCAGCACCTGCGCACCCTGATTCGCAACGCCCGCAAGGAGCAAGCCGAAAACAAGCCGCCGAAGGCCTACCGCGAAATCTTCCAGATCCTCAAGCAGGTCGAGGCCAAGAAGAAGAAAGACGCCGCCGCCGAAGCTGACGACGCCGACAGCGAAGAAGATGACGAGTAACGTGGAACCTGTACTGGTGATCGGCCTGGTGTCGGTCTCGGACCGCGCCAGCGGCGGTGTCTACCAGGACCAGGGCATTCCCGCCCTGCAGGACTGGCTGGCCCGCACCATCACCACGCCTTATCGCCTGGAAACGCGCCTGATCGCCGACGAGCGCGCGCAGATCGAAGCCTCGCTGGTCGAACTGGTCGATACCGCGCGCTGCCACCTGGTGCTAACCACCGGCGGCACCGGCCCGGCGCGGCGCGATGTCACGCCCGAAGCGACCATCGCCGTGGGCACCAAGGAAATGCCGGGCTTTGGCGAGCAGATGCGCCAGATCAGCCTGCACTTCGTGCCGACCGCCATCCTCTCGCGCCAGACCGCCGTCGTCCGCGAAACGCCAGACCACGCCGCCCTGGTCATGAACCTGCCGGGCCAGCCCAAGGCGATTGCCGAAACGTTGGGCGGCCTGAAAGACGCCGACGGCAACACCGTCGCCGGCGGCATCTTTGCTGCCGTGCCGTATTGCATCGACTTGATCGGCGGGCCGTACATGGAAACCGATCCCGCCGTGTGCAAGGCGTTCCGGCCGAAATCGGCGCTGCGCCCTGCTGCTCCGTCCGCGTGACGCACACCGCCCCGCGCGGCGGCGCCGTCTGCTGGCGGGCGCGGCGCTGCTGGCGCCGTTGCTGCCCCTGATACCTGTTTTGCCCGCCACTGCCATCGCTAAACCGAGGAAACCTATGAGCCTGCTGCAAACCATCGAAAAAGAAACCGGCGACCATCCCACCGTCGCCATCATCTGGATGCACGGCCTGGGCGCCGATGCCAACGACTTCGTGCCAATGCTCCAGGAACTGGACCTGCGCGGCCTGCCGCCGATCCGCTTCATCTTCCCCAATGCGGACACCATGCCGGTCACCGTCAACGGCGGCTACGTGATGCGCTCGTGGTACGACATCGTCGCCACCGACCTCGGTCGCCAGGAAGACGAAGCGGGCCTGCGCGCCTCGCAAGTCAAAGTGGAAGCGCTGATCGCCCGCGAAAAAGAACGCGGCATCGCCGCCGACAAGATCATCCTGGCCGGCTTTTCGCAGGGCAGCGCGATGACCATGCAAACCGGCCTGCGCCAGAAGGAAAAACTGGCCGGCCTGATGTGCCTGTCGGGCTACCTGCCGATCGCCGCCAAGGCCACGACCGAATTCACCAAGGAGAGCCTGGCGACGCCGGTCTTCATGGCCCACGGCCGCATGGACCCGGTCGTGCCGCTCACCCGCGCCACCGCCTCGCGCGACCTGCTGCAACAGTGGGGCTACAACGTGGAGTGGCATGACTACCCGATGCAGCACTCGCTGTGCCAGGAAGAGGTCAATGACATCAGTGCGTGGTTGAAACGTGTGCTGGCCTAGCGCGCCCGATAACACCTCCATCGCTGCGCCTTGCTCTGAAGGCGTGAGCAGGCACGCTATCTGATCAGCCCATCGCGGCAGCGGCAATCTGCTGCCAGTCCGGCTCCACCCGGTCGGTGTTGGACAACATGATGACCGACTGCTGCCGCTGCGGCAGTCGCAGCAGCATGGTATTGAAGCCCCACAGGCTGCCGCCGTGGAACACCACGTCCTCGCCATCGCCGCGTACCCACTCCAGCCCGAAACGGTAGTCCGGCACCGAACCGTCCAGCAGCGGCGAGGGTTCGAGCATCGCGCGCAGCACGCTGTCAGGCGTGGCCCACTGGCGATGCCATTCACGCTCCCATAACACCAGCTCCGCCACACTGGCATACATGCCGCCATCGCCAACCGTGTTGGCGTTGCCCAGGTGCTGCTTGTAGCCGAATGGGCGTGCCGTGTCTTCTTCGTAGCTGAACACCCGGTGCGGCAACACGTTCTGGCGGTCGTCGTCGAAGCCCGAGTGCTGCATGCCCAGCGGCAGCAGCAGTTGCTCTTTCACGTAGCCCGCCACCGGTTGCCCGGCCAGCCGCTCGACCAGGGCAGCGAGCAATATGTAATTGCTGTTGCTGTAGCGATGCGCGCTACCGGTGGGCATCGCCACCTCATCCATGCGGGCGATCAGCGCCAGGATCTCGCGGTTGCTGAAGTAATCGGCCTCGTGGCGGCCCGGCTGGCATTGGAGGAACTGGAAATAGTCGGGAATGCCGCTGCTGTGGTTGAGCAAGCTGCGCAGCGCAAACGGCTGCTCGAACCCGGCCAGCTCGGGCAGATGTTCGCACACATCATCATCGAGACCGATCCTCCCCGCCAGCACCAGCTGCATGACGGCAGCAGCCATGAACTGCTTCGACTCCGACGCCAGGTAATACATCGCCCGCGCCGACAGCGGCACGCCCGATTCCAGCGATGCCAGGCCGTGGTGCAGCTCGAACGCGACTTCGCCGTGGTCGAGCACGAGGGCGCTGAAGCCGGGGCCGTCGGCGGGGAGTGTGGCCTGCAGGTTCTGGAGGTATTGCGCAAGGGCTTTGTGCATGGCGCGGAGAGGTGACAATCAAACGGCTATTGTAGCGTCACACCGTACCGGCGGCCTCGCGCATGTGGGTAAAGTTGATGGCGTCGCCGCCGCTGGAGACAGCCGCGATATACAAGTCGAGATCGTCGGTCAGCAACAGGTGATCGGACCGCACCAGCGACGCCAATCCGGCGTCGGTAAGGCCCAGCCGCGCAAACAAGCCTGCGTCGATCGATGCGCCAGGCACGTCGCAATGCTTGAAGGACCCAGGCGTTTGAAGGCAAAACCATGGGTAAAGCTGACGTACGAGCAAATCGCGCATACCGCCACTGACTATTTGTCTGGCCAAATTGCTGGTCTCTGCAAGCACGTGTTGGGTAGCGAGGATATGGCCGAACCGCCCGACAAATTGCACAATGAGATCGGCATCCTCGAGGCTGTATTTGGCAAGCCGCTTTTGCCCCAATGCCGCCGGCAATAGTTTCCCGAACAAGTAGAGCAGCAAAACATTCGTGTCCACCAGAATACCACGCTCGCCGTGCTTGGCTATCAGCGAGACCAGTTGCTGCTCCAGCCCAGGCATCAGTGCACCTGTCGAATATCCATTTTGACAAACGAACCGGTCACTGCATCGATAAACAGCGTCTTATAGACGCGATTTTCGACTTGGCTGACGGTGGGCGTGAACAACACACCGATATGGTTGCTCGTGCTTTGCAGCGCTACCGCCTTGTCGCGATGAAAGCCCAAGGTCACAGCCCACAGCTCGCGCCCGTTCTCGTCGGTCTTCTCTATTTCCTCCAGCGCCATCGCCGTCGGCGGATCATCCTCGTACAACTCGAGCAATGCCTCTTTGGCGGCTTTGACTGCTTCCTTCACTCCGATATGCGCCATGGCCAACTCCCTGATCATTTAGCTTCAAGTATAAGACCTAATCCGGCAACAACGGCGCCTCCGTCTGCGGCACCGCCGTCTGCGCGGCGTTCATCACCATCGCCAGAAACGTGTAATAGCCGTTGATGCCCATCAGGTCCACCACGCCGTGTTCGCCGAAGGCGGCCAGTGCGGCGGCGTAGGTGGGGTCGTCCACGCGCTGTTGCTGGTGCAGTTGCAGGCAAAATTCAACCACCAGCGCTTCGTCGGGCAGCAGTCCCTGCGGCCGGCGCCGCTCGGCGATGGCCGCGATGGTCTCGTCGGCGATGCCGTATTCGCGCGCGATCGGCGCGTGGATGGCCCACTCCACTTGCTGGCTCCATTGGCGCGCCGTGACCAGGATGGCCAGCTCCGTCAGGCGGGTGCCGATGGCGCTGCGGTAGCGCAGGTATTCGCCCATGCACTGGGCGGCTGACATCAGTTCGGGACTGCGGATCAACGGCACGAACGGTCCGTAAAGCGCACCGCGCGGGCCGTCGATCACCGCCTGCGCCGCGACTTGCTGGCTGGCGCTCATCTGCGCGAACGGTATCGGTCCCAGGCGATCGGTCATGTCCTTGCTCCTAGTAAAGTTTTTGGCCATGGTGCGGCATGGATCAACAGAAGACAAGCTGAACGCGGCTATTGTCTGTTGGCAATCATAACAATCCACTTGCCAGAAAGGATGTCCATGAACCGCCCCCACCCAGCCAGTCACCCGACTCACCTGATACACCGTAACCTGCGCCACACGCCACCCGTCGTCGGCTCCGCATCCGGCATGATCGTGCACGACCGCGAAGGCAACCGCTATCTCGACGCCAGCGGCGGCGCCGCCGTGTCGTCGCTGGGGCATGCGCACCCGGAGGTGCTGGCGGCCATGCACGTCCAGATCGACCGCAACGCCTACGCCCACACGGCCTTCTTCACCTGCGAGGCGGCCGAGGAACTGGCCACGCGGCTGGCCAGTGACGCGCCGGGCGACCTCGATCACGTGTACCTGGTGTCGGGCGGGTCGGAAGCGATGGAAACCGCGCTGAAACTGGCGCGCCAGTATTTCGTGGAAGGCGGCGAGGAGCAGCGCAGCGTGTTCATCGCCCGCCGCCAGAGCTACCATGGCAACACGCTGGGCGCGTTGGCGATCGGCGGCAACGCATGGCGCCGCAAGCCCTTTGCTCCACTGCTGATCGACGTGCCGCACGTGGCGCCGTGCTTCGAGTACCACGACCGCGCGCCGGACCAGACCACCGAGGAATACACGGCGGCGCTGCTGCGCGAGCTGGAAGACACCATCATCGCCACGGGCCCGGAGCGCGTCATCGGCTTTTGCGCCGAAACCGTGGTGGGCGCCACCGCCGGCGCCGTGCCGCCCACGCCCGGCTACTTTCGCGGCGTGCGCAGCCTGTGCGACAAGTACGGCATCCTGTGGATCGCCGACGAGGTGATGTGCGGCATGGGCCGCACCGGCACCCTGTACGCGTTCGAGCAGGAAGGCGTGCTGCCCGACCTGGTGGTGCTGGGTAAGGGGCTGGGCGCCGGCTACCAGCCGATCGGCGCGGTGCTGGCGCGCATGCCCATCATCGACCGGCTGCGCGACGGCAGCGGCGTGTTCATGCATGGCCATACCTACATGGGCCACCCGGTGGCCGCCGCCGCCGCGCTGGCAGTGCAGCAGGTGATCCGGCGCGACAACCTGCTGGGCGCGGTGACCGGCCGTGGCGCCGTGCTGCGCACACTGCTGCGCGAGGCGCTGGGCCGCCACCCCCACGTGGGCGATATCCGTGGCCGGGGCTTACTGATCGGGGTGGAACTGGTGCGCGACCGCGACACCAAACAGCCATTCGATCCCGCGCTAAAACTGCACGCGGCGATCAAACAGCACGCCATGGCGTGCGGGCTGATGGTGTACCCGATGGGCGGCACCATCGACGGCGTGCGCGGCGACCACGTGCTGCTGGCGCCGCCGTTCATCGCCAGCGATGCCGACCTGGCCGAGATCACCGACAGGCTGGCACAAGCCGTAACGCATGCCATTGCCAGTATGCAATAAACAACATGGTTGGGGAGGATTATTTCCATTGGTAAATATAGTTACCAAAAAGATTTATTATTTGCCTATAATTAATATTTCCCCAACTGCCCCTGCTCTACTCATGAAAAAAAGTATCGCCGCCCTGCTGCTCACCGCAGCGTTTGCCACCGTACCGTTGCAAGCGCAAAACCTCGACAATCTGACGCCCGAGCAGCAAAAGCAGTTGCTCACGCTGCTGCTGAAACAGCAGATGGGCGGCGCTGCGCAGCCGGCACAGGCACAGGCACAAGCACCCGCGCAACCAGCGCTGCAAGCAGCCCCCGCACGTACCGAGGCCGACCTGGCGGCAGCTTTCAGCAAATTCCCGGTGCTGGCCGAGGGCGTGCAATTCGAACGTTTCCGTGACGGTTTCTCCGTCAACGGCAAGCGCTACATCGATCCTGAGGGCAAGATCAGCAGCTACGCCTTCGATCCCCAATCCGGCGATTTCACCTACCTGGCGGAAGCCCATACCGGCGAGTTCATCCTCAAGTCGGGCCGCGCGCTCAGTACCGAGGAGCCGGTGACCATCGCCACCGCCTATCAACAGGGTCCGCTGTGGCAGGTGAGCACCGCCACCGGCAAGCGCTTTACCGGCTACCGCCTGATCCCGTCGTCGCGCGGCTTCGTGGTGGCGCGCGACAACACCGGTTTCCGCTACGTGCCGGGCAGCGGCACCACCAATATCGTGGCGCCGGAGGCATACTCGATTGCCGCGCTGCAGAATGGCGACATCGCCAATACCGGCTACATTTTGCTCGAACGTACGCCGGAATCGAACGGCACCCAGCCGGGCAACTCGCTGGGCGCGCTGTTCAGTTCGGTAAAAAGCCTTGGCAATACGCTCGGCCTGGGCAAGAAGGAAGATTACGCGCTGCTCCAGATCGAGAGCAACCGCCTGGTGCCCGTCAGCGTGTCGCTGGAGGACAAGCAGGTGCAGGTGATGAGCATGTGCAAGCAAAAGAATATATTGATCGCGAAGTGCCAGCAGATGGACACCTTCGAAAGCGCATACGAACCGAACGGTTCGCGCCATCTCAGCCACTACTTCTGGCGCATCAACTGGTTCAATGTGCCGGGCCGTCCGATCCTGGTGTCGCAGGAAGGTGGCCTGTCGAAAATTTCGGCAACTGACCTCAACAGCGGCAAGAAGGTGATCCTGTTCGAACGCACGCTGGGTATCGCCAACTTTAGTACCGTCCAGCACGCCAACGGCAAGATCAGCGTCACCGCGCAAATGGGCTTTTCCAGCGAAACCCGCGACGACGTGCTGGCCCTGCTCGACAGCCTGCCGGACGTGGCAGCCAAGACTGCCGCCAACTAGATCAAGCTTTACGCGGCTTCCAGTCGATCACTTCCTGCTGCTGCTCGCCGAGACCGGGAATGCCCAGGCGGACCTGGTCGCCTTTTTTGAGGAAGCGCGGCTTCGGCAGGCCCATGCCCACGCCCGGCGGCGTGCCGGTGGCGATCACGTCGCCCGGTTCCAGGGTCATGAATGTCGACAGGTAGCTGACGATCTGCGCCACCGTGAAAATCATGGTGGACGTGTTACCGGTCTGCATACGCTTGCCGTTCACTTCCAGGTACAGGTCGAGGTCCTGCACGTCGCCGATGTTTTCCGGCGTGACCAGCCACGGGCCGACCGGGCCGAAGCTGTCGCAACCTTTGCCCTTGTCCCACTGCGGACCGCGCTCGAGCTGGTACGAACGCTCGGAGACGTCGTTGACGACCGTGTAGCCGGCCACGTACTTGAGCGCATCTTCTTCGGTCACGTACTGCGCGCGCGAGCCGATAATGATGCCCAGTTCCACTTCCCAGTCGGTTTTCTTCGAGCCCTTGGGCAGCATGATCGGATCGTCCGGGCCAGTGAGCGCGGTGATGGCCTTCATGAACACGATCGGTTCCTTGGGCAGCGGCATGCCGGCTTCGGCCGCGTGGTCCGAGTAATTGAGGCCGATGCAGACAAACTTGCCCACGTGCTTGACCGGCACGCCGAAGCGCGGGTTGCCGCGCACCAGCGGCAGCGTGGCCGGGTCGATTTTTTCCAGCTTGCGCAGGGCCTTGGGAGCCAGTTGCGCGGCGTCGATATCGTCGATCACCGCGGACAGCGAACGCAGCTTGCCCTCGTCGTCGATCAGGCCAGGTTGTTCTTTGCCGGGACGGCCGTAGCGCACAAGTCTCATGGTTTGCTTTCAAATGGTACAGGACCTGGCATTCTACCTCTGGCTCAGCCGTAGCGCTCCTGGCGCAACCATTTGTTGGCGATGATCTTGGTGCCTTTGACCACCGGTGCGCCGCCGTGCAGGGTCTGGCGGTCGGGCTGGTGGTTGCTGTCGGTATTTAGAAACCACAGCGCGCTGCCCTTCTTCGGATACACCTCGAGGCCCAGCCCGGGGAAGATGGTGCCGCCGCCCTGTTCCACGTCGGTCAGGTACAGGATGAAGGTGGCCAGGCGCTGGCCGCCGCGCGCCAGGTGGCTGCGGTGGCCGCTGGTGTCGGGGTCGAGCCAGTCGTAGTGGGGCCGGTATTCCTGCGTGCTCGCGTATTTTTGCAGCTGGAACGGCTCGCCGCATTCGGCCGGCCAGTGCGCCAGCGCCGCCAGGCGCCGCTCGATGCGCTCGGCGATTTCGGCCTCGCCACGCTCGATGAACGCCATGTCGCTGGTGCGGCCCTCGTGCACCACGCTCGAACCGTCGTCGGCGCCGGTGACGGTGGAGCGCGTATAACGGGTGCCGCAATGCGCCACGATGGCGTCGCATTCTTCGCTGGCGAGTACATTGCCGAGCAAGATCACCTGCGGATTTTTAAGCACGAACAGCACCTCCACTTCGCGCTGATCGACCACGATCCGGTTGCGCGTGGTGTCGATGAACGGCATCACCTGGGCCGGCGTGAAAATGCTGGCGCCGGCGTCGCTGCCCGTTCCACGCTGGCGCACGGCCTCGTCGAGCGCGGCGCGCGCCACGTCCATGGTGTACTGGCCCGAGCGCGCCATGCTGTTGGCCATGTCGAGCGCACTGCAGCCACGCGCCAGGTTATCGGTGATCCAGTCCTGCCATGACGACGGCAGGGAAGCGAGCACGGAAGTTGGAGCGGAGGCGTCGGTCATGGTCTTATCTGGTGCTGGTGGCCGGGTGATGGTCCATTCTACCGGAACGCGCCGGACGCCTCCAGCGCCGCCAACCGTACCACGCCAGCCCCGGCACCTGCAGCGCGACCAGCAAGGCAAACCCCGCCTGGTAGGCCTGCGCCGGATACTGGCCGTGGCCATTGGGCCGCCAGCAATCGAGCACCAGCCCGAAGCCGGCCTGCACCGCGAACGCGCCCAGGAAAATCAGGAGGTTCAGGCAGGTGGCCGCGCGCCCGGTCAACCGGCCCGGCAAGCCTTGCGCCACCATCGTGTACTCGATGCCGGTGACCGTGCCCACCAGCGTAAACAGCACCGCCAGCAAGGCGTAGCCGGGCCGCCAGCCGCACACCAGACCCGCCTGCACCAGGATGAACAGCGCCACGCCGGCCGCCGCCACCCGCACCGGCCGCACGCCCCGGCGCCCGGCCCACTCGGTGATCATGCCCACCGCGATGGCGCCGGCGATCACCGCGCCCATGCCCACGTACAGCAGCCAGCTGACCTGGTCCTCGGAGTAATGGGCCACATCGCCGAGCCAGCGGCCGAGCCACAGGCCCTGGATGCCGAAGAACACCATGTGCGGCACCAGCACCAGTTGCGCCGCCTCGCGAAACGACGGATGGCGGCAGATCTCGGCCATGGCCGCGCGCAGCGGCTGGCGCTGCACGGTGGCCGCTTGCGGCGGCGCCAGCAGCCGGATCAGCGCCGCCGTGAACATCAGCGCCGACGCCAGGCCGATGAACAGGCTGCGCCAGTTGCTATGTTCGAGCACGATGCGCACCGGCAGCGTGGCCGATGCCGCCCCCAGGCCGCCGACGGCGATCAGGTAACCCTGCACCGACGGCAGCCGCGCCGGCGTCACCCAGGTGGACAGCGCTTTCACCGCCGCCATGAAGCAGCCACCCACGCCCAGCCCGATCACCGCGCGCGCTACCAGAAGCTGGGCGAAATCGCGCCCGCCCGCGAACGCCAGCGCACCCAGCGCGGCGATCACCAGCATCGGCAACTGCACCCGCGCCGGTCCCCAGCGGTCGAGCGCCACACCCACCGGCAACTGCGCCAGCGCAAAGGCGAAGAAGAACGCGCTGGTGAGCAGGCCCAGCTGACCGGGCGTGAGCGCCAGCGCGGCCGTCAGGTCCGGCGCCAGCGTGGCATTGATCATGCGCATCAGGGTGGACAGGTAGTGGCCCAGCGCGAACGGCAGGAACACCACCAGGAACACCATGCGCCGCGACAGGGCCGGCGCGGCGGCGGCCGGCGCCGGTGAGCCGTGGTCGCCGTGGCCGGCATGGCTGGTGCGGTCGGCCCGGCTGGCGTGGCCGGCGTGGTCGCGGCGCATGCGGCTACGCGGCGCTGGGTGCGCTGGCCGTGCTGCCGGTGGCGCTGGCGGCACCAGCGGTGCCGGTGCTGACGGCGGCGCCGATGGTGCTGATGGTGCTGTTATTACTTGAAGCGCTCGAGGCGCCTGAAGTGCTCACGCTGCCGGCCGCGCGGCTGCTGGCCGGCACCAGCTGGATCACCTTGCGGTCGCCCGGCGCATGGCCATGCTCGCTGCGGCTGCCACCCTCTTCCTCGAAGAAGAATTTGTCGTGGCCGAAGGCCGGTTTCAAATCATCGAGCCAGGTCGCATGCGGGTCGAATTTGGCGTAGAACGGCCGCCGTACCCAGTCCGGGTTACGGGCTTGCAGGAATTGCAGCGCAAAGACTTTTTCGCCGCCGATGGTGACCACGCCGTCGATCACCACCTTGCCGGGGAAGGCGCTCATCGACGGTCCGCGCACGGTGCGCGCCAGGCCCGACACCATCTGGTACGCGGCCTGAAAGATCTCGTGCGCACGCACCAAAGGCAGCTGGAAGTAGTCGTGCGGCCCGGTGTCGCGCTCGACGAACATGTAATAGGGGATGGCGCCCAGGCGCACGCCAGTCTGCCACAGCTCGGCCCAGCTTTTCGGGTCTTCGTTGATGTGGCGGATCAGGGGGCCCTGCATGCGCAAGGTGGCGCCGGTGTTCACGATGCGTTTCACCGCCTGCTGGGCGATGTCCTGGCGCAGTTCCACCGCGTGGTTGTAGTGGCCCATGATGGCCATGTTTTTGCCGGCGGCTACCACCCGCTCGAACAGGCGCAGCAGGTCGTCGGCATCGCGGTCGGTGACGAAACGCTGCGGCCAATACGCCACCGACTTGGTGCCAATGCGGATGTTCTGGATGTGCGCCAGCTCGGGCGCGAGCAGCGGTTCGATGAACGCTTCGAGCGAGCGGGTGTTCATCACCAGCGGGTCGCCGCCGGTGATCAGGACATCGGTGACCTGCGGCTGGGTTTTCAGGTAGGCCGCCAGTTCGGTCGATTCGCGGGCGTCGAATTTGAGGTCGTCCATGCCGACGAACTGCGGCCAGCGGAAGCAGAAGGTGCAATAGGCGTGGCAGGTCTGGCCGGCGCTGGGGAAGAACAGCACGGTCTCCTTGTACTTGTGCTGCAAGCCGCGCAGCGGCACGCCGTCCAGGTGCGGCACGTTGTGCGTCATCTGCCCGGCCGGATGCGGGTTCATCTGCAAGCGCAGCTTGCGCACCAGCGCGGCCAGCGCATCCGGGTTGGCGTTGCCCAGCACCAGCTCGCGCAGTTGGGCGTAATCCCGGGGCGCCAGCATGTCGCGGTGCGGGAACACCAGCCGGTAGATCGGATCGTCGGGGATGTTGTTCCAGTCGATCAGTTGATCGAGCACGTATTCGTTGGTGCGAAAGGGCAGCACGTGCGACACCACCTGCACGGCTTCCTGCAGGTCGGGCGTGAGCCATTCCCATTGACGGGCGTGGGTGATGGTCTGTCGGGTATAGGGTTTGAACTTGGCGGGGGTGGCGGTGGTCATGGCTGATTCCTGTGGCAGTGATCAATCGGAGACTGGATGCTAGGACTCTCGCGCCGCGCCGAAATTGCCAGATATCAAGTGATTCAGGGAAAAATTTGAGGCTTTGAGGCAAGTTGCGGCTTGACCACAGATGGAATTTCCTTACGGCTATTACTTGCGGCACCGCAATTTGCGCAGGCAGGGGCGCCGGTAGAGTTCAAAGCTCCCTCCCCTTTGCAAGGACATCCGTCATGAAACTGCAACCCGTACTGGCCACCTTTACCGCTGCCGCCATGCTGTCGTTTTATTCCCTGCCGGTGCGCGCCGCCGACCCCACCGAAAAAGACGCCATCGCCATGGCCGAACGCGGCGCCGCCTTCATCAAGGCCCATGGCAAGGACGAAATGATCCGCAAGGTGGCCGCGCGCGACCCGAGCTTCATCCAGGGTTCGCTGTACGTGGACATCCGCGATCTGAAAACCGGCATCGTGCTGGCGCATCCGGTCAACCCGTCCATCGTCGGCAAGGACCTGACCGACGTGCCGGACGCCAGCGGCAAAAAATACCGCCGCGAGATCATCGACCTGGCTGCCAGCAAGGGCAGCGGCTGGGTCGATTACCAGTACAAGAATCCCACCTCCGGCAAGCTCGAACCGAAGACCACCTACATCTTGCGCGTGGGCGACGTCGTGCTCGAAGCCGGCATCTACAAGAAGTGACGCCACACTTACCGGAGAGCGCCATGCTGAACAAACTACGGATCGGCCCCAAACTGCTGCTCGCGCCCGGCCTGGTGCTGGTACTGCTGATCGTCACGGCAGGCGCCGCGTCGATCGGCATGGTGCGCCAGAACGCCTCGCTGGAAAACCTGGTGCAGGTGCGCGCCGCGCGCCTGAAAACCACGGCCGACGTGGCCGGCGAGGCGCGCTACGCCCACGCCCATATCTACCAGTTGCTGGCGTGGGTCAACGGCAGCTTCGCCCAGAGCCGCCTCGACGAACTGGGCCTGCAGATCAAGACCCGCCACGCCGGCATCGAAGACCAGTTGCGGCGTTTGGCCAGCGCCGCAACCCAGGGCGACGAGCGGCGCTACGTCGAGCAGTCGTTGAAGGCGCTGGCCGAATACCGCAAGGCAGTGCTGGAAACCATGGACATGGCGCAGATGGACCAGAGCATCGCCACCAACGCCATGGCCCGCGCCGAGAAGCAGTTCCTGGTACTTAACGACCAGCTGGCGCAGTTGTCGATGCTGGAAAAAAAACTGAGCGAGCAGGCCCACGCGCGCGCCAGCGCCGACTTCCGCACGCTGGCGACCGCCATGGCGGTCCTGGTGCTGCTGTCGATCGCGCTGTCGCTGGGCGTGACGATGGCGGTGCGGCGCGCCATGCTGCGCGATATCCGCGGCATCGGCGCGGTGGTGATCGCGCTGGCCGAAGGCCGGCTGGGCGCAAGCAGTACCAACAGCGGCCGCGACGAAATCGCCGACACCGCGCGCCTGCTCGACCAGAGCATGGGCAACCTGACTAAAACCATTTCCACCATCCTCGGCGCAGTGCGCTCGATCGACACGGCCGCCCATGAAATCGCCAGCGGCAACCAGGACCTGTCCACCCGCACCGAGATGCAGGCCAGTTCACTCGAACAAACCGCCAGCGCCATGGACAGCCTGACGCAAGCGGTGCAGCAGACCGCCACCAACGCCAGGGAAGCGTGCCAGCTGGCGGCGGGCGCCAGCGACATGGCGCAGCGCGGCGGCGCCGCCGTGCAGCAGGCGGTGCAGACCATGGCCACCATCCGCGCCAGCTCGCGCCAGATCGTCGATATCATCAGCGTGATCGACGGCATCTCGTTCCAGACCAATATCCTGGCGCTGAATGCGGCGGTGGAAGCGGCGCGCGCCGGCGAACAGGGACGCGGCTTCGCGGTGGTGGCGTCGGAAGTGCGCACGCTGGCGCAGCGCTCGGCGGCGGCGGCCAAGGAGATCAACGCGCTGATCTCGGCGTCGGTGGCCACCATCGACAGCGGCAGCGCCTCGGTGCACCAGGCCGGCGAGCGGATGGTCGACATCGTCGCGTCGGTGCAGCAGGTGAACGACATCATCGCCCGCATCAGCGCGGCCAGCGCGGAACAGGCGCAGGGCATCGCGGAAGTGAACCAGGCGGTGGGCCAGATGGACGACGTCACCCAGCAGAACGCGGCGCTGGTGGAGCAGGCGGCAGCTGCGGCGGAAAGCCTGCAGGAACAGGCCGTGCACCTGTCGCACGCAGTGTCGGTGTTCCAGGTGGGCAGTGCTACCGCCAGCGACGTGGCAGTGGCTGAAGAGGTGGAAGCGGCGCCGCCGTCACTGGCGGAACGGCTTGCTCAGAAAGCGCGAGCCCGCCAGGCCAAAGCGCCACGGCAGCTCCACGGCTTTCGAAATGCCGATGCGCGGGCCGGTTAGTACATCCACCGCCTGATCGCCTGCCAGCAGCGTGAACGGCGCGCCGTCGAGCGGCAGGTTGTTGTCGGCGCGCGTAATGCCCAGCGCCTGCGCCAGCCGGCCCGGGCCCGAACACAGCAAGCGCTCGTCTTCGAGCCCGCGCCGGGCGCGCATCTGGTCGAGTCCCGCCAGCGGTTCGATTGCGCGCAGCAGCACCCCGGCGCCGTGGCCGTTCTCGCGGCAGACAAAATTGAGGCACCAGTGCAGGCCGTGCGAGCGGTACACATAGCTGCGCCCGGGCGGCCCGAACATGGAAAAATTGCGCGGCGTCTCACCGATATAGCAATGCGAGGCCGGCTCCTCGCGGTCGTAGGCCTCGGTCTCGACGATGCGCCCACCCACGCCGTTGACCAGCACGGTGACGCCGATCAACTGGCGCGCCACCACCTCCGAAGGCGCCTCGAAATCAATTCCGGCAATGATTTTGCTCATGGCTACATTGTAAGGGAAGCCACAAAAACGCTGACAAAACGTTATTAAACGTGCGCACGCGATACACCTGACGGGCCAAATATGGTCATAAAGCAATAAAAAAACCAGAAAATCACGCAGCGGGCCGGCGCTTGCGGCGATAATGACGGGTACGCATGTGCCGCTTTTGCGCCTCCCACCCATTCCGACGATCCCGCACCATGACCACAGTTGCAGCCCCAGCTTTGCCAGTAGAAAACGCGGTGGAAGACGCGCTGATGCGCTCCATCCGGATTCCGCCACGGCCGAGCCTGCTGGTGGACTTGCAGCGCGAGCTGGCCAAGGCCGACCCGTCGCCGCGCAATATGGCCCGCATCATCGGCAACGACGTCGGCATGTCCGGCGCCCTGCTCAAGCTGGCCAACTCGCCGTTTTTCGGCGCCGCCCGCAAGGCCAAGTCGGTCGAGCAGGCCATCAACTTTCTCGGCGTCGATATGTGCGCGTCCACCCTGACTGGCTTGCTGGCGCGGCGCGCCATCGACGGCCAGGGCGCCGACCTGAGCGCGTTCTGGGAAATCTCGATGCGGCGCGCGCAAGCGCTGATGTTCACTTCACGCAAGCTGCGCATCGCGCCGGCCGACATCGCCCATACCTTCGGCCTGTTCTGCGACATCGGCGTGCCGCTGCTGATGGACCGCTTTGCCGACTACGCCGCCACCTACGACGACGCCTGCGACGAACCGGTCCGCCGCTTCACCGAGATCGAAGATGAGCGCTACAGCACCAACCACGCGGCCATCGGCTGCCTGCTGGCGCGCAACTGGGGCCTGTCGCCCGACGTTTCGTGGGCCATCCTGCTGCACCACGACTACCGCGTGCTCGACGATCCCGCCACCGACGACGCCGTGCGTTCGCTGGTGGCGCTCACGCTGCTGGCCGAAAAAGGCATCACGCGCTTCTTCGGCCGCACCCTGTCCCACGAATGGGAAAAAGGCGGCGAACTGGCGTGCCAGCACCTTGGCCTGACCGAAGACGAAGCGGCCGACCTGCTCGACGAGCTCAACGAAGCCTTCCACAACGAACGATAAAGATCCCCCATCCGCATGCCCAAGAATAAGCGTCCCGTCCCCCGCAAATCCGCCACCTCGCCTGAAGTCAAGGACGAGCAGAACACCACCGAACTGTGCGCGCTGGCGCTGGACCTGTCGGACGGCGAAGCCAATCCCGACATCGTCGCTGCCGCCACCCGCGCCGACCTGGCGCAAAAAGCCATCGAGTTCCAGCGCCTGCTGCGCCGCCTGCTCACGCAAGGCAAGGACGAGGTACTGTACGGCGCGGTGGAACTGGCGCGCGACGAATCGGTGGACGGCTATCGCTACCTGAAAAACGCCATCGAGGAAGGCGCGGCCAACCTGGTGCTGCGCCGCGAAGGTGCGGCCGACATCGAGATCGACGCGTTTGCCATTCCCGTGTTCGTGCACAGCCAGGGCGGCCTCGATCCCGCTTTTGATTTCCAGGACAGCGCCGCCTACGACGCAGTGCTCGACAGCCTGACCGCCGCCGGCCTGGAAAGCCCGAAGGCGAAAGTCGTACTGGTGAGCCACGCTTACGACCTCGAAGAAATCGAACGCATCAGCTACGGCCAGTTGCACGCCATGCTGCGCGAAGCGGCCAACTCGCTGACCGAGAAAAAACTCACGGCGGCTCCCGCCCTGGAGCGCAGCATGTCGCACGGCTGGACGCCCACCGCGTTTGGCCCGGACGACAGCGCGGTGGAAGTACGCTTCCTGGTCGGCTTCGCGTTGAAACGCGCCGACGATCCGTTCTACCAGGTGCCGAAAAGCGAAAAAGCGGCCGACGCCTATTTCGCCAGGCGCGCCGACGCCTACCAGCAATGGACCGCCGATTTCGCTCCGATGGTGGCGCGCTGCCTGGGCCGTGGCCGTGGCGCTGACGGCGCCCTCACGCTCAATTTCCTGTACCAGGATTTGTTCTTCGGCGCGCGCGAGCAGGCGCTGGCCGAATACGCCACCCTGCAAATCCTCGCCACCATGAATGGCGCCATGGCCGGCCACGCGCCAGAGCAATTGTCCGCCATCATCGCCCCTACCGACATCGACGACGAGATGCTGCTGCGCGTGCAGCTTGCTGCCGGCGCCACGGTGCTGGCCACGGCCGACAAGCCGCTCGACCTGACCGCCGACCTGGAAGTGGAAGTGGACGACCTGCGCGATGCGCTGGCCAGCATCGGCCTGGCCGATATCTCGGTGGCGCTGCGGTTCGATGCCGACGGCAGCCCGGTGGATGTGCGGCCGCTGGGCTGAGCGCGCTTTTTTTGTCTTTGACTTCGGACCAATAGCGGCGGATACTTTTCCTTCAAGCGGAACATAGAGTCCGCTGCCTTGCGGTGCCGGCATGGTGCGCCGCAGCGGCGTACGCCACCAGCGTGCGCCGAAGGAGACGATCATGAAGGCATCGACACCACTGCGGCTGGGACTGTTCGCGTCCCTGCTGCTGACTTGCAGTCTGTTATCGGGTTGCGCCAGCCTCGGCGCCACGCGCCCGCCACCGCCCGGCCTGTTCCAGGACCAGGCGTTCCACCAGTCCGACAAGCCGATCGACACGGCCAATATCTTCGCCCTCGACGACGCCATGCGGCGCTACCTGCACGACGAAATCGACAACGCCAAAAAGACCACGGACAAGCGCCAGGCACTATTCAACGCGCTGTACCGGCGCGACCAGCTCAAGCTCGAGTACGATTCCGTCATCACCCGCACCGCAGCAGAAACCTTCGCAGCGCGCTCGGGCAACTGCCTGTCGCTGGCCATCATGACCGCCGCGCTGGCGCGCGAACTGAACTTTACTGTGCAATTCCAGCAGATCGACGTGGGCGAAGTGTGGAGCCGCAGCGGCAATCTGTATTTTTCCAGCAACCATGTGAACCTGGTGCTCGACCGCAAACGCATCGACGCCATCAGCAGCAACATCGGCTACACGATGCAATCGAGCCAGCCGCTGGTGGTCGATTTCATTCCGACTCCGGACACCGCGCGCAGCCGCGCCCTGCCGCTGGCGGAGCGCACGGTGGTGGCCATGTACCTCAACAACCGGGCTGCCGAGCTGCTGTCAGCCGGACACGTCGATGACGCCTACTGGGCCGCGCGTCAGGCCATCGACGCCGCCCCGGATTTTCTCAATGCCTACAACACCCTCGGCGTGATCTACCAGCACCACGGCGACCTGGCGGCTGCCGAGCTGGCCCTGCGCCACGCGCTGGGCGAGGCGCCCGACAACACCATCTATTTGTCCAACCTGGCGCAAACGCTGGAGAACGCGCACCGTCCGCAGGAAGCGGCACTGCTGCGCGCGCGGCTGCGCCTGCTAGAACCGTATCCGCCGTTCTACTTCTACAACCAGGGCCAGGAAGCGATGGCGCGCGGCGACTACAGCCGCGCTCGCACCCTGTTCCAGCGCGAACTGGACCGTGTGCCCGACTACCACGAGCTGCACTATTTACTGGCGGTCGCCAGTTACCAGTTGCACGACGTACGCGCCGCCGAACGCCACCTGCAAGCAGCGATCGACAACAGCACTTCGCGCGATACCCACGACCTGTATGCAGCCAAGCGCAACCGGCTGCGGGCGGCGGCTGCCAACCCGAACTGAGGCCAGCGCCGGTTGCGGGCAGCGGCGGCTAACCCGAACTGAGGCCAGCGCCGGCTGCGGACGGCGGCGGCCAAGCCAAATTGAAGCCAGCGCCAATTGCGGGCGAGGCTGCCAATCCGTACCGAGAAGCCAGCGGCGGTTTGGGCCGGGGCTACCGACCGGAACCGGGGCCCCAGTGTGGGTGGGGACCACGCAGTGCGCGGGCCGGGTGACACCCCCGGGCGTTTACTCCTGCGTTTCCAGGCGCATATCTCCCGGCGGCAGCATCAATGACGGCACCGGTTGCCCGGCCTGCACCAGTACGGCATCGACCGCCAGCGCGTCGGCGCCATGCGCCTTGTCGTACGCCAGGACCAGGCGCCGGCCGGTGGCCGGCAGCAGCGTGGCAGGCACCGGCGATGCGGTGCGGCCGGCCAGGCCGATCAACCAGGCGGGACGGCCGTGCTGGTGGCCGTAGTCGGGGAAGATTACCTGCATATCGACGAAACGGGACTGGTTGAGCAGCACCGGCGTGCTGCCGTCGGCCCGCTGCAAAATAAACGGTTCGGTGGCCGCAAACTTCGCCAGCAGTGGCCGGTAGGCGGCGCTTTCGCGGGTGCGGTCGGCATGGGCAAACAACGCCGCCTGGTCCACGTGCAGCGTGGCGTTCGGGCCCAGTTTTTCCGCCAGGTGCGTCCCCATCATCGGACGCCCGTTGACGGACGTCTTGTTCAAGTGGCTGTATCCCACGTGGATCAATACCTTGGCCTCGGGGTCGCGGGCAAAGATGCGCTCGTAGATATTGCTGGCCTGGCCGGCCTCGCGCAGCTTGGCGCGCTCTGCCTGGTCGGTCACGCTGGCGTCCTGTACGTGTTCATACGGAACCAGGGTCCAGCCGCTGGCGATGGCGTCGTTGACGAACGTGGCAAATGCCGGCTCCTGCACATAGTAGCCATGGGCGGCAGTGACATACCTGGGCTGGGCGCTGACGGCCGGGTAAAAGGTTTCGCACGCGAGATAGGTGTAGCCGATCTTGCGCAGTTCGGCCGCAAGCCTTTGGGTAAAGGCGCGGTTCATCGGCTGGTGATGCGCCTCGTTGATCAGCACCGCGCGCTTGTCGCGCGCGGCGGCGACGATCGCGCGGATGGCGTCTTCGGCGTGCACGTCAGTCAATGCTACCACCTCCGCCGCGCTACCGGCAACCGGTACGCCCGCCGCCTTCCTGCCTTCGTCCAGCGCGGCCATGGCGCCGTCGGCGTCGCCAGCGAAACTGAGCACGTTGCCGTACGTTTGCAGGGTGCCAAACAAGCGCCCCTTGTTTTCCGGCTGCAAGCGGGCGTTTGTTACGGCCTGTTCGCTCTGCCGCAATTGTTCCATCAAGGACTGCGTCGGCAGCACCGGCCGCGCGCTCGCCGCGCCCGTCAGCAACAGTCCCACGACACACGACGCCATTTTCATCGGATGCTCCATCGGCTAAAGTTGCCATGAGTGTAGCGACATGGCCTGCTCGAGGTGATCAGCCGCCTGACTATTTTGTGTACGTTAAAATAAGATATGGAACGCAACCAACTACTCGACGATATCTTCTGGCACACCCTGACCGGTGCGCATGCCTGCCATGCCAGCGGCGACGGCGGCGCGCGCCGCTACACCGCCGGCTTCTCGCCCATTCTGGCCTTTGCCGACAGCACTGCGCCCGACTTTGCCGCGCTGCTGCCGCACTGCGCGCCGGGCGAACATTTTTATTGCGAAAACTGGACCGGTGCCGCCCCGCCCGGGTGGCGTATAGAGGCCGAAACCACCATGTATCGCATGGCCTGGGCCGGTGGCATGCCGGCATCGGATCCGGCGCCCGATGCCATACGCTTGCAACCGCACCATGCGCCGCAAGCGCTGGAGTTGGCCAACCTGTGCAAGCCCGGCCCGTTCGGCATCCGCACCATCGAGCTCGGCGACTACTTCGGCTATTTCGACGGCGACCGCCTGATGGCCATGGCCGGCGAACGCCTGCGCGCCCCCGGCCTGTGCGAAATCAGCGGCGTGTGCACGCACCCCGACGACCAGGGCCGCGGCCTGGCCCGCCAACTGATCGGCAAACTGGTCCACCGCCACCAGGCACGCGCCGACACGTCGTTCCTGCACGTCATGCGCAACAACGAAGCGGCGCACCAGTTGTATTTGAGGATGGGGTTTGTGGATTACCTGGAGACGGTGGTGCGGGTGGTGGCGCGGGAAGGTTGATGTCACGGCTGAGTTTACTTAGAGCCGCTAACACAACTGGACGGCAAGTGAAATTTACGCTACGGTCATCGGCGTGGCAAGACGAAAAGTTAGCAATGAATTGTGGGCAGCGCTGGAGCCGTTGATTCCTGAGTTTGTACCCTCACGAAAAGGTGGTCGTCGGCGTTCGGTTGATGACCAGGCAGCCCTAAACGGCATCCTGTATGTGCTTCATACCGGCATCCCATGGGAAGACTTACCGCAAGAAATGGGCTTTGGCAGCGGCGTGACCTGTTGGCGACGACTGCGCGATTGGCAAGCTGCGGGAGTCTGGGACAAGTTGCACTTGGCGATGCTCATTAGGTTGCGCGAACACGATCAGATTGACTGGAGTCGAGCCAGTATCGATGGGGCCAACGTCGCCAGCCCCCGGGGGGCTCGGAAACTGGCCCCAACCCAACGGACCGAGGAAAATTAGGCAGCAAACGGCACATCGTCGTCGACGCAAGGGGCGTTCCGCTGGCCATCACGGTCACCGGGGCAAACCGACATGATTCGATAGCGTTCGAAAGCACACTCGATGCTATCCCGGCCGTGCCTGGTTTGGACCGGCGACCGAGGAAACGCCCTAGCAAACTGCATGCTGACAAGGGCTACGACTATGCTCGATGCCGACGTTATTTGCGCAAGCGCGGCATCACCGCGCGTATTGCCCGCAAAGGCATCGAAAGCAAAGACCGCCTGGGCCGGCACCGCTGGGGCGTCGAGCGAACACATTCCTGGTTCGCTGGCTTCGGAAAACTACGAACCCGTTTCGAGCGCAGGCTCGACATTCACAAGGCGCTGCTCTCAATAGCCGCTGCGGTCATCACTTCACGCTTCGTAGATGACTTGTGTTAGCAGCTCTAAGTAAACTACTGATTTTATAAAGAATATTGGTAGGCCTCCCGTGAGTCGAACACGGCACCAACGGATTATGAGACACATGCTCGCTCGCCATAATAGCCAGCGACGAAATATCACTAAAAATCTAAAAAATTTGAACTAAGTACATGCACCTACACGAGACACAATGCACTCAAGCAATAGCCTTAAGGCCACCACGCTCTACAATATTCAATAATCTAGCAGCAGGTCCTTGGACCGTCCGATTGTCTTGTTCCCACTTCTGCACAGCAGACAAACTCGTGTTCATATAAACAGCAAACACTGCCTGGCTGACCTTTATCTTAGTCCGGATGCGTCTAACATCATCCCCTGTGTACTCCGGAACAGGCATCAGACATTCTGCGTCGAATTCGCGCATGGTCTCCTTATCGATTACTCCAACCTTATGCAATCCAGAAGCCGCACTATGGATTGCTTCAAAGGCGGCACTACGAGGCTTCATTTTAGTACTCACTTTAGCAGTCATGACAAATCTCCATCAGTTCTTTCACTTTAACTGACTCATCCAATTTTTCCTCAGGCATTTCACCATAGCTTTTAGCCAATTTCTTAAAAGCTTTTAGTTCCTTTTTGTCAATATTTTCAAGATCTTTTTTTGCGAAGAGGAAAGCATAAATCCAACGTTTTTTTAACTTCGCCAGAACAATTGAGCGATGCAAGTTGTTATTCAAACGTTTCTTCCATACTCCACCGCCCAAGTCGTCCCCTTGACCTTTATTGAGCTCATCAATAGCCTGACAAAGCTCAACATCACTAATCCCCGCTGACGCTGCTGCAGAAGCAAACCATTTGGTCTTGAAAACTCGCTCCTTAGGACCTAACACTTTCACAGCCTGATTGGGGCCTGCGGCTTTACCCGACGCTTTCGCACCCCGCTTGGGATTTACAGATTTTTTGGGCGTCTTTGTAGGCGCAGTAGCATGCTTAAGAGTAGCGGCCATATCTCAAATTTATCGTTACCAAGCCATGATCATATCACATAGTGCGACACTTCGCCTATCGCCAACATGGGCTCACTATATCACATAGTGCGACACTTCACACACTGACTGTAAGCGGCCAGCCGCCCCACCTGTACAGCGTATTTAGGTTTGGATAAAGTCCGGGAATGGCAACAGCGAATCGATCTGGCTGTTGGGGCACGTCGGGAGACGTTCCATTACATCGGCCAGCCAGCGCGCCGGATCAAGTCCGTTGAGCTTGGCGGTAGCGAACAGGCTCTGGATAGCGGCGGCACGTCGGCCGGCCCGCTCCGAGCCGGTAAAGAGCCAGTTTTTCTTGCCGATAGCAATCGGACGGATAGCATTTTCGATCGGATTGTTATCGATCGGCAGCGTGCCCGAGCCGGCATAGCGCTCCAGCGCCGGCCAGCGCTTGAGCGCATGATCGACGGCCTTGGCCGTGCCGCTGCCAGCGGCGACGGCGCGTTGGGTCGTCAGCAACCACGCGCGCAACTCGGCCAGCGCCGGCATGGCCTGGCGCTGGCGCAGCGCAAGACGCTGCGGCGGATCGAGTCCGGCGCCTTGCTGCTCGATCGCGTACAGCGCCGCGATGCGGCGCAACGCCTCTTCGGCGACGGGGCTGCCGCTGGCGGCGTGCACGTCGAAGAACTTGCGCCGGATATGGGCCAGGCAGGCCAGTTCGGTGGGGCCGTCGGCAAACAGGGCCTTGTAGCCGGCGTAGTCGTCCACCATCAGGTGGCCGCGCCAGCCATGCAGGAACGCGCGCGCGTGGGCGCCAGCGCGGCTGGTCTGGTAGTCGAAAACAACGATTGGTGGGCCATCGTCATGGACGCCTGATCGATAAGCCCACAGGTAGGCGTGGCGTGTCTTGCCGCTGCCAGGGTCAAGCTGGCGCACCGGCGTTTCGTCGGCATGCAGGCAGTCGTGTTGCCGCAGCAGTTCGGCCAGCCTGTCGGCCAGCGGCTGCAGCGCCACGCCGATGCGCCCGATCCACTCGGCCAGCGTCGAGCGCGCCAGCGGCACGCCCTGCCGGGCGGCGATCTGCTCGATCCGGAACAAAGGCAGATGGTCGAGATATTTGCTGGCAGCGACCCACGCCAGCAGCCCCACGGCGGCCATGCCGCCATCGATGACCGCTGGCGGGATCGGCGCGGCCGTCACCGTCTCGCAAGGACGGCAGGCGTACTGCGGACGGATGTGGCGATGCACGAAGAACCGGAACCGCGCCGGCTCCACGTCCAGTTGCTCGCTGACGTCCTCGCCGATCTTGACCAGGTCGGCGCCGCAGTGGCCGCACTGGCACGACTCGGGCTCGTGGCGGTGGTCGATGCGCGGCAATTGAGGCGGCAGCGGCTGGCGGCCGGCGCGCCGAAGTTGCCGCTTGGCCGGCGCCTGGCTTTCGAGCTCCTCCTCGATGGCGGCCAGGTCGGTATCGACCGTTTCCTCGAACAGCAGGCGTTGCTCACCGACGAGCGCTTCGCTGGCCTTGCCGAAGCGTACTCGCCGATAGTAGGCCAGCTCGTGCGTGAGCGCGGTGATCTTGAAATCCTTCTCGGCCAGCTTGGCCTGTTGCTGCGCGAACAGCGTCTGCACCTGCGCCAGCAGGGCCGGATCGATATTGGTGCGGGCGAGTTCGTTGAGCAGGTCCATGACGGTAGTTTACCGAGCATGGACGAGGTTTACAAGGAAAACAGTTTACGGCGTCACAAGCGCCACTGAGCCTGCGACGTTGCCGACAGCCGCCGCCAGTCCACGCCGGCGACCAGCCAATGCCACTGCTCCGCACTCATTTGCCAGCACGTATCGTCCGCTTGTGGCCAGACAAACTGTCCGCGGTGCAGGCGTCGCAAGCACATCCACACGCCGGTGCCGTCCCAGCACACCAGCTTGAGGCGCGTGCGGCGCCGGTTGCTGAACACGTACGTCGTACCGTCGCATGGCGCACGCCCGAGCACCTGCTGCACGTGCAATGACAGTCCGTCGGCACCGGTGCGCATATCGACCGGTTCGATCGCCAGCCAGATTGCATCGGGCAACAGCTTCATTGCAGCGCCTGCAGCACCGCCTCCAGCCAGGCCGGATCGACACCGGCCTCGATCCGCATCAGCCAGCCGGAGGGGCTGCGCAGCTCCAGCGGCGTGGCGGCGGTCATGGGCTGCTGCACACGTACCGGCAACAACCGCGCGCCTTGCGCCTCGCGACCGATGCGTGCAGACCAATATCGCAGACGATCTACGGACAGGTTATTTTCCGTGGCATATACGTGCGCTGGCAGACCGCTGCTACGCCAGTGCGCCACCCGTTCACGCCAGATCGCTGCAGGTGTTCGTGGATTTGCCATGAGGTTCCTTGAAATGAAAACCTCGATTTTGCCGACGATGGCGTTGGCGTTACAGGTGGATTGGTTGGACGCTTACGTTATATGCTCAACCAGCCGATGAATATATTGGTTTCTCAGAACTCCCACTAGACAACGGTCGTGTCGATTTCGCCTTGTTCTCTGGGCGTTCGCGCCTTGACATAACTCTAATCGAAATCAAGGGTGCCGACTTTAACTTAACGTCGCAGTCGAGCTACGGCAACATCAACGCCAAGTTCAACGAGGCGCGACAGCAAATTGGGGCAAGGCTAGGATACATTTATCGTCATTACGAAGAATTTCGACAACACATGCATAGGATACGTCAGCGAGCCCAGAACGGAGACGCCACGCATAACGCTTTTCTCGGACCGATTTCGAAACTTGAAGTTGATCCTAACAAAGATGTCAACATTCAATATGTTGTCATCGGAGGCAGAACGGTGGACGACGAGCTTGAGAGCCGGCTGCGGCACGAATTCGAAATTTCCTTTAATCCGCGAATTAGGCTCGAATCATGGGACTCCTGGAGCCGAAAACTTCGACGCTATTGAACAAAATGGTGAATACTTTGGAACGCTTCCTGTTTCAAAGGAGGTAATCCTCCCGGCAAATGATCGCGTTTAAAAGTAGAATTTTCCAAACTCAGATTTTTGAAAGTTCTGCCCGAACCTGCGCCAATGCCTCATCCATGGGAATAGCCTTGACGGTTCCATTTTCAATTTCAGCAATCCGACGCTCGACCTCGACCGCCAGGGCTTCGTCAGCCTCCGCATCGTACACAAGACTGGCGATCAGCACTTGCACGATCACTTCACGCTCATCCGACGTAAGCTTCATTGCCTCTGTAGTGATCAATTCAACTGGTGTTTGCATGGCATCCTCCTTGAAGCCTTATCCTACTCCTTGGAAGCGCTGCTCAGTTCGGTCCGAAAACAATCGCTGCAACTAAATCCTGATTTCGGCATCAAGTCTCAGGCAAACCAAGCAACTCCCTCAACGCCCCCCACCGCGCCAGCTTCTCCGCATATGCCAAGGTATACGCCGGGCTGCTCGACGGCAGCGCCGCGATGCGGTAGCGCGTGGCATGTTCGCCCAGCACTTTCATGCCCAGCTTGTGGGCGGTGCCGCCGTTGAAGGCGATGGCGGTGATGTGGGGGTGGTTGGCCAGCAGGACCGGCAGGTCGTTGTCGTCGCGGTGGCGGATGGCGCTATCTAAGCTGCCGGTGCGGTGGGCTTGCGCTACCACGTCCCATACACCGACGCCGTGGCGCAGCAGGGTTTGCAGGCGCTCTTCATAGGGCAGCGGCACCAGGTCGGTGCCGATCACGGCCGACATCAGCATCCAGAAGCGGTTTTGCGGGTGGGCGTAGTATTGCGCCTGGGCCAGCGATTTTTCGCCAGGCAGACTGCCCAGCACCAGCAGCCGCGTGTTGGCGTTTACGACCGCGGCGAAGCACTGTTTTCGTTCCATTGCGCCATCCTTGATTGAAGATGGCGGCAATTGTAGCGGTCAACGGAACAACGAGTGGCCGAACAGGGTTTGGACCGCGCTCTGGATCGGTTCTTCGGACAGCATCAGCACCAGGGAGGTGCTCACGGCAACGTAGAGAATCACGGAAACTACTTTAATTTGCAGCGCGGTGTTCATGACCGCCTCCGGTTCAAGTGGGTAGATACAAATTCATCATAGTTCATTTTTGATAATTTTCTCTTGTCTTTACATAATTTAATGAGAGAAGCCAACACGGCTGTTGCACCGTTTTAAAAAATGGCGGCTAGGCAAGTTACCGGCCGGACAGCTATACTTGTTCGATGTCAACGCCCCTGCTCTTCGTCACCGCCTGCCTGATCTGGGGCTCCACTTTCTTCGCC
This sequence comes from Duganella sp. FT27W, assembly GCF_009295655.1. NCBI lineage: Bacteria > Pseudomonadati > Pseudomonadota > Betaproteobacteria > Burkholderiales > Oxalobacteraceae > Duganella > Duganella sp. FT27W. The sequence goes on from NZ_WHIV01000006.1 coordinate 29,004, forward strand.
ATCACGCTGCAATTGGGCGACGTTGCACCCGCCGTCTCGGTGGCCTACCGCTTTGGCCTGGCTGGTGCGGTGCTGTTCGCCTGGTGCGCGATACGCGGTGACAAGCTGTGGCTGCCGTGGCGCGCCCAGCGCTGGCTGCTGGCGCAGGGACTGGCCACGTTTGCGCTCAGCTATATCTGCACTTACACGTCCGAGCAATACCTGGTCTCCGGCCTGGTAGCGGTGCTGTTTGCCTTGATGGTGTTCTGGAACCCGCTGTTCAACCGCTACGCCTTCGGCACGCCGGTCAGCCGCCGCACCTTTGCCGCAGGCGGCGTGGCCATCCTCGGCGTGATCCTGTTGTTTTCGCACTCGATTGCGGGCGCCTGGCGCGACCTGTCGGCAGGCGGCAACGGCCACTTCCTGCTGGGCCTGGTCCTGGCGCTGCTGGCCACGATTGCCAGCACGGTCGGCAACCTGCTGGTGATCAAGGTGCGCGAACAGTCGCCGAATGTGCTGCTCGGCATGGCGTGGGCCATGACCTGGGGCAGCCTGCTGGTGGCGGCGTGGGTGCTGGTGAGCGGCCAGCGGTTCACCGTGTCCGGCGCGCCGCAGTACTGGGCGGGCTTGCTGTACCTGTCGCTGTTCGGCTCGGTAATCGCGTTTGCCGCCTACTTCACGCTGATCCACCGCATCGGCTCGGACAAGGCCGTGTACATCGGCGTGGTCACGCCGGTGATCTCGGTGCTGCTGTCGATCCAGCTTGAACATTACCGTCCCGGCGCAATCGAATGGGCAGGCATGGTATTGTGTCTGTCCAGCGTCGCCTGGGCGTTGCAACCACCTTCTGTTACCGTCAAAACTACATGAGTACATCAGAACTGATCATCCGCCCGGCCGAACCGGCCGACATCCCTGCCATCTTCGGCATGATTTTCGAATTGGCCGTGTTTGAAAAGCTCGAACACATGGTCGTCGCCGACGAAGCCATGCTGCACGAAGCGCTGTTTTGCGACAAGCCCACCTGCGAGGCCATCGTCGGCGAAACCGACGGCGAAGTTGTCACCTTTGCGCTGTTCTTCCATAATTTCTCTACCTTCCTGTGCAAGAAAGGCCTGTACCTGGAAGACCTGTACGTCAAGCAGACCATGCGCGGCCGCGGTTACGGCAAGCAGATGCTGGTCGCGCTGGCGCAAATCGCCACCGAGCGCGACTGCGGCCGCTTCGAGTGGTCGGTGCTGGACTGGAACGCCAGCGCGATCTCGTTCTACGAAGGCATGGGCGCGACCATCATGCCCGACTGGCGCATCTGCCGCGTCACCGGCGACGCGCTGACCCAACTCTCCGCTCAGCGCTAAAAAAATTCCCGCGACACGGGAAGTCATCGCGGGACTGAACCCGGTGTCAGGGGGAAGGGAGATGTTTCGACGGCTTCACTATAGCCGTGCCCTGCCCGCATCAGGTTTGTCATTACAAACCCTTACGCGCCATAAAACCTGCTTACACGGCTTTACATAAACCGGCAGCCTTGCACCGCCGGCTTTACAGCCGTGGCGCGGGCGCGCGGCTGGCGACACGTTCGAGCAGTTCGAACACGGCTTGCGTGAGCAGCGCCAGCACCGCCGCCGGAATCGCGCCGGCCAGCAGCATCTGGTTGTCGTTGAGCGCCAGGCCGATGGTGATGCGTTCACCGAAACCACCGGCGCCGATAAACGCGGCAATGGTGGCCGTGCCCACGCTCATCACCGCTGCCGTCTTCACGCCGGCCAAAATCACCGGCAGCGCCAGCGGCAGCTCGATCAGCCACAGCCGCTGGCCTGGACGCAAACCGAGCGCCAGCGCCGCCATGCGCAAGCCGGGCGACACTTGCAGCAAACCGGTGCACGTGTTGCGCACGATGGGCAGCAGCGCGTACACCACCAGCGCGATCAGCGCCGGCACCGTGCCGATCATGCCCAGTAACGGAATCAGCAAGGCCAGCAGCGCCAGCGACGGCACCGTTTGCAGCACGCCGGTCACGCCCAGCACCACTTGCCGCAAACGCGGATACACCGCCGCCAGCACCCCGAGCGGCACGCCGGCGAGGCAAGCCAGGCCCACGGCCACCAGCACCAGCGTCAGGTGCTGGCGCGTGAGGCGGCCCAGGTTGTCGTCGAATATCTTGCCGGCCAGGCCGGTGCGCCAGGACGACGGCAGCCGGGCATCTGCGGCGGTCGATGCGCCAGTGGTCGGTGCCGACGTCGTCGGTGCTGCTGTGGTCAAAGCGGCAGTAGAGGGTGCTGCTGTACTGCTTGCCGCCTTGGCAGTGGCGCCAGTCAGGCCGCCAGCCGCCAGCCACGCGCGCGCCACCTCGGTAAAATTCTTGCCGTCGATTTCGGCGGAGGCATTCATGGCGATCATGGCGTCGGCGCTGATCCGTCCTTCCAGCTTTTCGATGGCGTTCCATGCAGCTGGAAAGCGTTTGGCGGCGTCCAGCCGGTACAGCAGCACGGCATCGTAACGGGGGAAGTAACCGAGGTTATCGTCGAGTACGCGCAGGCCGTACTGACGGATCTTGGCGTCGGTGGAATAGATGTCGATGACGTCGGTCTGGCCCTGGCGCAAGGCCTCGTACGCCAGGCCGTGGTCGAGTCCCTGCGGGCGCTGCGGCAGGCCGTAGCGCTGGGCCAGGCCCGGCCAGCCGTCGGCGCGACCGATGAATTCGTGCGACAGGCCGAAGCGCAGCGCTGGCTGTCGGGCCAGGTCAGCGACGTTCTTCACGCTGGCGGCGTCGCCGCGCATCGCCAGCGAATAGGTATTATTAAACCCTAGCGGCACGGCCACGCCGAGGCCCATGGTCGCGAGCTCTTTGCGGATCTGCTCGAGCGACGTCGCCTGCGGGTGCTTGAGAATTTCCAGGTCGATGGTGCCCAGGTACTCGGCATAGACGTCGATGCGGCCAGCCTGCAGGGCAGCGAGCACGATGGCGGTGTTGCCCAGGCCTTGCAGGTGCGTGACTTTCGCGTGCGGCGCGGCCACCTGGGTGAGCACCTCGCCCAGGATGTACGACTCGGTAAAGCGCTTGGAGCCGACATGCAGGGTATCGTCAGCAGCATGCGTTGTGCCGGCCAGGGCACACAGCATGAAAATCAGGGTCAGCCAGGCTGGCGGTCTTGCACGCACAAAGTCTCCAGATTCATGGTCAATCCGGTCAGCTTACCATCGGTCGGACTTGCCGGCTCAAAGCCCCCGTGGCGAACGCCACACGCCGGCATTGACCACGCCCTGGCACGGATTGAAGCCGATCGAGTACGCGAGCTCGCCCGGGCGGTCGATGCGCCACAGCGCGAAATCGGCGCGCTTGCCCACGGCCAGTGTGCCCACTTGGTCGTGCAGGCCCAGCGCGCGGGCCGCGTGCACGGTGCAGCCGGCCAGCGCTTCCTGCGGCGTCAGGCGCCACAAGGTACATGCCATGTTCATCGCCAGCAGCACGGAGGTCATGGGCGAGGTGCCGGGATTGCAGTCGGTCGAGACGGCCATCGGCACACCGAGCGCGCGCAAGGCGCTGACTGGCGGCGCATTGGTGTCGCGTAAAAAATAATAGGCGCCGGGAAGCAGCACAGCCACGGTGCCGGCGGCGGCCATGGCGGCGATGCCTTCGGAGCTCAGATGTTCGAGATGGTCAGCGGACAGGCCGTCGTAGCGCGCCACCAGTTCGGCGCCACGCTGGTCCGATAACTGTTCGGCGTGCAGCTTGACCGGCAGCCCGCGTGCGTGCGCTGCCTGGAATACGCGCTCGGTCTGTTCGTGCGAAAAGCCGATGCGCTCGCAGAAGGCATCGACCGCATCGACCAGTCCCTCGCCGGCCAGCGGCGCGATCATCGCGCACACGGCGTCGATATAGTCGTCGGCGCGGCCTGCGTATTCGGGCGGCAGCGCGTGCGCGCCTAAAAACGTGGTGGCCACCTGCACCGGCAGCTCGCGGCCGATGCGGCGGGCGACGCGCAGCATTTTCGCCTCGTTCTCCAGGTCGAGGCCATAGCCGGACTTGATTTCAATGGTGGTCACGCCTTCGGCCAGCAGGTTGTGCACGCGCGGCAGGCTTTGCGCCAGCAGTTCGTCTTCGCTGGCGGCGCGCGTGGCGCGTACGGTGGACATGATGCCGCCGCCGGCGCGGGCGATATCTTCATAGGTGGCGCCATTGAGGCGCGCTTCGAATTCGCCGCTGCGGCTGCCGGCGTGGACGATGTGGGTGTGGCAGTCGATCAGGCCGGGCGTGAGCCAGCAGCCGCCGCCATCGTGCACGACGGCGGCCTGGCCGTCGGGCAGCGCTGCCCGTGGCCCCAGCCACACGATGCGGCCATCCCTGACCGCAATTGCGGCGTCGAGGATTTCGCCATAACCGTCATCGTTGGCCATGGTGGCCAGGTGCACATTGGTAAACAACACGTCCCACGCCATGGGCAGCCCTTAGTTGGCGATCAGATCGACTACGAACACCGTGGCCTGAGCCGATTCCAGCGTCCAGGCCTGTTCGCCGTCGAGCACCAGCAGGTCGTAGCGCACCAGCGCCAGCCGCTCGCGCGCACTGCCCACCGACAGGCTCTCGCCGTCGGCCAGGAACACCAGCGTGGTACCGCTGCGGCGCGGCAGCGGCACACTGCCGCACACCACGAACGGTTCGATCCGGTGACGGTAGCGGCCACGCCGGGTCAGGACGTTGAAGTCGAGCGTGGGCTGGCCACTTATTGGCCCGCTAATGGTGGCGTGGACCGGGTCTTCTCCGGCAAATTCCACCAGCGGTTCGCTGGGACTGAGCACGACGCGTTCGTCGCCGAAGTCGAGCAGCACGCCGTCGCCGGCGACCAGCACCAGCGTGCGGTCCACGCCGGGAAACTGCGAGAACGGACCATCCTCGGCGATACTGGCCAGGCTCACGCGCCAGTCGAAATCGTCGAGACCCGCGCCGGGCGGCGACATCGCCAGTTCGGTGGTGACGCCGCCGCCGTTCTTCCACGGCGTGGGCCGCAGGCTTGCGTACTGGATTAACCGGTTCATCGGAACTCCCTCAGTTCTGCCATCGTGTGCTTGAAGCGCGCAGCAATCGCCTGCTGCGCCACGTGTTGCGCGTTGCGTACCACCCACCGGCCGCCGACCATGACATCGCGCACCAGGTTGTCGTTGCCACTAAAAATCAGGCTGCCCAGCACTTCGTGCAGCGCCAGGCCGCACAGGTTGGGATGACCATCATCGAGCACCAGCAGGTCGGCGCGACGGCCCGGCGCCAGCGCGCCCACCGGCCGCCCCGCCGCCTGCGCCCCGCCCTGCAAGGCGCCCTGCCACAGAAACTCGCCCACCTGGCGCTGTTCTTTCGACACCGCGATATTGCGGCGCTGATGGTGCAGCCGTTGGCCGTATTCGAGCCAGCGCAATTCCTCCACCGGGCTTTGCGACACATGGCTGTCGCTGCCGATGCCGAACCGTCCGCCCGCCGCGAGAAAATCCTCCAGCGGAAACAGGCCATCGCCCAGATTGGCCTCGGTGGTGGGACACAAGCCCGCCACCGCGCCGCTGGCAGCGATGCTGCGCACTTCAGTGCTACTCAGGTGCGTTGCATGGACGAGACACCAGCGGCCATCGACCGCCACCTGGTCGAACAATAATTGCACCGGACGCCGGCCGGTATGCGCCAGCGCTTGCTGCACCTCCGCCTGCTGCTCGGCAATATGCACATGCACCGGTCGCTCGGGCGGCAAGCCCGCCAGCACCGCGTTGATCTGCGCGATGGATGCCGCGCGCAGCGAATGCGGCGCCACGCCCACCTCGGTCTGGCCGTCGCGCAGCGGCGCCAAGGCCTCTATTACGCGCAGCACGTCATCGGCATCGGTGCGAAAGCGCTGCTGCTCCGGCTTCAGGGGACTGTCGTTAAATCCCGAATAACTATACAACACCGGCAGCATGGTGACGCCGATTCCCGCCAACCGTGCGGCAGCAATCACGCGCTCGGCGGTTTCGGCCGGCCGGTCGTACCACGCGCCATCGGGCTGGCGTTGCACATAGTGGAATTCGCACACCGAGGTGTAGCCGTGGCGCAGGCATTCGGCAAACAGCTGGGCGGCAATCGCCTCGATATGGTCGGGTGTGATGTTGCGTGCGAAGCGGTACATCAGGTCGCGCCAGGTCCAGAAGCTGTCATGGCTATCACCGGCGAACTCGGTGCGGCCACCGAGCGCGCGCTGGAAGCTGTGCGAATGCAGGTTGATCATGCCGGGCAGCGCGTATTCCACGCATTCGATGCCTGCTGCCGGTGCGCTGCCGGGCGTGACGGCAACTAGGTCGCCGGCCTGGTTCCATTCCAGCAGCACGTCAGCGCACCAGCCATCGGGCAGCAAAGCGTGGCGGGCGAACAGCTGGTTCATGGCTGCACCCAGTTGGCCGCCGCCTGCGTCATCGCGCGCAAGAGGCCCTGCACCTGCGCCGCAAGGTCGGAACGGTAGCCATACGGCGCCTCCTCGTCCATGTACACCGACTGGCACATTTCAAGCTGGATTGCATGGACGCCGGCGTCAGGCCGGCCGTAGAAGCGCGTGATATGGCCGCCCTTGAAGCGGCCGTTGACCGCCACGCTGTAGCGATCCTGTGCCAGTGCGCGCGACACCACGGCATGCGCCAGTCCCGGCGCGCAGGTGGCGCCGTCGGCGGTGCCGAAGTTCAGGTCGGGCAGCTTGCCCTCGAAAAAGCGCGGCACCCTGGACGCGATCGAATGCGCGTCCCACAGCGCCACCCGGCCGTGGATGGCCAGCAGGCGGTCGAGTTCTGCGCGCAGCCGCGCGTGATATGGCTGCCAGTAGTGCTGCAGGCGCCGCTCCACTTCGGCCTGGTCCGGCACGCGGCCATCGACGTACAGCGGCTCGCGATGAAACGTATCGACCGGGCACAGGCCGGTGGTATCCTGGCCCGGGTACAGGTTGGTGTTCTCGGGCGGGCGATTCAGGTCGATCGCGTAGCGCGACCAGCGCGCCGCAATGGTCGATGCGCCCATCTCCTGCAAAAAGCCGTACAGGCGCGCCAGGTGCCAGTCGGTGTCCTGGCGGTCGGTGGCCGCTGCCGTCATGGTGGCCGCGATCTCGTCGGGGATGTCGGTGCCCACATGGGGCATGGACACCAGCAACGGGATGGTGCCGGCCTGGAACTGGTAGTCCATATCGCCTCCGGGTTATAGCTGACAGTTAAGGGTGCAAGGAAGTGAACAACTCGCGGCACGAGGCGCTCAGCTCACCGCGCATGACCATGCCCTTGGCGGCCTCGATATCGGGCGCGAAGAAGCGGTCGGCGTCGAAGAACGGCACCGACTGGCGCAGTTGCGCGTGCACGTGTTCCAGGTGCGGCGCGGTGGTGAGCGGGCGGTGGAAGTCGATGCCCTGGGCCGCCGCCATCAGCTCGATGCCGATGATGACTGCCGTGTTCTGCGCCATGTCGTCCAGGCGTCGGGCCGCATACGTGGCCATGCTGACGTGGTCTTCCTGGTTGGCGGACGTCGGGATGGTGTCCACGCTGCCCGGGTGCGCCAGCGATTTATTCTCCGACGCCAGCGCGGCGGCCGTGACGTGGGCGATCATGAAGCCGGAGTTCACGCCCGGCTCGGGCACCAGGAACGGCGGCAGGCCCGATAGCGTCGCATCGATCAGCAGGGCGATGCGACGCTCGGCGATGCTGCCGATTTCGGCAATCGCCAGCGCCAGCGTGTCGGCCGCAAAGGCCACCGGCTCGGCGTGGAAATTGCCGCCCGAGACCACCACCGACAGTTCGCCGTCCTTGAACAGCAGCGGGTTGTCGGTGACGGCGTTCGCTTCGATCAGCAGCGTGCGCGCGGCGTTGTTGATGATGTCCCAGCAGGCACCCATCACTTGCGGCTGGCAGCGCAGGCAGTACGGGTCCTGCACCCGCTCGTCGCCCACCAGGTGCGAGGCGCGGATCGCGCTATCGGCCACCAGTTGGCGGTAGATGGCGGCGGCGGCGATCTGGCCGGGCTGGCCTCGCACTTCATGCACGCGCGCATCGAACGGCGCATCGCTGCCCTTGGCGGCATCGAGCGACAGTGCGCCCGAGACAAAACCCGCCTCCAGCAAACGCTCGGCCATGAACAGGCCGTGCAGCGCCAGCGCGGTCGAGACCTGGGTGCCGTTGATCAGCGCCAGGCCCTCTTTCGCAGCCAGCACCACCGGCGCAATGCCGGCGGCCTGCAAGGCCTCGGTGGCGTCCATCAGCACACCGTTCATGCGCACCTGGCCCACGCCCAGCATGGCCAAGGTCATGTGCGACAACGGCGCCAGATCGCCCGAGGCGCCCACGGAACCCTTGGCGGGAATCGCGGGCATGATGCCGGCGTTGTACAGCGCGACCAGGGTGTCGATGATGAGCGGGCGCACGCCCGAGTAGCCGCGCGCCAGGCTGCCGATTTTCATCAGCATGATCAGGCGGCACACGGCGTCGGACACCAGCTCGCCGGTACCGACCGAGTGCGACAGGATCAGGTTGCGCTGCAGTTGTTCGAGCTTGTCGTCGGGGATGCGGGTTTTGGCCAGCAGGCCGAAGCCGGTGTTGATGCCGTAAGCGGCATCGCCCTTGGCGACGATGGCGCGCACGGCAGCCGCCGACGCTTCGATCACGGGATAGGCTTCCCTATCGAGGGCCAGCGGCACGGCCTGGTTCCAGACAGCGCGCAATTCGGAGAGCGTCAGCGCGCCCGGTTTCAAGGTGAGGGTCATGGTCATTTGATCATTGGAAGGTTGAGGCCATTGCGCTGGGCGCAGGCGATGGCGGTGTCGTAGCCGGCGTCGGCGTGGCGCATCACGCCCGAGCCGCTGTCGTTGACCAGCACCCGCGCCAGCCGTTTGGCGGCGGCATCGGTGCCATCGGCCACGATCACCACGCCCGAGTGCTGCGAGTAGCCCATGCCCACGCCGCCGCCGTGGTGCAGCGACACCCAGGTGGCGCCGCCGGCAGTATTGAGCAGGGCGTTGAGCAGCGGCCAGTCGGAGACGGCATCGGTGCCATCTTTCATGCTTTCCGTCTCGCGATTTGGGCTGGCGACCGAGCCGGTATCGAGGTGGTCGCGGCCGATCACGATCGGCGCTTTCAGCTCGCCGTTTTTCACCATCTCGTTAAAGGCCACGCCGGCCAGGTGGCGCTCGCCGAGACCGAGCCAGCAGATGCGCGCCGGCAGGCCCTGGAAGGCGATGCGCTCGCGCGCCATGTCGAGCCAGCGGTGCACCTGCGCGTGGTGCGGAAACAGTTCCTTGATCTTGGCGTCGGTTTTATAGATGTCTTCCGGGTCGCCGGACAGCGCCACCCAGCGGAACGGTCCGCGCCCCTCGCAGAACTGCGGCCGGATGTACGCGGGCACGAAGCCGGGAAAGTCGAAGGCGTTGGCCACGCCGTGGTCGAACGCCACCTGGCGGATGTTGTTGCCGTAATCGACCACCTTGCAGCCGAGCGCCTGGAAGTCCAGCATCGCCTGCACGTGTACCGCGCACGAGCCGGCAGCGGCAGCTTGCAATTCCGCGTGGCGGGCCGGATCGGCTTGCGCGGCCTTCCACTGTTCCACGGTCCAGCCCTGCGGCAGGTAGCCGTTGATCAGGTCATGGGCGGAGGTCTGGTCGGTTACCAAATCGGGCGCCAGGCCACCCGCGCGGGCGCGGCGCACCAGTTCGGGCAGCACGTCGGCGGCATTGCCGAGCAAGCCGATGGAAATGGCGTCGCCATTGGCCTGGTGGGCGGCGATCATGGCCAGCGCCTCGTCGATGCTGGCTGCCTGTTTATCCAGGTAGCGGGTGCGCAGGCGGAAATCGATGCTGCTTTGCTGGCACTCGATGGTGAGAGAGACCGCGCCGGCCATGGTGGCGGCCAGAGGCTGGGCGCCGCCCATGCCGCCGAGGCCGGCGGTCAGTACCCAGCGCCCCTTCAAATCGCCGCCGAAGTGCTGGCGCCCTGCTTCGGCAAAGGTTTCGTACGTGCCCTGCACGATGCCCTGGGTGCCGATATAGATCCACGAGCCCGCCGTCATCTGGCCGTACATGAACAGGCCCTGGCGGTCGAGTTCATTGAAGTGCTCCCAGTTGGCCCACTTGGGCACCAGGTTGGAGTTCGCAATCAGCACTCGGGGCGCGTCTTCGTGGGTCTGGAACACGCCCACCGGCTTGCCGGACTGGATCAACAGGGTCTGGTTGTCTTCCAGTTCGCGCAGCGAGGCCAGGATCTGGTCGTAGCAGGCCCAGTCGCGGGCGGCGCGGCCGATGCCGCCGTAGACCACCAGGTGCTGCGGATTTTCCGCCACTTCCTTGTCGAGGTTGTTCTGCAACATGCGGTACGCGGCCTCGGCGCCCCAGTTCTTGCAGGTGCGCTCGGGGCCGCGCGGGGCGCGGATATCGCGGGTGGCGTCGAAACGCGGATCGTTGTCGTGGCTCATGGTCGCTCCTGCTCATGGGGATAATGTGCCCCTAGCATAGGTTGTCTATACAACCAAGTCAACCGCCTTGACGGTATTTTTTAGCCGCTATTTTTTATAGACTCGTTTGCCGCCCATCCAGGTTTGCAGCACTACCGTCTTGCCCAGCTGCTCGGGTGGCGCCGTGAAGATATCGCGGTCGATCAGAATGAAATCGGCCCACTTGCCCGGCTCCAGCGAACCGATCACATTTTCCTGGCGCGCCGCATAGGCCGCATCGAGCGTGAAGCACCGCAGCGCCTCGGTCAGGGTCATGGCCTGGTTCTTGTACCAGCCGCCCGTCGGCGCGCCGGCCGCGTTCTGCCGTGTGACGGCCGCGTGCAGGCCTTCGAACGGATCGGGCGGCTCCACCGGGAAGTCCGACCCGCAGGCGATGCGCGAACCCTGGTCGAGGAAGGTGCGCCAGGCGTAGGCGCCCTTGATGCGTTCAGGTCCCACCCGCTGCTCGGCCATGTTCTGGTCCGACGTGGCGTGCGTGGGCTGCATCGACGGGATGATGTCCAGCGCCTTGAAGCGCGGGATATCCTCGGGCGCGACCACCTGCGCATGCTCGATGCGGTGGCGCAGGCCGCCGGCCTGGTACTTGGGGATCAGCTGGGCGTAGGCGTCGAGGATCTGGTGGTTGCCGGCGTCGCCGATGGCGTGCACGTTGACCTGGTAACCGGCCTTCATCGCTTTTTCCATCTTGGCCTGCATGGCGGCGTTCTGCTGGAACAGCAGTCCTTTCGTCGATGGCATGTCCGAGTACGGGGCGATCAAGGCGGCGCCCCGGCTGCCCAGCGCGCCGTCCGAGAACAGCTTGACGGCGGCCAGCGCATAGGTGTCGTTGGCGTAGGTTTTCAGCGGTCCTTCCTTCGATAACTCGTCGAAGGCGGCGCCGGTGTCGCCGATCATGGCATACACGCGGGCGGTGAGCTTGCCGTGGTCGGCGTAGTCGCGGTAGATGCCATCCTCGGCCACCGAGATGCCGGCGTCGTGCACGCTGGTCAGGCCCGACTTGGCCAGCAGCGCCAGCGCGTTGTCGAGCATGGCGCGGGCCTGGCTTGGGGTGGGCAGCGGCACCACCTTGTCGGCCAGCGCCATGGCGCTGTCCACCAGCACCCCGGTGGGGTTGCCTTTGGCGTCGCGCTCGATCTTGCCGCCGGCGGGGTCCGGCGTGTCCTTGGTGATGCCGGCCATGGCCAGCGCCGTGCTGTTGAGCCAGGTGGCATGCACGTCCACCCGGCGCAGCAGCACCGGACGGTCGCCCACCACCGCGTCGAGGTCGGCGGCAGTGGGGAAACGGCCCAGCTTCCAGGCTTCCTGGTTCCAGCCATAGCCGATGATCCAGGCGTTTTTCGGGTGGGCGCGGGCAAAGTCCGCCACCGCGCGCAGGGCCGCCGGCAGCGAGGTAGGGGAAAACAGGTCCACGCCCGAGGCGATCTCGCCCAGCCCGAACACGTGGCCGTGGGCGTCGATCAGCCCCGGCAGCAGGGTCTTGCCCTGGGCATCGATGTGCTTTGCACCCGGCAGTGCGGCCGCCGTTTGCGCCTCGCTGCCGGCCACCACCACCTTGCCCTGGGCGTCGAACGCCAGCGACGTGAAGCGCTGCAAGGCGCCGGCCGCCGTCAGCGTGTAGCCGTTGGCGTGGTCGATGATGGTTTGGGCGTGGGCGGCCGGGGCCAGGGCGGTAAAGGCAAGCGCCAGGGCGGCGGCCAGCGGCAGGCGCCGCTTGAGGGTGGTGCGCATCGTTTTCTCCATTCGGTACCAGGCTGCCAGTGTAGCGAAGTTTGCAGATCGACAGGACGGGTACAATGGCGGTTTCGCCGAAATCACCACAACCCAGTGAACAGCCGCCAACTCTATCACCGCCTGCTCAACGAATTCCGCCCTTACCTGTGGATCGGGTTCTTCACCCTGTTCGCGGTGGGCCTGGCCGCCGCCACCGATGTGCTCCTGATCCGCCAGCTGCAAACCGTGATCGATGCGCTGGCGCCCTCGCACGTGGTCGGCGCCGTGCGCCCGCCTGCCACCGGCATGCTGGCCGTGGCGCAGCAATGGCTGACCGACATCCTGCCCAAGAATACTGCCGACGCGGCGATGTGGAGCATCCCCGCCGTGATTTTCGGCCTGGCGGTAATGCGCATGGTGTCGAGTTTCATCGGCGAATACGGCGCTGCCTGGCTCAGCAGCCGGGTGCAGGCCAACCTGCGCGAGGCCATGTTCGCCCGCATCATGCGCCTGCCCAACGGCTTTTTCGACCAGTCGTCCACCGGCACCACGCTCTCGCGCGTGGCGTTCGACGCCGCCCAGGTGGCGCAAGCCGGCCTTACGGTGGTCAACGTGGCGGTGCGCGATTCGGTGCTCACCATCGGCTACCTGATCACCATGTTCGTCTCGGACTGGCAACTGGCGCTGTTCTGCCTGATCCTGATGCCGCTGGTCGCCGCCGTGGTCACCTTTGCCGGGCGCCGCATGCGCCACCTGAGCAAAAGCGCGCAGGCGGCCATGGGCGAACTGACCAATGTGCTCGACGAGAGCATCAGCGGCCAGCGCGTGGTGAGAATTTTCGGCGGTCAGGAATACGAACAGACCCGCTTCGACCGCGTGGTCAAACTCAATCGTCAACTAGCGGTCAAGCACGCGGCCACATCCGCCCTGAACTCCGGCGTAATCATGCTGCTGATCGGGATCACGCTGTCGTCGGTGATCTATTTTTCGCTGCTGCGCCACCAGGCCGGGGCGCTCACCGCCGGCGACTTCGTCTCGTTCATCGTGGCGCTGATGGCGATGCAGTCGCCAATCAAAAACCTTACCAAGATCAACGAGCCGCTGCAACGGGGCCTGGCCGCCGCCGATTCGGTGTACAGCCTGATCGACACCGAAACGGAAGCCGACACCGGCCAACACACCACCACCCGCGCCCAGGGCCAGCTGTCGCTCAAGGAGGTGAGCTTCCAGTACCTCGATGCCGACGGCCAGCCACTGGTGGCCGACGCCAGGCTGGCGCTCGATAATGTCTCGCTCGACATCCGCGCGGGCGAAACGGTGGCGCTGGTCGGCAGCTCGGGCAGCGGCAAGACCACGCTGGCAAGCCTGCTGCCGCGCTTTTACGATGTGAGCGGCGGATCCATCACGCTCGACGGCGTCGATCTGCGCGAGTATGCGCTCGCTTCGCTGCGCCGGCAGATCGCGCTGGTGAGTCAGGACGTGGTGCTGTTCAACGATACGCTGGCCGCCAATATCGCCTATGGCGATCCGGCGCCGTCGCAGGAACGCATCGAAGCGGCCGCGCGTGCGGCGCACGCGCACGAGTTCATCGAGCGCCAGCCGCAGGGTTATCTATCGCCGGTCGGAGAAAACGGCTTGCGCCTGTCGGGCGGTCAGCGCCAGCGCCTGGCGATTGCCCGCGCCATCTACAAGGATGCGCCGATCCTGATCCTGGACGAAGCCACCAGCGCGCTCGACACCGAATCGGAACGGCTGGTACAGCAGGCGCTGGAGCGCCTGATGCAGGGCCGCACCACGGTGGTCATCGCCCACCGCCTGTCCACCATCGAGAACGCCGACCGCATCGTGGTGCTCGACGGCGGCAAGATCCGCGAAGTGGGCAGCCACGACCAGCTGCTGGCCAACGACGACATGTATGCGCGCCTGTACCACACGCAAAAAATCACCCAGGTCGCGTCGTAAAGCGTGATGCCCGGCGCAGGGCGCGCTACTCCTGCCGTTCGCGGTCGAGCAATGCGGCCTTGCGATCGACGCCCCAGCGGTAGCCGGAAATCGCGCCGTCGTTGCGCACCACCCGATGGCAAGGGATTGCCACGGCCAGTGCATTGGCCGCGCATGCACCGGCCACGGCGCGCGCTCCCTTGGGCAAGCCCACCAGTTCGGCCAGCTCGGCGTAGCTGACGGTGCGCCCGGCGGGAATCGCGCGCAGCGCCTGCCACACGCGCTGCTGGAATGCCGTGCCGCGCACGTCGAGCGGCAGGTCCAGGCCCAGTGCCGGGCGCTCCACCATGCCGACCACGCGCGAGACCACCCGTTCATAGTCGGCCTCGGCGCCGATCAGCTCCGCTTTCGGGAAGCGGTCCTGCAGGTCGCGCACCAGGAAATCGGGATCGTCGTCGATCAGGATCGCGCAAATGCCGTGGTCCGTGCTGGCCACCAGGATCGCGCCCAGCGAGCAGGCGGCAATCGCAAAGCGGATCTGCGCGCCCTGCCCGCCCGCGCGGAACGCCGACGGCGTCATGCCCAGCACCGCCGGCGCCTGCGCATAAAACCGGCCACTGGAATTGAAACCGGCCGCGTAGAGCGTGTCGGTAACAGAATCCTGCTGCGCCAGTCCCTGCTGCACCCGCCGTGCACGGCCGGCATTGGCGTAGGCCTTGGGCGTGATGCCGGTGGCCGCCTTGAAGATGCGATGAAAATGAAAACGGCTGACGCCGACCGCCGCCGCCAGCGCGTCGAGGTCGGGCGCGTCATCGCCGGCCTGGGCGGCGGCGTCGATCAGGGCGCAGGCACGCGCTGCGATGGCGGCCTGGCGCGCGGCCAGCGGTGGCTGGTCGGGCTTGCAGCGCAGACAGGGACGAAAGCCGGCCTGCTCCGCCTCCGCGCGGCTGGCGTGGAACGCGACGTTGCGGCGCAGCGCCGGGCGGGCCGCGCACGAGGGCCGGCAATACACGCCGGTGCTGCGCACCGAGTACCAGAACACGTCGTCGGCGCCGGCATCGCGCGCCTGCACGGCGGCCCAGCGCGCGGTATCGTCGGCATACGCCAGGCTGGACAAAGCTGAGTTACCCATCTCGTACTCCATGAATGAATGGCAATGCGGCCATGGTAGCCACCGGCGCGGCCCCACACACTCCGGCGCTTGCTTTCGAATTGTATGTCGATGCTAGAATGCCGGTCAGCCGCCTGCCCGGGGGCGCCTACGGAGACGCGGTTTGGACCAGCAAGCAAACAATCAACCATCTGACCATACCCCGATTTTCCAGCGGATCAAGGATTATTTACTGGGGCAGATCGGCGCCGGCGTGTGGAAGGAAGGCGACGTGATTCCGTCCGAGCAGGCGCTGGTCAAACAGTTCGGTGTCTCGCGCATGACCGTCAACCGCGCCGTGCGCGAGCTGACCGCCGAACAGGTCCTCACGCGGCGCCAGGGTTCCGGCACCTACGTGGCCCAGCAAAAATACCAGTCCACGCTGCTGCAGATCAAGTCGATCGCCGAGGAAGTGCGCGCGCGCGGCCACGTCCACCGCAGCAGCCTGCAACACCTGGAACAGCTGAAGGCCAGCGATTTGATGGCCAAGCAGTTCGAGCTGCCGTCCGGCCACCCGCTGTTCCACTCGGTGATCATCCATTTCGAGAATGGCGTGCCGATCCAGGTGGAAGACCGCTGGGTCAATCCCGACTGCGCGCCCGACTACATGGAACAGGATTTCGGCGCCATCACCCCCAACGAATACCTGATGCAGGCCGCGCCGCTGCAAGGCGCCAGCTACAGCATCGAGGCGCTGCCGGCGCCGCGCGAAATCGCCGACATGCTGGCCATCGAGGTGCGCCAGGCCTGCCTGGTGCTGCGCCGCCAGACCATGTCGGGCGGACGCATCGCCACCATCGCCACCATGTGGCACCCGGGACACCGCTACCAGTTCGCCGGCAGCTTTACCCAGTAGCCCACCTCTATCACTAGCAAACAGCAAGTAACAGGTGCCAAAAAGCGCCTGGGGAATCTCACCCTTTGTCACGAAAAACCGCAAAAATCCGGTCTTTTGCAACGGCCTTTTCACGTCCGCGCAACACATCTTGATCTGGATCATACGGTGGTAATTGCGGCCATTAAAGCTGATATAGTTGCCCGCAGACAGAATAATTCGCCCCCAGAAAGGCCTACCTTGCTCCGCACGCGCACCTGCATCGCTTCGCCATCGTGGCGCCAGATGGCGCGCCGGTGGGCCACATGCATGCTCATGGCGGCTGGCGCGCTCACCGCCACCGGCGCGGACGCCGCGGAAAAAGTGACAATCCAGCTCAAGTGGCAGCACCAGTTCCAGTTCGCCGGCTACTATGCGGCCCAGGACCAGGGCTACTACCGCGACGCCGGCCTCGAGGTGACGCTGCTCGAAGCGACCCCGGGCAACGACCCGGTGCAGGCCGTGGCCGAGGGCCGCGCCCAGTACGGCGTGGGCAACACCACGCTGCTGCTGGCGCGCGCGCTGGGCCAGCCCGTGGTGGTGCTGGCGTCGGTGTTCCAGCATTCCGGCGCGGCGCTGCTGGTGCGCGTGGGCCCCGACGGCAAGCCCCGCCCGTGGCCCGGCAGCCGCATCATGATGGCGCCCAACAACGAGGAACTGACCGCCTACCTGAAAAAGACCGGGGTCCGTTACGACAGCATGTACCAGCTGGCCCACACCTACAACTTCGACGACCTGATTGCCGGCCGGGTGGATGCGATGTCGTTCTACACCACCCAGGCGCCGTTCGCGCTCGAACGCAGCGGGGTGCCGTTCGAGGTGCGCTCGCCGCGCAGCGCCGGCCTCGATTTCTACGGCGACGTGCTGTACACCACCGAAAGCGAGCTGCGCGAACATCCGGCGCGCGCCGAGGCGCTGCGCCAGGCCACCCTGCGCGGCTGGCATTACGCCATGGCCCATCCGGCCGAAATGGCCGACCTGATACGCGCGCGCTACCCGGCGCGCCGCAGCCGCGAACAACTGATGTACGAGGCCGGACAAATGGTGCCGCTGCTGCAACAGGACCTGGTGGAACTGGGCTACAGCAACCCGGAACGCTGGCAAGCCATTGCCCGGGCCTATCGGGAACAGGGCATGCTCCCGGCCGACTTCCGACTCGACGGCTTCCTGTACCAGCCGCGCGTGGTGCACCCGCTGCTGCGCTACGGCTTGCCGATCCTCGGGGCCCTCCTCCTGCTTGCTGCGGCCATCGCCGTCTGGCGCCTGCGCCGCCAGGCACGGGCGCTGCGGCGCGCGCGCCTGGAGCTGGCGCGCTCCGAGAGCATGGCCAGCCTGGCGCTGGAAGGTTCGGGTGAAGGCGTGTGGGAGTGGCAGATGGACACCGGCCAACTGGTCTTGTCGGCGCGCTCGCGCGAGCTGCTGGGACAGGACGAACATTACCCGTCCGCCATCGAACAATGGCGCGCCGACATCCATCCCGACGATATGGCGCGCGTGGACCGCAACGTGGCCGAATACCTGGCGGCCAGAAGCGAGCACAACGCCCGATTCATCGTCGAGCACCGCATGCGCTGCCGCGACGGCAGCTGGAAGTGGCTGCTGGCGCGCGGGATTGTCGTTGAACGCGCCGCCGACGGCCGCCCGCTGCGCGCCATGGGCACGTTTGCCGACATCACCGAGCGCGCCAACGACGAGGAGGTGCGCCTGTGCGCGGTGATCGACGCCACGCCCGGCGCCATGCTGATCGCCGACAAGGGCGGGCGGGTGCGCTACGCCAATCCGGCCTGCGCACGCAGCTTCGGCATCGAGGGCAGCCTGGCCGGGCACAGCATGGACCAGCTGGCGCCCGACAGCATGCGCAGCACCGGGCGCGCACGCGAGCTGTTTGCCCGCCCCGGCCTGCCGGGCCGGGTAATGAACGCCCACCGCGCCGACGGCAGCACCTTCCCCGCCATGGTGCACCTGGCGCCGCTGGACCTGGGCGGCCAGCACCTGGTGGTCGTCACCCTGCGCGACATGACCCAGCGCCAGCGCGCCGAAGAAGCCATGCACGCCAGCTCCGAACGGTATCGCCTGATCGTGCAGACCGCCGCCGAAGGCATCTGGATGACCGACGCCGACGACCGCACCACCTTCGTCAACCCCACCATGGCGGCCATGCTGGGCGTGGACGTGGACCAGGTGATGGGCCACGGCATGACCGAGTTCATGGACGACGCCGGCCGCCTGCTGCTCAAGCAGCACCTGCAGCGCCACCTGGCGGGCGAAGCGGTCCAGGGCGACATCCGCCTGCGCCGCGCCGACGGCAGCGAGTTGTGGTGCCTGCTCTCGACCACCGTCATCAGCTCCGACGCCGGCCATTATGCGGGCACGCTGGCCATGCTCACCGATATCACGGCGCGCCGCGCCGCCGAGGATGCGCTGCGTCTGACGGGCCAGCGGCTCGCATCGATTTTCAACGCGGTCACCAACGGCCTGGTGATGGTCGATGGCGGCGGCGCCATCCTCGAGAGTAATGCCGCCGCCGCGCGCATGCTGGCGTACGCGATGGAACTGGAGCGGCGCGGCGAATGCGACGGTTTGTGGTGCGGCGTGCGCGAGGACGGCAGCACTTTCGATCGCGTCAGCCACCCGGTGCGCCTGGCCATCGTCACCGGCCTGCCGGTACGCGACGTGGTGATGGGCATCACCCAGCCCGACGGCGCCATGCGCTGGCTGTCGATCAACGCCGAACCGATTCTTGATCCCACCGGCGCCGTGCCGCTGGTGGTGGTCAGCCTGACCGACATCAGCGACCGCAAGCGCGGAGCCGACGAGCTGCGCGAATGGAACGAACACCTCGAAGAACGGGTGCTGATGCGCACCCGCGAGCTGGAACAGGCGCGCCACCAGGCGGAGGAAGCGAGCCAGTACAAGGGCCAGTTCCTGGCCCACATGAGCCATGAGATCCGCACCCCGATGAACGGCGTGATCGGCATGGCCTACCTGGCGCTCAAGACCGACCTCGATCCGCGCCAGCGCGACTACCTGGAAAAGATCCGCTTCGCCGGCGAACACCTGCTGGGCATCATCGACGACATCCTCGACATTTCGAAGATCGAGGCTGGCAAGCTCGATATCGAGCAGGTCGATTTCGCGCTCGACCACGTGATCCAGACGCTGACCACGGTGGTGGCGCCCAAGGCCGTCAGCCGCGAACTGGAACTGGTGTTCGAACTCGACCCGGCGTTGCCGCGCGTGCTCCGCGGCGATCCGCTGCGCCTGGGGCAAGTGCTGATCAACTACACCAACAACGCCATCAAGTTCAGCGAAAAGGGCCGCATCGAGGTGCGCGTGCGCCAGGTGGTGGCCGACGCCAGCAGTTGCCTGCTGCGCTTTGAAGTAAGCGACTGCGGCATCGGCCTCTCCGAGCTGGAAATCGACCGCCTGTTCCAGTCGTTCCAGCAGGCCGACACCTCCACCACGCGCGAGCATGGCGGCACCGGCCTCGGACTGGCCATCTGCAAGCAGCTGGCGCAGCTGATGGGCGGCGAGGTGGGCGTGCGCAGCGAGCCGGGCGTGGGCAGCACGTTCTGGTTCACCGCACGGCTGGGCATTTCCGACGCCAGCGTGCCGCAGGTGATCGAACGGGTGCAGGATGCCGCCGCCGAACTGCTGGCTTCCACCCAGACCGCCGCCGTCATCACCACGCTCAAGGACGCCCGCATCCTGCTGGTGGAGGACAACACCTTCAACCAGCAGATCGCGCTGGAGATGCTGGAAGATGTGGGCTCGTCGGTGTGCCTGGCGGCCAACGGCCAGGAAGCGCTCGACCTGCTGCGCCAGACCGCCTTCGATTGCGTGCTGATGGACGTGCAGATGCCGCTGATGGACGGGCTGGAGGCGACCCGCCGCATCCGCGCCGATCCGCGCCTGAACGGCCTGCGGGTGCTGGCCATGACCGCCACCGCCACCAGCGAGGACCGCGCCCGCTGCATCGCCGCCGGCATGGACGACTTCATCTCCAAGCCGATCCAGCCAGCGCTGATGTACCGCACCATCGCCAGCTGGCTGCCGGTGCAGCGCCTGGGCCTCACGCCCGAGCGCGAGCGGCCCGCCGTACGCCCCGCCTTCAAGCCCACCCTGGCCGGCGACCCGGCCGTGATCGACCTGTCGATCCTGGCCAAGCTGCTCGGTTACCACCCGGAAAAGGTGCGCAAGTTCGCCTTCAAGTTCCTGCACAATGCCCAGGAGGGACTGTCGGCGATGGAAGTGGCATTAAAACGCGGCGACCTGGCGCAGGTGCGCGAACTGGGCCACCGCCTCAAGTCGCCGGCGCGCACGGTGGGGGCGCTGGGCATGGGTGAAATGTTCGCCAGCCTGGAACTGCTGCCGACGAGCGCCAGCGACGCCGTCAACCTGGCCACCGCCCGCGCCATCCTGGCCAGGCTATGGCCGCTGCTGGAACAGATTACCGAGCAGATTATGAATAACACCACGTTTGCCGACGAAAATTGACGTCAAAACTCAATCTCCGCACATTTATAAAAAATGGGTTATGATTTGATCCATTCCCGCCTGCCGACCTTTGTTGCCTTCCCTATTCCAGACATTGAATTCGCGCACATAGTCGCCATGTATTCTCTGTAACTGGCTTAACGGCAACACTGGCATCATCCCCAGGCGTTATTGATCCCACACCTCGATTGAGGAAAATATGAGCGAAAATATCAAACACATCACCGATACTTCTTTTGATGCCGACGTGCTGAAATCCGACCGCCCAGTGCTGGTCGACTTCTGGGCCGAATGGTGCGGTCCTTGCAAGAGCATCGCCCCGATCCTGGAAGAAGTCGCCAAGGAATACGACGGCAAGATCACCATCGCCAAGATGGACGTCGATTCGAACCAGGCAGTGCCCGCCAAGTTCGGTATCCGCGGTATTCCTACCCTGATCCTGTTCAAGAACGGCGTGCCAGCGGCACAAAAAGTCGGCGCCATGGCCAAAGGTCAGTTGACTAGTTTCATCGACAGCAATATCTAAGTAAGATAGTATTGCGGACAGACGGCTGATTCTGCGCCCGCAGAAGCAGCCGCCTCAGATCCGGAAAACAGCGTACGGCCCGACCGCAACGCGTTTTATATAAATAAACAGACAACACCACGCAGTTCCCTCCCCTACCTTTACTTTCCCGTCACGGGACACTCAACACATATGCATCTATCTGAATTAAAGGCCTTACACGTCTCGGCGTTGCTGGAGATGGCCATCGGTCTTGATATCGACAACGCGGCCCGCCTGCGCAAGCAGGAGCTGATGTTCGCGATCCTGAAAAAGCGCGCCAAATCCGGCGAGCAGATTTTCGGCGACGGCGCCCTCGAAGTGCTGCCGGACGGCTTCGGCTTCCTGCGCTCGCCCGACGCCAGCTACATGGCCTCAACCGACGACATCTATATCTCGCCATCGCAAATCCGCCGCTTCAACCTGCACACCGGCGATTCGATCGAAGGCGAAGTGCGCACCCCGAAAGACGGCGAACGCTATTTCGCGCTGGTCAAGGTAGACAAGGTCAACGGCGAATCGCCGGAAGCCTCGAAACACCGCATACTGTTTGAGAACCTGACGCCGCTGCACCCGAACGAGCCGCTGCGCCTCGAGCGCGACATCAACGGCACCGAGAACATCACCGGCCGTATCGTCGACCTGATCGCACCGATCGGCAAGGGCCAGCGCGGCCTGCTGGTCGCTTCGCCGAAGTCCGGTAAATCCGTGATGCTGCAGCACATCGCCCACGCGATCACCTCGAACCACCCCGACGTCACCCTGATCGTGCTGCTGATCGACGAGCGCCCGGAAGAAGTGACCGAGATGCAACGCTCGGTACGCGGCGAAGTGGTCGCATCGACCTTCGACGAACCGGCCACCCGCCACGTGCAGGTTGCCGAGATGGTGCTGGAAAAAGCCAAGCGCCTGGTCGAAATGAAAAAAGACGTGGTGATCCTGCTCGACTCGATCACCCGCCTGGCCCGCGCCTACAACACCGTGATCCCGGCGTCGGGCAAGGTGCTGACCGGCGGTGTGGACGCCAACGCGCTGCAACGCCCGAAACGCTTCTTCGGCGCTGCCCGTAACATCGAAGAAGGCGGTTCGCTGACCATCATCGCCACCGCGCTGATCGAAACCGGCTCGCGCATGGACGACGTGATCTACGAAGAATTCAAGGGTACCGGCAACATGGAGGTGCACCTGGAGCGCCGCCTGGCCGAGAAACGCGTGTACCCGGCGATCAACCTGAACAAATCGGGCACCCGCCGCGAAGAACTCTTGATCAAGCCGGACCAGCTGCAAAAAATCTGGATCCTGCGCAAGCTGCTGTACTCGATGGACGAGATCGAAGCGATGGAGTTCATCCTCGACAAGATGCGCGCCACGAAGACCAATACCGAGTTCTTCGACATGATGCGCCGCGGCGGTTAATTACCTCCGCCCCGACAGGCAACCCGAGTGGTTGCCTGTGTCCGTATACCGCTGTATAATCGGCGGTTGCACTATTTTTAATCACTGGCAAGTGATCAGCAATCGGGTCGAGAAGCAGTACAGACCGACGAAGTGCTGTTTGGCTACCAAACTCACCGAGGCTTCAAAATGAAAGCAAATACCCATCCAGATTACCGCGAAGTTGTTTTCCACGACCTGTCGTGCGACTTCAAATTCGTTACCCGTTCGACCATCGCCACCCGCGAAACGATCAATCACGAAGGTAAAGACTACCCTCTGATCAAGATCGAGGTGTCGGCTGAATCGCACCCGTTCTACACCGGCAAACACAAAATCGTCGACACCGCTGGCCGCGTCGAGAAGTTCCGTCAGAAATTCGGTACCGTCGGTTCGAAAACCGCTGTCGCGGCAGGTTAATTCCCCCCGAGCCAGTCAAAAAAGCAGCCTCTGGCTGCTTTTTTTATTTGTGGCTCCCTGCCGGGCGCCCGGTTTTCCTTCATACTCCCGTCTACCTCAATTTGCACTCTGATCGATGAAGCCAGTTCGTCTTCCCGCCGCCGCCACGCTGGCCCTGCCGCGCCTGGCCCTGTTTGCCCTCGGCCTGCTCTATATTCTGCCCGGACTGATTGGCCGCGAGCCGTGGAAGAACGACGACGCCGCCAGCTTCGGCATCATGTGGACCATGGCGCACGGCACCTGGCAAGACTGGCTGGTACCGAATATCGCCGGCCTGGCAATTCCCGACGACGGCCCGCTGGCGTTCTGGATCGGTGCGCTCGGCATCAAGCTGTTCGGCTGGCTGCTGGGCGATGTGCTGGCCGCCAGGGTCGGCACGGTGGCCATCTTCCTGTTCGGCGTGCTGTCGCTGTGGTACGCCACCTTCAACCTCGGCCGGCGCCAGGATGCGCAGCCGCTGCGCCTCGCCTTCGGCGGCCAGCCCGAACCCGACGATTTTGGCCGCACCCTGGCCGACGCCGCCGTCCTGATCTACCTCGGCTGCCTGGGCTTGCTGGTCCACAGCCACGAAACCACGGCCGACGCGCTGCGCGTCTCGCTCACCGCCTTCATGTTGTACCGCACCGTGCGCTACGTGGAAGCGCCGTCGCTACGCAACGCGGCGCTCAGCGGCCTGGCCATCGGCCTGCTCACGCTCACTCATGGCTGGGTAACGCCGGTGTGCTTCATGCTGGCCGTGTTCGCCTGTACGCGCTTGCTGGCCCAGCCCGTGGGCCGCGCGCTGCGCGACCTGGGCCTGGCGTTCCTGGTGGCTGCCGCCGTGACCGCGATCTGGATCGTGCCAGCGCACTTGCTGCAACCGTACCACCAGCACCCGGTGCAGAACTGGAGCGCGCTGCACCTGGCGCAGTTCGGCTTGCCCACCGTGTTGGCCTATAAATTCTTCTTCCGCGTGGGCGTGTGGTTCTTCTGGCCGGCCTGGCCGTTCGCCGGCTGGGCCATCTGGGCCTGGCGCCGCCAGCGCCTGGCGCTGCACATCGTGGTGCCGCTGGCGTTCGTCACCATGGGCGCCATCATGGCGCTGTGCGCCACCGCGCCCGAACAGGGGCAATTATTGATCCTGCTGCCGCCGCTGGCGGTGATGGCCGCCTTTGGCCTGCTCACCATGAAGCGCGGCGCCATCAACGCCATCGACTGGTTCTCGGTAATGGCGCTGACCTTGTGCGCGGCCGTGATCTGGATCTTCTGGTTCGCCAAGCTGACCGGCTGGCCGGCGCAGGCGGCCAAGAACGCCCTGAAACTGGTGCCGGGCTTTACGCCGGAAGTGGGCGCGGTCGCGGTCCCGGTGGCGGCGATTGCCACTGCCGGCTGGTTCGCGCTGGTGCACTGGCGCGTGGCGCGCCGGCCGACCGTACTGTGGCGCGCCGTGGTGCTGTCGTCAGGCGGCCTGATCCTGATCTGGATTTTGCTGATGACGCTATTCCTGCCCGACCTCAACTACAGCAAGAGCTACGCCGGCGTGGCGCGTCAGATCGCCCAGAAGCTGCCGCCAAACGCGGACTGCATCGAAACCAATGTGGGACCGGCGCAGCGCGCCTCGTTCGCCTACTATGCGCAACTGCCGTTCACCGGCGTCGAAGGCGGGCGTTGCAGCCTGTTGCTGCTACAGGAAAGCACGCGCGCGCGCGACAACCGCGACGTCGCGCCGCACCATCGCGGCAAGCAGTGGATTTTATTGTGGGAAGGCCGGCGTCCGGCCGATCGGGATGAGCGTTTCCGCCTGTATCGGCGCGCTGACTGACTGGTTGGCCAGGATCGGCGGGACCGCCGATCCTGCGCGCCGCATCAACGGCGTGCCACGACGATGGTATTGGCCGGCAAGACCTGCGCCATCGGCAGCTTTTCAAAATTGGTGATGCCCACTTCGTCGCCATAGTCGCGGAACACGATGCGGGCGCCTTCTTCGCTGATGAATTCTTTATTCGATACAGGTATGACCCGGACGCGACGGCCTTTGTCCACCTGGGTGTACAAGCGATCGCCGCTTTGGGTAAAACGCACGATCTGGCCATTGGTCAGCCGGTAAGCGTTGGTGTAATCGGCCAGCTCGCTGGGCGAAACATACACGCTGCTGCTCACTTTTACTTGCGGAATATTTTCCTGGATTTGCCGGGCATGGGCGGCAGGCAGGGCGGAAAAAGCGAGGGCGGCGGCGAGGGCGATCAGGGTGGTTTTCATGGTGAGCTCCGTAAGTGGTTGAGGCAATCAAGGGGTTTCGGCATCACCGCTGTGCTTCTTGTTTGCAGCGGCTGATGTAAGCACCTTAACAAGCCCGGACCATAAAATCCGGCGTTTGCGACCAGCCGCCAATCCGCCGGTATCAACTGCAAAATCGCGCGATGAATGGACGCTGTCTGAAAATTCCAGGCAATGTCGACAAGTTGATAACGCCAGCGGCGCACAACGCGCCGAAATACTTGCAAGCCCTGCCACGAAAGGCGCCGTTGCTGTTGCGGGCGCCATTTTTTTTCGCCGCAGTGCGATACAAACGCCGGTAAGCCAGCTATAGTGCTGAACAGGACGAGTTGCCTCAGGGCATGTTATTTTCATAATATCCGTCCAGAAACGCAATTCCGGCTGCGCCACACCGCGCGCCGGCCCTTGGCGGCCTCGGCTGCTGCGCCCTACCCCCGCGCCCAGCCCGACACCAGCTGCCCACACTGGATAGCGCCCACATGTTTACACTGCATAAACTTCAAACTGCCTTACGCAACAACTACGTCCGTATCGCCCTGCTGATTGTCGCGATCGGCATCGCGGTCATCGTCGGCTGGCGCAAGGAAGTGCCACAAGACACCAGCCCGCTGCTGCGCACCCAGGACATTTCCGTCATCACGGCGCTGGCCGGCCAGCGCAACAAGCTCGAGTACCTGCTGATCGCCGCGCCGCTGTCGGAAGCGCCGCGCTACATCATCAAGCTCAAGGACGACCCGCTGCTGCGCGTGGTGAAAGTGCCCAGCACCTCGCACCTGAGCCTGGAGCGCGAAGTTCTGCTGCGCAATAACATTCCCTACGCCATCGCCCGCGAAGACTACCTGGCCTCGCACAAGGCCGTGCTGGTGGACGAGGAAGACAGCGCCATGGCGCGCGCCGGCGGCTTCCTCAAGCGCCACGCGATCGACATTCTGCTCGTGTGCGTGGTGCTGTTCCTGCTGCGCCACGGCCTGCCCGGCACCGGCGTCAACGCCACCGTGCTCACTCCCGACCAGCTGACCGGCAGCATGGACGACCTGATCGGCATGGAAGACATCAAGCAGGAAGTGCTGCACCTGGAAGACATGATCCGCAACCGTGCCGTCTACCGCGAGCACGACATCGACAAGCCGTTCAACGTGATGCTGACCGGCCCGGCCGGTACCGGCAAGACCAAGCTGGCCGGCTACCTGGCCAAGCGGCTCGACATTCCGCTGATCCAGGCCTCGGGCTCGGCGCTGGAGTCGGGCTATATCGGCGGCGGCTCCAAGGCGCTGCACGCGCTGCACCGCAAGGCATGCGCGCGTGGCAGCTGCATCATCTTCCTCGACGAAGCGCAAGGCCTGTTCATGCCGCGCGGCCGCGGCGAAAAAAAATGGGAAGACGACACTGCCAACACCCTGCTGGGCCTGCTCGACGGCGTGCGCAGCGACAAGGGCGCCGGCGTGATCTGGGTGGTGGCGTCCAACTTCGACGACGCCTCGACCAAGATGGACGAAGCGATGCTGCGCCGCTTCTCGGTCAAGGTCAATTTCCGCCTGCCCAACAAGAACGAACGCAGTGAACTGTTGCGCTCGTTCCTGGCGCGCAAGGCCGACGGTTGCGTCGATTGGGACCATCTCAAGCTCGACCATGTGGCCGAGATCACTGCCAACCTCAGCCCGGCGTTGTTGCAAACAGTGGTCGAGCGCGCCAGCATGATCGCCATCCAGGAAAACAAGGTCATCGATACCGACCTGATGTTCCGCGCCTTCGAACGCGCCACCATCGGCCTCACCGACCGCGCCACCACGGCCGAAAAGACCCGTCAGCGCGAGCGCGTAGCGCTGCACGAGCTCGGCCACTTCTTCATGCAGATCGACCCGTGGCTGCGCGAAGGCATGACCCTGGCCGAAGTGAAGGAACGCTCGCCGTTCCTCAAGATCAGCACCGAATCGGTCTCCAAGCTGGGTGCGCTCGGCTACGTGCTGTCGGCCTCGGACGACGTGGCGCTGCGCACCCTGGAAGAGCTCGAGCGCGACGTGATCCAGCTGTACGGCGGCGTGGCGGCGGAAGAACTGTTCTACGGCGCGCGCGGCATCTCGGTGGGCAGCCAGAACGACATCCAGAAGGCCACGTCGATGCTCGACATGATGGTGAACCAGCTCTCGATGTATTCGCGCTCCAAGCTCGACTACACCCAGTTCAAGCACAAGGACACCGACCTCGACCAGGTACAAGCCAAGTCGGACGAACTGTACACCTACACGCTGCAGGCAATCGCCGACTACCGCGAGCAGATCCTCGAGCTGAAGGACGTGCTGATGGACCAGTACGTATTGTCGAAGGACGCCATCTTCGACCTGCTGGAAGAGCAACAGCAACGCCTGGTCCGCCAACCCGTCCTGGTTGCGCTTGCCTGATCAGTAAAATTTCCAGTCACGAGTCTTGCGGCTGGGGGGCAAATCAGTGATAATGTACCTCGCATTGCATGCAGGCCTGCCTTGGTGGTGGAACTGGTAGACGCAGCGGACTCAAAATCCGCCGCCGAAAGGCGTGCCGGTTCGATTCCGGCCCGAGGCACCAGGTATTTGAAGTAAATAGTTGTACATACATAGAAACCCGCTTGCCGTCAGGTAGTGCGGGTTTTTTGTTATGTAGCCTGTCGCCCATCCCGAGTTTAGCAGTTACCTTGGTGTATTAAAGAAAGCCTTAATTCAGAAGGTGATCTTGAACCTCCAAAACATTGCCAATCTGTAATGAGGCATTTGTTGACGCCCCTGAACCAACTGCCTAGCATGGATTGCAATTGCGGC
The DNA here is from genome assembly GCF_009295655.1 of Duganella sp. FT27W. Lineage (NCBI taxonomy): Bacteria > Pseudomonadati > Pseudomonadota > Betaproteobacteria > Burkholderiales > Oxalobacteraceae > Duganella > Duganella sp. FT27W. Next base: position 57,126 of record NZ_WHIV01000006.1, read on the forward strand.
GACCCGCCCGCATACCACCGGACCTTTCCATGCGAATTTCCCACATCCCGCGCCAGCTGGCACAAATTGCTGCCGCCTGTCTGCTGACTTTTGCCGCCTCGGCAGCGAGCAGCGCCGCTGTTCCCGCTGTTGCCACCACGGCGACCACGCCCCCGGAGGACACGGTTCCCCCGAACACGCCGCCGACATCGCAAGCGGATGTGGACAAGATCGTTGCCTACGCCAACAAGCATGGCGTGCAAACGCCCACCGGCTGGATGGCAATGCTTTTGCCCAGTATCAGGGGGCATATTCAGACAGCGGACACCGACGATGTGGTCCAGCTGATGTACAACGACGAGCAGAAGCTGGCCGGCGCGGTGATGGTCACTTTTACGCCTGGCGGCGGCTACGCCGGCATCCTGAAAACCTTCAGCTATGAGGACAGCGATGCCAACCCGCCGCGCCTGTCGATGATTGAAGCAGGCGACTACTTGCCGGCCTGCCATCCTGGTAACCCGTGCGAGACAGTGCATATCGCCCAGCAGGCAGTCGGCCTGTGCTTCGGTGAAGCGTCGTGCCGGATCCTCTATTTCGAAGGCAAGCAACTGCGCGACATCGTCATGACCGACTAGCAGCAAGGCAGCGGGCCCGACCATGCATAGTGCATGGTGCGACTGCGAACAGACCGCCCCACCACCCCGGACTATGCTGCGATTTTTACCTCCGGGAGCTGTCATGGGATTCGATCTGGGAAGTTTATTGCAACAACATGCCGGCCACGTCACTGCCGCCGATCCCGACGGCGTGGCGCAAGCCTTCAAGCATATCGTCGGCGAACAATCGCAATCGTCGGTCGCCCAGGGCATTGCCCGGGCCTTCCTGTCGGACGACACGCCGCCGTTTGCGCAAATGGTCAGCCAGCTGTTCTTCCGCAGCGACAGCGGCCTGCGCACCGAACTGCTGAACTTGCTGCTGGACAATGTCAGCCCGACCATGTTGTCCGCGCTGGCCGGCAGCGTCGGCACGCTGTTTACCGAGAATGGCCACCCACATCTTTCCACAGAGCAAATCGCCGACATCACGCCGCCGCAGGTTGCCGAAATCGCCGTTGTGGCGCAGCAACACAACCCTGGCATTGTGGAACGCATAGCAACGCTGTTTGCACAGCATCCGAACATCTTTAACGGACTCGACAGCGACACCCTTAAAGTCGCGCTCGGCTCTATGGCGCAGCAGCGTTAAGTGCTGCCAGCCAGGCTGTTAAACCGAGCTCCAGCGTAAGCTGCGCCAAGTGTAAACTGTCTGAAATATAATAAAAACGATACAAAAGTTGCTGTAAGTTTCATTGGATTTCAAGCAGTATACAAACTTTGACCATCGGCATTAGTCGAATCACAACTTACATTGGAGGTCTGAGATGGCTGTTTCGTTTAAATCCGCATTGATGCCGTTGGCAATGGCCGTAGCCCTGTCGTTCAGCGCAGTTGGCACCGCTTCGGCCGATGCGCTCACCGAAAACTTCGATAACGGCATTCCGTTGGGCTGGACGACTGTCAACAACAGCGCTCCGACCGGCTTCACCAGCTGGACCACGGGCAGCACCACCATATTCGGCGCCTACGATGGTGCGGCCGATTCCTATGTTTCGTCCAACTACAATGCAGTGCTGGGCTTGGGCACCATCAGCGACTGGCTGATCCTGCCAACGTCCACGTACCGCAACGGCGATACGCTGTCGTTCTTCACCCGCACCGACGCAAACTCGGCATTCCCGGACAATCTGGAAGTGCGTTTCAGCACGGTTGGCGGCGTCGATGTCGGCACCACCGCAACCAGCGTCGGCACCTTCGACACCTTGCTGTTGTCCATTAATCCAGTGCAAGCCCAAAGCGGCTATCCGGAATTCTGGACGCAGTACAGCGTGTCCCTGAGCGGCCTGACCGGCGACACCAGCGGCGCGTTCGCCTTGCGCTACGTACTGACCGACGCTGGCATTAATGGCAACAACGGCAACTACATCGGCATCGACAGCCTCGACATCACTTCCACGCCGCTGGCAGCAGTGCCGGAAATGGAAACCTACCTGATGATGGCTGCCGGCCTGGGCCTGATCGGCTGGATGCGCAAGCGCAAGTCGCGCGCTGTCCGGGCGTAACAGCAAGCGTAAGCTACTGCGGGTGCCAGTCGAGCACCCGCACCGGCTGGGCCGCCACGGCGGCCTGGCCTTCCCCATCGACTTGCTGCACGTCCTGCACAAACAGGCTCAGCACGCCGCTCCGGCGCCACAGCTCCGTATCGAAACTCGGTTCCCATGACCCCACCGACGCTGCCGTCAGGTCGCTGACCTGCCATTTGCCGTCCGCGATATCCGTGGTGCGCGCCACCGACACCTTGCTGCCACGCTCCTCGTCGCGAAACACCAGTACCGCACCAGGCCGCTTCTCGTCCAGGCTGACCATGATTTGCGGCCGCGCGATCGGTATCCGCTTGGTGCCCTGCCCGCTCAGGGAAAACGCCGTCCGGCGAAAGCCTAGATTGCGCATCTGCCAGCCTTTGGCGTCGCGGTACACCACGCGGTACTGCGGCACCGTCGAACCGGGATCGCGCCAGTAGCTGGCGATGTAGGGCCGGCCGCCGGCATCGGCCGCCATCGAGGTCTGGTTGATCAACTCGCTGTTTTGCGGGATGCGCAGCGCATATTCGGCGCTGGCGGCGCTGATCGGCAACGCATACGGTTTGCCGCTGGAGGTTTCCCACGTGACGCCGCCGTCGCGCGAGCGCGCATAGCCCAGGTCGTGGTTGCTGGCAACGTCCGGCGATTCGCGCCATACCCACGACACGTGCAAGGTGCCCTGGTGGTCGAGAAACGCCTGCCAGTAGGCGTTGCGCTTGCCCTCGCCCGTGATCAGGTTTGTGTGCAGCCGGGTCCAGGTGGCGCTGGCCGGGTCGTAGCGGTTGATCACCAGGTCGCCCCGGCCCGAGCCGCCCAGGCGGTAGAAGAACAGCAGCCGGCCGTCCGGCAGGCGGTAAAACTCGGGGTACGAGACGGTGTCTTCGTCCTGCCCCACCATCGACTGCTTGGGCCCCAGTTCGAGCGACCCCGGCTGCACGCCGCGCGCGTAGCGCAGCGCGTTATTGTGGTGGTCCCACGCCACGTGCAGGATGCCGGCGCCGTCGAGCATCAGGCTGATGGCGTTGTGGGCGTCGGCGGCGTTGCCCTGGTATCGGGTACGGTGCACGGTCCAGTGCGCGTCGCCGAGCTTGCGCTTGCCCAGCACAAGGTAGCGTTCGGCGTCGTAATAGCCGACGTACTGGTAGTCGCGGTCGGACACCAGCGAATTCTTGCGAAACACCACGGCGTTGACGGAATTATTGGCCCAGCCCGGGCCGACCAGCGTCTCCACGGGCGCCGCTGTGGCAACGGTGACAACACTGGCCGCCAATATGCCCGCCACCAGATATTTATCAATCAAATCAATACCATACATGCAACATGTCTCCTCTGATACTCTTATTTCTGCACGGGAAATATGCCATAATATCCAACCTGCGTATCCGACCACGCCGCCCACTTTCCCAACCCCATGAGCACCGACAGTTTCGACCCCGCCCTGCATGCCGATCCCCTGCAATTCTGGGAACAGCGCGTCAAGGCAACCCGCTGGATGATTACCAAGACCGTTTTGCTGGGCGTGTTCGCCGGGGTGCTGGGCATACTCGGGCAAGGGTGGCTGGAGCGCGCCGCACCGCTGTTTCCCATTATCAGCCAGAACTATGGCGTGTGGCAGCTGTGCTACCTGCTGGCGCTAATACTCATCTTCGTGATCTGGGCGCTGGCCATGCGCCAGAAAATGGCGCTGCTGGAAAACAGCAAGCACGGCATGCATACCCAGCAGCGTATTGCTCAGCACAACGCGCGCCGCAAGCAGGCGGCAGCCGAAGCGCGCCAGCGCCGGGACGAACAGGAGAAGGCGCGTGCGCTGGAACTGGCCGCAAAACAGGGCGCCAAAAGCAAAAAATTCGACTACTGACCAGCTACTCATCGGGTAGCAATCGAGTAGTCTCAGCACCAGATTCAGAGCCGCCGCGCAACACTCGGAAGGTCTTGCAGCGGCCCTTTTGTGATATGGTTTCTGCTCCAGATCGGCGCACAACCTACTATCATATGACTACCGCCACTCTGCTTCAATTGTTCTCTCCGCCGAGCGATCCTTCGCTGCTTCAATACGGCATTTATACCCCCACGCTGGTTGTGCTCTCGATCCTGGTTGCCATTTTCTCATCATGGATGGGATTGCAAGTTGTCGACCAGGCCAAATCGGCCACCACGCGCGGCCTGCGCGCCACCATGCTGGCCACCGGCAGCCTGGCGCTGGGCTGCGGCGTGTGGGCCATGCACTTCATCGGCATGCTTGCCTTCGACCTGTGCACGATCGTCGAGTACGATCCCGGCGTGACCATTCTGTCGGTGCTGCCCAGCCTGGGCGCCTCGTGGGTTGCGCTCAACATCATCGGCCGGCGCGAGCTGACCACCGGCGCCCTGCTCACCGGCGGCGTGCTGACCGGGGCCGGCATCGGCGCCATGCACTACACCGGCATGGCCGCCATGCGCACCAACCTCTATCTGCAATACGATCCGGCCATGTTCGCGCTGTCGATCGTGGTGGCCGTGGCCCTGGCCACGCTGGCGATCTGGATCCGCTTCGGCGTGCGCAGCTTGCGCCAGCATGTGCGCCCCAGTTTCCTCGGCGTGCTTGCGGCATTCGTGATGGGCTGCGCCATCGCCGGCATGCACTACACCGGCATGGCCGCGGCGCGCTTTACCGGCGTGCCGATCGCGGGCGATGGCGGGAGCCAGAACACCGGTTTCCTGGCGCTGTCGATCGCGGTCATCACGGTGGCCATCACGGTATTTGTCCTGGCCGCCAATGGCGTGCTGCGGTACCGCGACCTGTACCGCCAACTGAGCGAGAGCGAGCGCTGGATGCGCGCCCTGCTCACCACTACCATCGACGGCGTGGTGACGGTGGACCGCGACGGCGTGGTCCATGAATTCAACGCCTCGGCCGAGCGCATCTTCGGCTGGCGCCGCGACGAAATCGTCGGCCGCAATATCCGCCTGTTGATGACCGATGGCGACCGGTCGGAACAGGACGGCCTGCTCAAGTTCCTGCACCAGGCCGACGATGCCGGCGCGAATGCGGGTGCCAACACGGTCAACGAAGTGATCGCGCTGCGCAAGGACGGCGGCGTGATACCGATCCGGCGCGCCATCGGCCACGCGCGGGTGGAACACCGCGACCTGTTCGTGCTGTTCATTACCGACATCAGCGAACGGCGCGCCATCATGCAGGCGCTGCGCGCCAACGAGCAGCAGTTCCGCTCCCTGATCCGCAACATCCCCGGCATCTCGTTCCGCAGCAGCATGGGCTACGACGCGCCGCCGGTGTTCGTCAGCGACGGCATGGAGCGCCTGGCCGGTTTTCCCGCCGGCGATTTCGTCGGCCCGCAGCGCACCCGCACCCTCGGCACGCTGGTGTTGCCCGAGGACCGCGAGTATGTCGAGGCGGAGATCAGCCGCAGCGTCGAACGGCTGGCCGCCTACCAGGTCGAGTACCGCATCTGCCACGCCGACGGCAGCATCCGCTCGATGTGGGAACACGGCGCCGTCACCCGCGACGAGAGCAACCCGGCCATCATCTGGATCGACGGCGTAATCCTCGACATCACCGAGCGGCGCCAGATGGAAGAGGAACTGCGCCAGGCCAAGGAGACCGCTGAACAGGCAGCCGCCGCGCGCGCCAGCTTCCTGGCCAATATGAGCCACGAAATCCGCACGCCGATGAACGCCATCCTCGGCTTCACGGACGTGCTGCTCGATACCGAACTCGATCCGGCCCAGCGCCGCCACCTGGGCACCGTGCGCAAGGAAGGCAGGTCGCTATTAAGACTGCTGAACGAAGTGCTCGACACCGCCAAGCTCGATAAAGGTGCCGTGGAACTGGAACCGGACGATTACAGCCTGCTCGGACTGATCGACGAACTGGCCTCCACTTTTGGGGGCAATGCCCGCGCCAAGGGCCTGACCATCGACATCGAATACGACCCGTCGCTGCCCACTTGGCTGCACGGCGACGAGCTGCGCATGCGGCAAATCCTCGGCAACCTGCTAGACAATGCGATCAAGTTCACCAGCGCCGGCAAGATCACGCTGCGCGCCGGCGCGCGCCACGGCCAGTTGCAGATCGCGGTGCAGGACACCGGCATCGGCATCGCGCCCGAGCGCCAGGCCGCCATCTTCGATCCGTTCACCCAGGCCGACGCGTCGATGACGCGGCGCTTCGGCGGCACCGGCCTTGGCACCACCATCAGCCGCCAGCTGGTCGCCCTCATGGGCGGCACCATTGGCGTGACCAGCGTGCCCGGCGAAGGCGCCACCTTCACCGTGCTGCTGCCGCTGGAACCCGCACACGCTCACGATGGCCCCGGCCAGAGCGCGGAGCGCAGCGACTATCCACTGCCGCCGCTGCGCTTCCTGGCGGTGGACGACGTGCCGCAGAACCTGGAACTGCTGTCGCTGATGCTGGCCCGGCGCGGCCACACCCTGCAGACGGCCAGCGACGGCGCCATCGCCGTACAGCTCACCGGTGATCACACGTACGACATCGTGCTGATGGACGTGCAGATGCCGCTGATGGACGGCCTGGCGGCCACCCGCGCCATCCGCACCCGCGAGCGCGAACGCGCGCGGCTGTCGGGCCAGCCCCTGGCCCGGGTGCCGATCGTGGCCATGACCGCCAGCGTGCTGGCCGCGCACCGGCAGGCCACCACCGACGCCGGCATGGACGGTTTCGCGTCCAAGCCGGTGGACTGGTTCGCGCTGTCGCACGAGATCGCGCAGGTGCTGCGCCTGCCGCCGATGGAACACGGCACGCAAGCCGACGCGCCGGCGCGCCAGCGCGTGCTCAACCACAAGGCCGGCCTGCAGCGCTGGGCCGGCAAGGAAACCGTGTACCAGCACGCGCTGGGCCGCTTTGCCGCCGACTACAACGACGGCGCCGCCACCCTGGCCACGCTGCTGGCTGCGCCCACCGCCGCGCGCCTGGCGGACGCGCAAGCCTGGTGCCACCGCGTGCGCGGCGTGGCCGCCAACCTGGGACTGGAGCAACTGGCCGCCACGCTGGCCCACATCGAAAAACTGTGCGGCGCGCCGCCGCGCGATGCCGACGTGCCGCTCGACGCCGAACTGGCGCAGCAGCAGCGGCAACTGGCCAGCCAGCTCGAAGCGGCGCTGGGCGCCATCCACGCCATGCAGGCGATCACCACCCGCCGCGACGCCGCCAACGCCCGCACCCGCGACGACGACCACAGCGCCGCCGGCCAGGGCGCAGACACGCCTGCCACTGCCGCCGCCACACCGGCAGCTTTCGATGCGGCCGCCGCGCGCGCCCGTGCCGCGGCATTGCTGCCGCCGCTGCGGCGCGGCGCGCTGGACGACGCCGCACTGGCGGCGCTGGTCGCCAGCCTGGCCGGCGCCCCCGCCACCCCGCTCAAACACCTGGCGGCGCTGCATGGCGCGCTTGACGATTTCGACTTCCCGCTGGCGGCATCCACGCTGGAAGCAATACTGGACAGCCTGTCCAAGGAGTAGATAGATGCCCCTGATGGAAAAGAAGCTGCCGCTGATCCTGGCGGTGGACGACGAAGCGAGCAACCTGCAACTGCTGCGCCACATCCTGCAAGACCAGTACCGGCTGCTGTTCGCCAAGGACGGCCAGCGCGCGCTGGAACTGGCGGTGCAGGAGTCGCCGCAACTGATTTTGCTCGACGTGATGATGCCGGGGATGACCGGCTACGAGACCTGCCGCCTGCTCAAGCGCGATCCGGCCACGCACGATATCCCGGTGATTTTCGTCACCGCCCTCGGCGACGCCACCGACGAGGTGGTGGGTTTCGAGGCCGGCGCCGTGGATTACATCACCAAGCCGGTCAGCCCGCCCATCGTGCGCGCCCGCGTGCGCACGCACCTGACGCTGGTGCGCGCGGACGAACTCAAACGCACACGCCTGGAAATCGTCCAGCGCCTGGGCCTGGCCGCCGAATACAAGGACAACGAGACCGGCCTGCACGTGATCCGCATGAGCCACTACGCGCGCATCCTGGGCCTGGCGCTGGGCATGAGCGAAGAAGAGGCGGACGACCTGCTGCACGCGGCGCCGATGCACGACGTGGGCAAGATCGGCATCCCCGACAGCATCCTGCAAAAACCGGGACCGCTCGACGCCGAAGAGTGGAAGGTGATGCAGTCGCACTCCTCGATCGGCGGCGACATCATCGGCCGCCACGAAAGCGGCATGCTGGCCATGGCGCACCTGCTGGCGGTCACGCACCACGAAAAATGGGACGGCAGCGGTTACCCGAACGGTTTGAAGGGGGAGGAAATTGCGCTGGTGGGAAGGATCGTGGCGATTGCCGACGTGTTCGACGCGCTGACGTCGGCGCGGCCCTACAAGCAGGCGTGGCCGGTCGAGCAGGCGGTGGAATATCTGCAGCAGCAGCGCGGCAAGCACTTCGAGCCACGGCTGGTCGATCTCTTTATTGAACAGATGCCCGCGCTCCTCGCAGTGAAGGAGCGCTGGGCAGAGCATTCTTAGGCGACGAGCCGCACCTGGCGCCCGGCCAGGCGCGCCATCACGGCAACGACGTGGTCGATCTGGCGGAAGGTGTGGCCGGCGTTCATCATGAAGCGCAACCTTGCCTGGCCCACCGGCGCGGCCGGGAACTGGATCGCATCGACGTGGATGCCTTCGCGCCGCAACTCGATGGCGTAGCGCTGGCAGGTTTCGGCGTCGCCGATCAGCACCGGCAGGATCGGCGTGGCGGTCGAGATGATGGTGTAGCCCAGCGGCGCCATCTGCTCGATGAAGTAGCGCTGGTTGTCCCACAGGCGCTGGCGCCGCTCCGGTTCCTCTTCCAGCAGATCGAGTGCAGCCAGCAGCGCCGCCGCCTGGTCCGGCGGTGGCGGGCAGGTGAAGCCGTAGGCGGAACTGGTCAGGCGGATCACGTCGGCCACGTCGCGCTCCACCGCCACGAAGCCGCCGATCGAACCGAGCGCCTTGCTCAGGGTCCCCATCTGCATGATGTTCTGGCTGTAGCAGCCGAAGTGCTCGGAGGTGCCGCCGCCGTTGGCGCCGAGGATGCCGGTGGCGTGGGCATCGTCGATGTACAGCAGCGCGCCGAAGCGTTCGGCCAGCGCTACCAGGTCGGGCAGCGGCGCAATCGTGCCTTCCATGCTGAACACGCCGTCGCTGACGATGATCGGCGTAGTGCCTTCCTGCGCGCCCGCCTGCAGCAGCGATTCGAGATGGTTCATGTCGCAGTGGCGGTAGTTATAACGCAGCGCGCCCGACATCTGGATGCCTTCGCGGATGCTGATGTGGTTGTACTCGTCCGAGTAATACGCGTACTTGTGGCGCTTCTTGGCGCGGAAGCCATGCAGGCGCGCCAGCGTGGCCGCCTTGACGATCGACGACAGCACGCCGATATTGGTCATGTAACCGGTGACGAACAGCACCGCGTCGCTCTTGTGCTTGAGCGCGCCCAGGCGTGCTTCAAGCTCGCGGTACACCTCCAGGTCGCCGCCCAGCAGGCGCGACTCGCAGTTGCCCACGCCGTAGCGATCGAGGCCCCGCTTGGCCGCCGCCACCAGTCGCGGGTGGTTGGCCAGCGCCAGGTAGTTGTTGGTGCTGAAGGACACCACTTCCTGGCCGCCGCTGATAAACGTGGGATCGGGCAGCGTGGTGTGGACGGCGGAGTCGTGGTGCACCGGATGGTGCTGCAGCCAGTGGGCGATATCGGTCAGATCATGCATGGTCAGGAGGTTTCAGTGAGCGTGAAGCCATCATAGAACCGGGCGACTCTCCGCAAGCTTGCGGTCACATTACAGTCAGGATAGCTGGGAGCCCGCCAGCGGCAACACCAGCCGCGCCACCAGTCCCGGTGCATTGTCCTCCAGCGCCAGCCGGCCGCCGTGCGCGGTGGCGGTGGCAGCGACGATCGACAGTCCCAGGCCGTTGCCCGGCAGGTGGCGACTCTTGTCGAGCCGGTAAAAGCGCTGCGTCACCTTGTCCAGTTCTTCCGCCGGGATGCCGGGGCCGTTGTCGCTGACCGCGATCGCCGCCATGCCGTGGTGCAGGCCGGCACGGATGCGCACCACCGATCCCGGCCCGGCGTACTTGATGGCGTTTTCCAGCAGGCTGGCAATCGCGCTGGCAAGCAGGTTGCGGTCGCCGTCCACATACAGCGACTCCGGCGCATCCACGCTCAGGCTGATGTTGTCGTCTTCCGCGCTGGCTTCGTACATCTCGCCGATGTCGGCCACCACGCGGCCCAGGTCCAGCCGCTCGAACATGCTGGTGCGCATGCCCGACTCCACCTCGGCAATTTGCAGCAGGCGCTCGAACAGGCGTATCAAATCGTCGATATCGTCGATGGCGTCGTGCGAGGCGCCCGCCAGCCGTTCCACGCTGGCCTCGTGGCGCAGCGCGTCGTCGAGGCGGCCGCGAATGCGCGAGAGCGGCGTGCGCAGGTCGTGGGCGATGGCGTTGGACACGTGGCGAATGCCTTCCATCAGCAGCTCGATGCGGTCGAGCATGCGGTTGATGTCGCGGTTCAGGCGCGCGAATTCATCGTCGCCGCTGATCGCGATGCGGTGGCTCAAGTCGCCGGCCTCGATGCGGGCGGCGGTGCCGCGTATTTCGCCCAGCTTGTTCTCGATGGTGCGGCGGAACAGCAAGGCGCCGGCCACCGTCAGGAGCAGCGACACGCCGGCGCCGGCCAGCAAAGCATCCCAGATCAACTCGCGCACGGCTTCCTGCTCGCTCAGGTCGCGGCCGACGATCAGCATGCCGCCGCCGTCGAGCGGGCGCAGGTACAGGCGTGCCGGTTTCAGGTGGCCTTCGCGCACGACGTCGGCGCTGAGCATTTGCGGGCGGGTGCTCGCCTCGGTTTCGCCCTCGGCCTGCGGCCACGAGCCGAGATTGCCGGCCAGGGTATTGCCCTCGCTGTCGAGCAGCTGGAAGATCTCGCGGTCGCTATCGATACCATCGGCCAGCAGGCGCCGCACTTCTTCGATCAGGTGCGCATGGCCATCGGCGTTAGCGCGGTGCAGCAGGCGCTGGGCCTGGGCGACGATTTTTCCATCGAGGTTCTGATCAAGCACGCCGATGGTGCCGGTATAGAACACCACCGACACCACCGCGATCGAGATGGTGCCCAGCAGGCCGTAGCCCAGCACCAGCTTGGCGGCGATCGACGCGCCCCAGAGCCGCGATGGCTGGCGCAGCCAGTCAGCCAAGCACGCGCTCCCCGCCGTCGCTGTCGCCGGGCGCGGTGGCGCCCATGCGGTAGCCCACGCCGCGCAGGGTGTGGATCAGCATCACCGGGAAGTCCTTGTCCACCTTGGCGCGCAGGCGGCTGATCTGGACGTCGATCACATTGGTCTGCGGGTCGAAGTGGTAGTCCCACACCGATTCGAGCAGCATGGTGCGGGTGACCACCTGGTTCTCGTTGCGCATCAGGTATTCGAGCAGCCGGTACTCGCGCGGTTGCAGCGTGATCACCTTGGCGCCGCGCGTGACGCGCATGGTGCGCAGATCGAGCTTGAGGTCCGCCACTTGCAGCTGGGTGCTGTCGGCGCCGGGCGCACTGCGCCGCAGCAGCGCTTCTACCCGCGCCAGCAGTTCGGAAAACGCGAACGGTTTCGGCAGATAATCGTCGGCGCCGCCGCGCAGGCCCGTCACGCGGGCGTCGATGGTGGACAGGGCGCTGACGATGATGACCGGCGTGTGCTTGCCCAGCGCCCGCAGCTTGTCGACGATGGACAGGCCATCGATACGGCCCGGCAGCATGCGGTCGAGGATGATGATGTCCCATTCCTCCGCGATGGCGTAATCTAGTCCGTCCGGGCCGGTGGCGCAGGCGGTGACCAGGTAGCCCGCTTCGCGCAGGCCCTTGCAGATGTAGTTCGAGGTTTCGGCTTCATCTTCGATGACCAGGCAGCGCACGCGTTTCTCCATCAGGGGGTGATGGCGTATTTTAACCGCATTAATCGCAAACGCTGGGGGTGAACCCCCGCCGGGACGCCGTCGTTGCGTCGCACAGCAGGTGGCGCCATCTTGGTGGCGTCAATGGTGAGGACCGTCGTCAGGGCGCAGAGTTCGGGTGCAATGATAGGGTCTTGCCCTATAAAAAGATTTGCGCCAGATCAAATGGCGGCCAGCTCTTCGTAAAGCACGTGGTAGTTCAGTGCCATGCGTTCGGCCGTGAACAGGTCGCGGTAGCGCGCCTCGGCGCGCCGGCCCATGTCGGCGGCACGGGCCGGGTCGTCCCACAGCGCGCGCATGGCCGCGCCCAGGGCTGGCGCATCGTCGGGCGGCACCACCAGCCCGGTCACATTGTCGATATTGATGTAGGTGGTGCCGGTACCGATCTCGCTCGAGATCATCGGTTTGCCGAACATGGCGCCTTCCAGCAGCGAGATGCCGAACGCCTCCGAGCGCAGGTGCGACGGGAACACCATCGCGTAGCACGCCTGCAGCAGCGCAATCTTGTCATCTTCGTCCACCGCACCGACGAAATGCACGTGCTGAAGTCCCAGGCGCGCGACGTGCTGCCTGAGTTCCTGCTCGATCGGGCCGGCGCCGACGATCACCACCGGATAGCGAGAATTTTCAGGATGGGCCAGCGCGTCGAGCAGGATGTGCAAGCCCTTGTAGTAGCGCAGCACGCCCACGAACAGGAAGAAGCGCTGGCCGAAGCGCGCGCGCCACTTGTCGGTCACTGCCGGTGGCGGCTGGCGGTAGCCGGCCTTGTCGAGGCCGAAGGTGATCACGCGGGTCTTGTCGGCAAACTGTTGCAGCACCGGCGACGAGGCCAGGTAGTTGGGCGAGGTCGCGACGATGGCATCGACGCTGCGCAGGAAGCGGCGCTTGAGCGGCGCGTACAGGCGCAGCAGGTTTTTCTGGCGCACGATGTCGGAGTGGTACGTGACCACGCTGGGCTTGTCCACCCGCGCCATGAAGTGCGCCAGGTCCATGAACGGCCAGGGAAAGTGGTAATGCACGACGTCGGCCTGGCGCGCCAGCTGCGCCAGCTGGCCGATGGCGCCGACCGAAAAGCCGGTGGACGCGATCTCGAAGTTTTGCCGCGCGCGGTGCACCACGTGGCCTTCGAAATCCATGCGCGCCGGGCCCGGGTGGCGGCCGAGCGTGAGCACGGTGTTGTCCACGCCAAGGCGGCCGGTACCCACGCACATCTGGCGGATGGCCTGCTCCACCCCGCCCCACGAGTCGGGATAATAGGTTTTGTAGAAGTGCAGGACGCGCATGGCCGGCCTCCTCACGCTGCCAGCACTTGCCGATAGACGGCGGCGGTGCGGCGCGCCGCCTCGTCCCACGTCATCTCCAGCGCGCGGATACGGCCGCCAGCAATCAGCCGCGCCCGCGCGCCCTCGTCGCGCGCCAGCGTGGTCATGGCGGCGGCAATGTCGCCCACCGACAGCGGATCGAATTCCAGCGCTGCCCCCTGCGCCACCTCGGGCAGCGACGTGGCGTGGGCGCAGGCCACCGGCACGCCGCTGGCAAACGCTTCGAGCAGCGGCAGGCCGAAGCCCTCGTGCAGCGACGGAAACACGAATGCACCGGCGCCCGCGTACAGGTGGCGCAGCTGGTGGTTGTCGGTCAGGCTGTCGAGCCAAACGACATTTTCGCCGCGTTCGCGCGCCGCCTTCAATCGCTGTATCAGTTCGGCGCTGCGCCAGCCCGGCGCACCGACGATCACCAGCTGGCGCGCTGCGCGCAGCACCGGCGGCAGCGACAGGTAGGCGTCCAGCAGGCGCTCGACGTTCTTGCGCGGCTGCAGGGTGCCCACAAACAGGTAGTAGCCGGCCTGCAGCCCATACTGCGCCAGGGTGGCGTCGCGCGCCTGCGGCGCCGGTACATCGAACCATTCGGCCCGCACGCCGTGATAGAGCACGCTGATCTTGCGCTCGTCGATGCCGAAGAATTCCACCAGCTCGCGCACCGAATAGTGCGACGACGCGATCACGTGCTGCGCCTTGCGCGCGGCGCGGATCTGCAGCCAGTTTTTCAAGCGCCGCCACTTGGGATTGCACCACTGCGGGTGCGAGATCGGCAGCGCGTCGTGCAGGGTCGCCACCACCGGGCAGTCCATGCGCACGATGCGGTAGTCGGTGGCGTGGAACAGGTCCAGCGGTGCGGCGCCGGCACTGGTAAGAGTGCGGCTCACATCGAGATAGGCGCCGGACGGCAGCAGCATGTCGCCCAGCGTGGCGACCGGGAACGACAGCGGCAGCGCGCGGCCCGCGCTCAGCCTCTGCAAGCCGCCAGGCGGCGCAAAGCTGAACGGCACCACGTCCACGCCGGCGCCCGGCAAATGGTCGAGCAAGGCGCGGGTGAAGACGCCGATGCCGTCGAACCGGCCGCCGGTCAGCGCCGGTTCGATCGTGGTGGTGGACAGGCCTACCCGCAATGGCGTTACAGCGCCGTTCACGCCTGATACATCCAGCGCAGGGTGTCGGCCAGCGGCACCGGATCGACTACACCGGCAGCGCCGATCACGCTGGCCAGGCGGCGGTTATCGCCCACCAGGCGCACCACTTCGTTGGCGCGCACAAACGCCGGATTGACGTGGACGTCGATGCGGTAGCCGGCAATGTCGGCCATCAGGTCCAGCACCTCGCCCAGCGAATGCGCATTGCCCGAGCAGATGTTGAAAGCGCGGCCGGCGGTGGCGGCGGCCGGCGCCGCCAGCAGGCGGCGATAGCTGCTCGCCACCATGCGCACGTCGGAAAAATCGCGCCACACGTGCAGGTTGCCCAGCTCGATGCGTGCCTCGCGACGGCGGAAGTGGGAGACGATTTTGGGCAGCAGGAAGTTCTCGTCCTGGCCCACGCCGGTATAGTTGAACGGCCGCGCGATGATCAACGGCAGGCGGTCGCCCCACAGGCGCGCCATGTATTCCATGGCCAGCTTGCTGACCGCGTAGTCGTTGGCCGGTGCGGCCGGCACGTCTTCACCGATCACGCCGACGTCGGTATTGCCGTAAATGTTGGCGCTCGACGCCAGCAGCACGGCCGCCGGCCGCCTTGCCAGGCCGGCCAGCGCTTCGAGCAGGTTGCGGGTGCCGGCCACGTTGACGCGGTAGATTTGCTCGGCGTCGCCGTGACCGACAAAGGCGATGGCCGCCAGGTGCACCACCACGTCGGGCTGTACTTGCTGCACCACGGCCGCCAGCCCGGCGCGGTCGTTCAGATCGACACTGAACTCGTCCATGCCGGCCGCACTACCGGGGGCGACGATGCCGTGCACCTGGTAGCCCGCCGCGCGCAGTTCCTGCGCCACGTAGCGGCCCGTAAAGCCGGCACTGCCGGTGATCAGCGCGCGTTTGCCGGCGCCTTCCAGGGTGGCGTGGGGAGTCACCGCCCGCTCCCTAGAACGACAGGCCGGCGCGGTTGCGGCGCAGGTCGGCCTCGACCATCATCTGGCACAGCTGCTCCAGCGTGGTTTGCGGCTTCCAGCCCAATTCGCTCAAGGCCTTGCCGGCATCGCCAATCAAAAGTTCCACTTCGGCCGGGCGGTAGAATTTCGGGTTGACGCGCACCAGCACGCGGCCGGTTTTCCGGCACGTGCCGGTTTCGTGCTCGGCGGCGCCGCTCCAGGCCAGGTCGATCTCGACCGCTTTAAATGCCATGGTGACGAAGTCGCGCACGGTCTCGGTGCGGTTGGTGGCCAGCACGTAGGTGTCGGGCGTGTCGGCCTGCAGGATGCGCCACATGCCTTCCACGTACTCTTTCGCATAACCCCAGTCGCGCTTGGCGTCCATATTGCCCAGCTCGAGCACGTCCTGCAGGCCGAGGTGGATCTTGGCCACCGTGTCGGTGATCTTGCGGGTGACGAATTCGCGCCCGCGCAGCGGCGACTCGTGGTTGAACAGGATGCCCGAGGCGCCGAAAATGCCGTACGACTCGCGGTAGTTCACCGTCATCCAGTGCGCATACAGCTTGGCCACGCCATACGGGCTGCGCGGATAAAACGGCGTATCCTCTTTTTGCGGCACGGCCTGCACCTTGCCGAACATCTCCGACGTGGACGCCTGGTAGAAGCGGATCTTCGGGTTGACAATGCGGATCGCCTCGAGCAGGTTGACCGCGCCCAGGCCGGTGATTTCGCCGGTGGTAATCGGCTGGTCGAACGACACGCCCACGAAGCTTTGCGCAGCCAGGTTGTAGATTTCGTCCGGCTGCACACGCTGGATCAGGCGCGTGACGGAAGACAGGTCGGTCAGGTCGAATTCCACCAGTTCCAGGTGCGGATGCGACGCGATGCCCAGCTCCTCGATACGCCAGAAGTTGACCGAGCTGGTACGGCGATAAGTACCAGTGACCAGGTAGCCCTTGTCGAGCAGCAGCTGCGCCAGGTAGGCGCCGTCCTGGCCGGTGATGCCGGTAATAAGGGCTTTCTTCGAGTTCGTCATGGTGTGAGCGTGGCAACAATAAGATCGATGATTGTAACCGAGTGACCACCCCTGCCCCGCGCGGTAGCTCATACGCTTACACTCGTTACATCCGGTTACAGTCAGGTTGATACCGACGAAAAAAAGCCGCTTCCGGAGAAGCGGCTTTTCTCGCTGGCAAGTGCCAGGCGGGGATTACGACTTGCCGGCCACCGCATCGACCACGCACAGCGCGGTCATGTTGACGATGCGGCGCACGGTGGCCGATGGCGTCAGGATGTGCACGGCCTGCGAGCAGCCCAGCAGGATCGGACCGACCGCGATACCGTTGCCGGCCGCCGTTTTCACCAGGTTGTAGGCAATGTTGGCAGCGTCGATGTTCGGTGCGACCAGCAGGTTGGCGTCGCCGGTCAGGGTCGAATCGGGCATGATGGCGTGGCGCAGTTTCGAGTCGAGCGCGGTGTCGCCGTGCATTTCGCCGTCGATTTCCAGGGTCGGATCGAGCTGTTTCACCAGCGCCAAAGTGGCGCGCATTTTTTGCGCCGATTCGCTGTTGGACGAACCGAAGTTCGAGTGCGACAGCAGTGCTGCACGCGGCGACAAACCGAAGCGGCGCATCTCTTCGGCAGCCATCACCGTGATCGCGGCCAGCTCTTTGGCGTTCGGGTTTTCGTTGACGTGCGTATCGACCATCACCAACTGGCGCTCCGGCATGATCAGCACATTCATGCCGGCGTACACGCAAGCGCCGTCACGCTTGCCCAGCACCTGGTCGATGTATTTCAGGTGCAGCTCGGTGGTGCCGAAGGTGCCGCAGATCATGCCGTCGGCGTCGCCCTTCTTGATCATCATGGCACCGATCAGGGTGTGGCGGCGGCGCATTTCCAGCTTGGCGTATTCCTGGGTCACACCGGCGCGCGAAGTCAGCGCGTAGTACGACTGCCAGTAGTCGCGGTAGCGGTCGTCCTGGTCCGGGTTGATGACATCGAAGTCCACGCCGTGTTTCAGGCGCAGGCCGAACTTGGCGATGCGCGCTTCCAGCACGGCCGGACGACCGACCAGGATCGGGCTGGCCAGTTTTTCATCGACGATCACCTGCACCGCGCGCAGCACGCGCTCTTCTTCGCCTTCGGCGTAGACGATGCGTTTGAGTTCCTTGGCGGTCTTCTTGGCCACCTGGAACAGCGGCTTCATGAAGGTGCCGCTGCGGTACACGAACTGCTGCAGGCTGTCGGCGTACGCTTGCAGATCCTGGATCGGACGCGTTGCCACGCCCGAGTCTTCGGCCGCCTTGGCCACGGCCGGCGCGATCTTGATCAGCAGGCGCGGATCGAACGGCATCGGGATCAGGTATTCCGGACCGAACGACAAATTGGTGAAACCGTAGGTGGTGGCGACGATGTCCGACTGCTCGGCGTGGGCCAGCTCGGCGATCGCGTGCACCACGGCGATTTCCATTTCGCGCGTGATGGTGGTGGCGCCGCAATCGAGCGCGCCACGGAAGATGTACGGGAAGCACAGCACGTTGTTGACCTGGTTCGGGTAGTCCGAACGGCCGGTGCAGATGATGGCGTCGTCGCGCACGGCCTTGACGTCGTCGGGCAGGATTTCCGGGTTCGGATTGGCCAGCGCCAGGATCAGCGGGTTCGACGCCATCGACTTGACCATGTCCTGTTTCAGTACGCCGCCGGCGGACAGGCCCAGGAAAATGTCGGCGCCAGGGATGACTTCGGCCAGGGTGCGGGCGTCGGTCTCGCGGGCGAAGCGTTCTTTGTCCGGGTCCATCAGCTCGGTGCGGCCTTTATAGACCACGCCAGCCAGGTCGGTCACGAAGATGTTCTCGAGCGGGAAGCCCAGGTCGACGATCAGGTCCAGGCAGGCCAGGGCGGCAGCGCCGGCGCCGGAGACGACCAGTTTGCAGTTCTTGATATCTTTGCCGACCAGCTGGATGCCGTTCAGGATGGCGGCGCCCACGATGATGGCGGTGCCGTGCTGGTCGTCGTGGAAGACCGGGATCTTCATGCGTTCGCGCAGCTGGCGCTCGATGTAGAAGCACTCTGGCGCCTTGATGTCTTCCAGGTTGACGCCGCCGAATGTCGGTTCCAGCGCGGCGATGATATCCACCAGCTTGTCCGGGTCGAGCTCGTTGATTTCGATGTCGAAGACGTCGATGCCGGCGAATTTCTTGAACAGTACGCCCTTGCCTTCCATGACAGGCTTGGCGGCCAGAGGACCGATGTTACCGAGGCCCAGCACGGCGGTGCCGTTGGTGATCACGGCCACCAGGTTGCCACGCGCCGTATATTTATAGGCAGCGGCCGGGTCGATGACGATTTCTTCGCAAGGCGCAGCCACGCCCGGGGAGTAGGCCAGCGCCAGGTCGCGCTGGTTGGTCAGTTGCTTGGTCGGCGTAACACTGATTTTGCCGGGAGTCGGGAACTCGTGGTATTCGAGTGCCGCGAGGCGGAGTTGTTGACGAATTTCTTCTTTCTTCTCTGCTGACGAATCCATGCTTTACTGCCTTCCTGTTTGTGCGGTCGGAAAGCTTACGATTTTATCAGACCCAACTTTGAGCAGAAGTAGGTATTTTCACGCAGAGTGATAATGGATATCAGCATTTCTTATGATGAAAACGACAAAATCGCCGAATTTTTGGCGCTTTTAGGCACTTTAGCCGCATAGATGCTTCCATATAATCCTTTTTTGGCAATTATGGGATTTACCTATCCAAATGCCGAGTTCCATTGAAAATAGCAATCAAGGCGTTGTGATCGGCGCAGCGGACGCCGTTTACAATGGCGGATGCTCTCCGAATTCGACCTCATACAAGAATATTTCCAGCGCCCTCATCACGCCACGCGCGCGACCCTGGGCATCGGCGACGACTGCGCGCTGCTCACCCCTGCGCCCGGCATGCAGACGGCCATCTCGTCCGACATGCTGGTCGAGGGCCGCCATTTCTTTGCCGGAGAAAATGCACTGCGCCTCGGCCATAAAAGCCTGGCCGTCAACCTGTCCGACCTGGCCGCCATGGGCGCACGCCCGGTCGGTTTCACGTTGGCGCTGGCCTTGCCCAGTGCCGAGCGCGACTGGCTGGCCGGTTTCTCGCAAGGCCTGTTCGCGCTGGCCGACGCCCATAACATCGAACTGATCGGCGGCGACACCACCCGCGGCCCGCTCACCATCTGCATCACCGTGTTCGGCGAACTGGCGCCAGGCCGCGCGCTGCGCCGCAGCGCCGCCCTGCCCGGCGACGATCTCTGGATCTCCGGCACCCTGGGCGACGCCCGCCTGGCGCTGGCTGCCTATCGCGGCGAACTGGCCACGCCGCTCACCGATGCCGAGCATGCTTTGGCAGCGGTGCGCATGCATACCCCCATCCCGCGCGTGGCGCTGGGCGTGGCGCTGGCGGAGTCCGGCATGGCCCACGCGGCCATCGATATCTCGGACGGCCTGGTGGGCGACCTCGGACATATATTGAAACGCTCGGGTGTGGGCGCCACGCTCGACGTCGATGCGCTGCCGCCGGGCCAGGTGCTGGCCACGCAGAATGCCGCCTTGCGGCGCGCGTACTGCGCTGCCGGCGGCGACGATTACGAACTGTGCTTCACGGCGCCGGCCAGCGCCCGCGCAGCGATCCTGGCCATCGCCGGCAGCACCGCCACGCCGGTCACGCGCGTGGGCAGCATCGATGCGCAAGCCGGCCTGCGGCTGGTCGATGCGCAAGGCGCGGCGCTCGACCTGGGGTTAGCGGGCTTCGATCACTTCAAGTCCTGAACCACCGCAGCGGCGACGTCTTTCACATCCACCGCCGTCTCGTCTTCCTCGGGCAGGCCCACCTTGCGGCCGCTGCCCTGCATCAGCCAGTAATGGTGGAACGCCAGGCGGATGTTGTCGCGCAGCTGCACGTCGTCCCACGGCTTGGTGTAGAAGCGGTAGATGGCGCCCCGGTTGATCGACTCGAGCACGGCGTCCACGCCCAGGTAGCCGGACAGGATGATGCGTATCGTCTGTGGATACAGGTCCTTGACCTGGCTGAGGAACTCGGTGCCGCTCATGCCGGGCAGGCGCTGGTCGCACAGGATCACCTGCACGTCGTGCAGCGCCAGCTGCTCGAACGCTTCTTCCGCGGTGCCGGCCATCAGCACGTTGTAGCGGTCCGGCTCGAACAACTGGCCCAGCGCCCACAGCACGTCCGGGTTGTCGTCCACGATCAGCAGGGTTTGCGCCGGTTGCAGCGGCGTGTCCGGGTCCACCGGCAGGCAGCGGCCCGATTCCACCAGCACGCCCATGTCGCGCGGCGCCACCGGGCGGCTGAAGAAATAACCCTGGATTTCGTCGCAGCGGCCACGGCGCAGGTATTCGAGCTGGCCCCGCGTTTCCACGCCCTCGGCGATCACCCGCAGCTTCAGGCTGTGCGCCATGCTGATGATGGCGGTGGCAATCGCCGCGTCATTCGGATTGGTGGTGATGTCGCGCACGAAGGCGATATCGATCTTGAGCTTATCGATCGGGAAGCGCTGCAAATACGCCAGCGACGAGTAGCCGGTGCCGAAGTCGTCGATCGCCACCTTGATCCCCAAGGCTTTCAAGCGCGTGAGGACGTCGATGGTGCGCTCGGTGTTGGACATCAGCGCGGTTTCCGTCAGTTCCAGTTCCAGCAGTTCGGGCGGCACGTCGTGGCGCGCCAGCGCACCGCGCACCACCTGCTCCAGGTCGCCCTCGGAGAACTGCCGGCTGGCGACATTGACCGCCACCCGCACCGCCCCCACCGAGCCGCGCAGCCAGGCGCCGATCTGGCGGCAGGCTGCGTCGATGATCCAGTCGCCGACCTGCACGATCAGCCCCGTGTCTTCCATCACCGCGACGAAATCGGCCGGGTGCACCAGGCCATAGCCGGGCCGCTGCCAGCGCAGCAGCGCTTCGGCGCCGGCAATCGCCCCGGTGTGCAGGTTCACCTTGGGCTGGTAGTACAGCAGCAGTTCGTCGTTTTCGATGGCGCGGCGCAGGGCCAGTTCCAGGTCCAGGCGCGCCAGCACCTGCACGTTCATGCCGGGTGTGAAAAAGCGGTAGCCGTCGCGGCCAGCCTGCTTGGCGCGGTCCATGGCGGTGTCGGCGTACTTGATCAGGGTTTCGGGGTCGCCCGCGTCGTCGGGATACATGGCGATGCCGATGCTGGCGCTGAGCACGGCCTGGTGACCATCGAGATCGAACGGCGTGCGCAGGGTTTCGCGCACTTCGTTGGCCATGTGGACGGCTTCCTGCTGGTCGCGCGGCATGGTCATGATCAGCGCGAACTCGTCGCCGCCAATGCGGCCCACGGTGTCGCGCAGGCGCGCCGTCTGCATCAGGCGATTTGAAAACTGGCGCAGCAGCTCGTCGCCGGCGCTCGATCCGAGCATGTCGTTGATGCCCTTGAAGCGGTCGAGCGCGATCATCAGCACCACCACCCGGCATTTTTTCTTTTCCGCCGACGCCAGCGTATCGGCCAGGGTCTGGAAGAACAGCGTGCGGTTGGGCAGGCCGGTGAGGCTGTCGTAATGCGCCATGTGCTGCAGCAGCTCTTCCGACTGGCGCCGTTCGCTCACGTCGCGCGCCACGCCCAGCAGCACGGCGGCTTCGCCCGGACGCTTGAGCAGCTGCCAGTAGATTTCCACCGGCACCGAGACCAGGTCGTGGCGCATCAATTCGCCCTCGGCCAGTTCGGGCGCACGCGGCTGGCCGACGGCGGCGGCGTAGTCCTCGAGCCGCAGCGCTTGCGCGCGCAGCGACGCCAGCGTACCGAGACCGAGCCGGCTGGCGGTCTGGCCGAGGATATCTTCACGCGTGTAGGCCAGCATGCGGCAGGCGCCGTCGTTCACGTCAAGCAGTTCGGCGGTGGCCGCGTCGAGCAGGAAGATGGCGTCGGCGGTGGCGTCCATGGCGCTGCGGAAGCGTTGCAGTTCGGCGGTCCGTTCGCGCACCGTGTGTTCCAGCCGGGCGTTGTAGTCGCGCGCCTCGCGGTGCAGCAGCCGCACTTCAAGCATGTTGCGAATGCGCGTGAGCACCTCCACCGGGTCGATCGGCTTGCTGAGAAAATCGCGCGCGCCAGCTTCGAGCGCCTGCACCTTGTGGTCGGGCTGCGCCGTGACTACCAGCACCGGCAGCCACGCGCCTTTTTCGAGCGGGCGCAATTGCTCCATCACTTCAAAGCCGTTCAGGCCCGGCATCTGCATGTCGAGGATGATCAGGTCGTAGTGGTGCTCGGCATGCAGCGCCGCCACCTGGTGCGGATCGGTGGTGGAGCTGACAGCTTGATAGCCGGTCGATGTCAGCAGGTATTCAAGTAGTTCCACGTTGACCGGCTGGTCGTCGACGATCAGTATGCGGGCATGGAAGATGTCGGTCTCGCTGATCATAAGGCGCCTCCTGGTTGGCCTGTAAGACCGGCTGCGTTGGTCGGCATAGTCCGTCTGAGTGTACGCATGTTCGACATGGGGGTCTAATGAATTCAAAGAATATTGGCGCGCGGAGAAATTCGTAGTGCACCGCTGGCAACGATTGCGAACTGCATGGTACAGTGGGGCCACCCTTGACCGCCACACCAAAGGAGAGTTCCATGAGCAGCGACACCATCCTCGCACTGGCCGCGCAAGTCGGCAAAGCATTGCAAGAAAAGGGTTTGATACTCACCACCGCCGAGTCGTGTACCGGCGGCGGCGTGGCCCAGGCCATCACTGAAATCGCCGGGTCCAGCGACTGGTTCGACTGCGGCTTCGTCACCTATTCCAACGCGTCCAAGACCGAGATGCTCGACGTCTCCGCCGCGCTGATGGCGCAGATGGGCAGCGTTTCGGAGGAAGTGGCGGCCGCCATGGCCACCGGCGCGCTGGGCGCGAGCAACGCCCACATCGCGCTGTCCACCACCGGCATCGCCGGCCCCACCGGCGCCGTGCCGGGCAAGCCGGTGGGTACCGTGTGCTTCGGCTGGGCCAACGGCGACAGCGTGCATACCGAACGCCTGGTGTTCGCCGGCGACCGCAAGGCCGTGCGCGAGCAGAGCGTGATCCACGTGTTGCAGGGTTTGCTCCGCTTTATCAACTAAAACCGTGTGAAGGCAAGGAAATATTGCCTTCCAGCCATAAAACAATTACTCTCGTCGGGGCGGCGATTTTCCCGACGATTCAGGAGTGATTCAGATGCAAAACACGGTACATTTTATTCTCCAGGGCAAAGGTGGCATCGGCAAGACGCTGGTGTCCACCATTCTTGCGCAGTGGATCGCCAGCAAGGATGTGGCCGAGGGCGCGCAGCCGCTGCGCTGCTACGACACCGACCAGGAGAATGCCACCTTCAGCCGCTACAAGGCGATGGCCGTCAAGCATGTGCCGGTGATGACCGACAGCCGCAACATCGACCCCAAGCGCTTCGACGCCCTGATGATCGACATCCTCGAGCAGGAGGGCAACTGCGTGATCGACAACGGCGCCAACACTTTCTCGCCGCTGATGGGCTACCTGCTCGAAAACGACTGCTTTGCGCTGCTCGAGGAATCTGGCCGCAAGGTGTATATCCACACCATCGTCGGCGGCGGCGATACCTTGCACGACACGGCAATGGGCTTCGTCTCCACCGCCAAGGCCACCAAGGTGCCGCTGGTGCTGTGGGAAAACGAGCATTTCGGCCTGCTGCAATCGGCGGCCGGCAAGCAGTTCACCGAATCGCAAACCTACGCCGACAATTCGTCGCGCGTGCGTGGCCGCGTGGTGCTCTCGGCGCGCAATGCCGACACCTTTGGCGCCGACATCAAGAAAATGAACACGGCGCGCCTGACGGCGGCCGAAGTGCGCGAGAGCGACAAGTTCAACCTGATGGAAAAGCAGCGCATCAAGGTCGTGTTCCGCGACCTGTTCGAGCAACTCGACAAGGTGGAGTGGTAAGCGCCCATGGCCATGGATCAGCACAAGCTGCGCACCCTGGTATTTGAAAAAACCGGCGTCAAGATCGATATCGACGACCCGGTATTCGCCCTGGTGGCACTGAACGAAGCGGTGCTGGAAGACGCGGTGGAGCGCCACATCGCCGCCATCGACAGCGCCACCCGCGAACTGGTCCGCCGCGCCCGCGACGCCGGCGGCCTGGCGCCGGAACGCAGCGTCGAGCACGACGCTTCCAACGAGCTGGACCTGGCAACCAGTGCCTCCTCCGCCTCCCGCGCCGCCGCCGATCCTGCGCCCGTCCCCACGCACGCAGCGGGCACTGGAATCACCCGCCACGAATGGCGCCTGCTGGCCGCCGCCGCCGGCGTAGCCGTACTGTCGGCGCTGCTGGTGCTGGGCGGCCAGGCCGCCTTCACCAAGCCCGGCTTGACCGCAGCCCAAACCCAGTCCCTGCAAGAAGCCGAACGCCTGAAAACCGCCATCAACCAGCTCGAGCCCAAGCTGCGGGCCGAGGTGCAGGCGCAGCTTCCGAAATAAGCGAATCGAGGATACACCCTACCTGCTCCGTGGTTACTCCTCGATTTTTTCGTGCTAACATATGAACACCTATTCATATGACGAATCATGAGCTGCCAACACGACTATTCCGGTTGCGATCCCGCCATCGCCCAACTTGCTGACCTGTTCCACTTGCTGGGTGACCCGACCCGGCTGCGCATCGTGCTTGCCTGCGTGGCGGCGCCGATCGCGGTCAGCGATATCGCTACCTCACTTGACTTGAGCAGCTCGCTCGTCAGTCACCATTTGCGCCTGCTGCGCGCCGCGCGTATCGTCAAGTCCGAGCGCCAGGGCAAGCAGGTGTTCTATTCCGCCGCCGACGCCCATATCAGCGACGTCCTCAACGATATGCTCGAGCATATCGCCGAACCTTCCAACGGGAGCGACGCATGAGCAAGCACCACGACCACGCCGGCCACGGTAATCACGATAGCCACAATAGCCACGACCACCAGCACAAGCATGAGCATGGTCACGATCACAGTCATGATCAAGCAGACCAGGGCAAACCAGCCACAAGCCACGGTGGTGGGCACAATCACGATCACGGCCACGGGAAGCCAGCCGCAGGCCACAGCCATGGACACGATCACAGCCACAACCACGGCGGTGGCCACCACCACCATCACCATCACGGCGATCCCAACACCATGGGCCGCGCGTTTGCGATCGCCATCGTGCTCAACCTCGGCTTTGTCGTGGTGGAGTTTTTCTACGGTTACCTGGCCAACTCCACCGCGCTGATGGCAGATGCCGGCCATAACCTGTCGGACGTGATGGGCCTGATGCTGGCGTGGGGCGCGGTGATTCTGGCCAGGCGCCAGCCCAGCGCGCGCTATACCTACGGCCTGCGCGGCACGTCGATGCTGGCGGCGCTGTTCAACGGCATGCTGCTGATGGCCGCTTGCGGCGTGATCGCTTTCGAGGCGGTGCAAAAACTGGTGACGCCCGATCCGGTGGCCGGCCTGACGGTCTCCATCGTGGCCGGCATCGGTATCCTGATCAACGGTTTCTCGGCGTGGTTGTTCATGTCGGGCAGCAAGGACGACATCAATATCCGTGGCGCCTACCTGCACCTGGCGGCCGACGCGGCGATTTCACTGGGGGTATTGCTGGCAGGGCTGGCGGTGCGCTACAGCGGCTGGAACTGGATCGACCCGGTGATCAGCATGGTGATCGTGGCCATCATCGTCTGGAGCACCTGGGGCTTGCTCACGCAGTCGCTGCGCATGGTGCTGGCGGCGGTGCCCGATAACGTGGACCGCGCCGGCATCGAGCAATTCCTGCGCGACCAGGCCGGCGTGAGTGCCGTGCACGACCTGCACATCTGGGCCATGAGCACGACCGAGAATGCCCTGACCGCGCAACTGGTGACGCCGGCTGGCTATCCGGGCGATGTGACGGTGGATACCATCAGCCAGACGCTCAAGGACAAGTACGCGATTCATCACAGCACCTTGCAGGTGCGGCTCGGCGCAATGCCGCAAGAATGCTGCCTGCAAGTGCCGAGCGCAAGGAGCGCCTGACAAGCCCTCCATGGCGGCGTTGCAGCGTCTGGCAATATTCGCGTACTGGCGCACTGTCTTCGTCGCTGCGCCTTGCTCTGGACGGTTGTCAGGCGCTCGGAATTATTCCGGCTTACTTGACGTCAATAAGTTCAACGTCGAAGATCAGTGCCGAGTTCGGTGGGATGCCGCCGCCCGGTGCGGCGCGCGAGCCATAGGCCAGTTCCGATGGAATGATCAGGGTGCGCTTGCCGCCCACTTTCATGCCGACGATGCCCTGGTCCCAGCCCTTGATCACGCGGCCGGTGCCAAGCACGAAGTCCAGCGGCTCGCCGCGCGGAATCGACGAGTCGAACTGGCGGCCACGCATATTCTTTGCCAGCGGACGATACAACCAGCCCGTGTAGTGCATGTAGACGGTCGCACCGCTGGTCGCTTCGCGGCCGGTACCCACCTTGGTGTCGTTGACGATCAGCGATTCGGCGGCCGGGCCCGGCGTGGCGGAACCGACCACCACTGGCGCGGCAGGCGTGGCCGCAGCAGCCGGGGTTGCAGGTGCAGCAGGTGCAGCCGCAGCCGCCGGTTCAGCAGGAGTTTGCGCCTGGGCCGAGAAGGCCGCCAGCGCCAGCAGCGTTGCTGCAAAAACGGAACTACGCTTCATAGATTGATTCTCTCTCTCTGGGTGACTGGGGACGGCACGCGCACGTACCGGCGCCCGCCATGATAGCAAACCTATCCCGCGTGTCGGCTTAATTCCCGATGGTACCGTCTGCCGCTACCACCGCTGCCGGCGCAGCAACTGGCTCAACGGCCGCTGGCGCGGCAGGCGCCGCCAACTGGCGCAACACGTGGCCGGCCGCCACCATGCCGAAGGTGGCGGTGACCACCATGGCCGAGCCGAAACCGGCGCAATTGAGGCCGGTGATGCCGCCGCCGGCATCCACTGCGCACGCGTCGGCCGGTTCCGGGTACTTGAGCGGCTCCATCGAAAACACCGCATCGACATGGAACCTGGTTTTCTCGCCACGCGGAAAACCGTACTCGCTGCGCAGCAGGCGCCGCACCTTCTTGAGCAGCGGCTCCTGCTCGGTGCGGGCCAGGTCGCGCACGGCGATCTGGGTGGGATCGGTCTGGCCGCCGGCGCTGCCGATGATCACCAGCGGAATCGCGTGGCGGCGGCAATGGGCGATCATGGCGGCCTTGGCCTTCACGCTGTCGATGGCGTCCACCACGTAGTCGAACTTGTCGGTGCCCAGCATGGTGTCGAGATTGTCGGGCGTGACGAAATCCTCGACCTGGTGCACCACGCAAAACGGGTTGATCTGGGCGATGCGCTCGGCCAGCGCGTGGATCTTGGCCTGGCCGACCGTGCCGCTCAGCGCCTGGATCTGGCGGTTGATATTCGATTCGGCCACGTTGTCGAGGTCGATCAGGGTCAACTGGCCGATAGCGCTGCGCGCCAGCGCCTCGACGATCCACGAGCCGACGCCGCCCACGCCGACCACGCACACGTGGGCGCCGCGAAAGCGCTCGAGCGCCGGGGCGCCATACAGGCGCGCAATGCCGCCGAATCGTCGCTCGAAGTCGACTTCGTCCAGATTAAAGGTTGAATTGGTATCCATCCCGCCATTTTAGCGGACACTGCAAGAAAAATTATTCTAGAATGATTTTCTCACCCAGCCAGAGTCTTGATTCCATGAGCAACACACTGTTCGACACCGCCCCCGATTTCAATCAGCCGATCGCCGTGCTCAAGCATTGCCACGACCGCATCCGCAAGCAACTGGCCACGCTCGCCAAGCTGCCGCCCCACCTGGCCGCACACGGCGCCGACCTCGAAGCGCAAAAGGCGGTCCAGGCCGTCCTCAAGTATTTCAACAACGCCGCCCACCTGCACCACGACGACGAAGAACAGAACTTGATGCCGATGCTGCAAGCCACCGCGCGCGACGCCGACCTCGCCCTGCTCGAGCAACTGGTGCCCGGCATCCTGGCCGACCACGCCGCCATGGACCAGGACTGGGCGTTGCTGCAAGCGGAACTCGAAGCGATCGCGGCCGGCACCAGCACCGCCCTATCGGTAGAGAACGTAAGCCGCTTCTGCGACGCGTACACCGCCCACATGGCCAAGGAAGAAGCCAATATCGCACCGATGGCCAAGCGCCTGTTCAGCCCCGAGCAGATGGCGCAACTGGGCAGCGCGATGCAGGTGCGGCGCGGCATCACCCCTGCCCTGCCCGCCAGTCAGGTGCCCGAGCAGCAACAAGTACCGGTCCACAACACGGTGGCCGACGGCGTGGTGCTGGCCGACCTGCGCCTCGATTACGGCCGCGCCAGCCTGACAGAAAACGATGTGCTGGACGACCCGATCGCGCAATTCGGCAAATGGTTCGACGAAGCCATGCATGCGAAAGTGAACGAGCCGAACGCGATGAGCGTGGCCACCGTGGACACCGAGGGACGGCCCAGCTCGCGCATCGTGCTGATCAAGCAATTCGATGCGCGCGGCTTTACCTGGTACACCAACTACGACAGCCAGAAAGGCCGGCAACTGGGCGCCAATCCGCACGCGGCGCTGCTGTTCTTCTGGAGCGAACTGGAGCGCCAGGTGCGCATCGAAGGCACGGTGGTGAAAACCTCGGCCGAGGAAAGCGACAAGTATTTCTACAGCCGCCCGCTGAAAAGCCAGATCAGCGCGATTGCCTCGCAGCAAAGCGCACCGATTGCCAACCGCGAACAGATGGAAGTCAACTACGACGCCGTGGCAGCGGCCAGCGGCGAACACGCGGTGCGCCCCGAGCACTGGGGCGGCTACCGCCTCGACCCGGTGCGCATCGAATTCTGGCAAGGCCGCCGCTCGCGCTTCCACGACCGTATCGTTTATGTGAAACAGGCGGACGGCAGCTGGGCCAAGGAACGCCTGCAGCCGTAGCGCCTGTTCGTGCAGGAGCGCCCCGCCAATTTGGCCGGCTTTTGCTTACTTCACCCGGTGCGCGTAAATCGCGCGCAACTTGGCCACCTTGGGCGCCACCACGAAAGCGCAATAGCTTTGCAGCGGGTGGTGGCTGAAGTAATCCTGGTGATAAGCCTCGGCCGGGTAAAACACCGGCGCGGGCGCCAGCTCGGTGACGATCGGGGCATCCCACACATTGGCCATCTCAGCCACCACCTTGCGCGCCACCGCTTCCTGCTGCGGCGACAGGTAGTATACGACCGACCGGTACTGTGTGCCGACGTCATTGCCCTGGCGGTTGAGGGTGGTGGGATCGTGGATCGTGAAAAAGATTTCGAGCAGGTCGTGGAAATCGATCACGGCCGGATCGAAATCGATTTTAACCACTTCGGCATGGCCGGTCGCGCCGGCGCACACCTGCTCGTAAGTGGGATCGGGCGCCGCGCCGCCGGCATAGCCGGACACGACTTTCTCGACACCTTTGACGTCCAGAAAAACCGCCTCGGTGCACCAGAAGCACCCGCCGCCCAGTATGGCTGTTTCCATGAAAGCCTCCTGCCGTATTTGAATTCAGCAATAATGCCCAAGAACGCAGAAACACGCCGCGCGATGCAACGGGGACGCCTGTGACCGGACTTAGCGATTGATGTAGAGGCTTTTCATCTTCATGCCACCGCGCATTTTCTTCACGCCCGGCGCCATGTCCGCCGGGCAGGCGCCTTGGAAAGTACCGTTGAGGACGTTGTGCTGCACCTCGGTCTTGCCATTCAATTCAAAAGACGTGTCGGCCGTGAGCGTGTAGGACTTGGCCAGATCGCCCTTGAACGAGCCGGCCAGCTTGGCGTCGGGGCAGCTGGACTTGAAGCTGTAGCCGTCACCGTTCAGCTCTCTTGCCGTAGGGCTATTGCGCAGTTGCCATGCAATCTTTGGCATAATGGCTAAAAGACTCAGGCTGACCATGCACACCATTTCCCCCCGCGCCGCAGAACGACCATTCGACACCGCCCATTTCCGCCAGGCCTTGGGCCAGTTCGCCACCGGCGTCACCGTGATCACCACGCGCCTGGCTGACGGCACGTTTCGCGGCCTGACCGCCAGTTCCTTCAACTCGGTCTCGCTCGATCCGCCGCTGGTGCTGTGGAGTTTGTCCAACAACGCCAACAGCATGCCCATCTTTACCGGCAACTCGCACTACGTGATCAACGTGCTCAGCGCCAGCCAGGCCCACCTGGCCAAGCTGTTTGCCACGCGCGGCGCGGACCCGTGGGCCACGGCCGAATACGAGCTGTCGCGCACCGGCCACCCGATTTTAAAAGGCGCGTCGGCCTGGTTCGAGTGCCACAACCGCAGCCGCTATCCCGAGGGCGACCACGTGATCTTCGTCGGCGAAGTGGAGCTGTGCGAGTTCTCCCCGAGCCCGCCATTGATCTTCCACGGCGGCCAGTTCGGCAGCCTGGGGTAAAAACGGAAATTGGTGTCGCCATTAGAAAAGCCGTGCCATGGGCGGCGGCTTAGAATGCAGCAGCATTCACCATAATGAGAGACCACCATGAGCCAAGCCCGCGCCCAGTTCCACTGGGATGATCCCCTGCTGCTGGACCAGCAGTTGACCGACGAAGAGCGCATGGTGCGCGACGCCGCTGCCGCCTATTGCGGCGACAAGCTGGCCCCGCGCATCCTCGACGCCTTCCGCCACGAGAAGATGGACACGTCCATCTTCCGCGAGATGGGCGAACTGGGCCTGCTCGGCCCCACCATTCCCGAACAATACGGCGGTCCCGAACTCAATTACGTGGCCTACGGCCTGATCGCGCGCGAAGTCGAACGCATCGACTCCGGCTACCGCTCGATGATGAGTGTGCAATCGTCGCTGGTAATGGTGCCGATCTATGAATTCGGTACCGAGGCGCAGCGCCAGAAATACCTGCCCAAGCTGGCCACCGGCGAATGGATCGGCTGTTTCGGCCTCACCGAACCCAACCACGGCTCCGACCCCGGTTCGATGATCACCCGCGCCAAGAAAGTGCCGGGCGGCTATGCGCTGTCGGGCGCCAAGATGTGGATCACCAACTCGCCGGTAGCCGACGTGTTCGTGGTGTGGGCCAAGGACGACGAAGGCGCGATCCGCGGCTTCATCCTCGACAAGGGCATGGCGGGCTTGAGTGCGCCGGCCATCCACGGCAAGTTCGGCCTGCGCGCCTCGGTCACCGGCGAGATCGTTATGGACAACGTGTTCTGCCCGGAAGAGAACGCCTTCCCGGACGTGCGCGGCCTGAAAGGCCCGTTCACCTGCCTCAATTCGGCCCGCTACGGCATCGCCTGGGGCGCGCTGGGCGCAGCCGAAGCCTGCTGGCACACGGCGCGCCAGTACGTGCTGGACCGCCAGCAATTCGGTCGTCCACTGGCCGCCAACCAGCTGGTGCAAAAGAAGCTGGCCGACATGCAGACCGAAATCACGCTGGGCCTGCAAGGCTGCTTGCAACTGGGCCGCATGAAAGACGCCGGCACGGCGGCGGTGGAAATCACCTCGATGATGAAGCGCAACTCGTGCGGCAAGTCGCTCGACATCGCCCGCGTGGCGCGCGACATGCTCGGTGGTAACGGCATCTCGGACGAGTTCGGCATCATCCGCCACATGGTCAACCTCGAGGTGGTCAACACCTACGAAGGTACGCATGATATCCATGCGCTGATCCTGGGTCGGGCGCAGACGGGTATCCAAGCGTTCCAATAACGGTACCATGATGTCTGAAAAATGCATGTATTTTTCGGACATCATAGCGATTCTTCCAACCAGTCAAATATTTTCGATTGCTGCCAAATTGCGCAGCAGATATTCTTAAACATGGGTGCCGTGAACGCGATATCGCCATGTGACGGACTGTAAATCATCCCCTTGCTGATGATTTGCGCGCGGCGCGGCCCCAGGCTCTGCATGGTCTCGCCGAGTGCGTCTGCGACATCCGAGGAGCGATACGGGCCATTACCCAGCTTTGCCATCGCGATCACATACTCGCGCTCTTTCAAGGTGAGTCGATCAAAACGAACTTTGAAAAACCCGTCATCAAGGCGCTTCAGGGTGTTCGCCTCCGCTCGTCTCGCGTCCTGCAATGTAATGGTATCGCCGGTCGCTATATTCCACGACTGGTGCCCCCACTCTCGAAGAAAATACGGGTAGCCCTGCGTCTTTTCCACGATCTCGTTCAAAGCGGCTTCGTCAATGACCGCCTGCTCGTCATTCACCGGCTGACGGATGGCATCTTTCGCATCCTCTGGTGATAAAGCACCTACGTCTGGAAAATGGAATAAGCGCTCCGAATAGGACTTGGAGTGTCCTGAAAGTGCCGCTACCTGTGGCAGTCCTGCACCGAAAAATACCACCGGAAGATTTTCCTGGCTGATCTTATGCAGGGAAACAATCAGTGCGGCCAAATCTTTTTGCCCCAGATACTGTACTTCATCGATCAGCAGGGTCCACGCCTTTGCCGCAGCTTGCGCCGCCTCGCCGATGCGTACGAACAGTTCGGGCAAATCACTCTCAAGATCACCACTGTCTGCAACACCAATTTCAGGCTCCACCGCGATTGATGCGTCGCCATATTCAAACTTGAAAACGGAAGCGAACGACCTGAGCGCACGCATCGCGTCATGGGCCTTAGCCTTGGCATTCTCCGCACTGGATAACTTACGCAACACCTGATGTACACGCGGCAGCAGTAATTCGCCCAATGACTTGCCCTCGGGCGCTTCAATCGAGGTCGTCAAATGGCCATGATGTCTGGCGACATTTTCAACTTCATTGAGCAGAACGGTTTTACCCACACCACGCAGCCCCAAGAACATTTGCGAGCGACTCGATCTGCCAATCAATGCACGTTGAACAGCAATTCTGGCGTCGTTGATGATCGCCTGTCGACCGGCCAGTTCCGGAGGCTTGTTACCTGCACCTGGCGCAAAGGGGTTTCGTACAGGATTCATAGGCGGCTCGCTATAGAAAAGTATAACGATGTATAGCTATGTATACGCCTGTCAGCTATATGGCGACAGATTTTGGTAGAACGAGAGTTGGCAGCGTATGCCGATGGTAGCGCGAACGCGAAATGGTTTGAACCGGATGGAAGGAAATATCAGGAAATTTGCCCAAATTTGCGGGGCGTACCGCACTCGACAGGCGGTCTTGAACCATCCGAAGGCCCAGCATCGGGGAGCCGCTGCACCTTCGGATGTTTATTTTTAGAAGCTCAACCCCTTGAAGTTGTAGCCAATGCTGATACTGGCCGCGACCGGGTCCAGGCGCACGTTCTGGGTTTGGCCGGTCGAGAAGTGGACCTTGGTTTTGAGCTTGGTCTTGATCACGGTGGCGTCGAGGAACCAGTTGTCGTCGATGCGCCAGGTGGCGCCGATCTGGGCGCTCACACCGGCTTTGTCGTCGAGTTTATAAGTCGCGCCAGGGCCGCCGGTGTTCAAAATCGATGTCAGCTGTCCCGAACCCCGTTCCTTGATGAACATCGCGTAAGTCAGGCCCAGGCCAACGTAGGGACGGAAGGTGGCGTTGGCCGGCATGAAGCGGTACTGGATGAAGGCGGTCGGTGGCAGCACCATCGAGTCGCCGAGCTTGCCGGTGCCTTCGATCGAACCGGCGCCGATCAAGTCGTGCTTGTACGGCACGCCCAGGTCCAGCTCGGCCGACCAGTTATCGGTGAGCATGTAGGCAATCGCAAAGCGCGGCTTGGTGTCGGGCTCGACATCGGCCTTGGTGCCCGGCAGTGCCGGCGCCGACACGTCGCCCGAATCGACCTTCGGGGTGATCTTGTTCAGGCCCAGGGTGCCCAGCCAGGTGCCGGCCGTTTGTTGCGCCGAGGCGGCCGTGGCCACCGACATGGCGGCTGCCAGCACCAGCAGTTTGAGCGAGGTTTTATTCATTTCGTCTCCAGATTCTTGTTCGTGTTGTTCGTTGCCGGCAGACGGCCGCTTGTGCGCGGCCACCGCCGGCTACCGCCGCCTTACATCCAGCCCTTGGTCACCAGGCTGCGCGACACGTAACGCGCCAGCAGCAGGTTGTTGAACGGTGTCGGATGCACCTCGTCGGCGAACGAGTAGTGGCTGACATCGCCGGCCACCAGGTTGCTGCCGTTGCAGACGATCGCGGAGCCGATCGGGTTCTTCGCCGCGCTCAGGTCGCATGCCGGTTCGGCGACATTGGTCAGGCCATACGGTCCCGGGTTGGTGGCCTGGTCGTGGCTCACTGCGTACACGTCGACGATCACCACTTTCTGCTCGGTGGACAGGCCGGCGGTCAGCGCACCGTTGAAGGCGCCGACCATGGAGTCGATCAGGGCACGGATCTCGGCAGTACGGGAGCGACCGCTAGGCGTTGTAGCCACGTCCGGCAAGTTGTTGACGGTGACGTAGTTGGCGCCGTTGGCGATGATCTGGCTTTTTACCAGGGTGGCCAATTGGGTGCCGGCATCGCGCATTTGCGTCACCAGCGTCGGCGCGGTGGTGGTCACGAAGGCGGCGCCGGCGGCGGCGCCGTCGGCAGCGGCCTTGGTCACCATCGGGCCATATACTGCCGGGGAAACCACAGCACCGTTGCCGGGCTGCACTGCTGCAGCGCCGACCGCGCTGGTGGTAATACTGGCCTGAGTGCTGCCGGGAACCGCTGCCTGGGTGGTAGCGGCAAACAGGATGGCTGCACGCGCTGTAGTAGGGTTGGTGGCGCCTGCAGCCAGTTGCGTGGCCAGGCTGACGATATAGCCCTGGCCGCCAGCAGCGGTCGCGTCAGCGCTCAGCTTGGACAGCAGGAACAGTACATCGTTACCGCCAGCCATCACCAGCACCAGTTCGTCACCCTTGAACTTGCCACCGACAGCGGCCAGGTGGTTGGCGACCTGGGTCACGACTGGTACCGTCATGAAGCCGGTGGCAGCGCCGGTGGCGATATTGCCGGGGCCGACAGGATTGGTCACGCGCGCGCCGCCCTGGGCGTAGCCGTAGCAGCCTGCGTTGGCTTTGCGGGGAACGTTGAAACCTGGGGCGGTGCCGTCGAGGCCGGTCAATGCGGCGCACGGCGCCGGCAAACCCAGTTGGGCGGCCACCAGCTCGGTCCAGTTACGGCCGGTCAGCGTGGCATTGATCGCCGTGTTGTCGCCATTGATGGTGAACTTGCCGCCCTTGAGGGCGGCAATGGTGCCAACGTTATACGAGCCCACATCCGACAGGCTGTCACCGAACGACACTTGCGAGTTAAATTTGACACGAAGGGTTTGATCGCCCGCTTCCGGGCTGGAGCCACCGCAACCGGCAAGGATGGCGAGAGCCATTGCGGCGATGGCAAGTTTGGTGTGACGCATATTGTCTCCTGAGGATATTGTGGCCCAATAAGAACGGGCGTGCTATTCATGCACAACTAGTCTGCCAGCGTTGGGCTGGAATGTATAGCAGCGCGCACTCAATTTCTCAGGGGTTGTGTTCAAAAAAGAACAGTTGCTCGGATAGGAATTCCAGCGTTGCTTTTAATCAAAAAAGTTGGTCGCTGGAATACATAAAAACAGCAGATTATTGACTCAGGAAGCGTGCCAGGATGCCGGTCGAACCGAAGACAGAACGGCGCAGGCGGTCGTTCACGCCGAGCCAGGCATCGTCTTGTGGCGGGGTTTCCACCAGTATCACATCGGCTTGCACCAGGTCCATCTCGCGCAGCGCGGCATAGATGCCGTAGGCGTAGCCGACCGGCTCGGCCGGCAGCAAGCGCATGTTGTTGCCGAGTTCGCCGCAAGCATGACCGATCACGGCCACGCGGGCGCCCTTGGCCTGCAGTTGCGCAACTGTGTCAGCCAGGGCAGCGTGCGCCACCATGGTGACCGGCGTGCGCGGCGCGTAGTGCGATTCCAGGGTGCCGGATGCGCGCGGTGCGGCCTGGTCGGGTGCGGCTGGCAACTGGCCGATCACGTTAGCGATCTGTTGCGCCGTGATATGGCCGGGGCGCAGCAGCACCGGGCCATGCGTGGCCAGGCGCGACAAATCGACGATGGTCGATTCGATGCCGACCTGGCTGGCGCCGCCTTCGAGAACAGTGACATGCAAGCCGGCCGAACACGCCGGCTCGCCGGTGATCGAGCCCTCTTCCACATCATCGAGGTGGAATTCATCGCGCACGTGTTGCGCGGTGGTGGGACTGACGTTGCCGAACTTGTTGGCCGACGGCGCGGCGACGCCACCCTTGCCGCCCTTGAAGGCGGTCAGCAGCGCAATCGCTACCGGGTGCGACGGGCAGCGGATGCCCACCGTGTCCTGGCCGCCGGAAACGGCGTCCGGGATGTGGCTGGCGCGCTTGAGTATCAGTGTCAATGGACCGGGCCAGAAGGCAGCGACCAGCTGGCGCGCGGCATCGGGAATCTCGGTGACCCAGTAATCGAGGTCGGCGCCGGGCGCCACGTGCACGATCACCGGGTGATCGTTGGGACGGCCCTTGGCGTCATAGATGCGAGCGACCGCTGCCGGGTTTTCGGCATCGGCGCCCAGGCCATAGACGGTCTCGGTGGGAAACGCCACCAGGCCGCCTGCTTCCAGCACGCGCGCGCCGGCCGCGATGGCGGCTGCGTCGGCAACGGTATTGACCACACTCACGGCGCGATACCGAGGATGTCGCAGGCCGCCAGCAACTGCTGTTGCGCCTGTTCCAGGGTGGCGGCCACGAAGGTCAAATGGCCCATCTTGCGCGCGCGGCGCGGGTCGTCCTTGCCATACAGGTGCAGGCAGGCGCCGGGCAGCGCCAGCACCTGGTCCCAGGCCGGCTCACGCACATCATCGCTGTCACCTTCAAACCAGACATCGCCGAGGATGTTGAGCATGACGGCCGGCGAATGCTGGCGCACGTCGCCGAGCGGCAAACGGGCCATGGCGCGTACCTGCTGCGCGAACTGGCTGGTGATGCAGGCGTCCATCGTGTAGTGGCCGCTGTTGTGCGGACGCGGCGCCATTTCGTTGACCACCAGCGAACCATCGGTGAGCACGAAAAACTCGATGCACAGCACGCCGACGTAACCGAGCTCAGCCACGATCGCTTGCGCCGCCTGCTGCGCCTTGACGGCACTCTCGGCCGAGACGTGCGGGCCCGGCACCGTGGTGGTAAACAGGATGCCGTCGCGGTGGACGTTTTCAGCGATCGGATACACGACCGATTCACCGTCGTGACCGCGCGCGGTCAGCACCGAGACCTCATACGCCAGCGGCAGCATTTTTTCCAGCAGGCAGGTCACCTGCCCCATCTCGGCAAACGCGGCGCGGACGTCGTCACGCGATGTCACGCGCACTTGCCCCTTGCCGTCGTAACCCATGCGCACGGTTTTCAGGATGCCGGGCAACAGGTCGTCGGCAATCGCGGCAATGTCTTGCTCGCTGGCGATCACCTTGTGCGGCGCCGGCAGCACGCCCGATTTTTCCGCGCAATCGACAAAGAAACGTTTCTCGGCAATGCGGTCCTGCGCCACCGAGACGCCGTGGGCGTTGGGTGCAACAAACACCGACTGCGCCAGGCGCGACAGGCTGTCGGCCGGCACGTTCTCGAATTCGGTGGTGACGGCCAGGCATTGCGCGGCCAGCGCGTCGAGGCCGGCGGCATCGCTGTAGCCGGCGTTGACCAGGCGCTGGGCCACCTGCCCTGCCGGGCAGGTGTCGGACGGTTCCAGCACGGCCACCTGGTAGCCCATGCTCTGGGCGGCGTGGGCGAACATGCGGCCGAGCTGGCCGCCGCCCATCACCCCCAGCCAGGCTGGCGGGTTGGCGGCGGGCAGCAGGGGGATTACTTTTGAATTACTCATTATGTCCTACAGCGGCAGAGTCATGGCCTTGGCGGCATCGGTTTGCGTGACGCGGAACGCTTCGAGCTGGTCAGCCAGCGCGTCGTCGGTGGCGGCAATCATGGCCACCGCCGTCAGTGCTGCGTTGGCAGCGCCCGCTTCGCCGATGGCAAAGGTCGATACCGGCACGCCCTTCGGCATTTGCACGATCGACAGCAGCGAATCCTCGCCGCGCAAATATTTCGACGGCACCGGCACGCCCAGCACCGGCACAATGGTCATGGCAGCAACCATGCCCGGCAGGTGGGCCGCACCGCCGGCGCCGGCGATGATGGCGCGCAGGCCGCGGGCGCGCGCGCTCTTGGCGTACGCATACATCTCGTCGGGCATGCGGTGGGCGGAAATGACTTGCGCCTCGAACGGCACGCCGAACTGTTTAAGAACGGCAACCGCGTTTTGCATCACGTCCCAGTCCGAGGACGAGCCCATGATGACGCCAACCAATGGCTTAGCTTGATCGGTCATCTTATGCCTTCAGCTTGTCGCCGGTCAGGCGCTCGATGGCTTCGAAATACTTGGCCTGGGTTTTCTCGATGACGTCGGCCGGCAGTGCCGGTGCCGGCGCGGTCTTGCCCCAGTCGGTCAGGGTTTCCAGGTAATCGCGCACGAACTGCTTGTCGAAGGACGGTGGCGAGATGCCCACCGCGTAGGAGTCTGCCGGCCAGAACCGCGAACTGTCTGCCGTCAGCACTTCGTCCATCAGGTGCATTACGCCGTCATCGTCGAGACCGAATTCGAACTTGGTGTCAGCGATGATGATGCCGCGCGTGGCGGCATACTCGGCAGCTGCCGTATAGAGCTTGATGCTGACATCGCGCATCTTGGCGGCGAGTTCGGCGCCGATGCGGCTTTCCATGTCGGCAAAGCTGATGTTTTCGTCGTGCTCGCCCAGGTCGGCCTTGGCGGCCGGGGTGAACAACGGCTCCGGCAGTTTCTCGGCCTGTTGCAGGCCTTCCGGCAACGTGATGCCGCAGATCGCGCCAGTCGCCTGGTAATCCTTCCAGCCCGAACCGATGATGTAACCACGCACCACGGCTTCGACCATGATCGGTTTCAGACGTTTGGCGACAACTGCGCGCCCCTTCACCTGCACCACTTCGTCGGCGGACACCACGGACTCAGGCAGCACGCCGGTCAGGTGGTTCGGCACGATGTGGCCCAGCTTCTCGAACCAGAAATCGCTCATCTGGTTCAGTACCATGCCCTTGCCGGGAATCGGTTCATTCATGACCACGTCGAAAGCCGACAGGCGGTCGGTGGTGACGATCAGGATCTTGTCGTCGCCGACAGCGTAGTTGTCGCGGACTTTGCCGTGACCGAGCAGTGGCAGGGAGGAGATGGAGGACTGGTAGAGGGCGTTCATAGCTAGCACTTAGTGTTATTAAAAGCGAAACCGGCGGAAAGCAACGCTCTCCGCCGGTCGAGAACTCACGGGTCAGTGGCCCCGTTGCAGACAGGATTTTACTTCACAATTTGCGACAGCTCGCCGGCCTTGTAACGCTCGGCCATTTTTTCCAGCGTCACTTGCTTGATTTTCGATGCCTGGCCGGCGCAGCCGAACGCTTCGAAACGGGCGCGCACAACTTGCTCGGCAGCCAGGCGGGCCGGCTTCAGGTAGTCGCGTGGGTCGAATTTCGACGGGTTCTGGAACATGAACTGGCGGATCGCGGCGGTCATGGCCAGGCGGATGTCGGTGTCGATGTTGATCTTGCGCACGCCGTGACGGATGCCTTCCTGGATCTCTTCGACTGGCACGCCGTAGGTCTCTTTCATGTCGCCGCCGAATTCGCGGATCACGGCCAGCAGCTCTTGCGGCACCGACGACGAACCGTGCATCACCAGGTGGGTGTTGGGGATGCGGGCGTGGATTTCCTTGATGCGGTCGATCGCCAGGATGTCGCCGGTAGGCTTGCGGGTGAACTTGTAGGCGCCGTGCGAGGTGCCGATGGCAATGGCCAGCGCGTCGCACTGGGTTTGCTTGACGAAGTCGGCAGCCTGGTCGACATCGGTCAGCAGCTGTTCGCGGGTCATGGTGCCGTCGGCGCCGTGGCCGTCTTCCTTGTCGCCCTTCATGGTTTCCAGCGAACCCAGAACACCGAGTTCGGCTTCGACGGTCACGCCGATCGAGTGCGAGAATTTCACCACTTCGCGCGAGACAGCGACGTTGTATTCATACGACGCCACCGACTTGCCGTCGGCTTCGAGCGAACCGTCCATCATCACCGACGAGAAGCCGGAGCGGATGGCGGCCATGCAGACCGCCGGCGACTGGCCGTGATCCTGGTGCATCACGACCGGAATGTGCGGGTAGGCTTCGATGGCGGCGTCGATCAGGTGACGCAGGAACGCTTCGCCGGCATATTTGCGGGCGCCGGCGGACGCTTGCATGATCACCGGGCTGTCGAGCGCATCGGCAGCAGCCATGATGGCTTGCACTTGTTCCAGATTGTTGACGTTAAAAGCAGGAATGCCGTAACCATTTTCAGCAGCATGGTCCAGCAGTTGACGCATCGATACGAGGGACATGGTATGTACTCCAAACAATTAAAAAAAAAACCTTGCCGGAGCAGCACCACGCCCGCTCGCGCGGGCATGGTCTCCGGGCTTACTTATTAACGACCTGACCGACCTTGACGATCCGAAGCGCATTGGTGCCACCGGCGTAACCCATGCGGGAACCCCAGGTGACCACGATGATGTCGTCTTTCTTGACGATGCCGCGCGCCACCAGCAACTCTTCGGCCTGGCGCATCACGGTGGCGCTGTCGCCGGCTTGCGCCAGGTTGAACGCCTTGACGTTGCGGTACAGCGAAGCCTTGCGCTCGGTCACCACGCTCGGCGTCAGCGCGTAGATCGGCGTGTCGATGTTATGACGGCTCATCCACAGCGCGGTGGAACCGGATTCGGTCAGCGCCACGATTGCTTTGACTTCCAGGTGATGCGAGGTAAACAGCGCCGCGTACGCGATCGACTGGTCGATGCGGGTAAACGTGGCGTTGAGGAAGTCGGCGTCGAGCTTGTTGTACTCGGACAGCTCGGCTTCCACGCAAATGGCCGCCATCATTTCCACGGTTTCGATCGGGTAGCGGCCCGAGGCCGTTTCCGCCGAGGTCATCACCGCATCGGTGCCGTCCAGCACCGCGTTGGCCACGTCCGATACTTCGGCGCGGGTCGGCACGGCGTTGAAAATCATCGATTCCATCATTTGCGTGGCGGTAATGGCCAGCTTGTTCGATTCGCGCGCCATGCGGATCATGCGCTTTTGCAGCGCCGGCACTGCGGCATTGCCCACTTCCACTGCCAGGTCGCCGCGGGCGACCATGATGCCATCGGACGCGTCGAGAATTTCTTGCAGCACGGGAATGGCTTCCGCGCGCTCGATCTTGGCGATCATCATCGGCTTGTGGCCGTACGGCTCGCCGGCGATGTTGGCCAGCTGGCGCGCCATTTCCATGTCGGTCGCGCTTTTCGGGAACGAGATCGCCAGGTAGTCGCACTGGAAGCTCATCGCGGTCTTGATGTCTTCCATGTCCTTGGCGGTCAGCGCCGGCGCGGTCAGGCCGCCACCCTGGCGGTTGATGCCCTTGTTGTTGGACAGCTCGCCACCGATCTTGACGGTGGTGTAGATCTCGCTGCCGATCACTTTATCGACCACCAGCACGATCAGGCCGTCGTTGAGCAGCAGCTTGTCGTCGGGACGCACGTCCTGCGGCAGCGCCTTGTAATCGAGGCCCACGCGTTCCTGGTTGCCCAGTTCGCCGTTCTCGCCCCACTTGGCGTCCAGGATGAACTTGTCGCCGTTGACCAGTTCGATCTTGCTGTTCTCAAATTTGCCGACACGAATCTTCGGTCCCTGCATGTCCGCCATGATCGCCACTTCGCGGCCGCACTCGGCAGCGGCTTCGCGCACCAGGCGCGCGCGGTCGATGTGATCCTGCGCCTTGCCGTGCGAGAAGTTCAGGCGCACGACATCGACGCCGGCACGGATCATTTTGACCAGGACGTTGAAATCAGTAGAAGCTGGGCCGATCGTGGCGACAATTTTGGTGCTACGGGACATAGTATTCCTTGAGCGTAAGGTCATGCGGACAGCTTCCGCGCCAGGCGGAAACCAGGGAAAGTGCTGCCGTACCGGATGTCAAAGTCACCATCAATGTAGCCAAACTACAAAAGTTTGTAGCAATCTTACAAAAACAGTTGACTTGGACGGGCATTACAGCAATTTTACTGGCAATTCACTACACCGCACGACCGTGCTATTTACTAATCTTGGACCAAAAACATTATTGCGCTGCAGCGCGCTGGGTCAGGATTTCAACCGCAGGCAGGGTCTTCCCTTCCAGGAATTCCAGGAACGCGCCACCACCGGTGGAGATGTAGCCGATCTTGTCGGTGATGTCGTACTTGGCAATCGCGGCCAGGGTGTCGCCACCGCCAGCGATCGAAAACGCTTTCGAGGCAGCGATGGCCAGCGCCAGCGTCTTTGTGCCTTCGCCAAACTGGTCGAACTCGAACACGCCCACCGGGCCGTTCCAGACGATGGTGCCGGCAGCGGCGATTTGCTCGGCCAGCAGGGCCGAGGTTTTCGGGCCGATGTCGAGGATCATGTCGTCGTCGGCAACGTCGGCCACGTCCTTGACGGTGGCCGCTGCCGTTGGCGAGAATTCCTTGGCGCACACCACGTCCACTGGAATCGGCACGGTAGCGCCGCGCTTGGCCATGATCTCGATGATGGCCTTGGCTTCTTCCACCAGCTCGTTTTCCACCAGCGACTTGCCGATGTTCAGGCCAGTAGCCTTCATGAAGGTGTTGGCGATACCGCCGCCCACGATCAGGTTGTCCACCTTGTCGGCCAGCGCTTTCAGGATCGACAGCTTGGACGATACTTTCGAACCGGCGACAATGGCCAGCAGCGGACGGGCCGGGGCGCCCAGCGCCTTGCCCAGTGCGTCGAGTTCGGCGGCCAGCAGCGGACCGGCGGCAGCCACCGGCGCGAACTTGGCGATGCCATGGGTGGACGCTTCGGCGCGGTGCGCAGTGCCGAACGCGTCGTTCACAT
Source organism: Duganella sp. FT27W (assembly GCF_009295655.1). Taxonomy (NCBI): domain Bacteria; kingdom Pseudomonadati; phylum Pseudomonadota; class Betaproteobacteria; order Burkholderiales; family Oxalobacteraceae; genus Duganella; species Duganella sp. FT27W. Next base: position 100,496 of record NZ_WHIV01000006.1, read on the forward strand.
AGATATCGCACAGGCTGGCCATTTTCTGGGCCAGTTCATCGGCGTTTTTCTTTTCGCCCTTGTTCACACGGACATTTTCCAGCAGGACCACCTGGCCGGCTTGCAGGCCTTCCAGGCCGGCGCCGTCTATCCAGTTCTGCTTCAGTTCGACCGGCTGGCCCAGCAATTCGGACAGGCGTGCGGCAACCGGCGCCAGGCTGTCTTCAGGCTTGAACTCGCCTTCGGTCGGACGGCCGAGGTGGGACGTGACCATGACTTTGGCGCCAGCGGCAGTGGCGGCACGAATGGCCGGTACGGAAGCGCGGATACGCGTATCTTCGGTGATATTGCCCGCATCATCCTGCGGCACGTTCAAGTCGGCGCGGATGAACACACGCTTGCCCTGCAGGGCATTTTGGTCGATAAGATCTTGCAGACGGATGAAGTTCAAGACAGCGGACATGGCGACCCATTGGTTGAGTGATAAGAAGGCGCTATTCTACCGCAAGGCCAGCGTGATTTAATTGTTATTGAAATACACGAATCAGCCCAGCAAAACACGTAATGCCGTGAAGCAAGCCATACCGAATATAATGGTTTCCAGCATATTGCGGCGCAGCAAATAATAGGCTGTTGCCGCGATTCCTGACAATAATTTGATATTGCTCAAGTCCAACACGACCGCTCCGGCGGGCGACAACATCAGGTCGGGACCGATAATTGCCGCCAGCGCGCAGGCGGGCGCGTAGCGCAAGATATCCTGCACCCGCTTCGGGATGTTGATATGGTGGCCGATCAGCCACAAGGAACTGCGCGCGGTGGCGGTAGCCAGCACCAGCGCGCCGATCACGATCCAGATCTCCAGGTCAGACATGGCGGCCCCGCAGATTCGTCAGGCAACTTTCCACCAGCATGGCGGCCAGCATGCCCACCACCACCGCCACCAGCAAACCGAGTTTATATGGCAAGCCGAACGCGGCCACCGCCACCGCGCCGGCCACCAGCACGCCGCACAGCGCCGGCACGCCCGCCACCAGCGGGATCATCACGCACACGATGGCCAGGGTGCCGGCAAAACCGAGGCCCCACTCGGGTGGGACGGTACTGCCGACGAAGATGCCGATGATGGAACCGACCTGCCATGCCGACCAGTTCGGATAGATCAGGCCTTTTAAATAGGACAGCTTGCCCGCCTGGGGCGCGGCGTCCGGGTATTTTTGCAGGAACAAGGCGACGGCCAGATCGCCCGAGACATATCCAAGCATCAGGCGCTGGCGCCATGGCAGGTGGGCAAAGTGCGGCGCCAGCAAGGCGGCAAAGATCACGAACCGCAGGTTGACCACCACGGCGGTCAGAAAAATCACCGAGATCGGCGCGCCGGTGGCAATCAGCGGCAGCGCCGCCAGTTGCGCCGAGCCGGCAAACACCAGCAAGGTCATCGCCAGCGCCTGCGGCACCGACAAGCCAGATTTGACCATGGCCACGCCCACCACCAGGCCCCAGGCAGCGATGCCGAACAAGGTGGGCATGCCGGTGCGCACGGCTTCGCGCCAGGCTTGCGGGTGGTGCCGGTCCAGGGTGTTCAAGGTAGGGTTGGTCATGAGGGAAGTGTGGCATTCCTGCCACATGGCACGGCGCACCGGGAATGAAGAGGCGCTATTTTACCGATGATTTTTGCTCAATGCGCGAATCCGTTAAAATCGTGGTTTTCCCTAGCCTTCGGAGCCCGCATAACATGACCGCCAACACCACCAACGCAGCCGCCGCAGTTGAACTCGACGGCAAGGACTTGCCGGCGCACTGCCCCAACCCGGCTATGCCGCTGTGGTCGTCGCACCCGCGCGTGTTCCTCGAATTCGACCACCACGGTACTGCCAAGTGCCCGTACTGCGGCACTGCCTACCGCCTCAAGCCCGGCACCGTCGTCGGCCACCACTAATCCCCGGACGCAGCCGCATGCCAACCAAACGTGTCAAACAGCTCAACGGCAGCGCTGCCGAAACCGAGACCGCGTTTTACGACGCCCTCAACCGGGCCGACGTCGATGCGCTGATGGCCCTGTGGGCCGATGACGACGAGATCGTCTGTATCCACCCGGGCGGCCAGCGCCTGATCGGCCACGCCGCCATCCGCACCTCGTGGGAAGCGATCCTGGCCCAGGGCGGCCTGCACATTTTGCCGTCGCAGCTGCACGAAACCCATACCTTGATGAGCTCGGTGCACACGGTGGTCGAAGGCACCACTGCCGCCAGCGGCGAGCCGGCCCACCTGCTGGCCACCAACGTCTACAGCAAAACCCCGCGCGGCTGGCGCATCGTCCTGCACCACGTGTCGATCGCGCCCGGCGCGGCGCCGGTCGATCCGCAGGCGCAAATCCTGCACTGATGTGAAATACCCTGCGCCGTTCTGGCTGCCCAGCGGCCACCTGCAAACCATCTACCCCGCCAAGTGCATCGCCAAGCCGGCGGTGCGCTACCGGCGCGAACGCTGGGATGCGCCGGACGGCGACTTCGTCGATGTCGATTTCGTTGACGGCCAGCCGGGCCAGCCCTTGGTGGTGCTGTTTCACGGGCTGGAAGGCTCGTCCGACAGCCATTATGCCCGCTCACTGATGGCTGCCGTGGCCGCGCGCGGCTGGTCGGGCGCCGTGCCGCATTTTCGCGGCTGCTCGGGCGAAGCCAATCGCGCGCCGCGTTTTTATCACTCGGGCGACGCCGCCGAGGTGGACTGGATCGTGCGCCGGCTGCACGCCCGCCACGCCGGCAAGTTTTACGCGGTTGGGGTCTCGCTGGGCGGCAACGCCCTGCTGCGCTGGCTCGGCGAATCGCAGCACCAGGCCGATTTCGTCGATGCCGCTTGTGCGGTGTCGGCGCCGCTGGACCTGGCGCAGGGCGGCGCTTCGCTCTCGCGCGGTTTCAACATGGTGTACACGCGCATGTTCCTGCAAACGCTCAAGCCCAAGTGCATCGCCAAGCTCGAGCACTTCCCCGGCCTGTTCGACCTCGACGCGCTGCACGCCGCACGCGACCTGTATGCGTTCGACAACGTCGTCACCGCCCCGCTGCACGGCTACCGCGACACCAACGACTACTGGGACCGCGCCAGCGCCAAGCACGTCCTGAGCGACATTACGGTACCCACCCTGGTGCTCAACGCCAAAAACGATCCGTTCCTGCCCGGGCGCCACCTGCCACAACGTGCGGCGTCGAACGTGGTGCTCGAGTATCCTGACCACGGCGGCCACGTGGGCTTTGCCGTGGGCGGCCTGCCCGGCAAGCTGGACTGGCTGCCCCGGCGCCTGCTGCACTTCCTCGATGGCGCCCACGACACTGGAAACTTACAATATGGATGATATCGTCAAGCAGGCCCTGGCCAAGTGGCCCGACGTTCCCAACTGCTACGGCTGGCTGGCGCTCGACGCGCGCGGCCACTGGCGCATGCGCGACGAACGGGCCCAGCACCTGGACCTGCCCGGCGACAAGCTCACCAATGCCGCCCTGGTCGGCTTCATCAACCGCAACTATGCCGCCGACGAGCGCGGCTGCTGGTATTTCCAGAACGGCCCGCAGCGCGTGTACGTGCAACTGGCAGCAACGCCGTTCATCGTGCGCACCGATCCCCAAGCCGGCTGGCTGCTGCACACGGGTGTGGTCATGCCTGCCATCGAGACGGTGGCGCTGACCGATGCCGGCGCCCTGATACTGGTGGGGAATAAAGTGGTGGCGCAGCTGGACGACCGCGATTTTGCCCAGGTACTGCCGCGTCTGCATTTAAACGGCGCGCCGGCGGGCGACGACGCCTTGCTGGCGTGGCTGGACGATCCGGCCGCCCCCTTGACCCTGGCCGATGGCGAGCGCCACATGGCGATCGAACGCGTCCCTGCCGACCAGTTGGCCCGGCGCTTCGGCTTTGTCAGCGTACCGGGCGCTCAAGGTTAGCTGAGGATACGGCAAGCAGATGGCAGATACGCGGGCTCGGTCCGGTTGGGCCGGTGGGTTGAGCCTGTGTGGTGCCTTCCGCGCAGACCCCGCTGTCAGCTGCTCGCGCCTGGTGGGGCGGGTAGCCTGCAACGATGCGCTGGCCAGGCGTACTGGCAACGCCGCCAGTGCGGCCGGGGCGCGCTGCCAGCAGCCCGGCGGCTATCGCGTCAGGCTATCGAAATCGGATTTTTGCCGCAGCCGCTCGAACGGATCGGTACTCTGGCGCAAGCGGCCGGACGGGTCGGTCCACTCCCTGTCGGCGCTAATGCCCAAGCCGCTGGCGCTACTGGTGCTACCAGTGCCATTGCTGCCGCTGGCACTGCTGCCGCTGCGCAGCTCGGCCTTGAAGGCTGGCTGTAACGCCAGGTCTTTCTTGGCCTTGTCTCCCATCGCCTCGCGCTGGCGCGCCTGCCAGTCGCGCTCGCGCGCATCGATCAGCGCCTGGTCGTAGAACGACGCATCGGACGCCTTGCGCGCAAAGCCGAGCTGTTCCAGTGCCGACAGGGTGCCGCCTTGCAACATGTATGACTCGGCCAGCGCAATGTGCTGCAAGGCGATCTTGCCCTGCTTGGAATACACCTGCGCCAGGTAATCGAATACTTCCGGCTCTTCGCGATACAGCTGGGCCTGGTCGCGCAGGTAGGCGTCCGCCTCGTCGTACTTGCCGGCGGCGATCATGGCCTCGGCATACAAATGCGACACGGTGCGCGACAGCGGGAATTTCAGCTGCGCCGCTTTCGCTTCTTCCAGGCCCTTGGCGATGGATTCGTGGTCGTCTGATTTGCCCAGCTTGATCTCGATCGAGGTGGTGACGAAAATCGCGTCCGATGCCGGCTTGGGCGCAGCGCTGAACGTGCCGGGCGGCGGCGCCTTGTTGAACGTGCCGCGCGCCTTGTCCAGCCATGCCTGGGCATTGGCCGGCTCGCCATTCTTGAGCGACCAGAACGCCATGCCGTACTGGCCGGCCGTCAGTTGCAGGCGGTTTTCCTGCTTCATCTGTTCTTCGAAGAACTGCTTGGCCTCGGCCATCGCCTGCGAGCCTTGCGCCTGCAACACGCGCGCGCGCGAACGCACCAGGTAAAAATCCAGGCTGTCGGCCCGCTGTTTATAGGGCTGGTCGCGGATGCGCGCCTGGATGTCGGCGATGCGCTCGGTGGTGAGCGGGTGGGTTTGCAGGTAGGCCGGCACCAGGTCGCTGTAATTGCGGGTGGCCGACTGCATGCGCTGGAAGAAGGCCACCATGCCGGTGGTGTCGTAACCGGCCTCGCCCATGATCTGGAAGCCAATGCGGTCGGCCTCGCGCTCGGCTTCGCGGCCGAAATTGAGCTGGCGCTGGATGGCCAGCCCCTGCCCGCCCATGAACACGCCGATGGCGGCATCGCCACCGGCGCGCGAAGCGAGCGCCGCCAGGATCATCGCCGCCAGCGGTATCAGTGCATCCTGCTTTTGCTGGCCGATCGACCGGGCGATGTGGCGCTGCGCCACGTGGCCGATCTCGTGGCCCAGCACGGACGCCAGCTCCGACTCGGTCTGCGCCGCCAGCAGCAAACCGGAGTGCACGGCAATGAAACCGCCGGGCAGCGCGAACGCGTTCAGCTGGGGATCGCGCACCGCAAAAAAGTAGTAATCGTAATTGGCCTCGCCGCGCGCGCCGGGACGCGCCGCCACCAGCGCATTGCCGAAGTTGTTCAGGTATTCGAGGATGGGGCCGTCGTCGAGGAAATCGCGGTCGCGGCGGATATCGCGCATGATTTCCTCGCCGATCTTGCGTTCCGTAATGGGCGACAAGTCCTGGCGTTCGGCGTCGCCCAGCGCCGGCAAATTGGGGATTTTCGCGGGTGCAAGCGCATTTTGCGCCATGGCCATCGGCATCGCGATCAACAAAGCCGCAGCCACCATGCGCAGACGCAGGGGACGGCGGGACTCACTGGTAGGGGGGCGGTGTTTTGAATTCACGGTGCTATGATACCCGCAACCGGGACGACAGCGCACGGCGCCCGTCCCTCGCTCAATTTATTGACCCTTTGCCACCATTCGCACCACGCCCATGACCGACACCCTCCCCCCCGCCGACCACCTGACCCACTTCGACGCCACCGGCCAGGCCCACATGGTCGACGTCGGCGCCAAGGCGCAAACCCACCGCATTGCCATCGCGTCCGGCACGATCCGCATGAAGCCGGAAACGCTGGCCATCATCATGGGTGGCACGGCAAAAAAAGGCGACGTGCTGGGCATCGCCCGCATCGCCGCCATCATGGCCGCCAAGCGCACCAGCGACCTGATCCCCCTGTGCCATCCGCTGGCCCTGACGCGCGTGGCCGTCGATTTCGAGACCGATGAAGCCAACGCCAGCGTGCACTGCAAGGCGCAAGTAGAAACCTTCGGCAAGACCGGCGTGGAAATGGAAGCGCTGACCGCCGTGCAGGTCGGCCTGCTCACCGTGTACGACATGTGCAAGGCCGTGGACCGCGGCATGGTGATGGGCGAGATCCGGGTGATGGAAAAGCATGGCGGCAAGTCGGGCGACTGGAGTGTGACAAGTTGATACGCATTCCATGACGCATCCCATGCAGACGCCCAAGTCCCGCACAGACATGGTTCTTCGGGCTGCGGGGGCAGGAACAGTATCTACGGCTTGGTCGAAGAGATAAACTCTTCGAGATCTTCCAAACGATGTTCCCAGATGATCATGATGGGCGTGGCTTGCGCGTCGCGGATATACTCCGGTTTGAACACGCCGCGCAAGGCGGCCGCAGTCAAGACTTGCGCGCCAAATTGCGCATTCCAGTTTTCAGCGTCCTTGATGACTTCCTTGTTGAGACGTTTGCGACTGTTGATCTCGGAATTCGAACTTTTGCATTCCAGCGCCAAGCGCCGTCGATCGTAGAGTCCGATGATGCAATCGCCATTGTCGTTGCCCAGCGTGGCGCCGACCATATACTCGCCGGCATTGGGCAAGTCTTCGACGTGCATGATCGAATGGCGGGGCGTTGGAACGCGGACAAATCCCAGCGCGTCCAGCAACCGTACAACAGCGCCCTCCAACTCGGCCCGTTCGTCGCCGCGCCGCTTGGTTTGCACACGCTGGCAGGTAGCGACAACAGCGGAGGCTATCTTGGCCACGTGCAGTTGTTCATCGGTCGGCGTGGCGCCCGTGGCCAGCCATGGGAAGCGTTTCGGGTCGATGGTTTGACGAATCAACTCAACGAGCTCATCAGCAAATTCCTGGTCCTGCAATATCGCTGCGCCGGTGACGCTTCGGCACATGACCGTGCGCAAGTCATCAGCGGAAATCGGTGGCGCCGTCAGGTAGCGTAGCGCTGTGTTGAATGCCGGATTGCGAACGATCTTTGCAAGCTCCTGGCGATTTGTTGGCTTCGCCAACAGGACAGGCAGTTTCTCGATAACATACTCGGCAGCTGTCTGCGCTGCGGCGAATTCAGCCAGATAATCGGCCAATGGTTCCTTCATCCGTCGCAGTCGGAACAGCCTGGTGGACTCGGTGCAGTCTTTCTTTATTTCCTCGTTTGTCCATACTTTGCCGAAATTTATATTTCCTCGAGATGCCATTAAAACACGCCCTCAGCAAGTAGTTCGGCGTTCGGAATACGCAAACGCGCCACCTCGGAAGGTTCAAATTTAGTGAGTCCTCCAGCATAGACCCGGCCGGAATTTTGGCTGACGTTGGTATTGAGCCATGCCACCAATTGCTCGACTGAATTTTCAGGCAAGGGAACCTTCGGATAAAGGCCATGTGCGACATTGATGATGCTGGCACCAGCGGTGTTGACGGCGAACACTGGTGGGCGTCGTCCCATATATGTCACGACAATTTGAGGAGCCGGCTTGCTCATATCGACGCGCCACCACGGCTTTCGATGTTCCGCGATCCACCCTTTGTTCGCATGCTCGGACTTTGCCCATTCGAGGAATTCCTGTACGGCCAAAAACTGGTCATGCTCGAGCTGTTCCAAATTAGCTGGCAGCGCGACCACTCGACGAAGGCCCTCTACATTATCAATTCTTCCGCCTGCGTGGATGATGTCAGCCGCATCGGTAATCGTCGGGACCAGAAATTCTTCCGGCAGTCCAAATCGATTGTCCTTTGCCACCCAAACAGAATTTTTCCCCGTCACCTGACCTCGACTGACCTTGAATAACTCGCCGAGGTCTATGAACGCTTCGTTCCTCACAATTTCTTGATTTCTCACCAAGACAGACCATTTTCGCTCCGCTTTTGCGGTAATTTTGTTGGCGCGGTGTCCACCTTGAAGTTCGAGAAGTTGCTCGACTCGATCGATATTTTTGAATTCGATATCCGTATCTGCCGAACCTGGCTCAAAGCATGTAATGCACGCGGAAACCATTGCATCGCCGAACACTGGAACTTCTGGCGAAACAACAAAGACTGCCCGGCCACCGAGTCCATTCGTCATCATGTCACGCAACGATTGACCATAGTTGACATCGAGCCATTCCGCAGCAGTGATAAAACACCCCAAGTCTCCAGGGCGGGATAGCGCAAGAGTTTTGAGAAAAAAATGCAGGTGTAATCCTGCCAATTTGCTTGAGGCGTATCCCAGGTTTTTTAAACCAGTGCTGTACCAGTCCTTCCAGGCCGGAGAAATATCATGATGACGCACATACGGCGGGTTTCCGATGAACAGCGTGCGTCCCTCTACAGGCTCCAGTTGCAAGGTACGATAATCCCCAATATGAATCTCGAGGCGATCGGCTACTCCCAGTGCGGTTGCGTTTGCGCGGAGCAGCAACGCCACCAGGGGGTCCGTCTCCGCAGCAACACCGAAGGCGTGAGAATTCTGACGCAGACCGTGTAAAACATAGCGCCCCGTCCCAGCTCCGGGATCGACAATTCGTACAAACTCCCCCATCGCCTCTGCCCAGGAAAACATGCCTAGTACGGCTTCGACTGGAGTGAACGTCTGCCCAACACTACGACGTTGTTCTGGTGAGCGGATGAGGCAATAAGCCGCGCCGAGAGGATCCGTCGAATCGACGATGGCGGCGCGGACAAATTCGACTAACTCATCACTCACGACCGTTGCGTACTCATCGGAAACTTCCTGCTCATGCCAGGACAAGACAGCGCCATTCACGAGTTTTTTCGCTACCGAAACAAGCGTCGGCATATGGAGAAGGGCGTCAAGGACAGCAACGCCAGCTGCGGGTGATTGGGTAGTCATGGGGTAGTTCAGCAGGATAAATGTCAGGGTGGATCGAGCCAGCAATAAATTTTTGGCTAAATATAGACCCGCGCGAATGATAACCTACGGCTGCAATTCATTGCGAAGACTCGATCGTTGCAGTATACAGGACACTGTTTTTATATACAGTCAAATCATCCAGCAGTGTGGAGTGCGAACACCGAACTTACTCAGCGCCCGTGACAATGGAGCGGCCTCCGCGCATTCAAGCGCGCAATCACGGTGCTGAGAATTGGCCCCACGGCAGTCCGCGCCATGCCTGGAGGTGATATTTTTCCTTTCTCTACAAGGAAACTATCGCATGCAACAAATGACAAGCACGAAGTGGCTGACGCTGTGGCTAACATGTTGGCTGTTCATCCTGGGCCTGTTCGGCCAGGCCAACGCCGCTGATGTTGTTCCGACCAAAGATCCGGCCTGGTCGCAGTCGCTCAATGGCAACTGGTCGTTCAAATACCTGCCCGGCCTGGACGCTGGCGCCGATGCGCAGTTCACCGCGCCCGGCTTCGACGTCTCGCGCTGGCAGACCATCGCGGTGCCGGCCAACTGGGAACTGCACGGCCATGCCGAGCCGTCGTATGGCGACAATCTCAAGGATGGCCTGGGCCTGTATCGCCGCACGTTTACGATGCCGAAAAACTGGGCCGGTCGCCGCACTTTTCTGCGCTTCGACGGCGTGGCCTTCGGCTATCAGGTGTGGGTCAATGGCAAGCTGGCTGGTGCGTCGTCGGCCAGCGCGTTCAACCGCCATACCTTCGATGTTACCGATCTGCTGCAAGACCGGAATACGGTGGCTGTACGCGTCACCACCAAGCCGCTCGGCTATGAATTCGACCTCAACGACGACTGGTCGCTGTCGGGGATTTATCGCGATGTGACCTTGATTTCGCTGCCGGCCGTACACGTGCAGGACCTGGCCGTCAGCACCGTCTTGCAGGGCAGCGACGCTCGGTTCACGCTTGATGTGCAGCTGAGCGCGCCCGGCGCGACCGTACATGCGGAGCTGTTCGATGCCAAGGGCAAGCGCGTTGCGGGGCAAGTGCTGAAGAATGTCGCTACGCGTGTTACCGCTGACCGGCCTTCGAGCTTGCCTGCGAATTTGCCCACGACTGTGTCCGCAGAGCCGCGCGACGACCGTCTCATCAGTTTGGGAACAACACTGCGCATCACCCAGCCACAACTTTGGACCGCAGAAACGCCAACGCTTTATCGCCTGGTGCTCAGCGTGAAGCAGCAAGGCAAAACCATTCAGACCGTCGAGCAACGCGCCGGCCTGCGTGAAGTCAAGGTCGCCGGCAAGCAGTTGCTGGTCAACGGCAAGCCGGTCAAGCTGCGCGGCGTCAATCATCACGACCTCGATCCCGTCACCGGCCGCGCCGTGACCGAGGCGCAGATGCGCCAAGACCTGGCGCTGATGAAGCAGGCGAACGTCAACTACGTGCGCACGTCGCACTACCCGCCCCACCCGCGCCTGCTCGAACTCTGCGACGAACTCGGCTTTTATGTGATGGACGAGGTAGCCATCGGACACGGCGAAAAAAACCTCGACAATCCCGCCTACCGCGACAACATCCTGGCCCGCGCCCGCGCGACCGTCATGCGCGACAAGAATCATGCGTCGGTAATTATCTGGAGCATCGGCAACGAGAATCCGAACAACGACTTCGAGCTCGACGCCGGCCGGCTGGTCAAACAGCTCGATCCCACCCGGCCGATCACGCTGCCCAAGATCGGCAGCTATTTCGCCAAAAACTACGAGCAGATCCCGCCGTTCGTGGACCTGTACTCGCCGCACTACCCGAGCAACGCCACCCTGACCGGCTACGCATCCAAGCTCACGCGCCCGACCATCCTGACCGAGTACGCGCACGGGCTGGGCCTGGCCAGCGACCGCATCCAGGACCAGTGGGCGATCCTGCAGGCGAACCCAGTATTCGCGGGCGGCTCGATCTGGCACTTCCACGACCAGGGCTTGCTGCGCCGGAGCAGCACGCCGGCCGATCCCGGCCAATCGACCCAGTACGCCTGGCGCGACACCCACCAGTTCTACGATACCCACGGTCTCGACGGCGCCGACGGCCTGGTCTATGCCGACCGCACGCCGCAGGTGGATTTCTGGCAGATGCGCAAGGTCTATGCGCCGGTCCAGTTCGTCGAACGCACGGCGCAGGTGGCAAGTGGCCAACAGCACGTCGCTGTCACGCTGGAAAACCGCCACGACTTCCGCAGCTTGCAAGGCATCACCCTGCACTGGGCTTTGCAACAGAACGGTGTGACGCGCCAGCAAGGCAAGCAAGCGCTGTCGGCGCCGGCGCGCTCCAGTCAGGCCACCACCATCGCGGTGGACATTCCGGCGCCGGCAGCAATACTCACCGATGTGCTGGTTTTGCAATTGCGCGCGGTGGACGAGCATGGCCTGCAAATCAACGAACGCAGCTTGCGCCTGGTGCGCGCGGAACCGTCGCAGTTCGACTGGACCGCCGCCACTGCTGCGACAGCAGCCCCGGTGCTGGCAGACGAGGCCGGCACGGTTTCCATCACCACGACGCAATGGGTATTGAGCGTGCAACGCGCGACCGGCGCGCTGACGATCCGCGACCGCGCGGGCCGAACGCTGGTCGATGGCATCCACCCCCATGGCGGCCGCAAGTTCACCATGGCCGAGGCGCTGGGTGCGGCCAAGTCCGGCACCTGGCCGGCGTCGATACTGGAGAAGGCCGAACTGCCGGTAATCCGGGCGGACCGGATTGGCGACCGCGTACGGCTGTCGGTGCAGGCGACGTATCGCCTGCCTGAGGCGACTGCCGCAGTGATGGCCGATGCGTCCCGCCTCCTGCCGGTGGCTACCAAGGCGAAGACGGCAGGTGTGGCCCAACACCAGCCTACCGCTGCTGCAGCGGCAACGGCGAATGCGCCAGACCAGCCGGCGGCTGCGGCGGACGCAGCGCCACGTCTGCCGGTGACGGCAGCAACGCAAGCAATGCCAAAAAATGCCGCGCTGCCCGACGACCTGCTACCCACCGGCGATGCCAGTGCCGCAATCAGCAAGGAGCAAGGTTTAAGCGGCGCTTATACGCTCGAGATCGATGGCAAGGGCGCGCTTGCCGTCAGCTATGCATATCGCCCGCTGGCGCCGGGCGCCATCGTCTCGGAGGCGGGCTTGTCGCTGGTGGCGCCGGCTGGGATCGGCGAGTTCCGCTGGATCGGCCAGGGACCGTATGCCGGCTATCCGGGCAAGGATCAATTGAACGAATTCGGCGTGTACCACCTCAATCGTGCCGATCTGCGCTTCCAGGGTAACCGGCGCCAGACCGAATTGGCGGTCCTGTCGGACGCTGCCGGCGCCGGCTTTGCGCTGGCGCTGCCGGCCGCCGATGTGGCGGTCGAGCGTCACGGCGCGCGCACGCTGCTCAGTCACAACGCGGTCATCGGGGGCTTGGGGAATAAGGGAACCCAGCCGGAAACCATCGTCGCGCTGGACAAGGTGGGAGAAATCTCCGGCCGGTTCATGCTGTTGCCGCTAGGTGGCGCCTGGCCCGGTGCCTTGCAAGGCTGGGTGGGTGCGCCAGGTGCGGCGGGGGAAGTGTTACAACCGTTTTTCCACAGTTATGATCAATAGCCTATGAGAGGAATCGGCGCATGGCCGATTCCTCTTGCCGTGTTAGCTACCTGCTGGGGTGGTGACGGCTGTTTTATTGTTTTTCTTCAACGCTTCGACTGCAGCTGCGTTGGCCAAGGTGGTATCGACGGTCCAGCTCACGCTGGTAGCGCCAGCATCGATGACCGGCGTAAAAGTGACAGTCTTGTCCTTGGAGTCAGTAGCGACGCCCTCGGCCAGCACCAGGGTGATGGTGCCTCCAGTAACGGAGCCGGAGGCCACTTCCTTGGTGGCCGTCACAGTCGGAACACCATTGGAGCCGGACGTACAATTGGTGACTGCGCCGCCAGCTTCCTGGGCGCACAGCGCCACGGCGGTTTTGGTCGCGTCCGCTGCCGCCAGGATGTTGGCGACTTTGGCCTTGACCGTGTAATTGCTGTAAGCAGGAATGGCGACTGCAGCCAGGATGCCGATAATGGCCACCACGATCATCAGTTCGATCAGGGTGAAGCCGGCCTGGGCCTGGGATTTCATGGACTTCATGTGTTTGAGGGATTTCATGGTTGCGTCTCCGGGGTTGAGATGGGTCAGTGTCACACCTGAGATATCGCAATCGCCGTGCCAGCTCTGCGCCGGGGCAAACCATGCTGCGGCAGTGTCAAAACTGCCGTTTTTTGTCAGTCGCGCTGGCGCGATTTGTCAGCGCTGACAATTTTCGTCAATCAAAAATGACAAAAGGGAGCACACGGCTCCCTTTTGTTATGTTGCAGTAAAGCCTGTGATTACAGCATGGCTTTCAGCAGACGCGCCATTTCCGACGGGTTTTTGGTGACGGTGATGCCGCAAGCTTCCATGATTTCCAGCTTGGCTTGTGCGGTGTCAGCGCCGCCGGAGATCAGCGCGCCGGCGTGGCCCATGCGCTTGCCCGGAGGAGCGGTCACACCGGCGATGAAGCCGACCACTGGTTTTTTCATGTTGTCTTTGATCCAATAAGCGGCGTTGGCTTCGTCCGGACCACCGATTTCGCCGATCATGATGACCGCGTCGGTATCAGGATCGTCGTTGAACATCTTCATGACGTCGATGTGCTTCAGACCGTTGATCGGGTCGCCGCCGATACCAACTGCCGACGATTGGCCCAGGCCCAGTGCGGTCAGCTGACCCACTGCTTCATAGGTCAGGGTACCCGAACGCGACACCACGCCGATACGACCCTTTTTATGGATGTGACCTGGCATGATGCCGATCTTGATTTCGTCAGGGGTGATCAGGCCTGGGCAGTTAGGGCCCAGCAGCAGGGTTTTCGAACCGGCTTTGGCCATGCGGTCTTTCAGTGCCATCATGTCGCGCACCGGAATGCCTTCGGTAATGCAAATTGCCAGGTCCAGCTCGGCTTCTACGGCTTCCCAAATTGCGGCGGCTGCGCCTGCTGGTGGGACGTAGATGACCGACACGTTGGCGCCGGTTTCTTTTTTCGCTTCTGCAACGTTAGCGAAAATTGGAATGCCTTCGAAGTCTTCGCCGGCTTTCTTTGGGTTCACGCCTGCCACGAAGGCATTTTTGCCGTTCGCGTAGTCGCGGCAACCGCGGGTGTGGAATTGGCCGGTTTTACCGGTAATACCTTGGGTTACGACTTTGGTATCTTTATTGATCAGAATGGACATAGTGATTCCTTAATTAAGCTTGACCGGCAGCAGCTGCAACAACGCTCTTCGCTGCTTCTTCCATGGTGTCGGCTGCGATGATCGGCAGACCGGAATCGGCCAGCATCTTCTTGCCCAGATCTTCGTTGGTGCCCTTCATGCGCACGACCAGCGGCACGTTCAGCGACACGGCTTTCACTGCGGTGATCACGCCTTCGGCGATCACGTCGCAACGCATGATGCCGCCGAAGATGTTCACCAGGATGGCTTTCAGGCCTGGGTTTTTCAGCATGATCTTGAACGCTTCGGTGACTTTCTCAGCCGTGGCGCCACCGCCAACGTCGAGGAAGTTGGCCGGCTCGCCGCCGAACAGCTTGATGGTGTCCATGGTGGCCATGGCCAGGCCGGCGCCGTTCACCAAGCAGCCGATGTTGCCGTCGAGCGAGATGTAAGCGAGGTCGAATTTCGACGCTTCGACTTCAGCTGGATCTTCTTCGTCCAGATCGCGGTAAGCGACGATTTCTGGTTGACGGAACAGTGCGTTGGCGTCGAAGTTGAACTTGGCGTCCAGGGCGATAACTTTGCCCGAACCGGTCAGGATCAGCGGGTTGATTTCGGCCAGCGACGAGTCGGTTTCCCAGTAGGCTTTGTACAGGCCTTGCAGGTTGGTGACGGCGTCAGGGATCGAGGCTTCTGGTACGCCGATTTTGGCAGCGATGCCGGCAGCTTCAGCGTCGGTCAGGCCAACCGATGGATCGATGGCGATCGAGTGCAGCAGTTCAGGGTGCGATTCAGCGACTTCTTCGATGTCCATGCCGCCTTCCGACGAGGCCATCAGAACAACGCGCTGCGATACGCGGTCGGTGACCAGCGATACGTACAGTTCCTTGTTGATGTCTGCGCCTTCTTCGATCAGCAGGCGACGTACTTTTTGGCCTTCTGGACCGGTCTGGTGCGTGACCAGTTGCATGCCCAGGATTTGCTCGGAGAATTCTTTAACTTGTTCCAGCGATTTTGCGACTTTCACGCCGCCGCCTTTACCACGGCCACCGGCGTGGATTTGTGCTTTTACAACCCAGACCGGGCCGCCCAAGGTTTCAGCAGCTTTTACTGCCTCTTCGACGGACAGGCACGGAATACCGCGTGGTACCGTCACTCCGTATTTCCGGAGGATTTCTTTGCCTTGATACTCATGGATCTTCATGCTGGCTTCCCTTCTGATGCTGATGTGTAAAAATCGATTAAGACTGCGGAATAGTGTGATGCTCGGGTAAAACTATGGCCCGGTCGCTGATCGTACTGGCGGCAAGGCAAATCGGGGGGTGCATGAGGAGGGTGTAACCGGCATCGATACCATGCGGTCCGCCATGGCGTGTACACGCTGAGGCGGCGATCGCGCGCGTGCGGGACGCACGACGAGGAACAGGAATCGACAATGACATAAGATGAATACCGCTCGCGCGGCATGATTAGTTAGCAGCCCTGTACATTTCTCTTATAAAAAATATACGTTGCCGTAGCTTCTACGGACAACCACCGCACCCACGGTGCTGCAAAAACCGTAAAAGTGTAGCACACCCCAGACCGAGTTGATACGTGTCATATGACATCTGGCGATAAACCGTTGGCGCTGGCAGGGGTATTTGCAGGCATTCACAATGGAAATATCGGCAATCACTGGTCGAAATCGGCCGTACCCTTCATGGCGGTGCGAATGGCGCGCTGGGAGAAACCGCGTTGCAGCAGGAAGCGCATTTGCTTGTTGCGTCCTTCGGGGTCGGTGGCGACTTCGCCGAACTTGCGCTCCCAGATCTCGCAGCAGCGCGCGGTCTCGGTGTCGGCCAGGCCGGCCTTGAGATCTTGCAGCGCTTCGCCCTGCACGCCGTGGATTTGCAGCTCGGCCATGATGCGGGCATTGCCGAAACGGGCAGAACGGCGGTGGATCAGCGATTCGGAAAAACGTTCTTGCGACAGCCAGTTGTTTTTTTCGAGCAGGTCGAGCAAGGCGTCGACGTCGTCGGTGTCTTCGGCATAGCGTGCGAGCTTGCGCGACAGTTCGAGACGGCTGTGCTCGCGTTGGGACAGGTAGCGCAGGGCGCGGCCTTTGAGGCTGAGGGGGGGACGGGGCATGATGGAACCTCTGAGAATGCCGGGCGCTGATGGCCCGGCACTCCTTAAAACATACGCAACGTCAACTTACGCCGCGTCGGCTTCGCCTTTGGAAGGCTTGAGCTTGACGACGGTATCAGGCTTTTCAGCGGCCACTGGCGCCAGTGGCGGCAGCGAACGTACGCCCAGCGATTCGCGCACGCGGTTTTCGATTTCCCACGCCAGTTGCGGGCGCTCTTGCAGGAAGATACGGGCGTTGTCCTTGCCCTGGCCGACGCGTTCGCCGTTGTAGCTGTACCACGAACCCGATTTCTCGACGATCTTCGCTTCCACGCCCAGGTCCAGGATTTCGCCTTCGCGCGACGTGCCGGCGCCGTACAGGATGTCGAAGTGCGCTTCCTTGAACGGTGGCGCGATCTTGTTCTTGACGACCTTGACCTTGGTTTCGTTACCGATGACTTCGTCGCCGGACTTGATCGAACCGGTACGGCGGATGTCCAGGCGCACGGAGGCGTAGAACTTCAGCGCGTTACCGCCGGTGGTGGTTTCCGGGCTGCCGAACATGACGCCGATTTTCATGCGGATCTGGTTGATGAAGATGACCAGGGTGTTGGTGCGGTTGATCGAGCCGGTGAGCTTGCGCAGTGCTTGCGACATCAAACGTGCTTGCAAACCTGGCAGCGAATCGCCCATGTCGCCTTCGATCTCGGCGCGTGGGGTCAGCGCGGCGACGGAGTCGATCACGACCATGTCAACGGAACCGGAACGCACCAGGGCGTCGCAAATTTCCAGCGCTTGTTCGCCGGTGTCCGGTTGCGAGATCAGCAGGTCGCTCAGGTTGACGCCCAGCTTTTGGGCGTAGGTGACGTCCAGTGCGTGCTCGGCATCAATGAACGCGCAGGTGCCGCCCAGTTTTTGCATTTCCGCGATGGTTTGCAGGGTGAGCGTGGTTTTGCCCGAGGATTCAGGACCGTAGATTTCCACCACGCGGCCGCGCGGCAGGCCGCCGACGCCCAGCGCCACGTCCAGGCCCAGCGAACCGGTGGAGACCACTTGTACTTCTTCGATAGGCGCACTGGCATCCATGCGCATGACGGAACCTTTGCCGAACTGCTTCTCAATCTGAGCCAGCGCGGCGGCCAGCGCCTTGGCTTTCTCGGATGCGGGTACTACAGCTTTTTTATCGTCCATAATGTGCTTTCAACCAGTTGGTGGTGACAATTTGTCGGTACAGGTAGTACTGTATAAAAAAACAGTGATGAGCGCAAGCGCGATTTGATTGAAATGTCGATTAATTTTGGCGACGCCCGGGCGCCGTGCAAAAATTCGCCAGCAAGCAAAAAATCCAACACAATACCGGCTTGAGTCTTTGCCCCAGTGCACCCGGAGTATCCACATGCGTATATTACTTGCCGAAGATGACGGCGTTCTCGCCGACGGGCTTACCCGCTCGCTGCGCCAGTCCGGCTACGCCATCGATTGCGTGCGCAACGGCCAGGAGGCCGATACCGCCCTCTCCACCCAGGAATTCGACCTGCTGATCCTCGACCTGGGCCTGCCCAAGCTGTCGGGCCTGGAAGTGCTGCGCCGCTTGCGCTCGCGCGGTTCGCTGCTGCCGGTATTGATCCTCACTGCAGCCGACTCGATCGAGCAGCGCGTCAACGGCCTCGACCTGGGCGCCGACGACTACATGGCCAAGCCGTTTGCGCTATCGGAACTCGAAGCGCGGGTGCGCGCCCTCACCCGCCGTGGCGCCGGTGGTGGCGCCACCGTGATCAAGCACGGTCCGCTGTCGTACGACCAGGTGGGCCGCAGCGCCTATATCAACGAGCAGATGCTGGACCTGTCGGCGCGCGAGCTGGGCTTGCTGGAAATCCTGCTGGCCCGCACCGGCCGCCTGGTCTCCAAGGAGCAACTGGTCGATCACCTGTGCGAATGGGGAGAAGAGGTGAGCAACAACGCCATCGAGGTATATGTGCACCGGCTGCGCAAGAAGATCGAGGTGGGCGGCGTGCGCATCGTCACCGTGCGCGGTCTCGGCTATTGCCTGGAAAAATATTCTGAAGCGAAGGCTGCCGCCGTCGAAGCCGGAGACGCGGTCAAGTGAGCCACCAGGCGGCCGACGCGGGAGACGACGCCCCCGAGTACCAGCCGCCTGTCGTCGAGCCCGACGAGAGCATGCAACGCTCGCTGTTCGGCGAGATCCTCGACTGGATGCTGGCGCCGCTGCTGCTGCTGTGGCCGATGAGCATCGCGATTACGTACCTGGTGGCCAAGTCGATCGCCAATCAGCCGTTCGACCATGCGCTGGAAGACAGCGTGACCGTGCTGGCGCAGCAGGTGCGCTCGGTCGATGGCAAGCTGATCCGGGGCTTGTCCGGCGCCGCGCGCGACATCCTGCGCGCCGACGATGTCGATAACATCTATTTCCAGATCCTCGGGCCGCACGGCGACGCCATCGACGGCGACCGCGACCTGCCCCACCCCGGCAGCGATCCCGACGAAGACCAGGCCCGCGCCGGCAGCGTGCGCTTCCGCAACGACACCATGCATGGCACGCCGGTGCGCGTTGCCTACATCCATATCCGCGTGGAACCCAGCGACAGCGCCCCCTCGCCCCATCCGCCGCTGGCGCTGGTGCAAGTGGCCGAAACACTGGAAAAGCGCGCCCAGCTCGCCAACGAGATCATCAAGGGCGTGATCCTGCCGCAGTTCATCATCCTGCCCATCGTGCTGGCCCTGGTGTGGTTTGCGCTGTCGCGCGGGCTCTCTCCGTTGGCGCAGTTGCAGGAACGGATACGCGCACGCGGGTCGGACGACCTCAGCCCCATCGCCTCGAACCTGGTGCCGGAGGAAATTTCGCCGCTGGTCGGTTCGCTCAACGAAATGCTCGAACGGCTCGGCCACACCATCGAGATGCAAAAACGGTTTATTGCCGACGCCGCGCACCAGATGCGCACGCCGCTGGCCGGCATGCGCATGCAGTCCGAGCTGGCGCTGCGCCAGACCGACAGCGGCGAAATCCACCGCTCGCTCGAGCAACTGGCCAAGAGCTCGGAATCGGCCACGCGGCTGGTCAACCAGCTGCTGGCCCTGGCCCGCGCGGAAAACCAGCCGCAGGCCGGCTCCAGCATGGTGCAACTGGAACTGTCGGCGCTGGCGCGCAGCACCGTGCACGACTGGGTGCAGGCCTCGTTCGTGCAGCAGATCGACCTCGGCTACGAAGAGCCGCCAGCACCGGTGCACATCGCCGGCGACCCGACCATGCTGCGCGAGCTGCTGTCCAACCTGATCGACAACGCGCTGCGCTACACGCCGGCCGGCGGCAGCGTTACCGTGCGGGTGCGCGTCGATATCGAAGACCATGCGCTGCTGGAAGTGGAAGACACGGGCCCCGGCATTCCACCGGCCGAGCGCACCCGCGTGTTCGAGCGGTTTTACCGCATACTCGGCAACACTGCCGAAGGCAGCGGCCTGGGCTTGGCCATCGTGCGCGAAATCGCCCAGCAGCACGGCGCCGAGGTGGATGTGTTCAACAATCCGCGCGTACAACTGGCCAAGTTGCCGGGCAGCCTGTTCCGCCTGACCTTCCCGCTGCCAGCCGATCCGCCAGATGCGCCCGATGAGCCGCCCCACTTTGGATAGCCAAGGATAAAGCATGGATAAAACCATTCGCCGCCACCACTGGCAACAGACCCGCCGCATGACCGGCTGGTTACTGCTGCTGTGGCTGATCACCACGTTTTGCGCGGCGTTTTTTGCGCGCGAACTGAACAACCTGTCGATCTTCGGCTGGCCGCTGTCGTTTTACCTGGCCGCGCAAGGCGCGTCGCTGGTGTACCTGGCCATCATCGGCTTCTATGCCTGGCGCATGCGCCGGCTCGACCGCCAGGCCCGCGCCGCTGCAAAGGTTAAACCATGACAGAGCGCAGCTTCGTCAGCAAACTGCGGCGCTACTACCTGCTGTTTACCGCCGGCTTCGGCGGCTTTTTGCTTTCCCTCACGCTGCTGGAACAGGAAGGCATGCCGCGCATCTGGATCGGCTACCTGTTCATGTTTGCCACTATCGTGCTGTACGCGATTTTGGGGGTGCTGAGCCGCACGTCCAACGTGCTTGAATACTACGTGGCGGGGCGCAAGGTGCCGGCCATGTTCAACGGCATGGCCACTGCTGCCGACTGGATTTCGGCAGCGAGCTTCATCAGCCTGGCCGGCGGCCTGTACCTGCACGGCTTCGATGGCCTCGCTTACATCATGGGCTGGACCGGGGGCTACGTGCTGGTCGCCTTGCTGATCGCGCCATACCTGCGCAAGTTTTGCCAGTACACGATTCCCGATTTTCTTGCCATGCGCTTCGGCGGCGTCGGTGGAGCGAATGGCGAAGACAACCCGGCCGGGCGCGTGGTGCGCATCATGGCGGTCATGGCCACCATCATCGTTTCGTTTACGTACGTGGTGGCGCAGATTTACGCGGTGGGACTGATCACGTCGCGCTTTACCGGCGTCGATTTTTCCGTGGGGATTTTCCTGGGGCTGGCGTCGATCCTGGTCTGTTCGTTCCTGGGCGGCATGCGGGCGATTACCTGGACCCAGGTGGCGCAATACATCATCATCCTGGTCGCCTTTTTGTTGCCGGCGATCTGGATGTCGATCAAGCTCAGCGACAATCCGATCCCGCAAGTAGCCTACGGCAAGCTGCTACCCAAGCTCAGCGCGCGCGAGGCGGTGTTGCAGGCCGATCCGAAAGAGGCCGAGGTGCGCGCCATCTTCCAGCAGCGCGCCGACGATTACCAGCAGCGGCTCGACAACTTGCCCGCCTCGTGGGAAGCGGGCCGGCGCGACGCCCAGCGCCGGCTCGACCAGGTGAAAACCCGCAACGCCTCGCTGCTCGACATCCGCAGCGCCGAACGGGCGCTGATCGCCTACCCGAAGAATCCGGAAATCGCCGCCAGCGAATGGGCCGAAGCCCATGCCTACAACCTGGCCCGGGCCCGTCCGATCAACCCGCACGCGGAACCGTACGCGGGCGACGCCGAGACCTCCGCCATCAAGCGCAACAATTTCGTCGCGCTGGTGTTCTGCCTGATGCTGGGCACGGTGGCGCTGCCGCACATCCTGATGCGCGCGTACACCACGCCGTCGGTGCACGAGACGCGGCAGTCGATGGTGTATGCGCTGTTTTTCATCCTGCTCATTTACCTCACCATTCCGGCGATGGCGGTCCTGGTGAAATACGATATTTATACGGCGCTGGTCGGCAGCGACTTCAACCACCTGCCCGGCTGGGTGTCGTACTGGGCCAATGTCGATAAACTGACGCCGCTGTTCAGCATCACCGATGTCAACCGCGACGGCGTGGTGCAACTGGCCGAAATCACCATCGACGCCGACGTGCTGGTGCTCGCCGCGCCCGAAATCGCCGGGTTGCCGTACGTGGTTTCGGGCCTGGTGGCCGCTGGCGGCCTGGCTGCCGCGCTGTCCACTGCCGACGGCCTGCTGCTGGCGATTTCCAATGCGCTGTCGCACGACATCTATTACAAGATCGTCGACCGCCACGCGTCCACCCAGAAGCGCGTGACGATTTCCAAGCTGCTGCTGCTCGGCGTGGCCTTTATTGCCGCCTACGCCGCCTCGCAGCGGCCCGGCGACATCATCTCGCTGGTGGGCGCGGCATTCTCGCTGGCCGGCTCGACCCTGTTCCCGGCGCTGGTGCTCGGCGTGTTCTGGAAGCGCGCCAACCACCAGGGCGCCGTGGCCGGCATGATCGCCGGCTTTGCCGTATGCCTGTACTACATGTTGCACGCCAACCCGGTGCTGGGCGGCAGTGTCACTGGCCAATGGTTCCATATCGCCCCCACGTCGGCCGGGATTTTCGGCGTGCCGGCGGGCCTCCTGGTGATGGTGGTGGTGAGCCTGCTGACGCCGCCACAAGACTCACAGACGAGTGCGCTAGTGGACTATATTCGTGCGCCTGAGAAATAATTTCATGGCTTTTATGATAACTGAATGGTATTGTTGAGAGCTTAACAATTTCTCTCTATCACTATGCGCTCCACCCGAGTTTTCGCACGCTGCGCCCGCTACACAGTACTGGCCGCTGTTGTGGCCAGCGCCCCACTTGCCACGCTGGCGCACGCCGCCGAGCCGGCGCCAGCCACGGTCGCCCAGCGACCGCCGATCACCGACTTCTTTGAAAACCCCGAGTTCAGCGGCGCCCTGCTCTCGCCCACCGGCAAATACCTGGCGGTGCGCATCGGCAGCAAGGACCAGCGCGACCGCCTGGCGGTGGTCACGCTGGCCGACACCAGCGTCAAGGTGGTGGCCACCTTTGGCGATGCCGACATCGGCAGTTTCCAGTGGGTCAATGACGAGCGGCTGGTGTTTACCGCCACCGACCGCACCGTGGGTCAGGGCGATGCGCGCTACGGTCCGGGCCTGTACGCGATCAACCGCGACGCCAGCAAGTTCATCCAGCTGGCCAGCCGCAGCGGCAAGTCGCTGTTTACCGGCGGCAGCATGATACGCAACCGCGACATGTTGCCGGCCAATACCTATCTGCTGGGCCAGAAGGCCGCGCAGGACAGCGAGTTCGTGTACGTGGTGCGGCCCGAGATGTCGGGGGCCAGCCAGGTGCACGAGACGGGCCTGTTGCGTCTTAATACCCTGACCGGGCGGGCGACGCCGGTGACCGGCGCCCCCGATGACAGCAAGCGGTGGCTGCTCGACGACAAGGGTGAGCCGCGCATCGTCACCACGTCCAAAAAAGGCATCAGCACGATCCAGTACCGCGATCCGGCCACCAGCACCTGGCGCGAACTGGCCTCGTACAACACCTATACCGGCGGCAAGGACGGATTCTCGCCACGCGCCTTCGGCCCGGACGGCACGCTGTACGTGGTCACCCACGCCGGCAAGGACACCACGTCGCTGCATAAATACGACCTGGCCACCAACCAGGTGGCGCCGCAGCCGCTGGTACAGATCGACGGCTACGACTTTAGCGGCAGCCTGGTCACCGCCAACGGCAAGCTGCTCGGCGTGCGCTACCTGGCCGATGCCAGCGGCACCACCTGGTTCGATGCCGGCATGCAGGCGATGCAGGAAAAGATCGACGCCATGCTGCCCAACACCGTCAACCTGCTGAGCGTGCCCACCCGGTCCGAAACGCCGTGGGTGCTGGTGATTGCCTATGCCGACCAGTTCCCGTCGCGCACCCTGCTCTACAACAGCGAGACCGGCAGTTTGACCACGGTGGGCGGCAGCCATCCGAAGATCAAGCCCGAACAAATGGCGCGCCAGACCCTGGTGCACTACAAGGCGCGCGATGGCCTGACCATTCCGGCCTGGCTCACCGTGCCCAAGGGCGACGGCAAGAACTTGCCGCTGGTGGTGCTGGTGCACGGCGGCCCGCATGTGCGCGGCAATAGCTGGGGCTGGAACGCGGACAGCCAGTTCCTGGCCTCGCGCGGCTACGCGGTGCTGGAACCCGAGTATCGCGGCAGCACCGGCTTCGGCAACAAGCATTTCCGCGCCGGCTGGAAACAATGGGGCCTGAAAATGCAGGACGATATCGCCGACGGCGCGCGCTGGGCGATTGCCCAGGGCACGGCCGATCCCAGGCGCATCTGCATTGCCGGCGCCAGCTACGGCGGCTATGCCACGCTGATGGGCCTGATCAACGACAAGGACTTGTACCAGTGCGGCATCAACTGGGTGGGCGTGACCGACATCAACATGATGTACGACGGCCACTGGAACTTCACGTCCGACCTCTCCGAAACCTGGAAGCAGTACGGCATGCCGCAACTGGTCGGCGACCAGGTCAAGGATGCCGACCAGTTCAAGGCAACGTCGCCGCTGCTGCGCGCAGCCGAGATCAAGCAACCGCTGCTGCTGGCCTACGGCGGCGCCGACCGCCGCGTGCCGCTGCCCCATGGCACCAAGTTCTACAAGGCCGTCAGGCAGACCAATCCGAACGTGGAATGGGTCGAGTACGAAGAGGAAGGCCACGGCTGGGCGCTGCCAAAGAACCGCATCGACTTCTGGGGCCGGGTGGAAAAATTCCTCGACAAGCAGATCGGCGCGGGGCGCTAGGACGGGTATAGTCAGGTTTCTTGATAATGGAGGAGACACCATGACGTCAGGCAAAATCCTGGTAGCGCAAGGGGGCGGGCCCACCGCCGTGATCAACCAGTCGCTGGCCGGCGTGGTGCTCGAAGCGCGGCGCTTTCGCGACTGCACCCGCGTGTACGGCGCCATGCACGGCGTGCGCGGCATCATCGACGAGAACCTGGTGGACTTGACGCGCGAAACCAGCCAGAACCTGGAAATGGTAGCCGCCACGCCGTCATCGGCGCTAGGTTCCACCCGCGACAAGCCCGATATGGCCTACTGCGCCGAAATCTTCAAGGTGCTGCGCGCCCACGAGATCGAGCAGTTTTACTATATCGGCGGCAACGATTCGTCCGACACCGTGCGCATCGTCAGCGAGCAGGCGCAACAGGCCAACTACGCGCTGCGCTGCATCCACATCCCCAAGACCATCGACAACGACCTGGTCGGCAACGATCACACGCCGGGCTTTCCGTCCGCTGCGCGCTTCGTCGCGCAAGCGTTTGCCGGCGCCAACCTCGACAATGCCGCGCTGCCCGGCGTCTATGTCGGCGTGGTGATGGGCCGCCATGCCGGTTTCCTCACTGCCGCTGCCGCCCTTGGCAAAAAATTCCCGGACGACGGCCCGCACCTGATCTACCTGCCCGAACGGGTGTTTTCTCTCGACCAGTTTTTGCGCGACGTCAAAGATGTGTATGCGCGCTACGGACGCTGCGTGGTGGCAGTATCGGAGGGCATCCACGACGCCTCGGGCGCGGCAATCGCCACCCTGCTGTCGCAGGAAGTCGAGCGCGACGCCCACGGCAATGTGCAACTGTCGGGCACCGGTGCGCTGGCCGATTTGCTGTGCGACGAGATCAAGGCCAAGCTTGGCATCAAGCGCGTGCGCGGCGATACCTTCGGCTACTTGCAGCGCTCGTTCATCGGCTGCGTCTCGGACGTCGATCAGCGCGAGGCGCGCGAAGTGGGAGAAAAAGCGGTGCAGTTCGCCATGTGGGGCGACCGCGACGGCTCGGTCGCCATCAAGCGCACCGGCTTCTACTCGGTCGATTACGAATTGCAGGCCTTGCAGGACGTGGCCGGCAAGACGCGGGTGATGGAGGACGAATTCATTAGCGCCAGCGGCACCGATGTGACCGATGCGTTCCGCATGTATCTGCGCCCGCTGCTGGGGTCGGGCATGCCCGATGCGTTCCGGCTGCGGCCGGCGCCGGTTACGCGCATTCTGAGAGCATAGTGTTGTAGCATGCCTAAAATCACATAATGTTTCCAAATTAAAATAATAATGTTGCATTTTAGAACTGATATGCTATAGTCAGTTCACTAACATTATGGTGAGATGCCAGCGCGAGGCGCGGCTGTCGTCTTGCCCCTGATCGAATGTCCAAGCGCCCTCAGTCTCTCGAAACCACGCTCGTCACCATTGAGTTGCTCCGTCGGATTCCGCGAAAGCGGCGCATCACCGCTGTGCAGTTGCATCAACAGTTGCTGAACGCGGGAGTGGAGCGTGATCTCCGCACCATCCAACGCCAGTTGGATATGCTGACCGAGCATTTTGACATCGAACGCGACGAACGCAGCAAGCCCTATGGCTATCGCTGGAAAGAGCACGCCAGTGGACTGTCGCTGCCTGTGCTCAGCGAGCAGGAATCACTGCTGCTCCTGCTCGCTGAGCAACAACTGCGCAATTTGCTCCCAAGCCGGTTGATGAAGTCTATGGAAGGCTTTTTCCAACAAGCGCGTTCCAATTTTGAGACGACTAGCCCCGAAAAGCCAGCACAGCGTTGGCTCAGGAAGGTGTGCGTTGTCAGTGCCACGCAACCGCTGCTGCCACCAAAAATCGACCCCGACATCTTCGAGAGTGTCAGCAATGCGCTGTATGCCGATGTCTGGCTGGACATCGAATACCGCAATGCCGCCGGCCAGCACAAGTGTGCCAGCGTGATGCCGCTAGGCTTAGCTCAGCAAGGTGTTCGGCTGTATCTGGTGTGTCGCTATGCAGGCTACGACAATGAGCGAACACTGGCACTGCATCGGATTGCCTCAGCCCGCATGACGGACCGGACGTTCGAGCGTCCGTCTGATTTCGACCTCGAGCAATACGATGCAGAAGGGAACATGGGCATGGGTAATGGCCAGCATATCTGCCTGAGCTTTTGTATCGACAGCGATGCCGGACGCCATTTGCGAGAGTCACCGCTGTCGCATGACCAGCAGATTGTCGAACATGATGGCTGCATGGACGTCAGTGCAACGCTGGTCGATACCGAACAATTGCAATGGTGGTTAAACGGTTTTGGCAACAAGATCCGCAATATCCGGCGTGAGCCTGCCTACCCGACATTGCTGCGACACAAGTTGTCGTCGCCATGAAAGACAATGTTTTCATGTCCACTTCCCCCACTGATTTCCACCAGGCGAAAATATGAGTATTCCTGAAGCCACGCGTCATTCAAGCACCGAAACAGTACAGCAGCAAGCGCGGGAAGGCGAACGCCGCGCCGGTGCGATACGCGCTGGCGTGGCGCTGTCGGCACGCGAAACCGTGGAACGTTTCGGTAATGCCAGTGCCGAATTTATCAAGGGCTACCAAGGTGTCGATTACCAGACAGGTCAGACATTTTCCCGAAGTCTGGCCGGCATCGCGCAATATCAGGTCTGCACCGATTCGGAAAAAGCGGCGCTCGACAACATCAAGCAGCAAGCGGGCTTCTCCGCCGAAATTGCTGCCACCAGCCGCGACAATGCCGAGGCCATCATCAAGCGCTCCCCGGTGCGCAGCTCGCGCAGCGATGACCTGTCACAGTACGGCAGGAACCACAATGTCGTTGATCGTGTCCAGCTCATCGACGGCAAGATCATCGAGGGCACCCAGGCCCAGATGAAATTTGTCGGTCATCCCGACCAGTTGCTCAAGGCAATTGCGCGTCCTGACGGCAAGTTTGCCCGCTACCGCGGCGTGTTGCTCGAATTACCGTCAGAGCAGTACACGGAAGCGAAGGCGATTTGCCAGCAACAAGCGGAAGCGTTGCGGGAGCGTGCGGCGGCAGTGGAACAACACGGCAAGGCGGACGTGGCGGCCAAACTCCGCGCTGAAGCGGCCAACTACGATGAACTGGCCGGCAATATCCGCGACAGCGGCCTGACGACGGAACAGGCGATTTTTTACCGCAAACACCCCGAGCTGGCAACCTTGCGCGACATGGCCCGTACCAGCCATCGGGCAGGTGTGGAAGGCGCAAAATTCGGTGCACTGATCGGTGGCTGCATTTCCCTGCTCAAAAATTCCTTCGCGGTCGTGCAGGGCGAAACGACCCTGCGCCAGGCCGGCGTGGAAGTGGGACAGGATGCGTTGAAAGCGGGGGCGTTCGGCTATGGAACAGCCGCTGCCGGCGCCTTCATCAAGGCCGGCATGCAACAGTCGTCCCACCAGGCCCTGCGCGGTCTGGCCAACACCAGCGCCCCCACGATGGTGGTTGCGGTCTGTGTCTCGTTGGGCTGCACCATCAAGCGGTATGTCGAAGGCGACATCGACGAAACGGAACTGTTAATGGAGGTCGGCGAAAAAGGCGCGGGCCTGCTATCGAGTGGCATGATGGCGGCGCTCGGCCAGATCGCCATTCCCATTCCGTTTGTCGGTGCGGCCATCGGCGGCATGGTGGGTTATACGCTCTCATCCCTGTTCTACCAAAGTGCGGTCGATGCAGCGAAAGGGGCCCGTGCTTCCGGTGAGAACCTGGCGCGCGTGCGTGCCATCGAAACCAGTGCACGGGCCCGCATCGCGGAGGAGCAGGCTGCGCTCGACGCGTTCATCGCACGCGAATTCGCCCAATTGCATCACGACACGCGCTCGCTGTTCGCCGCAGTCGAAGCAACAGCTAATGGCAACACCGACGCGCTGGCGGCCGCCATCAATCATTACGCCACGCTGCTGGGCAAGCACCTGCAGTTCGAGACCCTGGCGGGGTTCGACGACTTCATGCTGTCGGACCAGCCGCTGTGCCTGTAATCCATACGATTCTTTTCACACATCCATTTGCTGGAGTTATTCATGCTACTGAAGCAGTTATCGCCGGAAGACAAACGCATCTTTCTGAGCATCGCGGAATTGTTGACCCTGGCCGACAAGCCGGTCTCGCGCAACGACACGGAAACGACCCGGGGCGGTGGCGCCCATCCGTCGTTTTCGACCACGCTGTTCATCCACCGCGAACAGCGCGACCTGGATGCCATCAATGAACTGGTGTGGCAGTGCGACCTGAGCAGCAATGGAAAAATGTTCGCATTGTTCACCGGCGCCCGCAACGCAAACCACATCGAAAACGCAATGCTCAAGCGGCTGGACAAGCTTCCCGTAGGCACGCTGGAAGATGCCGCAGCCCGCGCCACCGCCGCATTCGATGTCCTGCGCGATATCGTCAAGGGCCAGCAGGCCGCGACGCCAGCGGTGCCCAAGGTGATGCTGTTTGAACTGATGCTGCTGGCCCTTGCGCAAGGCACCATTTCAGCGATCACCTGGCAGTTGCTGGACGAAGTCAAATATCACTACCAGCTGGAAAACCATGTCTTCACCGATTTGCTGGAGCGCGCCCAATGCACGCACCGCGAAGCACAGAAGACCCTCGCCATCATTCTCGAATAAGGAGCAACATCATGCCTATCCCAATCATTCTTGGCGGTATCGCCATCGGCTCCGCACTGTACGGCGCTTACAAAGGCGTGAGTGGCGCCATTGACCACAACAAGGCCGGCGACATCAATGACAGCGCCCGGTCGATCGCCAATGCCGCCAGCGAAAAAGTCGAGACGCAACGCAAGGCAACCAACGCGGTGCTGGAAGACTATGGCACCCGCAAGTTGCGCGCTTTCAACGGCATCATCGCCGACTTTATTGCCAGCTTTGGCCGCCTCAAGCATGTCGAGGAAATTCATACCCCTGAACTCGACAAATTAAATCTCGGGGATTTTTCTTCGGTGTCGCTGCAGGAATTGCGCGATGACTACGCCTTGCTGAAAAGCTCGGGCCTGGGGCTGGGCTCCGGCCTCGGTGGCGGCGCCGCGCTGGCGTTTGGCGCCTACAACGGCACCATGCTGCTGGCGACCGCCAGCACCGGCACCGCGATCTCCACGCTGACCGGCGCGGCAGCGACCAATGCCACCCTGGCCTGGCTCGGCGGCGGCTCCCTGGCGGCCGGCGGCGGCGGTATGGCATTGGGCAGCATGGTGCTGGGCGGCATCGTAATGGGACCGGCCCTGGCCATCTTCGGCCACATTGTCGGCAACAAGGGGGAGGAAGCACTGAACAATGCGCGCAGCAACATGGAGCAGGCAAGAACCGTGCGCGACGAAGCCGAGTTGATGTCCAAAAAACTTGCCACCATTGAGCACGTATCGGCGCTGGCAAATGTCACGTTCTCGAAAATCAGCAGCCATCTGCGGCGCGCCGTCAGCGATCTCGACGGCGCCATTGGCAACCATGGCGAGGACTTCCGGCGCTTCCCGGTTGAAGCGCGCGAGGCGGTGATGCGCTCGGTGAAATTTGCCCAGTTGCTGAAAGCAATGATCGACACGCCGATCCTGGACCAGGACGGCAACCTGTTGTTGGCGACCGAGAAACGCGTCAACGAAATCTCCGGCCTGGCCGCCTGAAAGCTGGCGTACCGGTGACCACGTTTTCAACCGGAGAGGAGCGGCCCGCCATGCGGCAGCCGTTCCCCTGTTCGCAATGCGGCCTATGCTGCCAAAAAGTCGATATGGCGGAAGCAACCCGCTTTCTCGATCGCGGCGATGGCACATGCCGGCATTACGACACTACCTCGAAAGGCTGCACGATCTATGCGCAGCGTCCAGATATTTGCCGGGTGGAGCTCCATTACGACACCCACTATGCCAAAGTGTATAGCTGGAGCGAGTTTATCGAACTCAATAGCCAGGTGTGCCAAACGCTTGCCGACATGGAAATAAAACAGGCGGCCGATCCGCACCATCGACAACCGTCGTAAAAAAAGCCGTTCAGCAGCTGAACGGCTTTTTTTCGACACGACCAATACCGTGTTACACCACGATAGTCTGGTGCTCGTCACCCACGCGCGCGCGGATCTTGCCGATGGTGTACACGGTTTCGCCAGCTGCTTCCAGCTGGGCAATCGCTGCTGCCGCGTTCTCTTGCGAGACGATCACGGTCATGCCGATACCGCAGTTGAACACGCGGTGCATTTCAGCGTCGGCCACGCCGCCGTGCTGTTGCAGCCAGGTGAACAGCGGTGGCATGGTCCACGATTTGCCGTCCAGCTCGGCTACCAGGCCAGGCTGCAGCACGCGTGGGATGTTTTCGACCAGGCCGCCACCGGTGATGTGGACCATGCCTTTGACTTCCAGCGACGCCATCAGCGCCAGCAGCGGCTTGACGTAGATGCGGGTAGGCTGCATCAGCACGTCGGCCAGCTTGCGGCCGTGGAAGTCGCCTTCCAGGTCCGGTTTCGCGACTTCGATGATCTTGCGCACCAGCGAGTAACCGTTGGAGTGCACGCCCGACGAGGCCAGGCCCAGGATGATGTCGCCCGGGGCAATCTTGGTGCCGTCGATGATTTGCGATTTTTCCACCGCACCGACCGCGAAACCGGCCAGGTCGTATTCGCCGGCCGGGTACATGCTTGGCATTTCAGCGGTTTCGCCGCCGATCAGCGCGCAACCGGCTTGTTCGCAACCTTGGGCGATGCCCTTGATGACGTCGGTGGCGATGGCCACGTCGAGCTTGCCGCAGGCGAAATAGTCGAGGAAGAACAGCGGCTCGGCGCCCTGCACCAGGATGTCATTGACGCTCATGGCCACCAGGTCGATGCCGACCGTGTCGTGACGGTTCAGCTCAAACGCCAGCTTGAGCTTGGTGCCCACGCCGTCGGTGCCCGAGACCAGGACCGGCTCCTTGAACTTCTTGCTGATCTCGAACATGGCGCCGAAACCACCGAGGCCGCCCAACACGCCTTCGCGCAGGGTGCGCTTGGCAAATGGCTTGATCGCTTCGACTAAGGCGTCACCAGCATCGATATCGACGCCGGCGTCACGGTAGGACAGGGAAACATTTGAAGGTTGGCTCATGGTGTATTTCGCAGCGGAGGCGGTAAAATAGAAGGCGGAGACCGTTTTTATGGCCCGGTCAATCCGCTATTTTATCAAACTGCCCCGTCAAAATCCCTTTTTATGCCATTTGCCGCCATTTTTCTGCTCGTGGAAGCGAAAACAAACAGCGTTTCGGCCAGTTGTGGGGGCGGCACCTTCTATAATGCATAACGTTAACAAGAAAAATGACAAGCACGACGTTATGCAGATGAACACAACAGGACGAACACCATGAAGCAGCTGGTGCTCGATTTGGGCGCGGACCAGCCGCACAGCCTCGACGCCTTCGAGGTTGGCCAAAATGCCGAGGCAATGGCGCTGCTGGCCCAGTTCGCCTCGCGCACGGCGCGCGAGCACTTCGCCTATCTGTGGGGTAACGCGGGCGTGGGCAAGACCCACCTGTTGAAAGCCCTGGCCTCGGCCGGCGGCGAGGCCGAGCAATTGCGTGCGCGCTACATCTCGCCGTTCTCGATCGAAACCGAATTCGTCTATTCCCCCGACGTTGACCTGTACCTGCTCGACGACTGCGAAAAGCTGTCGCCGGTCGCGCAGATCGACGCCTTTGCCCTGTTTAACGAAATCCGCGCCAACAATGCCTTCATGGTGTGCAGCGGCGCGGTGGCCCCGGCGGTGTTGCCGGTGCGCGAAGATTTGCGCACCCGCATGGGTTGGGGCCTGATCTACCAGGTGCATGGCTTGACCGACGATGAAAAGGTCGCCGCCCTGGGTGCGGCCGCCACCGCGCGCGGCTTGACGCTGTCGCCGGGCGTGATACCCTACCTCTTATCTCATTTCCAGCGAGACATGAGTTCCCTTTCGACCATGCTCGATTCGCTGGATCAATATTCACTGGAAACCCAACGCCCGATCACGCTGCCGCTGTTGCGCGAGTGGTTGCAGGCGGAAGCAAAAGAATGAAAAAACTCGCCTTATTTGACCTCGACCACACCCTGCTGCCCATCGACTCCGACCACGAGTGGGGCGAGTTCCTGGTCCGCCTCGGCGCTGTCGATGCCGTCGAGTTCGCCCGCCGCAACGATGCCTTCTACGCCCAGTACCAGGCCGGCACCATCGACCCGGTGGAATATCTCGAATTCGCGCTCGGTACGCTGGCCCGGTTCCCACGCGCCAAACTGGACGAGATGCGTGCGCAATTCATGACCGAGGTGATCGTGCCCAACATCCGCCCCGCCGCGCTGGCGCTGCTCAAGCAGCACCAGGATGCCGGAGATTTGGTCGCCATCGTCACGGCCACCAACCATTTCGTCACCGAGCCGATCGCCCGCGCGCTGGGCGTGGAGCACCTGATCGCCGCCATGCCCGAGTTGGACGCGGACGGCAATGTCACCGGCCGGCTGCTGGGCACGCCCACCCAGGGCAAGGGCAAGATCACCCATACCGAAGCGTGGCTGGACAAGATGGGCAAGACTTTCGCGGATTTCGACACGGTCCACTTCTACAGCGACTCGCACAACGACCTGCCCCTGATGTCGCTGGTGAGCCACCCGGTGGCCACCAATGCCAACGCCACCCTGAAAACGCACGCCACCGCCCAAGGCTGGCAACTGATTGAACTGTTCAATGATTAAGAAACTGATCCGCAAAATCCTGGGCACCAAGACCAAGGTGCGCGACACCAATACCCCCGTGGTGCTGGGTCCGGACGCGCATGGCATCGATCCGAAACTGCTGTCGAACAACGCGGTACGCGTCACCAGCACCTTGCAGGAAGCCGGCTTCGAAGCGTTCGTGGTGGGCGGCGCAGTGCGCGACCTGCTGCTGGGCGTCAAACCCAAGGACTTCGACATCGCCACCAACGCCACGCCGGAGCAGGTACGAAAACTGTTCCGCCGCGCGTTCATCATCGGCAAGCGGTTCCAGATCGTGCACGTGATGTTCGGCCAGGACTTGCTGGAGGTGACCACCTTCCGTGGCACCACGTCGGACAACGCGCCCAAGGACGAACATGGCCGCGTCCTGCGCGACAACACCTTCGGCTCGCAGGCGGAGGACGCGGTGCGGCGCGACTTCACCATCAACGCCATGTACTACAACCCGGCGAACCAGCAGGTACTCGACTACCACGGCGGCATCGAAGACATCCGCGCGAAAACCCTGCGCATCATCGGCCAGCCCGAGGCGCGCTACCGCGAAGACCCGGTGCGCATGCTGCGCGTGGTGCGCTTTGCGGCCAAGCTAAAATTCACGATCGAGCCCACCACTGCCGCGCCAATCGCGCTGATGGCGCCGCTGATCGACAACGTGCCGGCCGCGCGCGTGTTCGACGAGATGCTCAAGCTGCTCATGAGCGGCCATGCACTGGCCTGCCTGCAGCAGCTGCGCAAGGAAGGCTTGCACCACGGCCTGCTGCCGCTGCTCGACGTGGTGCTGGAGCAGCCGATGGGCTTCAAGTTCGTCACGCTGGCGCTGGACTCGACCGACGCCCGCATCGCCGTCGGCAAGACCGTCTCGCCCGGCTTCCTGTTTGCGTCGCTGCTGTGGCACCAGGTGCTGGAAAAATGGACCGCGTACCGCGCAGCCGGCGAGCAGACGATTCCCGCGCTGCACCTGGCCGCCGACGACGTGCTCGATTCGCAAACTGAAAAACTGGCGCTGCAACGCAAGATCGGCACCGACATGCGCGACATCTGGTCGATGCAGCCACGCTTCGAGCGCCGCACCGGCAAGGCCCCGCACAAGCTGCTCGAACACCTGCGCTTCCGCGCCGGCTACGACTTCCTGCTGCTGCGCTGCGCGTCGGGCGAAATCGATGCCGAACTGGGCGAATGGTGGACCGCGTTCTACGAATCCGATGAAGCCGGCCGCGAGGCGTTGATCGCCAGCGCCAGCCGGGCGCCGCGTCCTCCGCGTGCTGCTGGTGCTGGTGCTGGTGGCGCCGGTGCTGCCGGTGTTTCGCGTGCAGGTGCTTCGCGTGCAGGTGGCGCTGGCGGTTTCGGTGCATCCGGTGCCCCGGATGCTACCGGCGCAGCCGGTGACGATGATTACGCCGATGCGCCGGCCCGCACCGGCGAAGCGCCCAAGCGCAAGCGTGCACCACGCCGCAGCCGCGCCCGTGGTCATGCGGCGGCTGCCGAAAGCGGCACGCCCGGTGCCGGCAATGGTGGCAACGGCGGCAATGGCGGTGCCGGCGGCGCGGGTTCCGATCA
This sequence comes from Duganella sp. FT27W, assembly GCF_009295655.1. Lineage (NCBI taxonomy): Bacteria > Pseudomonadati > Pseudomonadota > Betaproteobacteria > Burkholderiales > Oxalobacteraceae > Duganella > Duganella sp. FT27W. The sequence goes on from NZ_WHIV01000006.1 coordinate 135,431, forward strand.
CGACTGAGTGCAGTCATGAGCATCATCGCCAAACCGGATGAAGGCAGCTTCGCCTTCACCATCGCCTACATCGGCATCGGCGCCAACCTTGGCGACGCCCGCGCCAACGTGGCCGACGCCTTCGAGCGCCTGCAAAAGCTCGCGGGCTGCACGCTGATGGCCACCTCCAGCCTGTACCGCACGGCCCCCATCGACTCCAGCGGCGACGACTACATCAACGCGGTGGCGCGCATCGCCACCACGCTCGATGCCGAGGCCCTGCTGCGCGACCTGCACGCTATCGAGCAGGCGCACGGGCGCGAACGTCCCTACCGCAACGCCCCGCGCACGCTGGACCTGGACCTGCTGCTGTATGGCGACACCGTGATCGACACCCCGGCCTTGAGCGTGCCGCATCCACGCATCACCGAGCGCGCCTTCGTGCTGGTACCGCTGCTCGAACTGGCCCCGGCCATCCATATTCCCGGTCACGGCGCGGCGCAGGATTTTCTTGCGGCAGTCGCAGACCAGGGTATCTCCGCCCTCTGACCGCATCAACTTTCGACCTCCGGGCAGACGCCAGCGGTTACCGCTACACTAGCGCCGTCTGCCCCCATTTTTAAAGGATTACCATGTCTGGTTATTTGCAAGGAAACGAACTGGCCGCGAGCCAAAAGCCCGCCGCCAACGTGCCAGCACCTGCACCGGCCAAGTCGGCCGCCACCAAGGCAGTGACCATCCACACGCTGGCCGAGCTGCGTGCACGCGGTGAAAAAATCGCCATGCTCACCTGCTACGACGCCAGCTTCGCCTCGCTGATGGACCGCTGCGGCGTCGAGATCCTGCTCATTGGCGACTCGCTGGGCATGGTCTGCAATGGCCACCCGTCGACGCTGCCGGTCACGGTGGCCGAACTGGCCTATCACACGGCGGCCGTTGCGCGCGGCAGCAAGTCGGCAATGGTCATGGCCGACCTGTCGTTCGGTTCGTACGGCACGCCCGAAACCGCGTACCACAACGCCGTGCTGCTGATGCAGGCCGGCGCCCACATGATCAAGATCGAAGGCGGCGCCTGGCTGGCCGACACCGTGCGCTTCCTGACCGAGCGCGGCGTGCCGATCTGCGCCCACCTGGGCCTGACGCCACAATCGGTGCACCAGCTGGGTGGCTACAAGGTACAAGGCAAAACCGCCGACAGCGCCGAACTGCTCAAGCGCGACGCCATGGCCCTGCAAGCGGCCGGCGCCGCAGTGGTGCTGCTCGAAGCCATCCCCGCCGCGTTGGGCAAGGAAGTGACCGACCTGCTGACCGTACCCACCATCGGCATCGGCGCGGGCCCCGACTGCTCGGGCCAGGTGCTGGTGATGCACGACCTGCTCGGCGTCTTCCCCGGCCGCAAGGCGCGCTTCGTGAAAAACTTCATGGACGGCCAGACCAGCATCGACGGCGCCATCACCGCGTACGTGGGCGCGGTGAAGGACGGCAGCTTCCCGGCGCTCGAGCACTGCTTCTAAAGCAGGGCTGCCAGGCAATCGTCGAATGCCTGTAGCAAGCGCTGCAAATCCTCTTCGCTGGTGGCCGGACACACCAGCAGCATGTTGTGGAATGGCGTGATCAGTACGCCGCGATTGAGCAGAGTCAGGTGGATGGCCTGCTCCAACTCCTCGTCCATCAGTGCCATTGCCGCGCTGCCGTCAGGCGGTGGTACGGGGCCGAACTGGAATTCGGTGCGAGCGCCCACTTGCGTCACGCACCATGGCAAACCGTGCTTCGCGATGCTGGCACGCAGGCCGTCGGCCAGTTGCTGCGCCAAGGCGAACATCTGTGTATAGGCCGCCGCCGTCATCACCTGCTCCAGGTTGGCGCGCATGACGGCCATGGCGAACATGTTGGCCGACAGCGTGGTGCCGATGCCCGAGTGGCCGGCCGGGGCGCTGCGCTTGGCGTGTTCCACCCGGCGCGCCAGTTCCTCAGTCATGCCGTACGCCGCGCAAGGCAGGCCCCCGGCCAGCGGCTTGCCGATCACCACGGCGTCGGGCCGCATGCCGTGTGCTTGCGCATAGCCACCGGGGCCGCTGCTGATGGTGTGGGTTTCGTCGATCACCAGCAGCGTGCCGTGGCGCGCGATGATGTCCGCTGCCGCCTGCCAGTAACCGGGCTGCGGCAGCACCATGCCGACGTTGGTCATCACCGGTTCGGCCAGCACGCAGGCGACATCGCCAGCGCTTAGTGCAGCGTCCAGCGCAGCCAGGTCGTTGAACTCCACGACCACCGTGTGTGCGGTCAGGTCGTGCACCTGGCCCAGCAGGCTGGCGCGCTGCACCAGTACGCCATTCTTCAGGTCCACAAACACATCGTCCACGGTGCCGTGGTAGCAGCCGTTGAATACCAGGATCTTGCTGCGGCCCGTGGCTGCGCGCAGCCAGCGCAGCATGAAGCGGTTGGCGTCCGAAGCGGATAATGCGAACTGCCAGTACGGCAGGCCGAAGCGGCGCGCCAGTTCTGCTGCCACCGGTGCGGCATCGTTTGAAGGCAGCATCGCCGTGTAGCCACGCGCGGCCTGGCGCGCGATGGCGGCAGCCACGGGAGCCGGGGCGTGGCCGAACATGGCGCCGGTGTCGCCGAAGCAGAAGTCGGCATATTGCATGCCGTCGGCGTCGATAAAGTGTGCGCCCGAGGCTTCGGCCACCGTCAACGGGAACGGCGTGGACCAGTCGTTCATCCAGTGCATCGGCACGCCGAACAGCAGGTGCTGCGCCGCTTGTGCAGCCAGGACTTGGGATGCCGGATGGCGGGCGATATAGTCGCCGCGTTCGCGCGCGGCCAGCGCTTGCACGCGGGGCCAGTTCAATCCGTCGCGGGTAGCCATGCGCCCTCCTACACCAGCAGCATCAGGTGCTCGCGCTCCCAGGAGCTGATCACGCGGCTGTAGGTGGCAAATTCAAGCTCCTTCACTTCGCAGAATGCTGCCACGAACAGGTCGCCCAGGATATCGCGCAGCGGCGCGCATTCGCGCAGGCGGTTTATCGCGTCCTCCAGGTTGCGCGGCAGGTGGTCGTGCACCTGCTCGGCGCTGCCGGCCATCGGCGGCGAGGCGGTCAGCCCTTGCGTCATGCCCAGGTAGCCGCAGGCCAGCGTGGCGGCCATGGCCAGGTATGGGTTGACGTCCACGCCCGGCACGCGGTTTTCCACGCGCCGGTTGGCCGGCGTGGAGTTGGGGATGCGCAGCCCGCAGGTGCGGTTGTCGTAACCCCAGTGCACATTGGTCGGCGCCGACATGAAGCGCGACAGGCGCCGGTACGAATTGACGTGCGGCGCAAACAGCAAGGTGGCCGCCGGCGCGAATTGTTCGAGACCGGCGATATAGCTGAAAAACAGGCCGCTGGCGCTGCCGTCAGCATTGCTGAAGATATTGGCGCCGGTGGCTGCAGCGAGCACGCTCTGGTGGATGTGCATGGCGCTGCCCGGCTCCGCTTCCATCGGCTTGGCCATGAAGGTGGCGAAGATGCCGTGCCGTAGCGCCGTCTCGCGCACGGCGCGCTTGAACAGGAACACGCGGTCGGCCAGCTCCAGCGCCTCGCCGTGGGTAAAATTGATTTCCATCTGGCCGGCGCCCGCTTCGTGGATCAGCGTTTCCACGCCCAACTGGTGCTGCTTGCAGAAGGTGGACAGCTCGAGGAAGAACGGATCGAAATCGTTGACGGCGTCGATCGAATACGATTGCCGGCCCGATTCCACCTTGCCGCTGCGCCCCAGCGGCGGCGTAAGCGGCTCGTGCGGATTGCTGCTGCGCGCCACCAGGTAGAACTCCAGCTCCGGCGCCACCACCGGCTGCCAGCCTTGCCCGGCGTACAGCTTGAGCACCTGGCGCAGCACCGCGCGCGGCGACAGGCCCACCGGCGTGCCGTCGAAATTCTGGCAGTCGTGGATGACCAGCGCGACGTTTTCCGCCGCCCACGGCACTTGCCGCAGGGTGGCCGGATCGGGCACGCAGATCATGTCCGGGTCGGTCACGCCCACGTAGGGCCGGTTGTTGGGCTGCTCACCGTTGACGGTATTCAGTAGCACGCTCTTGGGCAGGCGCATTTCGCCCTCGCCCAAGAACAGGTCCTTGGGCAGGATTTTGCCGCGCGCGATACCGGTCATGTCGGCGATCACGCATTCGACTTCGTGGATGTTACGCTCGCGCAGAAAATCCTTCATCGCCTGCGTCATGACCGCTCTCCCGGTGGTTTAGCCGATCTGGATCCAGGTGGTTTTCAGCTCGGTGTACTTGTCGAACGCGTGCAGCGACTTGTCGCGGCCATTGCCCGACTGCTTGTAGCCGCCGAACGGCACGGTGATGTCGTCGTTGTCGTACTGGTTCACGTGCACGGTGCCGGCCCGCAGCGCACGCGAGGTCTGCACCGCTTTCGTCAAATCCGACGTCCATACCGCTGCGTGCAGACCGTACACGGTGCCATTGGCCTGCCTGATTGCGTCGCTCAAGTCGGTAAAGCTCAGTACCGACAGCACCGGTCCGAAAATCTCTTCGCGCGCGATGGTCATGCCGCTCTCCACCTGGTCGAACAGGGTGGGCTCCACAAAAAATCCGCCGGTACCGTCTCGCACGCGAGCGCCACCAGCGAGCAGGCGCGCACCACCGGCCTTGCCGGCTTCGATATAACCCATCACGGTATTGAGCTGGGTGGCATCGACGATGGCGCCCATCACCGTGTTCTCGTCGAGCGGATCGCCCGGTGCGAACGACGGCATCATGGCCAGCGCCTTTTCCAGGAAGCGCTCCCGGATCGACTCTTCCACGAACAGCCGTGACGGCGCGTTGCAGCTCTGGCCCTGGTTGAAATAGATCGAGCCGATGGCAGCAGCCACCGCCGCATCGAGGTCCGGGCAATCGGCGCAGACGATGTTGGCCGACTTGCCGCCCAATTCCATCCAGGCGCGCTTGAGGTTCGATTGCCCTGCCATCTGCATGATCTGCTTGCCCACGGGGGTGGAGCCGGTGAACGCAATGCAATCGACATCCATGTGCAATGCCAGCGCGGATCCTGCCTCGTTGCCGTAGCCGGGCACCACGTTGAACACGCCGGCAGGAATGCCCGCCTGCAGCGCCAGGTCGCCCAGGCGCAGCGCGGTCAATGGCGATTTTTCTGAAGGTTTCAATATCACGCTGTTGCCGGCAGCAAGCGCAGGCGCGATCTTCCACGCGGCCATCAGCATCGGGTAATTCCACGGCACGATGGCGCCGACTACGCCCACCGGCTCGCGCGTGATCAAGGCCAGGCTGCTGTCGGCCGTGGGCGCGATTTCGTCGTAGATCTTGTCGATCGCCTCGCCGTACCAGCGGATGCAGTTGGCGGCGCCGCCGACGTCCACGCTCTGGCTGTACTTGATCGGCTTGCCCATGTCGAGCGTCTCGAGCAGCGCCAGCTCCGCGCCGTGCTGCTGGATCAAATCGGCAAACTTGATCAAGACGCGCTTGCGCTGCGCCGGCGCCTTGCCGGCCCACGCGCGCGCCTCGAACGCGGCGCGGGCGCTGGCCACTGCCGCTTCGATATCCTGGCCATCGCAGCGCGCCACCATGCCCAGCGAGCGGCCGTCGATGGGCGAACGGTTGTCGAACTGCTGGCCGCCCTGCGCCCACACGCGCTGGCCGCCGATCAGGGCGCGGCCGTCCGGTGTGACGGCGGCGGCGCGGTCATGCCACGAGGCTGCGGTCATGTCATTCTCCCTGTAGCCAGCCGCGCTGTTTTACGTCGGCATAGGTGAGATCGAGGCAATGCCGGATCAGGGTAATCATCTCGTCGATCTGCTCGCGCGTCATCACCAGCGGCGGCGCGATGATCATGCGGTCGCCCACGGCGCGCATGATCATGCCGTTGCCGAACATATGGCCGCGACACACCATGCCCACGCCAAGCTCGCTGTCGAACGGCACATTGTCATGCGGCTTGTCGGCCTTGGTGCGCACGAGGTTCAGGCCCGCGACAAAGCCGCAGCTGTCGGCGTAACCGACCAGCGGATGATCGGCCAGTTCGGCAAAGCGCTGCTTGAGGTACGGGCCGGTATCGTCGGCCACGCGTTCGATCAGCTTTTCCTCTTCCAGGATGCGGATGTTTTCCAGCGCAGCCGCGCACGCGACCGGGTGGCCGGAATAGGTGAAGCCGTGATTGAACTCGCCGCCCTGCCCGATCAATACTTCGGCCACGCGGTCGCCCACCAGCACGCCGCCGAGCGGGATATAGCCGGACGTGACGCCCTTCGCGAACGTGATCAGGTCGGGCCGGATGTCGAACAGTTCGGACGAGAACCAGCGCCCCAGCCGCCCGAAGCCGCAGATCACTTCATCGGCGATGAGCAGGATGCCGTACTTGTCGCAGATGCGCTGGATCTCGGGCCAGTACGTGGCCGGCGGGATGATCACGCCGCCCGCACCCTGCACCGGCTCACCGATAAAGGCAGCGACTTTGTCAGCCCCCACTTCGAGGATTTTCTGCTCCAGCCACGATGCCGCCTCGATGCCGAATGCGTCCTCGGTCATGCCGCGCCCCGACTCCAGGTAATTGGGCTGGCCGATGTGGACGATGCCCGGAATCGGCAGGCCGCCCTGGGTGTGCATGTCGGTCATGCCGCCGAGCGAGGCGCCGGCCACCGTGCTCCCGTGATACGAATTGTGCCGGCTGATGATGGTGTGGCGTTCCTTGTAGCCCAATACGTCCCAATAGCGGCGCACCATGCGCAGGTTGGTGTCGTTGGCCTCGGACCCGGAGCCGGTGAAGTACACGTGGTTGAACTGCGCCGGTGAAATCGCCGACAGTTTATTGGCCAGCAGTACCGCCGGCACATTGGTGGTGTTGAAGAAGCTGTTATAGAACGGCAGCGTCTCCATCTGGCGGTACACGGCGTCCGAAATGCTCTTGCGGCCGTACCCGACATTCACGCACCACAGCCCCGACATGCCATCGAGGATCTTGTTGCCTTCCGAGTCCCACAGGTAGATGCCCTCGCCGCGCACCATCACGCGCGCACCTTTTGCGCCAAGCGCCTTGTGGTCGGTGAACGGGTGCATATAGTGCGCCGTGTCGAGCTTCTGGATGGCAGCGGTGTCGTACAGTTCTTTGAGCTGGATGGTCATGTTCTGGTCTCCGTGTATCTGTTACTGGGTCAGACGTGCAGCAGCAGGTGCTCGCGCTCCCATGGGCTGATGACGGTCATGAATTCCTGGTGTTCGAGATCCTTGATGGCGGCATAGACGTCGATGAAGCGCTCACCGAGCACGGTGCGCAGCCGGTCTTCGCGGCGCAGCAGTTGCAGCGCCTCGGGCAGTCCCTGCGGCAGTTCCACGTCAAGGTCGTAGGCGCTGTCGGTGGTCATGGCCGTGGGCTCGATCTGATCGATCATGCCCAGGTAGCCGCAGGCCAGCGTGACGGCCAGCGCCAAATAGGGGTTGGCGTCGGCGCCGATGATGCGGTTTTCCACGCGGCGGTCGTTCACGCCCGATTCCGGCACGCGGAAGCCGACGGTGCGGTTGTCCATGCCCCACTGGATGTTGATCGGTGCGGCCGTGTGGCGCACGATGCGGCGGTACGAATTGACGTACGGCGCCACGATCGCCATCGCCGACGGCATGTAGCGCTGCAGGCCGCCGATGTAGTGTTTGAAAATCGGCGCGGCCGAGCCGTCGTCGGCGCTGAAGATGTTCTTGCCGGTCTTGATATCGACCACGCTCTGGTGCACGTGCATCGCCGATCCGGGTTCGCCGGCCATCGGTTTGGCCATGAAGGTGGCGTACATATCGTGCTTGAGCGCCGCCTCGCGCAAGGTGCGTTTGAAGAAGAATACCTTGTCGGCCAGGCCCAATGGATCGCCGTGCAGGAAGTTGATCTCCATCTGGCCTGCGCCGATTTCGTGGATCAACGTATCGACGTCGAGGTTCATCGTTTCGCAGTAATCGTAGATGTCCTCGAACAGCGGATCGAACTCGTTGACGGCGTCGATGCTGTACACCTGGCGGCTGGTTTCGGCGCGGCCGCTGCGGCCGATCGGTGGACGCAATGGCAGATCGGGATCGGTGTTCTTGGCGGTGAGGTAAAACTCCAGTTCGGGCGCCACCACCGGCTTCCAGCCCCGGTCCGCGTACAGCTTGAGCACGCGGCGCAACACCGAGCGCGGGGCGAAGTCCACCAGGCGGCCGTCGGCAAAATAGCAGTCGTGGATCACCTGCGCGGTAGGGTCGCTGGCCCACGGCACCATGGTAATGGTGGTGGGGTCAGCCTTGAGGATCATGTCGCGGTCGGTGCTGGAAATGGCGCGGTCGTAGGCCGCATCATCGACTGGGTAATTGCCGGTGACGGTCATGCCGAGCACCGCTTCCGGGATGCGCATGCCGCGCTCCTGGGTGAATTTACCGCGCGGGAGTATCTTCCCGCGCGCCACGCCGGTCAGGTCGGGCACCAGGCATTCGATTTCGGTGACGTGCTTTTCGTTGAGCCACACGTCCATGTCGGTGTAGGTGAAGTTTTCGCGTATCGCCATCAAATCTCTCCGGTGATGTTACGTTGTTCTGGTGTTTTTATAGTGGCGGCAGGCGTCACCGAACGCCTGCAGCAGTCTCAGGGAATCAGGGTTGTCCATCAGCTTCCATTCTGGATGCCACTGTACCGCGAGCGTGAATCCGGTGGCGTCCCGCACGCGGTAGGCTTCGACCAGGCCGTCGTCGGCGCGGGCCTCGATCGCCAGCCCAGGCGCCAGCCGATCGAGGCCCTGGCCGTGCAGCGAATTGACCATGATCTGGTCCGCGCCAGCGAGTGTGCGCGCCAGTACGCCGCCCGGTTCCAACAGCACGCGGTGGATCGGCGCGTACTGCTTTTCCATCGTATGCCCCTTGTGTTCGCGGTGATCGCTCATGCCGGCCACGCTGTGCACCGACTGGTGCAGCGTGCCGCCCAGCGCCACGTTCACCTCCTGGAAGCCGCGGCAGATCGCCAGCAGCGGGATGCCGCGCGCGATGGCGGCGCGGATCAGCGGCAAGGTGGTGGCGTCGCGCGCGGCGTCGAGCGGCAGCGCCGGATCGAGCACCGCCTGGCCGTACAGGCCGGCGTGGACATTCGATGGAGAGCCGGTGAGCAGGATGCCGTCGGCCAGATCGAGCAGCGCGTCGAAATCGGTGGCCGCGCCCAGCGCGGGAATGATCAGCGGCGCGCAGCGGGCGCCATCGGCAACGGCAGCCACGTACTTGAACTGCGCGGTATGGGCCGCATGGGCGCCAACCGGATTGACACAGGCGGGGACGAGGACGATGGGGCTGCGCATATTGGTCTGTGAAATATGAAGCAGATTTGATCATAAGCCTATTTTGGTATGATTGCTAATACTGCTACTTGACCCAGGTTAAAACCTGCCGCGCATGATCTTCTTCACCCCATGAAAAACCTGCCGTGGCGCGACTTCATCGCGCTGGTTGCCAGCATCGGCGTGGTCGGGCTGGGACTCGGTGCAACCATCCCGCTGACCGCCCTGCGGCTCGACCAGCGCGGCATCGGCACCGACATCATCGGCATGATCACGGCAGTGAGCGCGCTGGGCATCCTGGCCGTCACGCCGTTCGTCTCGCGCTGGGTGGCACGGTATGGCGCGCGCGCCTGCATGATCGCGGCGATTGTCATCGGCGGCCTGTCCACCGCGCTGATGGAGGCCACTGACAATCTGCTGGTTTGGGGCTTGCTGCGCTTTATCTTCGGCGCCTGCATGGGCGTGCTGTTCACCGTGGGCGAAGCCTGGGTCAACCACCTGGCACCGGGCAATGCGCGCGGGCGCGTGGTGGCCATGTACACCACGGCGTTCACACTGTTTCAGCTGGTCGGCCCCGCACTGGTGGCAGCAGTGGAAGATCAGATCAGCTGGGCGTTTGCCGCTGCCGGTGCGCTATTTTTGCTCGCCCTGCCCGGCATGGCGCTGATACGCGGCGGTGCGCAAAGCGCTGATGATGAAGCACAGGCGCCGTGGCGCCTGGTGCTGCCGCAAATGCCGATGATCGCCATGGGCGCGGCATTCTTCGCGCTGTTCGATACGCTGGCTTTGAGCCTGTTGCCGCTCTACGCGATCCGCCAGGGCATTGCCACCGAACTGGCGCTGCTGTCGGCCACGGTGGTGCTGGTCGGCGACACGCTGCTGCAATTTCCGTTCGGCTGGCTGGCCGACCGGTTCGGACGCCGCCGCGTGCACACCGGCTGCGGCATCGCCGTGTGCGTGCTGTTGCCGGTGCTGCCATTTGCAGCGGGCACGCCGTGGTTGTGGTGGACGGTGCTCCTGATGCTGGGCGCGGCGGCCGGTGCGATCTACATGCTGTCGATCGTGGCCTGCGGCCAGCGTTTTACGGGCGCACGGCTGGTGGCGGCCAGCGCCATCCTCAACGCCAGCTGGGGCATCACCAGCAGCGGCGGGCCGCTATTGACGGGAGTGCTGATGCACTCGGTGGGGATCAACGCGCTGCCGGCAGTGATGTGGTGCGGCGCGGCGGCGTTCGTCGCCTGCGCCTGGTGGGAGTATCGCCGGCTCCCCTGACTTTTTAAGAGCGCCTGCCGAGGCAGTTGCTGTTAATCCTTGCCGGCGGAGGAAATTTGCTTTTGCCGCAGCCGTTCTGCGCGGGCGATGTACAGGCTCGAGGCGATCACGCCGATGGTCACGACCAGGATGGTGAGCGCCGCCACCGCATTGACGCGGGGATCGAGCCCCAGACGTGCGCGCGAGAAGATCACGATCGGCATGGTCGATGAACCGGGACCGGACAGGAAGGCCGACAGCACCACGTCGTCGAGCGACAGCGTGAACGTCAGCAGCCACGCCGAACCCAGCGCCTGCTTGATGTTGGGCAGCGTGACCAGGAAGAACACCTGGTACGGCCGGCAGCCGAGGTCCATCGCCGCTTCTTCCAGCGACTTGCTCATCTCCTGCAAGCGCGATTGCACCACCACGGCCGCGTAGGCCATGCCCAGCAAGGTGTGGCCGATCCAGATCGTGGTCAGGCCGCGCTCGGGAAAGCCAAACGCCTTTTGCACCGACACCAGCATCAGCAGCAGCGACAGGCCGATGATCACCTCGGGCATCACCAGCGGCGCGCTGACCATGCCGGCGAAGATCGTGCGGCCGGTAAAGCGCCGGTAGCGATCGAGCACGAATGCGGCAAAGGTGCCCAGCACCACCGAGGCAAACGCCGTCATCACGGCGATGCGCAAGGACAGTCCCAGGCCGTTGATGATTTCCGTGTCCTGCATCAGCGCCGCGTACCACTGCAGCGAAAAGCCGCTCCACACCATGTCCTGGCGCGAGCTGTTAAACGAAAACACCACCAGCACCACGATGGGCAGATACAGGAACAGGTATCCCATCGACAGCCAGCCACGCCCGAACCAGCGCTGCATGAAACTCGTATTGGTTTTCATCGGCCGTCCTCCTGTTCCGACTTGTACTTGTTGAAGATCGCCATCGGCACGAGGATCAGCATGATCACCACCACCGTCACGGCGGAGGCCAGCGGCCAGTCGTTATTGGTGAAGAATTCGTCCCACAGCTGGCGGCCGATCATCAGCGTGTCCGGGCCGCCCAGCAGCTCGGGTATCACGTACTCGCCCACCGACGGTATGAACACCAGCATCGAGCCGGCGATGATGCCGGATTTCGATAGCGGCACCGTCACGCGCCAGAAGGCCTGGAATGGCGTGGCGCCCAGGTCGGCGGCCGCTTCCAGGAAGCGTACGTCCATCTTGACCAGGTTGGCGTACAGCGGCAGGATCATGAACGGCAGATACGCGTACGTCATGCCGATGATCAGCGAGAACTGGGTGTTCATCAGTTGCAGCGGCTCGGTAATCGCCCCGATCCCGAGCAGGAAGTTATTCAGGATGCCGTTGTTGGCCAGGATGCCCTTCCACGCGTAGATACGCAGCAGGAACGAGGTCCAGAACGGCATCATCACCAGCATCAGCAGCACCGGGCGGATCGACGGTTTTGCGCGCGCCATGAAGTAGGCGAACGGGTAGCCGATGAACAGGCACAGCGCGGTCGTAATCGCCGCGAACTTGAGCGAGCTGAGATAGGTCAGCACGTACAGGTCGTCCTGCAGGATGAACAGGTAGTTCGAGATCTTGACCTTGAGCGTCAGCACGCCGTCGGCCACCGTGACCAGGGTGCCGAACGGATCGCCGACGTCGGCTTCCGCAAAGCTGATGCGCAGCACGATCAGGAACGGCACCAGGAAGGCGAACGTGAGCCACAGCGACGGCACGGCGATGACGAAGCGACGCCCCGTGAAAAAGTTCTTGAAAAAATTCATGGCCGCGCCCTAGCTGGTGAGCACCACGACATCGGCGCCGTCCCACCATGCATACACGCGCTGGTCGCGCTTGAGCGCGGCGGCGTCGTGGCGGGCGGCGTTGGTGCGCGAGACCTTGATGCTCATGCCGGTGTCGAGCTGCACGTGGTACAGCGTCTCGTTGCCGAAGTAGGCCAGCGCGGTAATCGTGCCCTGCACGCAGTTGTAGCCATGCTCGCTGGCGTTGGCGCGCTGCTCGAGGGTCGGTGCCTCGGCCTGCACCGCGATTTTTTCGGGGCGCACGGCCACCGCCACCGGCATGCCCAGCGTGCCGGTGATGCCGTGGGTGATGTAGTGGCGCCCTTCCGGCGAGTCGATGATCACGTGATCGGGTTCGTCCTCGGTCACGCTGCCATTGAACAGGTTGACGCTGCCGATGAAATCCGCGACAAAACGGCAATTGGGCGTTTCGTAGATTTCGTCGGGGGCGCCCACTTGCAGGATGCGGCCCTGGCTCATGACGGCGATGCGGGTGGCCATGCTCATGGCTTCGTCCTGGTCGTGGGTGACCATCACGCAGGTTACGCCCACTTCCTCGATGATGGACACGAGTTCCATCTGGGTGCGCTCGCGCAGCTTTTTATCGAGCGCGCCGAGCGGCTCGTCGAGCAGCAGCAACTGCGGCCGCTTGGCCAGGCTGCGCGCCAGCGCCACGCGCTGCTGCTGGCCGCCCGACAGCTGATGCGGCTTGCGGTTGCCATACTCGGACAGCTGCACCAGCGCCAGCATTTTCTCAACGCGGGCGGCGATTTCGTCTTTCGGCAAACCGTCGCGGCGCAGGCCGAAGGCGATGTTGTCCCATACCGACAGGTGCGGGAACAGCGCGTACGACTGGAACATCATGTTGATGGGCCGCTGGTACGGCGGCACGCCGACGATGTCCTGGCCGGCCAGGATGATCTCGCCGGCGGTGGGCGTTTCGAAACCGGCCAGCATGCGCAGCAGCGTCGATTTGCCGCAGCCGGAGCTGCCGAGCAGCGCGAAGATCTCGCCCTTGTTGATCGCCACGGAGACATCATTGACGGCGCGTACACCATCGAAGTCCTTGACCAGGTTGCGGATCAGGAGAAAAGGTTCAGCAGCTCGCTCTGGGGTCATATTGTGTAAAAATTAATGATATGGAGTGGTGCAAAAAACAACCGTCGTCCGCCGCGCCGTACGCATGCGGTCTTTTTCGAACCCGTGATTATAAATGCAGCGCTTCAAACATGTAGCAACAAGTGTTCCCGCTCCCACGGGCTGATCACGGTCATGAACTCCTGGTGCTCGAGTTCCTTGATCGCCGTGTACACGTCGATGAAGCGTTCGCCCAGGATGTCGCGCAGCCGGTCTTCGCGGCGCAGCCCCTCGAGCGCCTGCGGCAGGCCTTGCGGCAGTTCGTGGTCGTGGTCGTAGGCGCTGCCCGTGATCATCGGCGACGGGTCGATCTGGTCCACCATGCCCAGGTAGCCGCAAGCCAGCGTGACGGCCATGGCCAGGTACGGGTTGGCGTCGGCGCCGATGATGCGGTTTTCCACGCGCCGCTGGCCGGTGCCGGAAATCGGAATGCGGAAGCCCACGGTGCGGTTGTCGATGCCCCACTGAACGTTGATCGGTGCGGCCGTGTGGCGCACCATGCGCCGATACGAGTTGACATACGGCGCCAGAATCGCCATCGCCGCCGGCGTATAGCGCTGCAGGCCGCCGATGTAGTGGCGGAAGTGCTGCGACGACGCGCCGTCGGCATCGGTGAAGATGTTGCGGCCGGTGGCCAGGTCGTTCACGCTCTGGTGCACATGCATCGCCGATCCGGGCTCGCCGGCCATCGGCTTGGCCATGAAGGTGGCGTACATGGAGTGCTTGAGCGCCGCCTCGCGCAAGGTGCGCTTGAAGTAGAACAGGTTGTCGGCCAGGGCCAGCGCATCGCCGTGCTGGAAGTTGATGCCCATCTGGCCGGCGCCCGTCTCGTGAATCAGCGTATCGACATCGAGGTTCATCAGCGCGCAGTAATCGTAGATATCCTCGAACAGCGGGTCGAACTCGTTGACGGCGTCGATGCTGTAGACCTGGCGACTGGTTTCGGCGCGGCCGCTGCGGCCCACCGGCGCACGCAGCGGCAGGTCGGGGTCGATATTTTTCTCGGTGAGGTAAAACTCGAGCTCCGGCCCCACCACGGCCTGCCAACCCCGGTCCGCGTACAGCTTGAGCACGCGGCGCAGCACCGAGCGCGGCGCGTAATCGACCAGGGTGCCGTCGGAAAAATAGCAGTCGTGGATCACCTGCGCGGTGGGGTCCTGCGCCCACGGCACGGTGGTGATGCTGCCGGGGTCCGCGCGCAGGATCATGTCGCGGTCGGTGGCGGAGATGGCGCGGTCGTAGGCGGCGTTGGCGGTGGGGTAGTTGCCGGTGACGGTCATGCCCAGCACTGCTTCCGGGATGCGCATGCCGCGGTCTTGCGTAAATTTCGCGCGCGGCAGGATTTTGCCACGCGCCACACCAGTCAAATCAGGTACCAGGCATTCGATTTCAGTGACGCGGTTCTCGTTGAGCCACGCGTCCATATCGGCATCGGAGAAGTTTTCACGGATTGACATGTTCGCTCTCTGGTGGTGATCAAGCGATCGGTGATCTAATTTACCATAAAAGCAACTACCACTCAGCAAGATGCATCTGCTACTTAAAACTCAAAATGGAGTAGTCCTACCGCAATTCCGCACTTGGAGGCTACCGTTAGCACCCAGACAAGCCAGACTCGAAACCCTTTAATGCCTCAATTTATTGCTCATTTAAGCACTTTATACAAGCACTGAAAAAAAGCACTTGCAAGCACTCAACAACTCCGGCACAATTCGTTAACGGCTGGAGAAACCATGGCAAAAATTATTGATTACCCAAGAACTTCATTACGCTCCGCATTACAGCTCGCAGATGCAGTTGATGGATTTGCTGGTTCATGCAGTGCGGAACTTGCTGCAGAAAAATTAGGAAAAAAAATCAGCGGAGCCTTCGCCGCGCAAATTGGCTCAGCTGTAAAATTCGGCTTGATTGAAAATAAAAAATCCAAGTTATCTGTAACGCCAATGTACCGTAATTATAAGCTGGCTTACACCCCCGCAGAAGAAGCAAGTGTTCTACGTGAAGCGTTCTTGCTTCCCCCTTTGTTCTCATCTATTTATAACAGATTTAAGGGGCAAAAACTTCCCATCGAGCATTTTGAAAAAATGCTCATGAAAGAATTCCATGTGCCCGATGATATTTCATCTAGGGTTGCTAGTTATTTTCTCGATGGAGCTAAACTATCAGGGCTACTTGGAACAGACAATACTTGGCTTGAGGGAAAAGATGACGTTCAGAGTGCAGAGTTTGAAGAGACTAACGTAATCGAAGTGGATGATGATGTGTCACCACCGATCAACAGAAATAATGGACCGACCAGAGACTTCCACTCAAATCAGACAGACTCCTCTGGGAAATCAGCAGCATATCAATTGGAGATTCGAGGCCCAGGGATAAATTTTTCGATAACTATCGGCGAAGAGGATGACTTAGAGATCGTACAGATTATGTTGAAGAAGATTTCTAAAGCACTCAAGCTGGAAGGGATTTAGATTATAGAGGTAGTCGGAACGATTTTGGAAGGCACTAAATTACGTAAAGACTCTACTAAAAACTAGAAAAACGTGTAAGAAGTTGGCGCTTCTTACACGTTTAGGGAAAAGAATGCCAAATGGTCTCTGGCGCTCTCTTGTACTACTTGCTATGGGAATAGCCTTAACAGTTTAGTTCTTAAACTACGGCAAAGCAAGCTCAAGTTCCTGATCGAGACCGCTAACCTGATCACAGGAGAAGATATGCTGCTTTGCCGCTATCCGAAATCCGTACGTGTTAGCGCATACACTCGCATCCGCTTCGGCAGAACCGAGTACGTGCGTCAACACTGTCGCAGTACGCCGAAATAGTGTTCGATTCCTGAAAGGGCCTTCACCGGCTCTTTCTTCTTATGATGAAGTATTCAATTCCCTCCCCTCGTATTGCACTTCCGTAAGGATCTTCTTGATCTCGGGGACGCACGAACCGCAGTTGCCCCCCGCCTTCAGGCACGCCGTCACCTGCGCCACTGTCTCCAGGTTCTGCTCGACAATGGCGTTGCAGATGGTATTGCGGCCCACGCCAAAGCACGAGCACACGGTCGGACCGGTGTCGGCGCCCTTCTCCACCGGCATGCCCACCAACAGGCCCACGCGGTCGATCTCGCTCAGTTGATCCTTGGCGAACAGGCTGGCCAGCCATGCGCGCGACGGCATGTCCTGGCGTGGCGAAAGGAAGATGCACTGCTCGATGCGGTCGTCCACCACGTGCACGGCGCGATAGACGCCGGCGGTCTTGTCTTCGTATTCGAGCCAGTCGGCATCGAGGTCCGCCACGCCCAGCAGCGCGCGCGCCCAGGCGCCGAAGTCGCCGATGTTGTTGCGGCCCGCCAGCTCGTAGCGCGCAAACGCCTTGCCCTGGATGCGGGTCCAGTGTGCCACGCTGTCGAGGTTCACTTCGGTGCGGCTCAGAATAAAACTGTGCCAGTTGACCCGGAACTGGTCGATGCGCACCGGCGTATGCTTGAACTCCGGCTCGCCCGACACCGGATCGACCACCGGGTTGACCAGGGCGCCCACACGCGCGTCCGACGAGGTCTGGCCGTTCCAGTGGATCGGGATGAACACGCTGCCACGGGCGATGCCGCCGCCGTGCTGCACGCGCGCCACCATGGCGCCCCAGGCGGAGCTGATGCGCGCCAGTTCACCCTCGCGCACGCCGTGCAGCAGCGCGTCCTGCGGGTGGATATCGACAAACGATTCCGAGATGTGGTCGGCCAGCGTGTGCGACTTGCCGGTGCGCGTCATGGTGTGCCACTGGTCGCGCACGCGGCCCGTGTTGAGCGTGAGCGGATAGTCTTCGCACACGGCGTTGGCCGGCGCCCGGGTGGCAGTGGCGATGAAGCGCGCCTTGCCGTCGCCGTGGGCGAAGCGGCGGTCGGCAAACAGCCGCGCTTCGCTCTGGATCACGCCGGCGGCATCGCGCCGCGCCGGCCACTGCACCGGTTCCAGTTCCTGGTACGCGTCGCCCGACAGGCCGGCAAGACCGGACATGTCGAACGCGCGCGGGATATCTTCGGCGTGGTTGCGGAAACCGCTCAGGCGCGCATGCTCGTCGAACACGGCAGCGGCATCAGGAAAGTCGAAGCCCGCGTAACCCATGCGCTGCGCGAACAGCGAGATGATCTTCCAGTCGCCCAGCGCCTCGCCCGGCGCCGGCAAAAAGGCGCGCTGGCGCGAGATGCGGCGCTCGGAGTTGGTCACCGTGCCATCCTTCTCGCCCCAGCCAAGCGCCGGCAGCAGCACGTGGGCGTACGCATTGGTGTCGGTGTTCTGCATGATGTCGGACGCCACCACCAGCTCGCACTTGGCCAGGGCGCGGCGGGCCTGGTCGGCGTCGGGCAGACTGACGATCGGATTGGTCGCCATCACCCACACTGCCTTGACCTTGCCGTCTTCGATGGCCTGGAACAAATCGACGGCTTTCAGGCCGCCCTTGTCGGCCATGGCCGGCGAGTCCCAGAACGTCTGCACCACGTCGCGGTGGTCGGCGCGCTCGAGGTCCATGTGCGCGGCCAGCATATTGGCCAGGCCACCGACTTCACGCCCGCCCATGGCGTTGGGCTGGCCCGTAATCGAGAACGGCCCCATGCCCGGCTGGCCGATCCGGCCGCCGATCAGATGGCAGTTGATGATGGCGTTGACCTTGTCGGTACCGGCGGACGACTGGTTGACGCCCATCGAATACGCGGTGATGGTCTTGGCAGTCGCCGCAAACGCTTCGTAGAATTCGAGGAGCAAAGCCGGATCGATGCGGCATACCTTGGCGACAGCTGCCGGATCGGCACAATCGATGTTGGCGGCGGCCAGCGCGGCATCGAAGCCGTTGGTGTGCTCAAGAACGAAATCGGGAGCGACCGCGCCGATGCGCGACAGGTAGCTCAACAAGCCGTTGAACAGCCAGACGTCGGTGCCGGACTTGATCGGCAGGTGCAGGTCCGCCAGCTCGCAGGTGGCGGTGCGGCGCGGGTCGATCACGACCAGCTTCATGTCCGGACGCGCTTCCTTGGCTTTCAAAATGCGCTGGAACAGGATCGGGTGGCACCACGCGGTGTTCGACCCCACCAGCACCACCATGTCGGCCAGTTCCAGGTCGTCGTAGCACAGCGGCACCAGGTCTTCGCCAAACGCGCGCTTGTAGCCGGCCACCGCCGACGACATGCACAGGCGCGAGTTGGTGTCGATGTTGGCGCTGCCCACGTACCCCTTCATCAACTTGTTGGCGACATAGTAGTCTTCGGTCAGCAGTTGGCCCGAAACGTACAGCGCCACCGCATCCGGCCCATGCTCGTCGATGACGGCGCGCCACTTGGCGGCCATCTGGTCCAGCGCCGCGTCCCAAGACACACGGCGCAGGCCATCGGCCTCGCGCACCTGCGGATACAGCAGGCGACCGTCGAGGCTCACTGTCTCGCCCAGGGCTGAGCCCTTGACGCACAGGCGCCCCAGGTTGGCGGGATGGAGCTTGTCGCCGGCAATGGCGACCGTGCCGTCGGCCTGCGGCGTGGCGCTCACGCCGCAGCCCACGCCGCAGTAGGCGCAGGTGGTACGGACGGTGCCCACCGGCGAGATCGGGCGGATGGCAAGATGGTCTTGGGACAGGTTCAAGGTTGGCTCGCTATCTGGAAAAGTTTTGCTACGCGGCCCTGGCGCTGAGCGCCTCGCCGAACAACAGGTTTTGGCGGATGGCGCTGATATCGGTGCGGTTCTGGATCAGGCCGAAATACCACGGACCGTCTTTCACATCGCCATACAGCACGGCGCCGGTCACGCGATTGTCCTTCAATACCAGCCGCTTGTACACGCCACGGCGGGCGTCGCGCAGCACCAGGTCTTCGCTGCCCTCGCCGCCGATGAAGTCGCCGACCGAGTACAGATCGACGCCGGTCACTTTCAGGCGCGTGGGCGACGTTTGCTGCACGTAGCGGCGCACACCGGCGCCGGCCAGGTGGGCGCCGCACACGCGCGCCTGGTCCCAGATCGGCGCCACCAGGCCAAACGTGGCGCTGCGGTGCTGCACGCATTCGCCCACGGCGTAAATGCGCGGATCGTAGGTTTGCAAGGTGTCGTCCACCACGATAGCGCGGTCGCAATGCAGGCCAGCCGCCTTGGCCAGCTCGATATTGGGACGCACGCCGGCGGTCATCACTACCAGGTCGGCCGGGATCTCGGTGCCGTCCTTGAAGCGCACGCCCGTGACACGGTCGGTGCCGGTGATTTCGGCGGTATGAGCGTTCATCAGAAATTGTAAACCCTTGGCTTCCAGCGCCTTTTGCAGCAACAGCGCAGCCGGTTTGTCGAGCTGCTGGTTCATCAGCGCGTCGCCCACGTGCACCACCGTCACCGACATGCCCTGGCGTTGCAGGCCGTTGGCCGCTTCCAGTCCCAGCAAGCCGCCGCCGATCACGACCGCGTGGCGGTGGTTGCGCGCCATGGCCAGCATGGTTTCCACGTCCTGGATGTCGCGGAAGGCCAGCACGCCGCGCAGCTGGTGCCCCGGTACCGGGATGATGAAAGGTTTCGAGCCGGTGGCGATCAGCAGGCGGTCGTAGCGCACCTCCAGGCCCGAGCGCGCGCGCACGATACGCTTCTTGCGGTCGATGTGCAGGACCGGGTCGCCGGCGTGCAGCGTGATGCCATGCTGGACATACCATTCGCGCGTGTTGAGCATGATGTCGTCCATGCTCTTTTCGCCGGCCAGCACCGGCGAAAGCAGGATGCGGTTGTAATTGCCATGCGGCTCGGCGCCGAACACGGTGATGTTGTACAGGTCCGGCGCCAGCTTGTGCAGCTCCTCGACCGTGCGCATGCCGGCCATGCCGTTGCCGATGACGACCAGCGCCTGCCTGGCGGCGGGGGCCTCGGACGTATTCACAGGCCTACCCACACTTTGCCGTCGGCGATGCGTGCCGGGTACGTGCCCACCGAGTGCGCCGGCGATTCCAGGCATTCGCCGGTCTGCAAGTCGAAGTGCTGCTTGTAGATCGGCGACGCGACCACGATGCGTTCGCCCACGCTGCCCACCAGGCCGCGCGACAGCACCGACGCTTCGGAGTTCGGATCGTAGTTTTCGATGGCGAACACACGTGAGTCTCCGTCATCGACGTGGAACACGGCCACTTGCGCGCCGTTCAGCAAGGCGCACACGCCCGTGTTGGGGACGATGTCGTCCAGTTGGCAGACGGCGATCCAGTGGTCGGTTTGAATATCGCGATGCATGGCATTCTCCTCAGGCGGTAACGGCAATCGGAATCACGCGCTTGCGTTCTTCCACGGTGGCTGGGCGGATCTGGCCGCGTTCTTCCATGAACAGCACGTTCTCGTCGCCCTTGTCGCTGTTGACGAAATGGCGGAAGCGCTTGCGCGTCTCCGGGTTTTCCACGGCTTCCTTCCACTCGCACGCGTAAGTGTTCACCACGTGCTGCATGTCCGCTTCCAGGTCGGCGGCGATGCCCAGCTTGTCGTGCACCACGACCTGCTTGAGGTAATCGAGGCCGCCTTCGAGGTTTTCGCGCCAGGTGCTGGTGCGTTGCAGGCGGTCGCCGGTGCGGGTGTAGAACATCAGGAAGCGGTCGATGTACTGCACCAGCGTGGCCTTGTCGAGGTCGGTCGCCAGCAGCTCGGCGTGGCGCGGCTTCATGCCGCCGTTGCCGGCCACGTACAGGTTCCAGCCCTTCTCGGTGGCGATGATGCCCACGTCCTTGCCCTGCGCTTCCGCGCACTCGCGGGTGCAGCCCGAGACGCCGAACTTGATCTTGTGCGGCGTGCGCAAGCCCTTGTAGCGGTTTTCCAGTTCGATGGCCAGGCCAATCGAATCATCGACACCATAGCGGCACCAGGTGGAACCCACGCACGATTTGACGGTGCGCAGCGACTTGCCATACGCGTGGCCCGATTCGAAGCCGGCCGCGATCAGCTCTTCCCAGATCAAAGGCAGCTGGTCCACGCGCGCGCCAAACAGGTCGACGCGGGCGCCGCCCGTGATCTTGGTGTACAGGCCGTACTTCTTGGCCACCATGCCGACCGCGATCAGGCCGTCGGCCGTCACTTCGCCACCCGGCATGCGCGGCACGACCGAATACGTGCCATCCTTCTGGATATTGCCAAGGAAGTAGTCGTTGGTGTCCTGCAGGCTGGCGTGCTCCTTTTTCAGCACGAAGTCGTTCCACACCGACGCCAGGATGCTGGCGGCCAGCGGTTTGCACACGTCGCAACCGAGGCCCTTGCCGTGTTTGGCCAGCAGGTCGCCGAACGATTTGATCTGACCCACCTTGATCAGGTGGAACAGCTCCTGGCGCGAGTACGCGAAGTGTTCGCACACGTGGTTGTTGACCGCCATGCCAAGCTTTTTCATCTCGGCCTTCATTACCTGCGTCACCAGCGGCACGCAGCCGCCGCACGACGTGCCGGCATTGGTGCAGCTTTTGACGTCGCCGATGGTGGTGGCGCCGCCGGCCACCGCCGCGCAGATCGCACCTTTTGACACGTCGTTGCACGAGCAGATTTGCGCGCCTTCGGGCAGCGCATCGACACCGAGGCCCGGCTTGGCCGCACCGTCCGACTGCGGCAGGATCAGGAACTCCGGCGACTCGGGCAGCTCGATCTTGTTGAGCATCATTTGCAGCAGCGTGCCGTATTCGGCCGCGTCGCCCACCATCACGCCGCCCAACAGGTACTTGCCGCAGTCGGAGACGACGATCTTCTTGTAAATCTGTTTGCGCTCGTCGGTGAACTGGTACGAGCGGCTGCCTGCCACGTTGCCATGCGGGTCGCCGATACTGGCCACGTCCACGCCCATCAGCTTTAATTTGGTGCTCATGTCGGCGCCGGCGAACTCGCCCGCTTCGCCCAGCATGTGCCTGGCCGCCACGCGGGCCATCTCGTAGCCCGGCGCCACCAGGCCGAAAATCAGCCCGCCCCACAGCGCGCATTCGCCGATCGCATACACGTCCGGGTCGGACGTCACGCAGTTGTTGTTGATCTCGATGCCGCCGCGTGGCCCCACCGTCAGGCCGCACTCGCGCGCCAGCATGTCGCGCGGGCGGATGCCGGCCGAGAACACGATCATGTCGGCATCGAGGTGGCCGCCATCGGCGAATTCCATCCGGTGGGTGCCATCGACACCGTCAACGATGGCCGTGGTGTTCTTGCCGGTGTGGACGGTCACGCCCAGCTCCTCGATTTTCCGGCGCAGCACGCGCGCGCCGCCTTCATCGACCTGCACCGCCATCAGGCGCGGCGAGAATTCCACCACGTGGGTTTCGAGCTTTAAATCGCGCAGCGCCTTGGCGCATTCCAGGCCCAGCAGACCGCCGCCGATCACCACGCCGGTCTTCGAGCGCGCACCGCATTCGAGCATCGCTTCCAGGTCTTCGATGGTGCGATACACGAAGCAGTCCTTGCGGTCCTTGCCCGGCAGCGGCGGCACGAACGGGAACGAACCAGTGGCGATCACCAGCTTGTCGTACGGCAGCACATCGCCTTCGCCGGTGGTGACGGTTTTATTGGCGCGGTCGATGGCGGTGGCGCGGGTGTTCAGGCGCAGCACCATGTCGTCGCGATCAAAGAAGCCCGGTTTGACCAGCGACAGATCCTCCGCCGTTTTACCGGAAAAGAATTCCGACAGGTGCACGCGGTCGTAGGCGGGACGCACCTCTTCGCACAGCACGGTCACTTGCAGGTTTGGCGCGCCGCCAGTGGCCAGCGACTCGAGGAATTTGTGGCCGACCATGCCGTGGCCGATGACGATGATTTTCATATTTTTTCCTTGACGTTGTAACTACGCTGCCAGCTTGGAGGCGATGACGTTTTCTTCGATGGTGCTGCTGGAGAAGCGCGCCGCCAGTGCGCACAGGGCGGTGGCTGCAACCACGATGCCGAGAATGGAGAGCGTCTGCTGGACGTCGCCCATGCCCTTCATCAGGAAGCCTGCGGCCACCGCGCCGACGTTGCCGCCGGCGCCAATGATGCCGGCCACGCCACCGAGCGCGCGTTTATCGACGAACGGCACCACGGCGTAGGTCGCGCCGCACGCCATGTGGGTGAACAGGCCGAAGAGCAGCATGGCGCCGATGGCCAGGACGGCAGTGCTGGCGTGGGCGAACATCAAGAGGCCCGCACCTTCGCCGAGCATCAGCACGAACAGCAGCGTGACGCGATGATTGAGGTTGCCGCGTGCGGCGAATTTGTCCGATGCCCAGCCGCCCAGGGCGCGGGCGAACAGCGCCAGCAAACCGAAGCTGCCGGCGGCCATGCCGGCCTGGCCCAGCGTCAGGTTGAAGTGATCGACGTAGTAAATGGCGGCGATGTTGTGGATGAAGATTTCGATACCGAAGCAGGCGCCATAGGTGATGAACAGCAGCCACACGCGGTAGTTGGCGGCAGCCAGCTTGAAGCTTTCCCAGCCGCCCTTTTTGCCACCGTCAATGGCAATGCCGGCGGCGCGCAGCTCGCTGAAATTGCCTTGCGGGCAGTCCTGCGTGTAGCGATAGTAAACAAAGGCCATGACGATCATCAGCACGCCCGGTACGATCAGCGCAGCGCGCCAGCCGAATGTTTCGGACACGCCCAGCATGATCATCGCCGTCATCAACAGCGGCATCACGGCTTGCGCCACGCCGCCGCCCGCATTGCCCCAGCCGGCAGCGGCCGCGTTGGCGGTGCCCACCACCTTCGGACCGAACATGACGGAGGTGTGATACTGGGTGATGACAAAGCTGGCGCCAGCCGCGCCGATCCCCAGGCGGAAGAACAGGAAGCTCTCGTAGCTCTGCGCAAAAGCGACGCCGATGACGGGGATGGAGCCGAGCAGCAGCAGGCCGGTGTAGGTCTTGCGCGGACCGAAGTGGTCGCACAGCGGGCCGACGATCAGGCGCACCAGGATCGTGATGGCGACGGCAGCGATATTGATGTTGGCGATCTGCGCGCCGGAGAGGTTGAACTCTCCTTTGATGACGGGCATCAGCGGCGCGCAGGCGAACCACGCGAAGAAGCAGACGAAGAACGCCATCCAGGTTAGGTGGAACGCCCGCATCTGCGGCGTTGAAATCGAGAGGAGCTTGATGCTGTTAGCTTTGCTGGCCATTTTTTATCCCGTTCAGAAAACAAAAAGGCGCCCGCGCAACCGGGCCATAAAAACCGGGTTGGGCGGACGCCGTTGTCCTGCCAGTCCGTCTTTGGACCGGCTATGTATTCGTGTGCTGCAGGGAGATCGCCGTTGACCTCTTGCCTTGGGTATTGCAAGAGGCGTGCCAGATGGGGTTTTAAGGGCGCTACAGAGGGAGAATGCGGCTTTGCGGGGAATTGGTGCGCAGATGACAATACCAGCTAGTGCAAGCTGGCGGTGCATGGCGCACGGTATCAGTGCGCCATGGCGGTGCAGCCAGCCGTCAGGCGCTGGCCTGCAGCGGTGCGGCGGCCGCCAGGTCCTGCCAGTCGTCGGCGCAGCGCACCACGTCGCCCACCACGATGATGCTCGGGCTACCGAGGCCGCTCTCGCGCAGCGCGACGGGCAGCTCGCCCAGGGTGGTGAGCAGCTTGCGCTGGTTGTCGCGCGTGGCCGCCTGCACCACCGCCACCGGCGTGTCCCGCGCTGCGCCACCGGCCAGCAGGCCGGCCACGATGGACTCGACGCGCGCCACGCCCATGTAGATCACCAGCGTCAGCCGGCTTTGCGCCAGGGCCTGCCAGTTCGGCTCCGATGCCGCATCCTTGCCGTGGCCCGTGACGAACGTGGCGCCCTGGCTCCACGACCGGTGCGTGACCGGCACGCCGATGCTGGTCGGCGCGGCCAGGCCGCTGCTGATGCCGGGGATGACGTCCACCGCGATGCCCTGCGCGCGCAGCGTGGCGCGTTCCTCGCCGCCGCGCCCGAACATGTACGGGTCGCCGCCCTTCAGGCGCACCACGTGGTGGCCGGCGCGCGCTTCGGCCACCATCAGCCGCTCGATGAATTCCTGCGGCGTCGATGCGCAGCCGCCGCGTTTCCCTACCTGGACCACCCGGGCACTCGCCGGTGCGTAGTCCAGCACCTGCGGGTTGACCAGGTCGTCGATCAGCAGCACGTCGGCGCGCTCGATGGCGCGCACGGCCTTGATGGTCAACAGTTCCGGGTCGCCGGGTCCGGCGCCCACCAGGGTGACACTGCCTTGGGTAGTCATCTTTATTCCTTCAAGCTGCCGCGGCCAGCGCGGTATTGACCATCTGGTCGATTTCATCGGTGATCCCGGACAGCACGCCCGCCACCACCGCAAATTCGCGCCCGGCCTGGCCGGCGCGCGCTGCCACCACGCGCGCATTGAAAGCCACCATGCGCGCCTGCTTGTTGATCTTCTCGATATCGGTGATCACGCCGCGCAGCTGCTTTTTCATCAGCCGCGCGTGCAATTTCGCCTGTTCCTCGTACACGCTGGTGATCTGGTTGAGGATCGCCAGCGTGGGCGTGGTCAGGCGCACCAGTTCGGCCAGCAGGCCGACGGCCGCGCCCTTGCCGTGCGGGCTGGCGATGGCCGCCAGCGTGCGGTCGGCCTGCTCGGCAAAGGCGACGATCTCGCGGTCGCCGGCCAGCTTGCCGAAATAGGCCTCGCGCAGTTCGGCGCAGAACACGCCGGGCAAGCCGTCGGCGTCCGCCAGCAGCGCCTTGTGGGCGCCCCGGAACAGTGCCAGCGCCTCGCGGGCGATGGCCTCGGCCCCGTCCTGCCCCTGCGACGCCAGCACCGCGTACAGCACGATGCGCTGCGACGTGAAGCGGCGCCGGCCCGACAGATTGATCATGGCGCCGAACACTTCGCCCGACAGCGCCTTGGCCTCGCTTTCCAGGTGACGTGTGTTCATGTCCATCAAGCCGCATCCTTGGCCGGATGCGCCTGTTTGCGGTACAGGAACTCCAGCACGGCCGTGCGGTATTCCATGTAGCGCGCATCCTGCGCCAGCGCCACGCGGTCGCGCGGACGGTCCAGCTGCACCGCGACGATTTCGCCGATGGTGGCGGCCGGGCCGTTGGTCAGCATGACGATGCGGTCCGACAGCAGCACCGCCTCATCGACGTCGTGGGTCACCATCACCACGGTGGACTTGGTGGCGGCGACGATCTTGAGCAGCTCGTCCTGCAGGTGGGCGCGGGTCAGCGCGTCGAGCGCGCCGAACGGTTCGTCCATCAGCAGCACTTTCGGTTCCATCGCCAGCGCCCGGGCGATGCCCACGCGCTGCTTCATGCCGCCCGAAATTTCGTTGGGACGCTTGGTTTCGGCAGCCGTCAAACCGACCAGCGCGAGCGCCGCCATGGTGCGCTCGCGCAGCTGCGCTTTCGATTCTGTCTTGCCGAACACGCGTTCCACGCCCAGGTAGATGTTCTCGTAACAGGTGAGCCACGGCAGCAGCGAGTGGTTCTGGAACACCACCGAGCGCTCGGGCGACGGCCCGGCGATCTCGCGGTTGGCGCACAGCAGCACGCCGTCGGTGGGCTTGGTCAAGCCGGCGATCAGGTTGAGCAGGGTCGATTTGCCGCACCCCGAGTGGCCGATCAGGGTGATGAACTCGCCCTTGGCGACGGTGAGGTCGATCTCGCGCAGCGCGTGGAATACACCCTTCCTGGTGTGGAAGACCATCTCCACGCTCTCGATGTCGATGAATTTCGATTCGTCCATGGCCATGCTCCTTAGTTCGACACTTGTTCGTAGGTGAAGGCACGGGCCAGCGCCATCAGGGCTTGTTCCAGCAGCAGGCCCACAAAGCCGATGGCCACGATGGCGATGATGATGTGCGGGACATTCAAATTGTTCCACTCGTCCCACACCCAGAAGCCGATGCCCACGCCGCCGGTCAGCATTTCGGCCGCGACGATCACCAGCCACGCAGTGCCGATCGACAGGCGCACGCCGGTCAGCACATACGGCAAGGCCGATGGCAGCAGGATCTTGGTCAGGATCTTCCACTCCGACAGGTTCAGTACGCGCGCCACGTTCATATAATCCTGCGGCACGCGCTGCACGCCCACGGCGGTGTTGATGATCATCGGCCAGATCGAGCAGATGAAGATCGACCAGATCGCGGCGGGGTTGGCCGACTGGAACACCAGCAAACCAATCGGCAGCCAGGCCAGCGGCGACACCGGTTTCAGCAAGCTGATAATGGGGCTGAACATGGCACTGACAAACTTCACGCGACCGATCACGAAGCCGAGCGGGATGCCGACCAGCGCGGCCAGACCGAAGCCCACCGCCACCCGCTGCAACGAGGCCAGCAGGTTCCAGCCGATGCCCTGGTCATTCGGGCTGTTGCGGTAAAACGGATCGGAGAACATTTTCACCGCTTCGTGAAACGTCACCAGCGGTGTCGGGAAGGTGGCGTTCTTGATGGTGATCAGCTGCCAGATCAGCACCAGCAAGGCGGCGCCCACCAACGGCGCGACGATTTTCATGGCGGTGGCCGAAAGCTGCTGGCGCACGCGCGCGCTGGAATTGGCGGCCAGCGCGCGGCGCGGGCGGCGCGCCGGCTTTTCAGCTTCGAGGACTTCGGTATTGAGCGGCTTGGCGCTGTCGGGTTGGAGCATGGCGTTCATGGCTTTCCTTCAAAGGACGATGAATCGGACTACTGCAACTTAAGCGCGGATCTTGAACGAGGCAGCAAACGCTTTCGGGTTCGAGCCATCCCACACTGCGCCGTCCACCAGCTTGGACGTGCGCAGCGGGCTTTTCGGCACCGGTGTCTTGGTCATTGCCGCCGCATCCTTGTACAGGTCGATCTGGTTGACCGACTTGGCCACGGCCAGGTAGTCCGGGTCGTCCTTGAGCAGGCCCCAGCGGCGGTGCTGGGTCATGAACCACATGCCGTCCGACAGGTAGGGGAAGTTCACCAGGCCGTCGTTGTAGAACTTCATGTGATTGGCGTCGTCCCAGGTCTTGCCCAGGCCATTCTGGTAACGGCCCATGATGCGCTGGTCGATCGCGTCCTTGCTGGTGTTGACGTACGACTTGTCGGCGATCACTTCGGCCATCTTGTTCTTGTTGGCCAGCGAGGCGTCGATCCATTTGCCGGCATCCAGAATGGCGGCCATCATCGCGCGGCAGGTGTTCGGATATTTTTTGGCAAATTCCAGGGTGGAGCCCAGCACTTTTTCCGGGTGGTCCTTCCAGATGTCCTGGGTGGTCGTCGCGGTGATGCCGATGCCGTCCATGATGGCGCGGTGGTTCCACGGTTCGCCAACGCAGAAGCCGTCCATATTACCAACGCGCATATTGGCCACCATCTGCGGCGGCGGCACCGTGATCACTTTCGCGTCCTTCATCGGGTTGATGCCGTTGGCCGCCATCCAGTAGTACAGCCACATGGCGTGGGTGCCGGTCGGGAAGGTCTGGGCGAACGTGTATTCGCGCCGGTCGGTACGCATCAGCTTGGCCAGGCTGGCGCCATCGACGGCGCCCTTGTCGGCCAGCTTTTTCGACAGCGTGATGGCCTGGCCGTTGTTGTTCAGGCCCATCAGCACCGCCATGTCCTTCTTTTGTCCACCAATGCCCATCTGCACGCCGTACAGCAGGCCGTACAGCACGTGTGCAGCGTCGAGGTCGCCATTGGACAGCTTGTCGCGCACGCCGGCCCACGAGGCCTCCTTGCTCAGCACGAACTTGACGCCGTATTTCTTGTCGAAGCCCAGCACCGACGCCATCACCACCGACGCGCAGTCGGTCAGTGGAATGAAGCCGATCTTGACTTCTTCCTTCTCCGGTTTATCGGAACCTGCCGCCCACACACCACCTGTTGCCAAACCCAACATGCTTCCTCCTGCGACCAGACTTGCGCCATGAATGATTTTCCTGCGCGTGACATTAACGTCGGCCGGGGTCGGTGGCAAGGCGTTGTCGGCGATATTTGGTGTTTCTTTCATGGCGTTCCCTTAGTAGTCAGCAAAACCGTTGGACCAAAAAAAACGCCTACCCCCGCGAACGCATTCGCGTGATGGTAGACGTCGTTGTCTTGTGACCCTCACCGCCGTTGGCGAGGTTCAGCAGCGCAGCGTTGCGCTTGGTTTAAGACTATGCAATGTCTGTGCCAGCGGGCTGTCAGAGGGGAAGGTAAAGGAATTGACGGCAACGCACCGCACCCGCGCACCGTTGGTGAGCACGCGCCTCATTTTGGACGCGAAAAACAAAATAAAGATTATCCGAGCAAGTCTTCGACATCCAGAATACGCTGCGCGACTTCCGAGAGCTTGAGGTTCTTGCTCATGGCCATGCTGCGCAGCTTCTGGTACGCCTGCTCTTCGCTGAAATGTTGGCGCTCCATCAAGAGCCCCTTGGCGCGTTCGATGATCTTGCGCTCGGCCAGCTTGCTCTTGGTGTCGGACAGTTCGTCGAGCAGTTTCTGCTCGCGCTTGAACCGCGCCAGCGCCACGTTGAGCACCGGCTTGATGCGGTCGCTCTGCAGTCCGGCCACGATGTATGCCGACACGCCGGCAGCCACGGCCGCCTCCATGCTGGCGGTGTCTTCGCTTTCGGTAAACATCACGATGGGCCGGCGCTCGTCGCGGGTGGCAATGACGATGTGCTCGAGCACGTCGCGCGCGTCCGATTCTGCATCGACGATGATCATATCGGGCTGCAACTGAGCTATGCGGTCGGGCAAATACATGTCCGGCGGCAGCGAAGCAACGATATCGTAGCCAGCCTCGAGCAGCCCAATGCGCAATATCCGCGCCCGCTCGACCTGGGCGTGCATAGCCTCGTCATCCTCGTTGCCTGCATGGATGATGGCGTTGACGACAACAATGCGCAGGTTACGCGTGGTCATGGGAGGTGGCAGCGGGTTGGTCCTGGGCTGTAAAGCAAGCAAGAACCAAACCAGTCGTTTTGATGTGCATGCGCAGATTCTAAGGCACAACACCAAATTTTTGCCAGTTTATCGGGGTTTCTGTCGATTTAATGCCACCGCGCACCTCATCCGCAACCCTAGCGCTGCATCCCCCACCGCCGCACCGTGATGCGTTCGAGCGGCCGGAACACGGCGTTTTCGATCAGCAGCCCGATCAGGATCACGGCAGCCAGGCCGGCAAATACCTTTTCAGTGTAGAGCTCGTTGCGGTTCTGGAAGATGTACCAGCCCAGGCCGCCCTGCCCCGACGTGGTGCCGAAGACCAGTTCGGCTGCGATCAGGGTGCGCCAGGCAAACGCCCAGCCGATCTTCAGGCCCGACAGTATCGATGGCAGCGCTGCCGGCACCAGGATGTACAGCACCAGGCGCAGCCCGCTCAAGCCGTAATTGCGGCCGGCCATGCGCAAGGTTTCCGGCACACTCTGGAAGCCGGCATAGGCGCCCAGCGCCAGCGGCCACAGTACCGCGTGTACGATGACGAAGATCAGGCTGCCCTTGCCGAGGCCAAACCACAGCAGCGCCAGCGGCAGCAGGGCAATCGCCGGCAGCGGATTGAACATCGACGTCAGCGTTTCGAGCAGGTCGCGGCCCACGCGGGTGGACGCGGCCAGCGCTGTCAATACAAAAGCTGCCAGCACGCCGGCGGCGTAACCCTGGATCAGCACGGCCAGCGAGGTGCGGATACGGTCGAGCAGTTCGCCGCTGGCGATGCCGTCAAAAAAGGCGCTGGCCGTTTGCAGGAAACTCGGCAGCAGCAGGTCGTTGTGCTGCCAGCGCGCGATGGATTCCCACAGCACGGCCAGTGCGGCGAGGATGAGCGCCTTGCGCAACCAGGCGTGGTCGCGCAAACGGCTCACCAGCGGCGCCGGTGGCGTGGCCGAAGTCACAGTAGGGCGCGCAGCAACGGCTGGAGTGACCTCGTATTCCTGGCGGATCGGCGGATCGAGTACAAGGCTCATAATGCGGTCTCCGCAGTCCGTGGCCGTGCTCCTTCAGCCCGCGCCCCAATGGAGGGACCGCGATTGGTGCCCGGGCCGGCGGCTTCTATTGCGTCCGTTGCCCCACCTGTCTCGCCAAACAATAAACCGTGAATACGCTGCGTCGCCGCCTGGAACTCCACGCTGCCCGCGCTGGCCAGCCCGAACTGGTGGCTGTTCAACTCCGCTCTTACCTGCCCCGGGTGCGGCGACAGCAGCAGGATGCGATTACCGACCACCAGCGCCTCCTCGATCGAGTGCGTGACAAACAGCAGCGTAAAACGCAGCTCTTCCCACAGGCGCCCCAGTTCTTCCTGCATATTGCGCCGCGTGAGCGCGTCGAGGGCGGCAAACGGTTCGTCCATCAGCAGGATGTCTGGCTGCATCGCCAGCGCGCGGGCGATGGCCACGCGCTGCTTCATGCCGCCCGACAGCGTGTGCGGATGGGCGTTCTCGAAACCAGCCAGGCCCACCTTGGCGATCCAGTGCCGGGCGCGTTCTTCGGCCTGGTGACGGTTCAGGCGCCTGGTCATCAACAGCGGGAACATCACGTTTTCGCGCACCGTCTTCCACGGCGGCAGCTGGTCGAATTCCTGGAATACTACCATGCGGTCCGGCCCCGGCCCGGTCACCTCGCGGCCGTCGATGCTGATGGCGCCGCCAGCTGGCTTGATGAAGCCGGCCGCCGCCTTCAACAGCGACGACTTGCCGCAGCCCGAAGGCCCCAGCAGCACGAAGCGGTCGCCACGATATACATCGAAGCTGACCTCGTGGGTGGCGCGCACGGCGCCGTATTCGAGGCTCACATTTTCCGCCCGCAGCAGTGGCGTCGGCGGTGGTGCGGGACGAACGATCTGGAACGCCATGTCAGCCACCCTTGGTAATCACGGGGTCTTCGAAGAAGTAGTCGCGCCAGCTGGCCGGCTGCTTCTTGATCGCACCCACGCGGTACAGGAACTGCGCCAGGCCCAGGGTGTTTTGCGGCTCCACGCTGAATTTCACTTCCGGATTTTTAAACACTTTCAGCACCAGCGCGCGGTCGATCTTGCTCTTGGTCACGCGCAAAAAGGCATCGGTCGCGCCTTCCGGATTGGTGCTCGCGTACTGCGCAGCTTCGGCCAGCGCGGCGGTAAAGGCGCGGTAGGTTTTCGGATTCTCGTTGCGGAATTTTTCGGTGGCGTACAACACGGTGGCCGAGCTGGGGCCGCCCAGCACATCGTAGGAATTGAGCACGATGTGGGCATTCGGATTGCCGGCCAGCTCCTGCTCCTGGAACGGCGGGTTGCCGAAGTGGGCGTTGATCTCGGTGCCGCCCGCGATCAACGCGGCGGCGGCATCCGGGTGCGGCAGGGTTTGGGTAAACTTGTCGAGCCGCGCGAATTCCTTCTCGCCCCACTGTTTGGCCGCAGCGTATTGCAGGATGCGCGACTGCACCGACACGGTAACCGCCGGCAGCGCGATGCGGTCCTTCTCGGTAAAGTCGGCGATGGTTTTGACCTTGGGATTGGTGCTCACCAGGTAATACGGAAAACTGCCGAGCGACGCCACGCCTTTCACGTTCTGGCGCCCCGCCGTGCGATCCCAGATGGTCAAGAGCGGCCCCACGCCGGCGCCGGCGATATCCACGGCGCCAGACAACAAGGCATCGTTGACGGCCGCGCCGCCGGACAACTGTTTCCACTCCACCTTGATCTCGAGGCCGTTTTTCTTGCCGTGTTTTTCGATCAGCTTCTGGTCCTCGGCCACGTTGAGCAGCGCATACACCACGCCGAACTGGCGCGCGATGCTGATGGTCCCTTCGGCATGGGCGGCGGCGGCAAAGCCCAGCAGCAGGCTGGCGGCGATGGTACGTTTGAACAGAGTGGTCATGGTGGTCCCGTAGTCAGAAAGGCACATCGCCTTCGATGGTGGTGCGATAAAGTTTGCGGCGCAGGTGGTCGGGCGTGCCGCCGGCCAGGTGCATCAGCGAGCGGTTGTCCCAGAACACCATGTCGTGCGGCGCCCAGCGGTGGCGATACACGTGCTCCGGGCGCACGCTGTGGGCGAACAGTTCGGCCAGCAGCGCGCGGCTCTCGTCATCCGGTATGCCGACGATGCGTGTGGTGAAGTGCTCGCTCACAAACAGCGCCTGGCGCCCCGTCTCCGGGTGCGTGCGCACCACCGGGTGGACCACCGGCTGCACTTCGTCGATCTGCGCTTGCGTGAGCGCCGGGCGCCACGGGTTGCGGCGGCGCAGTTCATCGTATTGCACCAGGTAGCTATGCTCGGCGCGCGCCCCGCGCACGGCGTGGCGCAAGGCGGCCGGCAGCGTATCCCATGCCAGGTGCATATTGGCGAACAGGGTATCGCCACCCTCGGCCGGCAACTCCTGCGCGTGCAGCATCGAGCCCAGGCTCGGCTTGTCCTTGTACGACAGATCGGAATGCCAGAAATGGCCGGCATCACCGAGGCCGATCGGCTGGCCGTTCTCGATGATGTTGGAAATGACCAGCACTTCCGGGTTGGACGGCAGCTGGAAGTTGCGCAGCACATGGATTTGCAGCGGCCCGAAACGGCGGCTGAAATCGACCTGCTGCTGCGGCGTGATGCGCTGGTCGCGGAACACCAGCAAGTGGTGATCGAGGTGCGCCTGGTGGATGCGCTGGAAATCGCGCGCAGGCAGCGGATGATGCAAATCGAGGCCGAGGATCTCCGCACCCAACGGCGCATCGAACACTTCGACCTCGATCGAGGCTTGGAGAACGGCGGACATGGCACAGCTCCGAAATCAGTGTGCCACCAGTCTAGACCGCGTTCCTTATTTGTAAAACGAAGCTTATCGGCTAACGATATACGAAAGCTTTATACGGCAACCGTCTCGTACCGCGCCAGCGACTGCTCCACGCGCGGGGCCAGTTCGGCCAGCGATGCGACGCTCATGCCCAGCTCCTGCAACTTGCCGTCCTGGATGCCGTACACCCAGCCGTGCACCGTCAGTTCCTGGCCACGATCCCAGGCGTCCTGCACGATGGTCGTGCGGCAGACGTTGGAGACTTGCTCGATCACGTTCAGTTCCACCAGGCGCTCCGAGCGGCGTTGTTCGTTGACCACGGTGCCCATGTAGCGTTCATGCTTCTGGTGCACGTCGTGGACGTGGCGCAGCCAGTTATCGACCAGGCCTACGCGGGTGCCGGTCATGGCTGCGTGCACGCCCTTGCAGCCGAAGTGACCGACGACGATCACGTGCTTGACCTTGAGGATGTCGATGGCGAATTGCAGCACCGACAGACAGTTCAGGTCGGAGTGCACGACCACGTTGGCGATATTGCGGTGAACGAACACGTCGCCCGGCGCCAGGCCCAGCAGCTCATTCGCAGGCACCCGGCTGTCCGAGCAACCGATCCACAGGTACTCGGGCGCGGCCTGGTTGGCCAGGCGGTTGAAGAAATCGGGATCGCGCTCAACTTCCGAGGCGGCCCAGCGTCGGTTGTTTTCCAGCAGGCCGCGCAGGGGGGAAGTGCTTTGTTCCAGGTCGTTCATGGTGTCCTCTCGTACATAAAGAGACCGCCGGTCCACCCGGAATGGGCGGCGCGGCGGTCAGATATTACCGGTGCTGCATGACGCGATGTTTACAAGCGGTTACTCGAAGAAATCTTTCACCTTGTCGCGCCAGGTCTTGGTCTGCGGGCTGTGCTTGTTGCCGCCTTCGGTGGTCGATTTTTCAAACTCGCGCAGCAGGTCTTTTTGCTTCTCGGTCAGCTTGACCGGCGTTTCGACCGCCACGTGGCAGAACAGGTCGCCTGCGAAACCGGAACGCACGCCCTTGATGCCCTTGCCTTTCAGGCGGAAGGTCTTGCCCGACTGGGTACCTTCGGGAATCGTAAACGATACTTTACCAGACAAGGTCGGCACTTCGATTTCGCCGCCCAACGCTGCCTTGGTAAACGAGATCGGCATTTCGCAATGCAGGTCGTCGCCTTCGCGCTGGAACACCGCGTGCGGCTTGATGTGGATTTCCACGTACAGGTCGCCCGATGGCCCGCCGTTGGTGCCCGGCTCGCCGTTGCCCGACGAGCGGATGCGCATGCCGTTGTCGATACCGACCGGGATTTTGACTTCCAGGGTCTTGTTGCGCTTGATGCGGCCCTGGCCCGAGCATGCCGGGCATGGTTCCGGGATGATCTTGCCGGTGCCGTGGCACTTGGGGCAAGTCTGCTGGATGCTGAAGAAACCCTGCTGCATGCGTACCTGGCCGTGGCCGGCACAGGTGGTGCAGGTGACCGGCGACGTGCCCGGCTTGGCGCCGCTGCCGTGGCAGGTGTCGCACTTGTCCCAGGACGGTACGCGAATGGTCGTGTCGAAGCCGTGCGCCGCTTGCTCCAGCGTGATCTCGAGGTTGTAGCGCAAGTCGGCGCCACGATAGACCTGCGGGCCGGCGCTGCGGCCGCGGCCTGCCCCGCCACCGAAGATGTCGCCAAAGATATCGCCAAAGGCATCGCCGAAACCGCCGGCGCCACCGAAGCCGCCACCACCATTGTTCGGATCGACGCCGGCGTGACCATAACGGTCATACGCCTCGCGCTTGTCCGGATTGGTCAGCATCTCGTAGGCTTCCTTGACTTCCTTGAACTTCTCTTCCGCCTCGTCGTCGTCGGGATTACGGTCGGGATGGTACTTCATGGCCAGCTTGCGGTAGGCCTTCTTGATTTCGTCTTCCGACGCGTTTTTTGCGACACCGAGTGTCTCGTAGAAATCACGCTTTGCCATATTGGTCGGGACCTTGCTGTATTGATATTCTGTACTGATTTATGCGAAAAAGCCGAGCCGGCAGCGTGGGGAACGCCCGCTCGGCTCGGCGGAATACTGGCGGCGAGGCCGTGAAGGGCCCCGCCACAACGATCAACAACAATTACTTGTTGTCTTTGACTTCCTTGAAGTCAGCGTCCACCACGTCGTCTTGTGGCTTGGCTTGTTCGGCGCCTGGCGCACCTTGCGCGCCAGCTGCACCGGCGTCACCGCCAGCTGCCTGTTGCGCCTGCATGTCGGCGTACATCTTCTCGCCCAGCTTTTGCGAAGCGGTCGTCAGTGCGGCCACCTTGGCGTCGATGTCGGCCTTGTCGCCCGATTTGATCGAACCTTCGAGGTCGGTGATCGATGCTTCGATCGCTTCTTTCTCCGACGCTTCCAGCTTGTCGCCGTATTCGGTCAGCGATTTGCGGGTCGAGTGGACCAGAGCGTCAGCCTGGTTGCGCGATTCGGCCAGTTCTTTCACTTTCTTGTCTTCTTCGGCGTTGAGCTCGGCGTCTTTCACCATTTTCTGGATTTCCGCTTCGGTCAGACCGGAGTTGGCCTTGATCGTGATCTTGTTTTCTTTGCCGGTGGCCTTGTCCTTGGCGCCCACGTGCAGAATGCCGTTGGCGTCGATGTCGAAGGTCACTTCGATCTGTGGCGTACCGCGCGATGCTGGCGGGATGCCTTCCAGATTGAATTCGCCCAGGCCCTTGTTGCCGGCCGCGATTTCACGTTCACCCTGGTAGACCTTGATGGTCACGGCAGGCTGGTTGTCGTCGGCGGTCGAGAACACTTGCGAGAACTTGGTCGGAATCGTGGTGTTCTTGTGAATCATCTTGGTCATCACGCCACCCAGGGTTTCGATACCCAGCGACAGCGGAGTCACGTCCAGCAGCAGCAAGTCCTTGCGCTCGCCCGACAGGACCGAACCTTGAATCGCGGCGCCAACAGCCACGGCTTCGTCCGGGTTCACGTCCTTGCGTGGATCCTTGCCGAAGAACTCTTTGACTTTCTCTTGCACCTTCGGCATACGGGTCATACCGCCGACCAGGATGATGTCGTCGATGTCCGATACCTTGACGCCGGCATCCTTGATGGCGATGCGGCATGGCTCGATGGTGGCGATGATCAGCTCTTCCACCAGCGATTCCAGCTTGGCGCGGGTCATTTTCAGGGTCAGGTGGACCGGCGCGCCGTTCGCCATGGCGATGTACGGCTCGTTGATTTCGGTCTGCTGCGACGACGACAGTTCGATCTTGGCGCGCTCGGCCGAAGCCTTGATGCGCTGCAGGGCGATCGGATCTTTTTTGAGGTCCAGGCCGTTGATCTTCTTGAATTCGTCGATGATGTAATCGATGATGCGCTGGTCGAAGTCTTCGCCGCCCAGGAACGTATCGCCATTAGTGGCCAGCACTTCGAACTGCTTTTCACCGTCAACGTCGGCGATTTCGATGATCGAGACGTCGAACGTGCCGCCGCCCAGGTCATACACGGCGATCTTGCGGTCGCCCTTTTCGTTCTTGTCCAGACCAAATGCCAGTGCGGCAGCGGTTGGCTCGTTGATGATGCGCTTGACGTCCAGGCCAGCGATACGGCCGGCGTCCTTGGTTGCCTGACGCTGCGAGTCGTTGAAGTAAGCTGGTACGGTAATGACCGCTTCGGTCACTTCTTCGCCCAGGTAGTCTTCAGCGGTTTTTTTCATCTTGCGCAGCACTTCAGCCGAGATTTGCTGTGGCGCCAGTTTTTTGTCGCGCACGCCGATCCATGCATCGCCGTTGTCGGCTTTGGTGATCGTGTAAGGCATCAGGCCGATGTCTTTTTGCACTTCTTTTTCGTCGAATTTACGACCGATCAGGCGCTTGACCGCGAACAGGGTGTTCTTCGGGTTGGTCACGGCCTGACGCTTGGCCGGCGAGCCGACGAGAATTTCACCATCTTCTTGATAAGCAATGATCGACGGCGTCGTACGTGCGCCTTCGGCGTTTTCGATTACCTTTGGCTGACCATTTTCCATGACGGAAACGCAGGAATTCGTGGTTCCCAGATCGATACCGATAATTCTACCCATGATTTTCTTCCTCTTTGCTATGTTCTAGATGGTACTAATATGTGGAATTACTTTGTCTTTTCAAGTGCTTACTTTGCTTGCGCAGCGGTCACAATGGCCGGACGCAACAGGCGGTCGGCGATCATATAACCTTTTTGCAAGACAGCAACAACGGTATTGGCTTCCTGGTCCGCCGGCACCACGGCAACGGCCTGGTGCTTGTTCGGGTCCAGTTTCTCGCCTTGCGCCGGCAGAATTTCCAGCAGGCGGTTTTTCTCGAAGGCCGCGTTCAGTTGCTTGAGGGTCATTTCAACACCCTCCTTCAGCGATTCGAGCGTTGGCGCCTCGACTTTCAGGGCCATTTCCAGGCTGTCCTTGACCGGCACCATGGCTTCGGCAAAGCTTTCCACCGCAAACTTATGGGCCTTGGCCACGTCTTCCTGGGCACGACGGCGCATGTTTTCGCAATCGGCCTTGGCGCGCATGAACGCGTCGTGGGTTTCTGCCAGGCGCGCTTCGGTACTGGCCAGTTGCTCTTCCAGGGAAGACTGCTGGTCCGGAGTCGATGGCGCAGCCGTTTCGGCGGCGTTTTCTGGATTAGGCACTGCTTGATTTTCCTGATCTTGCATCTAAAGACTCCTACGATCGTATTTGTTTGACATGACGTTTATCACTGCACTGGCCGTAAATGGAGCGGTATCCCCGTATTTCAAGGGGGTACGGTTCAACAGTGACGATGTAACAAGCTGGGTATTTTAACAGGCTGGCACTCACCACCCGCAAGTGCTGATTATCGAATGCGGGGGTGGCAGAGGCGGTATTGTGGCTTTTTGGCCGATATTGCGGTGTTATTGACGCGCGACGGACAGGCGGCGCGCGCCAGCGGGTGTCAATCGACGGCGCCGCGCGCGAGAGCGGCCGCGCGGCCCACTTCGGCGTCCTTGCGGCGCGCCTCGTGCTCGGACGGACCGGCCTGGGTGGGCCAGCCGATCATATGGTGCTCGGCAATTTCGGCCAGCGCCGCGATCCACTTGCGCGACGCGTTCAGGCACGGGATGTAATGGAACTCGCGGCCGCCGTTCTGCTCGAAGTCGTGGCGCACTTCCATCGAGATTTCTTCCAGCGTTTCCAGGCAATCGCTGGTAAAGCCCGGGCACAGCACATCGATGCGCTTGACGCCATCGCGCGCCAGTTGCGCCACGGTCGGTGCGGTGTACGGTTGCAGCCACTCGGCCTTGCCGAACCGCGACTGGAAGGTCACGATATATTGTTCCGGTTTCAGGCGCAGTGCAGCAGCCAGCAGTCGCGCCGTTTTCAGGCACTCGCAGTGGTACGGGTCACCCAGCATCAGCGTGCGCTTCGGTACGCCGTGGAAGCTGAGCACCAGCTTTTCCGGCCGGCCATGCTGGTCCCAGTGCGCCAGCACCGAGTCGCGCAGCGCGTGGATATAGCCTTCGTCGTCGTGGTAATTGCGCACGAAACGCAGCTCGGGAATATTGCGCACCGAGCCGTAGTGCTTGAACACGGCGTCGTAAATCGAACCGGTCGTCGTGCCCGAATACTGCGGGTAGGCAGGCAGCACCAGGATGCGGTCGTGGCCATCCGCCTTCAATTTGTCGAGCACATCGGGCAACGCCGGCGAGCCGTAGCGCATGGCCATCGCCACGGTCAGGTCCTGGTGACCGCGGTCTTCCAGCGCACCAATCAGCTTGCCGGCCTGGGCGTCGGTATTGACCTTTAACGGCGAGCCCTCGGCAGTCCAGATGGTGGCGTATTTCTTGGCCGACTGGCCCGAGCGGAATGGCAGGATGATCAGGTTGAGGATGAACCACCACACCGCGCGCGGAATTTCCACCACGCGGCGGTCGGACAGGAACTCCCGCAAATAGCGCCGCACCGCCGAACTGGTGGGCGCATCGGGCGTGCCGAGGTTGACCAGCACCACTGCGGTGCGGCCAACGGCGCCGTGTTTATAGGGAGGTTCTTTTTTGAATGTCATGTGGCGGGCCGGCAATGAAATTGGATTAACGCGCCATTATAGATAAGAACGCGCGCAACCACCGGACCCCACGGCAGTTCAGGACGCCAGCAACTCGCGCGCATGCTGGCGCGTGGTGGCGGTAATCTCAAGGCCGCCCAACATGCGCGCCACCTCTTCCACCCGCGCGCCCGAATCGAGCACGTCGATGCGCGATGCGGTCTTGCCATTGGCCAGCGTGCGCTTGGCCACCTGGAAGTGCTGGCCGCCCTGGCTGGCCACCTGCGGCAAGTGGGTCACGCACAGCACTTGCCGCTCCTGGCCCAGCCGGCGCAGCAAACGCCCCACCACCTCGGCCACGGCGCCGCCGATGCCGCTGTCGACCTCGTCGAAAATCAGCGTGGGCGTGGTGGCAGCCTTGGACGTGATCACGGAAATCGCCAGCGAAATACGCGCCAGCTCGCCACCGGAAGCCACCTTGGCCAGCGGCCGCGCCGCCACGCCGGCATGGCCGGCCACCAGGAATTCCACCTGTTCCACGCCGTGCACGCCCGGCTCGCACGGGTTCAGGGCGATATCGAAACGTCCGCCCGTCATGCTCAGTTCCTGCATTGCGCGGGTGACGGCATCGGCCAGCTGGCGGCCGGTGCGGGCGCGCACAGTGCTGAGTTTTTTGGCCACGTCGAGGTAGGCGTTCTTGAGCTTTTGCTCCTGCTTGCGCAAGCCTTCGATGTCGCTGGCGTCGGCCAGTTGCGCCAGGCGCTCGGCCTGCCTGGCGTGCTCGTCCGGTAACTCTTCCTCGGTCACGCGGAACTTGCGCGCGGCCGAGTGGATCGCCTCCATGCGCGACTCCACCGAGCGCAGCCGTTCGGGATCGAGATCGACACGGTCGAGGTAATCGTTGATCGCGTACACCGCCTCTTGCAACTGGATGCGCGCCGGTTCGATCAGATCGACGACGACCTGCATGCCGGAATCGACCGCCGCCAGCTTGCCCAGTTTTTGGTTCAGTGACGACAGTTGCGAAATGATCGGATGCTCTTCCGCCTCGGACAGCACGGTCAATGCCTCCTGCGCGCCTTCGAGCAGGCTGGCCGCGTGCGACAGCCGACTTTGCTCGTTGGTCACCTCGGCCCACTCGCCCGGTTTGACAGCCAGCTTTTCCAGCTCGTTGACCTGCCATTCCAGCCGCTCGCGCTCGTATAACACGTTGGCGGCGTTGGTTTCGAATTCTTCCAGCTGCTTAGCAACCGCACGCCAGGTTTTATAGGCGGCCGCGACGGCACGCGTGTCGGCGCCGGCCTGGCCGTCGAGCAGCGCGCGCTGGGCGTCGGCCTTCATCAGCGACTGGTGGGCGTGCTGGCCGTGGATGTCCACCAGCAGGTCGCCCAGTTCGCGCAGCTGGGCGGCAGTGGCGGCCACACCGTTGATATAGGCCTTGCTGCGGCCGGCGTTGTCGATCACCCGGCGCAGCAGCGCGCCGCCCTCTTCCACCGCGAACTCGTGCGTCTGCAACCACTCGGCGGCCTGGGCCGAGGGCGCAAAATCGGCGGTGATGTCGGCCTTGGCCGCGCCTTCGCGCACCACGCTGGCATCGCCACGGCCGCCCAGGGCCAGGGTCAGCGCATCGATCAGGATCGATTTGCCGGCCCCGGTTTCGCCGGTGAAGACGGTAAAGCCTGCGGAAAATTCCAGTTCGATCGAATCGACGATAACGAAATCACGGATGGACAGGGTGCGGAGCATGGATGCCTGAAAGTAGGGGTTAACTAAGTTTGCCTTCGCCCGACGGATACTCGTTCCAGTGGAGTTTTTCACGCAGGGTATTGTAGTAGCTCCAGTTTTCCGGATGCAGGAAGTTGATCGTGTGCGGCGAGCGCCGGATCACGATCTGGTCTTGCGGCATCAGGCTGGCAAAGGTTTGCATGTCGAAGTTGACGCTGATATCGCGCCCGCGCACGATTTCCACCATGATCTCGCTCGACTCTGGCAACACGATGGGCCGGTTGGACAGCGCGTGCGGCGCAATCGGCACCATCACGATGCCGCCCAGGGCCGGGTGCAGCAGCGGGCCGCCGGCCGACAAGGCATACGCGGTGGAACCGGTGGCGGTGGAAATGATGAGGCCGTCCGAGCGCTGGTTGTACATGAACTGGTTGTCCACGTCCACGCGCAGTTCGACCATGCCGGCGCCGGCGCCGCGCGCCACCACCACGTCGTTGACGGCCAGCCCCAGGTGGATGCTCTTGCCTTCGCGCAGCACGCTGCCCTCCAGCAGGGTGCGGCGTTCGGCCTTGAAACTGCCGGCCAGCATGCGGGTAAGCACCTCGAACATGCCCTCGAGCGGGATGTCGGTGATAAATCCGAGGCGGCCCTGGTTGATGCCGATCAGCGGCACATTGTAGGGCGCCAGCTGGCGGGCGATACCAAGCATGGTGCCGTCGCCGCCCATGACGATGGCCAGGTCCGCCTCGGCGCCGATCTCGGCGGCGGTCATGGACCGGATGCCGGAAAAATGCGGCGCCAGGTCGAGCGCGGTTTGCTCCTCGAACACCACCGTGTAGCCGCCAGCCTGCAAAAAATCGACCACGCTGCCCACCGAGTCGGCGATGCCGTCGGTGTTCTTGCGCACGGCCAGTGCGATGGTGTGAAAGACGGCGTGCTTGGTAGTCATAAAAATCTCGGCAAAAGTTGGCGGCGGCGACACGCAGCAGAGTAACCGATTACGTCGGCTTCTGCCATCACCGGCCAACCCATGGCCCGCACTGGTTTGCTGTACATATGAACAGTATTTTGCGCAGTATAGTGTGCACTTGCCCGGAGTGCAAGCGCGCACCGACGTGGCGGTTGGAAGTTGTCAAGATTCAAGGTGGCGACCAAGGCCATAACAACTCGCTAATATCGATCGCACAATAAAACCCGGAGGGCACGATGTCTACCCAAGAAAAAGTCAATACCGACGAAAAGATTGAAAACGACGGCGGCAAGCGCCTGCCGCACGAGCGTGACGAATCGCCCGAGGGCCAGAAACCCAAGGAACGCACCATCATGAAACAAGCGGCTGCCGATATCGACAGCGGC
Source organism: Duganella sp. FT27W (assembly GCF_009295655.1). Taxonomy (NCBI): domain Bacteria; kingdom Pseudomonadati; phylum Pseudomonadota; class Betaproteobacteria; order Burkholderiales; family Oxalobacteraceae; genus Duganella; species Duganella sp. FT27W. Next base: position 178,623 of record NZ_WHIV01000006.1, read on the forward strand.
ATGGTCGATACCGACCTGCGCAACAAGCCCGGCGTGCAACAGGTGCAAACCCCGGCCCCGCGCGAGGCTACTGCCAAGCCGCTGCCCGACACCAAACAAGACTAACAATACCAAACAGGACCTGCCACTTCATGAACCACGCCACCGCACGCACCGTCGTCTTCACTCTTACCGCGCTCGCTTCCGCTGTCGCGCTGGCGCAAACCGCTCCAGCAGCCCCGGCAGCACCAGCCGGCAGCGCCGCTTACCCGGTCGGCTTCGGCCCCAACCCGGTGCTGCCCAAGCCCGACAAATCGCTGATCCCCACCGTTAACGTGGCAGCGGTCGATCGCTGGACCGCGCAGGAAACCCCGCGCCCGCCTGCCGGTTTCACCGTCACGGCGTACGCACGCGACCTCGACCACCCGCGCTGGATTTATACCTTGCCCAACGGCGACGTGCTGGTAGCCGAAACCAACGCTCCTCCCAAGCCCGACGACAGCAAGGGCATCAAGGGCAAGATCATGCAGCACCAGATGAAAAAAGCCGGCGCGGTCACGCCGTCCGCCAACCGCATCACCCTGCTGCGCGGCGTCGATGCCAAGGGCGTGGCGCAAAGCCGCACCGTGTTCCTGCAAGGCTTGAATTCGCCGTTCGGCATGGCCCTGGTCGGCAACAACCTGTACATCGCCAACAGCGACGCACTGGTGCGCTTCCCGTACAAGGAAGGCGATACCACCATCACCGCTGCCGGCACCAAGGTCATGGACTTGCCAGCCGGCACCCGCAACCACCACTGGACCAAGAACGTCATTGCCAGCCCCGACGGCAAGTCGCTGTATGTCACGGTCGGCTCCAACAGCAATGTCGGCGAAAACGGCATGGAAGAGGAAGAAGGCCGCGCCGCGATCTGGCAGTTCGACATCGCCAGCGGCAAGGGCCGCCTGTTTGCTACCGGCCTGCGCAATCCCAACGGCATGGGCTTCGAGCCGCAAACCAAGGCGCTGTGGACGGTCGTCAACGAGCGTGACGAACTGGGCAACGACCTGGTGCCTGATTACATGACCTCGGTGCGCGACGGCGGCTTCTACGGCTGGCCGTACAGCTATTTCGGCCAGAACGTCGATGTGCGCATCACGCCTGCCAAGCCGGAGCTGGTGGCCAAGGCCATTGCGCCCGACTACGCGCTCGGTGGCCACACGGCCTCGCTGGGGCTGGTGTTCTACGAGGGCAAGTTGCTGCCGCAGGCTTACCAGGGCGGCGCCTTCATCGGCCAGCACGGCTCGTGGAACCGCAAGCCGCACAGCGGCTACAAGGTGGTGTATGTGCCGTTCGCCAACGGCAAGCCGTCGGGACCGCCGCAGAATTTCCTCGGCGGTTTCCTCGACGCCAAGGGCAAGGCGCAAGGCCGTCCGGTGGGCGTGGCAATCGACAAGCCGGGCGCCGTGCTGGTGGCCGACGACGTGGGCAACATCATCTGGCGCGTGGCTCCCGCAGTTGCCACCGCCAGCAAATAACCATTCAACCCAAGGAGAAATATATGAGCAGTCAACATAGCGGTTCGGCAGTCTGGAGCGGTGGCCTGAAAGACGGCATCGGCAGCATTTCCACCCAGACCGGGGTGCTCAAAGATGCCCCGTACGGTTTCAAGGCCCGTTTCGAAGACGGTCCCGGCACCAACCCGGAAGAACTGATCGGCGCCGCCCACGCCGGCTGCTACACGATGGCATTGTCGGGCGTGCTGGCTGAAGCAGGCCTGACCGCGCAAAAGCTGGAAACCACCGCAGCGGTCACGCTCGACAAGGTCGATGGCGGCTTTGCCATCACCAAGGTACACCTGACCTTGCTGGCAACCATTCCTGGCGCCGACCAGGCCAAGTTCGACGAAGCCGCCAACAAGGCCAAGGTCAATTGCCCGGTCTCGAAGCTGCTCAACGCAGAAATCACCTTGGACGCAAAACTCCAAGCATAAGCGGTTGACAAACCCTCCATAGCGGCGTTGCAGGGCCTCGCCGTACATTCGTACTGTCTTCGTCCCTGCGCCTTGCTCTGAAGGGTTTGTCAACCGCTAAGGCGCGCAGCAGCGTCCGCTCAAATCGCATAAAATCGCCGCTTGTTCATCACGAAAGACCACCATGCGAATTCTGCATACGATGCTGCGAGTCGGCGATCTTCAGCGCTCCATTGATTTCTACACCAAGGTGCTGGGCATGAAACTGCTGCGCACCAGCGACAACCCGGAATACCAGTACACGCTGGCGTTCCTCGGTTACGGCGCCAACCCGGAGCACGCGGAACTGGAACTGACGTACAACTACGGCACCACCAGCTATGACCTTGGCACCGCCTACGGCCATATCGCCATCTCGGCCGACGACATCTACGCCGCCGCCGAATCGGTGCGCGCCAATGGTGGCGCCGTCACCCGCGAGCCGGGTCCGGTCAAGGGCGGCAACACCGTGATCGCGTTTGTTACCGATCCCGATGGCTACAAGATCGAGCTGATCGAACGCCGCTTCGACGGCGCCGGCGCCGGCCTGTAACTTTTAACCCTTAACCGCATGGCCGCCCTGGCATCGGCACCCGTACGGGGTTCGATGCCAAGCATGGCGGTGGCGGCTCGGAGCGCGCAATACCGGGCGCAAAAAAATGGCGGGCTGCACAGCCCGCCATTTTTACGTCCAGCGCTTACTTGATGGCGATCGCCAGGTCGGTCAGCCCCACCGCACCGGCGCCGATCGCCGACGTTGCCGGGGTGGTCGCGCCATTGACCAGCACTGCCGCGCCGGTGGCCAGGTCGATCCGGTACAGTGCGCTCGGGCCGCTGGCCGTGGTGCGCAAGGCTGCCAGCGCCAGGCCGTTGGCGCCGCCGGCGATATCGAAGCCGGCGTCCCCCGCCACCGCCACGTTCAACAGCCCCACATTGACCAGCGTGCCGTCATTCGGCGGATTTTGCAGCGCCAGGCTGGCGCTGGTCGTGTCGATGTCGAACAACTGGGTGGCCGTGGTGCCGGCGTAGCTGTTGGTGTAGGCGGCAGCCGTCACCACCGGCGCCAGGCCGGCGCGGTTGAGGGCGCCGTCGGTGGTGGTAGCGCCCGTATCGACATTGATGCGCAGGCTCTGGCCGGTATTACCGATCACGCGCAGGCGGTCGGCCACCGGGTTGAAGTCCACGGCAAACGCGGTGCCGGTAATGGCCGTGTAGGGCGCGGTGGTGTCCGTTGGGTCTGCTGCCAGCGTAGCCTTGACGGTGGCAGCGCCGGTAACAGGGTCGATGGTGACGATGCGGCCGGTCGAGGACATGCCGTACAGCAGGCCGTCCTTCGGCCGGATGTCGATGCCCAGCAGGCGCTCGCCCGATGCCAGGCCGGAAATGGCGACGTTGGCGTCGAGCGTATTCGGGGTGGCCGTTTTAAAAGTGACCAGGCGGGCGTCGTCGGTCAGGCCGTAAGCGATGGGTGCGGCCGGCGCCTTGAGGGCAACGCCGCGCAACTCTTCGGTCACATTGATCGCGGCCACCAGGGTGGCTTGCGTGGCAGGCGCAACGGGTGCGGCCAGGTTGAGCGTGTAGAAGCCGCGCACGCCGCCCACCGTCATCACGGCGTAACCGGTGTTGGTGCGCGCATCGATATCGAAACCGGCCACGGCGGTGGCGGTCAGGCCAAGCGGCAGCGGGAGGGCCAGGGTGCCGTTGTTGGGCGGGTTCTGCGTGTACAGGGTGCCGTTGGCGGCATCGATCACGAACAAGGTGGTGGTGCCGGTGCCCGCAAAGCTGTTGGTGTAGGCGGCGGCCGTGATGGCGGTGTTGACCGCGCCGCCATTGATGGCGCCGTCGGTGGTGGTGGCGCCGGTATCGACATTGATGCGCAGGCTTTGGCCGGTGTTGCTCACCAGGCGCAGGCGGTCGGCCACGGGGTTGAAATCGACGCCGAACTCGGTACCGGCCAGCGCCGTGAACGGCAAGGTGGTGTCGGTCGCATCAGCTGCCAGGGTGGACTTGAGGGTGGCCGCGCCGGTCGTGCCATTGAGGGTATAGATGCGGCCGGTGCTGCCCACGCCGTACAGCATGCCATCGGCCGGGCGGTAGTCGATGCCCAGCAGGTTTTCGCCCGCTTGCAGGCCGGTCACGGTGGCCGTGGTGCGGATGGTGCCGGGGGTGGCGCGGTCGAACGACAGCAGCTTGTTGCTCGTGGTCAGCACGAACACGTCGCCCGCCACGGCAGCCACCGGCGGCGTGGTGGTCGGTGGCGTGACGGTGCCGATATCGTCATCGCTGCCGCCGCAGGCAGCCAGCGAAAGAGAGACGGCAGAGACGAGCAACAGTTTCGAAAATGGCAGGGTGGGCATGGTCTTGGCTCCTGTAGTGGTGGTTTTGGGCGCCGCCCGCCTTGAACAACGGCGGGCGTACCCCAGCACTACACATGACCAGCCGGTTTGGATGCAGTAAAAATAAAATAATTATTTCGGCTGCATCCGGGACTTTTTAATGTTGCAGAAGAGCATTAATCGGCGTCAGGTCATCCTCGCGCAGGGTGCCGGCAGCGGATCGCAGGCGCAGGCCGTTCATGACGGTGTCGTAGCGCGCCTTGGACAGGTCTTTCTGGGTCGCGTACAGCTGGCGCTGGGCGTTTAGCACGTCGATATTGATCCGCACGCCCACCTGGTAGCCGAGCTTGTTGGAATCGAGCGAGGACTTGCTCGACACTTCCGCCGCTTCCAGCGCTTTGACTTGCGCCAGGCCGCTGTTCATGCCAAGGAATGCCACCCGGGCGTTTTGTGCTGCCAGCCGCTTGGTGGCTTCCAGGTCGTTGCGGGCCTTGTCTTCCAGCGCGATCGCTTCGCGCACCTGGCTGGTGACGGCAAAGCCGCTGAAGATCGGCACGCTCCAGGTGACGCCGATGGCGTTGTTCTTTTGCGTGCCGGACGCGGTAGTGCTGACATGGCTGGTGGACGCCGCCAGGTTCAGGGTCGGCATGTGGCCGGCGCGGTTGCGCGAGATGTCGCGCTTGGAAATTTCCAGCTGCAGTTGCGAAGCGATCACCGAGAAGTTCTGGCCTTCGGCCGACGACACCCACGGATCGATGGCGGCCGGCTCCGGCGCCGAGATGGTCACGCCGGTACGCAGCGGCGCCAGTTCGCCAGTCGGCTTGCCGGTGATGACTTGCAGCGCGGTGCGCTTGTTATCGAGGTCGGTAATCGCGGCAAACTCCTGCGCTACCACCAGGTCGTACGCGGCTTGCGCCTCGTGGGTATCGGTAATGGTCTGGGTGCCTACTTCGAAGTTACGCTTGGCCGAGGCCAGCTGCTCGGTGGTCGCGGTTTTTTGCGCCTGGGTGGCGGTAAGGTTGTCCTGCGCCGTGAGCACGTCGAAATACGCTTGCGCCACGCGGGTGATCAGGTCCTGGCGGGCCTGGGCAAACGTGGCTTCGGAGATGGCCTGGACCAGCTTGCTCTGCTGGTAGGTTTGCCAGGCGGCCCAGTTGAACAGCGGCTGGCTCAGCGTGACGGAATAGCTGTTGACGTGGTTGTCCGTATCGCGCCGGGTGACAAAGCCGATGCCACTACCGTCGGTAATCAGTTGTCCCTCGTTGAACGGGCGGAAATCGCCATTGTTACGGGTGTTGCTCCCCTGCGCCGAGACCGACGGCAGCAGGCCGGCGCGTCCCTGGGTGGTGCGCTCGCGCCCCGCATCCAGTGACGAGCGGGCGCTGGCGTACGTGGCGTCGTTCGCCAGTGCTTGCTGATAGACTTGGATAAGATCGGCGGCCTGTGCGCCAGGTAAAGCCAAGGTCATCCAAGCGCTGGACAGCAGCACGGCGATAAGGGATTTCTGCATTGCTTTCTCCGTTGGAGTCTTTTTAAGTTGATCGAATCAAACACTGCTCCCGCAGCGCCGGTGATGGCCGGCGCTTGCGTTCTCTACCTTTAGTACCTTTAGTACCTTTAATACCTTTAATACTTTTTCATCGCCGGATCAACTTGCAGGGCCCAGGCATGAATGCCGCCCGTCAGGTTGACCATCTTGCCAAAGCCGTGACGCTCCAGGAACGCGGCCACGTTCATGCTGCGCGCACCGTGGTGGCAGATGCAGACGATCTCGGCATCTTCATCGAGGTCGTCGATGCGTCCGGGGATGGTGTTCATCGGGATCAGCACCGAGCCGTCGATACGGCACTCGTCGAATTCCCACGGCTCGCGTACATCGAGCAGCACCGGCTTGGCGCGCGTTTCGTCGGCCAGCCAGGCCGCCAGTTCCGGCGCGGTGATCATCTGCATGCCGGCCCCGCTCAGAACTTGAACGCCGACGGCCTGGAAGCCAGCAGCAAAGGCTTGACCGAGGTCTCGAACAGCGTGCGCGTGTCGTAGCCGGCTTCGCCGGTACGGGTGATCAGTTGCGCCTTCATCGCCGGCGCCTGGCCGATGATGACCGCCAGGCGGCCGCCGACCTTGAGCTGCTTGAGCAGCGCTTCCGGCAGTTCCGGCAGCGAACCCGACACCACGATCACATCGAACGGTGCGCCGTTGGTCCAGCCCTGCGCGCCATCGCCCAGTTCGACCGTGACATTGGCCACGCCGTTGGCGGCCAGGTTCTGCTCGGCCAGGGCTTTGAGTTCCGGCGAGATTTCCACGGTGGTCACGTGGCGGGCGCGGTGCGCCAGCAGCGCAGCCATGTAGCCGGAACCGGTACCGATTTCCAGCACCGACTCATGTTTCTTGACCATGACGTCTTGCAGCAGGCGCGCTTCGATCTTCGGGAACAACATGTTCTCGCCGCCTGGCAGTGGAATTTCGGTATCGGCAAAGGCCAGCGCCTTGTGGGCGACAGGCACGAAATTCTCGCGCTTGACCACGTGCAGCAGGTCCAGCACTTCGGTGTCAAGGACGTCCCAAGGGCGGATTTGCTGTTCGATCATGTTGAAGCGGACTTGTTCAATATTCATCTTAAGACTCGGTCGGGATTAAATAATCCGTCATTTTATCGTTGAACTGACATCGGGGGACATATTAACGATATGACGGTCGGATCGCGGGAAATTGCGACAGGCTGCAATTTGAGGGGGTTGAACCGGCGGAAACGGCAAGCTGGCCGCGCAGGGGCATGACGCTGCGACGCCGGCTCACTGCGCGGGGGCGGCCAGGCCGGCCAGGTTTGTGGTGATAAACAGGTCCATGTAGGCGTGCGGATCGATCGGTGGCATCTCGCAGGCGGGCATGAAGGACTGGGTCCACATCATGAGCATCATTACCGGCGCCACCAGCACCGGCGTCATGACGTCGGGATCGACGGCGCGAAACTCGCCGCGGTCGATCCCGCGCACCAGCACGCTGCGGATCAGGCCGGTACCGCGCGCCACCACTTCTTCGTTGTAAAAATGCGCCAGTTCCGGAAAGTTGTTACCTTCGGCGAACATCAGCTTGGTGATCCCGGCCAGCTGGCTGGAGCAGCACTGGTTCCACCAGCGCATCAGCAGCTCGCGCATCAGCGCGGCGCTGTGGCCTTCGAAACCGGCCGCATCCTGCTCGGCCTCGCCGATGACTTCGACAATGGTGCCGCGCACCACGGCCTTGAACAGCTCTTCCTTGTTGGTGAAATACAGGTACAGCGTGCCCTTGGACACGCCGGCGCGCTTGGCCACGTCTTCCAGCCGGGTGGCAGCGTAGCCACGTTCGACGAACTGGTCGAGGGCGGCCGCCAGCAATTCCTGCGGGCGCGCATCCTTGCGCCGCTCCCAGCGGGGCTTGTTGTCTTGAGGGGCTTGCATGGGGATTGACTCTTGCCTGACTGTTACTTACTTGTAAGTCATTAATATAAGCGCAAGCATCGCAAGCGTCAAGTTGCGGGCACCAGCCGGCGCCGGGTATTGCTAACTTCCTTCCACAACCACACGGCCTGCAACGCTGTAAGCAGGATGAGCCCGTTAGAGGCGGCATGGGATGCTCAACAAAAAGTGACTAGCGCACTATTTGTCAAATTTATTTTTAAAAATTTCATGCCATGTAGTCAATATTCCGGCAGCAGCAAATATAAATCCGATCCAGAGAATAACTGCGCCAACCTCCAAACAGACATACCGAGCAATCACAAATCCAAACGCTGCAATTCCAAAACCAATCGTACTGAAGTTTTTTACAAATGATTTTTTGTTAGCCATAGACCACCATTAGCGGGTTGCTGAAATACTGCCTTATCAATTCTACAGGCAGGTCAAGTCATCACATCCATCAAGTGAAACGTCGTTGCAGGCAGTTTTCTGAGACACTGGAACACCATCAACCAACTTTTAATTCCGTGACTAAAACCGAAAAACAGAAAATGCTGGCCGGCGAGTTCTACACCGCCGTCGATGACGAACTGCAGGCCGACCAGGCTGCCGCCCGCCATTGGATGGAGCGCTACAACCGCAGCATCGCGCTGACGCCGCAACAGCATGCGGACCTGCTGCAAGAAGGCCTGGGCACGGTCGGTAATAATTGCGTGGTGCGTCCGCCCTTCCACCTCGACTACGGCTACAACATCACGCTCGGTGACGGCGTGTTCATGAATTTCAATTGCGTGATCCTCGACGTGGTGCAGGTGGAAATCGGCGACGGCACCCAGATCGGGCCCGGCGTGCAAATCCTCACCGCCGACCATCCGCGCGAGCCGGCGCTGCGCGCCCAGGGGCTCGAATTCGGGCGGCCGATCAAGATCGGCAAGAATGTCTGGATTGGCGCTGGCGCGCTGATCATGCCCGGCGTGACCATCGGCGACGACGCCCTGATCGGCGCCGGCAGCGTGGTCACGCGCGACGTCGCACCGGGCGTGACCGTGGTGGGCAATCCGGCGCGGTCGCGCTGAAGTGTCGCAAAATCATCTGCAATTCAATTCGTTTCATTTGCCCACCAGAAATTAATCAGCTAGACTGGCGGCGTTCGCTGTCACACTGCCGGTCTTTCAGACTCCGCGCATGCAAGTCTACGGCCTTATCCCTGCCGCAGTGACCGAACCCTCCATGTGGCCCATTCCCCTGCCGCATCGCTGCCCACCGCCATCCCGGCGCACAGCGTAGAGACCGATTTTCCGCAACCGGCCACCATGTCCCCTGGTCCGTTGCCGCTGTTGACATTGCAATCCTGCTTCCGTTGACCGTATTTTGGCCTTGCGACACTTCTCGAATGGAACACACCATGTTTTCAAACCTCACTATCCGCACCCGCCTGATCGGGACCATGCTGCTGCTCGGCGCCTTGATGATCTTTATCGGCGTGCGCGGCATCTCGGCGCTGCACACCACCAACGGCGTGCTCAAGGACGTCTACGAAAATTCCATGATGTCGATGAAGGCGATTGCCGATGCCCAGATCCAGATCGACCGCGCGCGCCTGTCGATCGACCGTGTGGCGCTCAAGCCGGACGCGGCCAATGTCGAAGAAACACTCACCCGCGCCCAGGGCTTCCTCGAAGCCAGCGACAAGGCCTGGGCACGCTATGCGGCGCTGCCTTTCGGCGACGGCGAGAAAGTACTTGCCGACCAGACCGGCGCGGCGCGCGCCACGCTGGTCAAGGACGGCATCCTGCAGGCGGTGAAGGCGCTGCGCGAGAAGAACCAGCCTGAAATCGACCGGATGATGCTGACCGAAGTCACGCGCCTGTTCCGCCTGTACACCGACAGCGCGGAAAAGCTGTCGGTGTACCAGCTTGAATCGACCGCCAAACAGTACGCCGACAGCCAGGCCGCTTACAGCCGCAACATGACGTTTGCCATCGTCGCCATCGTGCTGGGCCTGGTCGTGGCGCTGGTGTCGTCGATCATGCTGCTGCGCGCCGTGATGAACCCGCTGGGCGAAGCACTGAAGCATTTCAACGCCATCTCCGACGGCAACCTGGCCAACACTATCGACCTCGGCCGCCAGGATGAAATGGGCGCGCTGATGACTGGCCTGCACCAGATGCAGGACCGCCTGGCCGACACCGTGCGCAGCGTGCGCGACGGCAGCGACGCCATCGCCACTGCCAGCAATGAAATCGCCGCCGGCAATATGGACCTGTCGCGCCGCACCGAGCAGCAGGCCGCCAGCCTGGAAGAAACCGCTTCGTCGCTGGAAGAACTGACCTCGACCGTCAAACAAAACTCGGACAACGCCCGCCAGGCCAACCAGCTGGTCGGCTCGGCATCGGACATCGCCGTCAAGGGTGGCGAGCTGGTCGCGCGCGTGGTCGATACCATGGCCTCGATTACCGAATCGTCGGACAAGATCGCCGACATCATCGGCGTGATCGACGGCATCGCCTTCCAGACCAACATCCTGGCGCTGAACGCAGCCGTGGAAGCGGCCCGCGCCGGCGAGCAGGGTCGTGGCTTCGCCGTGGTCGCCACCGAAGTGCGCAACCTGGCGCACCGCTCGGCTAGCGCCGCCAAGGACATCAAGCAGCTGATTACCGATTCGGTGGAAAAAGTAGGCACCGGCAGCGCGCTGGTGAACGAAGCGGGCACCACCATGACGGAAATCGTCAGCAGCGTGCGCCGCGTCACGCAAATCATGGGCGAGATCAGCTCGGCCGGCCGCGAGCAGGAACTGGGCATCGAGCAGATCAACACCGCCGTGGCCGAGATGGACACGGTCACCCAGCAAAATGCCGCACTGGTGGAAGAAGCCGCCGCCGCCTCGCAAGCGATGCAGGAGCAGGCAGTCAAACTGGCGGAAATGGTGAGCGTATTCCAGATCTCTGGCAGCCCGGTCCGCGCAGCAACAGCACCGCGTCCGGCAGCAGCCAAAGCTGCAACCCCGGCCGCCCGCCCTGCCATCGCCAAACCGGCAGCCAGGCCAGCCGCCAAATCGCCACCGTTAAAACTGGCCGACAAACCCGCCCGCACCAAACCCGCCGCCAGCAGCGACGGCGACTGGGAAGAGTTTTAAAATTACCAGCCCATCTTTTGCCGGATAAACGCCGTCAGCTTGGCGGCGTTGGCCTGGTGGTGTTTCACGCGCGGGTGCTTGTCGAAGCCCGTGTAATCGAAAAACAGCGTGTCGATGCGTTCATCCTGCTCGGCGCGTAGTTGCGCCACTGCGCTGCTCACATAACCCGGCCACTTGCTGCCCGGGCTCACCGCATCCATGCTGCCCAGCGCGCAGACGATGTAAGCGCGCGGATACTCGGCGCGGATCTTTTTCACCAAATCCTTGTAGGCGGCAATGCGCTGCGCGTCGGTCGGCACCGGCTGCAGACGCTTTTCGCGGTCGATCAGCCATTTGTCGTTCTGGAACAGGTTGATCACCACCACGTCCGGCGTCCACTGGCTGAAATCCCAGCGGCTGTCGTTGTTGCCCACCGCGCTCAACTGGTCGTAAAACTGCGGCATGATGAACGGGAACCAGCTGATCATCACGCCGATGCCGCTTTGCGACACCACGTGCATTTCCGCGTCGAGCGCGCGCGCGGTGATGGCGTCGTACGCCATGAAGTTGTTCTTGTCCTTGAGCTCGTGATCGGGGCCGTTGTCGGGCGCCTCGTTACCCATGCCGCTGGTGATCGAGTCGCCAAAAAAGGCGATCCGGCGCGCCTTGCGCGGCGGCGGCGCCAGCAGCTTGCCGCCGTCGGCCAGTTCCAGGCCACGAAACACGGTCGCGCCCTCCTCACCCTCGGTGCGCTTGGTGATCAAAAAGCGGTGCGGGCCGGCCGGCAAGCCGGTGGCGACCGGGTAGGTCTTGCCGCCCTTGGCGGCGCTGATGATCACCGGTTTATCGAGCTTGCCGTCAATAAAAACGTTGAACCAGTTCTTGCCGTGCTGGTCATCGAGCGTGACCGCCAGGCTGCTGCCGGTGAAGTTGCCTTCGATGCTGGTGCCGGGCCACGAGATCACCGGCGCCGCCTTGTCGGCGAAGTCGATGCGGCCCGTGTATTGCAGCCTGGCATCGTCGGCGCCGACGGCCACGGCGGCCCAGGCGCTGCCGGTGGCAAGCAGCGCGGCCAGGCTGGCGGCGCAAAAAAATTGTCGGGTCAGGTTCAACATGGTCAGTCGCGGCGCAAAATAAAACAGGTGGCAGTGGCGTGGGCCAGCAGCTTGCCGTCGGCGGTCTTGAGCGTGCCTTCGGACACGCCAAGGCTGCGCGAGAGGTTGATGATCTTGCCTTCGACGATCAAGGTTTCGCCCTTGGGTACCGGGCGGAACATTTTGACGCTGAGGTCGGTAGTGCCATAGCCCACGCCCGCTTCCAGCATCGAGTGCACGGCGCAGCCGGTGGCCGAGTCGAGGATGGTGGCGGCAAAGCCGCCGTGGATGCCGCCCATCACGTTGATGTGGCGCTCGTCGGCGCGCGCGGTGCCGAGGATGTAGCCGGCCTTGGCTTCGGTAATTTCCATCGGCACAGTGTCCGACATCGGTGGACGGGGAAACTTGCCGTCTATCGCTGCCTGCAGCAATTCCAGGCCGGTCATTTTTTCGGGATGCATCGGTAATTCCTTCGGTAAGGATGAGCGTGGCAGTCACTATAGCGAAGCGCCTTGCGCTCTGCTAGAGGCACGACTCGGATGCCCCCGGCGAAATATGCCGACCGGCATATGCCGCACACCCCGAGCGGCAGATTTTAGGCGTGGACGGCGCATCCATACTGTGTTCTGTCGGCAGCAAATCTAACGTATGCCGGCAACGACCGCAGGAACCCCTGCTCTACCACTCAAAGGATTTCATCATGTTCAAGACCTTCCGCAAAGCCGCTCTCGCAACCACCCTGGCAACGGGCCTGGCCGCAGCACTGCTGGCTGGCGGCGCCCACGCCGCCGGCACCAAGGCTGCCCCGTACGGCACCATGGCGCCAGCCACCGCCGCCGAGCGCCACGTGGTGATCACGGAAAAAACCCGGGCGGTCAACGTGAACAACGGCGAGACCGTGGAGTTCCGCGTCAACGGCCAAAGCTTCACCTGGCACTTCCAGACCCTGCGCGATGAAGCCCGCTTCGACCTGTCCAAGATCGCACCGAGCGGCATGATCAACCATAAGGTGACGGTGCACGTGGCGTCCCACCCGCTGTACCGCGGTTAAAAAAAAGGCGCCGCTCGCAGCGGCGCCTTGTCAGCATCGAGGCGATCAGTGATCGCTGATGGCCTTGCCGTGTTCGCGTGGCACGTAGTGGTACGTGCGCAGCTTGTGCTGGATGTCGATCTCGGGATTTTTCAGCATGCGCAGCATTTCTGCCCCCGCCAGCAACACCGGACCGTAGCCGTGCATGGCATCGACGCTGGTCGGACGGTTGTAGTAGTAGATGTGGTCGCTGGCAAACGTGGTGCCCACGCACGTGCCCTCGACCTGGCCCTTGGCGTTGATGCGCGTGCTCAGGCCCACCCAGCCCGCCTGGGCGATGGAGCCGTAGGTGGTCGGGCTGATCCAGCCTTCGTTGATCGCATGGGCAAACACGTACACGAAGATGGCGGTGGCCGAGGTTTCCAGGTAGGAGTCGTTACGGTCGAGCATCTGGTGCCACAGGCCGGTGCCGGACTGGGTTTCGGCGATGCCGTGCAGGCTGGCGCGCAGTTGCGCCAGCACCTTGTTGTACGACGGATGGTCTTTCGGCAGCACGTCGAGGAGGTCGCTCATGGCCAGCACTGCCCAGCCGTTGGCGCGCGCCCAGTAGAAGCGCGGCGCGTCCGGGTTGTTGGCGTTCCAGCCGTGGGTAAACAGGTTGTTCTGCTTGTTGTACAGGTGCTCGGCCATGGTCAGCACGTTCGAGGCGGCATCGTCGAACCAGGCTTTGTCGCCGGTCAGGTGGCCCATCTCGGCCAGCGCCGGAATGCCCATGTACATGTCATCGGCCCACAACGACGACGCTTGCGGACGCTTGCGCGCGAACGTGCCGTCGGCCAGGCGGTACTGCTGCTTTTGCACGTACTGGCTGCAGGTGTCGATCATGTCCTTGAGGTCGGGACCGACCTTGGCGAAGCGCGCGCGCACCAGCGCCGCGCACATCGAGCCGCTGTCGTCGAGCGACATCGGCTGCAGGAAGCGGGTGAAGCTGTTGGAACGGCCCAGCTTGAACTGATCTTCCTGGGCGCGGAAGTACGGCTTGCTGTCCTTGAAGAACTGGAAGTGGCGGCGCGTCATGTCGGTATAGCGCTTGTCGCCGGTCACTTCGGCAGCCTTGATCAGGCCCGAGTGAATCACGCCCATCTCGTAGACCATCAGGCCGAAATCGTTGGACGACGGCTCGAACACGGCGCCAGCGACAGGTTTTTTCAGGTCGGTGACCGGCTTGCCGGTGGCCTTGTCGATGATGCGGGTGGGAGTGATGCTGTCCACGTAGCCGCGCACGCGGTCGAGTGCGCCGGTGATCTCGGCGGCGGTGGGCTTTTTGTAGGGAACGGGGTACGTGCCTTCGCTCGTATCCTTGAGGTTCTTGTTGTCAGTGTTGCGGAAAGATCCGCCAGGCTGGATGTCGAGCGCGGTGGCGGCATGGACGGCCCCGGTGGCCAGGATGGCGGTCAGCAGCAACGCCAGGCGGCTTGAAACGTGTGTCATCGTTTACCCTTTTTTAATTGTGAATTGAAGTCTCCAACAGGAAGGCTATGGAAGGTAAACGATTTCGTCAAGTTACTTTTTCACTTCATGCATGGCGCATCCTTTGTTACCAGCGCAGAAAAACGTGCGCAGCGCTGGCGCGAAATCAATTTCAGCTACACTTGATGGTCCCCGCTTCCAGTGTCCCTGCACATGCCCGAGAAGAATCTGCCAGAACTGATCACCCTGAAACGTCTGATCGACGCCGGCGGCAAGCATATGCAGGTGGACACCCATTGCACCGTCGCCATGGACGGGCGCGACTTTCCCGTGTATTCGATTGCGCTAGGCAATCCCAGCCTGGATGTGCCGGCGCTCGGATTCTTCGGCGGCATCCACGGCCTCGAGCGCATTGGCACCCAGGTCATCCTGTCGTTCATGGAAAGCATCCTGGCGCGGCTGCGCTGGGACAGCACGCTGCACCAGCAGCTCGAATCGATGCGGCTGGTCTTCATGCCGCTGGTAAATCCCGGCGGCATGTGGCAGGCTACGCGCTGCAATCCGCAGGGTGTCGATCTGATGCGCAACGCGCCGCTGTCGGCCGTGGACCGGGTGCCGTTCATGCTGGGCGGCCAGCGCTACAGCCACCACCTGCCCTGGTATCGCGGCCCGGCCGGCGCGCCGATGGAACCGGAAAGCCTGGCCGTGTGCGACGTGGTCGAGCGCGAGCTGCTCACCCGCCAGTTCAGCATGGCGCTCGATTGCCACTCGGGCTTCGGCCTGCGCGACCGCATCTGGTTCCCCCATGCGCACACGGCCGCGCCAATCGCCCACCTGGCCGACATCGGCGCACTCGAAGAACTGTTCAGCGAGAGCTATCCCAACCACAACTACGTGTTCGAGCCGCAAAGCCGCCAGTACCGCACCCACGGCGACCTGTGGGATTACCTGTACCTGAACGGCACCAGCTACACCGAGCGCACTTTTTTACCGCTCACGCTGGAGATGGGGTCGTGGCTGTGGGTCAAGAAGAACCCGCGCCAGTTATTCGACCGCGTGGCCATGTTCAACCCCACCGCCGCGCACCGGCTGCAACGGGTGCTGCGCCGCCACCTGATCTGGTTCGATTTCCTGATGCGGGCCGTCAACAGCCACGGCCGCTGGGTGCCGGAAGGGATGGCGCGCAAGCAGCAGCGGCGGCGTTCGCTCGCGCACTGGTACGGAGCGTGAGCCGATGAGCACCTGGATCCTGCTGCGCGGCCTGATGCGCGAACAGCGCCACTGGGGCCGCTTCCCCGGCCAACTGGCGCGGGCGCTGCCGGGCGCCACCATCATCACCCCGGATTTGCCCGGCAACGGCGTCCATCACGCTGCCATCAGCCCGACTTCGGTGGCGGCGATGGTGGAAGCGTGTCGCGCCGAGCTGCGCGCACGCGGGGTACGGGCACCCTATTCGCTGCTGGCGTTGTCGCTGGGGGGCATGGTGGCGGTGGAATGGGCCAGCCGCTATCCGAACGAGATCGACCGCGCCGTGCTAATCAACACCAGCATGCGGCCGTTCAGCCGCTTCCACCAGCGCCTGCGCTGGCGCAACTATCCAGCCATCGTGCGCATGCTGCTTGAGGGCGGCGTAGATGCGCAGGAACGGCTGATCCTGCGCCTGACCAGCCGCCATGGCGACAATGCCGAGCGGGAAGGCTTGCTGCGGCGCTGGCTCGGCTACCAGCATGAATTCCCGGTCAGCCGCCGCAACGCGCTGCGCCAGCTGGTGGCGGCAGCGCGCTTCCGCGCCCCGGCCGCACGCCCCGCCCTGCCGCTGCTGGTGCTGTCATCGAGCGGCGACCAGCTGGTCGATCCGCGCTGCTCGCAGCAGCTGGCGCAAGCGTGGCGGGCCGAGCACCGCATCCACCCCAACGCCGGCCACGACCTGCCGCTCGACGATGGCGAATGGGTGGCGCAGCGGGTGGCCGCATGGGTAGCCGCCGGGGACATCGCCGCAGAAGCGCGGTAAAATACCGCCCCTATGACCATCCTGCTCAACCCGGCCACCACGCGTCCGGCCTTCGCCTGCCGCCCGCACTGCGGCGCCTGCTGCACCGCGCCCTCGATTACCAGCCCGATTCCTGGCATGCCCAATGGTAAGCCGGCCGGTGTACGCTGCGTGCAGTTGGGCGATGACCAGCGCTGCCTGATCTTCGGCCGCCCCGAGCGGCCAGCCTTTTGCGGCGGCCTGCAACCATCGCACGAGATGTGCGGCGACAGCCGGGAAATTGCAATGCACTGGCTGGGAGAACTGGAACGCCTCACGACGCCATAGATAATTGACGCCCTAACAAGAATCGGCTACGGTAACAGCACCTTCCTCTCCGGACCGCCACATGACCGCACTGATCCGTATTTTCTCCGTGGCCTTGCTGGTGGCGGCGTCGTTGGCGGCGGTGGCTGCCAGTCCGGCGGCCACGATCCGCTATGTCCACAAGGTCGAAGATGCGCCGGGCGAGACTGTCGTATCGCGCCGCTCGGGGTTCCAGGAGGCCCTGGGGGCGGCGCTGGCGCGCCAGCTCAAGCGGCCGGTGCGCTTCATGCCGCTGCCGCGCAAGCGCATGATGGGCGCGCTCGAAGCGGCCGAGGGCGATATCGTGTGCGGCTATTCGCCGGCCTGGTTCCAGGGCAAGGTCGATTGGACCCGCCCCTTCATTCCCACCTCCGAAGTGTTGATCGCCTCGCGCAGCGTGCCGCCGCCGGTCTCGCTCGAAGACATCCGTGGCAAGACCGTCGGCACCGTGCTGGGCTTTAACTATCCGCAAGTGCAGGGCCGCCTCGGCGACGGTTTCGTGCGCGACGACGCGCCCTCGCTCGAACTGACCTTGCGTAAATGGCAAGGCGGCCGCTTCGATTACTTCCTTGCCACCGGCGTCACGGTCGAGCGCCAGTTTGCCAGCGGCGAGCTCGATGCCGGGTTCAGCCAACTGGTCATCAGCGAGGAAAAGACCGGCTGCGCCATTGCCCGCAAGGGGACCTTGCGCGTGGACCAGGTCAACGCGGCCATCGACGCCATCGAAAAAAGCGGTGAACTGACGCGGTTGCTGCGGCTGCGCTGACGCGTTTTTTGACGTGCGGATGCTGCAACGCGGCGGTTGCGCCCTCCCGGCGTGACGCGCTTGGGACCGCTCGGCATTTCCGCAGCGCACCATTCAACATTACCGCTTAGTCAGATTGCAAATAGTGCACGCCGAACATGGTAAGCTTCGCCCCCGGTGCGTCACCATTTGCAGCCATTCCCTCTCACTTCCAACCCTTTATATACTTAACTTCATGGATATTGTTCTCGTCATTAAAGCCATCATCATGGGCGTGGTTGAAGGTCTTACGGAATTTCTGCCGATCTCTTCCACCGGTCACCTGATCCTGACCGAACACCTGCTGGGGTTTGCAGGCATGGAAGACAAAATGAAAGTGTTTGAAATCGTGATCCAGGCCGGCGCCATGATGGCGGTGATCTGGGAGTTTCGTGCTCGTATCGGCCTGGTATTGTCGGGCATCTTCAGCGATCCGGTGCAGCAGCGCTTTGCCCTCAACGTGCTGATCGCGTTCCTGCCGGCCGCCATCCTGGGCCTGATCTTCGCCTCGTCGATCAAGGCGCACCTGTTTGCACCGATCCCGGTCGCAGCCGCCTTCATCATCGGCGGCTTCATCATCCTGTGGGTGGAAAAGCGCGCCAAGGACAATCCGGCCGTGGAACGCATCACGTCGCTCGACCAGATCACCCCGGTCGATGCCTTGAAAATCGGCATCGCCCAGGCCTTTGCGCTGATCCCAGGCACCAGCCGTTCGGGCGCGACCATCATGGGCAGCATGATCTTCGGCTTCTCGCGCAAGGTCGCCACCGAGTTCTCGTTCTTCCTGGCGATTCCGACCCTGGTCGGTGCGACGGTGTATTCGCTGTACAAGGACCGTGCGCTGCTGTCGATGGATGATGTCTCGTTCTTTACCATCGGCACCGTCTCGGCCTTCATTTCGGCGTTCCTGTGCATCCGCTGGCTGCTGCGCTACATCATGACCCATACGTTCGTGATTTTTGCCTGGTACCGGATTGTGTTCGGCCTGATTGTCCTCATAACCGGTTATTATGGCGTGATCGTCTGGGCCGATTAATCACGGTCACTCAAGACATCACTTTGTTGTAGGAACGAGCAGTAAATGAATCAGGAAAACCAGGAGCGCGCTCTCCATTTGCTGGAAACCGTGTTCGGCTACCCGGCCTTTCGCGGTCACCAGGCCGAGATCGTCGATCATGTCAGCAACGGCGGCGACGCCCTGGTCCTGATGCCCACCGGCGGCGGCAAGTCGCTGTGTTACCAGATTCCCGCCCTGCTGCGCGACGGCGTGGGCGTGGTGGTTTCTCCCCTGATCGCGCTGATGCAGGACCAGGTCGATGCGCTGGAAGAAGTGGGCGTGCGCGCCGCCTTCCTCAATTCCACCCAGACCTACGAAGAAGCCAACCGCATCGAGCGGCTGGTGCGTACTGGCCAGATCGACCTGGTGTACGTGGCGCCCGAGCGCCTGATGACGGAGCGCTGCCTGAATTTATTCCAGGACTCGAAGATCGCGCTGTTTGCCATCGACGAGGCGCACTGCGTGTCGCAATGGGGCCATGATTTCCGTCCCGAATACATCCGCCTGTCGGTGCTGCACGAGCAGTTCCCCGACGTGCCCCGGATTGCCCTCACCGCCACGGCCGACCCGCAAACCCGCGCCGAGATCGTGCATCGGCTGCAACTAGGCGACGCGGCGCAATTCGTCTCGTCGTTCGACCGTCCCAATATCCGCTACCAGATCGTCGAAAAAGCCAATGGCCGCAAGCAGCTGCTGGACTTCATCACCACCGAGCACACCGGCGACTGCGGCATCGTGTATTGCCTGTCGCGCAAAAAGGTGGAAGAGACCGCCGAATTCCTCAACGAAAACGGCATCCGCGCACTGGCCTACCACGCCGGCATGGACCACGCCAAGCGCGCCGCCAACCAGGCCCGCTTCCTGCGCGAAGAAAACATCGTCATGTGCGCCACCATCGCCTTCGGCATGGGCATCGACAAGCCGGACGTGCGTTTCGTCTGCCACCTCGACCTGCCGAAAAGCATCGAGGGCTATTACCAGGAGACCGGCCGGGCCGGCCGCGACGGCGGTCCCGCCAGCGCCTGGATGGCCTATGGCTTGCAGGACGTGGTGCTGCAACGGCGGATGATCGACGAGTCCGAAGCGGACGAAACCTTCAAGCGCGTGCTCGGCACCAAGCTCGACGCCATGCTGGGCCTGTGCGAAACCCTGAGTTGCCGCCGCGTGCGCCTGCTTGATTATTTCGGTGAGCAATCGGGACCGTGCGGCAACTGCGATACGTGCCTGATTCCACCGGTGTCGTTCGACGGCACGGTGCCGGTGCAAAAACTGCTGTCGGCCGTGTACCGCGTCGATCAGCGCTTTGCCGCCGGCCACGTGATCGAAGTGCTGCGCGGTATTGAAACCGACCGCATCAAGACCTGGCACCACGACAGCCTGTCGGTATTCGGCATCGGCGCCGACCGCAGCGAGCACGAGTGGCGCGCCATCCTGCGCCAGATGATCGCGCTGGGCCTGCTCACGGTAGACCACGAACAATACAGTTCGCTGAAGCTGACCGACGCCGCCCGTCCGGTATTAAAAGGCGGCCAGAAAGTGCAGCTGCGCCAGTATCAAAAGCCGGTCAAGCAGAAGACCCCGCGCGCCTCGAAAGGCTACGTGGAAAGCGATTTGTCGGCCGCCGAGGAAAAAATCTTCGACCGCCTGCGCAGCTGGCGCATGGGCACGGCGCGCGAGCACAACGTCGCTGCCTACATCATCTTCAACGACGCCACCCTGCGCGAAATCGCCAAGGCCCGCCCGACGGCACTGGACGACCTGCGTGGCATTTCCGGCGTGGGCGAGAAAA
Source organism: Duganella sp. FT27W (assembly GCF_009295655.1). NCBI lineage: Bacteria > Pseudomonadati > Pseudomonadota > Betaproteobacteria > Burkholderiales > Oxalobacteraceae > Duganella > Duganella sp. FT27W. The sequence continues at coordinate 199,039 of NZ_WHIV01000006.1, forward strand.
AGCTGGCATCGTACGGCGACCAGATCGTCGAGCTGATCCGCGAGTTCGAGTAACGCTTACCCCGCCACTACGCTGCGATAGCGCCCCGGCGCCGCGCCGGTAGCGTCGCGGAAGCGGTGGCTGAAGTGGCTCAGGTCGGCGTAGCCGCAGGCATCGGCAATCTGCTGCAGCGGCTGGTTAGTTTGCTGCAACAGCCGGCGCGCGCGCTCGATGCGGCGCGCGGCGATCCATGCCGACGGCGTCACGCCGAAAGAGACCTTGAACATGCGCAGCAGGTGGTACTCCGACAGGCAGGCCAGGTGCGCCAGGGTTTGCAAGGTCAGCGGTTGCGCCAGGTGCGCTTCGATATAGTCGGCCAGCAGGCGCCGCACGGCTGGCGCCAGGCCGCCGCGCACGCGGCCCTGGTGGCGCGGCAGCGACTGCGCGTGCAGCAGGTGCGACAGCGTTTCGTGCGTCATTTCATTGGCGCGCAGTTGGGCGTCGGCGCCGGCCCAGTCCATGCCGGCCAGTTGCGCGCATAGCTGGCCGATGCGCGCGTGCTCGAAATAGGTGCGGTCGGCCAGGGTCAGCTCGCGCGGTTCGCGGTCGAGTTCCACCACGGCGCGGCGGGTGAAGTGCGCGGGCAGGAAATACACGTGCAGGAAACGCAGCGGTCCCCGCACGGTCCAGCTCGATTCGTGCCAGTCGGGCAAGGTGCACAGGCGCTGCGGCGCGCCGTACAGGCCGGGCAGTTCGCCGCGCTCGGTGCGGCAGCCGCCACCCATGTAATACGACAGGGTGTGATGGCCCGGCTGGCAATACGATGTTTCGGCGCACGGCGTGTCGCGCCGCCAGATCGCCAGCGCCAGTTCGTCGCCGAGCCAGGTAAAGCGCTCGAGCACGGCGTCGGTCTCGGACATGGTCTTGAACACCGAGTGCGACAGCGGGCCCTCCGGCAAACCGGGCGCAGGCAGCAAAGTGGCGGGGAGATCAAGTGGGCGGCGGTTGGGGAAATCCATGGATAAAGTCTAGCACGGGCCATCGTACCGAAAGCCGGCCCTGCAACGATATGCGCAATTTCAGACAAGCGCCAGCGCCGCCCTGCCGTCATGCTGGCGCCATGAATATCCTCCTCTACCTGCTTACCGTCCTGATCTGGGGTACCACCTGGATCGCCATCACCTTTCAACTGGGCGTGGTACCCGCTCCGGTCTCGATCGCGTACCGCTTCTGGATTGCCGCCGCGCTGCTGCTGGCGGCGTTACTGGTCACGCGCCAGCGCTGGTGGCCGCCGCGCCAGGCCTGGCCCTACCTGTTTGCCCAGGGCATCGCGCTGTTCTGCCTGAATTTCCTGTGCTTTTATTATGCGGCGCTGTATATCACCAGCGGCCAGGAAGCCGTGGTGTTTTCCACCGCGCCGCTGTGGATCGCGCTGGCCGGCCGGCTGTTCCTCGGCCGGCCGATCCGGGGCCAGGTGATGGTCGGCGCGCTGTTCGGCCTGGCCGGCATCGTGCTGCTGTTCGCGCCGCAGATGCAGGGCCACTGGAACGACAGCGGCGTGCTGCTGGGCCTGGCGCTGTCGCTGGCCGGCACCTGGTGCTTCGCCTGCGGCAACCTGCTGTCCTCGCGCATGCAGGCGCTGGGTCTCACGCCCTGGCTCACCAACACCTGGGCCATGCTGATCGGCGCCACCACGCTGGGCGTGGCCGCGCTGGCGCTGGGCATGCCGTTTGCGCTCGATCCGTCGCCGCGCTACCTGTGGGCGCTGTTATACCTGGCCATCCCCGGCTCGGTGATCGGTTTTACCGCCTACCTGCTGCTGGTCGGACGCATCGGCCCCGACCGCGCCGCCTATTCCACGGTATTATTCCCCATCGTCGCGTTGACGATTTCAACCATTTACGAAGGCTACCAATGGACGCCGGTCGCGCTGTGCGGGCTGGCGCTGGTGCTCGCGGGGAATGTGCTGGCGTTTCTGCCACCGACCCTGCGGGCCCGCCTCAAGGCAGCCTTCTGACTACTGGAGACTGCATGACCCGACCCGGCCTGTTCGCCCTGCTGGCTTTCACCTTTGCCGCCGCCCACGCCGCGTCGGCCACCGCGCCGGCCGACACCGTCTACCGCAACGGCTACATCTACACGGTCGATGCCAAAGACAGCGTGCAGCAGGCGCTGGCCGTGCGCGGCGGGCGCATCGTCTACGTGGGCAATGACGCGGGCGCCGCCAAGCTGCAAGGCCAGAACACCACGGTGATCGACCTGGGCGGCAAGATGCTGATGCCGGGCCTGATCGACGGCCATATGCACCCTCAGTCGGGCGGCAGCCGCCTGCTCAATTGCAGTCTCGACTACGAACCGCTGACGGTGCCGCAATTCCAGCAGCGCATCCAGGCCTGCATCGACAGTGATGTCCGGCTGGGCAAGGCCGATCCCAAGCGCTGGCTGGTGGTGGTCAACTGGTTCCAGCAGGGCATGCTGCCCGATGGCGTGACGACCTCCGCCGCCACACTGGACGCCCTCAAGACCGACCGGCCAATATTGGTACGCTCGTCGTTCGGCCACTCGCTGCAACTCAACAGCAAGGGCATCGCGGTGGCCGGCATCACGGCTGCCACGCCGGACCCGGCCGGCGGCAAGATTGCGCGCGATGCCAGCGGCCAGGCCACCGGCCTGCTTGAAGACGCCGCGCAAGACATGGCCATGAACCTGCTGCCGCCACTCACCGTGGCCGAGAACCTGGCGGCATCGACCAAGGCACTGGAAGCAATGCGCCGGCAAGGCATCACGTCTTTCCTCGACGCCTACACCGATCCCGAAACCATGACGGCGTTCACCGACCTGCAACGCCAGGGCAAGCTCACCGCCCGCGCCCACTTCGCCGTGCTGATCGACCTCGACAAGGGAAGCACGCCGCAGCGCGCCGTGGCCGACCTGCTCAAACAGAAAAAACAGTTCGACCAGGGCCCGACCACGGTGGCGCCGTCGCTGCAGGTGCGCCACGCCAAGCTGTTCATGGACGGCGTGATCTCGGCGCCGGCCTTTACCGGCGCCATGCTCGAACCGTACCTGGTAAACAAGGGCACCGAACAGCAGCCCGACTGGCAGCCGGGCAGCAGCAACGGCCCGCCCACGTATTTCTCGCAAGCGGCGCTGCGCTCCACGCTCGATGTGCTGGCGCGCGCCGGCATCGATCCGCACATCCACGTCGATGGCGACCGCGCCGTGCGCGAGACGCTCGATGCGATCGCGTGGCTGCGCGGCACGCCGGCCGGCAAGAAAGCGCGCCCGGCGCTGGCCCACGACGAAATCGTGGCCCCAAGCGACTACGCCCGCTTCGCCAAACTCGATGTGACGCCGGTGCTGTCGTTCCAGTGGGCCAAGCCGGCGCCCGACACCCTCGGCGCGCTGCAACCCTACATGGGACCGCAGCGCTACCCGCTGGTGCAACCGCAGTCGGTGCTGCTGGACGCCGGCGCGCGCATCGCCTACGGCAGCGACTGGCCGGTCGATCCTCTCGACCAGTGGTTCGCCTTGAAAGTGGGCGTGACCCGCACCGCCGCGCCCGACGCGGGCGCTGAGTACGCGGGCCGGCTGGGCGACGTGCCGGGCATGCCGCGCGCGGCGGCCCTGCGCGCGATCACGCTCAACGCGGCATACACCTTGCGCCAGGAAAAGCTGACCGGCTCGCTGGAGCCGGGCAAGCTGGCCGACCTGATCGTCCTCGACCGCAATTTCTTCACCATACCCGCCGAGGACATCGCCAACATCAAGGTGCTGCAAACGGTGGTGGGCGGCAAGGTGGTGTACCAGGCGGATGCCATGCGGTCGGTCACACCGTGATCGGTTAAGATGGCGGCCTGATTGTCCGCCCCTGTTACCTCATGCAACTGCTTATCTCCATCCTGATCATTGCCGTCACCGCGCTGGTGGTGTACCGGATCGTCAAATCGAACCCGGCGCAAAAAGTGGCGCTGCCGCCGCTGCCGGCCGCACCGTACACGCCGGTGCTGCCCGACACGCCGGTGGCCCACTACTGGTCCGACGGCGGCCGCTTCCTGGTGGAGGTGGTCAACGAATCGCGCTACCAGCCCGTATTGAAAGCGCTGGCCGGCGAGCATGGCGATGCTGCCGCGTGCGCGCCGCACACGGCGATGCTGTTCTGCGACGACCGCAATGCGTATGAAGACGCGGCGGTGGCCGTGTTTTTGCAAGGGCAGATGGTGGGATACCTGGAAGCCAAGGCGGCGGTGATCTTCCGCGCCCGCCTCAAGCGCGACGGCTTTGCCGGCCAGTTGACCAGCTGCGACGCGCAGGTGCGCGGCGGCGGCCTGTGGCAGACCGCGCGCCTGTCGTACAACGTGGTGCTCGACCTGGAGCCGCTCGAAAAGCGCTAGGCCGAAGCTGCCATTATTTTTTCGAAAACACCAGGTCCCACACACCGTGGCCCAGCTTGATGCCACGGTTTTCGAACTTGGTCAGCGGGCGGTAGGCCGGCTGCGGTGCGTAGCCGTCGGCGGTGTTTTGCAGGCTCTCTTCCGCGCTAAGCACTTCCAGCATCTGCACCGCGTAGTCTTCCCAGTCGGTGGCGCAGTGGATGTAGCCGCCCGGCGCCAGCTTTTGCACCAGCAGTTTGACAAACGGCGCCTGGATCAGGCGGCGCTTGTTGTGGCGCGCCTTGTGCCACGGGTCGGGGAAAAAGATGTGCACGCCATTCAGCGAGCCATCGGCAATCATGTGGTTGAGCACCTCGACCGCATCGTGCTGGATCGCCTTGAGGTTGGTGAGGTTCTGCTCGCCGATCAGCTTGAGCAGGCTGCCCACGCCCGGGGTGTGCACTTCCACGCCAATAAAATCCTTGTCAGGCATGGCGGCGGCGATGTGGGCCGTGGTGCCGCCCATGCCGAAGCCGATTTCCAGCACCGTCGGCGCCTGGCGGCCGAATGCCTGCGCGTAATCGAGCGGCGCCTTCTCGTACTTGATCAGGAACTGCTGCTGCTCTTCCAGCGCACGCGCCTGGGCGGTGGACAGGCGGCCGGCGCGGGTGACGAAGCTGCGGATGCGGTGTTCGGTCGGATCGTAGAGCATGCCCCGCGCTGGGGGTTCTTTTGGAGTATCGGAAGACATGGTGGCGGTGCAGTGAAAGAATGAGGCGGCATTATATCAGTGCCGGTCCGTGACAAACCCGCCTGCCATGCCATGTGCGGGCCGCTGTTGCGTGCCGGCGCCGCTGAACAATGCCATGAAGTTATCAATTGATTGACACTGGATTCGAGTTCGGGTTTAATCTCTGCATCCATTTGAAATCGTTTTCAAGCCTCCTTCACCCGCATCTTGCCGACCCATAGCCGACCCATGACCGACATCCGCCACGAATTCACTCAATTTCCGCCATCGTTTACCTGGGGCATTGCGACCAGCGCCTTCCAGATCGAGGGCGCCGCCACCGCCGATGGCAAGGGCGCGTCGATCTGGGACACCTTCAGCCACACCCCGGGCAAGATCATCGACGGCACCAATGGCGATGTCGCGTGCGACCACTACAACCGCTACCCCGAAGACGTGGCGATCATGGCCAGCCTGGGCGTGGACGCCTACCGCTTCTCGATCGCCTGGTCCCGCGTGCAGCCGCAGGGCAAGGGCGCCTGGAACGAAGCCGGTTTCGCGTTCTATGACAAGCTCCTGACCGAACTGGAAAGCAAAGGCATCAGCGCCCACGTCACGCTGTTCCACTGGGACCTGCCGCAGGCGCTGCAGGACGAAGGCGGCTGGCTCAACCGCGATACCGCTTACCACTTCGCCGGCTACGCGGCCGAGGTCACGCGCCGCTTCGGCAACCGGGTGAAAACGATTGCAACTCATAACGAGCCATGGTGCACGGCCAACCTCGGCTACGGCAACGCCCAGTTCGCACCGGGCGTGGCCGACATCAAGCAGTCGGTGCAAGTGTCGCACCACCTGCTGCTGTCGCACGGCCTGGCCATGCGCGCCATGCGCGACGTCGCCAGCTCGGCCCAGCTCGGCATCGTGCTGAACCAGTGGCCAGCGCACCCCGCCACCGACAGCGCGGCCGATATCGCCATGGCCGAGTTTGAATACTCGCGCTCGGTGGAATGGTTCATGGATCCGATCTTCAAGGGCCACTACCCGGCACTGGCGCTCAAGGTCCACGGCGACAACGCGCCGGACGTGCAGGACGGCGACATGGACATCATCTGTGGCAAGCTCGACTTCATGGGCCTGAATTACTACTTCCGCTCGTTCTGCAGCGCCGAAGTGCCGCCGCGCCAGCCCGAAAACAAGCTGGGCACCACCGACATGGGCTGGGAGATTTACCCGGACGGCCTGACCGAACTGCTGCTCAAGCTGCACGCCGACTACGATCTGCCGCCGATCTACATCACCGAAAACGGCATGGCCAACGCCGACACCATCGTCGATGGCGAAGTGCCGGACGAGGCCCGCATCGACTTCGTACTGCGCCACCTGAAGGCCATCAATGACGCCCGCCTGCAAGGCGTCGATGTGCAGGGTTACTTCCTGTGGAGCCTGCTCGACAATTTCGAATGGAACTCGGGCTACGCCAAGCGCTTCGGCATCGTCCACGTCGATTACGCTACCCAGAAGCGCACGCTCAAGCACAGCGCCCTGTGGTACCGCGACTATCTGGTGCAGCAGCGCGCCGGCGGCCAGCTGGAACAAGCCGCATAATCAACCGGGCAACGCAACCGTAGTACCCCTCCGGCGTACGCGCCGGAGGACCCGCAGAGCCGGCCGCAGAGCCCGCCTGCAAAGCTATACTCCGCAGAGAACAACGAGGACGACACCATGCACCAAGAATCCACGCAGCCGCCGGCACCATCGGCAGCCAAGCCGCAGCGCCTGCCGCCCGGCGCCGAGCACCCGTCGCTGCTGGCCGCCATGTTCCGCCCCGGCACGCCAATGTTATGGGTGCCGAGCAGCTATTTCGCCATGGCGCTGACCTACATGATGCTCACCAGCGTGACGTCGATCATGTTCAAGAACCTGGGCATGGACAACGGCAAGGCTGCGGAGTACGCCAGCTACCTGATCCTGGCTTACACCATCAAGCCGCTGTTCGCGCCGTTCGTGGAAATGTACCGGACCAAGAAATTCTTCGTGCTGTGCACGCAGGTCATTGTCGGCATCGGCTTTGCCGGGGTGGCGCTGGCCATGTCGCTGCCCAATTACATGGTGGTGATGGTGTTCCTGTTCGGCCTGCTGTCATTGGTGGGCGCGACGCAGGACATCGCGTCCGACGGCGTGTACGTCACCTCGCTCGACTCGCGCGCGCAATCGCTGTTCTGCGGCATCCAGAGCCTGAGCTGGAATGTCGGCCCCATCGTTGCCTCGGGCGGCATGGTGTACCTGAGCGGCTGGCTGCACACCCATTATTTCGGCCACCCGGCCGGCGAGTTCGGTCCGCAGTGGATCGAATCGTGGCGCGTGATCTTCTTCATCGTTGCGGCCATCATCATCGTCTCGGCGATCTGGCACGCGCGCGTGATGCCGGACGGCGCCAAGGCCGAGAACGCCCCCAAGTCGGTTGGCGAAGCCGGTTTCATCCTGTGGGACTCGTTCGTCACGTTCTTCCAGAAGCGCGACGTGTGGCTGATGGTGGGCTTTGCCTTCCTGTTCCGCCTCAGCATCGGCCTGCTGGAAAAAATCGGTCCGTTCTTCATGGTCGATCCGGTCGCCAAGGGCGGCCTGGGCCTGTCCAATGAATTGCTGGGGCTGGTCTATGGCACCTACGGCCTGATCGCCGTGCTGGTGGGTTCGCTGCTGGGCGGTATTTTCGTCTCGCGCCGGGGCCTTCCGTCCACCCTGTTCATCCTGTGCTGCGCAGTGAACATTCCGAACGTGACGTTCCTGCTGATGGCCATGTACCAGCCGGAGAGCCTGTGGGTGATCAGCGCCGGCGTGGCGATCGAGAAATTCTTCTACGGTTTCGGCTCGGTGGGCTTTATGATTTACCTGATGCAGCAACTGGCGCCGGGCAAGTACAGCACCACCCACTACGCGTTCGGCACCGGCCTGATGGGCTTGTGCATGATGGTGACCGGCGTGGTGAGCGGCCACCTGCAACAGGCGCTCGGCTATGTGCATTATTTTTGGCTGGTGATGGCGGCAACCATCCCGTCATTCCTGGTGACGTGGTTCGCGCCGTTCCATCACAAGGACTGAGCGACCGCCCGGAGGTCCTCGGCGCGGACCTGGCGCTCGGGGCTCAGCACGCGCGCGATCACCTGCGGGTTGAGCCCGATGTTTTGCAGCATTTCCACCGCACCGGGGGTGCCGATGTCGCGCTGCACCTGCAAGGCCTGGCGCACGATAAAATCGAAGGAGTGCCAGCCTGCCGTTTCTGATGTCTGCGACGTTTCCGGCCGTCGCTGCCGCCTGTCGAGCTCGGGAATCATGGCGCTCTCCTGTTTGACCAGGCGCCAGCTTAGCGCAAGCGCCGCCGTCGTGCACGCGTGCGTCAGGCGTGCGCGCTTACTTGCATGCCGCATTGGACATCGAAGCGGCCTCGCCAGCCGGTACCTGTACCCCGTTCTTTGCGCCCAGCTTCTGCAACTCGCCCGCGCGCACCATCTGGCCAAACAGCAGGTTGTACTGCTGGCGCGCGGCCGCAAACTTCGGCATGCGCGGAAACGCTAGGTAGCCGTCGATGCGGCCGATGTCGGGGCACAGCACGGTAAGCGTACCGTCCAGGCGCAACTCCTTGACCAGCGCGTCGGTATTGCGCTGGTTGCTGGCAAACAGGTCCACGCGCCCCAGCGCCAGCATGCGCAAGCCGTTATCCACTTGCGATACCTCGCCCAGGTCTAACAGCGGCCGCGCCACGTCGAAACTGTCGCCATAGTGCCAGCCGCGCACTGCCACCACACGCTTGCCCGCCAGGCTGCGGAAGTCGCCGTGCCAAGAGGCGCCGCCCTTGCTGCGCGCATAAAACACCAGGCGGTCGCGGTAAAACGGCTGGTCGAGGAAGTCGAAGCGCTTGAGCCGCTCGGCCGACCGGTAGGGACCGACCAGGATATCGGCCTGGCCGCGCTCCACCATCGCCTGCGCACGCGGCCAGGGATAGAACTGGAAGCGCACCGTGTCGCCGGCACGCGCGGCCAGCGCACGCAGCACGTCCACCGCCAGACCGGTGGGCCGGCCCGCCGCATCCTGCTCGTATACGAGGTGAAAGCTGGCCCCGACCGCCACCCGCTCGATGGCCACGGCGGGCGACCACACGCCAGCGCTGAGCAGTACGGCAAGAAACCAGTTCGTTACCCGCATCCCTTTGTCTTTCCGATAAGAAACCATTGCATGGTAGCACAGCATTTGGGGCCATGCCGAGGGCTGCCGCCGCGCTGATGACCCGCTGATGACCCGCTATTTTTAACTGGCGCACGATTGGATCGGCAGGGTAGGATATGCAAAGCTTGAGTATGATGATTCTATGAGGTCTAAAGCAACTTTTACATAATTTTCGGCAACGTCAAACATCCCGCCGCATCACATTACAGCACAAGGAAATGCGCCATGGCTACCAAGATTTTACGGTCCATCAACGTCGGTAGCGAGCCTGGCCATGATCCATCAGCATCGGACATGGAAGATATCCGCCGGCAGATCGAAGAGCGTCTCAGCCAGGCGCTACCCGACCAGGGCCGGTCCGATCCGCTCACGGCCGCCATGCGCGCCGCCACGCTCGGCACCGGCAAGCGTATGCGTCCGCTGCTGCTGATGCTTGTCGCGCGCGACCTCGGCTGCACCTCGCCAGCACTGCTTGACGCCGCCTGCGCGGTGGAACTGGTGCACGCCGCCTCGCTGATCCTCGACGACCTGCCGTGCATGGACGATGCCAAGCTGCGCCGTGGCCTGCCCACCGTGCACCGCCAGTTCGGCGAACATGTCGCCATTCTGGCGTCGGTCGCCCTGCTCAGCCGGGCATTCCAGCTGTTGTCGCAGGCGCCCGACATTCCGGCCCACGTCCGCACCCGGCTGGTCGGCGCGCTGGCCGACACGGTCGGCGCCCAGGGCCTGGTGCGCGGCCAGTTCCTCGACCTGCACGGCAACCCGCAGCGCTCGCTCGACGACATCGCCCGCACCAACGAACTGAAAACCGGCGTGCTGCTGGGCCTGTCGGTGGAAATGGCCGCCATCATTGCCGAGGCCGACGAGCGCGTGCTGCACGCGTTGCGTGCGTTTGCGCTGTCGGCAGGCCAGGCGTTCCAGATCAAGGACGACCTGCTGGACGACACCGACGCCGCCATCACCGGCAAGGATGCCGGCCAGGATGCCGGCAAGGCCACTTTCAACGCCACGCTGGGGCGCGAACGCACGGCCGGCCGCCTGGCCGACCACCTGCGCGAGGCGGACACCTACCTGAGCGACGCCATCGGCGGCAAGCAGGGCACGCGCGGCCTGGTAGGCACGCTGTTCCGCAACGCCGGCCCACTGGCCGCTGCGCGCGCGTCGTGACCGACGGGCAGGTCGCAGCGACCGGCCTGCGGCAGGCTAACGGAGGAGCGCCTGAACTTCCACCCGCGTCCGGCACGGGCGCGCCGGCGTTTCCGCGCCACGCTGGCGTGGTAGCGCCGGCCGTGCCATCAGTGGCAGGTGCAGAGGCGTCCGCATCGGCGCGCCCGCCAGGCGTGGCGGCGTCAATCTGCCCGCGCCATTTCGGCGTGGTGGCGCCGGCGTTTCCCAGTCACTTCAGCGCGCTGGCCGCGCTGGCTGACGAACTGGTGCGTCGCGGCCACCGCGTGACGTTCCTGCACCGGCCGGATGCGGCCGCCTACCTTGGCGCCAGCATTGCCGGCGTATTGAACGGTGGTGCCGGCCACGCCGCAGGCAATGGCGCTGTCAACCTGGGGGGCAATCGCGCAAACACCCAAAGCGCCGCAGTCCCCCTTGTTCCCGGCATCGCTTTTTACGCGCTGGGCGCCCGGCGCTTTCCGCCCGGCTCGCTGGCAGCAGCGCTGCGCCGTGCCGCCAATCCCGGCAGCCCGCTGGGCCTGCGCAAGGTCATCCTCGACATGGCCGACGCCACCGACATGCTGTGCGAAGAGTTACCAAACGCCATCGAAGCGCTGCGCATCGATGCCTTGCTCGGCGACCAGATGGAAGCGGCAGCGGGCCTGGTGGCCGAGGCGCTGCAACTGCCGTTCGTCTCGGTCGCATGCGCCCTGCCCGTCAATCGCGAAGCAGCCGTGCCGCTACCGGTGATGCCGTTCGGTTACGACGCCAGCGCGCGCGGCCTGCAAATGGTGGCGGGCAGTACCAGTGTGTACGACTGGATCATGACACCGCACCGGCGCGCCATCGAACGCCAGGCGCGCAACCTGGGGATCTCCCCGCGCGACGCCATGCACGAGTGCCTGTCGCCGCTGGCGCAGATCAGCCAGACGATCGCCGGCTTCGATTTCCCGCGTCGGCACCTGCCCGACCATTTTCACCACGTCGGCCCACTACGTGGCGGTGCCGGAGTCCAGGCGGACATCACGCCACTGCCCGCTTTCGATCCGGACCGGCCGCTGGTGTTCGCCTCGCTCGGCACCTTGCAGGGCCAGCGCTTCGGCGCCTTCGAGCGCATCGCCAGGGCCTGCCGCGCGCTGAATGTACAGCTGCTGGCGGCCCACTGCGGCGGCCTCAATGCCCACCAATCAAAAGCAATCGAACAGGCCGGCACACCGGGCGCCACCACCGTGTGCGCCTACGCGCCACAGCAGGCAGCCCTGGCCCGGGCCGACGCCGTGGTCACCCACGCCGGCCTCAATACCGTGATGGATGCGATCGCCACCGGCACGCCAATGCTGGCACTGCCGATCGCCTTCGACCAACCGGGCGTGGCCGCGCGCGCGTGCCATGCAGGCATCGGCCGGCGGGCATCGGCGCGCATCACCGGCGCAGGCGCACTGGCGGCGCACCTGCGCGCCCTGCTCGACGATCCGTCGTACCAGCGCCGCCTGGCGCCGTTATCGAGCGAACTGGCCCGTGCTGGCGGCGCTGCGCGCGCGGCAGATATCGTTGAACAGGCCCTGGCCGACGTTTCTGCCGGAGCAGCAACATGAGACCTGCCGGCACCAGCGCCACGCTGAACGCGAAGCCGTATGACCTGATCCTGGCCGGCGGCGGCCTGGCCAATGGCCTGATCGCCTGGCGCCTGCGCACCGCGCGCCCTGACTTGCGCATCCTGCTGCTGGAACAGGATGCGCAGATCGGCGGCAACCACACCTGGTCGTTCCACGACAGCGACCTCGATGACGCCCAGTGCGCCTGGATCGCGCCACTGGTCTCGGCCCGCTGGCCGCGCTACGAGGTGATCTTCCCGGAGCTGAATCGCACGCTGGCCGGCGGCTACGCCAGCATCGCGTCCGACGATTTCGCCCGCGTGCTCGCACCGATACTGGGCGACACGCTGCGCACCAACACCACCATTGCCTCGCTCACTCCCACCTCGGTCACGCTGGTCGATGGCACCGTGCTGCACGCCGGCGCCGTGATCGACGGTCGCGGCCCGGTCCATAGCGACCGGCTGGCGCTGGGCTTCCAGACTTTCCTCGGCCAGGAAGTACGCGTGGCCGTACCGCACGGCTTGACGGCGCCGATCCTGATGGACGCCAGCGTGGCCCAGCAAGGCGGCTACCGCTTCGTGTACGTGCTGCCGTTCGGGCCGGACCGGTTACTGATCGAAGACACCCATTACGTCGATGCGCCCGAGCGCGATCCCGAACGGCTGCGCGCCAACATCGCCGCCTATGCCGCCGCGCGCGGCTGGACCATCGTCGACGTGCTGCGCGAGGAACGCGGCGCGCTGCCGATTACCCTGGCGTCCGACCACGACGGCTACTGGGACGACCTGCACGGCCAGCCGAGCAGCGGCCTGCGCGCAGGCCTGTTCCATCCCACCACCGGCTACTCGCTGCCGCACGCGGTGCGGCTGGCTGAACGCATCGCCCAGCAACCAGACCTGCGCGCGCCGGCGCTGTTTGCCGCCATCCGCGCGCACGCTACCGGCGAATGGCGCCGCCAGCGCTTTTTCCGCCTGCTCAACCGCATGCTGTTTTTGGCCGGCGAAGCCGACCACCGCTGGCGCGTGATGCAGCGCTTTTATACGCTCTCCGCGCCCCTGATCGCCCGCTTCTATGCCGGCCGCCCGACGCTGGGCGACCAGCTGCGCGTGGTCTCCGGCAAGCCGCCGGTGCCCGTGGGCCAGGCCGTGGCAGCCGCACTTAAAACCCAACCTCAACAGATCAGGACTTCCGCATGAACCAAGCAAAACAGGCCGTGGTGATCGGCGCCGGCTTCGGCGGCCTCGCGCTCGCCATCCGCCTGCAGGCCTCCGGCATCCAGACCACGCTGCTCGAACAACGCGACAAACCGGGCGGCCGCGCCTACGTGTACCACGACCAGGGTTTCACGTTTGACGCCGGCCCTACCGTGATCACCGATCCGTCCGCCCTCGAAGAACTGTTTACGGCCGCTGGCAAGCGCCTGTCCGACTACGTCGAAATGCTGCCGGTGACGCCGTTCTACCGCCTGTGCTGGGAAGACGGCAGCCACTTCGATTACGCCAACGACCAGGAAGCGCTCGACCGCCAGATCCACGCGCGCAACCCGGACGACGTGGCTGGCTACCAGCGCTTTCTCGCCTACTCGAAAGCCGTGTTCGACGAGGGTTATCTGAAACTGGGCGCGGTGCCGTTCCTGTCGATCCGCGACATGGTGGCCGCCGGCCCGCAACTGGCCAAGCTCGAAGCGTGGAAGAGCGTGTACGGCATGGTGTCGCGCTTCATCAAGGACGAGCAGCTGCGCATGGCGTTCTCGTTCCACTCGCTGCTGGTCGGCGGCAATCCGTTTGCCACCTCGTCGATCTACACGCTGATCCATGCGCTCGAGCGCAAGTGGGGCGTGTGGTTCCCGCGCGGCGGCACCGGCGCCCTGATCAACGGCATGGTCAAGCTGTTCGAGGACATCGGCGGCAAGATCGAACTCAATGCTAAGGTGGCGGCGATCGACACGGCCGGCAACCGCGTGACCGGCGTGCGGCTGGAAGACGGCCGTGCCTTTGCCGCGCAGGCGGTGGCGTCGAACGCCGACGTGGTGCACACGTACGGCAAGCTGCTGGGCCAGCACCCGCGCGGCCCGGCGCAAGCGAAAAACCTGGCCGGCAAGCGCCATTCCAATTCGCTGTTCGTGCTGTACTTCGGCCTGAACCACCACCACAGCCAGCTGCAGCACCATACCGTGTGCTTCGGCCCGCGCTACCAGCCGCTGATCACGGAAATCTTCAACGGCAAAACGCTGGCCGAGGATTTTTCCCTGTACCTGCACGCGCCGTGCGTGACCGATCCGTCGCTGGCGCCCCCCGGTTGCGGCAGCCATTACGTGCTGGCGCCCGTGCCGCACCTGGGCAATGCCGACATCGACTGGGACGTGGAAGGCCCGCGCTACCGCGACCGCATCCTGGCCTACCTGGAAGAGCGCTACATGCCGGGCCTGCGTAGCCAGCTGGTTACCAGCCGCTTCTTCACGCCGTTCGATTTCCGCGACCAGTTGAACGCCCACGTCGGTTCGGCGTTCTCGCTGGAGCCGATCCTCACCCAAAGCGCGTGGTTCCGTCCGCACAACCGCGATGCCGACCTGGCCAACCTGTACCTGGTGGGCGCCGGCACCCATCCGGGCGCCGGTGTGCCCGGCGTGGTCGGTTCGGCCAAGGCCACCGCCGGCCTGATGATCGCGGAACTGGCGGGGACGGCGCGATGAATGAAGCGTTGATGGACCACGCCACCGAGACCATCAAGGTGGGCTCGAAAAGCTTTGCGGCCGCCGCCACGCTGTTCCCGGCCGACGTGCGGCGCAGCGTGCTGATGCTGTACGCGTGGTGCCGCCATTGCGACGACGTGGTCGATGGCCAGGAACTGGGCTTCGCGCCCGCTGCCGCAGCACCCGCGCACGACGCGTATGCCGAACTGGCCACGCTGGAAGAACAAACGCGGCGTGCCTATGCGGGCGAGCCGATGACCGAGCCGGCGTTTGCCGCCTTTCAGGAAGTGGCGCTGGGCCACGCGATTGCGCCGCAATACGCGTACGACCACCTGGCCGGTTTTGCCATGGACGTGCACGACGCGCAGTACGAAACCATCGACGACACGCTGCGCTACTGCTACCACGTGGCCGGCGTGGTGGGCCTGATGATGTCCACCATCATGGGCGCCAAGGATGCGGATGTGCTGGACCGCGCCTGCGACCTTGGCCTGGCCTTCCAGCTCACCAATATCGCGCGCGACATCGTCGCCGACGCGGACATCGGCCGCTGCTACCTGCCAGCCGCCTGGTTGCGCGAGGCCGGCATCCCGCCGTCCGAACTGGCGCTGCCCGAACACCGGGCGGCGCTGGCCACCGTGGCGGCACGGCTGGTCGATTATGCGGAACCGTATTACGACTCGGCCAATGAAGGCATCGTCGCGTTACCCCTGCGCTCGGCGTGGGCGATTGCCACCGCGCGCAATGTCTATCGGCAGATCGGGATCGAGGTCAAGGCGCGTGGCGCGCACGCGTGGGACGAGCGGGTCGGTACGTCGAAAGCGGCCAAGCTGTGGTTGCTGGCCAAGGGGGGCGTGAGTGCGCTTACTTCGAGGTTGCGGAAGATGCAGCCGCGTCCTGCGGGCCTGTGGCAGCGCCCTCCGCCGGAACGGCGTCGCGCTGAAGACGGCCTTCGAGCGCCCCGCCATGCAGCGCCTGCAACTGGCGCTTGAGCTCGGCCACGGGCGGCGCATACAGGAAGCCGAACGACACCGCGCCGTGCTTGCCCGGCACCGCGTGGTGCATGCGGTGAGCCTGGTACAGGCGCTTGAGGTAGCCGCTGCGCGGCGTGTACGAAAACGGCCAGCGCCGATGCACCAGGCCGTCGTGGGCGATGAAGTACAAGGCGCCATAGGCCGTCATGCCGGCGCCGATCCATTGCAGCGGCGCATGGCCTTCGGTGCCGAAATAAATCAGGGCAATCGCCACGCCGGCAAACACCACGGCAAACAGGTCGTTTTTCTCGAACCAGCCGGTGCGCGGCTCGTGGTGCGACTTATGCCAGCCCCAGCCGAAGCCGTGCATGATGTACTTGTGCGCGACGATGGAAAACAGTTCCATGAACACCACGGTCAGCAATACGATAGCTGTATTCAATAACATCGCCACTCCAACACACTCAACACACTTATTACACAAGGAAAACCATATGCGTACAGCCTACCACAAGCCCTCCTTCTCTCGCGCCATGCTGTGGCTGGCCTGCGCCCTGTGTGCGGGGTCGGCCTCGGC
This sequence comes from Duganella sp. FT27W, assembly GCF_009295655.1. Classification (NCBI taxonomy): domain Bacteria; kingdom Pseudomonadati; phylum Pseudomonadota; class Betaproteobacteria; order Burkholderiales; family Oxalobacteraceae; genus Duganella; species Duganella sp. FT27W. The sequence continues at coordinate 215,347 of NZ_WHIV01000006.1, forward strand.
CGCCAGCGTCGAAGTCAAAGTGAGCGGTGTGGCCGGCGGCAAGGGCAAGATCAATGCCGCCGTCTGCGACAAGGAACACTTCCTCAAGGATTGCACTTACTCCGGCTCGGCACCGGCGCAAGCGGGCCAGACCACCGTCACCATCGACAACGTGCCAAAAGGTACGTGGGCGGTGCTGGTGTACCAGGACGAAAACCAGAACAACAAGCTCGACCGCAATTTCATCGGCGTGCCGAAGGAAAATTATGCGTTCAGCCGCGATGCGCGCGGCAAGTTCGGTCCGCCGGACTTTACCGACGCAGCCATCGAGATCGGTGACGACAAGGTGGTGGTGCCGGTCACGCTGAAATAAAAAAAAGCCCCCACGGCAAGCGCAAGGGCTGAAGACCACAGACAACACTGGATCACATGACATGCACAAGCCATGAAATCGTTTTCATACTACCGAGTATCGGTTAAGGCTGTCAACGTCAGTTTGGTGACAATGTTGTTTGGTGGTCAGCTTTTTGCCGTTGCGCCCAGGCGGGCGCTGGCAGCGATGACCAGCATCGCGCAGCCGAGACCCGCAAACGCCAGGTTCAGGCTCGATGCGTGGGCCACGAAACCGATCACTGCCGGTCCGGCCAGGATGCCGGCGTAGCCGAGCGTGGTAATGGCGCCAATCGCCAGTCCGGCCGGCATGGCCTGCTGATTGCCGGCGGCGGTAAACAGGATAGGCACCACGTTCGAGGCGCCCAGGCCCACCAGCAAAAAGCCCAGCAGCGCCAGCGGCACCGAACTGGCCATCACGGCCGTGAAGAAGCCGAGCGCACCGCACAGGCCGCCCAACAGCAGCACCCGCTTGCCGCCGAGCCGTGCCACCACGCGGTCGCCGGTCAGGCGGCCGATGGTCATGGCCACTGCGAACGCGGCGTAACCGAGGCCGGCGCGTGCCGCATCCATGCCCTGCTCGGCGGTGAGCAGCAACGCGCTCCAGTCAAGGATGGCGCCTTCGGCCAGGAAGCACAGGAAGCACAGCACGCCGATAAAAATCACGGCGCCGTGCGGCACCACGAACACCGGCGCCTCGCGGTCGGCCGCTTCCGGCTCGCGCAGGAAATGCGGCGCGCCAAACAGCAGCGACAGCGCCACCAGCGCGGCCACGATCACCGTGGCCAGCACCGGGCTCAAGCCCAGCCACAGCATGGCCGCCATCAGGCCGGCGCCGACGAAACCACCGACGCTGAACAGACCGTGGAAGCCCGACATCAACCGTCCGCCGCTCTCGCGCTCGACGATCACGGCCTGCACATTCATGGCCACGTCCAGCGCACCGAGCGAGGCGCCAAAGCCGAACAGCGCACAACCGAGCGCCAGCGGCGTGGGTGCGAATGCCAGCGCGGGCAGGATCAGGCACACGCACAAGCCTGCCACCAGCATCACGATGCGGCAGCCGTAGCGCGACGTCATCAGGCCGATAGCCGGCATCGCCATCAGCGACCCCGCGCCCAGGCACAGCAGCAGCAAGCCGAGGTCCGCCTCACCAAGTCCCAGCCGCGCCTTGGCAAACGGCACCAGCGGCGCCCACGCCGCCATGGCAAGGCCGGAGGCGAGAAAGGCGAGGCGGGTGGACAGGCGTTGCTGGGGACCGACGTGCATGGGGATTCCGGGAGGTGAGCGAAGTGAACCGTGAAGTATACGGCAACATCGCTTGGGGCGTGCAACGTGGCAAGAAACCTGCTATAACTGTGGTGTCGAAAGAGCGCAGACCAGATGGTAGCCCGGTCACCGCCCCGCCCCGGGGTGGCAGCTTTTCCCTACAGGGTATCCGCGACACCTGATCCGGCTTTTGCCGGTAGTCCAGGTGTGCCTGCGGCATCCGTCCTTTCGTAGGCACGCCTTTCTTAAACTTTGAGAAAGACAGCGACATGAATCTGACCAATAACACCATTCTCATCACCGGCGGCGCTGCCGGCATTGGCTTTGCACTGGCCCGCGCCCTGGCGTTGCGCGGCAACCGCGTGATCATCTGCGGCCGCAACCAGGCGGCGCTGGACTCGGCCCAGGCGCAGGTACCGGAACTGGTCACGCGCGTATGCGACCTCAACGACAGCGCCAGCCGGGACGCGCTGGTCGGGTGGCTCCGCGCCGCCCACCCCGACCTCAATGTGCTGATCAACAACGCCGGCGTGCAATACCGGCGCCAGCTGGTCGAGCCGGATGCGCTCGATGACCTGGAGCTGGAAGTGGCCACCAACTTCACCACGCCGGTGCTCCTGATCGGCGCCCTGCTGCCAACGCTGCAACGCCACCCGTCGGTGATCATCAATGTCAGTTCGGGCCTGGCGTTTGCGCCGATGGCCGACGTGCCCGTGTATTGCGCGACCAAGGCTGCGCTGCACTCGTACACGCTGAGCCTGCGCCACCAGTTGCGTCACACCAGCGTGCGGGTGGTGGAAATGGCCCCGCCCATCGTCGATACCGGACTGGGCGGCGGTGCGCGCAGCAGCGGCACGACCAGCGCGCCGATGATGTCGGCAGGCGACTTCGCCGCCGACGCACTGGCGCAACTGGCCACCGGCCAGGACGAGGTGCTGGTGGGCCTGTCGGCCGGTTCGCGCAAGATGGGCGAGGCGCTGTTTGCGCGCATGAACGGCGCCTGAGGTAAATGGGCGCACGATGGTGACAGGAACTGGCACCAGCGTGCGCTACATTGAAGCCTTACCAGCCCAACAGTGAGCATGACCATGATGAAACGACTCGAGTACCAGCAATACGGCGGCCCGCAAGTGATGCGCGTGGCCCCTTTCACCCTGGATGTTCCGGGCAAGGGCCAGGTGGCAGTGCGCGTCACCTCTGCCGCCATCAACCCGATCGACTGGAAAATGCGCCAGGGCGACATGAAAATCGTCACCGGCAAGCGCTTCCCGCGCGCCATGGGCATGGACCTGGCCGGCACGGTGCTGGCGGTGGGGCCGGGCGTGACCCGCTTCCAGGTTGGCGATGAAGTGTTCGGCCAGTCGCGCTTCAAGGAATGCGGCGCGCTGGGCACGGCCGTCATCGCCAACGAAAACGCGCTGGCGCGCAAGCCCGCCGGTCTCGACTTCGACCAGGCCGCCTGCCTCGGTTCACCCGGCATCACGGCCTGGAATGCGCTGTTCGACAAGGCCGGCCTGACCGCCGGCCAGCAGGTGTTCATCAACGGCTGCATGGGCGCGGTGGGTGAAGCGGCGGTGCAACTGGCGCGCAGCGCCGGCGTGCGCGTCGCGGGCACGTGCAGCGAGGCCGACATGGAACGGGCGCGCGCGCTCGGTGTCGAGCAGGTGTACGATTACCGCCGCACCGATTTGACCGGCATTGCCACCCGCTACGACGCCGTGTTCGACACCGCCGCCAATCTGACCGGTGCGGTCGGCTTCGGCCTGCTCAAGCCGGGCGGCGTGCTGCTGGACCTGCATCCCACGCCGGGCAAGTTCCTGCGCGCCGTGTTCAACCGCCAATTGAAACTGGTGCTGTGCACGCCGCGCGCCGAATTGCTCGACCAGCTGGCGCGCAAGGCCGGCGACGGCGCGCTGCGCCTGACAATCGGCAAGGTCGCACCGCTCGATGACGCCATCGCCATGATCACGGCACTGGAACAGGGACAACGGCTGGGCGGCAAGGCCGTCATCAGGATGGATGGACCATGACGCGCAGCCACCGCTTGCAGGACCTGATGCAGGTGATGCGCCGTCATCGCGGCACGGTGGCGGGCGCGGTGCTGGCGCGCGAGACCGGCGTGTCGCTGCGCACGCTGCGGCGCGACATCGCCACCCTGCAAACCATGGGCGCCGATATCGCCGGCGAAGCGGGCGTGGGCTACCTGCTAAAACCCGGCTATACCCTGCCGCCGCTCACCTTTACCGAAGAAGAACTGCAGGCGCTGGTGGCCGGTGCGCAATGGGTAAGCCGCCACACCGACGAGGGCCTGGCGCGCGCGGTGCACAACGCGTTGGCCAAGATCGACGCAGTGCTCACGCCCGAGCTGCGCCGCACCCTCGACGACAACGCACTCTACATCAGCCGCCACCAGGACCATGCCAGCGTGGACCTGGGCCGCCTGCGGCGCGCAGTGCGCGAACAGCGCAAGGTACTCATCAGTTCGCTAGACGATGCCGCGCCGCGCACCGCCACCGTGCTCTGGCCGGTGATGCTGGGCTTTGTGGAATCGCGCTGGTCGGTGGCGGCGTGGTGCGAAACCAGCGGCGCATTCCGCGTGCTGCGCGTGGACCGCATCGCCACGCTCGAGTTTCTCGACGACTGCTACCCTGGTCACCGGCGCCAGCTGGTCAAGCAATGGCGTACGGACGTCAACAACCCGTGCACCCGGCGCGATTGCGGTTGATGTTGTGTTGTCAAACTAACTTCGCCCAAAGTTGGTGCGCGAACATACGATGGGTCATCCTTGCCCCATGATCGGTCCTGCCTGATAACACAATCATAAGGAGCAATCATGCAAGCACAACCAGCAGGACCAGGGACCACGGTGGTCAGCCGTGAATCCAGTGACAATTTATCTTCGGGTGTCTCGTGGGGGGCCATCCTGGCCGGCGCCGCAGCGGCCGCAGCCCTGTCGTTCATCCTGCTGATACTCGGCATGGGCCTCGGCCTGTCGTCGGTATCGCCGTACGAATACAACAACGGCGGCGCGCTTGGCACCGCCGCCATCGTCTGGATCGCCTTCACCCAGCTTGCCGCTGCCGGCATCGGCGGCTACATGGCCGGTCGCCTGCGCGCCAAGTGGGCCGGCGTGCAAAGCGATGAAGTGCACTTCCGCGACACCGCCCACGGCCTGCTGGCCTGGGCCGTGGCCACGCTGGTGACCGTTGCCGTACTCGCTGGCGGCATGCGCGCTGTCATCGGCGGCGCCATCGACACCGCCGGCGCCGCCGCACCAGCCGTGACGGCCGGTGTTGCAGCTGCCGGCGCCAACAACGACGGCGGTACCAATTATTTCTCCGACATGGTGCTGCGCTCGCCAAACGGCACGCCAGCGACCGACGCCGAACGCGCCGAGATCAACCGCATTCTGCTGGCCGACCTGGCCAACGGCAAGATCAACGCCGACGACCGCAACTACCTGGCGCAAACCATCGCCAAGCGCACCGGTCTGACCCAGGCCGAAGCCGAACAGCGCGTGGACCTGATCTACGCCCAGGCCAAGCAGGCTGCCGCCGACGTCAAGGCCAAAGCCAAGGCTGCTGCCGAAGAAGCGCGCAAAGCCGCCGCCCACTCGGCCCTGTGGATGTTCGTCGCCCTGCTGCTGGGCGCCTTCGTTGCCAGCCTGCTGGCCACGGTCGGCGGCCGCCACCGTGACCATGCCCGCGTGTACGTACGCACCACAATCTAATCGAAGGAGAACACCATGCGCTCGATATTGTTACTGCTGATCGGCATTCCACTGCCCATCGTGATTCTGATTGCGTTGTTCGTGCATTGATTTTTTGCTGACGACGTAGCAGGGCTTCAAGCTGCGCCCTCGTGGTTCTTTGGACTGCGGGGGCGTTGTGCCGTTAACAGAACGCTGGATGATGCTCAGCAAGCCATGCCCGGACATGAGAAAGGAGCCTCTCGGCTTGGGTAATGCATTCAGCCACCGCTGTAGGGCTGATGGGATCGCCGTCATAGTCGGCGATGTTGCGTTGCTTGCGCAGACCGTCAAGCACCACCATGGTCTTGGGGGCAAGGCCCACAGTTAAAGGCAAAGCCTGAATGGCGGTTTGGTGATGTCCAGGTTTGCTTTTCGACGTGCGGTACCCGTGAGCGAGCAAGCTCGCCATTGCACACTGCATCACGCATTTGTAGGCCGCATCGAAGCGATTTTCATCGCTGATGGCAGTGATGGCTGCATCATTCAAATTGCGCTCTGCTGCAGCGAGCAGGCGCTGGACGTCGTCACGCTTTGTTTGGAACGCTACCAGACTTTGGATCTTCAACAAGTTTTCTAAAGTCATCCTCGTCACCCACCAAAAAGAGCTTGGGCTTCTCTACAACTTCTCGCGCCCAGCCATTGTCAGACGCCAGCTTGGAGCGGAAGTCGTCCACGCGATAGACGACAGGATTAATTTCGCGGTGGAGTTCACCCTGCACAGGATGCAGCGCCTCGATCACGTCCGCAAAACCGACGCTCCCTAAGACCAGTATATCGACGTCCGAATAGACTGTCTCTTGCCCGCGCGCTACCGAACCAAAGACCAGTGCGCATTCGATGTCATCAGCCAGTGGCAGAAGCGCATTGGTCAGCACGGTAGCTAGCCCGGAAGTCTTTCTCAGCATACCGGCCAATTCCTCGAATACTGGACAGTCGCGATTGGCACGATAGTGAATCTGATTGCCGATATGCTCACGCAACAAGATACCTGCATCAGCCAGCTTGACCAGTTCCCGGTTGGCACTACCTGGCAAGGCACCAATGCGACGGGCCAGCTCCCTGGAATGCCAGGCGGAATCGGGATGCAACAGCAGCGCCGACAAGACGCGGGTACGGAAGGGGCCGAGGAGGAAATTTGCAAGCATGCGAAAATGTATCACAATGGGAGACGAGTGTCTCTCATTTGGAATCATCTGGCAGACTGACAAATGCAGCTTGTATGGACACATGATCGTTGGAGCGGGTGAAGGGAATCGAACCCTCGTATGAAGCTTGGGAAGCTGCCGTTCTACCATTGAACTACACCCGCGTGCCCCGCATTTTACGCGCTGGCGGTAAACAACACCAGTATCACCGCTAAACATGGGCGCCAGGCGAACCGATCGCTTGAACACCCTGCCCCCACCCGCTACATTGGGCGCAATTCACCTCAAGCGGATCCCCTATGCGCTTCACCACCCAGCTGGCCGCCGGCCTGTTCGCCCTCTCGGCAATATTCACGACCTGCACCACCGCCGCCCCGCTGCGCACCGCACCGGTCGATCCGGCCGCCACACCGACAACCCGCGCCATCTACACGTACTTGCGCAACACCTGGGGCAAGGCCGTCATCGCCGGCCAATCCGACCTGAGCTGGGACGACAGCATCGACATGGCCGAGCGCGTGCATGCGGATACGGGCAAATACCCGGCCCTGATGGGCTACGACTTCATGGACTATGGCAAGACCGGTCCCGGCCAGTCGGGCCAGCACCAGGTCGAGGAGGCGATCGCCTTTGCCGCCAGGGGCGGCCTGGTGAGTTTTCACTGGCACTGGCGCGATCCGGCGCTGCTCGGGACGGCGCAGGTGAACCAGGCGAATTTCTATGCCGGCGGCGACGATCCGGCCAAGCGCACCAGCTTCACCATTCCCATGGCCGATGGCAAGCTCGATCGGCGCAGCCCGGCATTCGGGCAGCTCAACGACGGTATCGACCTGGTGGCCGCACAGCTCAAGCGCTTGCAGGATGCCGGCGTCACCGTGCTGTGGCGCCCTCTGCACGAGGCGGCCGGCAGTCATGGCGAGGGCTGGTTCTGGTGGGGCCGCGTGCGGTCCGATGGCCAGTCCGCCGCCACGGCCCATATCGCGCTATGGCGTCATATGTACGACCGGCTGGTGCGCGTGCACGGCTTGCACAACCTGATCTGGGTGTGGAACGGCCAACACGCAGCGTGGTATCCCGGTGACGACGTGGTCGATATCGTCGGCTACGACGTCTATGACTCCACCGACAACCGCACCTACCGTTCGCAAATCGAGACCTACCGCAAGACCGCCGCCATGACGGGTGAACCCAAGCCGGTGGCGCTGACCGAAACCAGCTATATACCCGATCCCGATGCGATGGCGAAGGATGGTGCCTGGTGGCTGTGGTTCATGGTCTGGAATGATGGCGGCGGGCCGGCAGGCATGACCAGTGCCAACAACTTCTGGACCGGCGAGCAGTACAACACCGGTGTCCACAAACGCAAGGTGTACCAGCATCCGAACGTGATCACGCTCGACCGGCTGCCGCCTTTTCATAACCCCTGATCAACAACATACGGTTTTTCTGTTCACCGGTGTAACATTAATGCACAATGGCAATGATTCTATCAATTCGTAACTGAACATTGCCATGAAACAATTTGTTGCGCTCAGTGTTGCGCTGGCTCTCGTCGCGCTCCTGGCCGTAGCGCAGTCCCCATCGTCGCAGGTACCGCCGCAAACACCTGTTACGGTCGACCCGATCCCCACCCTGGTCGGCCAGCTGGACCTGGAAAAATACAAGGCCACCATCAAGAGCCTGACCCTGTTCGGCGATCGTCGCCAGGGCACCCAGCGCAACCGCGACGCGCTCGACTGGATCGAAGCGCAACTGAAATCGTACGGCTGCACCAACATCGAGCGCATGCAATACCAGTACACCGAACTGGCCCACGATGCGCCGCGCCCCCCGCGCCCGCTTGGCATCGTCAGTGGCGGCGCCGGCGGTCCACCGGGCCAGGGTGGCAGTACGCTGTTCGGCAACCGCATCAAGACCGGCGTCAACACCGATCCGATGCAGCAGCCCGATGAACAGCTGCGGGCGCTGAACGCCGAGCAAACGCCGGTAGGCACCTCGCCGCGCGAGAACATTTATTGCACCAAAATCGGCACCAGGCGCCCTGAGGAAATGTACATCGTCAGCGCCCACATGGATGGTATCGGCTTTGGCGAGGCCGCCAACGACAATGCCTCGGGCACGGCGCTGGTGATGGAACTGGCGCGCATCTTCAGCGCGCCCGGCGTGGAAACCGACCGTTCGATCCGCTTCATCCTGTGGAATAACGAAGAGACCGGCCTGAACGGAGCCGCCGCCTACGTGGAACAGCGCAAGTGGAAGCAAGGCGTCGAGTCGCCGATGGGCTCAGGCAGATTCCCGGAGCCAAAATGGCTGGGCATGATCCAGCACGACATGATGTTGTTCGATCATGGCATGCCGTTCCAGAAGATCGACGGCTACGGCAAGCCGGTGGTCGATGAGCACGGCCACCCGGTATTCGTGGTGCCGCCCGAGCAGCGCGCGGAAGCCGATGTCAACATCGAATACCAGTCGCAGTCGAAGCAGGCCGACGCCTCGGCCAAGCTGGCCTGGCACTTCCGCAGCGCCAACGACAAATACGCCACGCACTATCCGGCCGCCGTGGGCTTCCACATGACCAATACCGATTCGACACCGTTCATGGACCTGGTGCCATCGATTTCTCTGCGCGAGAATGAGCGCGGGCAGCAGATCGGCGCCGGCTGGAATCCGCACTGGCACCAGCCGACCGACCTGTATAAAAACTTCTCGGACAAGGACTTCATGCTGGGACTGAACGCCGCCCAGACCACGCTGTCGGGCGTGGCGCAACTGGCCGGTGTGCGCATCAGGCAGTAAGGTCGCGCGCGGGCGTCACGCTGCCCGCCGCCGCCAGCGTGGGCGCCACCGCCTCCAGCACGATGTCGCGCAGGCGTTGCGTCACCGGCGCCGGCTGCGCTTCCGCTTGCAACAGCGTGATGCCGATGGTCGGCAACGGCGGCAAGGCGGACGGCGGCAACAAGCGCACGGTGGCAGGCACACCCACCGCCGTGCGCACCGTCACACCAAGGCCGGCGGCCACCGCCGCCCACACCCCGGACAAGCTGGTACTGGTGAACGCGATGCGCCAGGCGATGCCGGCCCGGTCCAGCGCGTCGATGGCGGCCGCCCGCATCAGGCACGGCGCATCAAGCACTACCAATGGCAATGGCGCCGGGCCCGGCTGCGTTTGCGTTTGTGGCTGCGTCTGTGGCTGCGTTTGCGGCAGCAGCAACGGCTCGCTGGCGGCTGCCAGCCAGCGCAGCGGCAACCGCCCCAGCACTGCCGCGTGCGGCCATGTCACCCCACCGTTATCCCAGGCCAGCGCCAGGTCGAGCTGGCCGGCCGTGATCTGTTCCAGCAGCTGGACGTTGCGCGCAACCCGGGCGTCGATGCACACCTGGGGATGGGCGCGGGCGAAGCGCCCCAGCACGTCGGTGAGCAAGTGTTCGCCGAAGTCCTGCTGCATGCCGAGCCGCACGCTGCCCGCCAGGGTGGCGCCGCGCAGCGCCGTCACCGCCTCGTCGTTGAGCGCCAGCAGGCGGCGCGCGTAGGCCAGCAGGGTTTCGCCGGCCGGCGTGAGCGCCATGCCGCGCCCGGCCTTGCGCAGCACCGGCGTTTCGAGCTGCTGCTCGATCTTCTTCAGTTGCGCGCTGACAGCCGAGGTCGAACGCCCGAGGCGATCTGCCGCACGGGCAAAACTGCCCAGTTCCACGCCTGCCACAAAGGTGCGCAGCACATCGAGTTCCAGTGTAATTTTGCGCATGACCATCCTGATTTATCGAATCGTCGGTTTCAAACTTCCCGATTTTCGGTATCAAGTTAGTGCGCTATCGTGGGCCTGTCAACCAACGGAGAATCCATCATGCCCCTCGCCCGTATTTCGCTTTTAAAAGGTCAATCCCCCGCCTACCTGCGCGCCGTCGGCGACAGCCTGCACGCCGCGCTGGTGGAAGCATTCAACGTGCCGCCCACCGACCGCTTCCAGCTATTCCACCAGCACGAGGCGCACGAAATGAGTTGCGATCCCCATTACGAGGTGGCCGATGGTGCGCAGCGCTCAGCCGACTGGCTGGTGTTTGCGATTACCATCGGCAAGCCCCGCACGGCAGCCGTCAAGCAGGCGTTCTACCGCAAGCTGGTGGAAAAGCTGGCGCAGTCGCCGGGCGTGCGGCCGCAGGATGTGATGGTCACCATCCTGCCCGCCCAGCCCGAGGACTGGTCGTTTGCCGATGGCGCGCCGGCCAGTTCGCTGGGACCGGTGGCCGGCTCGTAGCCCGCGCACGCTTGAACTGTTCAAGCGTGCCACACTGATGCAAAATGGCAAAGCTTCCACCATCGACCAGAGGACTTTCCATGAAATCAGTTGTTTCGCTCAGTGTTGCGCTGGCATTTGCCGCACCGCTGGCACTGGCCCAGGCCCCCACTTCCAAGGCTCCGGTTAAAACTGCTGCGCCCGTCGACCCGATCGCCACCCTGGTCGGCCAGCTGGAACTGGAAAAATACAAGGCCACCATCAAGAGCCTGACCCTGTTCGGCGACCGCCGCCAGGGCACCCAGCGCAACCGCGACGCACTCGACTGGATCGAGGCGCAACTGAAATCCTACGGCTGCACCAACACCGAACGGCTGCAATATCAGTACACGGAACTAGCCAAGGATGCGCCGCGTCCCAAGCGCGCGCCGGGCATTGCCAGCGGCGGCGCCGGCGGCCCGCCCGGCCAGGGCGGCAGCACGCTGTTCGGCAACCGCATCAAGACCGGCGTGAATAACGATCCGATGCTGCAGCCCGACGAAAAGCTGCGGGCGCTGAACGCCGAGCAAACGCCGGTGGGCACCTCGCTGCGCGAGAACGTCTATTGCACCAAGGTGGGCAGCAAGCACCCCGAGGAAATGTATATCGTCAGCGCCCACATGGACGGTATCGGCTTCGGTGAGGCCGCCAACGACGACGGCTCGGGCACGGCGCTGGTGATGGAACTGGCGCGCATCTTCAGCTCGCCGGGTGTAGAAACCGACCGTTCGATCCGCTTCATCCTGTGGAACAACGAGGAGACCGGCCTGAACGGCGCCGCCGCTTACGTGGAGCAGCGCAAGGGTTTGCAAGGGAAAGAGTCGCCGAAAGGCTCGGGCAAGTACCCGGAACCGAAATGGCTGGGCATGATCCAGCACGACATGATGTTGTTCGACCATGGCATGCCGTTCCAGAAGATCGACGGCTATGGCAAGCCGGTGGTCGATGAACACGGCGAGCCGGTGTTCGTGGCGCCGCCGGAGCAGCGCCTGGAAGCCGATGTCAACATCGAATACCAGTCGCAGTCGAAGCAGGCCGAAGGCTCGGCCAAGCTGGCCTGGCACTTCCGCAGCGCCAACGACAAGTACGCCACGCACTACCCGGCAGCGGTCGGCTTCCACATGACCAACACCGATTCGACGCCGTTCATGGACCTGGTGCCATCGATTTCGCTGCGCGAGAACGAACGCGGACAACAGATCGGCGCCGGCTGGGATCCGCACTGGCACCAGCCGACCGACCTGTATAAAAACTTCTCGGACAAGGACTTCATGCTGGGACTGAACGCCGCCCAGACCACGCTGTCGGGCGTGGCGCAACTGGCCGGCGTGCGGATCAAGCAGTAAGGTTATTCCGGCTTTTCCACCACGTAGCCCCTGGCCTGCAAGGCCGCCATATAGCCTTTCGGGTCGAGCAGGTCGTTCAGCGACAGCGTGGCGAAGGTCGAGGTATTGGCCGCCAGCGATTTTTCGGCAGCGGCCAGCCAGCGTTCCTGCATGCGCGCTTCGATCGAGCGCATGCCGGGGCGGTTCTGCATCACCGCGCTGTTGAGGACGGCCGCATTGCAGGCGCCGCGACGGTCGGCATAGCTGAGCTTTTCGATGGCGGCCAGGTCGCCCCTGGCCCAGGCATTGGCGCGCACGCGCATGGCGTCGACGTCTTCCTCTAGCCGCGCCAGCGTGTTGGCGAAACAGGTGGCGTCTTCCAGCGGCGTCTTCTTGAACTCGCGCAGCATGGTGACCGGATCGTCCACCTCTAGCTGCACCTGTGTTCTGGTTTGCTTGATGCCGCTTTGCTTGATCAACTTGCCCAGTGACCTGCTCAGTTCCCCTTCGTACAGGCCGGCCTGATTGATCGCCTTGTCGTACAGCGTTGCCGCGGCAAAGATCGGCCGTTCGCGCTCGACACCATCGTCGTCGCCCAGGTACTTCGCCTTGAGCACCAGCCAGCGTGCATAGACCGGCTCCGGCACCAGGTCCTTCAACCGGGCGCCGTCGGGGCTTTTCTTGAAACCGATGGCGAACGGCAGCATTGCCGCCTGCTTGAGCCAGCCCACTTCCGCGTGCGCGCCCGGCGGTTGCAGGTATTCCTGCGACTGCGCCAGGATCGATTCCACCTGCTGCGAGCGCCATTCCATGTTCTTGGGCAGCGGCCCATAGGTGCCGAACACCCACAGCACGTGGTCGCCCTTGCTCACTTTCCACAGGCCGGGGCCGGGGCGCTGGCCCGTGACCAGGATGGTGTCGAGCAATGGCGCCTGGTCGGCGGTGGTGTCGGCGGCAACCTCGGGCGCGACATTGGCCGCCGGCGCCGGCGGTGCTTCGGTCTGCGCCCGGGCCGGTAGCCCCGCCAGCGACAGGGAAACCATAAGGATCAGGCGGGACCACAATGACAAGCGCAACATATTGTCCTTTCAGGAACGATGATGTTGCTGATTGTATATTTCAATATAGCAACCAGGCGATAGCGGACGTAAAGTATCGCCCGCCGCTACCGCGCGTAGCGTTTTCCGGCTCAGGCGCTGGCGATCGCTGGCAGGTTGTCGAGCCGGGCGTGCGCCTGCGCCAGTTGTTCGGGGTCGAGCCGGGCGGCGGCGCTGGCCAGGTAGCGGGTGGCGGCCGCGTGGCCGCTGCGGTGGGCCAGCGCCAGCCAGGTCCAGGCCTGGGCGGCGTCGGCGCGGGCGCCCTGGCCTGCCAGGTACATCAGCCCCAGGTTGAACTGCGCGCGCACATGGCCTTGCGCGGCGGCCAGCGCATACCAGTGCAGCGCCTGTGCGTAATCCTGCGCCACGCCCTGGCCGTTGTCGTAGCGCAGGCCGAGCGCGAACTGCGCCAGCGTGTGGCCCTGGCGCGCCGCGCGGGCGTACCAGTGGCCGGCCTGTTGCGGGTCTGGTTGCGGGCCCGATTGCGGGCTGACATCGCGGTCGTACAGCAGGCCAAGGTGGTACTGGGCTGCCGCGTAATCCTGCTCGGCAGCGCGGCGGTACCAGGCCTGCGCCTGGCGCAGGTCGTGCGGCGCGCCGCGTGCCGTCTCGTAACGCAGGCCCAGGTCGAACTGGGCGCGCAGGTGGCCCTGCTCGGCGGCCTTGCGGTACCAGTCGGTCGCCGCTTGCGCATCGGCCGGCACGCCGTGGCCGGCGTCGTGCAACTGGCCCAGGTGGTACTGCGCGCCGGGGAAGTTCTGCGCGGCTGCCTTGCCGTACCACGCATGCGCTTCCACGTAGTCCTGGGCCACGCCCTGGCCGTGGTGGTAGCGCAGCCCGAGGTTGTTCTGCGCCCCTGCGTGGCCCTTGGCGGCGGCCTTGCGATACCAGTCCAGCGCCTTCTGTTCGTCGCGCGGTACGCCCTGGCCGTTATCGTAGATCAGGCCCAGGTTGAACTGCGAACTGGCGTGGTCCTGTTCGGCGGCGCGGCGATACCAGAGGATGGCCTTCTGGCTGTCCTGCGCCACGCCGTCGCCCTTGTCGAAGCGCAGCGCCAGGTTGAACTGCGCCGGCGCGTAGCCCTGCTCGGCCGCCTTGCGGTACCACGACATGGCCTGCCCCACGTCGGCCATCTCCGGGGTCAGGCCCTGGCTGTTTTCGTAGCGCAGTCCCAGCTGGTACTGGGCGCGCGCATACCCCTGCTCGGCAGCCTTGCGGTACCAGTGCAGCGCCTGCGCCGGGTCTTGCGGCACGCCCTTGCCGGTGTCGTACATCATGGCCAGGTTGTTCTGGGCGCCGGCGTCGCCCTGGGTGGCGGCCTTGCTGAACCAGTGCATGGCCTGGCGCGTGTCGGCGACCACACCCTGGCCCCTGGCGTACAGCCAGCCGAGGTTGTACTGGGCGGCGGCATAGCCCTGGCTTGCCGCCAGCTGGTACCAGGCGGCGGCCTCCTGGAAGTCCTGCGCCACGCCCTGCCCTTTCTGGAACATCACGCCCAGGTTGTACTGCGCCTGCGGCATGCCCTGTAACGCGGCCTGGCGGTACCACACCACGGCCAGCTCGTAGCTGGGCGCCACGCCCTGGCCGTTGAAATACATGAAACCCAGGCTGTGCTGGGCGCCGGCCACACCGCGTTCAGCCTGGGCCTTGGTGCGCAGGAATTCGGCCGTCGGCGCCTGCTGCGCGGCCGTGGGTGGCTTGGTAGGAGTGGTCATGCGCATCGGTCGATTTTCACGCCTGCACCGCCATCAGAAACGGCTGCGCATGCAGCATCGGCGGCACACCGGGCAGCGGCGCGGGGCCCGCCTGGTTTTCCAGCACGGCCATGAACTGCGACAGCGGAATCGGCCGGTGGTACAGGTAGCCCTGCATGGTGGTGCAGCCGTTCGCTTGCAGGTAGCGGGCCTGCACGGCGGTTTCCACGCCCTCTGCCACCAGGTGCAGCCCCAGGCCGCGCGCGATGGAAATGATCGCCAGGATCACCGGGTAGTGGCCGTTTTCGTCGTGGATCTCCTTGACGAACGACTGGTCGATCTTGATGGTGTGGATCGGGAAGCGGTGCAGGTACGACAGCGACGAGTAGCCGGTGCCGAAATCGTCGATCGCCACCGACACCCCGAGCTCGCACAGTTTGTTGAGCTGTTCGATGGCGTCCTGCGGGTTGCGGATGCAGATGTTCTCGGTGATCTCCACCTCGATCTGCGCGGGCGCGATGCCGTAGCGGGTGAGCGCGCCGCGCATCTTGTCGAAGAAGTCGCCACGATCGAGATACTGCGGCGACAGGTTGAGCGACAGCCGTATCGGCTCGCCGCCGACCGCATTCCAGCGCACCAGGTCGCGGCACAGGGCGCCCAGCATCCAGTCGGAGATCGGCAGCATCAGGCCATTGTCCTCGGCGAACGGCAGGAATTCGCCAGCCGACAGCACGCCGCGCTGCGGATGGTTCCAGCGCATCAGCCCCTCGGCGCCGACGATGCGGCCGGTGACGATGTCGATCTGCGGCTGGAAGTACATTTCCAGCTGGTTCAGTTCCAGCGCCTGGCGCAGGCTGCGCTCGAGCACGATCTTCTGGTGCGACACTTCCTGCATCGACGGGTGATAGAAGGTGTGGCCGTTCTTGCCCAGCGCCTTCACCTGGTACATGGCGATGTCCGCGTGACGCAGCAGTTCGTCGATGCCGTCGCCATCGTGCGGGTAGATGGCGATGCCGATCGAGGCCGAGATGTGGACCTGGTGGCCATCGAGGTCGAACGGCGCTGACAGGCTCTCGATGAATTTCTCGGCCACGCCCCGGGCTTCCTGGCGGTCCTGCAATTCCGGCAGCACGATGGTGAATTCGTCGCCGCCCTGGCGCGCCAGCGTATCGCCGCGCCGCAGGCAGTCCTTGAGGCGGCGCGCCACCTGTTGCAGCAGCTCGTCGCCCTTGACGTGGCCAAGCGTGTCGTTCACCAGCTTGAAGCGATCGAGGTCGATGAACATCACCGCCAGCTCGGTTTGCTTGCGCCGGGCCTGGATCACGGCCAGGCCCAGGCGGTCCTTGAACAGCATGCGGTTGGGCAGGTCGGTGAGGATGTCGTGGTAGGCCTGGTACGAAATCATCTCCTCGGCGCGCTTGCGGTCGGTGATGTCGCGCGCCACGCCATAGGTGCCGTAAAAGTCGTGCGGGCCGATGGCGTTGGGCGCCATCGAGGTGAGCGTGATGCTGAAGGTGCGCTCGATGCCGCTCTTGCACTTGAGCCGCAGCTCGGCGGTGCGACCGCCCGCATCGCTCACCCGCGCCCTGCCCTGGCCATGTCCCTGGCGTTCGCCGAAGGCGTAACGAGCACGGTCCTGGTCCTCGTCGTGCACCAGCACCGAGTAGTGGCGCCCCACCACCTCGTCGCGGTCGAAACCGAGCAGGTGCTGCACGCGATCGTTCACAAACGTGATGCGGCCATCATGGGCCAGCGTATAGATGATGTCGGGCGAGCTGTCCACCAGGTAGCGGTACATCTTTTCCGACGTTTCCAGCTGCGCGGCGATGCGCTCGTTGTCGATCGCCAGCCGGCGCTTTTGCAGCACGTTGTCCACCGTCTTGAGCAGCTCCTCGCGGCCATACGGCTTGCGCAGGTAATCGTAGGCGCCGCGCTTCAAGGCGCCGATGGCGGCGTCGATGCCCACCTCGCCGCTCATCACCACCACGTCGCCATCGATGCCGCGCGCGTTCATGAAGTCCATGATGTCGTGGCCGCTCATGTCGGGCAGGCGCAGGTCGAGCAGCACCAGGTCGAACGGTTGCTGCGCCAGGTGGGCCAGCGCCTCGGCGCCGGTGGCGGCGGTGCACAGCAGGTAGTCGTGCCCTTCGTGACTGCGCAGTAGTTCGTACAGCGACGACAGCAGGCGCGGTTCGTCGTCCACCAGCAGCAGGCGCGGCCTCGAATCATGGAGATGGACGACAGGGGTTGAGTCGTCCTGGAAGTTCAGGTTCATCATGGCCTTAAACGGAATCCATCAACCGGGGGGTTTGGCCGGCGCTGGAACTTGCGAGGGGGCTTGCGGAGGTATTGCTGCCGGCAGCCGGCAGCAGGATTTCGAACGTGGTGCCGGCCTTGCCGGAACGGCAGGCGATCAGGCCGCCCATCTTGCTCACCAGGCTGTGGACGATCGACAGTCCCAGGCCGTGGTGGGGGCCTTCCTTGGTGCTTTTCACCGGTGCGAACAGGTTGGCCAGCAGCTCGGCCGACAGGCCCGGGCCGGTGTCGGCCACCACCAGTTCCAGGTACAGCTTGCGCTCGCGATTGACCAGGCCACGGTTGGCGATCTCGATGCGCCCGCCCTCCGGCATGGCTTCCACCGCGTTCTTGACCAGGTTGACCAGCACCTGCTTGAGCAGGTCGTCGTCGCCCTCGATGGCGCCCGGGCCTTCCTGCATGCGCACCACCATCTGCACCGAAGCCGGCACGAAACCGGTGGCGCGGAACAGGCGCAGCACGTCGTCCACCACGCCGGCTACCTCGGTCACGCGCGACGCTTCCGCCGGTTGCAGGTCGGCCAGGCCGTTGAGCAACTGGCCCACGCGGTCGATTTCTTCGTTGAGGATCGACAGTTCGCCCACCACCGGCTCGCGCCGCGCCAGCTTGCTGTCGAGGATGGACAGGTAGTTCTTGATGATCGACAGCGGGTTGTTCACCTCGTGCACCACGCGGCGCGACGCGTCGCGGTATTCCTCCGCCACCTGCGCCAGCTGGCGCCGGGCGTGACCGCGCTCACTGAGCGCGGTCTCCAGCGCGCCCGCCGCCTGGGTGGCGTACGATTGCAGGAAGCGCTCGCGCTGCTGGCAACCGGCCAGTTGCCAGCCTGGTACGCCGCCGATCAGCACGCCCAGGCAGCGTTGATTCGCCACCAGCGGCAGGCACACCAGCGCCTCGCTGCCGAGGATGCGGAACAGCTGCTCTTCGGCCACCGACAGCGGCGCGCCGGCCTGCGCGTTCATGCCGGCGCGGCTGGCATACACGGGCTTGCGCGTGCGCGCCGACAGCGCCACCTGGCCGCCCTGCTCCGGGTCCAGAGACAGCATGAATTCGGCCAGGCGCCCGGGCTGGTTGCCGGTGGCGGTGCCCAGCAGCGCCTGGCCGGTGGGATTTTCCAGCATCACCAGCACGTTCTCGAAATCGAACAGGATGCGCGCCGAGCGCGTCATGGCGTCGAGCAGGCCCGTTTCGCCATCCTGGCGCGCGAACGTTTGCGCCATCTCCGACACCAGCATCATGTTGCGCACTTCTTCCGACAGGCGCTGCTGCACCGGATCGACCGGCGGTGGCGGCACGTACGCCGATGGCGCCACGATATCGTCGGCGCCGGCCAGGTCGATGCCCAGGTACCCGGCCGATTTTTCCACCTGGCGGGCGGCGTTGGCGAGGATAGGCTCGAGCGCCGCGCCATCGAGACCACACAGTTGGGCCGCGTCTTCGATGGCGTCAGGCTCGTCGCCATGGCCGCACAGCAGGTGCGCCAGGCGCACCATGCGGATCAGAGGATGGGCGGAGGCCAGGCGCGCGATCGGCTCGTGGTGATACAGCACGCTGTCGGCCAGGAAGGAGTCGAGCTGCCAGCGTTCGATCAGCCAGGCGCCCGCCTCGGCATGGGTGATTTGCAGGGTGCGCTGCTCGACCGCGCACAGGTCTTCGTCGTCGCGCGCCATGAAGTTGACGGCGTATTCGCGCGGCGCGGTGGCCAGCAGCGCCAGCCGGCCCACGTTGTGCAGCAGACCCGCCAGGTAGGCTTCTTCCACGTGCGGGTAATCCATCTTGCGGGCCAGGTCGCGCGCGATGACAGCCGTGGTGAGCGAACTTTTCCAGAAAGCGCGCAGGTCGGTGCTGGCGGAATGGGGGAAGCTGCTGAAGGTCTGGAATACCGATTCGCTGATCACCAGGGTCTTGATCATGTCGGTGCCGAGTGCAACCAGCGACTGCTCCAGCCCCACGGCACGCGCACCGCTATTGCGGTGAAAAGCCGAGCTGCTGGCGACCGAGAAAATCTTGCTGGCCATGGCCGGATCCTTGGCGATCAGCGCGGCCAGTTCCGGCATGCCGGCGTCGTCGGCCTGCAGATGCTCGATCAGTTTGATCAGGATCTGCGGCATGGCAGGCAGGCGTGCAATCAGCAGCCGGTGGCGGATATCAAGGTCAGGTTGCAGCATCGTCATATACCAATAATCAAGTCAAACCGGAAACGAATAATGCCGAGAAAGAACTTATATTAGCATAAAGTATGATAGCAACTTAGCACGTGCGAGCCAATCGTGCAGGAGGTCGCGCGCATTTCCTGATGTAAAGATTTATTGTCCCGGATGGGGTAACAGAATGCGCCGGTAATGGCGCGCGGTCAACCATAAAACCAGCGCGGAGCCTGTAAGTACCAGTTGTCCGAGGGCTAAAGACAACACCGAGTGCGACAGCGCGGGCGCCAGCACGCCGGCCACGATGGCGCCCATCATGGTGGTGGCGAACGACTGGCACGACGCCACCGTGCCGCGGATGTGCGGGAACAGGTCGAGCGCGAGCAGCGTGGCGCCCGGCGCCACGATCGACATGCCGAAGGTGTAGAACAGCATCGGCAGCACGGTCCACGGCAGCGCCGGCGGCAGGAACACGTGGTACAGCGTATTGCACACGGCGGCGGCGATCAGGAAGCAGAAGCCGATGCCGATCTGGCGCGAAAACGAGATCTTGCCGGCGATGCGGTTGGCCACCAGCGCACCGAGGAAAATTCCGCTTACCGACGGAATGAACAGCCAGCCGAACTGGCTCGCACCCAGCCCCAGCGAATTGGGCAGGAACTCGGGCGCCGCCGCGATGAACAGGAACAGGCCGCCGAAGTTGAGCGCCACCACGCCCGACTTCAGGTGGAACAGCTTGGAGCGCATGATCTCGCCGTAGTTGCGCGCCAGGTGGCGCGGGTTGAACGGCTGGCGCTTGTGGACCGGCAGGGTCTCGGGCAGGTTGCGGTAGCAGTAAATGAACAGCAGCACGCTGTAGGCCAGCAGCGACAGGAAGATCGCGCGCCAGTCGAACAGCGTGACGATCCAGCCGCCGAGGATCGGCGCAATCGCCGGGGCGATCGAAAAGATCATGGTCACCAGCGACAGCAGGCGCGCGGCCGCCGCATCGGAATACAGGTCGCGGATGATGGCGCGTCCCACCACCACGCCGGCGCCGGCCGAAATGCCCTGCATCACGCGGAACGCCCACAGGTACGGCACCGAGTGCACCGACGCGCAGCCCAGGGTACCGATCGCGAACATCACCAGCGAGACCAGGATGACGTTGCGCCGGCCGAACGCATCGGACAGCGCGCCGTGCCACAGCACCATGCCGGCAAAGGCCAGCATGTAGAAGGTGAGGCTTTGCTGCACTTCGAGCGGGGTGGCGCCCAAGGTGGCCTGGATGTTGGGGAACGCCGGTAAATAGGCGTCGATCGAGAACGGCCCCAGCATCGACAGCAGGGCCAGGATCACCGCCAGCGCCGTGGCGCTGAGCACCTTGGGGGTCGATGGCGGCGGCGGGGGAACTTCCTTGACGGGATCGGGGAGAACGTTGTCGGGCGGGGTCGGGTACATAGGTTCCTTGACTGGGGTCCGTCCCCGCCCGGTGCTGCGGGGTCCGGCGGCGCAGCAGGTGGTTAAGCTTCTTTGGGCTTGGCAGCTTCGCGGCGGTTGAAACCGGCCACCATGTCGAAGCGGAACAGGCGGCATTCCAGCGCACCGTTGAAGAACGGCGTCTTGCGCGATTCTTTCAGGCGCAGCATCTTGGGCAGGCCCAGGTCAGCCGTGAACAGGTACACGGTCCAGCCGGCAAAGCGCTGCTTGAGGGTGCCGCTGAAGTCCGAGTAAAAACTCTTGGCCAGTTCGTCCTCGCCCAGCGAGCTGTCGCCGCGCACGCCGATCCGCTCGCCGTACGGCGGGTTGGTGAGCATGATGCCCGGCTGCTCGGTCGGCGCCTTGACTTCCTGCGCTTCGATCTGCTTGAGCGGCACGTCGAACATGATGCCGGCCGCGCGCAGGTTGTGGCGCGTCATGGCCACCATGTCGCCCGAGATGTCGGAACCGAAGATGGTCGGCTCGCTCGGCAGCGGGTTCGGCTTGATGGCGTTTTTCATTTCCTGCCACGGGGCCGGATCGAAGTCGTTGAAAGCTTCGAAAGCGAAGCGGCGACGGGCGCCCGGCGGCACGCCCTGCACCATCTGCGCCGCTTCGCACAGGATGGTGCCGGAGCCGCACATCGGGTCGAACAGCGGCATGCCCGGCTTCCAGCCGGCCACACGCAACAGGCCCGCCGCCAGGTTTTCGCGCAGCGGCGCGTCGCCGGTTTCTTCACGCCAGCCGCGCTTGAACAGCGCTTCGCCCGAGGTGTCGAGGTAGATGATGAACTGGTGCGCGTCGAGGAAACCGACGATGCGCATGTCGGGCTCGCGGGTATCGACCGACGGGCGCTTGCTGTACATGTCGCGGAAGCGGTCGCAGATCGCATCCTTGATTTTCAGCGTGGTGAATTCCAGGCTTTTCAATGGCGACTTGACGGCCGTAACATCGACACGGATGGTGTGGTCGTAAGTGAACCAGTCTTCCCACGATTGCGCCAGCACCAGGTCGTAGATATCGTTCTCGGTCTTGTAGCCGGTAACGGCCATGCGCATCAGCACGCGCGAGGCGATGCGCGAGTGCAGGTTGATGCGGTACGAGTCGAGCAGCTCACCCGAGCAGTGCACGCCGCCAGGAACCTGGTTGTGCACTTTCATGGTGGTGCTTTGCTGGGCGATTTCGCCCAGCTCTTCGGCCAGCGCCGCTTCCATGCCGCGCGGGCATGGGCAAAAATATGAAGCCATCTTAGGTGTACCTTTTATCCGTTAATAGTGTTGTGCATGGTCAGAAGGGTTTGACCACCACGAGTACGATAATTGCCAGCAGCAGGAACACCGGCACTTCGTTAAACACGCGGAACCATTTATGGCTGCGGGTGTTGACGCCCTTCTCGAATTTTTTCAGGATGCTGCCGCATGCATGATGGTAGCCAACGATCAGCACCACGAACAACAGCTTGGCATGCATGAAGCCCGGCATGCGCGGACCATACAGCATGTACACCAGGATCGCGCCGAACACGATCGCCAGCACCGAAATCCACATCGAAAAACGATACAGCTTGCGCGCCATGATCAGCAGGCGTTCGGTGACGGCGGTGTTGGTCTCCATGGCCAGGTTGACGAAAATACGCGGCAGGTAAAACACGCCCGCCATCCAGGCGATGACGAAGAAGATGTGCAGCGATTTAATCCAGAGCATGGCGATCCTTTAGTGGAATTACTGGCGAATTTCGCCGTGACCGAACACGACGTACTTGAGTGAGGTGAGGCCTTCGAGGCCCACCGGGCCGCGCGCGTGCAGCTTGTCGTTGGAGATGCCGATCTCGGCGCCAAGGCCGTACTCGAAGCCGTCCGCAAAGCGGGTGGACGCGTTGATCATCACTGACGCCGAATCGACTTCGCGCAGGAAGCGCATGCCGGCGCTGTAGTCTTCGGTGATGATCGATTCAGTGTGCTTGGACGAGTACTGGTTGATGTGGTCCATCGCCTCGTCGATGCCGTCGACGATTTTCACGGCCAGGATCGCGGCCAGGTATTCGGTGGACCAGTCTTCCTCGGTCGCTGCAGTCAAATGCGGGTAGCCGGTCAGGATGGCAGCAGCTTCGGCGTCGGCGCGCAGTTCCACCTCTTTCGTCGCGTACAGTTTGGCCAGTTCCGGCAGCACCTTGGCGGCGATCGGGCGCGAGACCAGCAAGGTTTCCATGGTGTTGCAGGTGCCGTAGCGGTGGCACTTGGCATTGAAGCCGATATCGACCGCCTTTTGCAGGTCGGCCTTGTCGTCGATGTACACGTGGCAGATGCCGTCGAGGTGCTTGATCATCGGCACCGTGGCTTCTTCCATCAGGCGCGCGATCAGGCCCTTGCCGCCGCGCGGCACAATCACGTCCACGTACTCCGGCATGGTGATCAGGGCGCCGACGGCGGCACGGTCGGTGGTATCGACCACTTGCACGGCGTTTTCCGGCAGGCCGGCGCCCAGCAGTCCTTCCTTGACCAGTTGCGCCAGCGCGCGGTTGCAGTGGATCGCTTCCGAGCCGCCGCGCAGGATGGTGGCGTTGCCGCTCTTGATGCACAGGCCCGCCGCGTCCACCGTCACATTCGGGCGCGACTCGTAGATGATGCCGATCACGCCGAGCGGTACGCGCATCTGGCCTACCTGGATGCCGCTCGGGCGGAATTTCAGGCCGGAGATTTCACCGATGGGATCAGGCAGCGCGACGATCTGGCGCAGGCCTTCGACCATGGTGGCAATCGCCTTGTCGGACAGCGCCAGGCGGTCGAGCATGGCCGGCGCCAGGCCGTTGGCAGCTGCCGCATCCATGTCGAGCCGGTTGGCGGCGCGCAGGGCGTCGGCCTCGCGCTCGATGCCGTCGGCGATCAGCGTGAGCGCGCGGTTGCGGGTGGCGCTGTCGGCACGGGCCATGGCACGCGACGCCTTGCGCGCCTGCTGGCCCAGTTGTTCCATGTACTGCTTGATATCCAACTTCGTGTCCATTATCGTCTCGATTCTTTACAGGGCTGCTTACCCGCGCGCCACTTTGAGCCCCAGCTGCAGCATGGCATCCCATGCATCGCCGCTGTAGGCTTTGGCGCGCAGGCCCTTGATCATCTTGTCCACTTGCGCGGCGTCTTTCATGGCCGCCTCCAGCGTGGCCAGTGAAATACGCCGCAGCGCCGGGTCCATCATGCGCTCTTTCGGCCCCCAGATGCGGTACTCCTTGAGCAGCGCACCGAGCGGCCGGCCCTGCGCCATGCCCGCCTTGAGCTTGAGCAGCGTGCGGATTTCTTCCGACACCGCCCACAGCACCAGCGGCAGCGCTTCGCCCTCGCCTTTCAGCCCTTCGAGCATGCGCACGAGACGCGCCGGGTCGCCCATCAGCATCGCTTCGCTGAGTTTGAACACGTCGTAGCGGGCCACATTGAGTACGGCGTCGTGCACCTGCTCGTAGGTGAGCTTGCCCGGTTCGTGCAGCAGGGCGAGTTTCTGTATTTCCTGGTGCGCCGCCAGCAGATTGCCTTCCACGCGATCGGCGATGAAGTCGATGCTCTGCCGGTCCGCGCTTTGCCCTTGTGCGGCAAGGCGCTGGCCTATCCAGTTGGGCAATTGCGCCCGTTCGATTTGCGGGATGTCGATATACACCGCCGCCTGTTGCAACGCCCCCACCCACGCCGCCTTCTGGGTTTGCCAGTCGAGCTTGGGCAGCGTAATCAATGTCAGATTGTCGGGGCTCAGGTCTTTCACGTACGCTTGCAGCGCGGCGCCGCCATCCTTGCCCGGCTTGCCGGTGGGGATGCGCAATTCAATAAGCTTTTTATCGCCGAACAGCGACAGCGCCTGGTTGGCCGCCAGCAGTTCGCCCCACTTGAAGCTGCGCTCCACCGTCAGCACGTCGCGCTCGGAATACCCTTGCGCGCGCGCGGTGCGGCGGATCTTGTCGGCCGCCTCCAGCGCCAGCAAATGCTCGTCGCTGGTGATCACATACAGCTGCGACAGCGACTTGTTCAGGTGGCCGTCGAGCGCGTCCAGGCGCAATTGCATGGTGCCGCCTTACAGGATCGGCACGGCCGGCGCGGCGGACGGATCCTGCGGCGCCGGGCCCGGGCCGGGCACCGACATGCGCGTGGTTTTCACGGCTGCCATGCGGCGCATCATCTGCTGCACCAGGTCGGTTTGCATGTCCTTGTACAGCAGCGCTTCTTCCTGTTCCTTGGCCAGCAACTGGGTTTCGTTGAAGTCGATCGGACGGCTCAGCGAAATCGTCGTGGGCCCCAGCAGCTCGTTACCTTGACGGTCAAGCACGCGGAACACGATCGTGTATTGCAGCAGGTACTGGCGCACGCGGCCATTGCTGTTCAGGGACAGGATGGTCTTGGTCTTGGTGGTTTCCGGGTTGGACAGCACTTCAACAACGCCGTCGGCATCCTTGGGGCTATTTACCACGGTGGTGTTGCCGTTGACGCGGATGTTGCGCTTGAGGTCAATCGCCAGTGGCGACGACTCCGGCAGTCCGATGTACATGGTCGGGAACGGCAGCGTGTAATGGCCGCCATCGCCGCGCAGGTGGAAGCCGCAGGCGGACAGCGTTGCGGTGAGCAGCAGCGCCATGCCGGCCGTGCGGCCGCGTCGGAACAATCCGGAAGTAGTCGTCATTGCGTCCTCTTACACTACGATGTTGATCAGTTTGCCCGGGACGACGATGATCTTCTTCGGCGTGCCTTCGATGAACTTTTGCACCGCTTCGTTGGCCAGCGCCAGCGCTTCGATGCTGGCCTTGTCGGCGCCCTTGGCCACGACCACGCTGCCGCGCAGCTTGCCGTTCACCTGGATCATCATTTCGATCTCGGACTGCTCGAGCGCGGCCGGATCGACCTGCGGCCATGGCGCGTTGAGGATGTCACCTTCATAGCCGAGTTCGCTCCACAGCACGTGGGTGATGTGCGGCGCGACCGGGTTCAGCAAACGCAGGAAGATCGCGTAGCCTTCGGCCAGCACGGCCGCTTCAACGTCCTTGGCGGCTTCGATCGTGTTGAGCATCTTCATGCAGGCCGACACCACGGTGTTGTACTGGATGCGCTTGATGTCGTAGTCGGCCTGCTGCAGCAGCTTGTGCAGCTCGCGGCGCAGGGTTTTGCCGGCGTCGGTGGTAGCCGTTGCGGTCAACGGCGAACCAGCGGCGACGATGGCAGCCTGCTGCGCGTAGCCGAATGCCCACACGCGGCGCAGGAAACGGTTGGCGCCTTCCACGCCGCTGCCCGACCATTCCAGCGTCTGTTCCGGCGGCGAGGCGAACATGGTAAACAGGCGCGCGGTGTCGGCGCCGTATTGTTCGATCTGCGCTTGCGGGTCGATGCCGTTGTTCTTCGACTTCGACATTTTTTCGGTGCCGCCGATGTGGACCGGCTGGCTGTCATCGCGCAAAATCGCCGCTTGCGGGCGGCCCTTGTCGTCCACCGTCAGGTCGACGTCGGCCGGGTTGAACCAGGTCTTCTTGCCGGCGGCGTCTTCGCGGTAATAGGTTTCGTTCAGCACCATGCCTTGCGTGAGCAGGTTGGTAAATGGCTCGTCGAACTTCACCAGGCCGAAGTCGCGCATGACCTTGGTCCAGAAGCGCGCGTACAGCAGGTGCAGCACGGCGTGTTCGATGCCGCCGATGTACTGGTCCATCGGCATCCAGTAGTCGTTGCGTTCATCGACCATGGCGTTGGCGCCTGGCGAGGTATAGCGCATGTAGTACCACGACGAATCGACGAACGTGTCCATGGTGTCGGTTTCGCGGCGCGCTGGCTTGCCGCACTGCGGGCAATCGCACTTGAGGAACGCTTCGTACTTGTTGAGCGGGTTGCCGCTGCCGTCCGGTACGCAGTCTTCCGGCAGCACGACCGGCAAGTCTTTTTCCGGCACCGGTACCGAACCGCAGTCCGGGCAGTTGATCATCGGGATCGGCGTGCCCCAGTAGCGCTGGCGCGAAATGCCCCAGTCGCGCAGGCGGAACGTGATTTTTTTCTCGCCCAGGCCTTGGGCGGCCATGTCGGCAGCCACGGCTTCGACGGCATCGGCGTAGTTCAGGCCGTCGTAGTTGCCCGAGTTGGTGACGATGGAAATGCTCTTGTCGCCGTACCATTCTTGCCAGGCAGCGTCGGAGAATTCCTGGCCTTCGGCGCGGATCACCTGCTTGATGGCCAGGTTGTATTTCTTGGCGAACGCGAAGTCGCGCTCGTCGTGCGCCGGCACGCCCATCACGGCGCCGTCGCCGTAGGTCATCAGGACATAGTTACCAACCCACACTTCGACTTGCTCGCCGGTCAGCGGATGGGTGACGAACAGGCCGGTCGGCATGCCCTTCTTTTCCATCGTGGCCATGTCGGCTTCGATCACGGAACCAAGCTTGCATTCGGCGTTGAAGGCGGCCAGTTCCGGGTTGTTCTGTGCGGCGTGGACGGCCAGCGGGTGCTCGGCCGCGACGGCGCAGAAGGTCACGCCCATCACGGTGTCGGGGCGGGTGGTGAACACGTACAGCTTGCCGTCGCCGATCAGGGCGCCGTCGGCGTCCTTGATCTGGTGCGGGAAGGCGAAGCGCACGCCGGTCGATTTGCCGATCCAGTTGGCCTGCATGATGCGTACGCGCTCGGGCCAGCCCGGCAGCTTGTCATCGACGTAGCCGAGCAGTTCGTCGGCGTAGTCGGTAATGCGCGCGTAGTACATCGGGATTTCGCGTTTTTCAATCGGCGCGCCCGAGCGCCAGCCCTTGCCGTCGATAACCTGTTCGT
Organism: Duganella sp. FT27W; assembly: GCF_009295655.1. Lineage (NCBI taxonomy): Bacteria > Pseudomonadati > Pseudomonadota > Betaproteobacteria > Burkholderiales > Oxalobacteraceae > Duganella > Duganella sp. FT27W. The sequence goes on from NZ_WHIV01000006.1 coordinate 242,961, forward strand.
TGGCCAGCACGGTCTGGTCGATCGGGTCCCAGTTCACGGTACCGGTCTTCTTGTAGATGATGCCTTTTTCCAGCATCTTGAGGAACATCCACTGGTTCCACTTGTAGTACTCGGGCTTGCACGCGGTCATTTCGCGCGACCAGTCGATGGCCAGACCCATCAGCTCCATCTGCGAGCGCATGTGGGCGATGTTGGAATAGGTCCACTGTGCCGGCGGCACGTTGTTGGCCATCGCCGCGTTTTCCGCCGGCATGCCGAACGCATCCCAGCCCATCGGCATCAGCACGTTGTAGCCGTTCATGCGCAGGTAGCGGTACATCACGTCGTTGATCGTATAGTTGCGCACGTGCCCCATGTGCAGCTTGCCCGAAGGGTAAGGCAGCATCGAACAGGCGTAATACTTACCCTTGGGGAAACGCGGGTCGTGCTCGACCGCCTTGTAGGCGTCGATGGCTTTCCAGTGGGATTGCGCTGCGGTTTCTACGTCGGCGTGACTATATTTATCTTGCATGATGGTGTGCGGCCAGAGTTGACTATGAACCGGACATTATACCGTTTGAAACGCCCTGATTGCCCACAATGCCCGGATTGGCGGATGGATAGCGCTCATGCACGCTGCGCAAACGCCGCCCGCGCCCGCATGATCTCGCCATGGTGGGTTTCGGCCCACACCCAGACCCCGCAAAACGCCGCGCCCAGGCTGTGACCCAGCGGCGTGAGCACGTAGTCGACGTGGGGCGGGATTACCGGGTGCACGGTGCGGTGGACCAGGCCGTCACGCTCCATCTGGCGCACGGTCTGGGTCAGCATCTTTTGGCTGATGCCGGGCACGGCCTTGCGCAACTGGGTGTAGCGCAGGGTGCCGCCTGCTTCGAGCGCTTCGAGGATCAGCATGGTCCAGCGGTCGGCCACTTGGCCGATGATGTCCTGCACCAGCGCTTCGATCACGGGGTCGAGACTGTCGGGAATCGGCTCGTGCCGGCGCATTTCAATCAGCGCATCGGGTTCGGCTTTACGCATGGGCTACCTACACTCTCTTTTGGGTATGTATAAATCTTTTGGGTGCCTACTTTATCATCGCGCCTGTCCTTTGTACACTGGTCCCACATTCACAGGAGGACTGACCATGAAATCGACTGGAAACACCATCTTGATCACCGGCGGCGGCAGCGGCATCGGCGAGGCGCTGGCCCATCGCTTGCACGACCTGGGCAATACCGTCATCATCGCCGGCCGCCGGCAGGATGTGCTGCAACAAGCGGCCGCCGGCCGCGCCAACATCGTGCCGGTGCAATTCGACGCCGACAACGCCGATGCCATCGACGCGTTCGCCCGCCAGGTCGTGGCCGACCACCCTGCCCTCAATGTCCTGATCAACAACGCCGGCATCATGCGCTTTGAGGATGCCAGCAAGCGGCGCGATCTGACCGATGCCGAGGCGACAATTACCACCAACCTGCTGGGGCCGATCCGCCTGATCAACGCGCTGACCGATCACCTGCGCCAGCAGGCCGATGCCGCCATCATCAACACCACGTCGGGCCTGGCGTTCGTGCCGCTGCTGGTCACGCCCACCTACAACGCCACCAAGGCGGCGCTGCATTCGTACACGGTGGCGCTGCGCGAGGTGCTAAAAGGTGCGGTGGAAGTGATCGAACTGGCGCCGCCGGCCGTACAAACCGACCTGACCCCGGGCCAGGCCACGCGCGAGGGCTACCTGCCGCTGGCCGACTATATCGATGAGGTGATCACCCTGCTCACAGCCAGCCCCACGCCGGCCGAAGTACTGGTGCAGCGCGTGCTGTTCCTGCGCAACGCGGAAAAGGAAAACCGCTACGAGCAGACGCTCGCTACCCTGAACAGCCACTAAAAACACGCTTCCATTTTTACAATCGCCGGTCCCTGTTTTATGCCAAGATGGTGTTTTTCATATCATTGAGGAGACAAACATGATCAAGGGACTGCGCACGGTGGTGTACCCGGTGGCCGACTTGGCCGCCGCCCGCGACTGGTACGCCAAGGCATTCGAGACGGCAGCGTATTTCGACCAGCCGTTTTATGTCGGCTTCGCCATCGGCGGTTTCGAGCTGGGCCTGATTCCGGCCGAGAAATTCACCGCCGCCCACGCGGGCAGCATGGTGTACTGGGGCGTGGACGATATCGAGGCCGAAACCGACCGCCTGGTGGCGCTCGGCGCCACCGTGCACGGCGCCATCGAGGAAGTGGGAGAAGGCATCAAGACGGTGGAATTGGCCGACCCGTTCGGTAATTTGCTGTGCCTGATTTATAACCCGCACTTCGATCCGGCCGCCGTTCGCTGAGACTGATGACCTCTGTTTGTGGCAAACTACGCCCCTTTGCCCTAAGAAAGAGGTAGTCATGTCCCGCCGCAACGCCAATCTGATCAAGTCGCCCGAACAAATCGTCCTGGCGCGCGTCGCCGCCCAACTGGCGGCCGACGTGCTGACGATGATCGGGCCGCACATCAAACCCGGCGTGACCACGGCCTACCTCGACCAGCTGTGCAACGACTACATCGTCAATGTGCAGAAAGTTACGCCGGCCAATGTCGGCTACGGCGGTTTCCCGGCCACCGTGTGCAGCTCGGTCAACCAGGTGGTGTGCCACGGCATTCCGTCCGCGACCGAGATTTTGAAAGATGGCGACATCATCAACATCGACGTGGCCGTCATCAAGGATGGCTGGCACGGCGACACCAGCCGCATGTACTACGTGGGCGAACCGTCCAAGGCTGCGCGCAAGCTGGTGGAAACGACGTACGCGGCAATGTGGGCCGGCATCCGCGCCGTCAAACCGCGCGCTACGCTCGGCGACGTCGGCTTTGCGATCCAGACCGTGGCAGAAAAAGCGGGCTTCAGCGTGGTGCTTGATTATTGCGGCCACGGCATCGGCATGACCTACCACGAAGACCCGCAAGTGACGCATTACGGTCGTCCCGGCCAGGGACTGATCCTGAAACCGGGCATGCTGTTTACCATCGAGCCGATGATCAACGCCGGTCGCGCGGCCACCAAGGAGCTTGATGACGGCTGGACCGTGGAAACGCGCGACCAGTCGCTGTCGGCGCAGTGGGAACACATGGTAACGGTGACCGAGACCGGTTTCGAAGTACTGACGCTGGCGCCGGGCGAGACTGGCGCCAAGGCCGACATTCCCATCGTCGGTTGAGGGGACCTCGAAAAACCTGCTGCGCGACCCGCTACGGTTTTTCGAGGTCCCCCAAGGCAGCCGCCGGTACGGTCGGGCTGGTTTATTTCAAGGTCAGCTTCAAGGCCGGCTTCTCGCCGTAGTCGTCATAACGGTCGTTGATGCCGGCCACGCAGTAGCTGACTTCTTCCAGCAGATCGGGCGCGGCGGCCGTCAGGGCGGCCGAGTCGGTGATGACGATTTCCAGCACTTCGTTGGGCTTGAGCTTGAATTTGCTCATGTTGTCGTCGTCGCGCAGGTAGCTCAGGCAATCGATCCAGGCATCCATGGTGTTGCCGTAGCTGTCGGGAAAACCCAGTGCTGCCTTGCAGGCCGCATGGAAGCTTGCGGCATCAAGGATTGCTGCGCCGTTCAGTTGTGCGGTTGCCATTATTTACTCTCTGTTTTTCCGGGATCGGTAACGAAACCCAATTTGGTTAATCCGTGCGTTTGCGCGGCAGCCATCACCTGCGCCACCACCTCGTAACGGGTGTCCTTGTCGGCGCGCAGTTGCAGCTCGGGCTGCACGTCCAGCTTGGCCGCCTCCACCAGGCGCTGCTCGAGCACCTTGGGCGCCACCGCCTCGTTGTTCCAGTACACCTGCCCCTTGGCGTCGATCGCCACCGTCACGGTCGTGGCCGGCGCTGGCGGCGCGCTTTGCGCCTGCGCCTTGGGCAACTCCAGTTGGACCGAACTGGTCCACACCGGCGCACCGAGGATGAAAATCACCAGCAGCACCAGCATCACGTCCACCATCGGCGTGACGTTGATGTCGGCCATGGGGCCGGGCTGGCGGTGGTGGTTGAAAGCGCCGAAGCTCATTTTTTGACCAGGTACGCGTGCAGGTCGTGGGCGAACGCGTCGAGTTCGGCCAGGGTCAGGCGGTTGACGCGGTTGAAGGCGTTATACGCCAGCACGGCGGGAATCGCCACCGTCAGGCCCACGGCCGTCATCACCAGCGCCTCGCCCACCGGGCCGGCCACCTTGTCGAGCTGCATGGCGCCGCTGGTCGAGATATTAGCCAGCGCATGGTAAATCCCCCACACCGTCCCCAACAGTCCCACAAATGGCGCGGTCGCGCCGATCGACGCCAGCAGGGTCAGGCCGCCTTCGAGGCGGTTGGTGGAATGCTGGATCGCCGCGCGCAGCACGCGCGTGATCTGTGCCGAACGGTCCATCTCGCCACCGAGGGTGGGATGGTCGGGCACGACCAGTTGCGCCGCGCCCTGCCGGGCCAGCGGCACGAAGATGCTTTCGGGGTCGGCCAGCGCCAGGGTGGCGACGCCGTCGGCCATGGTGGGTGCGTCCCAGAACGCTTGCACGGCCGGCGCGCTGCGGCGGATGCGCACCGCGCCGTACAGCTTGGCCAGGATGAAGAACCAGCTCACCAGCGACATGGCCAGCAGCACCAGCGCGACCGCGTGGCTGACCGCATCGGCTTGCGCCCAGAAGTGCGACAGCGAGAAGTTGCCGGCCACGGGTGCTTGCCCGCTTAACCGTTAAGGGACAGCACGTCGTACATGTCGAACAGGCCGGTCGGCTTGTCGGCCAGGAAGCGGCAGGCACGCAGTGCGCCGTGGGCGTAGGTGACGCGGCTGCTCGATTTATGGCTGATCTCGATACGCTCGCCGATGCCGGCAAACAGCACGGTGTGGTCACCGACGATATCGCCGCCACGGATGGTGGCAAAGCCGATCGAGGACGGGTCGCGCTCGCCGGTCACGCCTTCGCGCGCGAACACGCCGCATTCTTTCAGGTCGCGGCCCAGTGCATCGGCAATCACTTCGCCCATTTTCAGCGCGGTGCCGGACGGTGCGTCCACTTTAAAACGGTGGTGGGCTTCGACCACTTCGATGTCGTAGCCGGTGGACAGCGCCTTGGCCGCCTGCTCGAGCAGCTTCATGGTGACATTGACGCCCACGCTGAAGTTGGGCGAGAACACGATCGCGGTTTTCTTGGCCGCCTCGGCAATCGCTGCCTTGCCGGCCTCATCGAAACCGGTGGTGCCGATCACCAGCTTGATGCCGTGTTCGGCGCAGTAGGCCAGGTGGTCGAGCGTGCCTTCGGGACGGGTGAAGTCGATCAGGTATTGGGCATCGGCCAGGCCGCGCGCCAGGTCCGATTCCACGATCACGCCGGCCGGCTGGCCGAGGAAGGCGGCGGCATCTTCGCCCACACCGGGTGCACCGGCGTGGTTGAGGGCGCCGGCCAGGCGGGCATCGTCGGCCTGCTGGACGGATTCGATCAGGATGCGGCCCATGCGGCCACCGGCGCCGGCAATGGCGATATTCATCTCGGTCATGCTGTTTCCTTGCTTATTTCGTTTCTGTGCTCACACCCACGCCAACCGGCGCGGCATTGGCCTTGTCGCTGCCCGCTGGCAGTGGTGCTGTGGACGGGGCCGGCTTGTTCTCGGGCGCGTCCTGGTTCTTCTTGATCTTCGGCGCCGGGCCGGCGATGCGGGCAATGTATTCTTTTTCGGTCGGCAGGTTGCCGCCTTCCCAGCGCTCGACCTTGCCGTCCTTGTCGAAGAACACGATCACGCGGCTGGTGGTGATTTCGCCGCTGCCCTTGGCCATGCGGAACGCGTAGTCCCAGCGGTTGGCGTGGAACGGGTCGGCCAGCAGCGCGGTACCGAAGATGAAGCGGACCTGGTCGCGCGTCATGCCCACCTTGAGCTGGTTCAGCATTTCTTCCGAGACGAAGTTACCTTGCTGGATGTCGGGACGGTACGGCGAGAAGAACCACATGAAGCGTTGCAGCTTGGTGATGGTGGTGGTCTGTGCGCCCTTGCTGGCGTCCAGCGTCGGCTCGGCGTCCTTGACCTCGTTCGATCTTTCGCCCAGCGTGGTTTTGGAAGCGCAGCCACCCAGCGCTGCGGCCAGCACGACACATGCGACCACCTTGGAAGTAGAACCGTGCAACAACGACTGCGATAAAGCCTGGGTGACGCGCATAAATGTCCTCAATCTGGTCAAGCGGAATGCCAAAAAACGCCATATCATAAAGCACAATCCCTGATATGTCCTTGTTTTGCAAGGCGCAAGTGTAAAAGTTTGCAAATGCCAAAAAACCGCCAGGGCTGCAAGATGGCGGCAGATTGTGTGCGGCGCGGCGCGGAGTGCGTTAAACTACGGGCTAGCTAATCGCCAACCAGAATAAGAGTGTCCACCATGGGAAATAATCCAACCGATCTGAAGGCCAGCGGCCTGAAAGCCACGCTGCCTCGCCTTAAAATCCTGGACATCTTCCAGACCAGCGACGTCCGCCACCTGACCGCCGAGGATGTTTATAAGATCCTGCTGGCCGACAATATGGACGTGGGCCTGGCCACCGTCTATCGCGTGCTGACCCAGTTCGAGCAAGCCGGCTTGCTCAACCGCAATCATTTCGAAACGGGCAAGGCCATCTTCGAACTCAACGCCGGTTCGCACCACGACCACCTGGTGTGCCTCGACTGCGGCCGCGTGGAAGAGTTTTACGACGAAGCCATCGAAGAGCGCCAGAACGCGATTGCCAAGGAGCGCGGTTTCAGCATCGCCGAGCACGCCCTGGCCATCTATGGTAACTGCACCAAGGTCGCCTGCCCGCACAAACCAAGCTAATCAATTATGGCTGAGCGCGTTCGATAGCAGCTTGGCCGTAATATCCACAATCGGTATCACCCGCTCGTACGCCATGCGAGTGGGGCCGATCACTCCCAGCGTGCCGACGATCTTGCCGTTGGCCGTATACGGCGCCGTCACCACGCTCATCTCGTCCATCGGCACCAGGCTCGATTCGCCGCCGATATAGATTTGCACGCCACTGGCCTTGCTCGACATGTCGAGCAGTTGCAGCAAGCCGGTCTTTTGCTCGAACATGTCGAACATTTGCCGCAGCGACGACATATTGCTCGACAGGTCGCTGACCGACAGCAGGTTGCGCTCGCCCGAGATCACCATGTCGTCCTTGTCGTCGGCCATCGCTTCGCTGCCCGCCTCCACCGCCACCTGCATCAACCGGCTCATATCGTCGCGCAACTGGCGCACTTCGCCTGCCAGGCGGCGGTGCACGTCGTCGAGCGACAGGCCGCCGTAGTTCTGGTTGATGTAATTGGCCGACTGCACCAGCTGCGACGGGCTGTAATCGACATCGGTGAGCAGCATGCGATTCTGGACGTCGCCAGTGGGGCCAACGATGACCAGCAAAATGCGCTTTTCGCCCAGGCGCAGGAACTCGATCTGCTGGAACACCGATTCGCGACGCGGGCTCAGCACCACGCCGGCAAACTGCGACAGCGACGACAGCATCTGCGCAGCATTGGAAATCATTTTTTGCGGCTGCGGCGCCTGCAGGCGCATGCGCGACTCCACCGACTGCTCGTCGAACGGTTGCACCGTGAGCAAGGTATCGACAAAAATCCGGTAGCCGCGCGGCGTGGGCACGCGCCCGGCCGACGTATGCGGACTGGCCACGTAGCCGAGGTCTTCCAGGTCGGCCATGATGTTGCGGATGGTGGCCGGCGACAGGTCGAGACCGGAGATCTTGGACAAGGCGCGCGAGCCCACCGGCTGGCCGTCCGCAATATAGCGTTCTACCAGGGCTTTGAGCAGGGTTTGGGCGCGTGTGTCGAGTTGCATGGTGATTATCTTCAGTGTCCCTGGGGTTGGTCCTGCTTAGTTAGTCCTGCTTATTATGCCGCATCTGGTCCTTCACCCACACCAGCAGTTCGTCGAAACTGGCGCAGATGGCGTCAGGCACAATGCCGGCGTCGAGATGGGCGGTGCTGCCGCTGCGGTTCATCCACACCGCGCGCATGCCGACCGCCTGCGCGCCCTGCACGTCGAGCCGCAAGTCGTCGCCTACGTAGATGGCGTGCTCGGGCGCCACGCCCATCGCCGTGCAGGCGGCCAGGAAAATTTCCGGTGCGGGCTTGGCGCGGCCGAAGCTGTGCGACGCCAGCGCCACTTCAAAATGGTGGTGCAGGCCGATGACTTCAAGGTCGGCGTTGCCGTTGGTGATCACGCCAAGGCGCAACATGGTGCGCAGCTGTTCAAGTGCGGGCAACACGTCGTCGAACACGGTGACGGCGTTGCGCAAGGTGTGGAAATGGGCCATGGCGCCGTCGATATGGGCAACATCGGCGCCAGTCTCGAGAAACACGGCTTCGAGTGCGGCGCGGCGCAATTGGTACAAGTCGGCCACCATCTCCGGCTGGCGCTCGAGCAGCGTCATGCGCAGCGCGCGCAATTGCTCCACTGTATACTTGTCGGTCACCAGCGGGGCACGTTCGGCCAGCCAGGCGTGCCAGCCCAGTTCGGCCGCTGCGATCACGGGGCCGATCGGCCACAGGGTGTCGTCGAGGTCGAACAGCAAGGCTTGCGGGGTACGAGTGGTCATGATGGCATCGTTATGAGTCGGCAGAAGCCACTATTGTCGCACCGATCGCCGCCGGCCTGCCTCTGGCGCCGCATGCGGCACTAACACGCTGTTACATCCATGGCGGCGACCGCTGTTACCAAATGCACTAAAATACCGCTCAAACCCGTGTAAGATGCTGCACCCGTGCTATCCACGTGCGTGCTGCCGGCCCCTATTCGTTTTGGAGAAAGATCTGATGAAAAATATGTATCTGCGCTCAAGCGTGGCCCTGCTGTGCGGCGCCATCCTGAGCGCCTGCGGCGGCAGCGACGGCAGCCTGCAAATATCTGGCAGCATCTCGGGGCTGGATGCCGACGGGCTGGAGCTGACCAACACTGGCAATGGCGAAGTGCTACCGATTACCCAGGGTTTGACCACGAACCCGACCACGTCGTACACGTCCTTTTCGTTTCCAAAACTGGTCGCGGTAGACGATTACTTCAATGTAACGGTCACCAAGAATCCCGACTACGCCGTCTGCACACCGACAGCCAACCAAGGCAAGGCCAACGTTTACAATGCTTACTACGTTGTGATCACCTGCGTTGCCAAACAGCGCAAACTGGGCGGCTCGGTGTCCGGACTTACTACGGACGGCCTGGTGCTGGCCAATGGATCGGAAACAGTGAACGTACCGAAATCGACCACCAATCCAACGACCTTTGTATTCCCCAAAACCATAGGCCAAAAATCTAACTTCGGCATCAATATACTGCAGCAACCTACTGGTCAGCAATGCACGGTCACCAAAGGTGCCATCGGCACCATTGGCAACGCAGACATGCTTGATGCCATCGAGGTCAAGTGTGTTTAACGTCACGACGCCGCAGTTATCCGCCGCTACAGCTTAATATCCGGAGAAATACATGAAATTTTCGTACGCAGGCGCGCTAGTCGCGCTGACCCTGGCCAGTTTACTGTCGGCATGTGGCGGCAAAGCCCAATACACGGTGCAAGGTTCGGTGTCGGGACTGACCGTGGATGGTCTGCAGCTCGTCAATGGTGGCCAGACGCTGGTCGTGCCCAAGGGCGCCACGTCGTTTGCCTTCCCACAGCAAATCGACTACGGCACCGAGTACGACATCACGATCGGTCAAAATCCGGAATTCTTTACCTGTGGCGTGGCCGGCGGCAAGGGTTCGGCCGGCTACACGGTCAGCATCGGCGCGGTGGTCAGATGCGATCCGAACTCTTATACCGTGGGCGGCACGTATTCGGGCCTGGTGTCGGTGGAGACTACTCCCCCAGTCCCACCGGCAACTGAACCTACCCCGACTCCCAACATCGTCACTCTGATCAACGGCAGTGGCAGCAGAGTCGATATCAGCAGTGCTACTGCTAGCAGCGGCACCTTCACCGCAGCCACCCTGACCAACGGCGAGGTCTACAGTATCAGCATCCTGACGCAGCCGAAGAACCTGATTTGCACCCTGACGAACCAGAATGGTGTGATCCGCGCCCCGAATTCGGTCACCAACTTGACCCTTACGTGCGTCAAGCCGACATAAGCTGGTCGGTAGTGGACGAGGCGACATTCACGTTGATGATGTTGGATATGTGAAAAATAAAGTGGCGTGATATGCCGCGACGCAGCATACTGCACTCGTCTCCTCCACTTCTTGCAAAGGAATTGGATTTAGCCCGCTCCCTGAGCGGGCTTTTTTTTGCCCGTCGTTCAGACCGACTTGAGGATATTCGCCAGCGCCACGTACTGCGCCAGCCCCACCACTTCCGGGCGGTGGGTGGGATCGATGCCGGCGGCAACGATTTGTTCTTCCGTGAACATGCCGGCCAGGCAGTTGCGGATCACCTTGCGGCGTTGCGAAAACGCTTTTTGCACGACCGCTTCCAGGGTCTCGCCGTCACACGGCAGCTGATTGGCGACCGGCACCATGCGCACGATGGCCGATTCCACTTTCGGCGGTGGGTCGAACGCTTCCGGCGGCACCACGAACAGCAGCTTCATGTCGTAGCGCCATTGCAGCATCACCGACAGGCGGCCGAAGGTCTTGCTGCCCGGTTCGGCCACCATGCGCTCCACCACCTCTTTTTGCAGCATGAAGTGCTGGTCCTCGACCTGGCTGGCAAACTCCGCCAGGTGGAACAGCAAGGGGCTGGAGATGTTGTACGGCAGATTGCCGACGATGCGCAGTTTTTTGCCGGCCGGCACCGGGATTGCGCCAAAATCGAATTTCAGGGCATCGCCAGCGTGGATCGTCAGTTGTTCGCGTGAAAAATCCTTCTCCAGGCGGGCGACCAGGTCGCGGTCCAGCTCCACCACGTGCATGTGCTTGAGCGTGCGCAGCAGTCCCTTGGTCATGGCGGCCAGGCCGGGGCCGATCTCGACCATCGTGTCGTCCGGTGCGGGACCGATCGCCGAGGTGATGTCTTCCAGTACATATTTATCGTGCAGGAAATTCTGGCCAAAGCGTTTGCGGGCTACGTGTTTCATATTTTTCTATCTTTAAGTCGAAGTGTGGGGGCGGGCATTGCGGACCGCGTCGGCCATGCCGAGCGCGGCCGTGATCGCCGCGTCCATGCTGCCGCAGTCGGCGTGGCCGAGGCCGCGTGCGGCCAGGTCGAGCGCGGTGCCGTGATCGACCGACGTGCGGATCAGCGGCAGGCCCAAGGTGATGTTGATGCCGTGGCCAAAGGTGGCGAACTTGAGCACCGGCAGGCCCTGGTCATGGTACATGCACAGCACGCAGTCGGCATCGCGCAGGTATTTGGGCTGGAACAGGGTATCGGCCGGGTACGGGCCCAGGGCGTCGATGCCGCGCGTGCGCGCCGCGTCCAACGCCGGGGTGATGGTGTCGATTTCCTCGCGGCCCAGGTAGCCGCCCTCGCCCGCGTGCGGGTTCAGGCCGCACACCAGGATGCGCGGTGCGGCAATGCCGAACTTGGTCTTCAGATCATGGTCGATGATGTCGAGGATGCGGGCGAGACCATCCTGATTTACTGCGGCCGGCACATCTTTCAAGGCCAGGTGGGTGGTGGCCAGCGCCACCCGGAACTGCCGGGCCGGTTCGTCGGCGGCGTTGAACGCAGCCGGCATCGGGCCGGCCAGCATCATCACCACCTGGTCGGTCCCGGTGTGCTCGGCAAAATACTCGGTATGGCCGGAAAACGCCACGCCGGCATCGTTGATGGTGCTTTTTTGCAGTGGCGCGGTGACGACGGCTTCGAACCAGCCGGCCTGGACGCCTTCGATGGCGGCGTCGAGCGTGGCCAGCACGGCGCGGCCGTTGTCCTTGTCCAGCGTGCCCGGCACCACGTGGGCGCCGAGCGGCACGTCGATCACGCTGATACGCTCGGGACCGAAATGCGGCAAGCCGCCATTACGCACCGCCATCAGGGACAGCGCCGAGACGCGGATGGCGGGATCGATGGCGGCGGCCGTCATGGACAGGAAAGCGGCATCGCCCAGCAGCACGCAATTGACTTCGTGCCGGCGCGCCCAGGCGGCGCGCAGCGAGATTTCGGGACCGATGCCGGCGGGTTCGCCCACCGTCACGGCAATCGCCGGACGGCTGCGCCGTGGCTGGGGAGTGGACGGCAGGCCGGTGTGCGCAGTATGCGCGGTGTTCGCATGTGCGCTCACGGATGCTCCAGGTCAGTAGGTTACTTCGGCGGGGTGGCGACGGTGCCGTCTTCGTTGCGGAACTCGACGAAGGCGCGGTCGCGTACTTCGCGCTGCCAGCTTTCGGTCGCTTCTTCCAGCTTCTGGTCGCGCAGGGCCTGGCGGGCCATATTGCGTTCGCGTTCCTTGGAAGCATCGTCCGATTTACGCTCGAGCACTTCGATCAGGTGGACACCGAAACTGGTTTCCACCGGGTCGCTGATCTCGCCGATTTTCAGGCCGTTCATGGCGGACTCGAATTCCGGCGTCAGGTCGCCCGGGTAGAGCCAGCCGATGTCGCCGCCCTTGGAGGCCGAGCTGTCGTTGGAGAACAGGCGCGCCAGTTCCTCGAAGGTGGCGCCCTTGTTGACCAGGCGCTCCTTGAGTTCGGCCAGCTTGCGCTTGGCGTCGGCCGCGCTCATGGTGGGCGTGACCTTGATCAGGATGTGGCGTGCATGGGTTTGCTGTACGACGGCGGCGGCTTGCGCTTCGGCCACGCTGCGGCGATCGACGGCCTTCAGGATGTGGAACGCGCCCACGCTCTTGATGATCGGCGTGACCTGGCCGGCGCTGAGCTTGGACAGCGCTTCGGCAAACACCGGCGGCAGGCGCTCGGGCTGGCGCCAGCCGACCGCGCCGCCTTGCAGCGCATCGCTGGCGTCGGAATACGTGGCGGCGGTCTTGGCGAAATCGGCGCCGGTGCGCAGCTGGCGCATGACGTCCTCGGCACGGGCGCGGCGCTGGGCGATGATTTCGGCGGTGGCGTTGTCCGGGATGCGGATCATGATTTGCGAGATGTTGATCTCGTACTGCTCGGCAGCGGCAGCTTTCTGGGCGGCCAGGTAGCTGTCCACCTCGGCGTCCGAGATCTGGATCTTGGCATCGACCTCGTGCTCGCGCAGGCGCTGCATGATGATTTCTTCGCGAATCTCTTCGCGGAACGCGGCGAACGGCGTGCCGTCCTTTTCCATCTGGTTGCGCAAGTCCTGCACCGTGGCTTTTTGCGCCTCGGCAATCCGGGCGATGGCGCGGTCGAGCTGGTTGTCATCGACGCGCACGCCCATTTCCCTGGCCAGTTGCATTTGCGCGCGTTCGACGATCATGCGCTCGAGCAGTTGGCGCTCGAGATCGACTGCCGGCGGCATCTGCACGTTCTGCTGCTTCATGCGGGCGGTTACGGTCTTGATGCGGTTGTTGAGCTCACGGCGGGTGATGACGTCGTCGTTGACCACCACCACGATCGAATCGATCGCCACATTGCTCGACGAACCAGGCGGCACGAAGCCGGAACCGTCGGCCTTGGCCACCGGTTTGGCGGCCGGCTTGGCGACGGGCGCGGCAGCGGCTGCCGGTGCGGCAGGCGCTGCGGGTTCAGGCTTTTTCGAGAACAGGCTGCAACCGCTCAGGGCTACGCTGCACAGCAAGACGGCGAGGACTTTCATTTGGTACGCATTACGCATGGTGGAACGCTCATGAGTCAGGTAGTAAAAATCACACGGCATGAACAACGCGCACCGTGTGCCTTGCTGGAAAATATCGCAAAGCGCCAGGTAGCGGGCGCTTTGTTACATCTGCTTAATGCCGCTTAACGGCCTTCGTTCAGGCGTTGGTAGCCGGGAATACTGTTCTTCATCGCATCGAGCGGACTACCCACGCCCAGGTGCGACAGGCCGTTGAGTTCGAGCTGGAAGAAGATCGGCGTGGACGCCTTGGTCGAGGTAGTCACGAAGCGCTGCGCGCCCATGCGGAACACCCAGCAATCATGGCTGTACTCGAGGCCGATCAGGCTTTCGAGGATCTTCTTGTCCTGGGCCGAGTAGCTGACCCGGCCCACGCCGTACCAGCGCTTGAACAGCGGCCACTGGCTCGACAACTCGATATTCTTGAAGCTGTTGCGCAGGTAGCGGTAACCGAGGTTGAGCACTTTCTTTTGCGCCGGCGTCCACTGGAACGTATAGCTTTGCGACGACACCTGGCTCAGGCTCGGATTGTATTGCACCGCGCTGTCGAAGGTCCAGTGCTCGGAAATGCGGCCGCTGGCGGCCAGCAAGATATCGGAGTGGGCATCGACCACCGGCGTGGAGGAATCGAGCTGTACGCGCTGGTCGTCGAAATAAAAGCGCTGGCCGAACGACAGGCGCAACTGCTCGGCGCCGGAGCTGTCGAGGAAGCGCGACACCAGCGCGGCGGTCAGCTGGTTGGCGTCGCCGATACGGTCGGAGCCGACGAAGCGGTTTTCGCTGAAGATCTGGCTGAAGTTGAACGTGGCCGCGTCGGTATCGAAAGTGGGGAACTGGGTCTGGTCGCGGTACGGCGTGCGCACGTAGAACAGGCGCGGCTCCAGGGTCTGGGTCATTTCCTTGCCAAGGTAGTTGGCGTCGCGCTCGAACACCAGGCCCGAATCGATCGATACCGTGGGAATCGCGCGCGACAGGTTTTTCGAACCGCCGCCGGTCTGGTTGTCGAGCTGGTAACTGGCCGCGTTGAGCATCACCTTGGGGGTGATGAAGTAACTCGGTCCGATGATCGGGTAGCTGACTTGCGGGATGCCTACCAGGCGGGTGCCGTTGAGCAGGGTCGGATGGTGGAAACGCGTGAGCTCGCTGTCGAACGCCCAGTCGAAGCCGCCCAGCACATCGTACTGCGCGGCATGGAAATTAATTGCCGGCAGGCGGTCGTACGGCCGCGAAACGAACAGCGAGCCATCGGTGGCCGCCTCTGGGTCTTGCAGCACCTGGTACTTCTGCACGCGCGCGGTCAGGGTCCAGAAGTCGCCGTGGTAGTCGGTGCGCAGTTCGCGCAACAGTTGCCGCTCGGTCGAGCTCGACACCGTCTTGGAGAAATCGTTGGGATAGTTGTTATCCGACGAGGCGCGCACATTCCAGCCATACGACCAGTCTTCCGACAGCGCCTGCTTGTGTACCGACTTGACGGTCCAGCGGTCAGTCGAATCGCCTGGCGACGCTGGCACGTATTTCTTGTCGTGCGGCAGGTATTCCAGATAGGTTTCACCCGCGTACAGGCCGCCATCGGTCTCGCCCATGTAGCGGCCCTTGGCGCCCATTTGCAGGCCACGGCGCAGGATCACTTTCGGATACAGGGTCAGGTCGCGGTTCGGCGCAATGTTGACGTAGTACGGCACCAGCAGCTCGGCCTCGCCCTTGGAGCCGAAGCCCGGCGTGGGCGACAGCCAGCCCGAGCGGCGCGCGCCCGACAGCGAGAACGACAGCGCCGGCGTGCCCAGGATCGGCACATCCTTGAAATAGATGACGGTCTGGCCGGCGGTGCCCACGTCGCGACCGGAATCGAGGTTGAGCGTGTTCGAGCGCAAGTACCAGTCGGGGTCGGAACCCTGGCAGGTGCTGTAGGTGCCATTGATGACCTGGGCCTCGTCCGCGTTGATGAAGTTGATGCGCTCGGCCTTGCCCTGCGCATTGTTCGCTTCCATCTTGTAGGTCGGGTTGAGCATATAGCCCTTGCCGCTGTCCATGTTCAGCTTGAGCTGGTCGCCGGTGAAATAGTCGCCGAAGCGCCAGATCTTGACGTTGCCATCGGCTTCGACTTCATTTTCCACCTGGCGGAAGCAGGCCGAGTCCGATTGCACCCTGGTCTGGTCCTTGACGATCTCGGCGTCGCGCACCAGGTTCAGTTCACGCTCGGGGCGGCCATTGATTTCCTCGGCCTTGACGACGGTGGGCGCGTTGACGTCCTCCACCCGGGGGGCGCGCTGCTTGCCCGGCACGGGAGCCTGGGCTGGTACCAGGACCTGGGTCTGGGCGTAACTGGGCACTGCCGAAGCAGTGACGATGGCAGTCAGGGCAGTGGCCCAGCGGTGCGAGGGTGTGGGGGGCAGAAGCCAGCGCATGCAACTCATGAAAAGAAGGGTGGAAACACCGGGCGATTTGAAAATAATCCCTTATTATATGGGAATCTATCCTCAACGCCGGTTTCAACCGCTCGCTTCATGTCTTTATTACAGAATTTAACGCCAGATGTTCGCCTGGAGGCGCTGACCGCCTGGCTGGCCACCCTCAACGTCGTCGATACCGCGTCGGCACGCCCCGCGTCGAGCGATGCCAGCTTCCGCCGTTATTTCCGCGTCAACGTTTTGCCGGAACACCAGGCCAGCCTGGGCGCCACCCTGATCGTGATGGACGCCCCGCCCGAGCGCGAAAACGTACTGGGCTTCGTCAAGGTTGACGAAATGCTCATCCATGCCGGCGTTTCCGTGCCGCGCATCGTCGCCACCGACTACGAACGCGGCTTCATGCTGATGTCCGACCTCGGCAACACCACGTACTTGCAGGTGCTCGACCACGACAACGCCTCGGCCATGTACGCCGACGCACTGGAAGCGCTGGTCAAGTTCCAGCTCACCAGCGAACCGGACGTGCTGCCCGAGTACGACCGCGCCTTCATGGAACGCGAACTGGGCATCTTTACCGAGTGGTACCTGGGCCGCCACCTGAAGGCCACGCTCAACGACAAGCAGCAGCTTGAACTGAAAGCCGTGTTCGACGCCATCCTGGCCAACGTCACGGCCCAGCAGCAGGTGTATGTGCACCGCGACTTCCATTCGCGCAACCTGATGCAGCTCGACGCCGGCAACCCCGGCGTGCTGGACTTCCAGGACGCGCTGTACGGCCCGATCACCTACGACGTCGTCTCGCTGCTGCGCGACGCCTACGTGCAATGGGACGAAGAACTGGTACTGGACTGGGCCATCCGCTACTGGCAGCACGCCAAGTCGCTGGGCCTGCCGGTCAACAAGGACATCGATAGTTTCTACCAGGACTTCGAGTACATGGGCTTGCAGCGCCACCTGAAAATCCTCGGCATCTTCTGCCGCCTGCACTACCGCGACGGCAAGGACCAGTACCTGGCCGACCTGCCCACGGTAATGGACTATGTGCGCAAGACCGCCGGCCGCTACCGCGACCTGAAACCGCTGGTGCGCCTGCTCGACCTGCTGGAAGACGTGCAGCCGCAAGTCGGCTACACGTTCTGAGGCCGGGATCATGAAGGCCATGATCTTTGCCGCCGGACGCGGCGAGCGCATGCGTCCGTTGACGGACACCTGCCCCAAGCCGCTGCTCAAGGTGCGCGGCCGTCCACTGATCGTCTGGCACATTCTCGGCCTGGTGCGCGCCGGCATCACGGAAATCGTGATCAACCACGCCCACCTGGGCGACCAGATCGAAACAACGCTCGGCGACGGCAGCAAGTACGGCGCCAGGCTGCTGTACTCGCGCGAAGACACCGCGCTGGAGACGGCCGGCGGCATCGCCCACGCCCGCCACCTGCTCGGTGACGAACCGTTCGTGGCAATCTCGGGCGACATTTATTGCCCGCATTTCGACTTCGAGCAGGTCAAGGACGTGCTGCACGACGAAGACATGTGGGGCAACCCGTACCCGGCCGACCAGCGCGACATCTGCTGGCTGTACCTGGTGCCGAATCCCGACTTCCATCCCGAGGGCGACTTCGGCCTGTCGATGTACACGCTGAACAACGACGGTACGCCGAAATTCACGTTCGGCAATATCGGCGTGTACCGTCCCGAAATGTTCGACGCCATCACGCCCGGCGACCACGCCAAGCTGGGCCCGCTGCTGCGCGCCTTCATCGACAAAAAGCTCGTCGGTGGCGAAGTGTACGAGGGCGAGTGGCACAACGTGGGCACGGTGCAGCAGCTCGAGCTGTTGAACGCACCAAGAGCCGCGCTGGCGCCGGGCCCCAGGGCTGCGCAGTGACAGGGGAGGCAGCTGCTCGTCGCAACGACTGCGGCGCTGATGACGGCGCGGGCGATCAAGCCCGCGCAGCTTGTGCCAGTAGGCGCACGCGCCTGCTGGCGCAACTGCCACCGGGCGCGGTGGCCGTGCTGCACACGGCGCCCGAGGTGGTACGCAACGGCGACAGCCACTATCCTTACCGCTACGACAGCGCGTTTTATTATTTGACCGGTTTTACGGAGCCGGAAAGCGCGCTGGTGCTCGTCGCCGCACGCGGTGCTGCGCCGGCCCGAAGCCTGCTGTTCTGCCGCGAGAAAAATCCTGACCGCGAGATCTGGGATGGCTTTCGTTATGGACCGGAAGCCGCGCGTGGCGCCTTCGGTTTCGCTGAGGCATACCCGATCGAGGACCTCGACGGCGCACTGGCACAGCTGCGCGCTGGTGCGGAGGCCGAGCCGGTTGACTTGCTGCCGCTGCTGGCCGACATGCGCCTGCTGAAAGACGACAGCGAACAAGCCACCATGCAGCGTGCCGCCACTATCTCGGCCCTGGCCCACGTGCGGGCCATGCAACACGCGCACGCCGGCATGCACGAGTATGAAATCGAAGCGGAACTGTTGTACGAATTCCGCCGTCATGGCGCCCAGGGCCAGGCGTATCCGCCTATCGTCGCGGCCGGCGCTAACGCCTGCGTGCTGCACTACAGCGCCAACAACGCCCTGGCCCGCGACGGCGACCTGGTACTGATCGACGCCGGCTGCGAGCTCGATGGCTATGCCTCGGACATTACTCGCACCTGGCCCGTCAACGGCCGCTTTACCGCGCCCCAGCGCCAGCTGTACGAGCTGGTGCTGGCTGCGCAAAGCGCCGCCCTGGGCGCCGTGGCGCCGGGCCGCCCGTATGCCGGCATCCATGCCGCAGCATTGAGCGTGCTGGCGCAGGGCATGCTGGACCTGGGCCTGCTCGATAAAAACACTTGCGGCAGCGCCGCCGACGTGATTGCCGACAAACGCCACCTGCAGTTCTACATGCATGGTACCGGCCACTGGCTGGGCCTGGACGTGCACGACGTGGGGACCTACCGCGACCTGAGCGTCGCGGACCACCCTTCGCGCGCGCTGCAGGCGGGCATGGTGCTGACGGTGGAACCGGGCATCTACGTGCGCCCTGCTGCCGGCGTGCCCGAACAATTCTGGAACACGGGGATCCGCATCGAAGACGATGTGCTGGTCACCGCCACCGGCCACACGGTATTGAGCGCAGCCGCGCCCAAATCCGTCGCCGACATCGAAAAGCTGATGCCATGACCGACCACGACACCCCGCCCGTTACCCTGTCCTGCGATGTGGCCATTTGCGGCGCCGGCCCGGCCGGCATGGCGCTGGCCGCCCTGCTGGCCAAACGCGGCATCCCTGCCCACCGCATCGCCCTGATCGACGCCAAGACCCTGGCCCAGTCGAGCGCCGACCCGCGCTCGCTGGCGCTGTCGTGGGGCAGCCGCCAGATCCTGGAGGACATAGGCGCCTGGCCCGTCGCCGGCACCGCGATCAACGAAATCCACGTCTCGCGGCGCGGCCAGTTTGGCCGCAGCATGATCACCAGCACCGAGCAAGGCGTACCGGCGCTTGGCTATGTCACCCGCTACGGCGACATCGTCAAGGCGCTGGGCGCCGTGGTGGATGCGGCCGGCATCGCCACCCAGCGCCCGGCGCGGGTCGATGCACTCGACGAACTCGATGACGAAGTGATACTCACCATTACCGACCTGGCGACGGGCGCGGCGCGCTCGCTGCACGCGGGCTTGGTGGTGCAGGCCGAGGGTGGCCTGTTCAACGAACAGCAGGACCGCGCCCAGCGCCGCGACTACGGCCAGACCGCGATCATCGCCCAGGTGCGCAGCAGCCGCGCCATCGCGCACCGCGCCTACGAACGCTTCACCGACGAAGGCCCGCTGGCGCTGCTGCCGCAGGGCGAGGCACAGTTGGGTGCGCATTTGAGTGCACAGATGGGCGCGCAGGTGAGTGCGCGTTCGGGTGCGCATTCGGGTACCCAGTCAGGTGAGTATTCGCTGGTATGGTGCGTGCGACCGGCGCGCGCGGAACAATTGCTGGCACTGGACGACCAGGCGTTCCTGGCGCAACTGGGCGAGGCGTTCGGCGACCGCGTGGGGCGTTTTACGTACGCCTCGCCACGCCTCGGTTTCCCGCTCGGCCTGAATGCCGATGCAAGGACCACGGCCCGCACGGTCGCCATCGGCAATGCCGCGCAGACGCTGCACCCGGTAGCCGGCCAGGGCCTGAACCTGGGCCTGCGCGACGTGACGGTGCTGGCGCGCCTGCTGGCGCAAGGCGCCACGCCGCAGATGCTGGCGCAGTTCACTGCGGCCCGGCAACAGGACCGCAGCACCACCGTGCGCCTGACCGACACCATGGCGCGCGTGTTTGCCAACAACTCGCCGGCGCAGGCGCTGCTGGGGTTGTCGCTGGCGGCGATCGACATGGTGGGACCGGCGCGCAGCGTGCTGGCCGAATTGATGATGTACGGCCGGCGCTAGGCTTTACTCGACCGCCTTCACCATATCCTCGATCACCTTCTTGGCGTCGCCAAACACCATCATGGTATTGGCCTGGTAAAACAGCTCGTTGTCGAGCCCCGCGTAGCCGGACGCCATCGACCGCTTGTTGACGATGATGCTCTTGGCTTTATAGGCTTCCAGGATCGGCATGCCGGCAATCGGCGAACCCGGGTCCTTGGCTGCCGGATTGACCACGTCGTTGGCGCCAAGGATCAGCGCCACATCGGCCTGGCCGAATTCGCCGTTGATGTCCTCCATCTCGAACACCTGGTCGTACGGCACTTCGGCTTCGGCCAGCAGCACGTTCATGTGGCCCGGCATGCGTCCGGCCACCGGGTGGATCGCATATTTCACGGTCACGCCCTTGTGCATCAGTTTTTCCACCAGCTCTTTCAACGAGTGCTGGGCGCGCGCCACGGCCAGGCCGTAGCCGGGCACGATGATCACGCTCTCGGCATTGGCCATGATGAAGGCCGCATCATCGGCCGAGCCGGATTTGACGGGGCGCTGCTCCTTGGCCCCGCCGGCGCCGGCATCGCTTGGTGCGCCGCCAAAGCCGCCCAGGATGACGTTGAAGAACGAGCGGTTCATGGCCTTGCACATGATATACGACAGGATCGCGCCGGACGAACCGACCAGCGAGCCGGCAATGATCAGCATGGCGTTGTTGAGCGAGAAGCCGATGCCGGCCGCCGCCCAGCCGGAGTACGAGTTCAGCATCGACACCACCACCGGCATATCGGCGCCGCCGATCGGGATGATGATCAACACCCCGAGCACAAAGGCGATCGCGGTCATGACCAGGAACGGCGTCCACGCGGGCGCCACGCCGTCGGCAAAGCAGAATGCCAGTCCCAATCCCACCATGATCAGCGCCAGCACCAGGTTCAATACGTGCTGGCCGGCGAAGCTGACCGGCGCGCCCTGGAACAGCCGGAACTTGTATTTACCCGACAGCTTGCCGAACGCGATCACCGAGCCCGAGAACGTGATCGCGCCAACAAAAGTGCCGATGAACAGCTCGATGCGGTTACCGAATGGCAGCGCCTCGCCCACGGCGGCGATCCCGAACGCGTGCGGCTCCGACACGGCAGCGACCGCGATGCACACGGCGGCTAGGCCAATCAGCGAGTGCATGGCGGCGACCAGTTCCGGCATCTTGGTCATCTCGACCTTCTTGGCCAGGATGGCGCCAATCGCGCCGCCCACCACCACGCCCACCGCCACCAGCGCCAGCCCCATGCCGCCATTGAGGCCCGCTTGCATGGCTTCCTCGCGCAGCTTGAGTATCAGGGCGACGGTGGTAACAAACGCGATGGCCATGCCGGCCATGCCGAAGGCATTACCGGAACGCGCCGTGGCCGGCGACGACAGCCCTTTGAGCGCCTGGATGAAGCACACCGAGGCGATCAAATACAGCATCGTCACCAGGTTCATGGTGATGAAGCTCATGGCTGATCTCCCTTCTTCGCCTTCGGCTCTTTTTTGCGGAACATCTCGAGCATGCGCTGTGTGACCAGGAAACCGCCGAACACATTGACGGCAGCCAGCGCCACGGCGACCGTGCCAGCCACCTGGCCCACGATGCCTTCGGTGAGCGCGGCGGCCAGCATGGCGCCGACGATGATGATCGCCGAGACGGCGTTGGTGACGGCCATGAGCGGCGTATGCAGCGCCGGGGTCACGGTCCAGACCACGTGGTAGCCTACATAGATGGCCAGCACGAAGATGATCAGGTTGATGATGGTGTGGCTCACTTCCATGGCGTGTCCCCTTTTATTGTCGTAGCAGTTGGCCGTCCGCGCACAGCAGCGTGGCCTTGATGATCTCGTCCTCGCGGTCGATGACCAGTTGATCGTCCTTGTCGATGATCAGCTTGAGGAAGTCGAGCACATTGCGCGCGTACAGCGCCGAGGCGTCGGCCGCCACCAGCGTGGCCAGGTCGGGTTCGCCGACGATATGCACGCCGTGTTTGATCACGGTTTTATTGAGCTCCGACAGCGGGCAGTTGCCGCCCTGGGATACTGCCAGATCGACGATCACGGAACCGGGCTTCATCGCCTTGACCGTGTCTTCGGAAATGAGTACCGGCGCCGGGCGGCCGGGGATCAGCGCGGTGGTGATGATGATGTCGGCCAGCTTGGCCCGTTCGTGGACAAGGGCAGACTGGCGCGCCATCCAGTCGGGCGGCATCGACCGCGCATAGCCGCCCACGCCCTTGGCGATTTCGCGCTCCTCGTCGGTGAGGAATGGTACGTCGATGAACTTGGCGCCCAGCGACTCCACCTGCTCTTTCACCGGCGGACGCACGTCGGACGCCTCGATCACGGCGCCCAGGCGCTTGGCCGTGGCAATCGACTGCAAGCCGGCCACGCCCACGCCCATGATCAACACGCGCGCCGCTTTGACCGTGCCGGCGGCCGTCATCAGCATCGGCATGAAGCGCTGGTAGGTATTGGCCGCGATCATCACCGCCTTGTAGCCGGCGATGTTCGCCTGCGACGACAGCACGTCCATCGACTGTGCGCGCGTGATGCGCGGCACGGCCTCCAGTGCCAGTGCGCGCAGGCCGGCGGACGCCATGGCGGCGTTGTTGGCCGCATCGAAGGGGTTGAGCATGCCGATGACGACCGTGCCGGGCTTGATCAGTGCCCGTTCGGCATCGTCGGGCGCGCGCACCTTGAGGACGACGTCGGCGCCGAAGGCCTCGGCCGCGCCAGTGATTTGCGCACCCGCTGCCGCGTAGGCGTCGTCGGTGATGGAGGCGGCCAGGCCGGCGCCCGCCTGCACGATCAGTTGATGTTTCGCAGATAACTTCTTGACGGTTTCAGGGGTTGCTGCCACCCGGGTCTCCCCCGGTTTTGTCTCAACCGGTACGCCTATTCTCATTGTGTCTCCCCAGCAGATATCGCAAACCTACTGCGCGCCCCGCTCTCGCTTTTCCGTTGCTCAGCGTACTTCCGTACGCTTGCGCTACTCGAAGCGACAGCAGGCCGCTCGCTACGGTTTTCGAAAATCTGCAAATGATTAATAAACTGACTAGCCAATCTAACACGGTTTTTTGCGCAAAAGTCGTTATCTGGCGTTGTTTATCCCATGAAACGTTGCGTAAGTTCAAAGCAAATGCTGTTTTTAACGACAGTGGTTTCAAACCAAATCGGCGGAACAGGCTAAAATGTCGGCTCTTTTCAAGGATGACTCATGCCGCGTATCTGGAAACCCTCTGTTACTGTTGCCGCCATCGTCGAAAAAGACGGCAAGTTCCTGCTGATCGAAGAAGAGACCAGCGACGGCATCCGCATCAACCAGCCTGCCGGCCATCTCGACCCCTATGAATCGCTGGAACAGGCCGTGATCCGCGAGACGCTGGAGGAAACCGCGTACGACTTCACCCCCACCGCGCTGGTGGGCATGTATATGTCGCGCTACACCTCCAACCGCACCGGCGAGGAAGTGACGTACCTGCGCTTTACCTTCTGCGGCGTGCCGGGCGCGCAGCACGACCGCCCGCTCGACGAGGGCATCCTGCGCACCATGTGGCTCACGCGCGACGAACTGGCCGCCTGCGCCGACCGTCACCGCAGCCCTACCGTGCTGCAATGCGTGGACGAATACCTGGCCGGCATCCGCGCCCCGCTTGAATTGATACAGACCCACGCTTCCGTGTACAAAGAAGCCGTGAGTACCGCTATTGGATAGACAAGGATTGATGTAATGAGCAAGAAAAAAGTCGTGATCGGTATGTCGGGCGGGGTCGATTCCTCGGTCGCGGCGTGGATGCTCAAGGAGCAGGGCTACGACGTGGTGGGCCTGTTCATGAAGAATTGGGAAGACGACGACGATTCCGAATACTGCTCCACGCGCCAGGACTGGATCGATGCGGCCAGCGTGGCCGACGTGATCGGCGTGGACATCGAGGCCGTCAACTTCGCCGCCGAATACAAGGACCGCGTGTTCGCCGACTTCCTGCGCGAGTACCAGGCCGGCCGCACGCCGAATCCCGATGTGCTGTGCAACGCCGAAATCAAGTTCAAGGCTTTTCTCGATCACGCCATGCACCTCGGCGCGGACCTGATCGCCACCGGCCACTATGCGCGCGTGCGCCAGAACGGCGAGAAGTTCGAGTTATTGAAAGCCGTCGATCACACCAAGGACCAGAGCTACTTCCTGCATCGGCTGAACCAGTCGCAGTTGTCGCGTACCCTGTTCCCGCTCGGCGAAATCCCGAAAACCGAAGTGCGCCAGATCGCCGAAAAACTGGCCTTGCCCAACGCCGCCAAAAAGGATTCGACCGGCATCTGCTTCATCGGCGAGCGCCCGTTCCGCGAATTCCTGAACCGCTACCTGTCGTACAAACCGGGCCCGATGAAAACCCCGGACGGCAAGGTCGTGGGCGAACACGTGGGCCTGTCGTTCTACACGCTGGGCCAGCGCAAGGGCATCGGCGTGGGCGGCATGAAAGCGTACAAAAATCCCGACGGCAGCAGCGACGCCTGGTACGTGGCGCGCAAGGACGTGGCCGAGAACACGCTGTACATCGTGCAGGGCCACGACCATCCGTGGCTGCTGTCGTCCACGCTGCGCGCCGACCAGGCCAGCTGGATTGCCGGCGAGGCGCCCTCCCCGCGCGCGCTGTCGGCCAAGACCCGCTACCGCCAGGCCGACGTGGCGTGCGAAGTCGCGCCCGAGGGCGACTCGGACTTTGCGTTGCGGTTCATAGAAGCCCAGTGGGCGGTCACGCCGGGACAGTCGGCCGTGCTGTATGACGGCGATGTATGCCTCGGGGGCGGCATCATCGACAGCTCCACCACTTAAAGCGCCCTCAGTTATTCGGCAGCGGCGCTGTCATCTTCCGGTTTCGGTGCCATCGCCGCCATCGCCGCCATCGCGGCACGCTGGCGCTTGACCATCGCGATCACCACGTTGCGTATGGTATTGAGGACCGTGTCGGCTTTAAAAGGCTTGACGATGAAGCCGTTGACGCCCATCGCGTGGGCGGACTGGATGGTGGCCGCGTCGAGCTGACTCGAGACCATGAAGATCAGCGCCTTGGGCCACTTGGCCTTGATCTCGCGCATGCCGTCGAGATCGTTTTCCACCTGTTCCAGCGCGATGCACACGATGTGCGGATTGTGCTTGATCATCAGGGCCACGCCGGCCGCGCACGTGTGGGCCTGGCCCGCCACGTCGTAACCGCCATCGAGCAACACCGTATTGAGCAGGCCGCGCGCGACCGCGCTTGAATCGATAATTATCGCTTTTAACATCTTAAAACTGCTCCCAGGCCAGCATATTCCAGGTGACGCCGACCGTTACGTCAGTTTTCAGCGCCACCAACTGTCGAGAAAGATACAGCATTTCACGTTCTTTTCGTAAAGTTTCACCCAGAGAATCTTTAAGAATGCCGGCGCCGGCCATGATGGCATCCAGGGTGCCGTAAGTACGCAACAGGCGGGCAGCGGTCTTCACGCCCACCTTCGACACGCCGGGTATCGAATCGGTGACATCGCCCATCAGCGCCAGCAGGTCGGGCAATTGCTCGGGCGGCACGCCCCACTTGCGCTCGACCCAGGCATGGTCGTGCCATTCGCCCTTGAAGTGGTCCCACACGCGGGCGCCGTGGGCGATCAGGCCATGCAAGTCCTTGTCGGTGCTGGCAACGGTGGCGTCACCGCGGCTGTCGGCCAGCCAGCGCAGCACCACGGTGCCGATCACGTCGTCGGCCTCCACTTCGGGCACGCACACCACGTGCATGCCGATGGCGCGCAGCCTGTCGTAAAACGCTGGCAGCGCCGCGCGCAGCGGCTCGGGCATCGGCGCCCGGCCTGCGCGGTAGCCGGCAAACAGGTCGTGGCGCCAGGTGCGTCCGCCAAAGTCGAACGCGGGCAGCACGTGGGTGGGCTGGTGGTCGTTGATCAGGTTGCGAAGGGAAGAAAACGCGTGGCGCAGCGCGATCTCGGCCTTTTCGGGGCTGTCAGGTTCGGGGCTGGCTTCATAGACACGGCGCACGATATTGAGGCCGTCGATGGCAAGGAGTCTACCCATGTTAAACGTGGTCCGGGCTACTTGGTGAAGTCGCCATTTTAACCGAGCGAGATGCGGTGGCGCTTGCTTGAAATCGGTGACAGATAGCGTAACATCAACCTATCCTACGGAGGCGATCATGTGGCCCACCATTGCTTTGGAAGAGTTTCTGGCAGACCCGCAGAAGGCGCTAAAAAAAATCGCGGCGTCCAGCGACATCTATTTCATTACCGAAAACGGCAAGCCGATACTCGATATCCGTCCCTTCCGCTCGGTGCCAAATGAAAAGATGCGCGGCAGCGTGCTGGCCGAAGGCGACATCGTATCGCCCATTGAGGCTGACGGCTATGCGTCCTTCCGATGATACTGCTCGATACTCACGCGTTGATTTGGTGGTTTGAAGGCAGTCCCAAGCTTTCTCTCGCCGCTAAGGCGGCGATTGAAAATGCGCAGCGGCTTAGCCGGGTCACGATTTCGTCGCTATCGTGCTGGGAAATTGCGCTACTGAACGCGCACGGAAGAATCCATTTATCGACCGAATTGCACAACTGGATTACGGCGATCCAAAAGCTTCGGCGTGTTCGTTTCATCCCCGTAGACAACCACATCGCCGTGGCCTCAGTTGAACTACCAGGCCAGTTTCACAAAGATCCCGCCGACCGCATCATCGTGGCCACGGCGATCACGATGAATATCCCGGTCGTCACCGTAGACCATAAAATCCACGCCTACCCTCACGTGCGGACCATCTGGTAGCGCCATCCACGCTACTTCAGCAACGCATACTCGCCACCACGCTCGATCGCCCGCTTATAGGCAGGACGCGCATGAATGCGCTCGAGAAAGCTCATCAACCGGGGACGTCTGCTGTCGAGGCCGGCCCGGGCGGCGGCCGCTTCCAGCGGAAAGCTCATCTGGATGTCGGCGGCGGTAAATTCGGCGCCGGCGAACCACGGCGACCTGGCCAGCTCGGCTTCGAGGTAGTCGAGGTGAGAAGCGATTTGCGGTTCGATGTAGGTGCCCTTGACCTTGCGGGCGATGCCGCGCGTGATCGGTTTCACAAAAAACGGCGCCGGGCTGGTTTCCACGCGATCAAACACCAGCTTCATCAACAGCGGCGCCATCGCCGAACCTTCGGCGTAGTGCAGGAAATAAGTCCAGCGGCGGCGCTCTTCAGTGCCGGCGGGCGGCACCAGGCGGCCATTGCCGTAGGTGTCGACCAGGTATTCGACGATGGCGCCCGATTCGGCCACCACCACGCCGTTGTCGACGATCACCGGCGACTTGCCCAGCGGGTGGATGGCACGCAGTTCGGGCGGCGCCAGCATGGTCTTGGCGTCGCGCTGGTAGCGGATGATCTCATAGTCCAGCCCCAGTTCTTCGAGCAGCCAGAGCACGCGCTGCGAGCGCGAATTATTGAGGTGGTGAACGACGATCATGTGGATTCCAAAAAAAGAACGGCCGTGCCGCGATATGCCTAGCTTAGCATTACTGGCACGATTGCACTGCTGGCCGATCGGGAGAATATGCAGCGCTTCGGCTGGCGATTGGCAAACGAGCAACCCTTTCCGATAAAGCAAGGTATGATCGACCAGTGATCAAGTACCGGGTTGTCGCATGATCTTTGTCTCCCTCAATTGCCCGCAGTGCGGCGCCTCGTTGCCGTCCTCGGCACGCTGGCGCACCGTGCAATGCCTGTACTGTTCGGCCATCGTCTCGCCCCAGGTCCGCACCATCCTGGCGGCCGATTTTCGCGCCGCTTACGAGCGTTCGCTGGCGGACGACAACGCTGCCAGCCACATCGTGTGCGCCGGCCAGCGCTACCGCATCATTACTCCCCTGACGTCCAGCGCCAGCGTGCTGCTGGCACAGCGTATCGGCGGCGGCCCGGAGCGGGTCGTGATCAAACTGTCGCAGTCACCGCACACCCTGCAACACGAAGCAGCGATCCTGCACCAGCTGCAAGCTGCGGCCATTCCCGGCGCCGCGTATTTCTCACAGCGCCTGCCGCAACTGGTCGCACAAGGCGCTGCCACCGGCAACGTGGCAGCGGGCGCGCAGGCGCTGGTGCTGCGCCACCCGGTCGGATACTGGGGCAGTCTGGCCGACGTGCGGCGCCATTACCCGAGCGGCATCGACCCGCGCCATGCGGTGTGGATGTGGCGCCGCATGCTCGAAGTGCTGGGTTATGTGCACGCCGCTGGCTGGGCGCATGGCCGCCTGGCCCCGGAACACCTGCTGGTCCATCCCGCCGATCACGGCATCCTGATCATCGGCTGGGCAGGCGCACAGCGGCTAAGCGTCAACGCCACGGCAGCGCGCGACCTGATGCAAGCTGCGTGGTCGATCCGCTGCCTGCTTGACGGTAGCGGCGACGATGGCAATGAGCCGCCGATTGCCGCTGCGGTACCGGCGCCGCTGGCCACGCTGCTGCGGCGCGCCAGCGAAGACGCCGACTGGTGCGCGCGGCACGGCGCCGCCGGCATCGACCAGGCCCTCAAGACCGCCGCCGCAGCCGCGTTCGGCCCGGCGCGGTTTATCCACTTTACCCCCAACCCT
The DNA here is from genome assembly GCF_009295655.1 of Duganella sp. FT27W. Lineage (NCBI taxonomy): Bacteria > Pseudomonadati > Pseudomonadota > Betaproteobacteria > Burkholderiales > Oxalobacteraceae > Duganella > Duganella sp. FT27W. Next base: position 272,080 of record NZ_WHIV01000006.1, read on the forward strand.
CGCTGACAAGGAGCTTCCATGGGACACGGAAATTATTCGCAGACGGCCCACGCCGCCATCATCGCCGACCGCGCCAACGACGCGCACCGCGAAGTATTCACCCAGCGCCAGTGCCACCCGCTGATGAATCCGCACGGCATAGGCGTGCGCGAGGCGCGCGACAGCGCCGACCACCCGCACTCGCTCGGCATCGTGTTCGCGCTGGACGTCACCGGGTCGATGGGTGCGATTCCCAACAGCCTGGCCACCCGCGAGCTGCCCACCTTCATGGCCTTGCTCACTGCGTGCGGCGTGCGCGACCCGCAACTGCTGTTCATGGCAATCGGCGACGCCACGTCCGACGACGCCGCGCTGCAAGTGGGCCAGTTCGAATCGACCGCGCAGCTGATGGACCAATGGCTGACCTGGAGCTATCTCGAAGGCGGCGGCGGTGGCACCGGCGAAGAAAGCTACGAGCTGGCGTTCTACGTGGCGGCGCAGCACATGGAAATGGATTGCTGGACCAAGCGCCGCAAGAAAGGCTATCTGTTCCTGACCGGCGACGAGCATCCGTATCCGGCCGTGTCGCGCCACCAGATCGATACGCTCATCGGCGACAAGCTCGATGAAGACATCCCGATTGCGGAAGTGATCGCGGCAGCGGCCGAAACCTTCCACATTTTCTTCCTGGTGCCGGACCTCCAGCGCCGCAAGAACTGCGAACGGCGCTGGCGCGATCTGCTGGGCGACCGCGTGATCTGCATGGAGGCGCCGGAAGACGCCTGCGCGGTGGCCGCCTCGCTGGTGGCGCTCACCGAAAAATCGGTCGCCGGCATCGATGCCCTGGCGCCCACGCTGGCCGCCAACGGCATTGCCGGCGACCGGATTTCCGCCATCATCCGCGCAGTCCGCCCTTACGCCGCGCTGAGCGATCCGGACGCCGCTGCTCACGGCATGGGCGGCGCGGCAGTTGGCGGCAGCAGCTGGTGGCGCCGACTGTTCGGTTGAGCGCGATGGCAACCCGGCTGGTGTCAGTCCAGGGGCTGGGTTTTGGCGACTGCGGCAAGGGCCTGTTTATCGATGCGCTGTGCCGCGCCATGCAGGCGCACACCGTGGTGCGCTTCAATGGCGGCGCCCAGGCGGCGCACAACGTGGTGCTGCCCGATGGCCGCCACCACACGTTTTCGCAGTTCGGCGCAGGCAGCTTCCATCCCGGCGTGCACACGCTGCTGGCCTTCCCGGTCATCGTCCATCCCACCGCGTTGCTGATCGAGAGCAGCTACCTGCAGCGCGCCGGCGTCACCGATGCCCTGCAACGGCTGGTCATCGATGGCCGCTGCCGCCTCACCACGCCGTTTCACCAGGCGGCAGGGCGCATGCGCGAGCTGGCGCGCGGCGCCGCAGCCCATGGCAGTTGCGGCGTGGGTGTGGGCGAAACCGTCCGCCACGACCTGGCGCATCCCGAACTGACGCTGCGCTATGCCGACCTGCTCACGCCCGTCCGCGCACTCGACAAACTGGAAGCGCTCCGCACCACCCTGCTTGCAGCGGTGTCCCACGACGGCGCCCCGGACGACATGCGCGCCGGCTGGCACGAGGAGCAGGCAGTGCTGCGCGATGGCGCGCTGGCGCGCCGCTGGCTGGAGCAGGCGCAGCAACTGGTCCGGCATGCGCCGCCCGCGCCGCAGGCGGACGTGGCAGCCCGGCTGCACCTGCCCGGCACCGTGCTGTTCGAAGGTGCGCAGGGCGTCTTGCTCGATGAGTGGCGCGGGTTCCACCCGTACACCACCTGGAGCACCATCCATACGTCGGCAGTTGAAGCGGTGGCCGTTGACGCGGGCCAGCACGGCCGCATTACCCACCTGGGCGCCATGCGCAGTTACCTGACGCGCCACGGCCACGGCCCGTTTCCCAGCCACGACCCGCGCCTGGACCTGCTGCCGGAGCCGCACAATGCGGCAGGAGGCTGGCAGGGGATTTTTCGGCGCGGCCATCCCGACCTGGTACTGCTGCGCTATGCGCTGGCAGCGATCGGCCGGCTCGATGGCTTGCTGGTCAGCCATCTCGATGCGTTCGACCGGGCGCCGGCACTGCGCTGGTGCGAGGGATACGAGGTGGCGCATGGGGAGTTCGAAGCGCAGCTGTGCCAGCGCAATGCACAGGGTGCAGTCATCGGCCTGCATCAGGGCGCCAGGGGCGACCTCGAACACCAGGCAGGTTTGACGGCGCTCTTGCAGCAGGCCGCGCCAAGGCTGGCGGCGCAGCCCATCGCCAGCGCGGCGCAGTTTATCGAACAACTGGAACAGGCGACCGGTCTGCCGGTGGCGCGGGGCGCCTTTGGCCCCACGTGGCAGACGGTACGAAGCTTGAAGACTGATCGGCTCTGAGAGAGCGCGCAGATCAGCGCTGCACGTGCAGCGGAATCACGCGCTTGAGCGGCTGCGAGGTTTCGCCGGCGGAACCGGCCATCGGTGCGGCCTTGTCATCGGTACCGCACGACCCGCACGAACCACAGCCGGTGCCGCAGTCGGGCGTGGTCTTGAAGAATTTGGCGGCCTTGTCCTGGTTGACGCCACGGCGCGCCAGGAAGTACACGATCTGCCGGCGCCAGGCGGCCGGCAAATACCTGGTACTGAAGTGTGCCAGGGCTGCCGCCACGATCACTGCCACGATAAGGTTCTGCCACATATCAGCCTCCGATGATTGCCGTCGAAATGCGGAACGTGAGGAATGCCGCCACGTACGCCAGCGCAAACAGATAACCGGCCATGAACCAGGCAGCTTTGACGCTGTTGGTTTCACGGCGGACCGTACTCAGGGTGGCCAGGCACTGCGGCGCAAACACGAACCAGGCCAACAGCGACAGCGCGGTCGGCAGACCCCAGCTGGCGGCCAGCACGGGCGCCAGCGAATTGGCCAATTCGTCGCCGGTCTGCGACATCGCATACACGGTGCCCAGCGCACCCACCGCCACTTCGCGCGCGGCCATGCCGGGCACCAGCGCGATGCAGATCTGCCAGTTGAAGCCAATTGGCGCGAAGATGTATTCGAGGCCGCGGCCGATGATGCCCGCCACGCTGTAATAGATGGCCGGCTGGGTGGCGCCTTCCGGCGCGTCCGGGAACGAGCTCAGTGCCCACAAGATGATGGTGAGACTGAGGATGATGGTGCCGACGCGGGTGACGAAAATCTTGGCGCGTTCCCACAGGCCCAGCGCCAGGTTGCGCAGGTGCGGCCAGTGGTAGGCCGGCAGTTCCATCATCAACGGATGCTTGCCCTTGCCGCCCATGGTGCGCTTCATGACGTACGCCACCAGCATGGCCGAGACGATGCCGGCCACGTACAGGATGAACAGCACCAGGCCTTGCAGGTTCATGATGCCGAGCACTTCGCGGCTCGGGATGAAGGCGGCGATCACCAGTGCGTACACCGGCAGGCGCGCGGAACACGTCATCAACGGCGCGATCATGATGGTGACAAACCGGTCGCGCCGGTTTTGTATCGTGCGCGCGGCCATCACGCCGGGAATGGCGCAGGCAAAGCTCGACAGCAGCGGGATGAAGGCGCGGCCCGACAGGCCCACGCCGCCCATCAGGCGGTCGAGCAGGAAGGCGGCGCGCGGCAGGTAGCCGCAGTCCTCGAGCATCAGGATGAAGAAGAACAGGATCAGAATCTGCGGCAGGAACACCAACACGCCGCCCACGCCGCCGATGATGCCATCGACCAGCAGGCTGCGCAGGTGGCCCTCCGGCACGTACTCGCCCAGCACCGCACCGAGGTGCTCGAAGGCGCCGGTGATCATGTCCATCGGCGTGGCGGCCCAGCTGAACACGGCCTGGAACACGAAGAACATCAGTACGGCCAGGATGATCGGGCCGACCACCGGGTGCAGCACCACGCTATCGATTTTTTCGGACGTGGACGATGTTTCGTCGTCGCCGCTGACAGCGGCAGCGATGATGCGGCGTACTTCGCGCTGGGTCTCTTCCACCGACACCGCGTCGATGGCCGACAGCGGCTTGGTAACGACCTGCGGCAGCGGCAGCATGGCGTCGAGCGCGGCGACCAGCGCCTTTTCGCCGCCCGGCTGCACGGCCACGGTTTCCACCACCGGCATGCCCAGCTCCTGCGACAGGCGCGCGGTGTCGATGACGACGCCGCGCTTCTTGGCCACGTCGACCATGTTCAGCGCCAGCAGCATGGGCAGGCCCAGGCGCTGCACTTCCAGCACCAGGCGCAGGTTCAGGCGCAGGTTGGTGGCGTTGACCACGCACACCAGCACGTCCGGCGCGGCGTCGCCCCGGCGCAGGCCCGCCACCACGTCGCGCGTGATCGCTTCGTCCGGGGTGTGGGCGGTGAGGCTGTAGGCGCCCGGCAGGTCGAGCACGCGGAAGGTGTGGCCGGCTTGCGAGTTAAAGGCGCCTTCCTTGCGTTCGATGGTGACGCCCGCGTAATTGGCCACTTTCTGGCGCGCGCCGGTCAGGCGGTTGAACAGCGCGGTCTTGCCGCAATTGGGATTTCCCAGCAGGGCCACGACGGGTGGCAGGGCATTGGCCGGTGCGTTATGAACACCCGGCACCGTTTTTTCTACGACAGCCATTATTAATTATTCCGGTTGGATCGAAATCAGCGCTGCTTCAAAGCGGCGCAAGGCAAAGGTGGAGTTGCCCACCTTGATGGCCAGCGGTTCGCCGCCGGGCATGCCGCGCTTGAGCAGGCGGACTTTTTCGCCGGGCACGAAACCGAGTTCCATCAGGCGGCGCGACAGCGACACGCCGTCTTCGGCGACATCGCCGGGGGCGACCTGGGTGACGATGGCCGAGGCGCCGACAGCGAGCGCATCGAGAGTGAGAAAGGGAACAGCTTGCGTCATATGCTAAATCCAGGCTGGTGAGTCGGCACTTGTCGGCTGCGCGCAACAAACTTTTAGTGCGGCAAAGAACAGGATACTAGCATTATATTCGTTAATGCGAATGACTACTATTTAGGCTTGCATCCGCAACGGAACTGAGGCAGTATACGGCTAATGATAATGATTCGCATTAAGTTGGTAGCAATCTTAATTAATAGCAAGCTTAGTTGATTGCAATCTTATTAAAGACCAACTTTTTGCAGTCTCCAACCCGCAGTAGCGAGCCTAGCCAGAAGGTGCATCAATGATTGTATGTGTCTGCAACAACATATCTGATCGTGAAATCCGTCAAGCCATGGAGTTTGGCATCACGTCGATGGAAGAACTGCGCCGCGATCTCGGCGTTGCCACCTGCTGCGGCCAATGTTTCAGCTGCGCTGAAGACATTTTGAACGAGCATCTGGCCACCGCCCAGGCTGCCGCCATCGAAGAAACTGTGCTCAAGCGCCCAGTGTTTACCAACTAATCATGAATACAATGCTCTATGAACGGACCGCGAGCGCGATGTCCGTGGATGGCTCCGGCCTGATGTGGCGCGCCCGGCGGTTATGGCGCGTACGCGGACGCAAGGCAGCCCCACTGGCGGCAATTGTCGCAGTACATGGAGTGCTGTTCTGGATGATGAGCACCGGCATGCTCAACAAGGTGGCGCAAGCCGTCATGCCCAAGGTCGTTACGGTCAGCTTCGTGGCGTCGCCCGAGCCGCCCAAGCCCCCACCGGAACCGAAGATCGTGCCGATGGTCGTGCAAGTGCCGAAGTTTATTCCGCCGATGCCGGTCCTGCCCACGCCGCAAACGCAGCCGACCATCACGGTCGCGCCGCCTTCGCCGCGTAACGCCGAGCCGACCCCGCCCGCTACACCGGTGGCTGTCACCACGCCCACGCCGACACCGCCCGCGCCTGCACCAGCTGCACCCAAGACCATCCACGGCGCCGACTATATCCGGGCGCCGCAACCGGTGTACCCCAATATCGCCCGCCGCATGGGCGAAAGCGGCACCGTGCTGCTGCGCGTGCTGATCAACGTCAAGGGCGAGGCCGAGCAAGTGCTGATTCAGAAATCGTCAGGCTCGACCAACCTCGACGAAGCCGGCCGCCAGGCCGTGCTGCGCGCGCTGTACAAGCCGTATATCGAGGATGGCAAGGCCATCCCCGTGTATGCGCTGGTGCCGATCAATTTCCAATTGGGTTAAGACAGCCTCAAACGTCCAGGCGGCCTTCGATGGAATCATCGAGGGTCTTGCCGGTAATAGCCCCCACCAGCATCTTCACTCCTGCCACAGCACGTCCGTGCTTGGTGTCCCAGTAGTAGCCGTAGGTTGGCGCGAACTTGATCAGCGTGATGCGCGGGTCGTCCTCGCCTTCGGTGAACCACGTCTTCAGCGTAAAGTTCCACAATTCCTTTTGCTTGACCGGATCGCGCAGCACGGTGGCGATGCCCTCCAAGTGCAGGAACTCGTGCGACGCTCCCTGAAAATACAGCGTGGCCGACGGATCGGCGGCCAGTTCGCGGTTTTTCAGGCTGTCGCTGGCACTGAAGAACCAGAGGTTGCCCAGGTCATCGACCTGCATCGTATGCATTGGACGGGTGTCGCCGGGGCCGCCGGCATCGCTGGTGCAGAAGAAGCATTCGGGGGTGCTGTCGACCAGGTCGCGGATCTTCTTGATGGCGTCCTGGCCCATCAGGTCTTCGTGGTTGTGTTCCGGCTGGTTGGCGTTGATCGAATCCATGGGGCGCTCCTGTTGGGTGAAAAGTTCGAACACCCATACTAGCCTCGAGCGCGTGCGCACTAGGTTGGCTGCTTCACACACAGCTAAACCCGCGCAAACGACGTCAGATGCGCATGCTAATTGTTCTCATTATTCTCACTGGTCTCGTTACGCGCAATTAAATACGTATTTACTGCATTTAAGCGAAATTAACTTCACATCGCGGCGAAGTTCGTGGCAGAATGCGGTCATTGTAACCATTTGAGAAAGCCGCATATGAAGGGCGACGCCGACGTTATCCGCTTGCTGAACGCACAGCTGACCAATGAACTGACTGCCATCAACCAGTACTTCCTGCACGCACGCATGTACCGCCACTGGGGCCTGGAAAAAATTGCGAAGAAGGAATACGAAGAGTCGATTGGTGAAATGAAGCACGCCGACAAACTGATCGACCGCATCCTGATGCTCGACGGCCTGCCGAACCTGCAGGCCATGCACAAGATCATGATCGGCGAGAACACCGAAGAAATGATAGCCTGCGACCTGAAGCTGGAAAAAGCTGCCCACATCACGGTCAAGGAAGGCATCGCCACTGCCGAGAAAGTCGGCGACTATGTCTCGCGCGACCTGCTGTTGATGATCCTGGAAGACACCGAAGAGCACATCGAGTGGCTGGAAACCCAGCAAGACCTGATCGCCAAGGTCGGCACCCAGAACTACCTGCAAAGCCAGATGCACAGCGAATAAAAAAACTGCCCGACGTAGCGGGCAGGTTTCATCAAGCCGCAGCCGGAAGCGATTCCGCCTGCGGCTTTTTAATTTTCACGAACAGCACCGCGACCGCGCCGCACAGCATCAGCACGCCGGCCAGGCGTATCACGTTTTCCGGGTTGCCACCCAACAGGCTGCGGTAGTACAGCGGCAGCGTGAAGATCTGGATGATCATCGGCAGCACGATGAACATGTTGAAGATGCCCATATAGACGCCGGTCCGCTCGGGTGGGATGCAGCCTGCCAGCATCACGTACGGATTGCCCATGATGCTGGCCCACGCCAGGCCGATGCCGATCATCGGCACGAACAGCAGCGCCTCTGAATGAATCGACGGGATGCTCATCATGGCAAAGCCGGCCAGGGTCAGGCATACGCTGTGAGTAATCTTCGGGCCATAACGGCGCGTAAAGGGCACCAGCGCCAGCGCACCGACAAACGCGATGAAGTTATAGAACGCCCCCACCTGCCCGGCCAGCAAACCGGCATCGCGGAAGCCCTGCGAGGCCTGGTCGGTGGTGCCATACAAGGTGGTGGACAGCGACAGCATGATGTACTGCCAATAGCAGAACATCGCATACCACTGGAACAGTTTTACCCAGGCCAGCTGGCGCATGGTCTCCGGCATTTCACGGATGGCGGTGACAATATCGCCCAGCGTGTGGCGCCAGCCCACCGGGCGCGAACGGATCTCGGCCAGCTCCACCGGCGAAAGCGGATGCTCGGGCGTGGTTTTGAGGGTCCACAGCACCGACGTGATCGAGAATACGGCGCCGATCATGAAGGCGGCAATCACGATGTGCGGAATATGGCTGCCGTTGACGGCGTCCTTGTTCATGCCCATCCACACCAAGAGCGACGGTGTCAGGTAAGCGAGCGTTTGCCCCAGCCCCGTAAACGCGCTTTGGGTGAGGAAGCCCAGCGAGTGCTGCTTGGGCGCGAGCTTGTCGGAAACGAAGGCGCGGTACGGCTCCATGGTGACGTTGTTGGCGGCGTCCAGGATCCACAGCAGGCTGGCGGCCATCCACAAGGTGGGACTGAACGGCATGGCCAAGAGGCCCAGGCTGCACAGGATGGCGCCGATCAGGAAGTACGGCGTGCGCCGGCCCCAGCGCGTGACGGTGCGGTCGCTCATGGCGCCGATCAGCGGTTGCACCAGCAGGCCGGTCATCGGGCCGGCCAGCCACAGGTAAGGCAGGCTCGCCTCGTCCGCGCCCAGGTACTTGTAGATCGGGCTCATGCTGCTCTGCTGCAGGCCAAAGCTGAACTGGATCCCGAAGAACCCGATGTTCATGTTGACGATCTGCCAGAACGACAGGTGCGGCTTCATGCGGCCACTCCCAGGTCCGCTGCCGGTGGCAGCACCTGCCCCGCGTGCCAGGCAGCCAGCCACGGCGCGTAGAAACCGATATCGGTTGGCACCGCGCCGGCCACGCCGCAAATGGCGCCGGCAAACGCGTTGGCGCGCGCCAGGGTCAATGGCAGCGGCCAGCCTTGTGCCTGGCCATACAGGAACACGGCGGAAAACGCATCGCCCGCCCCCACGGTATCGACGATGTGGGCTGGCGCGTGGCACTCCTGGTTGATGGTGACGGCGCCGTCGGCCTCGAACACCATCGCGCCGCGCTCACCGAGCGTGACGATCAGGGTTTGCAGGTTAAAGGTGCGCATCAGCGCCTGGCAGGCGTCGGCCATCTCGCGGCTATCGACCGATTTGGTGCCGGGCTGCGTGTGGGTGTACCACTTGAACAGGTCCTTCAGTTCTTCCTCGTTGACCTTGACGATATCGGCCAGGTGCAGCGACTCGAACGCGCAGCGTTCGGTGACCTGGCCGTCGCGCACGTTCAGGTCCAGGTAGCGTTGCGCCTTCGAGGCCTCGAGCATGGCGCGCACGGTGGCGCGCGAGGTTTCGTGGCGCTGGGCCATGGTGCCGAAGTACAGCACCGACGGCTTTGAGGCTGCCAGCGCGGCCAGTGCCGGTGCTGCAGCGACGTAGTCGTAGGCCTGGTCGGGCAGGATGATGAAGCGATGGCCGGCGTCATTGCGCTCGACCACCACGCGGCCGGTCGCTTCCAGGGCGTCGATTTGCAGGCCAGCCTCGGTCATGCCGAAACGCTCGAACTCGCGCCGCACCAGCGCGCCGTTTTTATCTTCACCGATGCGGGTGACCATCAGGGTCGCCACGCCGAAAGCGGCCAGGTTGCGCGCCACGTTGAACGGTGCGCCGCCCACCACCTGTTCGGTGATGAAGTCGTCCACCAGCGATTCGCCGAATACGGCGATGGTTTGTTGGTTCATGCTTGTCTCCGCGCCCTTGCGGACGAGTGTATCCCAGCCCTGGGGGCCGGTTTGGAATTATTCGCGCACCAGCCAGTGCAGCGCGTACGGCGCCAGCGTCAACGTTCCGGTCAGGAGACCAGGCGTAACAACGTCGCGCCACGCGCCATCGAGCGGGTACTGCTGCGGCGTTGCCGAGAAGTTGAACAGCGTGAGGAAGCGTTCGCCGCGCGCCAGCGCCAGCACGCCGGCCGGCGCATCGGCCAGCAAGGTGCGCGGGGCGCCGGCAGCCAGGGCGTCGTGGCCACGGCGGGCGCGCAGCAACTGCGCCAGCCCTTCGTACATCGCGCCTGCGGTGGTGCCGGCGTCGTGGCGGTGTTCCCAGCGCTGCTGGTCGAACACGGGGCGGTGCAGCCAGCGGCTGTCCATCGCGTGCTCGGGGCGGGCCAGGTAGCTCTCGTCGTTCAGCATCGCCAGCTCGTCGCCCATGTACAGCACCGGCAGCGCGCCAAAGCTCAGCGCCAGGCCGTGCAGCAGCAACATGCGGCGCAGCGCCAGCGCGCGTTCTTCTTCGGTGACGGCCGTCTGCAAACCGGTCAGCGACGCGGCCATGCCGTTGCTGCCGTGCGCCGCGTTGGGATCGGTGCTCTGGAAAATCGCGCCGCGCGCATAGCTGCCCGGCATGGCGCCGGCAAAGAAGCGCGAGGCGGCTGCCAGCCGTGCTGCGCTGTTCTCGCCCGCTTCGGCGCGCAGCACGTTCCAGCCGATGTCGTCGTGGCAGCGCACATAACTGAGCCAGGTCGCCGCGCGCGGCAGGTCCGGCGTGTTGTTCACCACGGCGCGCAGTACTTCGGTATCCTGCTCGGCCAGCGCCACCCAGCCGGCCGCCATCAGGCTGCTGTGGTAGGCGATATGGCATTCGGGCGCGTCGGCACTGCCCAGGTAGGCGGGCAGTTCGCGCGTGGGCACGATCGCCTCGGCTTTCAGCAGCACACCCGGCGCGACGATATCGACGATGGCGCGCAGCGCTTGCAGCAGCTGGTGCGCCTCGGGCTGGTTCATGCTGTTGGTGCCTTCGCGCTTCCACAGGAAGGCGGTGGAGTCGAGGCGGAACGCTTCGATGCCGCGGTTGGCCAGGCGCAGCATCACGGCCGCCATCTCGGCAAATACGTCCGGGTTCGACCAGTTCAGGTCCCACTGGTACGGGTAGAACGTGGTCCAGACCCAGCCGCCGGCCGCTTCCACGTACGTGAAATTACCGGGCGCCACCTGCGGGAACACCTGGCCCAGCGTGCGCTCGTGGCGATCCGGCAGGTCGCGGTCCGGGAACACGTGGAACCGGGCGCGGGCATCCGCATCGCCGGCCTTGGCGGCCAGCGCCCACGCGTGGTCGTCGGCCACGTGGTTGAGGATCAGGTCCGAGCACAGGCTCACGCCGGCGCCGCGCAGCTGTTCCGTGAGCGCTTCGAGGTCGGCATTGCTCCCGAGTGCCGGATCGACTTCGTCGAAACTGGTGACGGCAAAGCCGCCATCGTTTTCACCAGAGCGCGGGCGCAGGAACGGCAGCAGGTGCAGATACGTCACGCCCAGCTCTTCCAGGTACGGAATGCGCCGCGCCACGCCATTCAGGTCGCCACCGAACTTTTGCACATAGGTGCAGTAGCCGAGCATGCGCTGGTCGAGGAACCAGCCTGGATCGGCCGCGCGCTGTGCGTCCTGCGCGTGCAGTGCCGGCGCGCGCTCGGCGTGCAGCCGGCCCAGCGACTCCAGCAGGTTGCCGAACCAGGCATCGAAACCGGCGTGGCCGCAGCGGTCGCCGTACAGGCCGGCCAGCAACCGGTGCAGCACCGGGCCACTGGTGGCCAGGCGCTGCGCCGCCGGCGCGCGCAGTTCGTCGGGAAGGACCGCCAGCAGGCGGTCGGCAAAAACATCAGGGGCCATGGTCGGTGTGCTTGGGCTAATTAAAAGGCGTAGGAAACGGTCGCCTTGACGGCGCGGCCGGTGACCGAGCGTGCGGCATGGCCGTCGCCTTCGATCTCGGTGTAGCCGATCTTGTTGAACAGGTTGTTGGCGCTGAGGGCAATGGTCGCCTTTTCGGTCACGCGGTAGTTCACGAACGCGTTCACGATCGCATACGACGGCATGATGATGGTGTGCGCATCGTCGCCCCACGATTTGCCGGTACCGACCACGCTGGCGCCCACGGTAGCATCGCCGAAGGTGTAGCTTGGCGCCACCTGGTAAATCCACTTGGCCTGGCGGCGCGGGGTGTTGCCGATGTTGGCCACGTCCGCCGCTGCCGTGCCGACGATCTTGGCATGGGTGTAGGTGGCGCCGCCGGTGATGCGGAAGTCGCCGATGCTGTACGCGCCTTCCAGTTCCACGCCCTTGGCGTCGTAGCGATTCGAGGTGCTGCGCTGGGTGGTCGCTTCGTAGTTGCTCTCGTCGGTCTTGGCCTGGAACAGGGTCACGAACGTGCTCACGCCGCCGCTGCGCCACTTCACGCCGCCTTCGTACTGCTTGACGGTGTTGATGTTGATCGGCGCGCTGCCGTCGAGCGGGGTGCCGAACAGGATGCGGTCGGCATTGAAGGCCACGCCATCGCTCACGCGGGCGAACGCCGCCAGGTTGCTGGTGATGCGGTAGTTACCACCAACCGAGTACGAAGTATGGTCCACCTTGTAGTTGACCATCTGTTCGGTGGCCGGGTTGTACAGCAGGCCGTTGACGGCATTGGCCGAGGTGCTGGCCGAGGCCAGGTTGGCGGTGCCGGTGGCTTTCTGGTTATCGCGGCGCACGCTGGCGTCCAGGTTCAGCGCACCTACTTCGTAACCGACGTTCAGGTACGGCGACGTGGTCTTGTATTCCATGTCCACGGCGCGCGAGCAGCAGCCGCCGAAGGCCGGGCCGACCAGGCCCGGGGTGGCGCTGGCCGTGCGTAACAGGGCCGGCTTGTCGCCGGTGGCCTGCATCAGGTATTCATTGAAGTTCCAGGTCAGCGCCAGCTTCTGGTTCGACAGGTACAGGCCCGCCGTGGTGGTCAGCTTGGCGCCGCCGCCGAGGGCAAAGGTCTTCGACAGCTTGGTGTCGTTGAGGGTGTTACCGGCGTCGTCGATCGACGTGTTGAACACCACGGCCGAAAACGCGCGGCCGTTGTAGGCCTGGCCGCGGTTCGGACCGGTGGCGATGGTGTAGTTGCCGACCGTGCCGTTGTTGCCGGCGAAGATGCCGGTGAAGCGGCCGCTGTTGTCGGCGGTGCGGAAGTTGTTCGACAGGGTCCAGCCGTCGCCGAGCTTGAACGAGCCTTCGAGGCCGAAGGTGTTGCTCTTGACGTGCAGGCCGTCGTTGACATCGGTGGAGACCGGCGTGTTGTTCTTGCTCAGGACCACGTCGCGGGTCCAGTACGGCGAGTAGAAGCTGACCGTGCGCGGGTCGATGCCCGGGATTTCGCTGATGTGCTGGTTGTTCACGCTCACCGGCACCGGCAGCGCGGTCGGGGTCTTGTCGTCGAGGTGCTTGAACGACAGGCGGATGAAGCCGTTGTCGAGTTCGTGCGTGATATTGCCGCGCACCTGGCCGCCGCTGGCGGTGCTCATGCCGGTGTCGCGCACGCCTTCGCCGGTGCGGTAGTTACCGCCGATGAAGAAGCGGGTCTTGTCCGAGATCGGCGCGCCGTAGCTGAAGTCATAGCGGGTTTCGTCGTAGCCGAGGCCGCGGCTGATGGCAATCTTGCCGCCCTGCTCTTCGCCGGTCTTGGTGATGAAGTTGATGATGCCGCCCGGGGCGTTGGTGGCCAGGGTGGAGGCCGAGCCGCCGCGCACCACTTCCAGGTGGTCGAGCGTGCCGTCGATCTTGACGAAGCTGTCGGGCGTGGTGAAGTTGAAGTCGCCGAATTGCAGCACCGGCAGGCCGTCTTCCTGGATTTGCACGTAGCGCGCGCCACCGGCCGAGACCGGCACACCGCGCACGGTGATGTTGGCGTTGCCTTCGCCACCCGACGATTCGGCGCGCACGCCCGGCACCGAGCGCAGCACTTCAGCGGCGCTGAGCGGTGCGGCGTTCTGGATGGCGTCGCCCTCGATGGTACTGATCGACACGCTTGATTTCATCTTCGACGAGCCCAGCGTGGTGCCGGTGACGATCACGCGTTCCATGTTCAGGCCGTCTGGTTGGGCTGCTGGCGCAGCGGCGGTGGTGTCTTGTGCGTGGGCGCCCAGGTGCAACATGGCGATAGCGACAGCGGCGGCGATGCCGCCCAGTTTGGGGGTGCGTTGAATCATGGTGATCTCCGGTGTTGTTGTCGTTTTGCTCTGCTGCATTATTGAGCAGATGTGCCATTATTCACCGGAATGAAAATTAATGCAATCGATTGCATACCGTGCTGCACAAAGCTATCCATGCAGAATGATCACCTGAAATCTCATAGGGAATGAATGGATGTGGATTGCTGCGCTGCGGTATAAATAGTTATGCAATCGGTTGCATAAACCCCACAATCCTCAGACTGTGCGGCTGCTGCTGCGCACGACAAGGGTGGTCGGCAGTTGTTGCGACGGCGCTTCGCGGCCCTCGATCAGTTCCAGCAGCGACGTCACCAGCGCGCGGCCCGCTTCGCGGATCGGCTGGCGGATCGTGGTCAGCGGCGGGTGGAAATAGCTCGACAATTCGATATCGTCGTAGCCGACCACGGCCACCTGTCCCGGCACGTACAGGCCGTGCTCGCGCATGGCGTTAATCGACATCATGGCCAGCAGGTCGGAGCCGGCAAAGATGGCGTCGAACGCCACGCCCCGGCGCAGCAGTTCCTCGACCGCCTGCTGTCCGCCCGACGGCAGGAACGACACCGGCACCAGCAGTTCCGGATCAATGCCGACACCCGCGCGTTGCAGGGCGCGGCAGTAGCCGGTATAGCGCAGCCCGACCTCGGGCAGGTTGATGTCGCCAAAGAAGGCGATGCGGCGCCGGCCCTGTTCCAGCAGATGGTCGACGGCCAGCTCGCCGCCGGTGACGTTGTCGCCGCCCACGGTACAGTACAGCTGCTGCGGCAGTTGCGCGCCCCACACCACGATCGGCACATGGCGCGCGGCCAGCTGGTTCAACTGGTCGTGGTGGCGCCACTGGCCGATCAGCACGATGCCGATCACGCGGCCGGTGTCGAACGGCGCGGCAGCGGCGTCGAGTTCGTCGGCGTCCACGCGCGAGACCAGCATGTCGAAACCGAGTTCGGTCAGCGCATCGGCCAGGCTGCCGAGCATGCCGAGAAAGAACGGGTCGGACAGGTGCTGGCGCGTGTTGTGGTCGTACGGGATCACCACGCCGATGGTGCGGTTCTGCTTCATGCGCAGGTTTTGCGCGCCGATATTGATGGTGTACTTGAGCGAGCGCGCCAGTTCCATGATGCGCACCCGCGTCTCTTCACTAACCAGTTTACTGCCGGCCAGCGCGCGCGACACGGTGGACGTAGACACGCCGGCCAGGCGCGCAATGTCGGCCATTTGCAGGCGCCGCTGCTGGGCGGCGGACGGGTTGCTGTCGTCGGCGGACGGCTTGGAGTCGGCCATCAGTCAGGCGGACGGGAAAGTGTCCTTGAACGACTGGCGCTCGGACAGCTTGTCGAACAGGCGCGCCAGGTTGGCGTGGTCGTCGCGCCAGCCGATGTCGGGGAAACGGAATGCCAGCCAGCCCAGCGTGCAGCCGACCGCGACGTCGGCCAGCGAATAATTCTTGCCCATGCAGTAAGGCAGGTCGCCGAGCTTGTCGGACAGCGCGGCCAGGCCCAGCTTGACCTTGCCCTGCTGGCGCGCCACCCAGTCCTCGCTTTGCAGCTCGATCGGCCGCAGGCGTTCGAGGCGCACGATGACCGCCGCGTCGATGATGCCGTCGGCCAGCGCTTCCCAGCACTTGACGTCGGCGCGGTCGCGGCTGTTGGCTGGCAGCAGCTTGCACACGGGCGTGAGCGTATCAAGGTACTCGACCATCACGCGCGAATCGATCATCACCGAGCCGTCGTCCATGACCAGGCTCGGCACCTTGCCCAGCGGGTTGAGCTTGCTGATGGCGGTATCGGGCGCCCAGACATTTTCCAGTTCGAACTGGTAGTCGAGTTTTTTCTCGGCCAGCACAACGCGCACTTTGCGGACATAAGGACTGCCGAGGGAACCGATGAGTTTCATAGCACGCTAACGTAGATGACCGAAGCACAGGCCGGGGTTGAAGATCGGTGGTGAGTATAACATCGGCAGGCACCTGCTCTGCCAATGGTAAAATCTGCCTTTGCGCATTTTTCACCCTACCCCTGCCATCATGACCACTACTCCTTACTCCACGCTGTCGGCGCTGTCCCCGCTGGACGGCCGCTACGCCGGTAAAACCGATCTGCTGCGTCCCATCCTGTCCGAGTCCGGCTTTATGCACCACCGCGTCAAGGTGGAAATCTCGTGGCTGCAAGCGCTGTCGCTGGCGGGCTTCGACGAGATCAAGCCGTTCTCGGCCGAAGGCTCGGCCCTGCTGGACAAGATCGCCTCGAACTTCACCGAGCAGGACGCCGCTCGCATCAAGGAAATCGAAGCCGTCACCAACCACGACGTCAAGGCCGTGGAGTACTGGCTCAAGGAACAAGTGAAGGATGTGCCGGAACTCGTCGCCGCCTCCGAATTCATCCACTTCGCCTGCACCTCGGAAGACATCAACAACACCTCGCACGGCATGATGCTCAAGGCCGCGCGCGACACCGTGATGCTGCCGTCGCTGCGCAACGTGATTGCCAAGCTGACCGAAATCGCCCACGCCAACGCCGAACTGCCGATGCTCTCGCGCACTCACGGCCAGACCGCCAGCCCGACCACCCTGGGCAAGGAAATGGCCAACGTCGTGGCCCGCCTGCAGCGCGCGATCAAGCGTATCGAGCAAGTGGAAATCCTGGGCAAGATGAATGGCGCCGTGGGCAACTACAACGCCCACCTGTCGGCCTACCCGTCGTTCGACTGGGCAGCGTTCTCGAAAGACGTGATCGAAACCCGCCTGGGCCTGGAATTCAATCCGTACACGATCCAGATCGAGCCGCACGACTACATGGCCGAATTGTTCGACGCCTTTGCCCGCGCCAACACCATCTTGCTGGACCTGAACCGCGACATCTGGAGCTATGTATCGCTCGGCTACTTCAAGCAAAAGCTGAAGGCTGGCGAAATCGGTTCGTCGACCATGCCGCACAAGGTCAACCCGATCGACTTCGAAAACTCCGAAGGCAACTTGGGCCTGGCCAACGCCGTGCTGAAACACCTGTCGGAAAAACTGCCGGTCTCGCGCCTGCAACGCGACCTGACCGACTCGACCGTGCTGCGCAATATCGGCGTGGGCTTCGGCTACACGCTGCTGGCCTACGACAGCTGCCTGCGCGGCCTGAACAAGCTCGAAGTGAACCCGGCCCGCCTGGCAGCCGACCTCGACGCCAACTGGGAAGTGCTGGCCGAGCCGGTGCAAACCGTGATGCGCCGCTACGGCATCGAGAACCCGTACGAGCAGTTGAAGGAACTCACGCGCGGCAAGGGCATCTCGAAAGACGCACTGCGCGACTTCATCACCGGCCTGGCAATTCCGCAGGAAGCCAAGGATGGCCTGCTGGCGATGACGCCGGCCAATTACATCGGTATCGCCGCCACTCTGGCAAAAGCCATCTGATGTTGTAAAGCAAACTCGCTTACACTAGCCCCCGCAACTGAAAAGTTCCGGGGGCTTTTTTATTCTGGTTTAATGCAAAGTTAAGCAAAAGAATTATTTGTTTGCTATAGTCCGATTTAGTCCTAACACGTACTAATTTCTGGAGCGCCTATGCAACGCTATACCAAGACAGCCATGCTCCTGCACTGGCTGATCGCCCTGATGATCATCGCAGCCTTTTTCCTCGGGCTGACCATGGTTGCCATTCCCGGCTTCTCGCCCACCAAGCTCAAATACTTTTCCTGGCATAAATGGATCGGTGTGACGGTACTGGCCCTGGTGGCGATACGCCTGCTGTGGCGCCTGTCGCACAAGCCGCCTGCGGCGCTGGCCAGCATTCCTCCGCTCCAGCACAAGCTGGCCGAAGGCATGCACTACCTGCTGTACTTCCTGATGTTTGCCGCGCCTATTTCCGGCTACCTGTACGGCAGCGCGGCCGGCGTGCCGGTGGTGTACCTGAAGCTGGTGCAACTGCCGATGATCATCGCCCCCGACCCTGAACTCAAGGCGCTGTTGAAGACGGTGCACTACGTCCTGGTCATGACCATGGCGGGCGCAGTTGTCGCCCATGCCCTGGCCGCCCTCAAGCATCACTTTTTTGACCGCGACACCACGCTCAAACGCATGCTGCCGTTCTAATTCCACGACTTTACTTACCCGGAGCCCTACATGAAAACACTGAAGAAAACCCTGAACAAACTCGCCTTCGTCTCCCTGCTGGGCGTGAGCCTGATCGCCGGCGCCGCCGTGCTCAAGGCCGATCCCGCCAAATCCACGGTCAGCGCCACCTTCAAGCAGATGAACGTGCCGATCGAATCGAAATTCAAGAAATTCACCGCCACCATCGACTACGACGCGGCCAAGCCGGACGCGTCGAAAGCAACCGTGGAAGTGGAAACGGCCAGCCTCGACATGGGCGACCCCGACTACAACAAGGAAGTGGCCAAGAAAGAATGGTTCAACGCTGCCCAGTTCCCGAAAGCGACGTTCGTCTCGAGCTCGATCAAGGCCGCCGGCGCCGGTAAATTGACCGTCACCGGCAAGCTGACCGTCAAGGGCAAGACCACCGACGTCACCTTCCCGCTGACCGTGAAAACCGAAGGCGGCAAGCAGGTATTCGACGGCGCCCTGCCGATCAAGCGCCTGGCCTACAATATCGGCGAAGGCGAATGGAAAGACACCAGCATGGTTGCCGATGAAGTGGTCCTGAAGTTCCACGTTGTCGCCGGCTAATCAATCACAACCACCACCAGGGAGATACCTCGCATGAAGCTGAAGTTACTGATCGCCACGCTGTTGACCGCCGCCACCGCTTCGTCGATGGCAGCGAGCACGACCTACAATCTCGACCCGACCCACACGTTCCCGAGCTTCGAGGCCGACCACATGGGCCTGTCCGTCTGGCGCGGCAAGTTCAACAAGAGCAGCGGCACGGTAACGCTCGATCCGGCAGCCAAGACCGGCGCGCTGAACGTCAAGATCGAGGCCGACTCGATCGACTTCGGCCTCGATGCGATGAACAAGCACGCCAAGGACGACACCATGTTCAACGTGGCCAAGTATCCCACCATGACCTACGTCGGCAAAACCTTCAAGTTCGACGGCGACAAGCTGGTGGGCGTGGACGGCGAGCTGACCATGATGGGCGTGACCAAGCCGGTGTCGCTGAAGATCGACAAGTTCAAATGCATCATGCATCCGCGCTACAAGAAGGAAGCGTGCGGCGCCGACGCCACCGCCGAGTTCAAGCGCAGCGACTTCGGCCTCAATATCGGTCTGCCCGCGTTCTCGCCGGAAGTCAAGCTGGCGATCCAGATCGAAGCCATCAAAGCCGACTGATTCCCCGGCATTGCAACAAAGCCCTGCGATCCACCGCCGTGGATGCGCAGGGCTTTTTTTTGTTGATATACTCCACCCGCTGTTCCCAATCACCACTTTGGAAAACGATATATAACAAATGCATAAGACACTGATCGCGCTCGCCATCCTGAGCACAACCGCTGCCGCCCACGCCGACGAAGGCATGTGGATGCCACAACAGCTGCCACAAGTAGCCAAACAACTGAAAGCGGCCGGCCTGTCGCTCGACCCTGCCTCGCTGACCAAGCTGACCGAGTTCCCGATGGGCGCCATCGTCAGCCTGGGCGGCTGCTCGGCGTCGTTCGTCTCGCCGCAAGGCCTGGTCGCCACCAACCACCACTGCGTGTATGGCAGCGTGGCCCACAACTCCACGCCCGAGCGCGATTTGCTGGCCAACGGCTTCCTGGCCAAGACCCTGGGCGAAGAACTGCCGGCCGCCCCTGGCAGCCGCATCTTCGTGACCAAGGCGGTCACCGATGTCAGCAAGCAGGTGATCACTGCCGACGTGGCCAAGTTGAACGGCAAGGCCCGCCTCGACGCGATCGAGAAAAACACCAAGACCATCCAGGCCGAGTGCGAAAAAGACGCCGGCCACCGCTGCACCGTGTCGTCGTTCTACGGCGGCCTCGAGTTTTACCTGATCAAGCAACTGGAAATCCGCGACGTGCGCCTGGTGCACGCGCCGCCTGCCGGCGTCGGCAAATTCGGTGGCGACACCGACAACTGGATGTGGCCGCGCCACACCGGCGACTACGGTTTTTACCGTGCATATGTCAGCAAGGACGGCAAGGCTGCCGACTTCAGCAAGGATAACGTGCCGTACGTGCCGCAGCACTTCCTGAAACTGGCCAAGCAAGGCGTGAAGGAAGGCGACTTCGTCATGGTGCTGGGCTACCCGGGCCGCACCAACCGCCACCGCCTGCCATCGGAAGTGGCTTACACGTTCGACTGGAGCTACCCGGCCTTCGTGAAATCGTCGGGCGAGAACCTGGCGATCATTGCCGAGACCACCAAGGACAACAAGGACACCGCGCTCAAGTACGCATCGCAAGTGGCCAGCATCAACAACTACTACAAGAACCGCCAGGGCATGCTGGACTCGTACGCCGGCAGCGACATGCTGGCCCGCAAGACCGCCGAGCATGAAGCGCTGAAACAGTGGATCAACGCCAACGCCGCCCGCAAGCAGGAATTCGGCGCCGACATCGCGGCCGTGGAACAGCTGATTGCCGAGCGCGACGCCGACACCAAGCGCGACTACTTCCTGTCGTCGTCGAAACCGCGCCTGCTCAACACCGCGCGCATGTTGTACCGCCTGGCCAACGAAAACGCCAAGCCGGACACCGAGCGCAAGTCCGGCTACCAGGTCCGCGACGTGCCACGCATCAAGTCGAGCGTGGCCGCACTGGTGCGCAACTACGACGAAACCGTCGACAAGGCACTGGTGATGAACAGCCTGGTGAAGTACGCCGCCCAACCGGCCGCCCAGCGCAACGCCGCCTTCGACCAGGTTGTCGGCATCAAGGACGGCATGAGCCGCGCCGACCTGCAAGCGGCACTCGACAAGCTGTACGCCGGCAGCAAGCTCGGCGACGCGGCCGTGCGCACCGCCTGGATCGACAAGCAGCCGGCCGACTTCAAGGCCAGCGACGACAGCTTCATCAAGGCTGCCGTGGCACTGTACGGCCCGGACCTGAAAGAGGAAGAGCAGGAAGAAGACCTGGGCGGCAAGCTGCAGCAAGCCTATGCCAACTACATGAAGGCAAAAATCGCCTACATGAACAGCAAGGGCCAGGCCGTGTACCCGGACGCCAACAGCACCCTGCGCGTGACCTTCGGCAAGATCGCCGGTCGCAAGCCCGGTTCCGACGGCACCGACTGGAAAGCGTTCACCACCGTCGCCGGCGTGGTCGCCAAGGCCACCGGCACCGGCGAGTTCAACGCGCCGAAAGCGCAACTGGACGCAATCAAGGCCAAGGACTTTGGCAAGTACGTCGATCCGGCGCTGAAAACCGTGCCGGTCAACTACCTGGCCACGCTGGACATCACCGGCGGCAACTCCGGTTCGGCAGCGCTCAACAGCAAAGGTGAATTCATCGGCCTGGCCTTCGACGGCACGCTCGATTCGATCATCTCGGACTGGGACTTCAACAAGGCCATGACGCGCTCGATCCAGGTCGACCTGCGCTACATGCTTTGGAACATGAAACACGTGGACCACGCCGACAATCTGCTCAAGGAAATGAACGCCGAATAAGCGTTTATCCCGGCAAATCTAAACCACGCCCCGGCAACGCGGCGTGGTTTTTTTATGTGGGCTGATGTGGCCTTAACGCTGCTGGCGGACGCCGAGCTCACGGCGCGCGATGTCGCCAAGCTCGCGCAAGGCGCGCGCCTGCTGGCCGGTCAGGCGACGCGGCTCGGTATCGATCACGCACAGCGAACCGAGCTTGAAACCGTCGGCGTCAATCAGCGGCACACCAGCGTAAAAGCGAATATGCGGAGCGCCGGTCACCAGCGCGTTGTCGCGAAACCGCGCGTCGTCGAGCGTATCGGTGACAAAGAAAATGTCGTCCTGGGCAATCGTGTAGTTGCAGAAGGCCCAGTCACGCGGGGTGTCTTTCATCGTCACGCCCTGGCGCGATAAAAACAGTTGCTGCGATTGCGTCAGCAACGTCAGCAAGGCAATTGGCGCCGTGGTGACGGTGGCCGCCAGCCAGGTCAACGGGTCGAATATCGGTCCGGTCTCGCGTTCTCGTAATCCCGAGCGCTCCACCGCCGCCAGCCGCTGCACTTCGGCGGGGCTCAGCACATCGCCGTTCAGTGGTGCGACGTCGGCCAGGCCCGCATCATGTGCGAGGCGCTGTTGCAAGCGCTGCACCGACGACAGGTGCACGCGGCGATGCCCGCCCGGTGTTTTCCACGACGGCAGATTGCCGTTTTCCATCCACAACTGTGCTGTCGAGATTGAAATGCCCAACAGGGCCGCCACGCCCTTGCTGGTCAGGATGGATTGCGGATCGCTATCGGCCGCTGTTTCGGGAGAAGGAAGTCTGTTGACCATGCCGGACTGTAACGCAATCGATGTGGCTGAACAAGGACCAGACTTCCGTCAAAATGCTAAATTCAATAGAAAAATACGATGAATTCAAATTATGATGCTATAGTGCAACTCTAATTAACCTAGTACCATGAATTCTTGAGGCAATCGATGCTGTCAAATATCAAAATTAAACATCTGGTCATCGCCGCACTGGCAGCACTCATGGCCGTCATCGTGCTCATCGGCAGCTACGGCATTTATGCCGCCGACCGCTCGGTCGCCCTGATCAACGATGTCACGCTGGCCGACCAGGCCCGGTCCGGCGAACGCAATGCCATCCGGCTCGACATGGAAACCAACCGCAGCCAGATCCTGCAGGCGCTGCAACACAACACCGAATTCGAATGGGCCAAGCTGCACGACCACGAGCTGGGCGTGCACTGGGGCGTGATCGACGCGGCCAGCCAGCGCATCAATGACCGCTGGCAGCGTTATATCGGCAGCATCGACAACGCCGAACAGAAACGCCTGGCGCAGGAGTGGTACCGCGCCAGCGACGGCCTGGGCGTGGCCCACATTGCCGCTGCCGTCGCCGCCATCCGGAATGGCGACTGGGACGATGCCGAGCTGGTACTCATCAAGAAGATCAATCCCACTTACCGCATCGGCGACGTGGCATTGGCCGCGCTGGAGAAGTTCAGCGGCGCGCACGCCGACGCCAATCACGCTCTCGTCCAGGACAGCCTGGCCACCATGCGCTACAGCACCATTGCTGCATTGGTCCTCGGTGCTGCGCTGGCGCTGGCTGTCGGCTACTTGCTGATCAAGTCCATCGCCCAGCCCCTGCAACAGGCGATGGCGATTGCCGGGCGGGTCGCGGCCGGCGACCTGCGTGGCAGCGCCACCGCACATAGCACCAACGAAATCGGCACCTTGCTGACCGCGCTCGACACGATGAAAGGCAACCTGGCCAGCATCGTGGCCGAAGTACGCGGCAGCACCACCCACATGGCCAGCGCGTCCGCGCAGATTGCGGCCGGCAACCAGGACCTGTCGCAGCGCTCGGCTGAACAGGCGGCGTCGCTGGAAGAAACCTCGTCGTCGATGGAAGAAATGACGGCCACCGTCAAACAGAATGCCGACAGTGCGCGCCAGGCCAATACGTTGGCGCTCTCGGCCTCCGAAATCGCCGTCAAGGGCGGCGTGCTGGTGGCGCAGGTGGTTGAAACCATGGGATCGATCAGCGCGTCGTCGAACAAGATTGCCGACATTATCAGCGTCATCAACGGCATCGCGTTCCAGACCAATATCCTGGCGCTCAATGCGGCAGTGGAAGCGGCGCGCGCCGGCGAACAGGGCCGGGGCTTTGCGGTGGTGGCGTCCGAAGTGCGCAACCTGGCACAACGCTCGGCAGCCGCAGCGCAAGAAATCAAGGCGCTGATCGAGGACTCAGTGCAAAAAGTGGGCAGCGGCGCCAAGCTGGTGGACCAAACTGGTGCAACCATGCAGGAAATCGTGGGCAGCGTGCAACGCGTCACCGGCATCATGGGCGAGATCACCGACGCCAGTCAGGAACAGGCCATCGGCCTCGACCAGATCCGCGCGGCCATCGTGCAAATGGACGGCCTCACCCAGCAGAACATGGCCCTGGTCGAGGAAGCAAGCGCCGCTGCCGACTCCCTGCATGAACAGGCGCAAGGGCTGGACACTGTGGTCAGCGTGTTTCAACTCGACAACGTGAAGCAGGCGCCTGCAGCCGCTCGTCAGAGCGTACCACGGCTCTCATCAGGGCTGCAATTGCGGTATGCCTGAGAGGGTTACGAACGCCACCTGAGGGCACGCCAGCGGTCCCTCCCAAAAGGCTGGCGCGCGCCCTGTGGCGGCGGGGATCGGTTACAGTAAGTAGTCGTTTATTCCCCCATTGTCCAACCCCACAGGAGATTCCATGTCCGCCAAGAAAATCGCTGTCATCATCGGCAGTCTGCGTAAAGAGTCGATCAACCGCAAGTTTGCCCACGAGGTCATCGCGCTGGCGCCCGAGTCGCTGAGCCTGGAGATCGTCGAGATTGGCGAACTGGCCATTTATAACCAGGACCTCGAAGAAAACGGTGCAGTGGCTCCGCAGGCGTGGACCCAGTTCCGCGACCGCGTCAAGGAATACGATGGCGTGCTGTTCTTTACTCCGGAATACAACCGCTCCACCACCGCCGCGCTGAAAAATGCGCTCGACGTCGGTTCGCGCCCTTATGGCAGCAGCGTATGGAGCGGCAAGCCGGCCGGCGTGGTCAGCGTCACCCCGGGGGCGCCCGGCGGCTTCGGCGCCAACCACAGCGTACGGCAGTCGCTGGTGTTCCTCGACATGCCGGTGCTGCAACAACCGGAAATGTACATCGGCAACGCCACCAAGCTGCTCGGCGACGACGGCAAGGTCAGCAACGAAGATACCAGGAAATTCCTGAAGAAATTCATCGACACGTATGCGGCATGGGTCGAGACCAACGCCAAAAAATAAATCGCACTGCGCTCGCAGCGATACGCGTCCCTGACCGCCTGGGGCCGCCACTCGTAGACGGTGCAACCGGAAAGCTGGCGCCCCCGGTTGGCGCTGCGGGGGTGACAGCTAGCGGCGCACGGCAGTAAAGGCGTAACCGCCGGGGGGCAATGCCGCTGGAACCAGACTGGAGCGCAGGGGCAGCAATTGCAGCCCCTGCTGCGCCGGCAACAGCGCCAGGTCGGCGCCCGGCAGGCGGTCGGGCAAGGCGCGTAATTCTTCGTCCGCCAGCGGCGTGCAACCGAGATACACGCGGTACGACGCCCTGCCATGGCCCAGTTCCAGCATGAAACCGGCCACGTGCGCCGTCCCCGGCTGACCGGGCATGGCGGTGACGCGCAGCGATGTTTTGCCCTTGCGCAGGTACAGCGCATCCCAGGTGTGCAGCGGATACCAGCGCGGCCCCTGCCCGTCTGGCGGCGGCACGGCCAGATGGCCGCCCACCTCCGGCAACACCACGCCCAGTCCGTGCAGCGGCGCCAGCGGCGCCAGGCCGCCGTAGCGCCCGTGGCTGGCCGGCGTCAGCACCAGCAAATCGGCGGCCGGCCAGTGCCTTACCGCCTCAGCGCTGTAGGCGTCGGCATCGGCGCTCACCGCCAGGATCGTCAGCCCCTGGTACCGGATCAGCGCCAGCCCGTTGCCGGCCAGCGCCACCCGGCCCTGCTGCGACGGCGTGTACTGGCCGGCCTTGAGCTGCACCGAGTAGCGCGGTCCGATTTGCGCCAGCACCGCCCGGCATGCCAGCGCCAGCAACACCACGATGACCAGCATCGTCACCCCAGACCTGTTCCGCATAGCCGCCTCCCGCGTCGATGAGCATGGCGCCAGTACATCATCGACGGCCGATATTTTCCTTGCAGCAACGCAACTGCAGCGCCGCAACCGCTCAAAAAACGGGCAGCAATGATACAATTGCTGCCCTTGAAACGTGCCGGCAAGCTCACAAGGCACACCGCACGCACCTCCACCATGCACCCTGAGAACCAGACCGCCATGCACCCAGAAATGCCGACACCCTACGAACAGGGCAATCAGAACCAGACCACCTTGCACAGCGAATGCATCGCCTTCTACGAGCAGCTGGCGCAGCGCTTTCCGCAAGTGCTGCGTTTTGAACAGATCGGCACGTCCGATGGCGGCATCCCGATCCACGCCGGCGTGGTCAGCGCCGACGGCGTGTTCGACCGTCACCTGATCAAGGCGCAAGGCCGCCCGGTCTTCTTCAACAACAACGGCATCCACCCCGGCGAACCCGAAGGTGTCGACGCCTGCATGGCCATCGTGCGCGACCTGTGTTTCGATGACGACAAGCTGGCGGCACTGGGCACCACCGTGCTGCTGTTCGTGCCGCTGTACAACGTCGATGGCGCGCTGAACCGCGCCAATACCTCGCGCGTGAACCAGGACGGCCCGGAGCAGTTCGGCTTCCGTGGCAACAGCCGCCACCTGGACCTGAACCGCGACTTCATCAAGTGCGACACCCTCAACGCCCAGCTGTTCAACCAGCTGGTCAGCACCTGGGATCCGGACGTGATGGTCGATACCCACACGTCCAACGGCGCCGACTACCCGTACACGATGACTCTGATCCACACCCAGGCCGACAAGCTCGGCTACGGTCTGGGTCCGTTCCTGCGCCAGACCATGCTGCCGCACATCTACGAGCAGATGGCAGCGAAGGGCTGGCCCACCTGCCCGTACGTGAACCCGGTGCAGGACACGCCCGACGATGGCATCGCCGAATTCCTCGAAGTGCCGCGTTTTTCCACCGGCTTCGCGGCCCTGCACCACGTGATCGGCTTCATGCCGGAAACGCACATGCTCAAGCCATTCAAGGACCGCTACGAATCGATGCGCGCGCTGCTCGACGTGACCATGGCTTTTACGACCACCCACGGCAAGCAGATCATCGAATTGCGCGCCGACGCCCGCGAGCAAGCCGCCAACGCCACTGAATTTACCGTGAACTGGAAGATGGACGAGTCCAATCCAACGACCTTCCGCTTCCAGGGCTATGCCGCCAAGCGCAGCCCCAGCCTGCTGGGTGACTATCAGCGCCTGTCGTACGACCGCACCCAGCCGTGGGAAAAGGACATCGCCTACTACAACAGCTTTGTGCCGGCCGCCACCGTGCGTGCGCCCAAGGGCTACATCGTGCCGCAAGCGTGGCGCGAAGCGATCGAGCGCCTGAAGTGGAACGGCGTGGAAATGGCGCCATTCGACGAGGCTGCCACCATCGAGGCGCAGTACTATCACATCGTCTCGGTCACCTCGCGCCCGAACGCCTACGAAGGACATATGTACCACGACGCGGTCGAGCTCGAAGCGCGCACGGGCAGCTTCACGGTGCAGGCCGGTGACTGGTTCATTCCGCTCAAGCAGCACAACGCGCGCTACGCGGTGGAAACGCTCGAACCCCTGGGCCACGATTCCTTCTTCCGCTGGGGCTTTTTCAACAGCGTGCTCGAGAAGAAAGAGGCATACTCGGACTATGTGTTCGAAGACCTGGCGCTGGAGATGCTGGGCGCTGAGCCTGAACTGAAAGCGAAGTTCGACGCGTGGAAAGCGGCCAACCCGGCGCTGCTGTCGCAACAGGATGCGGTACTGGGCTTTATCTTCGAACACGGCCAGCGCCACGCCGAGCCGGAATGGCGCCGTTACCCGGTGTTATCGGTCTTCTAAGGTTTTAGACAATCTGAGTTCTTCGGATGCACGCAGCGGCGATCCCGCCGCGTGCATCTTGTCGCTTGTTTCGCTGCCCACAAGGTCACCGCATGCACTACGCACTCAACCTGCGCACGTTTTTCTACAGCCACTATTTTTACCTGGGGCTGCGTTTTGCCGCCGGCCTGGTCGGCGTCACCCTGATCTCGCTGCAATTTACCGACCTGCACACGGCAATGACCGTGTGTATCGGCGCGCTGTGCACGGCGCTGATGGACATGCCCAGCCCGCTGCGCCACAAGTTCAACGAGATGAGCGCGTCGGTGCTGCTGTGCAGCTTCGTGACGTTGTTGATCAGCCTGTGCGCGCCGCTGCACTGGCTCCTGATGACCATGCTGGTCCTGATCAGCTTTTTCGCCTGCATGATGGTGGTGTACGGCAAAAAGTCGATGCCGCTGCAACTGGCCACGCTGTTCATCATGACCATGTCGATGGAACACTCGATGACGGCCACCCAGTCCTTCATCCACACCGCCTGGTTTACCTCGGGCGCGGTGGCTTACCTGGCGTATGCGATGGGGATTTCGTGGATCTTGCGCCACCGCATCAAGCAGCAGGTGCTGGCCGAAGCGCTGTTCGAGTTGGCCCATTACATCGACATCAAGGCCGATTTCTATGACACCCGCTTCAACCTCAACGAGCAGTTCAACAAGCTGGTGCGCCAGCAAAGCGTGCTGGCCGACCGCCAGCAGGCCTCGCGCGACCTGATCCTGCGCGCCCACCTGAACGCCAAGGACGCCATCGTGGTGCAAACCCACGTGTGCATGCTCGACCTGTACGAACTGGTGCTGTCCACCCACACCGATTACGCCCAGCTGCGCCTGCACCTGGCCGACTCGCCGGTCATGAAAACCCTGCACGACCTGGCCTGGAAGTGCGCACGCGATATCGAATCGGTGGCCTACGACGTCACCCGCAAGAAAGCCTCTTACCCCGAAATTACCTACGGCCCGGAACTCGACGCCATCGAAGCGGAACTGGCGGCCCTGCAGGCGCGCATCGCCGCCGGCAAACCGGAGCAGGAAGCGCTGGCGGTGCTGCGCGCGCAGCGCAACAAAATCCGCGCCATCATCAAGATGATCGGCGAACTGCACCAGGCCAGCCAGAAGGCCTACGCGACCACGCCGTTCTGGGTCGATGCCGACATGGGCCCATTCCTGTCGCAGCAGAAATACGAACTGCGCATGATCCTGTCGCACCTGCGGCTCGACTCGCCGATCTTCCGCTTCTCGCTGCGCGTGGCCATGGCGATCTCGGTAGGGCTGGCCGTGGCGGCGCTGCTGCCGTACGCGGCGCACAGTTACTGGATCGTGCTGACCATCGTCATCATCCTGAAACCGAGCTTCAGCATGACCAAGCAGCGCAGAACTGACCGCATCATCGGCACCATCATCGGCTGCGTGATCACGGCAGTGGTGCTGCACCTGATTAACAGCATGGCGGTGATCCTCGGCATGCTGGTACTGGCCACGGTGGCCACGCCCACGTTTATTTACCTGCGCTACCGGTATGCGGCAGTGGCGGTGTCGATCATGATCCTGCTGCAAATGCATTTGATTGCACCCGGGAATAACGACCTGATCATGGAGCGGCTGGTCGATACCTTTATTGGCGCGGCCGTGGCCACCGCCTTCAGCTTTGTGCTGGCCAACTGGGAATACCAGAGCGTGCCCCGGCTGGTGCGCGGCGTGCTGGAAGTCAACCTGCGCTATATGCAGGCCAGCTTCGACCTGCTGCAGGGTAAAGGCAAGGACGATTTTGCCTACCGCATCGAGCGCAAGCGCCTGATGGACAGCCTGGCGGCGCTCAGCTCGGCGCTGGTACGCATGTTGGACGAGCCGGCCAGCAAGCGCCGCGCGGTTGAAGATATCAATTTGTTCATCGTGCAGAATTACCTGCTGGTGGCGCATGTGGCTGCCCTGCGCGCCATCCTGCGCCGCCACGTGGTCGAGTTGCCAACCGAACCGGTCAACGCCATGCTCGGCATCAGCCACGAGCAGGTGATGCGCACCCTGAGCCAGGCGCTCGATCCGCAAGCTGCTTATATCCAGGCGCAACCAGCGCTGGAAACAGCGCCCTCGGCGGACGCCGTGCCGTGGTCGGGCTGGCCGCTGGTACAGCGCCGTATCCGCCTGCTGCAGGCCGATGCCGTGAAAATTATCGGCTACAGCCAGACAGTCCTGCGCAATATTGCCTGACTAATAAAGTTGCAGTTCCAAGGCCAGGCTTATCAGCTTTCTGAATACCATACCGTGTGGCAACACCATAGTGTTATATGGTTTGCGTATCGCATGCATCACAAAATGAAAGTATATTTATTTCTCGGAGAGGCGCATACTGCACTGCATCAAACAGACATTCTCAAGGAGCAGCACATGACTACCACCGTTTTCAACTACCACACCAACGTTACCGACTTCGCCAGCGACGTTACCAACGCAGTGCGCAAGTTGTTCGTCGCGGTGTTCGTCAAGAAGCCAGTTGCCGTTGCCGAGCAAATCGCTGCTGAACAAAGCACCGAAGAAACCATCTGGTGGCTGAGCAGCACCGCCAACGAAGTAGCCGCGCACTCGCCTAGCCTGGCGTCGGAACTGCGTTACGCCGCAGCCCGCGCTTAAGTTGTCCTGATCCCTGTTTGAATCACTGAATTCTAGGAGAAATAACATGCTGACCATCATCGAAAACCTGCCAGTTGCCGTTGCCTTGACCGCCGTTGCCCTGCGTCTTTACCTCGGCTCCAAGCCAAACGACGCAAAATAAGAGCGCATAACAACACCTCCATGGCTTCGTTGCAGCTCCTCGCCGTACATTCGTACTGTCTTCGTCGCTGCGCCTTGCCCTGAAGGTGTTGTTAAGCGCTCCGGCGTCACAAACAAAATGGCAAAAGCCCCGGCCGCGTGAGCGGACCGGGGCTTTTTAACGTCCGGGTTTGGCTGTCTATGCCTTGTTCAACTTTGAATTGCGCATGCCGTACAAGAAATAAGTAATGACAGCCGCCGACATCCAGATCGCAAAGATCGTGTACGTGGTCAGCGACAGGCCGAACATCAGATACAAGCAGGCGCTGATGCTCAGTCCCGGCACCAGGTAAGGGCCGAACGGCACGCGGAAACCGGCGGTCGGGTTGGCGCGCTGCTTGTAGCGCAGTACCGGCACCGCCAGCGACACCACGATGAACGCGGTCAAAGTGCCCATGCTGACCATGTCCCACAGGAAGGTCGCATCGACAAAGCCAGCCACCAGTCCCACCACCAGGCTGACGATCAGGGTGTTTTGCACCGGCGATGCCGTGCGCGGATTCACTTTCTGGAACGTCTTGGAAATCAGACCGTCCTTGGAAATCGCGTACAGGATGCGGGTCTGGCCGTAAATCGTTACCAGGGTCACGCTGAAGACCGAAATCACCGCGCCGGCCGCCAGCACCAGCGCTGGCCACTTCTGGCCGGTGACGTTCTGCAAAATCACCGCCAGGCCCGCTTCCTGGCCGGCAAACATCGACGCCGGCTGCGCGCCCATGGCCGCAAACGCCACCAACATATAAAACACGGTAACGATTGCCAGCGCCGACAAGATGCCGATCGGCACGTTGCGGGTGGGATTGCGCACTTCTTCGCCGGCGGTGGCCACCGTGTCGAGGCCGATAAACGAGAAGAACACGGTGGCGGCAGCGGCAGTCACCCCGGCCATGCCGGTGTAGTGGACGCCATTGTCCGGGCTGAAGAACGGGTGGAAGTTATTGATATCGAAACCCGAGAACGCGATCACGATAAAGAACACCAGAATCGCCAGCTTGATCAGCACCATGATGGCATTGGTGGTGGCCGATTCCTTGGTGCCACGGATCAGCAACACGCAGCATAAGATCACCAGCAGGATCGGCGGCAGGTTGATATGACCGGGACGCAACTCGATGCCATGGCTGGCCGTGGCCACGATCATGGGTGAGCGCAGCATTTCCGGGATATGCCAACCGAACGCATTATTAAGGAAGTTGTTCAGGTAGTCGGACCAGCCAATCGCCGTGGCGCTGGCCGCCAATCCATACTCGAGCAGCAGGCAGGCGGCCATAATAAAGGCCAAAAACTCTCCCACCGTGGCATACGCGAACGAATACGACGAGCCCGACGCGGGAATGCGGAACGACAATTCGGCATAGCACAGCGCCGTCAGGCCGGCGGTAATGGCCGCGATCAGGAACGACAACACTACCGACGGGCCTGCCTTGGGCACGGCCTCGACCATCGTGAAGAAAATGCCGGTGCCGATGGTGGCGCCGACGCCGATCATGGTCAGCGGAAACAATCCCATTGAGCGATGCAGGCGGTTGCCGGAAGGCGCTTGATCGGCGCTGACATGCTCGACAGGTGGAGCGACCGGCTTGGTACGGGTCAGCTTCTGGACCAGCGTTTGATTCACAGTGATTCCTTGTGGGAGATATGTTCGGGCAAAAAAACTAAGCGATTATAGGCCTTTACGCCTTCCCTAAAGAAAGTTCTTGTGTGTGATCTATACAACTTAAATAAAGTGCTAACAATGCTAATGTCGTTACAGTTACTTACTTTTGATACAGCCAGGATGTAGATCGGGATCGATACGCGCGCTACTCTTGGTACAAGTTTGATACTTATATAAGACATCCAGGAGATTCGTGTTATGCCGGTTAAAAAAATTCATTCCCATATTCCTACCGTCTCGCGCCGCGTCCACCCTGCCGTCGGCGTTGCTGCCGCTCTGCTGGGCTTTGTCGCCACGCTTGCCGCCGTCCTCATCGTGCGCGGCCAGGGAAGCAACTAACAAGTTACTGCTGACCAGCCGGAAGCCAGGCTGTAAAATTGGGCCGGTCGGGATAAGAAGGGGTATCCCGGACACCCAGGGTCAGCCAAAGCAGTCCAAGCCAGCCTGTGACGGGAGCCGTCGTCCCCTTGGCTTTGGACCTATGTGGTAACACGCTACTACCGAGAACTGCTCAATTTCCTGTCGCGCGCGGTGAACAACCGCGAGGCTGCCGCCGACCTGGCGCAGGAGAGCTATGCGCGCGTGCTCGCCATGCAGCAGGACGGTGTGACCATTGCCGAACCGCGCGCCCTGCTCTACCGCACCGCGCGCAACCTCATGATCGACCAGCACCGGCGCGACACGGTGCGCGGCGTCTCCGCTGAACCAGATCACTACGCCAACGACTTCGAGGTGCTCGATACGCTGGCGGCCCCCGCCGCCCTCGAACCCGAAACTGCCGCCATGTCCGCCCAGGGCGTGCAGGCGATGCTGGCCGTGATCGGCGAGCTGCCGCTGCGCTGCCGCGAAGCCTTCATCCTGCACAAATTCGACGGCCTGTCGCAAGCGGCCGTGGCGCAGCAGATGGGGATTTCGGTGACGATGGTCGAGCGCCACATCAAGCACGCCATGCAGGCGTGCCGCCGCTGCGCGGAAAGTCCACCGCATGAATAAATTGTTCGCCGCCCGGGGTTGGGCTGGCGCCGACTCGCGCGTCTACATCCATATCCCCATGACACCGCCATGAACCCAAGCCCGTCATACCCCGCTCACGCAAGCGACGTCGATCAACAGGCGCTGGACTGGTTCGCCCGCCGCCAGCGCGCGTTCACGGCCGCCGAGGAAGCCGCGTTTCACGCCTGGCTGCAAGCCGATCCGGCCCACCGCGCGGCCTTGGACCGCTGGCACGGCGACTGGCGCCAGCTCGACGAGTTGCCCGCCGATGGCGTGGCCCAGCTGCGGCGGCAGCTGGCGGCGGACCTGGCGGCGGAGCAGCGCAGCAGTGTTCCGGTATCAAAAGGCCGGCGCGACTGGCTGGCCGGCCTGGCGGCGATGGCGCCGCGTGCTGCGCTGGCGACAGTTGCCCTGTCGGCAACTGGCGGCGGCTTCCTGGCCTGGAACCGCTGGCAACAGCAACCGCTTTACGCGGGCAACTTCCGCACCCAGCGCGGCCAGCAGCAGGACGTGACCCTGCCCGACGGCAGCATGCTGCGGCTCGATACCGACACCCGCATCGCCGTGGCCCTGTACCGCGAGCGGCGCGAGGTGCGCCTGCTGGGCGGCCAGGCCGTGTTCCACGTCCAGGGCGACCCGGCGCGCCCGTTCGAGGTGCTGGCGGGCGCCGTGCGCGTCACCGTGGTGGGCACGCGGTTCTCGGTGCGCCACACGCCGGAAATTCCCGGCGCCGAGGAGATCCGGGTGCAGGTCGAGGAAGGCCGCGTGCGCGTGACCGGCGGCGCCGGCTCGCCAGTGATGGAACTGCGCGCCGGCCAGCGTATCGCTGCCGATGCCGATGGCCAGTTGGGCTTGATCGGCCGGGTGGCGGAAGCGGGCATCGCGCCGTGGCGGGACGGGCGCATCACGTTCGATAATACGCCGCTGGCGCAGGTACTGGCGGAATTTGGCCGTTACGGCAGCACCGGCCTGCAGGTGCGCGATGCCGAAGTCGCCGCCTTGCGCGTGACCGGCACGTTCGATCCGCAACGGCTGGAGAACTTCCGCCGCGTGCTGCCGCGCGTGCTGCCGGTGGCGCTGCGGCGCGACGGCGCGGTGACCGAAATCGTCGCCAATGACAAATAACTGAAAAATATTTTGCTGCGGGGGTTGGGGTTCCGTTACACCATGCGTCTACATGAGAAGGATTCTTATTCAACCTCTGGAGATCGCATGTCCCGTTTCAGCTTTCAACCTGCGCCGCTGGCGTTAGCCATTGCCCTGGCATTTGCCACCACCGGCGCTTACGCCCAATCTGCGCCGTCGCCAGCGGCGGCAGTCGCGGTCGAGATCCGTATCGGCGCCCAGCCGCTGGCGCCCGCGCTCGACGCCCTGGCGCGCCAGACCCGGCTCGAGCTGATGGTGCAGCCGACGCTGGTGGCCGGCAAAACCGCGCCGGCCGTCAACGGCCGCATGACCGCGCGCGACGCATTGCACATCCTGCTCACCGGCAGCGGGCTGGCAGCCGATATCGACGGCACCGTGGTCACCATTCGTCCCCAGCGCCGCGACGACGCGGCCGTGCAAACGCTGGGAGCGGTGTCGGTCACCGCCCAGGCCAGCCCCACCACCGAGGGCACCGGCTCGTACACCACGCGCGCGGTCAGCATCGGCAAGGGCGAGCAGGCGCTGAAGGACATTCCGCAATCGATCAGCGTGGTCACGCGCCAGCTGCTCGACGAGCAGGCGCTGACTACCGTGTACGACACCCTGGCCAGCACCACCGGCGTCACCATCCAGCAAAGCCCGCAAGGCGGCAAATACATCTACTCGCGCGGGTTCGATTTGACCACCGTGCAGTACGACGGCGTGCCGCTCAATCGCGGCATGTACGGACGCGCCAGCAATCTCAATGCCGGCACCGCCGTCTATGACCGGGTGGAAGTGCTGCGCGGCGCGGCCGGCCTGCTGCAAGGCGCCGGCAATCCCGGTGGCGCGGTAAACCTGGTACGCAAGCGCCCCCTGGCCACCGACGCCACCAGCGTGGTGGCCAAGGCCGGCTCGTGGGACAACTACGGCGTCCAGCTTGACGCCAGCCGCGTACTGAGCGACGACGGCAAGGTGCGCGCGCGCGTGGTGGCCGATTACGAAGACAAAAAATCGTTCATCGACTACGCCGACCGCCGCAGCCCCACCCTGTTTGCCACGCTCGAAGCCGATCTGTCGCCGCAAACCACGGTGAACTTCGCGCTCAGTTCCGAGGAAGTGAAAGGCCGCCCGTTCCTCAACGGCCTGCCGCGCTACAACAATGGCCGCGACCTCGAGCTGCCACGCTCCACTTTTCTTGGCGCCACCTGGAACCGCCAGGACAACAGCAACCGCGGCGCGTTCGCCGACCTGACCCACTATTTCAACGACGACTGGACGCTGAAAGTCAGCACCGCCTATGTCGAGGAAAAGAACGACATGAAGTACGCCGGCTCTGGCGTGGCGATCAACCCGACCACCAATCGCGGTGCGCTGCGCGCCTCGAACACCATCGCCAAGAACAAGCTCTCGGGCGTGGATGCCAACATCACCGGCAAGTTCGACGCGCTGGGCCGTCGTCACGAAGTGGTGGCCGGCGTGACGTACTCGTACGCCGAAGCGCGCACCATCTACGGCGTGAGCAGCAACTACTACACCTACGACATCAACAACTTCAATCCCGATTTCCCGGAACCGTCCGACGATTTCATTTATCAAACCACGCGCGAGGCGCGGGTAGGCAAGTCGCGTGACATCGGCGCTTACACCGCCGTGCGCCTGCAACTGGCCGGCCCGCTCAAGCTGGTCATCGGCGGCCGGGTGGGCTGGTCGCGCACTGTGTGGGACACGGTCACCACCGGTCGCGCGCCGTCGGTATCGACCACCAACCAGGGCGAACACGCCAAGCTGGCGCCGTACGCTGGCCTGATCTATGCAATCAGCCCGACCTGGAACGCCTACGCCAGCTACGCCGACATCTTCTCGCCGCAATACGAGCAAAAGGAATCGGGCGAAGCCTTGAAACCGCTGGTAGGCGCCAACTACGAGGCAGGCGTGAAGGGCGAGCTGCTGGGCGGCCGTTTGAACACGTCGCTGGCGCTGTTCCGCGTGGTGCAGAAAAACCGCGCGCAGGAAGACTTCAGCACCAGCCCCACCTGCCGCAGCGACTACTACTGCTACACCGACACCGGCAAGGTGCGCAGCCAGGGCATCGATGCGGAAGCGAGCGGCGAACTGCTGAAAAACTGGAACATCTTCGCCGGCTACACCTTCAACCGCACCAAGTACCTGGAAGACGTCAACAGCGGCGGCCTGGCCTTCAACAGCTTCACGCCCAAGCACATGCTGCGCCTGTGGACCACGTACCAGCCTGACGGCGCGCTGCGCGACGTCACCGTGGGCGGCGGCGTCAATACCCAGAGCATGAGCTACCGCACCATCGGCGCGCAGTCGGCAGTGGTCAGCGGCCGCGCGGTGTGGAACTCGATGATCAAGTACCAGATCAACCCGCGCTGGTCGGCCACCGTCAACTTCAACAATATGTTCGACAAGCGCTATTACAGCACCCTGTCGAGCTTTGTGAACGCCAACTACTACGGCGATCCGCGCAACGTGATGCTGACCCTGCGCGGCAGCTTCTGATCGTCGCGGAGTTCAGTGCGTGATGAAAGACGGTTTCCGTCAACAGATGTCATGGCTGCACACCTGGTGCGGCCTGACGGCGGGCTGGGTGCTGTGCGCGATTTTCCTCACCGGGACGCTGGCGGTCTTCCGCCAGCCGATCACGCAGTGGATGGAAGCACGGCCGGTGGTGCAGGACGCTGCGGCCGGCGACCGCGCGGCCGTGCTGCGCGCGGCCACCACGCACCTGGCGGCCAACGCCGGCAAGGCGCGCTTCTGGCGCATCGAACTGCCGGGAGAGAACGGCGGCCCGGTCCTGCTGGTGTGGCAAGGCGGCGGCCCGGTCGCGCTGAACCCGGTCACCGGCGCGCCCCTCACGGGTGAACAAGCAGCGAGCCGCAAGACCGAGGGTGGACGCCACTTCATGTCGTTCCACTACATGCTGCAGGCCGATACGCCCGGCTACTGGCTGGTGGGCTGGGCCTCGATGTGCATGCTGGTGGCGCTGGTCACCGGCGTGGTCGTCCACAAGCGCATCTTCAAGGACTTCTTCACGTTCCGGCCCGGCAAAGGCCAGAGATCATGGCTCGACGCCCACAACGCCACGGCGGTACTGGCGCTGCCATTCCTGTTCATGATCGTCTATACCGGGCTGACGTTTTTCTACACCAGCTACATGCTCTGGCCGCTGCAAGCGGTGTACGGCCAGGATGGCTACCAGCGTTACCAGCTTGAGCTCGATGGCAAGCAAGCCTCTGTACGCCGGCCACGCGGCGGCGCGCCGGCGGCGATGCAGGACCTGGCGCTGCTGGTGCCGCAGGCGGAAAGCCTGATGGCCCGTCCCGCGCGGCGCGTGCTGGTCGAGCAGCCGGGCCGCGCCGGCATGGTGGTGCGCGTATTTGGCCCCGCCGACGACCACCGCGCCGCGACCATTGCCAATACCTTGTCGAGCGTGGCATTCGACGGCGTGACTGGCGCCGTGATCGAAGTGAAGGCGCCGAAGGTGGATCAGCCGACCACCAGCGCCGACGTCCACGAAGTTTTAAAGGCACTGCACCTGGTGCGCTTTGGCGGCTGGAGCATGAAGTGGTTGTACTTCATCAGCGGCCTGCTCGGAACGGCGATGATGGCGACCGGCACCATCCTGTTTTGCGTCAAGCGCCGCAAGAAGAGCGAACAGGAATTCGGCCGCGCCACCGCCGGCGTGTATCGCGTGATCGAAGCGCTCAACGTGGCGGCGATTGCCGGCATCGCGCTGGCCTGCATCGGCTACTTCTACGCCAACCGCTTGCTGCCGGTCGAATGGAGCGACCGCGCGTTGTGGGAAATCCGCGCCTTCCTGTGGCTGTGGCTGGCGACCTTGCTGCACGCGCTGGTGCGCCCCTTCATGCGCGCCTGGGTCGAGCAACTGGCGGCCGGCGCGGTGCTGTGCTTGCTGCTGCCGCTGTTGAACTATCTGACCACCGGCCAGCACCTGTTGGCGTATGCAACGGCTGGCGACTGGCAGCGCGCTGGCGTGGAGCTGGTGGCGCTGGGGTTCGGCGTGATGCTGGCGGTGATGGCGCGGCGCGTGCAGCAGGTTCGGAAAGGGAAACCATGAGCGCGAAAACGACTGGCGTAAGTGCACGCTATCGCTGGCAAGTGGCAGGAAGGTTCGTGCTGGCGGGGGTGGGAGGCTACGGGCTGACGGCACTGCTGTCGACGGTGCTGGCCTTGGCGCTGCCATGGCTACCGGACGTATCGCGCGCCGAGGGCGTATTGATCGCCAGCCTGCTCAGTTTTACGTTTTACACGCTGTATGTGTTGTGGGTGTTTGCTACCCGCAGTGCATGGCGGGTGTGGTGGGCGACTGTGCTGGCCTGCGCGCTGTTGTACGGCGCGCAGGTGCTGCTCAGTTAAACCTGCATCAGGCTACTCGCACCACCATCAACCCTGCCCGTAACCCCACCCGCACATCGGGATTGGGAAACACCACAAGCTCTTCCGGATGCTGCACCGTGTAGACAGTGTCGCCGTCGCGGGCAATCTCTTCGCCCTGTTTCATGGCCGTAAAGTTGTGGGTTTCCTTGCCGAAGGCCATGCGGAAGTTGTCGCTGAGCTTGATGATCTGGCGCGCCGTATTGAAGATGTGCGGTTGGCGTCCTTCGCCCGACGTGGACGCGCCGCGCAGCAGGTCGTCCAATGCCTGCGACGCGTCGGCAAATTGCGCCAGATCGTTCTGGCCCAGCGTGCCGATGCGACCCAGTTCCACCGTGGTGCCGGCAGCGCCGTGGTGCTCGGCCGAGTAGTAGCTGTACGTGCCCACCGACGCCGGATTCATGATCACCGCGCCAATGCCGGCCGCACCGAGCCAGTCGAGCAGCGCGCGGCGCGGTTGCTCGGCGATGATCTCGGGGACGATGGCAAAGGTCGGATAGACCGATGGGCGGATCGCCGTGTGCAGGTCCAGGTGCCAGCGCACTGGTCCCGCGTCTCCGAAGAAATCGGTGGTGGCGGCGATCAGCTGGTCGGCGCGCGCTGCTTCGGCGGTGCCGGCCAGCGTACCGCGCTCGGCGCGGAACATGCGATTGAGATCAGCGTCGATGAAGCGCTTGCCGGGCCGGATGGCGCCGATATTGCCCACGCAAAGCATCAGGTTCACTGCCAGCTTGTCCGCCTCGCGCGACAGGGCGTCGAGCAGGTACGCGACCATTTCGATCGGTCCTGTCTCGTCGCCGTGCACGCCGACTGAAATCAGCAGCGCTGGCCGTTCCCCGGAGTTACCCTCCGTCTTGATGGTCAGGATGCCGTCGGCCGGCTGCGCCACCGCGAAGCCGGCGGCGCCGAAGCGCTGCGCAACCGCGCTGAAATCGGCTTGCGCCAGCGCGCGTACCGGCTCTGGCAAGGCAGCTGGCACGGCCGCTGCTGTGCTAGCTGCCGCCAATGCCGGCGAAGTTGCCGGCATTGCGCCAGGGCTGGTGCCTGGTTGCGCCGCCGGCGCTGGCGTGTTATCGCCAGCCATGCGCTTACGCCGCCAGCAGGGTGGTCCCTGCCGTGGTGCCTGCGTTGACCGCCTCGGACAATGCCCACACATCGAGCATCGCCTGTTCCAGGTCGGCCGGCTGCGCGTAGCCCGACAGGCCCATCGTGTTGGCCACCAGTTCCACCGCTTCGGTGGCCGAATGGCCGCCGGTCGCGTGTTGCAGGACCTTGGACAGCAGACGTTGCTGGGTGCGGCGCAGCGCGTTTTGCGCGTAGTTGCGCAACTGCTCCTGCGAGCGGTTGGCTGCCGGCAGTTTCAGGCCGCGTTCGAGCACGTCGATACCCACTTGCGTGCGCAGCGCCAGGCCGATTTGCAGGAAGGCCGGCAAGTCCATGCCCGCCGGACGCTGCACCGACAGGGCGGCAAACACGAACGCCGCCACCGCTTCGATGGCATCGACCGCGTTCCACGCCTGCACGAACTGCGGCTGCAAGCCGGCCGTCAGTTCGGCATCGGACTGGCCATCGGCTGGCGTCAGTTGCGACAACAGTTCCGGCTGGTCGAACAGGCGCGTGAGTTCTTCCACGCCGCCCCGCAGCTGGTCGGCTGGCACGGTCAACGCGCCTTCAATCACGGCGCGTTGCAGCACGCGGGTGCGGGCATCGACCTTGATCGAGACGGCGCGCGGAATTTTGAGCGCGTCCGCGTCGAGCGTGGCGAATACCGGCGCCAGGTTCAATGCCGACCAGGCCTGGCCCCAGGCCTGGATCACGTCGGTTTCATCGACGCCATGTTCGCCGGCCAGCTGGCGCAGCATCAGCGGACCGCAGCGGTTGACCGCTTCGTTGGCCAGCACGGTGGCCAGGATGGCGTTGGCCAGCGGGTGCGCCAGCGCCGGGCGGGTAGCGACCATCAGCTCGGGGAAGTACGGCTTGAGCATCGACTCGGCCCAGCTGTGTTCCGTCAGCGGCAGCGCCGACAGGATGCGCTTGTAGCGGTTTTTCACGTTGGCGATCACCACCGCCAGTTCCGGCGTGGTCAAACCACGGCCGTCGGATTTACGGCGCGCCAGTTCGGCCACCGTTGGCAGCTGCTCCAGGTCGCGCGAGAGCGCGCCCTCTTCTTCCAGGAACGCGATCAGGTCGGCGTAGCCGTCCTGCACGGCCGGCTCCACCTGCGCCTGCGCTTCGCGCACCAGCAAATGGGTTTGCAGCGTGTTGTCGCGCAGGACCAAGCGTTCGATGTCGGCGGTCATCAGGTTGAGCGTGTGGTTGCGGTCTGCTTCGCTCAGCTGGCCGGCGTTCATTTCCACGTCCAGCCACATCTTGACGTTTACTTCGTGGTCGGAGCAATCGACGCCGGCCGAGTTGTCGATGGCGTCGGTGAAGATGCGGCCACCGGCCAGCGCAAATTCGATCCGGCCCGCCTGCGTGGCGCCCAGGTTGCCGCCTTCGGTAACGACCTTGCAGCGCAGCTGGTTGCCATCGACGCGGATATTGTCGTTGGCGCGGTCCTTGACTTGCGCGTGGGTTTCGGTGGACGCCTTGATGTAGGTGCCGATACCACCGTTGTAGAACAGGTCCACCGGCGCTTTCAGGATGCGGTGCATCAGCTCTTCCGGCGGCAGCGAGGTCTCTTCGATGTCGAGCACTTCACGGATTTGCGGCGAGAGCGCGATGGTGCGCGCGGTGCGCGGGTACACGCCGCCGCCGGCCGAAATCAATTCCTTGTTGTAGTCGTCCCACGAGGAACGCGGCAGCGCGAACATGCGCTCGCGCTCGACGAACGACTGCTCCAGGTCCGGGTTCGGATCGAGGAAGATATGGCGGTGGTCGAACGCTGCGACGATTTTCAGCTTGCGCGACAACAGCGCACCGTTGCCGAACACGTCGCCCGACATGTCGCCCACACCGACCATGGTGGTTGGCGTGGCGTGGATGTCGTGGTCCATTTCGTAGAAGTGGCGCTGCACCGCTTCGAACGCGCCCTTGGCGGTGATGCCCATTTTTTTATGGTCGTAGCCATTGGAGCCGCCCGAGGCAAACGCGTCCCCCAGCCAGAAGCCGCGCTGCACGGCGATGCTGTTGGCGATGTCGGAGAAGGTCGCGGTGCCCTTGTCGGCGGCCACTACCAGGTACGGGTCGGCGCTGTCGTAGCAAACCGTGTCCGCTGGCGGCACGATGTTACCGAGCACGCGGTTGTCGGTCACTTCCAGCAGGCTGGAAATGAACAGGCGATACACTGCTTCGCCTTCGGCCGCGATGGTTTCGCGCACGGCGTCTTTCGGCATCTGCTTGCAGACGAAACCGCCCTTGGCGCCAGCCGGCACGATCACGGCGTTTTTCACCATCTGGGCCTTGACCAGGCCGAGGACTTCGGTGCGGTAGTCCTCCATGCGGTCGGACCAGCGCAGGCCGCCGCGCGCGACCGGGCCGCCGCGCAGGTGCAGGCCCTCGAAACGGCGCGAGAACACGTAGATCTCGCGGTACGGTTTAGGTTCCGGCACCAGCGACAGGTTGCTGGTGTCGAATTTGAAGATGATCTTGTCGCCCTTCTGGTCGTTCTGGAAATAGTTGGTGCGCAGGGTGGCGGCGATCAGATTGGCCAGCGCGCCCAGTACTTCTTCGCTGTCGGCGTGGTTGATGCCCGGCAGGCGCGCCTTGATGTCGGCCAGCTTGTCGAGCGCTTCGGCGCGGGTAGCCTCGGCCAGCGACGGGTCGAACCGGCGCAGGAACACGTCCACCAGCTCTTTCACGAACGCCGGCTGCTTGCGCAGGGTTTCGGCGATGTAGCGCACCGAGAACTGGGTGCCGGTCTGGCGCCAGTAGCTCATGTACGCGCGCACCAGCTGCACTTCGCGCACGCTCAAGCCGCCT
This sequence comes from Duganella sp. FT27W, assembly GCF_009295655.1. Taxonomy (NCBI): domain Bacteria; kingdom Pseudomonadati; phylum Pseudomonadota; class Betaproteobacteria; order Burkholderiales; family Oxalobacteraceae; genus Duganella; species Duganella sp. FT27W. The sequence goes on from NZ_WHIV01000006.1 coordinate 314,543, forward strand.
TCGATGACCAGGCCATTGAGGCGGCCGTCTTCGGCTTCGTTGTTGAACAGTGCCGAGAACAGCTCTTCGGCCACCATCACCACGCCAGGCTTGGACAGGCTGGCCGCGCTGGCCGGATCAACCGACAGGCTGGTGACGTAGCGGCGCTGGCCGTCAAGGCGCAGCGAGTGCGATTGTTCGCGGTCGATGGTCACGCCGGCGTTATGCAGCGCCGGCAGGATGATCGACAGCGATGGTACCTGGTCCACCGAGTACAGGCGGATCGAGGTGCCACCGTTGGAATTCTCCACCCGTACATCGACGCGCGACGGGTCGGTGTTGTGCAGGATGGTTTGCAGGTCCTGGAAGGCGGCGACCGGCGTGGTGGACGCCACGTAATCGACCGGCAGCGTGGCGCACATCTTGCGCAGGTGGGCGCGTACCGGCTCGTTCGGCACGGTGTCGGCCAGTTGCGAGAAGCTGTCGTGCCAGCCGTCGAGTACTGCGGTGAGCGGCTGCTGGATATCGGTTTCCAGGTCGAGCGGATAGCGCGCGCCATGGGCGATCAGGTACACGCGGGCCAGCGGGCCATCGGCCACCAGTGTTTGCAGGCTGACGTGGTTGGCGCCGGACGTGCTTTGCAGCGTGCGCGCCAGCGACGAGGCGACGCTGTTGCTGTAACGTTCGCGCGGCAGGTACACCAGCACATTCAGGTGGCGTGCATACACGTCGCGGCGCGCGAACACCTTGGTGCGCGGCTGCTTGTACAGCGAGACCACGGCGCCGCATACTTCGGCCAGCCATTGCGGATCGGCTTCCAGCGCTTCGGTGCGCGGCAGCGATTCGAGGATCTCGATGAATTTCTCGGCGCGGAAGCCTTCCTGGCGCACGCCGGCGATCGACAGCACCTTGGCCACGCGGCCGCGCGCGAACGGCAGACGGTTCAGCGGGGTGGACGTGGCGGCGCGGGTGAACAAACCGACGAAGCAGTATTCGCCGAGGATCGCGCCTTGCGCGTCGGTGTGGCGGATGCCGATGAAGTCGAGCTGCTGGTCGCGGTGCAAGGTGCCTTCCACGTCGGCCTTGACGATGGACAGCGTGTGGGCGCGCTTGGACAGCGTGTCAAAGTCGCCGGGGATGTTGGCCAGGCAGGTGCCATAGACCGGGTGCGCCGTATCTTGCAGCACGCCGATGCGGCTCGGGATGTCGCGTTCGAGTTCGCGCACGCCCGGTTTTACCTGGTAGTAGGCGTAGCCGAACGGCTCGAAGCCTTCGGTGCGCGCCCATTCCAGGAAGGCGGCGACTTCCTGGCCTTCTTCGCCGATGGCGGCAGCTTCGGTGCCGATGCGGCCCAGGTGCGCCAGCATGGCAGCCTTGTCGCGGCGGACCACGGCAGCGTCGCGCGAGACCATCTGGATGCGCTCCACCAGTGCGCCCAGTTCGGCGGCAGGCAAGTCTTCGGCCAGCAGGCACAGTACGTACGATTCGAGCTTGTCGCCGGCCTGACCGACGTTGGTGACCACGCCGTCGGCGTTGCGCGCGACCGGCAGCACGGCGTTCATCACGCCGTTGGCGGCGATGTGCAGCTTGCGCATGGCCATCACGATGGAGTCCACCAGGTACGGCATGTCGTCGTTGAGGATGAGCAGCGCGGTGGCTTTGCCGCCCCGGCCATCGTCGTAAGGGAGCGTCACCACTTGCGCGCCGGTGCCGGTGCGCTGGGCCGCTTTGCTGAAACCTTCCATCAAGACCGGCGCCAGGCTGGCGGGCAAGGTGCCGGCCAGGTCTTCGTCGTCAAGGGCTGCGAGCCAGGCGCCGATCAGGGCCGGGACCTGGGCGTTGCTGCTGGCAGGCTGGCTGGCGTTGATCGATGCGAGCGTTTGGGCGCGCAGGTCTTGTGGTGTTTGTTTCATTGTTTCTTCTCCAATACGTAACGGGTATTTTAGTATTTAGTTAGTTCTCGCAGACCCACGCCGTGCCGCTTGTGGCGGCGCGGCGTGGGTCTGTTGCTGCTGGTGATGCGGTATTAGACCAGCTTTTAAAACTTCGCGCCCATACCAGAAGGATTGCCGGTCAACTCAGGTCGTACAGGTCGGGCAGGTTCAGGATGCGGCTCAAATCTTCCAGCGCCGTGCGCACCTCGATTGCCAGTTGCGGATCGGCCAGGTCGTCCGGCGACAGGCTGTCGCGGTAGTGCTTTTCCACCCACGCCACCAGCGTCTGGTACAGCGTCTCGGTCATCACCACGCCCTGGTGCATGGCTGCGGCTTCCGCGCCGGTGAGCGCCACGCGCAGGCGCAGGCACGCGGGGCCGCCGCCGTTGCGCATCGACTGGCGCAGGTCGAACGTGATCAATTCATCGATCGCGCCTTGCTCGGCCAGCAGGCCTTCGAGGTAGCGCGCCACTGCGGCGTTTTCCTGGCATTCCTGCGGCACTACCAGCGCCATCTTGCCGCTGTCCTTGGTCAGCAGCTGGCTGTTGAACAGGTAGCTGGCCACCGTGTCGGCCACCGCCACCTGCGCCGTCGCCACGCGTATCGGATTGAACTCTGCGCCCACGTCGCCCACCGCGCGGCGCAGCCGCTCGATGGCGTCCGCTTCGTCGGCAAACGCCTGCTCGTGGTAGAACAGCACATTGCCGTTACCGACCGCGATCACGTCGTTGTGGAACACGCCCTGGTCGATCACGTCGGGATTCTGCTGCACGTACACGGTACGCTCGTGCGACAAGCCATGCAGGCGCGCCACGGCTTGCGAGGCTTCCAGCGTTTGCCGCGCCGGGAAGCGCTTCGGCGCTGGCGCGGCCGCATCGAACTCGGTGCGGCCATACACGAACAGCTCCACGCCGGCGCTGCCATGATCCTTCGCAAAGCGCGTGTGGTTGGCCGCGCCCTCGTCGCCGAAAGCCGGGGTGCCGGGCAACGCATCGTGCACGGCAAAATGTTTTTGATCGGCGAAGATGGCGCGCAGGCTGCGCGCCGACTGCGTGTGCTCGAAGGCGCGGTGCAGCTTGTTGTTCAGGTTGGCGGCGGTGAAGTGCGCGCGCCCGTCCGCGCTGTCGGCCGACGGACTGACGGTCGCCGCATTCGCGGTCCACATGGGCGAGGCCGAATACGCGCTGGCCAGAATTACCGGCGCTTGTTTCGCAGCCTTGGCCAGCACCTCGGCGTCGGTGCCGGTAAAACCCACGCTGCGCAGCAGGCGGAAGTTGGGGCGCACCTGCGGCGGCATCACGGCCTGGCCGAAGCCGCGGGCGGCCAGTGCGCGCATCTTGGCCAGTCCCTGCAAGGCAGCGAGCTTGGGGTTGCTCGCGCTCTTGACGTTGTTGAACGAGGCGACGTTACCGAACGACAGGCCGGCATAGTTGTGCGACGGCCCGACCAGGCCGTCGAAGTTGAATTCGCGTGCGCTCATGCCAGCCTCTTAAAAATGCATGCCGGGCGACAGCTTGGCCGGCAGTTCCAGTGCGGGGTTTTCAATCGAGGCGACCGGGTACGCGCAGTAGTCGGCCGCGTAGTAGGCGCTTGGGCGATGGTTGCCCGACTTGCCCACGCCGCCAAACGGCGCGGTGCTGGCGGCGCCCGTAGTCGGACGGTTCCAGTTGACGATGCCGGCGCGCGCGCGTACCTGGAAAATCTTCCACAGGTTTTCGTCGTTCGAGATCAGCGCCGAGGCCAGGCCGAATTCGGTGGCGTTGGCGGTGCGGATGGCCGCGTCGAAGTCTGCCACGCGAATCACCTGCAGCAGCGGACCGAACCACTCTTCGTCGGGGATATCCTCGGCATCGGTCACATCGACGATGCCGGCCGTGACGAAGCCGGTGTTTTCATCGAGATGGCGCATGGCAAGCAGGCTAACGCCGCCCTTGGCGACCATGTCGTCCTGCGCCTGCACCAGCCGTCTGGCAATCGCAGACGAAACGACGGGGCCCATGAACGGCGCCGGTTCCGCGTTCGACGCGCCGACCGTCAGGCGGCTGGCCACGTCCACCAGGCGGGCAATCAATGCGTCGCCAGCAGGACCCTGCTGGACGATCAGGCGGCGCGCGCAGGTGCAGCGCTGGCCGGCCGAAATGAACGCCGACGACACGGCCATGAACACGGCTGCGTCGATATCTTTGGCATCCCAGATCACCAGCGGATTGTTGCCGCCCATTTCCAGCGCCAGCATCTTGCCCGGCTGACCGCCGAACTGCTTGTGCAGCGCGGTGCCGGTGGGGCAACTGCCGGTAAACAGCACGCCGTCGAGCTGCGGATTCTGGCCCAGCGCAATGCCGGTTTCGCGGCCGCCGTTGACCAGGTTGATCACACCGGCCGGCACGCCGGCCTGCTCCCACAATTGCACGGTCTTGATCGCCGTGCGCGGCGCGTATTCGCTCGGCTTGAACACCACCGTGTTACCGGCGATCAGGGCCGGCACGATATGGCCGTTGGGCAGGTGGCCGGGGAAGTTATATGGACCGAACACGCCGAACACGCCGTGCGGGCGGTGACGCAGCACCGCTTCGCCATCGGCCACCTTGTTTTGCGTGAGGCCGGTGCGGGCGTTGTAGGCTTGCACCGAGATGTCGATCTTGTTGGCCATGGTGGTCACTTCGGTGCGCGCTTCCCACAATGGTTTGCCCACTTCCTCGGCTATCAAGAGCGCCAGTTCTTCCGCGTCCTGTTTTAACAGGTCACGGAAGCGCAGGCACACGGCGATGCGTTCTTCGAGTGGCGTCAATGCCCACGCTTCGAATGCGGCTTGCGCAGCGGTGCAGGCGGCATCCACATCGTGCGGCGTCGATTCGCGGCTGGCCCAGGTTTGCTGGCCGTTCGATGGATCGACGGTCACCAGCTCGGCGCCGCCGCCAACCGACCATTGGCCGCCAACGAAATTGCTCAGGACATTGCTCAGGGGGTTGTTCACGGTATTAAACATGGGGATTTTTCCTCGAGTTGAGCGACAGGGTGCGCACGGCGTCGCCGTCAGCGCAGCGCAGGGCGTCCTGCTCCGCTGCCGACAGCGCCACGGCGCCATTCACTGGCGCGGTCTGCGACAGGATCATGCGGAAATCGTGGAGCGTGGTGTTCGACACCAGCAGCGGCTCCGGTTCGGGCACGGTGGCGCACGCGCCGTCCGGCACGGCGGCACTGCCCACCTGCGCCAGCACGCTGTCGCGCATCGCGCGCAGTTCGGACACGCGCGCCTGCAGCACCGGGCCGGCGTCGAAAATATCGACGTAGCCCTCGAAATACAGGCCCTCCTGTTCCAGCAGCCGACGTGCCGGCGCGGTGGACGTGTGGACCTTGCCGATCACCTCTTGCGCATCGTCGGGCAGGTAGGCCACGTACAACGGCTGGCGCGGCATCAGCTCGGCGATGAACGATTTTTTGCCGACGGCGGTGAGCGCATCGACATGGTCGAAGTCCATCTTGAAGAAGTGGCGGCCCAGTCCTTCGTAGAACGGCGAGCGGCCGTTTTCTTCCTGGTAGCCGCGCATTTCGGCGATCAGCTTTTCGGTAAACAGGTGCGGGAACTGGGCGATGAACAGGAAGCGGCTTTTCGACAGCAGCTTGCCGTTGTTGCCGCTGCGGTAGTCGGGATGCAGGAACAGCGAGCACAGTTCGGTGCTGCCGGTGAGATCGTTCGACAGGTACAGCGTTTCCATGCGCGTGAACACGTCGATCTCGCGACTCGAGTGCACCAGGGTGCCGATGCGGTAGTTATAAAACGGCTCGTTCAGGCCTACCGCGCCCTTGATCGCGCACACGCCGGCCAGGCGGCCCGTGTCGGTATCTTCCATCACGAACATGTAGTCGCGCTTTTCGGGCGCGATGGTTTCGGCAAACGAGGCGACCGCGATCGCCAGTCGGTCGCCCATCATCTTCATGTCGGGCTTCAGGGTGGTCATGCCGCTGCCGACCTGCGTGGCCATCACGTACAGGGCGTCGAGGTCGTCGGCTTGGATGGCGCGTACTACTAGCATAGGTGGTCCAGTCTCAGATTCGAACGCAGATGACGGTGTCGCCGTCCGCGATGTTCAGCGTGTCCAGCACCTCTGCCGGCAAGGCCACGGTTACCTGCGCTTCAAGCGCGGCGCAGTCGGCGATGACGGCGCGGAAGTTGTGTTCGGCGCCGGACGAAATGGCGTAGCGCACCTGCGGTTCGCGGCCGCGATCGCGCAATTCCGGCGCCATGGTGGCGCGGCGTTGCAGCGCGCCGGTGAAGGTGCGCAGCGAATTTTTATGGGCCTGCAAAATCGGGCCGCCATCGAAAATGTCGATGTAGTCGTCGGCCTCGAAACCTTCGGCCGTGAGCAGATTGAACGCCAGTTCGCCCGATGGATGAATCTGGCCCATGGCGGCCTGGGCATCGCCCGGCAGCAGTGGCACGTACACCGGGTAGTGCGGCATCAGTTCCACGATCAGGGTGCGGTTGCGGGCGCCGCCGATCACGCGTTCGGCATCGAGAAAATCCATCTGGAAGAACTTGCGGCCCAGCGCATCCCAGAACGGCGAACCGCCATTGGTGTCGGTAACGCCGGCCAGCGGCACGAAGAAGCGGTCGGAAAAACGGTGCGGCGCCAACACGGCAAACATCAGCCGCGCACGTGAGAGCAGCGCTGCTTCGGCCGTGCCCTGTTCGCGGTCGCCCACGTAAAAGCTCGACAGCTGCGAGTAGCCGGTGAGCTCGGAGCACAGCGTGAGCGCGTGCACGCTGTGGCTGATATTGAGGTCGCGCGAGACTTGCTGGATGACGTCGTTGCGGAACGAAAAATAGGTGCCATTGGAGCCAGCGGCGGCAAAGATGGCGGCGGTGCCGGCAATGGCGCCGTCGGCCAGGTTTTCCAGTACCAGCAGGTACGATTCCTCGCTGGCGATATCGACCTGCGCGGCAAAAGAGGCGATCGAACCCTCGATCATGGCGAGGATTTTCTCGCGCGTCTTGGGCAGGGTATGCACTCCCGGCATGGGCACTGCGGCCAGCGCCTCGAGGGCGTCGATATCCGCTAGTTCGACCGGACGGACTACATACATGGGAACTCCTTCGGTAGGGGGCTCGAAAACCTGCTGCGCGGGGCGCTATTGCCTCTGCGCCGCTCGCTACGGTTTTCGAGGCCCCCGTTAGGGTACAGGCAAGGCGCCCACCCGGAAACGTCGCGCCGCCCTGCCCGCGCAGGCGGAAAGGGCGGCGCGCGGCGAAATTTACGCCTTCAGCAAGCCATCGATCGACAAGCGCAGGATGCGGTCGGCTTCGGCGATCTGTTCGTCGGTGACGATCAGCGCAGGCGCCAGGCGCAGCACGTCCATGCCGGCGATCAGCACCATCAGGCCGTTCGCTTCAGCGGCTTTCTGGATGTCTTTCGAGCGGCCTTTCCAGGCGTCGGTGACCACCATGCCCAGCAGCAGGCCGGCGCCGCGTACCAACGTGAACACTTGCGGGTAATCGGCGATCAGCTGCTCCATGGTCGCGCGCAGCTTGTCGCCGGCCTGCTTCACGCGCGCCAGGAACTCGGGCTGGTTGATGGTTTCCAGCACGGTCAGCGCCACGGTGGCGGCCAGCGGGTTGCCACCGTAGGTGGTGCCGTGGCTGCCGACGTTCAGGGTGGCGGCCAGTTCGTGGGTGGTCAGCATGGCAGCAACCGGGTAGCCGTTGCCCAGCGCCTTGGCGGACGTGAGCACGTCCGGGGTGATGCCGTAGGTCATGTAGTGGAACAGGTCGCCGGTACGGCCCATGCCGCATTGCACTTCGTCGAAGATCAGCACGGCGCCGGTCTGGTCGCACAGGTCGCGCAGCGCTTGCAGGTAGGCTTGGTCGCCCGGCACCACGCCGCCCTCGCCTTGCAGCGGCTCGACGATCACCGCGCACACGTCATCGGTAATCGCCGCGCGCGCCGCTTCGATATCGTTGTAGACGATGTGGTCGATCGACGGTGGCAGCGGCTCGAAGCCTTCGGTGTACTTCGACTGGCCGCCGACGGAAACCGTGAACAGCGTGCGGCCGTGGAACGATTGCAGGCACGAGACGATGCGCGACTTGTGCGGGCCGAACTTGGCGTGCGCGTATTTGCGGGCCAGCTTCAGCGCGGCTTCGTTGGCTTCGGCGCCGGAGTTGCAGAAGAAGGCGCGATCGGCAAACGTGGCTTCGGTCAGGGCCAGGCCCAGGCGCAGCACCGGCTCGTTGGTGTAGCCGTTACCGAGGTGCCACAGGGTGTTGGCCTGGCGCGTCAGCGCCTCGACCACGATCGGATTGCAGTGGCCGAGCGAGTTGACGGCGATGCCGGACGTGAAGTCCAGGTAGTGCTTGCCATTCTGGTCCCACAGGTCCAGGCCAGAGCCTCGGACCGGAACCATCGCTGCCGGTGCGTAAGTAGGCACCAGGACTTCGTCATACGTCTGACGAGTCACAGGACGGGTGGTAGCGGTCGTATCTTTGGCGTTCATGGCATTCCCTTATTCATGTTGGAGAGTACTTGGGTTGCGCGCGGCAACGTGCCGCGAGACCCATTATAAAAAACGGCATGCTAAAACTCTTTTCTAATGGCGACAAGGTTTTTCACTTTTGGCCGCCAGGAAAGTCGAGAGCGCGTGACAAAGCCTTCAGAGCAAGGCGCAGCGACGAAGACAGTACGCCAGTACGGCGAGGCGCTGCAACGCAGCTCTGGAGGTTTTGTCAGGCGCTCTAGTTGGCCAGTTTGCGTTGGCGTTCTTCGCGTGGAGTATTACCGAATAGCGCTCCAAACGCCGTGGAAAAATGCGAGCCCGATGAGAAGCCGCACATCAGCCCCACCTGCACGATCGAGTGGTTGGTTTCGAGCAGCAACTGGCGCGCACGTTGCAGGCGCAACTCCAGGTAGTAGCGCGACGGCAGGCTGTCGAGGTATTGCTTGAACAGCCGCTCCAGTTGCCGACGCGACAGGCCCACCAGGTTGGCGATGTCGTCGGTGGACAGCGGTTCTTCGATATTGGTTTCCATCAGGGTCACCGCTTCCGACAGGCGCGGCTGCAAGGCGCCGAAGCGGGCCTGCAGGGCAATGCGCTGGCGCTCGTCGTGGCTGCGCACGCGCTCGATGCACAGGTTTTCCTTGATCGCCGCCTGCACCGTGGCGCCGCACAGGTGCTCGACCAGGGTCAGCGCGAAGTCGATACTGGCGGCGCCGCCGCAGCAACTGAGGTGGCGGCCGTCGAGCTCGAACAAATGCTGGCTCAGGATGGCGCGGTCGGTGATGCTCTCGGTATCGCCGTACAGCGCCCACGGCAGCGCCACGCGCACGCCGGCCATCACGCCCGCCAGCGCCAGCCACAGCACGCCGGCGCCCACGCCGCCCCAGTATTCGGCGCTGCGGATGCGCTCGATCACGGCGCGCGCCAGCTCCGGCGCCATGGTGCGGTCGGCGTCGTCCGCCACCAGCAGTGCAATCTGCCAGCCAGGCTGTGCCAGCACCACTTGCGCGGGGGTCATGGTTTCAAGCTGGAAGGCGTCGCGGCCCAACATGGCGGCGGCCATGCGCAGCGGTTGCACCAGGCCGGCCCAGGTGAGCGCGTCGGCCTCGCCCGCATTGACCAGCAGCACGCGCAGCGGCCGTTGGCGGGCCAGGCCGGACAGGTTAGCAAAGGACATCGATACGCTAGGGCATGAATGGAAGTTCACTATAGTACCCGCCCCGGCTGCAAATTGCGAACCAGCTATAATCACGCCCCATGGGCGAACGATATTTGAAAAGTGTCCGGCTGCTGGCCGAGTGCATGCAAAGCTTTGAGCGCAGCTCGGCGGAACACGCGCGCGCCTGCGGCCTGACCCATGCGCAGTTCGACATCATCGCCACGCTGGGCAATACACCGGGCATGTCGTACAAGGAGCTGGGCGAAAAAACCCTGATCACCAAGGGCACCATGACCGGCGTGATCGAGCGCCTGGAACAGAAAGGCCTGGTCGAGCGCGAGCGCAACGACTGCGACAAGCGTTCGTTTTTTGTCCGGCTCACGGCCGCCGGCGAGGCCACGTTCCACACGGCGTTTCCGGCAATGGTAGCGATGGGCCGGCAAATGTTTGCCGATTACAGCGACGAAGACTACGCGGCCCTTGAAAAAAATCTCGCCAGGCTTAAGAATGCCGTCATGGCTGGCGCCAATCACTGTGCGCCCATCACCGACCCAACCAAGGAAATCATTTGAAAACTGCTCTGATCGACGGCGTCAAGCCGGCAAAATTCGACAAACACATCATCGGCAACCTGCTGCTCAACGTCGCCCACGAGGACGAAGTGCGCCTGGAAAAGCTGCTGATCGGCGTGCGCAATGAAGAAGGCGAAATCTTCCGCCTGATCGGCGCAACCAAGCCGAACAGCTATATGAACGCGGTGGAAGAGCTGGAAGACCTGGGCCTGGTGGACGAGCTCAAGGGCATGGACAATACCGACGGCTACGACGCGATCTTCAGCGAAGAGTAAGACAGTTTAAAAAGTCTTTACATAAAAGTTCCACCGAAAAGTTCTACGGAGCAATATTCCGCGTATAATTTTTCGGATGGACAGACTCGACGCATTCAAGGCCATCGCTGAACAGGCTGGCCGCGGGGAATTGACCTTCCCCGCCAACGTCAACGCTTCGCTGCGCTTGCAGCAGGCATTGAACGATCCCGACTGCCACGTGGAAGCGGCAGCCAAACTCATCCAGGCTAACCCCTTGCTGGCTGCGCGCAGCGTGGCGATTGCCAACTCGGCGGCCTACAACCGCTCCGGCATCGACATCACCAGCGTCAAAACCGCCGTGCAACGGCTCGGCGTGCGCACCCTGCAATCGCTGGTGGCGGCCCTGATCGTGCGCCAGATCGGCAGCGAAGTCACCAATCCCGCCCTCAAGCAGCAAATCAACCAGTTGTGGGAGCACACGGCGCACGTGGCCGCGCTTGCGCAGGTGATCGCGCGCCGCGTTACCCGGGTCGATCCGGAAACCGCGCTGTTCGCCGGCATCATGCACGAGGTGGCAGGCTTTTACATGCTGTCGTGCGCCGGCGACTACCCGGAGATCATCGACGGCGAACCCGAAGACTGGGTGGACCATGGCGAGATCGAGATCGGCCGTGGCGTGTTGACGCGGTTGGGCGTGCCTGACGGCGTGTTCCAGGCCATTGAGGCGATGTGGGCAGGCCTGCGCGCGATTCCGCCGGAAACCCTTGGCGATACCCTGTTGCTGGCCAACGACCTGTCGCCCGTGCCGTCGCCGCTGTACCAGCCGCGCGCCAACATCAGCGAACAGGGCGCGCGCACCATCGACTTCCTGATCGGCGACGGTTCGCTGCATGGCATCATGCTCGAATCGGCCGAAGAAGTGCGGTCGCTGTACTCCGTGCTGATGATGTAGGCAAAAAAAAGCCCGCTGGGTAGCGGGCGAAGTCCAAAACTAGGGATCTCCTCCAGAGGAGATGACTGAACAATATCAGCTCTGCGTGACTCGCTCCGTGCGCCACTTCACACAAGCGCACCATTCGTTTCTAATTCCAAATGTTTTTCGGTCTGGCGCCATGCGGGCAGCTGGCGGATGCGCGCGTGCCAGGCCGCCAGGTGGATGTAGCCGTCCAGCGGCAGACGGGCCTGCTGCGTATACATCAGCGGCGCGGCCAGCGCGAAGTCGGCCAGGCTGAGGGCGTCGCCCGCCACCCAGGCATGGGCGCGCAGGTGCCGGTCCAGCACGGCCGCGTGACGGGTCAGGTCGTACGTGCCGCGCGCCACTTCGAGCGGATCGCGGGCGCCGCCACCGGTCATGCCCTTCCAGATATTTTCCCAGGTGAGCACGCTGATGGCCGGCGCGAAGTGCTGGCACGCCCACAGCATCCAGCGGTTGACATCGGCGCGCTGCGCCGGGTCACGCGGATACAGCGTCGCGCCGCCCGCCGTGGTGTCGGCCAGGTACTGCATGATGGCGCACGATTCCCACAGGATGAATTCGCCATCCTGCAGCACCGGCAGCATGCCGTTCGGATTGAGCTCCGCCAAGCGGCGGCGGTCGCCCGCGTCCATCAGGCTGATTTCGGTCAGATCGAGCTGCACGTCTAATTGGATGGCGGCCATCATCACGCGGCGGGAATTGGACGAGATCGGGTGGTGGTACAAGCGCATGCGGGGCTCCGTGTGGTATAGAAGAGCCTCGATGGTAGCGGCGCGGCGCGCCAGTTTCTGTCAGGAGTCGGGCCGGATATTGTGTTCGCGGCGCCAGGTGGCCAGCAGTTCGTGGCGGCGGGTGGGGTAGCGCTCGCGCGTGGTCTCGACGGTAGCGATGCGGTCGATACGGAAATGGCGGAAACCGGCGCGCAGCTCGCACCACGCGGCCAGCAGGCGCTTGCCCTCGAAAAACGCCAGTGCGAACGGCCACACCATGCGCTCGGACGGCTGGCCGTGCTCGTCGCAGTAGCCGATGCGCAGCCGGTGCTGGTAGCGGATGGCCTCGCGCACCGGGCCCACGTGCTGCTCGTTCACCGGCTGCCGTTCCATGCCGAGCGGCACCCATAAACTGGTTTCGGCCATGTCGTCACGCAGGTCTTTTGGCGTGGCGGCGGCGATGCGGGCCAGGGCGGTCTGGGCGGCAGCGGCGAGCGCGGCGTCGCCCTGGCCGCGCACCCAGCGCGCACCGAGCACCAGCGCTTCGAGCTCGTCCATGTTGAACATCAGCGGCGGCAGAAAGAAGCCGGTCTTCAGGCGGTAACCGACACCGGCCGCGCCTTCGAGCGGCGCGCCGAGGCTGCACAGGGTCTGGATGTCGCGGTAAATGGTGCGTTCGGAGACGCCCAGCTGTTCGGCCAGGCGGGCGGCGGTGACGGGACGGCGGTAGCCGCGCAAGGCGTCCATCAGCTGGAAAAGTCGGGTGGTGCGGCTCATGTTGTAGGTGTTAGTCGAGCAGGAAATTACGCCGCGAAGACGCCAGCGCCGGATCGTCGTCCGAGGTTTCATCCTTGAGCGCCACACCCGATAACTGGCGGCGGCGCGCTTCGGACAGCAAGTAGTGCAGCTTGAATGCTGCCGCCTCCCAGGTCAACCCCGCCGGCCGCACATTCGAGATGCAGTTGCGACTGGCGTCAGTCAACCCCACGCGCGGCGCCCAGGTCAGGTACAAGCCCATGCTGTCAGGTGAGCTCAGGCCCGGACGTTCGCCCACCAGCACCAGCACCGCGCGCGCACCGAGCAATTCGCCCACTTCGTCACCCACGGCGACGCGACCCTGCAGCACGACGGCCGGCGGGGCAATCGTCCATTCATCGAGGGCGAGGCGCGCTGTCAGGCAGCGCAGGAATGGCAGCACGTTTTGCTCGATGGCCAGCGCTGACAGGCCATCGGCGATAACGAACGCCAGGTCGTAGCTGCCGGCTGCGGAAGGTGGCTGTGGCTGTGGCTGTGGCTGTGGCTGTTGCGGTTGCGGTTGCGGTTGCGGTTGCGGTTGCGGTTGCGACTGTGCCGCTAGCGACTGTGGCTGCGTTTGCGTTTGCGGTTGTGGCTGTGCCGCTGACGGCTGCGGCTGCGCGTATTGTTGCAACAACTGGCGCGAGGCGTCATCGAGCCGGCGCCCCAGGTCGGGCCGTTGCAGGTAAATGTCGCGGCTGGCGGCGCCGCTGTGCAGCGCCAGCGCGGGTTGACCGCTCAGTTCCTGCAAACCTTCGAGCAGCGGCGCCACGTCAAGCGCCTGGTGCACGGCGTCACGCGCGCGCGCATGGGCCAGCTGGAACGCCAGTTGCGGCGCGGTCGGTTGGCTAACGCCAGCGCGTCCAAGCGCGATGCGCGCGGCGGTGAAACGGCGCAGCGCGGCCCAGGGGTTGACCACTACCAGCGCGTCTTCAACGTTGACGTTGGCTGCGGCGCTGTCGGTGTCGGTGTCGGTGTCGGCGTTGACGTTGACGTTGACGTTGACGTTGGCGTTGGCGTTGGCGTTGGCGTTGGCGTTGGCGTCAGTCTGCCGGTATTCGAGCTCGTTCATGGCGCCCTCACGTCAGTTGCGCCAGCGCGCGCTGGAACGATGGCGGCATGGTGCGGCCCAGCGTGGCGCGCTCGTCGCCGGTGAAGATTTCCATCTGCTTCAGCCATATTTCAAATTCCGGTGCAGGTTTGAGGCCCAGCGCGCGGCGCGCATACAGCGCGTCGTGGAACGACGTGGTCTGGTAGTTGAGCATGATGTCGTCCGAACCCGGAATGCCCATCACGAACGTGCAGCCAGCCGCGCCCAGCATGGTGAGCAGGATGTCCATGTCGTCCTGGTCGGCCTCGGCATGGTTGGTGTAGCAGACGTCGCAGCCCATCGGCAGGCCCAGCAACTTGGCACAAAAATGGTCTTCCAGCCCGGCGCGCACGATCTGCTTGCCGTCGTACAGGTACTCGGGGCCGATGAAGCCGACCACCGAATTGACCAGCAGTGGCTTGAACTTGCGCGCCACCGCGTAAGCGCGCGCTTCGCACGTTTGCTGATCGACGCCGTGGTGGGCATTGGCCGACAGCGCACTGCCCTGTCCCGTTTCGAAATACATGACGTTGTCGCCCACGGTGCCGCGCCCCAGCGACAGCGCGGCCTCGCGCGCCTCGCCCAGCAGCGCCAGGTTGAGGCCGAAGCTGGTGTTGGCCGCCTCGGTGCCGGCAATCGACTGGAACACCAGGTCGATCGGCGCGCCGCGTTCGATGGCCGCAATGGTGTTGGTGACGTGGGTCAGTACGCACGACTGGGTGGGAATGCCGTAGCGGTCGATGATTTCGTCAAGCATGGTAACGATCTTGATCACTTGCGGGACGTTGTCGGTGGCCGGGTTGATGCCAATGACGGCGTCGCCGCTGCCGTACAGCAGGCCGTCGAGCAGACTGGCGGCAATCCCGGTGGCGTCATCGGTCGGGTGGTTCGGTTGCAGCCGGGTGGCCATGCGTCCGTCCAACCCGATGGTGTTACGAAAGCGCGTGACCACGCGGCACTTGCGAGCGACGAGCACCAGGTCCTGGATGCGCATGATCTTGGACACCGCTGCCGCCATCTCGGGCGTGATGCCGGAGGCGACGGCCGCCAGCGCGGCACTGTCGGCGGCGTCACCGAGCAGCCAGTTTCGCAGGTCGCCCACGGTGAGGTGGGCAATGGGCGCGAACGCGGCGGAATCGTGGTCGTCGATGATCAGGCGCGTGACCTCGTCGTCCTCATACGGCACCACCAGCTCGTTCAGGAACAGCCGCAGCGGCAGGTCGGCCAGCGCCATTTGCGCCGCCACGCGCTCTTCGGCACTGGCGGCCGCCAGCCCCGCCAGCGCGTCGCCAGAGCGGGCCGGCGTGGCCTTGGCCATCAAGTCCTTCAGATCGCGGAACTGGTAGGTCCTGCTGCCTGCCATGTGCGAAAAGCTGCCCATTTCCCCTCCGGTGATGCGGACGTTTTAAAAATTGCGCGTGGCGGTGACCAGCAAGCGCTTTTGCACCACGTTCTTGCTGCTGCCGTCGGCGTTAAAGAAGGTCCACAACGGCGCGCCGTTCTTGCTGGCATCGCCGCTGTTGTAGACGCCTGCCGCCGCGAACGCGCGTCGTAGAAATTAAAGTCGTCCATGTGGCGCACTTGCTGGCGGCCCGCGTGCAAATTCAATATAAGGCCCGGGACCAGTTCCGGATTCCAGTTCAGTTCGCCGTACACGGTGCCACGCGTATCGACCAGGTCACCGCTACCCGGTTGCACCGTGAAGCCGAACCAGTAACGGCTCAGCGACACCCAGGCGGTAGCATTGAAACTGCCGATATTTACGCCGAACTTGGCCTCCTGCGTATGGTACTTGATGTCCTTGCCGCCTGTCGCGTAGTGCGCGCCGGGGAACCAGTACGTGACCAGGCCGGCGTCGACGGTGGTGTCGGCATTGAGGGCGTGGCGGTAGCCGCCATAAACGTCGAGCTCGGAACCGGCGCCGTTGTTATAGGCCGCGTGCGACACGCCCGAGCCGAACAGCCCCAGGTACACGCCGCTGCTGTGGGTGAAGTCGAGCGTGGCCTGGGCGGTGGGCTTGGCCTGGGTTTGCGAAATGCCGCGGAACAGGTAGTCGGAGACGGCCGTGATGTTGCCGGTTTCGGTCCAGGCCGACGGTGCCGGCTCGGCGGCGCAAGCCGTGGTGGCCAAGGTGGCCAGGCAGCCGGCGGCGGCCAGGCGGTGCAGTGTGCGGGACGGGGAAAACATTCAGACTCCTTTGATGGGGGTGGCGGCGTGCAGTGCGCGGCTGCCCTTGGTGGCGCGGAAGTACCCATAACCGGCAGCAAGGAAAGCAGCGAACAGGCAGAACACCAGCGGGTTGTAGTAAATCATCGTGACCAGGCAGACCACGGCGCCGGTCAGGGCAATCGCCGGGAACACCGGGTAGAACGGCGCGCGGAACGGCCGCACCATGGCCGGCTCGTCGCGACGCAGCTTGAACAGGCTCAGCATGCTGAGGATGTACATGGTGATGGCGCCGAACACCGACATGGTGACGATGTTGGCGGTCAGGGTCTGGCCGCCGATCTTGATCAGCTCGTCGCTGAAGATGGCCGCGATACCGACCGCGCCGCCGGCCAGGATGGCGCGGTGCGGCGTCTTGAAGCGCGGGTGGATCTTGGCCAGCGCTGGCGGCAGATAAGCTTCGCGGGCCAGCGCATAGATCTGGCGCGAGTAGCCGAGGATGATGCCGTGGAACGAAGCGATCAGGCCGAACAAACCGAGCCACACCAACATGTGCAGCCAGCCGCTGTTCTCGCCGACGATCATTTTCATGGCCTGCGGCAGCGGGTCGTTGATGTTGGCGAGCTTGGTCCAGTCGCCAGCGCCGCCGGCAAACGCCATCACGCCGATGGCCAGCAGCACCAGGGTGATGATGCCGGTGATGTAGGCGATCGGGATCGAGCGCTTGGGGTCCTTGGCTTCTTCGGCCGCCATGGCCACCCCTTCGATCGCCAGGAAGAACCAGATGGCAAAAGGGATCGCGGCAAACATGCCCGGAATTGCGGCAGCGCTGAACACGTCCTGTCCCGACCAGCCGCCCTTGGTGAAGTTGGCGACCGAGAAGCCCGGCGCCACCACGCCCATGAAGACCAGCAGCTCGAAAATCGCCAGCAAGGCCATCAGCAGCTCGAAGGTGGCCGCTACCTGCACGCCGACGATGTTGAGCGTCATGAACACCACGTAGGCGCCCACGGCCGCCAGCTTGGGATTGATCTCGGGGAACTGCACGTTCAGGTAGGCGCCGATGGCCAGCGCGATGGCGGGCGGCGCGAACACGAATTCGATCAGGGTGGCGGCGCCGGCCAGGTAGCCGCCCGTGGGGCCGAACGCGCGCTTGCTGTAGGCAAACGGACCGCCCGCGTGCGGGATCGACGTGGTCAGCTCGGTAAAGCTGAAAATGAAGGTGGTGTACATGGCCGCGATGAACAATGCGGTAATAGTGAAGCCCAAGGTGCCTGCCGAGGCCCAGCCGTAACTCCAGCCGAAATACTCCCCGGAGATCACCAGGCCGACGGCGATGCCCCAGAGCTGGAACGTGCTCAGCGTCTGTTGCAGGGCCGGCTGACCGGCCGGCGGTTTTGCGTTCATGTGGTTCCCCTTAAAGATAAGCCGTCACCGGCGCCCCTGCCCGTGCAGGGGGCGGGTATGAAAGTTGCTCAATGTGTTGAGTCGGATTTCAGTATAGGAGCGCGCTTGGCAAGGGCGTTATCGCAAATCGGCAAACCTGCGGCGGGCCTGCCGCGTGACTGCAACACCACCACCGTGGAGCAAATATGCACCAGACTGCGACACCACCATCGCACCACGCACCGTCATTACGCACGGTGCTGGCGCACGATGCCGACGAACTGGCCAGCAAGCTGACCAACTGGCAGCAACGCTATGACCAGGTCAGCGCCGGCCGCTTTTCGGGCGCGCTGACCGAGCGGCAATTGCCGCAGCTGCAAGTATTCAGGGAAAGCCTGAGCCAGGCGGTACGGCAGTCATGCCGGGTGTGGCCCGACGCCATCTGGTTCGGCCTTCCCGACCACGACACTGCCACCCGTATCAACGGTCGCCAGGCGGCAGACAACACCTTGATGGTGCGCCCGGGCGACGTCGAGTTCGAACTGGTCACGCCCAGCGCCTACAGCATTTACGGTATCGTTGCGAGCCGGCAATTGCTGGAAGATGCCGCGCAGCGGCACGGTTGCCGGATCGACTGGCAGCAGGTGCAGGCGGCCGAGGTGTTGCAGGTGGATGCAAGCGCACGCGCGGCTTGCTTGCGGACCCTGTCGGCGGCGCTGCCGCCTGGCGCGGCGTACGCAGTCGATGGTGCAGCGGCAGCCGACGCCAGGGTAGTTGCGCCGGGTGCGGGCAGGCTGCCAGCTGGCGCAGGGGCGTCCGGGGACGCTGGCGATGCCTGGCAGGATGGCGTGCTGTCGTCGCTGCTGGACCTGCTCGACCGCAGTTGCGGCGAGCCGGTCGCCAGCCCCAGCCTGCAACGCCGGCGCCGCGTCGTCGAGCACGTGCGCGCCTATATCGATGCACACATGGCCGACCATGCGGCGCTGACGGTGCCGCTGCTGTGCCAGCAGGTACACGTCAGCCGCCGCACTTTGCAGTATTGTTTCGAGGATGTGTTGGGGATGAGTCCGCTGCTCTATATGCGCATGATGCGCCTGAACGGCGCCCGCCGCGAGCTGCTCGACCAGGGCGCGGGGCGCGCCGCCATCGGCGACGTCGCCGACGCCTGGGGCATGAGCAATTTCAGCCAGTTCTCCAGCGATTACCGCAAGCTGTTCGGCGAGTGTCCGTCGGCCGCGATGCGGGCGCGACGGACACAGTAGGGAACCGCGAAAAACCTGTTGCGCCGCTCGTGACAGTTTTCCGAAGTTCCTGCTTGGTCGTTACTTGTTGTCGAGCTTATCGACACTGCTCGGCCGCGATACCGGCTGCGGCACCGTGCCCTCGCGTCCCGCCGCAAACGCCGCTGCCGTCAACGGCTTGACGGGAATGGCGATCTTGCGCACCTTGGCCACGTCCTTGGCCACCACCGTACCGCCCTGGTTGCCCCAGCTGGTCTGGATGAAGTTGACCACGTCGGCCACCTGCTGGTCGTTGAGCTCTTTGGCATACGGCGCCATGGTCAGCGCCGACGGCGCCGTGTGGGTCGATGGCACTGCGCCGCCCGACAGGATGATGTTGATCGCCGAGGTCGCATCCTTGCCCTGCAATACCGCGTTGCCCGCGAGTGCCGGGAACGCCGTGCCATAACCCTTGCCGTCCGAACGGTGGCATCCCGCGCACTTGTTCAGGTAGAGCAGCGCGCCTGCCGTGGCGGGCTGGCCGTTGAACAGCTGCGTGGCCACCTTGGCGTCGGCCACGAACGGCTTGGCCTGGTTGTTAGCCGGCAGCGATTTCAGATACACGGCCATGCTGGTCAGGTCCTCGTTGCTCAGGTACTGGGTCGAGTGCGCGACCACGTCGTTCATGGCGCCGAACGAGGCCGTGTGACCGTTGCGTCCGGCTTTGAGGAAATCGACGATATCAGCCGTGCTCCAGCGTGCCAGGCCGCCGCCGTGTTCGTTGCGCAGCGACGGCACGTTCCAGCCATCGATCACCTGGCCGCCGGCCAGGAAGTCGGTGTTGCCGTTGCTGGTGTACGCCTTTTCCTGCATCGTCACGCCGCGCGCCGTATGGCAGGCGCCGCAGTGGCCCAGGCCTTCGACCAGGTAGGCGCCGCGCAGGATCTGGGAGTTGGCCGTGTTGGTGGCGGGCGGCTGGTACGGCTCGGGCTTGGGTGCGAACACCCAGCGCCAGATCGTCAGCGGAAAGCGCATCGACAGCGGCCACACGATGTCGGAATCGCGGCTCGGGGTCGGATCGGCTTTGACGCCGTGCATGAAGTACGCGTACAGCGCCTGCATGTCGGCCTGGCTCAGGCGCGAGTACGATGGGTATGGCATGGCTGGATAGACGGTGTAGCCGGCCTTGGTCACGCCGGTGCGCATCAGCTTGTCGAAGTCCTCGAAACTCCAGGTGCCAATGCCGGCCTTCTTGTCAGGCGTGATGTTGGACGAATAGATCTTGCCGATCGGCGTCTCCATGCCGAGGCCACCGGCAAACGGCTTGCCGCCGGTCACGCTGTGGCAGGCGAAGCAGTCGCCGGCACGGGCCAGGTATTCGCCCTGCTTGATCAGTTTGGCATCGGGCGCGGCCCAGGCCGAGGTCGCCAGCGCCAGGCCCAGCAGGGCCAGTGATTTGGTGAGGTAATGGGTCATGGACGGTCTCATACGGCAACAAGGGGACGGGGATCTTTGAGGTACTGCTCGCGGATCGCCTTGGCCGACCAGTACGTCAGGGCGGCAGCCAGGCCGGTCGGGTTGTAGCCGATCCCGATCGGGAACACGCTCGAACCCACCGCAAACACGTTGTAGACGTCCCAGCTTTGCAGGTAGCGGTTCAGTACGCTGATCTTGGGATCGGCGCCCATCGCGGTGCCGCCGGCCCAGTGCGTGGTCTGGTAGTTGCGCAGGTCCAGGTGGTCGCCGAAGTTTTTTACCGACACGTGGATCGATTTCGGATTCATGGCCTTGGCGACCGCGAGCATCTTGTCGGTGACATAGCGGCTCATCTTGATGTCGTTGTCGTGCCAGTCGAACGTGAAGCGCAACAGCTTCTGGCCGAACTGGTCGGTGTAAGTCGGGTCGAGATCGACATAGCAGTCGCGGTACACCATGTTGGCGCCGTGCACGTCGAACGACACGGTGTTGGTGTAGTTGTCCTTGACCGCGCGCTTCCAGCCCGCGCCCCAGGCCGGCGTGCCGTCCGGCACCGGGATGCCGGCAATCGGTTTGACGCCGGCCGGGTTACACCAGGCGGGCGAGCCGCCGACAAAACCAAGCGGACCGTGGTCGAAATGGTCGCCGTTGTAATCATCGACCGCCACGCCGTTGCCGCCGGAACCGATGAAGGGATTGGTGTTCTTGTTCGGATCGAAAAACATCTGCACGGTGGACATGGTCTGATAGGCGATATTGCGCCCCACCACGCCCTCGTTTTTCACCGGGTCGTACGGTTTGCCGACGCCCGACACCAGGAACAGGTGGGCATTGTTGTACGCAAAGGTGCTGGCGATCACCAGGTCGGCCGGCTGCTCGACAGTCTTGCCATCCTTGTTCACGTACGTGACGCCGGTAGCCTTTTTCTTGCTGCTGTCGAGGTTGATGCGCAGCACATTGCAGTGCGGGCGCAGCTCGAAATTGGCGGCCTTGCGCAGCGCGGGCATGATGTTTACCTGCGGCGACGCCTTGGAATAGTTGTAGCAGGCAAAACCGGAGCAGAAGCCGCAGAAGTTACACGGCCCCATCTGGCAGCCATACGGATTCACGTACGGTTGCGACGCATTCGACGACGGCGCCACGAACGGGTGCAGGCCCACTTCGGCAGCGGCCTTGTGGAACAGGTGCGCCGTGTACGGCACTTTTTGCGGCGGCAGCGCGTAGTGGTCGGAACGGCTTGGTTCGAAGAAGTTTCCTTCTCCCACCACCTTGCCATCGACACGGTAGGCCACGCCCGACGTGCCAAAGACTTTTTCGACGAAGTCGAAGTGCGGCTCCAGCTCCTCGAAAGACACGCCGAAGTCCTGGGTGGTCATGCCTTCGGGGATGAATTTTTTGCCGTAGCGCTCGTTGTAATGCGTGCGCAGTTTCAGTTCTTCCGGCAGCACGCGCCAGTGCTGGCCCGACCAGTGCAAGCCGGCGCCGCCAACGCCGGTGCCCGGCTTGAACGCGCCGATCTGGCGGTACGGAACCGCCACGCCACCGACGTCGTGGCGGAACGTGAACGAGCCTTTCGACAAATCCTGGAACAGCTTGGAGCGCTGGATATAGGTCAGCTCGTCCAGCGTTTTCGGGTAGGCGCCGTCCGGGTACGTGTCCTGGAACGCGCCGCGCTCGAGCGCCAGCACCTCCATGCCCGCTTCCGTCAATTCCTTGGCCATGATGGCGCCGGTCCAGCCGAAGCCGACAATGACGACCTCGACTTTTTTGAGTGTGATATCTGCCATGCTGTTTCCTTACGCGATCGAGGCGGGTGGCAGCGGATAGTGCTTGCCGTATTGCTCGACCCAGTCCATGTAGTCGGCGCGGGCGCCGGGGAAGTTGATCATTTTCCAGGCGGCCATGTCCTTGTTGCCGCCGTGGACGGGGTCGCTGAAATACCCCTCGCGCGTGTTTTGCAGCAACTGGCCGAAGAAGGTCTTCGGCGGCACGGCGCCGATGGCCAGCGTGCCCTGTTCCAGTTCGCCGATCACGGCATCTTTCTGCGCTGCATCGAGCGTAGTAAAAGCCTTGCCCAGCTTGGCCTGGACCGCGTGCTCGAGGCCTGCGAGGGCGCTGCGGTACAGGTCGCGCGGCGCCATGTGGAACTGGTAGCCGAACTCGGGCGGGGACTCGGGCACGAACGGCGCCTGCATGAACCACAGCTTGCCGTATGCATACGGCGTGTTCATCTGCAGGTCGATGAACTCGTGCACGCCCGCTTCAAGCGCGCCGGGGCCGTCGCTGTTGGCCGGGATCAGGCGATCGACCAGCGCTTGCAGCGTGGCCCACTCGGCTGCAGTGAAGTAGGCGGGGCGATAGGCGGAGGGGGTGTTGCTGCTGGCCGCCACGCCCACGCCGGCGGCAGCGACCAGGGCGACGGCTGGCCCGACGGTGACTGCCTTGCGCAGGAAGCTGCGGCGGTGCGGAGAAATACCAATGGTTTTCATGAGAACCCTTTTATTCGACTTGTAGTACCAAAAGTACATAAATAAAGTAAGTGACGAATTGACATCCTACGCCTACATCAATCGGGCTCGCGCACGATACGGTTTTTACTACGCGTTGTTACTGATGCCGGATGTACGCCGGGTACAGGCGAAAAAAAGCCGCGCTCCGAAGAACGCGGCTTTTCAGAAGATCCAGCTCAGCGCTTACACCACCGCGCCGTCGGTCTCGTCTTTTTCCTTGACCGGCTTGATCAGGTCTTCACGCTTGACGCCGAGCCACATGGCAATCGCTGCCGCCACGAACACCGACGAATAAATACCGAAGCAGATGCCGATGGTCAGCGCCATGGCAAAGTAGTGCAGCGTCGGGCCGCCGAAGAACAGCATCGCCAGGACCATCATCTGGGTGCTGCCGTGGGTGATGATGGTACGCGAGATGGTGGACGTAATCGCGTTGTCGATCACTTCATGCACGGTGGCCTTGCGGGACTTGCGGAAGTTTTCGCGGATCCGGTCGAAAATCACGACCGATTCGTTGACCGAGTAACCGAGCACGGCCAGGATACCAGCCAGCACCGTCAGCGAGAACTCCCACTGGAAGAAGGCGAAGAAGCCGAGAATGATGACCACGTCGTGCAGGTTGGCGATGATTGCCGAGACGGCGTATTTCCACTCGAAGCGGATGGCCAGGTAAATCATCACGCCCACCACCACCATCACCAGCGCGTTCAGGCCATTCTGGGTCAGTTCTTCACCGACCTGCGGGCCGACGAACTCCACCTTGCGCAGTTCGACCGCCTCGGCGCCGGAGGCGCTCATGCAGGCCTGCTTGACCACGTGTTCGCCCTTGGCGTTGACGTTGTCGATCTGGGTCAGCGCGCCTTTTTCAGCCTTGCAAAGGGTCTCGTAGACCAGTTGCGAAGCATCCTTGGCACTGATGTTCTTCACCACCGGCAGGCGCAGCAACACGTCGTGCGCAGTGCCGAAGCCGGCCGCTTCCGGGTGCTCGTAGCCGATGCCGCGCAGCGAGTCTCGTATCCCTTCGAGGTTGGCCGGTTGCTGGTACTTCAGCTCCATCACGGTGCCGCCGGTGAATTCCACCGACAGGTGCAAGCCGCGGTGGAACAGGAAGAACACGGCCGCCACGAAGGTCAACGCCGAGATGACGTTGAACACCAGGGCATGCCGCATGAACGGTATGTCTTTCTTGATGCGGAAAAATTCCATTTGCTATGCCTCGAATTATTTGGTGTCCGGACGCCAGATGGTGCCGATGGCGATCGATTGCAGCTTTTTCTTGCGGCCGTACCAGAGGTTGACCACACCGCGCATGATGAACACCGCAGAGAACATCGACGTCAGGATGCCCAGCGTGTGCACCACGGCAAAGCCGCGGATCGGACCGGAACCGAATACCAGCAGCGCCAGGCCGACGATCAGGGTGGTGACGTTGGAGTCGATAATCGTGGCCCAGGCGCGGTCGAAACCGGCCGTAATGGCCGACTGCGGCGACGCCCCGGCCCGCAACTCCTCGCGCACCCGTTCATTGATCAGCACGTTCGAGTCGATCGCCATGCCGAGCGCCAGCGCGATAGCAGCCATACCCGGCAGGGTCAGGGTAATGCCCAGCAGCGACAGCAAGGCCACCAGCAGCAACAGGTTGCACGCCAGCGCAAACACGCTGAACAGGCCAAACATCATGTAGTAGGCAATCATGAAGATCGCCACGGCAGCGAAGCCGTACATGGTCGAGTGCATACCCTTGGTCACGTTCTCGGCGCCCAGTTGCGGGCCGATCGTGCGTTCTTCGATCACTTCCATCGGTGCGGCCAGCGCGCCCGAGCGCAGCAGCAGCGCCAGTTCGGCCGAATTCTCGGCATTGCCCATGCCGGTGATCTGGAAGCGGCTGCCCAGTTCACTCTGGATGGTGGCAACCGACAGCACTTCCGGCTTGCCCTTCTCGAACAGCACGATGGCCATTTTCTTGCCCACGCGGGTGCTGGTGGCGTCGCGCATGCGGCGGCCGCCATCGCCGTTGAGGTCGATGCCGACGGCCGGTTGTTGGTTCTGGTCGAAGCTGGCGGTGGCGCTGGAGATGTAGTCGCCGGTCAGCACCACGTCCTTGGTCAGCACGACCGGTACGCCTTTACCGACGGTAAACAGTTCCGAGTTCAGCGGAACTGCCGACGTCAGCTCGGTACCCGGGGTGATCGATTCGTCGACCATGCGGATTTCCAGGGTAGCAGTGCGGCCGATGACGGAACGCGCGCGCGCCACGTCCTGCACGCCTGGCAGTTGCACGATGATGCGGTCGGGACCTTGCTGCTGGATGATCGGTTCGGCCACGCCCAGCTCATTGACACGCTTGGACAGGGTCGAGATGTTCTGTTTGACGGCTTCGTCAGTGGTCTGCTTGAGTGCGGCAGCTTTCAGGCTGATCACGGTTTTCAGGTCGGTGTCGCTGCCGGAGTCGGCAAACGTCACGTCCGGCATCTGCTCGCCCAGCACCGACTTGGCCTTCTGGCGGGTTTCATTGTCGCGGAAGTTGATGACGATGGTGTCGCCCGAGCGCTCGATACCGGCGTGGCGCACATTCTTGTCGCGCAGCTGGCTGCGGGCGGAAGCCTGCATACCCTGCAAACGCTTGGCCAGCACGGCCTTGGTATCGACTTGCATCAGGAAGTGGACGCCGCCGCGCAGGTCGAGGCCGAGGTACATCGGCGCCGCGTGCAGGGTTTGCATCCATTTCGGGGTATCCGGTTGCAGATTCAGCGCCACCAGGTACGATGGATCTTCAATATCGGCGTTCAGGCCTTTTTCCAGCACGGCCTTGGCGCGGAACTGGGTGTCGGGATCGGGAAAGCGCACGCGCACGGAAGCGTAGGTGCCGGTGCCATCGAAGGAGAGTTCGCTGTGCGGGATTTTTTCGCGGGTGAGCACGTCATCGACCTTGGCGACCATGTCGGACGTCAGCTTGAGCGTCGATTTACCGCTCGTCACCTGCACTGCCGGCGATTCGCCGAAGTAGTTGGGCGCGGAGTAAAGCGCACCCAGCAGGATGGTGACGGCAATGAGTATGTATTTCCAGACGGGATAGCGATTCATATTGTTCAACGTTCAGGGTTAGGCGTCGGATGCAATACGGCCCGCCTGTCGTGCGACAAAGCGGGCCGGGGCCTGGGCCGGTTACAGCGCCTTGAGCGTGCCTTTCGGCAGGACCATGGTCACCGAGCTTTTTTGCACGGTCATTTCCACGCCGTTCGAGATTTCGATGGTCAGGTACAGGTCCGAAATCTTCGAGATACGGCCCAGAACGCCACCAGCGGTCACGACTTCATCGCCCTTGGCCAGCGCTTCCATCATGGTCTTCTGTTCCTTGGCGCGCTTCATCTGGGGACGGATCATCAGGAAGTACATTGCCACGAACATCAGAATCAGGAAGCCGTATTGGCCCAGGAAGCCGCCGGCGCCGCCGAGCGACTCGAGAGGGTTGGATTGGGCGTAAGCGTTGGATATAAACACAGTGACTCCGATAATAGTTTGAAAAAACAGCGCTGTATTCTAGCACTGGCCGGAAGGCGCTAGGACTTCCGGTTATGTTGGTGGCTTAATTTCTTTTACAAGACTTACAAGCCTGTCAGCTAAAAATTTAAACCCCGCGCGCGCGGTCGGCGTGGAATTGCTGCACCCATGCCGGGAAACGGTCGGCATCGAGGGCATCGCGCATTTGCTGCATGATGTCGAGGTAATAATGCAGGTTGTGGATGGTATTGAGGCGCGCACCGAGGATTTCCTGGGTGCGGTTCAGGTGGTGGTGATAGGCGCGCGAGAAGTTCTTGCAGGCATAGCAGGAGCAGGTGCTGTCGAACGGCTCCTTGTCTTCCTTGTAACGCGCGTTCTTGATCTTGATGTCGCCATAGCGGGTGAAGATCCAGCCGTTGCGGGCATTGCGGGTCGGCATTACGCAGTCGAACATGTCGACACCGTGCGACACGCCGGCCACCAGGTCTTCCGGCGTGCCCACGCCCATCAGGTAGTGCGGCTTGTTGGCCGGCAGTTTCGGGCCGACGTGCTGCAGGATGCGCATCATGTCTTCCTTCGGCTCGCCCACCGACAGGCCGCCGATGGCCAGGCCCGGGAAGTCGATGGCTTCGAGGCCCGCCAGCGATTCGTCGCGCAGGTTCTCGAACATGCCGCCCTGGACGATGCCGAACAGCGCGTTCGGGTTCTCGCCACGGTGGAATTCGTCGTGCGAGCGCTGGGCCCAGCGCAGCGACATGCGCATCGACTTGGCCGCTTCCTCGATGGTGGCCGGGCGCTTGTCGATCTCGTACGGCGTGCATTCGTCGAACTGCATGACGATGTCGGAGTTCAGCACGCGCTGGATCTGCATCGACACTTCGGGCGACAGGAACAGCTTGTCACCGTTGATCGGCGAATTGAAGTGCACGCCCTCTTCCGTGATCTTGCGCATCGCACCGAGCGAAAACACCTGGAAGCCGCCCGAGTCGGTCAGGATCGGCTTGTCCCAGCCCATGAAGTCGTGCAGGCCGCCAAACTTGGCCATCACGTCGTTACCGGGGCGCAGCCACAGGTGGAAGGTGTTGCCGAGGATGATCTGGGCGTTGATTTCTTTCAGTTCCAGCGGCGACATGGCTTTGACCGAGCCGTAAGTGCCAACCGGCATGAAGATCGGGGTCTGCACCACCCCGTGGTTGAGTTTGACTTCACCGCGACGGGCGTGGGTGAGACCGGTGGTATCGGTTTTGTGTAACTTGAATTCCAACATTAAATACTTTCGTAAAATTATTTCAGAGACTAGTTCGATGCCGAAGGCCGCACGTTTCTGTCCCATTCGCTGACCAGTTTTCTAAACGATCGGCTGTTGGTGTAAGCCATATCCAGATCGAAGACCGCTGAAAATGCTGCCTGATCAACTACTTCGTGATACTTCTTCCCGTGCGGCAGACATTTGGACATCCATTGCTTGGCCCCTCGGACCGATTCAGCGTCGGGCACCACCGCCGGCGGCACGAAATCCCGCCGGCCCTTCAAAGTCGGCGCAGCCGCAATAAACCACGCCTCATATTCATACTTCGCCAGCACCACTGAAATCCTTGCGCCAGGCGCCAGTTTTTCCGCGCGCCGCAACACTTCCAGTGCTTTGGTGCGAGGACAGTCATCGTCGGCATCGAGCAGAATCAAGATCCAGCCAGACGGCTGGCATTTTAAATTTGCCAACAAAATCTGCTTGCGGAACTCATCCGCGTTGTTCAGGAAACGATCCCGGCGAACTCTGATCGGCTGTCCGATGGTCGGAAACACCGAGGATTCCCGCCAAGTCGAAAAACGTCGCAGCAACGTCGGTAGCGCCTTGACCTCGCCATCACCTTCGACGATGCAAACGATGTTCATGGCACCATATTCCCCCACAATGGCGCAGGTAACTGTTGCGTAGCGGCGGCAACCTGATCGGCCGATAACTGTCCCAAGCGCAGCAACTCGCCTAGCGACCAAAGCTTGGTTTCAACCGCGTCGCGCGAACCTTTATCAAGCGCGGTAATCAAGGTGGCGCCAGCCACGCTCGTTACGGCAAGGACAGCTTCCGGTTGCAAATCCACGTCGTCCAGCAAGTCGGGACTATGGCTCACCACGATCACCTGGCGCTGCTCCGAGGCGCGGACTATTGCTTCTCGCACGGCAGCGAATGCGCCTGGATGGAGCGCGGTTTCAGGCTCTTCCAACCCAACCAGCTGTGGCGTGGAGGCATCGTTACGCTGAAACAAGGCAGTTAGCACTGCTAATGCGCGCAAGGTTCCATCGGACATATTGTTCGCATAGAACAGAGCGGATATTTGCCCCTCGATATTTTGCCTGAATAAAACCGTTTCCATAGGACCAACAGCGGTTCGTTCCACCATCTGCACGCCGGGAACGATCAGCCGTAAATAATCCTCGATCAGGTTCAGCACATCGCCGTGTGCTTGACGCAAGTAGCCAAGCACGGCGGCAATATTGGCCCCGTCACCAAGCAACGACCGGCCATCTTGCTGCATCTGCTGCATCCGCATCAATTGCGGATTCGGATTGTAGATACTCATCGACGCCAGCGCGTCGAACACCGCGCGAAACACCGGAATTCCGGACACTGCCACCAGTGCCAGCCTATCCTGCGACACAGCTGGAAACGGCATGATGGTGCTTGATTTCAGTACCCCATCGACGACTTGATAGGAGTCAGCGCCGATGCTGCATTCCTCTGCGCTGATGATAAAGCCGGCACTCTCGGACGGTCGCATCATCAGTGCATAATGTCCTGCGCGCCCATCGGGCAAGCGGAACTCGAGGCGTATGCCAAGGTAGCCGGCTTGTACCGCATTTCGATGTAACAGATGCGCTACACCCCAGCGGGCGTTGAGGGCAGCAGCCAGCGACATTTTGAGCGCATCGGCCACCAGGTGCAAAGCATCAAGGAAATTGCTTTTACCCGCACCATTTGGACCGACCAAATAAGTGAGCGCGCCCAACCGAACATCGCACGCGGCGATACTCTTATAGTTGTGCAACACTACTCTGGTCAGAAATGTCGAGGGCATGTTCAAAGGCTTCCATATCGGCGCAGTCCCGCGTGTGCCGTTAATTGTAGTACTTATGCGTCAGGTGCTCACCGGCGCACGTGCTTGCGTCGTCAGCAACATGGCGTCGCCATAGCTGAAGAAGCGGTATTCGTTGGCGATCGCATGCGCGTAGGCGGTGCGGATCTCTTCAAAACCTGCAAAGGCCGACACCAGCATCAGCAGGGTGGACTTGGGCAGGTGGAAATTGGTGATCAGGCGCGTGACGGTCTTGAACTGGTAGCCGGGCGTGATGAACAGCGCGGTGTCGGCGCTGCCTGCTTCCAGCTGGCCGCTTTGCGAGGCCGATTCCAGCGCGCGCAGGCTCGTCGTACCGACGGCCACCACGTCGCGGCCGGCTGCGCGGGTGGCGCGCACTGCGTCCACCGTCTCTTGCGGCATGGTGTACCACTCGGTGTGCATCTGGTGCTCGGACAGGACTTCATTGCGCACCGGCTGGAAGGTGCCGGCGCCCACGTGCAAGGTCACGAACGCGAAGTTCACGCCTTTCGCCTTTAATGTATCGAGCAGCGCCTGGTCGAAGTGCAGGCCGGCCGTGGGCGCAGCCACGGCGCCCGGCACCTTGTTGAACACCGTCTGGTAGCGGGTTTCGTCGAACGAATCGGCATCGTGCTCGATGTACGGCGGCAGCGGCAGGCGGCCATGCGCTTCGATCAGGTCGAACACGTCGGCATCGAAATGCAGCGTGAAAAATTCGCCGGCGCGCTCGCCCACGGTAACGTCGAAGGCGTCGGCCAGGCGCATCTTCGTGCCCGCCAACGGCGAGCGCGAAGCGCGCACCTGTGCCAGCACGGTGCGGTTGTCGAGCACACGCTCGACCAGCGCTTCGACCTTGCCGCCGCTTTCCTTGGTGCCGAAAAAGCGCGCCTTGAGCACGCGCGTGTCGTTCATCACCAAGAGGTCGCCGGCCTGCAAGAGGCCCACGATGTCGGCGAACTGGCGGTCGATGATCTGCGCGCCGTCCAGATGCAGCAGGCGCGAAGCGCTGCGGTCGGGCAGCGGAAATTGCGCGATGCGCTCCTGGGGCAAGTTAAAATCGAAATCGGAAAGCGAATACATGGCGAACTTGTGAAAACGGTTGAAGAATCGGGTGTGCTTCTACGGATGGCTAGCCTTACAATACCGGCGTTGCTGCTTCGGGTTTGTTACGGCCAACCCTCTATTTTACGCTAGTGTTTGAAAAATGCTCCAATATGCCCGTCGCCCCATCTAAACCCGTCAAGAAGACCGTCAGCCCGCAGGTGAAGCTGGCCAAGCTCGGCCTGCATACCGACATGGACCTGGTGCTGCACCTGCCCATGCGCTACGAGGACGAGACGCAAGTGATCACCATCGAGGAGGCGCGCCTGCATGGCGGCGACACGTCGCAGGTCGAGGGCGTGGTGGTCAAGAACGAGATCACCTTCAAGCCGCGCCGCCAGTTGCTGGTGCATATCTCGGATGGTACGGGAGAGCTGCAACTGCGGTTCATGAATTTTTACGGCAGCCAGGTCAAGCAGCTAGCCGAAGGCACGCGGGTGCGCGCGCGCGGAGAACTCAAGCACGGATTCTTCGGCGCCGAAATGGTCCACCCGGCCTACAAGATCGTCAACGAAGGCGCGCCGCTGCCCACGTCGCTCACACCCGTCTACCCTTCCGGCGAAGGCCTGTCGCAACCGATCCTGCGCCGGGCCATCGGCGACGCCATGAAGCGCGTGGACTGGACCGACACCCTGCCCGCCGACCTGCGCGCAGCGATGCAGCTGTCCGACTTCGAACCGGCCGTCAAACTGCTACACTATCCGCCGCAGCAGGTCGATGAACACGCGCTGGCCGACCGCTCGCACCCGGCGTGGACGCGCGTGAAATTCGACGAGCTGCTGGCGCAGCAGCTGTCCCTCAAACGCGCGCAGCACGCACGCCGCTCGAAAGGCGCGGCGGTGCTGAAGGTGGCCGGCCAGTTGTCGGCCCAGTTCCAGGCCGCGCTGCCGTTCCAGCTGACCGGCGCGCAGCAGCGCGTGCTGGCTGAAATCCGCGCCGACTTGCGCCAGCCCTACCCGATGCAGCGCCTGCTGCAAGGGGATGTGGGCAGCGGCAAGACGGTGGTGTCGGCGCTGGCCGCTGCCCAGGCCATCGACAGCGGCTTCCAGGCCGCGCTGATGGCGCCTACCGAAATCCTGGCCGAGCAGCACTTTCGCAAGATCGCTGCGTGGATGGAGCCGCTGGGCGTAAAGGTGGCGTGGCTGACAGGCAGCCTGAAGAAAAAGGACAAGCAGGCCGCCTACGACATGATCGAATCGGGCGAGGCGCGCCTGGTGGTCGGCACACATGCGCTGATCCAGGAGGCGGTGGTGTTTGCCAACCTGGGGCTGGTGATCGTCGATGAACAGCACCGCTTCGGCGTGGGCCAGCGCCTCACCTTGCGCAACAAGGGCAACGAGGGCGCCATCCCGCACCAGCTGATGATGTCGGCCACGCCGATCCCGCGCACGCTGGCCATGACGTATTACGCCGACCTCGAAGTGTCGGTGATCGACGAACTGCCGCCGGGCCGCACGCCGATCGTCACCCGCACCATCGACCAGAACCGCCGCGACGAAGTGATCGAACGCGTGCACGCGGCGGCGCTCGAAGGCCGCCAGGTTTACTGGGTGTGCCCGCTGATCGAGGAATCGGAAGCGCTGCAGCTGCAAACGGCCACCGACACCCACGCGCTACTGGCCGAAGCCCTGCCCGATCTCAACGTGGGCCTGGTGCACGGCCGTTTGAAGCCGGCGGAAAAGCAGGCCATCATGGACGCCTTTACGGCCAACGAGATGCAGGTGCTGGTGGCCACCACCGTGATCGAGGTGGGCGTGGACGTGCCCAATGCGTCGCTGATGGTGATCGAGCACGCCGAGCGTTTCGGCCTGTCGCAGCTGCACCAGCTGCGCGGGCGCGTGGGCCGGGGTTCGGCGGCCAGCGTGTGCCTGCTGCTGTATCAGAGCCCGCTGGGCGGCATCGCCAAGCAGCGGTTGATGACAATGCGCGAAACCACCGACGGCTTCGAGATCGCCCGCCGCGACCTGGAGATACGCGGGCCCGGCGAATTTTTGGGCGCACGCCAGTCGGGCCAGGCGATGCTGCGGTTCGCCGACCTGGAGACGGACGGCTGGCTGGTGGACCAGGCCCGCGACGTGGCGCATGATTTGCTGCACGCCGGCACGCCGGAAAAAACCGCGACCGTGGAAGCGCACCTGTCGCGGTGGCTGGGTGGACGGGAAGAGTTCCTGAAGGTTTAACCCGTATCGCGATCCTTTGCGCCGTCATCCTCGCGCAAGCGGGGATTCACAACCCCGTTGAGCTGTGTTAGCTTTCAACGCGTGGCGCGACGCAAGCGTTCCATGGATCCCCGCGTGCGCGAGGATGACGAATCGAAGACCTGGGGTGCTAGAAGCACATATAAACTCGGTTCGCCAAGTCCACCACGAACCCCGGCTGCAAATACGCCACGAACACCAGCGCCAGCACCGCCGCAATCACGCCGCGCCACAGCCAGATGTTCATGTCACGCCGCCGCCAAGCCGCCGCGCACCAGCGGGCGTTCGTTGATCGGCAGGTTGACCAGGCCGGCCACTACACCCAGCACGATCGAAATCCCCCACACCAAGTCGTAGCTGCCCAGCAGCGTGTACAGATAGCCGCCGAGCCAGACGCCGAGGAAGCTGCCCACCTGGTGCGAGAAGAACACCATCCCCGCCAGCATCGACATGTGCTTGACGCCGAAGATGCCAGCGATGATGCCGTTGGTGAGCGGCACCGTGGACAGCCACAGCACGCCCATGGCGGCGGCAAACAGGTACACGGTCATCGGCGACAAGGGCAGCAGCACGAACGCGGTAATCACCAGCGCGCGCGCAAAATAAATCCCGGACAGCAGGTAGCGCTTGGGCAGCCGGCCACCAAGCTTGCCCGCGTGGTAGGAGCCGACGATGTTGAACAGGCCGATCAGCGCCAGCGCCATCACCGCCACGCTCGGATCGATCACGCCCTTGTCCTTCAGGTACGCCGGCAGATGGACGCCGATGAACACCAGTTGAAAGCCGCACACGAAGTAGCCGGCCACCAGCAGCAGGAACGAGCGGTTGCGCGTGGCCTCGCCGAACGCTTCGCCGATGCTCTGGCGCGGACCGTCGTCGTGGACTGTGGCCGGCTCGCGCAGGAAGAACGCCATCGGCACCATCAGCGCCACGACCACCGCCGCCAGCACGAAAAATGCGTGCTGCCAGCCGACCGCCGAGATCAATTGCTGCTCGACCGGCATCAGCACGAACTGGCCGAACGAGCTGGCAGCGCCCGAAATGCCGAACGCCCACGAGCGCTTATCGACCGGCGCGGTGCGGCCGATGATGCCACTGACCGCACCGAACGCGGTGCACGCCAGCCCCAGGCCGATGAACACCCCCGAGCCGATCACGAATAAAGTGGGATCGGTGACCAGCGCCATCCACACCAGGCCCGCCATATACGACAGTGCGCCCACCAGCACGACGCGCATGGTGCCGAAGCGGTCGGCCGCCATGCCGGCAAACGGACCGAACACGCCCCATAGCAGGTTTTGCAAAGCCATCGCCAGCGAATAGGTCTCGCGGGTCCAGCCGTTGGCTTGCGAGATAGGCTGCATCCAGAAGCCGAAACCGTGGCGCACGCCCATGGCCAGCGTCAGCACGACGCCGGTGGCAAGCAGCACGGTTTTCAGGGAAGGCGCGCGGGTGGCGAGGAACATGGGGCATCCTGGTGGTCAAAACGACATCAGGCGATTGTAACGGCTATGCGCCGCCCGCGCTTGGGAGGTTATCGGTCGGCGGGGTAGCGCAGGCCGATCTGGTCACGGATGGCGTCGAGCGTGCCCATGAGGTTGAGCGTTTCAGCGTGCGGCATCACCGGGCTTTCGATCAGGCCGGCGCGCAGGCAGCGGCCTACTTCCTGCGCCTCGTGGGTGTAGCCGTTGCCGCTGCGCGGCACGTTGACGGTGCGCTCGGTGCGGCTGGCGCCATCGACCACGGTCACGCTGAACGCCTCGGTGTTGTGGAAGCGGTCGGCGAGACGCACGAAACCACGGGTGCCGGAGATGGTCAGTTCGGTGGGCGTGCGCGAGCGCAGGCTGCACACGCACGACGACAGGCCGCCGCCATCGTGCATCAGGGTGAACGCCGTCTGCATGTCCACGCCGGTATCCGTCATTTGCGCCTGCGCCTTGACGCTGGCGACGCCGCCCAGGAAGAACGAGGCGATCGACAGCGGATAAATGCCCAGGTCGAGCAGCGCGCCGCCACCCAGATCGGGATTGAACAGGCGGTGCTCGGGACCGGCGTCGGACGTGAAGCCGAAATCCGCGGTGATGTTGGCGGGGGTGCCGATCTCGCCGCTGTCGACGATGCGTTTGGCCTCGATCACGGCCGGCATGAAGCGGGTCCACATCGCTTCCATCACGAACAGGTTTTTGGCCCGGGCCAGGTCGATGATGTCTTCGGCCTGGCGGCGGTTCATGGTGAACGATTTCTCCACCAGCACGCCCTTACCCGCGTTCAGGCACATCAGCGCGTTCTCGTGGTGCATCGGGTGCGGCGTGGCGATGTACACCACGTCGACCTCAGGATCGTCGGCCAGCGCCTGGTAGCTGCCATGGAAGCGCTGTGCGCCATACTCGGCGCCGAATTTGGTAGCGCTATCTACACTGCGCGAAGCAACCGCAGCGAGATGTGCGCCGGGGGTGTCCTGCAAAGCGGTGGCGAAGGCCTTGGCGATTTTTCCGGTGCCCAGTATGCCCCAGCGGATGTCCTGCGTCATGGCGTGCTCTTTCTGCCGCGTCGGCGGCGATGGTGGTCGATATCGGAATGACATTGTACTGCGGAGCGCGCGTGCGGGGTCACGCTGGACGCTCGTCGCTGGCGAGCACCGACCGCCGCGCCTGGCGCTGACGGCGATGGCCGGTGCGCCAAATCGTCAGACCTGTCGCGATGGCGATGGCCGTTGCGCCGAAGCGTCAGGCCTGGCGCTTGGGCCGGAAGACCGCCTGGTCGGCGTAGAAAGCCTCGTCCTGGTCGGGCCACCAGCCCGGCACGCCCAGTGCCTGCATCGGCGTAAAGCCTGCGGTGGTGATGGTTTCCGCAGCGAGTTGCCGGGCCACGGTGGCATCGATCCAGGCACGGCGTGCGGCGTGGTCCAACGTAAAAAATTCATCGCCGGCCACCACCACGCGCGTGTGGGCGGTGATTGCCTTGCGCGGGGCTACCAGCTTTTCCATCAGCGCGTGGCCGAACAGCCAGACCTGGGCATCGGGACCGAAGCTGGCGCGCCGCTCGAGGAACGCTTCGCGCCAGCGGTGCTCGCGCAGCGCGGCCGTCAACGCCTGGCCGCCAGCACTATCGCGCACTACCAGCAGCGCCGCGTTCTCGTCAAAAATGGTGGCGCCGTCGCGCGCGGGACCGCGCGATTTGCCAACGCCGTCGCGGGCGATCTGCGCCGCCTGCAAGGCATTCAACTGCACCTTGATGTGCGGGAAGCTGAGCCACACCAGGCCATTGAAAAAATCGTGCAGGTTGTCGCGCGTGGGCACGCCGCCGGTGGCGCCGATGAACTCCTCGTACGCGGTGCCATCGGGCAGCGCCTCCTGCGGCACGAACGACAGCGGCAGGCCGGCGTGGTTGCGCAGGCCCAGTGTCGCCGCCTGCGCGGTGAAGCTGTCGCGGAAGTGGCGATCGGCTGCCAGGCGGACGGCTGCGTCGCGCACAGCATCGTACCAGGGCTGCGACCAGTCGATCACCGACAGCACTCTTTACACCATTTTCCAGTTGATGGTTTCGCCGGCATTGAGCGGCACCACTTGCTGGTCGGCCATCGGCAGCAGGTCGGGCAGCGTCCACTGCTCGCGCTTCAGCGTGATGGTGCCGGTGTTGCGCGGCAGGTCGTAGAAGTCCGGGCCGTTGAAGCTGGAGAAGGCTTCGAGCTTGTCGAGGGCGCCGGCGCGGGCGAAGGCTTCGGTGTAGAGCTCCATCGCGTGCAGCGCGGTGTAGCAACCGGCGCAGCCGCAAGCGGCTTCCTTGGCGCCCTGCGCGTGCGGCGCCGAATCGGTGCCGAGGAAGAAGCGTTCGTCGCCGCTGGTGGCGGCGGTGACCAGCGCCAGGCGGTGCTCTTCGCGCTTGAGCACCGGCAGGCAGTAGTAATGGGGCCGGATGCCGCCCTTGAAAATCTCGTTGCGGTTGTAGAGCAGGTGGTGGGCGGTGATGGTGGCCGCGATCGGACCTTCCGCCTCGGCCACGTACTGCGCCGCGTCCTTGGTGGTGATGTGTTCGAAGACGATTTTCAGTGCCGGGAAATCGCGGCGCAGCGGGCGCATCACGCGCTCGATGAAGACGGCTTCGCGGTCGAACAGGTCGATGTCCTGGTCGGTCACTTCGCCGTGCACCAGGAATGGCATGCCCACTTCCTGCATTTTTTCCAGCGTCTTGTAGCAGTTGGCGATATCGGTCACGCCGGCGTCGGAATTGGTGGTGGCGCCGGCCGGGTACAGTTTTACAGCGTGCACCACGCCGCTGTCGATGGCGCGCACGATTTCTTCCGGCGGCGTGTTGTTGGTGAGATAAAGCGTCATCAACGGATCGAATGCCATCCCCGCCGGCAGCGCGGCCAGGATGCGCTCGCGGTAGGCGACGGCAGCAGCGGCGGTGGTAACCGGCGGTTTCAGGTTCGGCATCACGATGGCGCGACCGAACTGGCGCGCGCTATGCGGCAGCACGCTGGCCAGCGTGGCGCCATCGCGCAGGTGCAGGTGCCAGTCGTCAGGGCGGGTGATGGTGATGCTGTCGGGGAGGGTTTCGAAGTCGGACATGGCGGGGCTTTCAGGCGGTTTTCGGGCTACCAGGATGGCTAAAACGGCGGAATGGCGATATTTTACCCCGACAACCCGAGCCTTCGGGGTCAGTGCAGACATTCGGACACGAGCTCGGCAATAAATAGCGCTGGGCCGTGTTCAAATGTCGGAACTGCCTCTGAATTAGTGCGCGGCGCCGACCTTGGCGTTGGCTTTTGCCTGAGCCAGCAACTGGTCAAGCATGGCGCGGTCGTAGATTTTGCCGCGGCTGACCACGGTGCGGATCTGGCGCGTGGCGGCGATGTCTTGCAGCGGGTTGGCGTCCAGCACCAGCAGGTCGGCGGTCTTGCCGGCTTCCAGGCTGCCGTAACGGTCCAGCTTACCCAGGAAGCGCGGGCCGGCGATGACTGCCGATTGCAGCGCCTGCACTGGCGTCAAACCGTATTTGACGTACAGGCCGATCTCGTCGTGCAACGCCTGGCCTGGATAATCGTAGGAGTTCAAAAAACCGGCGTCGGTGCCGGCGATGATGCTCACGCCTTCCTGCGCCAGGATCGGCAGCAGCGCGGCTGATTTTTCGAACGTGGCCTTGCGCAGCGCGATCTGTTCGGGGTTATCCTGGGCGGCGCGCTGCACGCGCCAGTCGTAGGTGGCGCGCAAGCCGGGGCCGATGTATTGCAACGCCTCGTCATGGCTGTGGTCTTCCATGTCGAGGTAGGCCACTACGCGCGACACCGACAATGTCGGCACCACCGCCGTCCCCTTCGATGCCATGTAGCGGAACGATGCACGCGCGGTTGGCTCGTCGTAGCTCGCCAGGCTCAGTTTCATCGCCTCCTTGCCGGTCAAGGCGCCGGCGGCCACTTGCGCAGTCAGCTCGGCCTCGCGCGGGGTGGCCGCGCGCAGCAGGTACGACTGATGCTCGACCGTGCCCAGGCCCGCATCGAACATTTGCGCCAGCGTCTTTTGCACCGGGATGTGGCCCGAGGTGCGCATGCCGCGCTCCTTGGCCTGGCGCAGCGCTTCGATATACAGCTCGGGCTTAAGCGTGTTCTCGGTGATCTTCACGAAATCTACCTTCTGCCCCTGCAGGCGGTCGAGCGCCTTGCTCACTTCTTCCGGCGTGCCCACTTCGATGGTGCCCTTCCACAGCGGCTTGTAGCCTTCGAGCTTGGCGCCCGACGTAAAGATGGTGGGACCTTCGAGCTTGCCATGGTTGATCTGGTCGCGCCACGACAGCACGGTGTCGGGCAGGTCGCCCGAGCAATCGCGCACGGTGGTGATGCCGTAGGCCAGGTACACCGGCAGCAGGTTCTTGTTCTCGTCGATCAGCGCCGGCCCGCCGCCGAAGTGCACGTGCGTGTCCCACAGGCCCGGCATCAGGTACTTGCCCGGCAAGCGCATGGTGCGGCGCGCAGCGTAGTTGGGCAGGTCGCGGTCAGCGACGACGGCGATAATGCGGTCCCCTTTGAGCACTACCGATTTGCCACGCACGGCCTGGCCGCCGGCAACGTCGATCAGGGTCGCTTGCGTGATCACCAGGTCGGCGGCGATCTTGTCGGCGGCATGGGCGCTGGCGAGCATCCCGAGGGCCAGCATGGCGCTGGCAAGTTTGGTCAAGGTAGGCATGGGAATTCCGGTCGTGGCTGCAAACCGGGCATGGTAGCAGAGCCTACCGCACGATGGCGACCCGATCTTGCAGCCGACGCGCCAGCCACGACAGTACGCAGCACAGCACAAAATACACCACGGCCACGAAGGTGTACATCTCCACCAGCCGGCCGTCGCGCTGGGCGATCTTGCTGGCGGCGCCCACGAAGTCCGGCACCGACAGCACATATACCAGCGAGACATCCTGGAACAGCACGATGGTTTGCGTGAGCAGCACCGGCAGCATGTTGCGCAGTGCTTGCGGCAGTATCACGCGGCCCATCACCTGCCAGTAGCGCAGGCCCAGCGCTTGCGCTGCCAGCACCTGGCCGCGCGGGATCGCCTGGATGCCACCGCGCATGATCTCGCAGTAATATGCCGCCTGGAACAGCGTGAAGGTGATCAAGGCCGACCAGAACGTACCGACCTTGACCGGCTCGTGCGCACCGATCAGCCAGGCCGCCACGTATGGCACCAAAAAATAAAACCAGAAGATCACCAGCACCAGCGGCACCGCGCGCACCAGGTTGACGTACGCGCCGGCCGCCAGCGCCAGCGGCGCAAAACCCGACAGACGCGCCAGCGCCAGCAGTGTGCCCAGCACGACGCCACCCAGCATGGCCAGCACCGTCAACTGCAAGGTGAATGCCATGCCCACCTGGAACAGGTACAGCAACGACCGGGCGATCACATCGACATCGAAATCGGCAAACATCAGCGGCCTCCCAGCGTGCCGGGTAGCGCCAGCCGGCGCTCGAGCCGGTGCATGGCAGCCGTCACCAGCAGATTGAGCAGCACGTAGATGACGGTGGCGGCGGCAAACGCTTCGAACACCTGGAACGAAAACTCCTGCAAGGCGCGCGCACTGGCGGTCAGCTCGATGAGGCCGATGGTAAGCGCCACCGAGCTGTTCTTGATGATGTTGAGGAATTCGCTGGTAAGCGGCGGCATGATGATGCGCAGCGCCAGCGGCAGCAGCACGTGGCGGTAGGTTTGCCGCAGATCGAGGCCCAGCGCCAGCGCGGCCAGGCGCTGGCCGCCGGCCAGGGCCTCGATGCCGGCCGTGACCTGCACCGCCACCCGCGCCGACGTGAAAAAGCCCAGGCACACGACCGCGGTGACGAACGGCGCATTGGGCATGGCCTTGACGCGCTCGCCCAACGTAACCGGCAACACCTCGGGCACGACGAAGTACCATAAAAACATCTGCACCAGCAGCGGGATGTTGCGAAACAGCTCCACGTACGCGGTGCCGAGCCGACGCCACAACGGCGACGGCAGCGTGCGCAGCGCGCCGATGGCAAAGCCAAGCGCCAGCGCCATCACCCAGCCGGCCAGCGCCGTGGCAAGGGTCCAGCCCAGGCCGTCCGCCAGGGTTTGCCAGTAGGGGCGCACGCCGTCCGGCGAGAGTTCGCCGAAGATGGCCCAGTGCCATTGGTAGTCCATGGCGGCGCCAGGGGAATGATTACTTGACCGCGTAGGCGGCCGGGTCAGGCGAATCGGTCGGCTTGGCGATGGCCGCTTTCAGTTGCGCCGACATCGGGAAGTTGAGGTTGATGCCGCGCGGCGGGATCGCGCTGGTAAACCACTTGGCGTAAATTTTCGGGAATTCGTCGGACCGATACAAGTCGGTCAGCGCGCTATCGACCACGGCCTTAAACTTGGGATCGCCCCTTCTGAGCATGATGCCGTACGGTTCGACCGACAGCGCCTCGGTGCCGATCACGTACTGGTCCGGGTTGCGCGCGGTGGCCACCTGGCCGGCCAGCAGGATGTCGTCGTTGGCCTCGGCCACGGCGCGGCTGGTTTCGAGCATCAGGAACGATTCGGGGTGGTCCTTGCCGACCAGGATCTTCATGCCCAGCTTGCGCTCGGCGTTGAGCATGGTCATCTGCTTGTGGGTGGTGGTGCCAGCGGTGGCCACCAGGGTTTTCCCCTTCATGTCGGCCAGCGAGCCGATGTTGGACGACTTTTTGGTGAGCAGCCGGTTGGCGATCACGAACATGGTGGGCGCGAACGCCACCTGCTTTTGCCGCTCGGCGTTATTGGTGGTGGAGCCGCACTCGAGGTCGATGGTGCCGTTGGCCATGAGCGGAATGCGGTTGGCGGCGGTGACCGGGTTGGTGACGACTTTCAGGCCGCTCATATTCAGGTGTTTCTGCACGGCCGCCACGATCTTCATGCACAGGTCGATCGAATAACCCTGGTAGCGCTGGCGGTCGTCGAGGAAGGAAAACGGAATCGAGCCGTCGCGCACGCCCAGCGTGATGGTGTTGGTGCGCTTGATCTTGGCCAGCGTGCCGCCCGGGTCCTGGGCGCTGGCAGTGGCAGAGACCGCCAAGGCGGCTGAGGTGGTGACAATGGCGGCGATGCGAACATAAGACATGATTCCTCCCTGAGGTGAAAACAATGCCGGCGGCGCTGCCGCCCTTCTAGTGAATAATACGCGCTAAAAATTCGCGGGCGCGCTCGGAACGCGGCGCGCCAAAAAACTCGTCTTTGCCGCAATCCTCAAGGATCTTGCCCTGGTCCATGAACACCACGCGGTTGGCCACCTTGCGCGCAAAGCCCATCTCGTGGGTCACCACCATCATGGTCATGCCTTCCTGCGCCAGCCCCACCATCACGTCCAGCACCTCGTTGATCATTTCGGGATCGAGCGCCGAGGTCGGTTCATCGAACAGCATGGCGATCGGGTCCATCGACAAGGCGCGGGCAATTGCCACGCGCTGCTGCTGGCCGCCCGACAGCTGGTTGGGAAACTTGTCCTGCTGCGACAACAGCCCTACCCGGTCCAGGTACAGCAAGCCGCGCGCACTAGCTTCTTCCTCGCTGCGGCCCAGGACCTTGACCTGGCCGAGGTTCAGATTTTGCCGCACCGACAGGTGCGGGAACAATTCGAAATTCTGGAACACCATGCCGATCCGCGCGCGCAGCCTCGGCAGGTCGGTGCGCGGGTCGCCCACCGCAATGCCATCAACCGTGATGTTGCCTCGCTGAAATGGCTCGAGGCCGTTGACGGTCTTGATCAGCGTCGATTTACCCGATCCGGACGGGCCGCAGATCACCATGACATCGCCCTTGGCGACGTTGGTGGTGCAATCGGTGAGGACCTGGAACTGGCCATACCATTTGCTGAGATTGCTGATCGCTATCATATTTTTGTCGCCCCGGGAGCGCGGAAAGAATCGATGTGGAACGGTGTCCACGCAAGCTTGACAGTGACCTTGGCCCCAAGGATACTGCGTCACTTGCTCAATACATTGCTCAATGTTTCATCAACTCACAAGGTTGAACTTGACGGGATCATACCTCCGCACCTGGAGGAAATGACTTTATTTTGAACCAGATTGCGCTGGCGCAGAACCTCTCTGCGGCAAGCAACGTCCAAAGAGACACTATCACAGGGAAGCTAGAACATGCAGAAAAAAAGCCGATTGACCACCTACATCCTGCTTGCCCTGGTGCTAGGCATTATTACCGGCTATTTCGTCAACGCCAACGTGGCTACGCCCACCGGTTTTGTTGATTCGATGTCCTTGTTGACCACCGTGTTCCTGCGCTTGATCAAGATGATCATCGCCCCGCTGGTATTCGCCACCCTGGTGGTCGGCATCGCCCGCATGGGTGATGCAAGCGAAGTGGGCCGTATCGGCCTGAAAACCATGGGCTGGTTCTTCCTGGCTTCGGTCATGTCGCTGAGCCTGGGCCTGGTGCTGGTCAACATCTTCCGCCCTGGTGATGCGCTGCTGGGCCATATGTCCACCGCCGCTTCCAACACCGGCATCGTGGCGTCGTCCCTGTCGCTGAAAGACTTCGTCACCCACCTGGTGCCGGCGTCCATCGTCGATGGCATGGCCAAAAACGAGATCCTGCAGATCGTCGTGTTCTCGCTGTTCTTCGGTATCGCCGCTGCCGCCATCGGCGAAAAAGCCCGCATCCTGATCGACGCGCTCGACGGCCTGGCCCACATCATGCTCAAGGTCACCGGTTACGTGATGGCGTTTGCGCCGATCGCGGTGTTTGCCGCTGTTGCCGGCACCATCGCCAAGAGCGGCCTCGGTGTGCTGTCCACGTACGGCGTGTTCATGGCCGAGTTCTACCTGGGCATCATGATCCTGTGGGGCTTGCTGATGTTTGCCGGCTTCCTGTTCCTGAAAAAACGCGTATTTGCCTTGATGGGCGAGCTGCGCGGCCCGGCGCTGCTGGCCTTCTCCACCGCGTCGAGCGAAGCGGCGTATCCAAAGACGCTGGAAGGCCTCGAGCGTTTCGGCGTGCGCAACCGCATCGCCTCGTTCGTGCTGCCGATCGGCTACTCGTTCAACCTCGACGGCTCGATGATGTACTGCACCTTCGCCACCGTGTTCATCGCCCAGGCCTACGGCATCGAGATGACCCTGGCCGAGCAGATCACCATGATGGCCGTGCTGATGGTAACCTCGAAAGGGATCGCCGGTGTACCGCGCGCGTCGCTGGTGGTGATTGCCGCCACCCTGAGCCAGTTCAATATCCCGGAAGCGGGCCTGTTGCTGCTGCTCGGTATCGACCACTTCCTGGACATGGCGCGGTCGGCCACCAACGTGGTCGGTAACGG
The DNA here is from genome assembly GCF_009295655.1 of Duganella sp. FT27W. Taxonomy (NCBI): domain Bacteria; kingdom Pseudomonadati; phylum Pseudomonadota; class Betaproteobacteria; order Burkholderiales; family Oxalobacteraceae; genus Duganella; species Duganella sp. FT27W. The sequence goes on from NZ_WHIV01000006.1 coordinate 357,933, forward strand.
TGTGGCCGCTGCGGTGGTCGCCAAGTGGGAGGGAGAATTGGCCCATCCCGGCGACGAAGAGATGATCAAGGATGCTGCCTGATTGATGGCACCCTGAAGTAACAAAGCCCGTTCAGGCAACTGAACGGGCTTTTTTCATTGTGCTGCGACGTCTTCCTCCTGCCTGGCCTGCTGGCGCTGCCACATCTGCGCGTACAGGCCATCGGCAGCCAGCAGCGCCTGGTGGGTGCCACGCTCGACGATGCGGCCGTGGTCGAGCACCAGGATCTGCTGCGCATCGGCCACCGTGGACAGGCGGTGTGCGATGACCAGCGTGGTGCGGCTCTTGGCGATTTCCTTCAACTGCGCCTGGATCGCCTGCTCGGCTTTCGAATCGAGCGCCGACGTGGCCTCGTCAAAAATCAGGATGGCCGGATTCTTGAGCAGGGTACGGGCGATTGCCACGCGCTGCTTTTCGCCGCCCGACAGTTTCAGTCCGCGCTCGCCCACCATGGTGGCATAGCCGTCCGGCAGGCTCTCCACGAAGTCGTGGATCGACGCCGCGCGCGCGGCCGCCACGATGTCTTCGCGCGTGGCGCCCGGCTTGCCGTAGGCGATGTTGTACTCGATGGTGTCGTTGAACAGCACCGTATCCTGCGGCACGATGCCGATCGCGTGGCGCACCGAATCCTGCGTCAGCGACCGCAGATCCTGGCCGTCGATCGAGATGCTGCCCGTATTGACTTCATAGAAGCGGAACAGCAGGCGCGACAAGGTGGACTTGCCCGAGCCGCTATGGCCCACCACTGCCGTGGTGGTACCGGGGGCGATCGTGAAATCGACATCGAACAGGATCTGGCGCTTGGCTTCGTAGCTGAAATCGACATGGTTGAAGCGCACCTCAGCCCCCTTGGTCGCCAGCGGCTGCGCGTCCTTGGCATCGGCGATTTCGCGGTTCTGGTCCAGCAGCGAAAACAGCTTTTCCATATCGGCCAGGCTTTGCTTGATCTCGCGGTAGATCACGCCGAGGAAGTTGAGCGGGATGTACAGCTGGATCATGAACGAGTTCACCAGTACCAGGTCGCCCAGGGTCATGGTGCCGGCAATTACGCCCTCGGTGGCGCGCCACAGGATCAGCGTAACGGCCACCGCGATGATCAGCGACTGCCCGGTGTTCAGGACCGACAGCGAGGTTTGCGACTTGACCGCTGCCGACTCGTAATGCTGCAAGCCGTCGTCGTAGCGTTTCGCTTCGTAGTCCTCGTTGCCAAAATACTTGACGGTCTCGTAGTTGATCAGCGAGTCGATCGCACGGGTATTGGCCTTGGAATCGAGGTCGTTCATGGTGCGGCGGAAGTGCGTGCGCCAGTTGGTCACCGTCACGGTAAACACGATGTACGACACCAGCGCAACAAACGTTATCACACTGAACCAGATATCGTAATGCAGCACCAGGTAGCCCAGCACCAGCGTGATCTCCACCAGCGTGGGCAGGATGTTGAACAGCGTGTACGAGATCAGCGAACCGACCGCGCGCGTGCCGCGCTCGATATCGCGCGTCATGCCGCCGGTCTGGCGATTCAGGTGAAAACGCAGGGACAGCGCGTGCAGGTGGCGGAACACTTGCAGCGCGATGGTGCGCACGGCGCGCTGCGTCACCCGCGCAAACAGGAATTCGCGCAGCTCGGTAAATACCGTGGTTGATAGCCGCAGCAAGCCATACACCACCAGCGCCGCCACCGGCAGTACCAAGAGCGCCTGTGGATGCTGCGGCGTGATGGTGAGCGAGTCGATCAGGCGCTTCATCACAATCGGCACGCCCACGTTGGCAAGCTTGGCGCCCACCAGGCAGCCCAGCGCCAGCAGCACGCGCCACTTGTACACCCACAGGTAGGGCAGCAGGGTTTTCAGGGTGGCGAGGTCGGTGCGGGAACGGGGGGCTGGCTGGACGCTGGCGTCGGCTGGCGAATTCGGATAACGGCGCATAGGGGCAAGATTGGGCGGGGTGGGCAGCGGGGGGCTTTTTATGGTTCAATCTTGGTCATTGTAGCCCTTGCCGAGATTTCACGATGATCACCCCAGAAAAAACCCCGCTTGCCATCACCACCATCAACCGGGGCCTGCCCGCTGGGAAAATGCCGGAACTGCGCATGATGCCCTCCCCGTCCGACGCCAATGTCTATGGCGACGTGTTCGGCGGCTGGATCATGGCGCAGGTCGATATCGCCGGTTCACTGCCGGCCACGCGCCGCGCCAATGGCCGCGTAGCGACCATCGCCGTCAATTCCTTCGTGTTCAAGAACCCCGTGTTCGTCGGCGACCTGCTGTCGTTCTATGCCGATATCGTCAAGGTTGGCAATACGTCCATCACCGTCAACGTCGAGGTGTACGCGGAGCGCAACCGCCTGCAAGCGGACACTGTCAAGGTCACCGAGGCCGTGCTGACCTACGTGGCGACCGACTCCGACCGCAAGCCGCGCAAGGTGCCGCCGATCGAGACGCTGATCCACACGCTGCCCGCATGACTGACGCAGGCCGGATGCCCGCCTGGCGCGCTGCCATGGGTAGGAGCCGGATGACCTGCCTGGATTACCGCCATAGTGGCCGCTGGATGGCCCGCCTGGGTAGCAATTCAATAACTTGCCCTGGCACCGTCGTGGAGTCTCAGCACCATGGATAACCAGCGCCGTATCTTCTTAGCCACCGCCGGCCATCTGGCCGGACTGGCGACGCTGGCTGCGTGCCATGACAGCCGCAGTGGCAATGCAAACAGCACCGCAGGCGTGCGCCCGGTCATTCCCGCCGGCGCCGGCCAGGGCGCCTATCCGTTCAGCCTGGGCGTGGCCTCCGGCTCCCCCCTGCCCGACGCGGTGGTCATCTGGACCCGCATTCTCTACGATCCGTTGAATGCCGCGGCCATGCCGGCGCTTGCCATCCCCGTGCGCTGGGAAATGGCCGACGACGAGCATTTCGGGCGCATCGTGGCGAAGGGCAGCGCCACCGCCACGCCGGCCCTCGCGCACAGCGTGCACGTCGACGTGAAGGGTTTGTCGCCGGGCCGCTGGTATTTCTACCGCTTTATCCTTGGTGACGCGGTCAGCCCCGTGGGCCGCACCCGCACCGCGCCGGCAGCGGCCAGCATGCCCGAGCGCCTGAAGCTGGCCGTGGCCTCGTGCCAGCACTGGGAATTCGGCACCTACGCCGCCCACCGCCACATCGCCGCCGCTGCGCCCGACCTGGTGGCCTTCCTCGGCGATTACATCTACGAGTGGGGACCGTACCAGCTCCAGCACCCCAAGCGCGCGGTGCGCGTCTCGGAATCGTTCACCCTGGCCGACTACCGCAACCGCTACGCCCAGTACAAGAGCGACGCCCATCTGCAGGCCGCGCACCACGTGGCGCCGTGGATCGTCACCTGGGACGACCACGAAGTGGCCAACGACTACGCGGCCGACCGCGACGAGCGGCTCAACCCCGAATTCATCCTGCGCCGCGCGGCGGCCTACCAGGCGTTCTACGAACACATGCCGCTGCGCCTGTCGGTGCCCAAGCCCGGTGACTTCGCCAACATGCGCATCTACCAGCGCTACGACTGGGGGCGGCTGGCGCGCTTCCACGTGCTTGACGACCGCCAGTACCGCGCCTGGCACGCGTGCCCGCCCAAGGGGCGCGGCGGTTCCACCTCGGTGATCCGGCGCGACTGCGCCGTGCTCAGTGACCCGCAGCGCACCATGCTGGGCGACGTCCAGCAGCGCTGGCTCGATGATGGCCTGGCGTCGTCGCCAGCGCGCTGGAACATCCTGGCGCAGCAGACGCTGATGGCGCAGAACAGCCAGCTGCCGTTCAAGCAGGATGCGGACGTGCGGATCTGGACCGATGGCTGGGACGGTTACCCGCTGGCGCGCCAGCGCCTGCTCGAGTCGCTGCGCACCAGCGGCGCCAGCAACCCGGTGGTGCTGTCGGGCGACGTGCACAGTTTTTTTGCGGCCGAGATCAGCCGCTATCCCACCCGGGCCGCGACCAGGAACAACCAGGTGCTGGCCAGCGAATTTTGCGGCACGTCGATCACGTCGCCGTCACGGCCGCAAAAGCGCACCGAGGAATACGTGGCGATCAATCCGGGGATCAAGTATGGCAAGAGCGACCAGCGCGGCTTCATGCTGCTGGACGTCACGCCGGAAACAACCACGGCGCACTTCCAGGCGCTGGCCGACGTGCAGGATGCGGGGAGCGCAATCGCGACGGCGGCCAGCTTTGTAGTGCGCAATGGCCGCGCCGGGGTGGTGAAGGTGTAGTTTGGCTAAGCCGCCGGCTTTTCATCGCGCAGCTGGCGCCGCAAGATCTTGCCCACGTTGGTCTTCGGCAGCTCATCGCGGAACTCGATGAACTTCGGTTTTTTATAGGCCGTGAGCTCGTGCTTGCAGAAGTCCAGCAACTGCTCGGCCGTCAGGTTCGGATCCTTGCGCACCACGAACAGTTTGACCGCCTCGCCCGAATTCTTGTCCGGCACGCCGATGCACGCCACTTCCAGCACGCCCGGGTGGCCGGCCACCACGCCCTCTACTTCGTTCGGGTACACATTGAAACCCGAGACGATGATCATGTCTTTCTTGCGGTCGACGATGCGGGTGTAACCACGCTCGTCCATGATGCCGATGTCGCCGGTCTTGAAGAAGCCGTCCGCAGTCATGGTCTTGGCGGTTTCGTCGGCGCGGTTCCAGTAGCCAGCCATTACCTGCGGGCCTCGGATGGCGATCTCGCCGGTCTGGCCCAGCGGTACTGCGCGGCCGTCGTCGTCGATGATCAGCACTTCGGTTGACGGAATCGGCAGGCCGATGGTGCCGGTGAATTCCTTGATATCGACGCGGTTGGCGGTGGCCACCGGCGACGTTTCGGACAAGCCGTAGCCTTCGATAATCGGCGTGCCGGTTACCTTGAGCCACTTGTCGGCCACGGCCTTCTGCACCGCCATGCCGCCGCCGTTGCACACCGAGTAGCTGGAGAAATCGAGCTTGGAAAACTCCGGGTTGTTGAGCAGCGCGTTGTACAGGGTGTTCACCGCTGGCAGCACTGCCACGCGGTACTTGGCCAGTTCCTTCACGAAGCCAGGGATATCGCGCGGATTAGGAATCAGCAAAGTGAGCCCGCCCATGCGCATGCCCATGAAGGCGCTCACCGTCAGCGAATAGATGTGGTACAGCGGCAGCGCCGCCACGAACACCAGTTGCTCGTTACTGTGTTTGAATTGCAGCCACGCCTCGTTTTGCAGCACATTGGCGATGATGTTACGGTGCAGCAGCACCGCGCCTTTCGACACGCCCGTGGTGCCGCCCGTGTATTGCAGGAAGGCGATGTCGTCGTGGCCCTGCTTGACCGGTTTCAAGGTCATGCCGGCGGCAGCCGCCATCATTTTCTTGTACGAGATTGAGCCGGGCAGCGAGAACGCGGGCACCAGTTTTTTCACCTTGCGCACCACCAGGTTGACGATCGTGCCCTTTACCAAACCCAGCATGTCGCCCATGGTGGCCACCACCACGTGCTTGACCTTGGTGTTGGCGACCACCTGCTGCAAGGTGGTGGCAAAATTTTCCAGCACGATGATGGCTTCGGAACCGGAATCGATCAGCTGGTGCTGCAACTCGCGCGGCGTGTACAGCGGGTTGACGTTGACCACCGTGTAGCCGGCGCGCAGGATGGCCGCCATCGCCACCGGGTACTGCAACACGTTCGGCATCATGATCGCCACCCGCGCGCCCGGCGACAGGCCCAGGCTTTGCAGCCAGGCGCCCATCTGCTGCGACAGCTGGTCCAGCTCGCGGTAGGTGAGGAACTTGTCCATGCACACATAGGCATTGCGGTCGGCGTACTTGCGGAATGCCTCTTCCAGCAAGTGCGTGATCGAGCGGAATTGCGTGCTGTCGATTTCCGCCGGGACGCCCTCGGGGTAGGACTTGAGCCAGATTTTTTCCATCGTTATGCAGCCTTTTCGTTCGGTTTTTTCTGTTGTTGGGTATCTTCGTCCCGCAGCATACGCCGCAAGATCTTGCCCACATTAGTTTTAGGCAATTCGTCCCGGAATTCGATATATTTCGGCTTCTTGTAGCCGGTCAGGTTTTGCTTGCAGTACGCCATCAGGGTCTCGGCGGTGAGGTTCGGGTCCTTGCGCACCACGAACATTTTGACGGCTTCACCCGAATGCTCGTCCGGCACGCCCACGCAGGCGCACTCGAGCACGCCAGGGTGGGCGGCAACCACTTCTTCGAGTTCGTTCGGATACACGTTGAAGCCGGACACCAGGATCATGTCTTTCTTGCGGTCGACAATTTTCACGTAGCCGCCTTCGTTCATGATGCCGATGTCGCCCGATTTGAAGTAGCCGTCGGCGGTCATCACCTTGGCGGTCTCGTCCGGACGGTTCCAGTAGCCGGCCATCACTTGCGGGCCACGGATGGCGATTTCGCCACGCTGGCCCAGCGGCACTTCGTGGCCATCATCGTCGAGGATGGCGATGTCGGTCGATGGAATCGGCAGGCCGATGGTGCCGCTGAACGCCACAGCATCGCCGCGGTTGCAGGTAGCGACCGGTGCGGTTTCGGACAGGCCGTAACCCTCGATGATCGGTGAGCCGGTAGCCTTGAACCAGCGCTCGGCCACCACCTGCTGCACCGCCATGCCGCCGCCAAAGCTGAGCTTGAGGCTGGAGAAATCGAGGTGGCCGAAATCGGGATGGTTGAGCAAGCCGTTGAACAAGGTATTCACCGCCGGCAGCATATTGAAGCGGTACTTGCCCAGCTCCTTGATGAAACCGCCGATATCGCGCGGGTTCGGAATCAGGAGGTTGAGCATGCCGCTGCGCATGCCCCACATGGCGCACACGGTCAGAGCGAAGATATGGTACAGCGGCAGCGCCGCCACCATCACCGGCTGGGCATCGACCATGCCCACGGCCGGTTCCGCCCATGTCTCCATCTGCAGCATGTTGGCGATAATGTTCTGGTGCGTGAGCACGGCGCCCTTGGCCACGCCGGTGGTGCCGCCCGTGTATTGCAGGAAGGCGGGATCGGCAGGCTTGATATCGACCGGTGTGAGTTTCATGCCGGCGCCGTGCGACAGCGCAGCCTTGAAGCGCACCGCGTTGGGCAGCGAGTACGCCGGCACCAGGTGCTTGACGTTACGCACCACGAAGTTGACCAGCAGCCCCTTGGCAAAGCCCAGCATCTCGCCCATGGTGGCCACCACGACGTGCTTGACCTGGGTGCGCGGCAGCACCTGCTCGAGCGTGTGGGCGAAGTTTTCGAGGATCACAATGGCGCTGCAGCCGGCGTCGTTGAGCTGGTGCTCGAGCTCGCGCGGCGTGTACAGCGGGTTGATGTTGACCACGGTATAGCCGGCGCGCAGGATGGCGGCAATCGCGATCGGGTATTGCAGCACGTTGGGCATCATGATGCCCACGCGCGCGCCCTGCTTCATGCCCCGGCTTTGCAGCCAGGCGCCCAGGCGCTTCGAATAATTATCGAGCTCGGCATAGGTGAGGTACTTGTCCATGCAGACATAGGCATTGCGGTCTGCGTACTTGCGGAAGGACTCTTCCAGCATCTGCACCAGGGAACCGTACTGTGCAGTATCTATCTCTGCCGGCATGCCGGGGGGATAGGACTTCAACCAGATTTTTTCCATGCCTGTGCCTCTTGTCTCGTTATCGTTGTGGGCCGGCGCATGGTGCCGGGTCAGGGGTGGCGTGTCGTCTGTGCGCACTGTCCGAGCCTGCTGATAACGCGATGCTATCGGTCAGTTGACGCGGACGCAAGCGCATTTAAACATAATTAGAACGCGCCTTCTAACGCGTTAAGACGAGCAAATCATGTTGCACAGCAGCATGGGAGCGGTATCACAACATGCCCGGTGCGGCCTTTTGTCCATCCTCTGCGGGGACGCTGTCCGCTGTTGCAGTGCGCGCGAGTTGCTCCAGGCGCTGCTGGCGTTGAGCAAAATCAAGCGCAGCCATTTTTTGCACTGCACCATAAAATCGCACGAACGTTCTTTCTTGCTTGAGCAAGCTTCTGAATGCCGGTAAGTAATCGTGATATGTGCCGACCGCGCTCAGGTGCGCATTGGTCAACGGCTCGGCAAACCAGCGGTCGTAACCGGCATAGCCGCCCCAGCTTTCCTTGAGCTTCAGGTAATCCGATTGAAGGTGGGCGAAGATGCGCGCCTTCTCGGCGCGGCGGTGGCGCACGCTGGTTTTGCTGGCGTAGTTATCGGCCAGCATTTGCCGGTGGCGCACCAGCAGTTCCAGAAATTCGGCACGGCGGCCGTTGTAGCGCGTGTAGGCCAGGCGCATGTCGTCGTTGCCGTACAGCTCCAGCCAGCGCTGCACGCCGGCCTCTTCCACCGCCGTGGCAAAACTTTCGTTGAACTGGGTATCGCCGGGCACGTACACCACCTGGTGCGCCAGTTCGTGGAACACCATGCGCGCCAGTTCGGCGTCCGAGTAATTGATGAAGGTAGAAAGCAGCGGATCGCTGAACCAGCCCAGCGTGGAGTAGGCCGGCACGCCGCCCACTTGGACGTCGCTGCCTTCGCCGCGCAGTTCGTCGGCGTAGGCCATGGCGTCGTCCTTGCTGTAGTAGCCGCGATAGCTGACGCAGCCGGCGATCGGGAAGCACCACTGGATCGGCCGCAGCGACAGCTCGGGCGTGGCCACCACGTTCCACAGCACAAACGGCCGCGACAGCGCGGCGTAGTTTTTATAGGAAGCGTTATCGGGCAGGCCCAGCTCCTGCACCGCGAAGCGGCGGATCAGCAGCGCTTTTTCGAGTCGGGCTTTCAGTTGCGGATCGGTAGCAGGGTCGCCAAGCCAGTCATCGATCGGACGGGCATCCGACCACAGCGAATATTGTCCTTGCGCCGCCTGCATGTAGTACTTGACCTGGGCGCAACCGGCCAGCATCGCCAGCGTGCACGCCGCTACCAGCCAATACTTGGTACGAAGAACGCGGCGGGCAAATTGGCGCATACATTACCTTCAAGCACTAACTCTTTCAACCTGTACGAGTGTATCGTAAAACGTCGGTGCGCGGCCCATGTCGGTGAGGCGTTGGCTGGTGACCTCGTTGGCATTCTTGCCGTCGCTGGCAAGCTTTTTCCACCACACTGACAATCCGACCACCAAGCCCTGCCGGGCTTTATCGGTCACGCGCGCCTTGGCCACGAAGGTGCCGCGATCATTAAAAATCCTCACCATTTCCCCATGGGCGACACCGCGTGCAGCGGCGTCAAGCGGGTGGATGTCGAGGTGCGGCTCGCCCTCGGCCGCCCGCAAACTCTTGACGTTGACGAACGTCGAATTGAGGAAATTGCGCGCCGGCGGGGAAATCATCGCCAGTGGATAGCGCTGTGCAAGTTGAGGGTTGCTTGCAACAGATTCGTACGGTTCGAGGTAGGTCGGCAGCGGGTCGAGGCCGTCCGCCGCCATCTGCGCCGAGTAAAACTCGCACTTGCCCGATGGCGTGGGAAAGCCGCCGTGGGCGAACGGCGCCTCGGGCATGTTGAGCTTTTGCCAGCCCTGCTGTTTCAGCGATTCCCAGTCGAAGTGCATGGCGCGGACGTCGCTGGTCTTGAACGCTTGCGCGGCTAGCTGGTCGTCGGTCTCGGCAAAGCACGGATCGGTAAAACCCATGGCGCGCGCCAGCAGCCGGAAGATTTCCGTGTTGGGCTTGGACTCGCCCAGCGGCGCAATGGCGGCGTTGTTGGCCATCATGTACAGGTGGCCGTACGACGTGTGGGCGTCGATGTGTTCGAGCTGGGTGGTGGCTGGTAGCACAATGTCGGCGTAGTCGGCCGTATCGGTCTGGAACTGCTCGATCACGACCGTAAACAAGTCTTCGCGGGCGAAGCCGGCCGCCACTTTCGACGAGTCCGGGGCGATCGCCACCGGGTTGGAGTTGTACACGATCACCGCTTCCACCTGCGGGCCGAACGCGGGCGATGCCGGGCGCAATAAATCGTCGCCGATGGTGGTCATGTTGATGGTGCGCGGCGTTTTTTTCAGCAAGTCCGGCCGTTGCAGCGCCGGCTTGTTGGTCGGGAACGAGCCACTCGACGACAGTTGCACGCCGCCGGCCGCGTGGCGCCAGGCGCCCACCAGCGCCGGCAGGCAGGCGATATTGCGCACCGCCATGCCGCCGCCGCGCACGCGTTGCACGCCGTAGTTGGTACGGATCGCCACTGGCAGGCCTGCCTTGGCGGTCTGGCCGTACAGGCGCGCCAGGTCCACCACTTCGTCGGCGGTGATGCCGCAGGTGGCAGCGGTGCGCTCGGGCGTCCATTCCGCCGCGCGTGCCTTGAGCTCGTCAAAGCCCAGCGTGTAATCGGCGATGTAGTCGTGGTCGAGCAGGTCTTCGGCGATCAGCACGTGCATCAGGCCCAGCGCCAGCGCGGCGTCGGTACCGGGCAGCAGGGCGATGTGCTGGTGGCATTTTTCGGCTGTCAGCGAGCGGTACGGGTCGATGGCGATCAGCTTGGCGCCATGGCGCTTGGCTTCCTGGGCGCGGGTCCAGAAATGCAGGTTGGACGCAATCGGGTTGCCGCCCCAGATAATGATCAGCTTGGCATTCTGGAATTGCTCCATGTCGGTGCCCACCGAGGCGCCGATGGTGTACCGGTAGCCGGTAGCGCCGGCCGTGGCGCACACGGTGCGGTCCAGCAGCGAGGCGCCCAGCTGGTTGAAGAAGCGCGACGACATCGATTCGCCCTGGATCAGGCCCATGGTGCCGCAGTAGCTGTACGGCAGGATCGCTTCCGGATCGCGCGCGGCGATCGGCGCCAGGCGGTCGGCAATGGTGCGCAGCGCTTCGTCCCAGCTGATACGTTCGAACTTGCCCTCGCCCTTGGCGCCCACGCGGCGCAACGGATGCAGCAGGCGCTCGTCGTGGTAGGTACGCTCGGTATAGCGCGACACCTTGGTGCACAGCACGCCGGCCGTGGTGGGGTGGTCGGGGTCGCCCTTGACGGCGGTGGCCACGCCGTCTTCCACGGTTACCAGCAGGGCGCAGGTGTCGGGGCAGTCGAGCGGGCAGGCCGCGCGAACTTGTGTGCTTGTCATGTCTGGATCCAAAATAGCGGGAGGCGTAAAAACAATATGGTAAACGATTAGGGTCTTGCTCATGCCGGCTTGAGTCCGCTCTGGATAAAGTTGACGCACCCGGGCTACAATGGTCCTTCTCGCTACTCACAAGGCAAGCGAAATCCCATATGGAGAAGCAGATGAAACTAGTTGATCCCATCATTGCGTTTCAATCCGAAATACAGCAGATCCGCCGCGATCTGCATGCCCATCCAGAACTCTGCTACGAAGAGCAGCGCACGTCCGACGTGGTCGCCGACAAGCTCACGCAGTGGGGCATTCCCGTCATACGCGGCCTGGGCGTGACCGGCGTGGTCGGCATCATCAAGAATGGCACGTCCGAACGCTCGATCGGCCTGCGCGCCGACATGGATGCGCTGCCCATGCAGGAAATCAATACTTTTGACCACGCCTCGCGCCACCCGGGCAAGATGCACGCCTGCGGCCACGATGGCCACACCGCCATGCTGCTGGGCGCCGCCAAACACCTGGCCGAGCACCGCAACTTCGACGGCACGGTATATCTGGTTTTCCAGCCGGCCGAAGAAGGCGGCGCCGGCGCCAAGCGCATGATCGAAGACGGCCTGTTCGAGCAATGCCCGATGGATGCGATCTACGGCATGCACAACTGGCCCGGCATTCCGGCCGGCCACATGAGCGTGGTCGAGGGTCCGATGATGGCGTCCAGTAATGAGTTCTATCTGACCATCAAAGGCAAGGGCGCGCACGCGGCGCAACCGCACAAGGGCATCGACCCGGTGATGGTGGCGGTACAGATTGCGCAAAGCTGGCAGACCATCATCAGCCGCCAGAAAAGCCCGCTCGACACGGCCGTGCTGTCAATCACCCAAATCCATGCCGGCAGCGCCACCAACGTGATTCCCGACGACGCCAAGATGGTGGGTACGGTTCGAACCTTCACCTGGCCGGTGCTCGACCTGATCGAACAGCGCATGGAAGAAATCGCGCGCCACACGGCGGCGGCCTTCGGCGCCGAGGCGGAATTCCGCTTCCGCCGCAACTACCCGCCGCTGGTCAACCACCCGGCCGAAACCCGTTTCGCAGTGGAGGTGATGAAGGAAGTACTGGGCGCCGAACGGGTGGACGACCAGGTGGAACCGACCATGGGCGCGGAAGACTTCGCGTACTTCCTGCAGGCCAAGCCCGGCTGCTATATGTTCATCGGCAACGGCGAAGGCGACCACCGCGATGGCGGCCACGGACTCGGTCCATGCGTGCTGCACAACGGAAGCTACGATTTCAACGATAACCTGTTGCCAATTGGGTCGAGTTTCTGGGTGCGGATGGTGGAAAAGAGCTTGCCGCTGGCGGGTTAGATAAGGTCCGGGCCGCTACCGACTCGTACACCCGGATTCAATCCCTCCAGCGCTACCAGCGCGGCAGAATGATCCGCCTGCGGCAACTGCTCGGCCAGCGCCTCGAACCGCTCCGTCACCAGCGCGGTGACCGGCAGCACCACCCCGGCGGCGGCTGCCGCAGCGAGAATATTGCGCTGATCCTTGAGCTGCGTAGCCACCTTGCCGCCAGCGACAAAGTTACGCGCCAACATGCGCTGACCATGAACATCGAGGATTTTGCTCTCGGCGAAGCCGCCGCGTATTGCTGACCGCATCGCGGCAGGATCAGCCCCGGCCGCCTGGGCCAGCAACATGGCTTCGGCCACGATGTTGATGGTGGCGCCGACAATCAGCTGATTGCACAGCTTGGCCACCTGGCCGCTACCGGCCGGTCCGACCAGGGTTGGCCTTCCCATCGCCGCCAATATTGGCGCGACTTCAGCGTAATCATCGACGTCACCACCCGCCATGATCGCCAGCGTGCCGGCTGCCGCCCCGCCCACGCCGCCGGACACCGGCGCATCGACAAAGCGGTGTCCCTGCCCTTGCAGCAACGCGTGAAACGCCTGCGCCTCAGCTTGCTGGGTCGAGCTCATGTCCACCCATAATGCGTGTGGCGCCAATGACGGCAGGGCGTCTTGCATGACTTGCGCCACGATCGGGCCGGCCTCCAGCATCGAAATGACGATACCCGCATCGCGCAACGCGTCACCCAACTGCGCCACCGGTAGTGCGCCCGCATCGGCCAGCGCCTGTGCCTTGGCGAAGGTGCGATTCCAGACCGTGACTACATGGCCAGCCGCCAGCAGGCGCCGGACCATGGGATCTCCCATCAAGCCAATACCGAGAAAAGTGATACGCATAGACAATCCTGCTCCTGAGGTAATCAAAACACCGGTGCGCCGGAAGAAAATCCGGAACACCGGTACAATCTTGCCAGCCGTATCAAAGACGCATACAGCACTGAAAAGTCGGAAATAAACCCAAGGATACTATGTTCACGAAGACAATGATGGCGGCGGTGGCCGCCCTGATGGTGAGCCAGGCTGCAATGGCCCAAGACAAACTGATCGACTCGGTGTCGGTCGATTACGGCAGCGGCCCGAAACAACGGATGGTGCGCCTGAGCGCAGCCAGTGATTGGGACAAGCGCTGGTTCCAGTCGAACGGTACTCACGTGAGCGGCTACTGGGAAGGCAGCGTCGGTTACTGGCGCCAGAACCAGTACCGCAACGTCCCAGGCTGGGAAAAAGGCCTGTGGGACGTCGGTTTTACGCCGGTATTCCGCTTCCAGAATGACAACAAGAAGGGGATTTATTACGAAGCCGGCATCGGTGTTCACCTCTTGTCCAGCCTGTACAAAAACGACAGCAGGGAATTATCGACTGCCTTCCAGTTCGGCGACCATATCGGCATCGGCTACGTGATGCAAAACAACTGGGAAGTCGCACTCAAGTTGCAGCACTTCTCCAACGCCAGCATCAAGCGCCCGAATGGCGGCGCGAACTTCCTGGAACTGAAAGCTGCGTACCACTTCTAAGCAGGTTCCCAGAACAGCGCTTCTTCGGAAGCGCTTTTTTTATACCTGTTTTATAGACGCCCAAATGCAAAAAACCCCGCCAGGATCACCTGACGGGGTTTTTCTATATAACTAGCCTGACGATAACCTACTTTCACACTGGTTGCAGCACTATCATCGGCGCAAAGTCGTTTCACGGTCCTGTTCGGGATGGGAA
>NZ_WHIV01000007.1:0-135204 GCF_009295655.1 Duganella sp. FT27W
TTCAATGCCTGATGACCATAGCAAGTCGGTCCCACCCCTTCCCATCCCGAACAGGACCGTGAAACGACTTTGCGCCGATGATAGTGCTGCAACCAGTGTGAAAGTAGGTTATCGTCAGGCTAGTTATTCCTAAAAGCCCCACCAGCAAACAACGCTGGTGGGGCTTTTTTCATTTCTCCCGATATTTCTGAATTACAATAAGTTCAACTCGGGGTGAAAGAAATGTTAAATCGTGCAACGCGTCTGGCTATTTTGTTTGCCTGGCTTTGGCTGGCAGCAAGCGCCGTGGGCGCGCCGCTCAGTTTGCGGTTCGATCACCTGGGTGTGGCAGACGGATTGCCACAGGAGTCGGTCACAATAATCGTACAAGACCGCCAGGGCTACCTGTGGATCGGTACCCAGGCAGGCCTGAGCCGCTACGACGGTTATCGCATCACTTCCTTCAAGAACAATCCCGTTGACTCCCGCAGTTTGGCCGATAACTTTATCCAGGCGCTGTATGAAGACGGCCAGGGACGGCTGTGGATCGGCACCAAGGGAGGCCTCGATCGATTTGATCAGGACACCCAGAGTTTCATCCACCAACACATTGCACCTGGCAGTCTCTCGGTTACCAACATCATTGGCGACGGCAAGGACGGCTTGTGGCTCACTACCAGCGACGGCCTGCAGCACTTCGATACCGCTACGGGGACGATACGCGCGCTGCGCCACGTGCCCGGCGATACCGGTACGCCTGGCGATGACCGCATCAACGCCATAAGGCGCGACCAACGAGGCAACCTGTGGCTGGCCACTGCCAGTGGACTGGACCTGATGCCGGCCGGCGCCAGCACGTTCCGCCATCTGGTGTCGAAAGAGGCAGCGACGACAGCGGGCGCCATCGACATGCTGGCAGTGGGTGCCGATGGTTTGGTGTGGGTGGCGGGGGTGCACGGTCTGCAAACCTGGCGCATGAACGGTGATATTGCCGAGCAGTTGCCGCTCGAGGGCGGAGCGGCCCTGGCGAACCGCCAGGTTACCGCCATGCTGCCAGACAGCGAAGGCCATTTATGGATTGCGTTGCAGGATGACGGATTGCTGCGCCGCGATCCCTTGCAAGGCCAGTTGCACCACTACCGCGCCAACAATCTCGACAAGAGCGGCATTTCCAGCAACCGTATCAGTGCGCTGTACCAGGACCGCACGGGCACGCTCTGGGTCGGCAACTGGTACACCGGCCTCGACAAGGTAGATTTGCTGAGTGGCGGATTCGAGCGGTACACCGAACACGAAGGCGTCCTCAACAGCATCAGCAACAACAAGGTGCGCGCGATTGCCAGCGCAGGCGGCAATAAACTGTGGCTCGGTACGGCCGATGGACTGACTCGCCTCGATCCGGTGCGCGGCACTACCGAAATCTGGCGTACCGTACCCGAGGATCCGACCAGCCTGCCCAGCAACCAATTGCTGGCCCTGGCCACTGATCACCAGGACCGCCTCTGGGTTGTTACCGACGCCGGCGTGGCGTGGCGCGATCCGGTCAGCGCCCGCTTTACGCGGATCGCGCTTGACACCCGCCCGATATCGCTCCTGGTCCAGCGCATACTGGTTGATCGGAGTGGCGTGATCTGGATCGGCACCCCGGCTGGACTGCATCGCGTTGATCCCCGCACACTGGCGGTGACCACCTATCGCCCGGACCCGGGGAATCCTGACAGCCTCGAAGGCCGCATCAAGGCGCTGCTCGAGGACCGTGCCGGCGTGCTGTGGGTTGGTACCGAAAGTGGCCTCGAACGCTTTGATCGCGAGACCGGCAAATTTCGCCATTACCGACACCAGCCAAGGCAACCAGACAGCCTGTGCCACAAGCGCGTGCAGTATCTGCACGAAGACGCCAAGGGCGTCATGTGGGTGGGCACCGGCGCCGGCCTGTGTAAAGCCATCCCTGGCCCCGATGGCGAGTTGCGGTTCCGATTTTACCCGGTGCGCGAAGGCTACCCATCTGATCCGATCGGCGCCATCCTGAGCGATGCCAAGGGGCGACTGTGGATCAGTAATACCGGTGGCATCGACATGTTCGACCCGGCCAAGGGCGTGTTCAAGCAATACACTGCCAAGGATGGCTTGCTCGACGGGTCGTATTACATCGGCGCCGGCTATCGGGCGGCCGACGGCGCCCTGTACTTTGGCGGCCTGGGCGGCCTGACCGCATTTAACCCGAACCGCATCCACGACAACCCGATGCCGCCGCAAGTGGCAATTACCGATTTCTCGATTTTCAACCAGTCGATCCTGACCGCCATCATGCGCGAGGACGTGCTGACACGCGGTCCGCTGGACGCGGCCAGGTCGGTCACCCTGGGCCCGCGCGACGCCATGTTCACGATCGAATTCGCCGGTTTGCATTTTGCCGACCCGCAGCGCAACCGCTACACCTACCAGCTTGAGGGCTTCGATCCGCAATGGGTCAACACCGATAGCGGCCGGCGGTTTGCCACGTACACCAACCTCGACCCCGGCCGCTACGTGTTCCGGATCCGGGCGTCGAACAAGGACGGCATCTGGAACAACGAGCCGGTGGCGCTCGAAGTGGTGATCACGCCGCCGTTCTGGAAGCAGTGGTGGTTCCGCCTGCTGGTTCTGGCACTGGCGGTGGGGCTTGGCTACCTGCTGTTCCGCCTGCGCATCCGGCGGCTGGTGCGGCAAAAGCAGACGCTTGAAAACGAAGTGATCGGACGTACCCGCGAACTGGTGCAGCAGAAGGAATCGGTCGAACACGAAAAGCGCGAAGTGGAACGGCAAAAGGACAGCGTGGAACAGGCGCACCGCAATATCTCGCTACTGTCCGATATCGGCCGCCGCCTGACCGCCAATCTCGATAGCGAGGCGATCATGTCGATGTTGTACCAGCAGGTGCATGCGCTGATGGACGCCAGCGTGTTCGGCATCGGCATCTATCGCCCGGAACAGGAGCTGATCGAGTACCCGTTCGCCATGGAAAAGGGCAAACGCTATACGCCCTATACCCGCAGCATGCTGGAGCCGAACCAGCTGGCCGTATGGTGCATCAACCATGCGCAGGAAGTGTTCATCAACGACCTGGAACAGGACTACCCGCGCTATATCGCCAACCTGGCGCTGGTGTCGGACGCGGAGCACATGGGCACCCTGGAAGACGGTTCGCTGCCGTCCGAGCCGCGCTCGCTGATCTATGTGCCGATCTCGGTGTCGGGGCAGGTACGCGGCGTGATCACGGTGCACAGCTACCGCGCCAACGCCTACCAGCGCATCGATCTCGACATGCTGACCACGCTGGCCTCGTACGTGGCGGTGGCGTTTGCCAACGCCGATTCGTACCGCCAGTTGCAGGACGCGCAGCAGCAACTGGTGGAGCGCGAAAAGCTGGCGGCCCTGGGGTCGCTGGTGGCCGGCGTCGCCCACGAACTCAATACGCCGATCGGCAACAGCCTGGTGATCGCCAGCACGCTGGAAGCGAAGACTACCGATATCGAAGCGCGCCACGCCGACAACGCGCTGCGCCGCTCGGACCTCAAGCACTACATCGAGGCGTCGCGCGAGGCGTCCACGCTGCTGATGCGCAGCCTGCACAACGCAGCGGAACTGGTGAACAGTTTTAAACAGGTGGCGGTGGACCAGGCCAGCGCCAAGCGGCGCCGCTTCAACCTGCACCAGGCCAGCGCCGAAATCGTCACCACCATGAAAAACCAGATCCGCAAGGCCGGCCACCGGATGGTGCTGGAAATGCCGGACGATATCGAGATGGATAGCTTCCCCGGTCCCTATGGCCAGGTGATCATCAACCTGATTAACAACGCGCTGCTGCATGCGTTCGACGGTCGCGAAGATGGCTTGATCCGGTTGTGGGCGGTACGGGTGGGGACGGAAAACGTTCGCATCGTGTTCGAGGATGACGGCTGCGGCATCACGCTGGAACACCAGGCCCGGATCTTCGATCCGTTCTTCACCACCAAGCTGGGGCAGGGCGGCAATGGCCTGGGCTTGAGCATCACCTACAACATCGTCAGCTCGCTGCTCGATGGCGCGATCCGCGTCGACAGCGCCGTGGGCGTGGGGACGCGGTTCACCATCGACCTGCCGTTACAGGCCTCGCTGGCAGGCGATTAGACGCCCCAGACGATAGGCTGGTTTTCCTGCTTGGCCAGGCGCAGCATCTCCACCAGCGGATAGGCGCGGGCCGCGAAGCCCACGCGCTGGGCCAGCGCATGTTCGACCGTCTCGCCTTCCTCGCGCTCGTGGGCGTGGATGTCGTATTCGATATCAGTTTCGGGATGCAGTTTGCTTTCGGCCACCTGGTCTTCCAGCACCGACAGCGCCTCGGCCGCTTCGGTGGCCGTGATCACGCCGCGCGTGGGATTTTTGTGCAGCAGGTCGAGGATGCGTTGGGCATGTTCCTGGTACATCAACACTTCAGGGCTGTAGCGGGTTTTGAACGTGATTAACATGATGCGCCTCTTGATTTTGTTGGACAGTGCGGTGCGCCGGCTCTCGTTGGCGGGCACGCCGTAAGACCACTTTAATTCATTTCTGAATGTTTGGAAGAGGCAAACCTAACAGTTAAGCCAACTCTAAGCGAGCAAATTGTTTCAAACTATTTCTGTTCATTGCAGCTTGAACGAGTCGAGGAAGGTCGCCACCTGCTCGCGCGCGATATGGCGCTCGGCGCCCATCACCACCACCTGGTACACGCGGCGTTCGCGCGCGATGAAGCGGCCGATCAGCAGCGTGGGTTCGCCATTGCGCATGCCTTTCGCTTCGATGCTGACGGTCGTCTGTGGACCACTGGCGGCAGTGGCCTGGCTGGTGATGGTGGCGCCGATATTGCGCGCCAGCGCAGTCTGCATGGCCAGCAGCGCGGCCGGCACCTGCGCCGCGTCGGTCAACTCGGCGCTGCCCACGGCGAATACCACGTCGTCCACTTCGGCTGCCGTCATCGTCATCCGCACCGGCAGCTCGCCCAGCCGCACATCGCGCGCGTGCGTGGCCGGCTTGCCGGGCAGGAGCACGCTGTACGGCGCGTCCTTGCTGCGGTAGTCGCGCCAGTTGTAGTGAGGGTCGCAGGCGCTGAGCGCGAGCGCCAGCAGCGGGACCGCCAGCAGGCGCGCGTTCATTTGGCGGCCTTGCTCTTTTTGCGCGCCGCTTCGTCGGCTTGCCATGCCTCGATGTGCGCAGCGCGGCGCAGCACGCGCGAGTACGGATCGATGGTGACCAGCGCGCGCGGCGGCAGCGTCAGCACGCCCTGGCCGTCCGTCATGGGCAGCTTCTCGATGCGGTCGTTGACGCGCACTTCGAGCGGCATCGGGAAGGCGCCGCCGTTCTTGAGCTGCCAGCGCAGCGTGAGCTGGTCGCCGGTTCGCGTCTCGACCAGTTCGGGCAGCGCGGCGTGGTACAGGTAGGCGTCGAAGAACCAGCCCAGGTCGCGGCCAGCCGCTTCGTTGGCAATGCCGATGAATTCCTTCGTGCTGCTCCAGCGCGGCTGCAACTGGCCCGGTACCGGCGTGTCGGTACCGTATACCATGCGCCGCGTGGCGCGGAAAAAGGCGTCGTCGCCGACCAGGTTGCGCAGCGTGTGCAGGATCAGCGAACCCTTGACGTAGATGTCGTTGCCAGGACCGCCTTTATCGGCATCGTACACATCCTGGATGCGCTGGGTTTTGCCGCTGACGATGGGCGCCTTGTTCTTGATGGCCTGGCGCTGCTTAAACAACTCGGCCTGGAATGCCATCTCGCCGCGCAGCGATTGCAGGTACAGCGGCTGCATATAGCTGCCGAAGCCCTCGTGCAGCCACATGTCGTCCCAGTCGGCGTTGGTCATCTGGTTGCCGAACCATTCGTGCGACAGCTCGTGGTGCAGCAGCCAGTCGTAACCGTACGGCGACTTCAGGTACTTGTTACCGTAGGCGTTGATAGTCTGGTGTTCCATGCCCAGGTGCGGGGTTTCGACCACACCCATTTTTTCGTCGCCGAACGGGTAAGGACCGATGCGGCTTTCGAAGAAATCGAGCATGGGCGTGAATTCGTCGAACAGTCCCTGTGCCTTCTTGCGGTTTTCCTCATCCCCTCGCAGGTACCAGTAGCGCAGCGGGATGGTATTGCCGTAGCGGCTCACGTAGTCGCCCGCCAGCACCTCGTACGGCCCGATGTTGAGCGACACGCCGTAGGTGCTGGGATTCCTGGCGCGCCAGTCGTAGGTGCGCCAGCCGTCTTTTTCCGTCATTCCGGTGGCCACGCCGTTGCCGGCGACGACCAGGGGCGACGGCACCGTGATGTGCAGGTCGATCAGTTTCGGTTTGCCCATCGGGTGATCGATGCAGGGCCAGAACAGATCGCACCCTTCGCCTTCCACCGTGGTGGCAATCCACGGCTGGCCGTCGGCGGTCCTGGCCCACACGAAGGCGCCGTCCCACGGCGCCCGTTTTGCCACGTGCGGCACGCCGTGGTAGCGGATGCGCACGGTGGTGCGCTCGCCCGCCAGCAGCGGTTTGGGCAAGGTGAGGTACAGGCGGCCGTCGGGATTGCTGATGGCCGCTGCCGGCAAGGCCACGCCGTCCACACTGGCGCCGTCGATCGGCAGGTTGCGGTCGAGTTCCACCGCGATGCGGGTGAGCGGCGCAGTGGCGGTGAAGGTGAGCGCAGTGTCGCCGCTAATGCTTTGTGTCGCAGGATCGACGCGCAGCGCCACATCGGCATGCTCGAACGTGACCGCCAGTTGCTCGGGCGCGCGTGGGCTGCCGGAGTTGGCGGTGAAGTCGGTCATCGGTGCAGGGGCGGTGGCGCAGCCGGCCAGCATAGCGCTGGCGGCAAGCAGAAGAGGCAGGCGTGTCATGCGGATTCCGGCAAGTTGAAGGCAATGCTGAATATAGCAGCAAGGGTGGCGAACAAGTGATGTTATGCGCGTGCTTCGACAGAATTTAGCGTGGACGATCTTCTCAAAAATAGTTCTCAAAAAAGCATCTTGTTGCGGTAAACTGCTGCGCACAAAACAGGGGCTAGAGTGGATTCAATTTTCAGGGTATTTCGCATGGCAGGCTTTGCTGCCATGTTTGCCGCCGGCGATGTGGCGGCCGTGGAGCAGGACGAACGCCACCAGCGTGTTCCGCCATTGCCAGCCATGCTGGCCGACCGCACCGCCACTTTGCGTGTCGATGGCGCGCTCGATGACGACGCGTGGCGCGCCGCCCCCGTGTTCGACGCCTTCCACCAGTTTCTCCCCGCCGACGGCAAGCCGGCGCCGGCCAACCTGCGCACCACGGTGCAACTGCTGATCGACGACGGTGCGCTGGTGTTCGGCATCCGCGCCTGGGACGACGCGCCCGAGCGCATGCGCGGCACCCTGACGCGGCGCGACAAGGTGAGCCTGGACCAGGACTTCATCGGCGTGTGGCTCGACCCCACGGGACATGGCCGCGCGGCGCAATTCGTACGCGTGAATATCGCCGGCGTGTTCAGCGACGGCATCTATCGCGCCGACCTGGACGAGTCGGACCTGGGACCGGACTTTCCGATCGACGCAGCAGTCAAACGCCTGGCCGACGGCTATACCATGGAGATCCGCTGGCCGCTGTCGAACCTGCGCTTTCCCTACGCCGACGGCAAGACCTGGCGCGTGATGATCGAGCGCAGCGTGCCGCACGCGGATGGCCTGCTGCTCACCAGCACCCCGCTCAAAAACGGCTCGCTGAGCCACATCGCGCTGTTGCAGGACGTGGGCGGCATGGGCGATACGGTGGCGGCGGTGCGCGACCGCAGCTTCGTGGAACTCAAGCCGGAACTGACCATGCGTTCCAACCGCGACCGCGATGAAACGGGGCGCCAGCGCGGCGACCGCGCCAGCGTAGGCCTGGAGATCAATGCTCGGCCGCGCGCCGACTGGGTGTTCAACGCCACCGTCAATCCCGATTTCTCGCAGGTGGAAATCGACGAACCCACGTCGTCGGGCGCCAGCCGCATCGCCCTGAGCCTGCCGGAAAAGCGCGGCTTTTTCCTCGAAAGCGCGGACGTGCTGGGACTGCCGCTGTCGGCATTTTATTCGCGCACCGTGGCCGACCCGGAATGGGGCTTGCGCGCGACCTGGCGCGACGCCGGCGCCGACGCCACCGCCATGAGCTTGCGCGACCAGGAGGGCGGCGTGGTGCTGCGCGGCGGCGCCTACGAGACGGCCGAATACGCGCAAACCCGGCGCACCCTGGCCAGCATGGTGCGCACGCGCTGGCATGGCGAGCACACGGTGATGGGCGCGTTCGTCTCGCAGCGCAGTTACGGCAACGCCGGCAGCAACGAGGTGGCAGGTTTTGACGGCCAATGGCGCGGCGACGGCCAGCAGGCCTTGTGGCTGCTGATGCACTCGCAAACCAGCGCCGGCTTCGTGGAAGAACCGGTGGCGCGCAGCGCCCGCGTGGCCACGCGCCACGGCGGCTACGCGCTCGGCAAATTCACCAGCATCAGCGACGCCTGGTGGAACGAGTTGCAGCTGGAGGCGATCACGCCGGGTTTTGTGAACGACAACGGCTTTGTGCCGCAGGCGGGCGTGCTCAAGACCGACATCAATCTCAACCGGCGGCTGGGCGGACGCACGCTGGCGCTTGGCGGCGCCGAGCTGAAACTGTACGAATTCGAGGCGCACCTGGGCGTGCACGAGATCCGTACTCTGTCGGATAATCGGCTGGACCAGCAGGCCAACCAGGTTGTCGAGCGCAAGCTGCAGCCGGGGATCTGGTTCCGCGCCGGCCGCCAGACCAACCTGTGGGCCAACCTTGGCTTCGACCAGCAGCGCGGCCGCCGCCTGGGGCCTCTGCACGATGTGCCGGCCGTGCACTTCGGTTTCGAATCGTCGCCGCTGTCGTGGATGACCAAGTTCAATGCCGAGGTCACGCTGGGCCGCCAGCTCGACGTCGATGCCGACCGCGTGGGCAGCGGCGGCAATGCCATCGTGGACCTGGGCTTGCGCCTGCCATTGCCTGGCACGCGTGGCTGGTCGATCGAGACCGATTTCCGGCTCAACCGCGCGTGGGTGCAGGGCACCCTGGGCCGGCCGGCATTCGTGGACAACGGCTGGCGCGCGCTGGGTATGCTGCACTTCACGGCTGCCGATTCATTGCGGCTGCTGGCGCAAACCACGTCGGCCGCGCGCCGCGACGACGGCGTCTCGGGACTGGAGCCGTGGGCCGACCGGCAGATGCACCGCTCGCTGTTATACCGTCATCTGTGGCGCCACGGCCGCTCAATGTCGGTGGGCTTTTCGCGCGACAGCACGCGCGATCCCGATACTACCAACAAGTCGTTGACGGTGAAGGTACAGTGGGAGGTTTGAGCTGATTCAGGAAGCTATTCCCCAGCAGTAGCAGGGGTGGCAGGAGTAACAGGAGGGGCCGGCTCGGCAGGTTTGGTTGGCTCTGCCGGTTTGGGTGGCTTGGCCAGTTGCGCCTGCAACGCGGCAAACGAGGACATGCCCATTTCCAGGCGCCGCTTGTCGATATTGGCAATGTCCTCGATCCGGTAGAACTGGATCGCACCATCCTCGCGGGTGCTGTACTGGGTACCGTAAATCTGCGGCCGCTTCTCATACATGCGCACGCGATCCAGCGTGGTGGCCAGGTTGACCAGCTTGATTTCGTGCCTGGCTGCTGCCGCGCGCATGAACACCGCCCAGTGCTTGAGCTGCGCAGGCGGGGCGTGCTGCGCAACCAGCCACGCCTCGTTGGCAGCTTCTGCGCCCACCATCGAAATCGTCGGCCAGCCCTTGGTAGTGATGATCTGGCGCAGGCGCCGCTGGCGTTTGCGATCATCCGCCGCAAATTTTTTTTCTGACGCGGCATCGCGTTTGCCGGCAGCCCAGGCCTGGCGCACCGCGCGGTCCTGCGCACCCATCTCGATCAGTTCGCGTGCGATCTCCGGCTGCGGCACCGGCAGCGGGTATATCAGCATGGTTTGCGGAAGGGCGGTGGCAGCATCGGACACCAGTTGGGCATCGGCTTCCCAATCCGTGTCACCGAGCACCACGGTGCATGTGATGGCTGGCGGCAGGTCGAGGCGGTAGGTGTCGGCTTCGATCTGGCCATGGATGCGCTCACTGCCATCCTGGCAGTCGGCAAAGATGGCGGCTTGCTCCGGCACGGTGCCGGTGGCGCTGACGATTTTGCCGGAGTAGGGGATGGGCTGGATGGCCGGAGTTGGTGCAGGTGTGTCTTCGGCGCGGGCGGTACCGGTGAGCGCTGCGAACAGGAGCGCGGCGACGGCGATTGGTTGTCTGCGGGTTGAATTCATGGTGTGATTCTCTCACAGCCCGAGCGCTCACCGATCCTTCAATGCCCTCCGATACTGCACCGCCTCCAAGATATGCTGTTCGCCGATCCCTTCCGCCCCGGCCAGGTCGGCGATGGTGCGGGCCACGCGCAGGATGCGGTGGTAGGCGCGGGCCGACCACTGGAAGTGTTCCATGCTGCGTTTGAGCTTGGCCTTGCCCGCCTTGTCGGGCTTGCACAGGCGGTCGATTTCGCGGGTGGTAAGGTACTGGTTGCGCTTGCCCTGGCGCGCCAGCTGGATCTCGGCCGCACGCTGCACGCGGGCGGCAATAGCGGTGGACGGTTCGCCGTCGGCGTCGGCGGCCAGGGTGTCGGGTTCCACGGCGGAGACTTCGATCTGCATGTCGATGCGGTCGAGCAGGGGGCCGGAAACGCGGCCCTGGTAACGGGCGATCTGCTCGGTCGTGCAGTTGCATACGCCGCTGGGATGGCCGTGGTAGCCGCACGGGCACGGGTTCATCGCGGCGATCAGCTGGAAGTGGGCGGGGAACTCGGCCTGCTGCGCCGCGCGCGAGATGGTGACGCGGCCCGACTCCATCGGCTGGCGCAGCACGTCCAGCACGCGTCGGTCGAACTCGGGCAGCTCGTCGAGGAACAGCACGCCGCGATGGGCCAGCGAGATTTCGCCGGGACGCGGATAGCCGCCGCCGCCCACCAATGCCACGCCGGATGCCGTATGGTGCGGGGCGCGAAAGGGCCTGCGCTTCCAGTCCTCGATCCGGAAGCCGCCGGTGAGCGACTGCACGGCCGCCGCTTCCAGCGCCTCGTCGTCGGTCATCGGCGGCAGCAGGCCGGGAAAGCGCGCTGCCAGCATGGTCTTGCCGGCGCCGGGCGGTCCCACCATCAAGAGGCTGTGGTTGCCGGCCGCCGCCACCTCCAGCGCGCGCTTGACCATGAACTGGCCCTTGACGTCGGCCAGGTCGGCCACCTCGGTCATGGCCACCGCCAGCGCAGACGTATGCCGGGTCAGCATCGCCTCGTGTGAGCTGGCCGCCAGGTGGGCGCACACTTGCAGCAGCGAGCTGGCCGGGTAGATGGCGGCGCCGTTCACCAGCGCCGCTTCGTCGGCATTGGCTTGCGGCAGGATGAAGCCACGCCCGTCAGCTTTACCGGGCGGAGTGCGCCGCTTGGTGGAATCTTTACCGTGCTCGCCATTGTGGGCGCAATCATGCCCGGCATCGCGCGTCATCGCCAGCGACATCGCCAGTGCTCCCCGGATCGGCCGCAACTCGCCGGACAGCGACAGCTCGCCGGCAAACTCGTACTGGTCCAGGATAGCGGCGGGAATCTGGCGCGAGGCGGCCAGGATGCCCAGTGCGATCGGCAAGTCGAAGCGCCCCGATTCCTTGGGCAGGTCGGCCGGCGCGAGATTGACGGTGATGCGCTGGGCGGGAAACTCGAAGCCGCCGTTCTGGATCGCAGCGCGCACGCGGTCCTTGGCTTCCTTCACTTCGGTATCGGCGAGGCCGACAATGGTGAAGGCCGGCAAACCGTTGGCCAGGTGCACCTCGACATTGACTTGCTGCGCTTTCATGCCCGCGAGGGCGCGGCTCTTGAGTACGGCCAGGCTCATGTGTTTCCCCTACGTGGTCACGGGCTGCCGCGAGTGTAGCGGGTTGGCCAGGCCGGGCCTTGATCTGCGGCAGAGGCGGTGCTACCTTGCGCAAGGAAACATTGATAGATGGTAAAGTTGTTGATCGTCGATTTTTGTGGAGCCCGATATGCGCATTGCCACTGTGATTCATCGATTGGGTTTGCGGACCATTCAGGCCGGGTTGCTGGCGCTGGCGACGGGCGGTGCGATGGCGCAAGCGCCGGATCAGGATGCAGCGGCGGCCGCACCACCGCCGCCACGCCTGCTGTTGCTGCTGCTGCAGCCAGCGCCGTTCAACCATCCGGACAAGGCTGGCGCCGGCATCGGCGTGGTCGATGTCACGCTCAAGGTGCCCGATGTGCAGGTGGGCGCCGATACTGCGCTGTTGCAGCTGCCGCTCGCGGTCGAGCAAGGGGAGACGGTGGCCGTCACGCTCAAGGAACTGACGGTGCGCGACAGCCACGGCAACGTGCCGCTGGCCACGCGCGACGTCAAGGGACCGGACGGCAAGCTGCGCGAATGGACGTCACCGCGCGACGTGCAGGGCGACCTGGTGGTGCACTACCAGGCGCCGGTGGAACCGCCACCGCCCAAGCGCCGCGCCGCCGCGCCGCCCGATACGACGCCAGGTCCAACGCTGCCACCGCCCGCCACCAGCGCGCTGCGCGTCGAGCGTGGTGGCCTTGCCGTCGCAGGCAATGCACTGGTGCTGCTGCCACCGGACGGCAGGCAGTACCCGGTGTCGGTGCGCTGGGATTTGTCGAAGCTGGGCGACGACGCCAGCGCCAGTTCCAGTGCGGGTGACGGCGATGTGCTGCTTCCCATGGGGGCGCCCTCGCGGCTGTGGTCCACCACCTTCACCATCGCGCTGCCTAAACGCGCAAGCAATTGACCGGAGGGCATGACCTCCGGCGCCGTCCATCGCCTATACTCGGCGTTGGTATCTTTGTCATCGTTTTCATGAAAAGGTAGAACAGCCCATGGCCAAAAAAACCGCTTCTGTCCACGCATGCCTGCTGGCGCTGGCGTCCCTCTCGGCCGGAGTGCACGCCGCCCCCGCACCAACGACGCTCACCGAGTGGCAGCAACCGGAAGTGGTGGCCGTGAACCGCGAACCGATGAAGGCGACGTTCTTCAATTTCGAGAGCCGCGACAAGGCGGTGGCCGGCGACATGGCCGCCTCGCAGTACTACCTGTCGCTCGACGGCACCTGGCAGTTTGCCCACTCCAATACGCCCGGCGAGCGGCCGAAAGATTTCTACCGAAACGATTTCGACACCAGCCGCTGGGGCACCATCCAGGTGCCGGGCATGATCCAGGCGCAGGGCTACGGCAAGCCGATTTTCACCAACGTCGATTACCCGTTCCCGCTCAACGAACCGCATGTGCCAGACGCCTTCAACGACGTGGGCTCGTACCGCCGCGACTTCGTGGTGCCGGCCGGCTGGGAGGGGCGCGAAGTGTTCCTGCACGTGGGCGCGGCGGGTTCCGCTTACTACATCTGGGTCAACGGCGAGAAGGTGGGCTACTCGGAGGACTCCAAGCTGCCGGCCGAATTCAAGCTCAATCGCTACCTCAAACCGGGCAAGAACAATATCGCGATCGAAGTCTATCGCTGGGCAGACGCCTCGTACCTGGAAGACCAGGATTTCTGGCGCCTGTCCGGCATCGAGCGCAGCGTGTACCTGTACGCCGAACCCAAAGCCTGGCTGCGCGACTACACTGTCACCGCGCTGCTCGACAAACAGTACACCGACGGCGTGTTCAAGCTCAAGGCCGAATTGGCCGGTGCGCCGACAGCGGGCGAAATCGCGGTCACGCTGTTCGACGGCGAGCGCGAAGTATTCGCCCGCAAGGCGAAGATCGACGGCAGTGCCGCCACCATCGATGGCGTGCTGCCCAAGGTGCGTGCCTGGTCGGCGGAGACACCCAACCTGTACCGCATGCTGATCGAATACCTTGATGCCGACGGCAAGCTGGTGTCGGCCACGTCGCGCCGCATCGGTTTTCGCACGGTGGAGATGAAGGATGGCGAAGTACGCGTCAACGGCAAGCGCATCGTGATCAAGGGCGCCAACCGCCACGAGCACGATCCGGTCACGTACCGCGTGATGTCGCTGGACCTGATGCGCAAGGACGTGGAGATGATGAAGCAGGCGAACGTGAACGCCGTGCGCACCTCGCATTATCCGAACGATCCGCGCTGGTACGACCTGGCCGACGAATACGGCCTGTACGTGATGGACGAAGCCAATATCGAATCGCACGCCTACATGCATTTGGGCGACCACTCCAAGGTGCCCGGCTACCGCGAACAGGTGCAGCTCGGCTACAAGCCGCAGTGGCGCGCGGCCCACCTCGACCGCGTCTCGCGCATGGTCCAACGCGACAAGAATGCGCCGTCGATCATCTTCTGGTCGCTGGGGAATGAAGCCGGCACCGGTCCCAATTTCGAACACGCGGCGCAATGGATCCGCGCCAACGATCCCACCCGCCTGGTCAGCTACCTGGGCTACGGCACCATCGGCGAAACCCACAAGCCCAATGCCTACGTGGACATCTATGCGCCGATGTACGACGACATCGAAAAGATGGTCGATTACGCGGTCGATCCGCGCTTCACCCAGCCGATGATCCAGTGCGAGTACGTGCACGCGATGGGTAACTCGCTCGGCAACATGGAAGACTACTGGCAGGTCATCCGCGCCCATAAAAAACTGCAGGGCGGCTTTATCTGGGACTGGGTGGACCAGACCGTGTTTGCCACCGACGACAAGGGCCGCCGCTACTGGGCGTCCGGCTTCGACGTCAATCCCAAGGTGGGCGACAACAGCGTGGTGGGCGACGGCGTGGTGCGCGCCGACCGCACGCCCGATCCCGAATACTACGAAGTGCAAAAAGTGTATTCGCCGCTGGTGTTCGAGGGCGATCCCAGGTCCGGCAAGGTCACGGTGGTCAACCGCTACGACTTCCGCGATACGTCCGACCTCGATTTCGACTGGGTGCTCACCAACGACGGCAACGAGGTCACGCGCGGTGCGCTGACCGTGCCGGCCGTCGCTGCGGGCGCCAGCCGCCAGATCGAGATCAGGCTGCCCAAGCTGCGCTCGACCGGCGGCGAACAACTGGTGACCTTGCGCGCCAAAGCCCGCACCGATTCGGTCAAGGGCGTGGCGGCTGGCACGATGGTGGGCTGGTCGCAGTTCGTCACGGTGCCAGCTTCCAAACCGGCGGCGACGGCCAAAGCGGTGCAGCCAACGCGCGCTGGCGACGACATCCGCCTCGCTGGCGGCCCGGCCGTCCTGCGGCTCGATGCGAAGACCGGCCTGGTGGACTATGCGGTGAACGGCAAGACCGTGCTCAAGGGCGGCGCACCGAACTTCTGGCGCGGGCTGATCGACAACGATGAAGGCGCGGGCGTGGACAAGACGCACCAGGTCTGGAAGACGTTCTCGGAACAACGCCACGTGCGGTCGGTCACGCTGGACGGCAACCGGGTAAAAGTCTTGTATAGCTTTGGCGCCGGCGCCGCCCATTGGGAAACGACGTATACGCTTGATGCGGATGGCGCGCTCGGTGTGGCGGCGACGTTTAGGCCGCTGCGCGACGACTTGCCCGATCCGCTGCGCCTGGGCCTGCGCTTCGACAACGACAACACGCTCGACACCATCGAGTGGTACGGCCGCGGGCCGCAGGAATCGTATGCCGACCGCGCCACCGGCTACGCCATCGGCCGCTACACCGGCAAGGTGGCGGACCAGTACCACGGCTACAGCCGTCCGCAGGAAAGCGGCAACAAGACCGGCGTGCGCTGGCTGTCGCTATTCAACTCCCAGGGCAGCGGCATCACCGTCAAGGGCGCCGCGCCGTTGTCGGTCAACGCGCTGGCGTTCCCCTACGAAGACCTGTACCTGCGTCCGCGTGGCGCCTGGAAAAGCTCGGAGATTGCACCGCATGGCGACGGCTCGCTGCTGATCGACCTGGCCCAGAGCGGCGTAGGCGGCGACACCGGCTGGAACCTCACCGGCCGCGCTCACGTCAAGTACCGCATCAAGCTTGAACCGGCCAGCTACAGCTTTACCATCGCGCCGCTTGCTGCCAAACCGCAGGAGACAAAATGAAAATAATGAAAACCGCCGCCGCGCTGGCGCTGCTGTGCAGCGCGCCGTGGACCACTGCTCAAACTCCCGCACAACCGGGCGGCCCGTGGGTGGCCGACCTCGGCAATGGCCGCTACCAGAACCCGATCCTGTACGCAGACTATTCCGATCCCGACGCCATCCGCGTGGGCGCCACGTTCTACATGACCGCGTCGAGCTTCAGCAACGCGCCGGGGCTGCCGCTGCTGCAATCGACCGACATGGTCAACTGGGAACTGGTGGGCCATGCGCTGCCCAAGCTGGTGCCGGCGCAGGCATTTGCCACGCCGCAGCCGGGCAAGGGCGTGTGGGCGCCGTCGCTGCGCCATCACGCCGGCAAATTCTGGATCTTCTATCCCGATCCCGATTTCGGCGTGTACGTGATCACCGCCACCAGCTTTGCCGGACCGTGGAGCGAGCCGCACCTGCTGTTGCCCGGCAAAGGCATCATCGATCCGTCGCCGCTGTGGGACGACGACGGCAAGGCCTACCTGGTGCACGCGTGGGCCAAGAGCCGCGCCGGCTTCAACAACATCCTGACCTTGCGCGAGATGGACCCCGAAGCGCGCACGCTGCTCGACCAGCGCGGTAAAGACATCATCGACGGCAACAAGCTCAGTGGCTACACCACGCTCGAAGGTCCGAAGTTCTACAAGAAGGACGGCTACTACTACATCTTCGCGCCGGCCGGTGGCGTGGAACACGGCTGGCAGTCGGTATTCCGCTCGCGCACCATCGCCGGGCCGTACCAGGACCGCATCGTGATGGCGCAAGGTGGCTCCACCACCAACGGCCCGCACCAGGGTGCGTGGGTCGATGATCTGAAAGGACGCGACTGGTTCTATCACTTCCAGGACAAGCGCGCATACGGCCGCATCGTCCACTTGCAGCCGATGCGCTGGCACGACGGCTGGCCGGTGATCGGCGAGGACAAAGCTGGCAAGGGCACTGGCGAGCCGGTGCTGGTGCACGACAAGCCGGCCGGCAATGACAGCGGCATCAAAGCGCCACCGGCAGGCGACGAATTCAATGCGCCCAAGCTGGGGCTGCAATGGCAGTGGAACGCCAACGAGGCGCCGGGCTGGTATGAACTCAACGCCAAGCAGGGCAGTTTGCGGTTGCATGCGCAGGCGGCGCCGGTGGGTGGCAGCGTGCGCGACGTGCCTTCGGTGCTGACGCAAAAATTCCCGGCGCCGGCCTTCACGGTCGATACCCGCATCGCCGTGCAGGGTGACGTGAGCCGCGCGGGCCTGGTGGTGCTGGGGATTCAATACGCGTGGATCGGCGTGCAGCAGGGCAAAAATGGCAGGGAGCTGGTGCTGGCCACCTGCGCGGAACCGGCTGCCGCCTGCAAGGAGCAGGTGCAGGTGTTAAGGCCGCTGGACCAGGGAGCGGACAAACATGCAGATAAAAAATCGTTGTACCTGCGGGCGCAAATAAGCGACGGCGCAATGGTGCGCTTTTCCTACAGCCTGGACGGCAAGCAGTACACGCTGGCGGGGCAGCCGTTCATGGCCAGTGTGGGACGCTGGGTGGGCGCGCAAGTGGGCTTGCTGGCAACGCGGGCGCCGGGAACCAGCGGCGCCCCGGCATATCTCTATGCCGACTACTTCCGCGTCGGCAAATAATCTCGACAATAGCCGGCAGATTACCCGCCGGCAGCTTGCTTACAGCACCTCGCCTTTGGCGATCTCCACTTTAGGTTCCGGCACCACCGCAGCCGGCTGGGCCGGTGCGGCTTTCGCTTCGAGCGCCGCCAGGCGCGTTTCCAGGGCTTCCAGCTTGGCGCGGGTTTTGGCCAGCACCTGGGTTTGAATATCGAACTCTTCGCGGGTGACCAGGTCGAGCTTGGAGAAGCCCTGGGTCATCATGGACCTGACGTTCTTCTCGATGTCCTTGGCGGGCGAATTTTCGACGGCCTTGGAGATCTTGTTCTGCAAGTCGTTAAAAAAAGTATTCATATCCATAATATTCCTTGATCTGGTGGCTGGACGGATGCACCATTGAAGTGCGTCCGTGTATCGGTGTGGTGCAAATTCAAACAGCGCGGCCAACTTTCCTTCCAAATTATCACTTTTGTCAGAGCCGGCGCCCTGTCGCCCATGACAAAGCAGCCAAAGCTGCTATCTACCAGGCAACGTTAGCTGGCACGCATTCTGCTATAGAAGCCAGGGAATGCTTAACGCTTCGCTTCACAAGGATTTTACCCGCATCGCACCTAGTATCTGTATTCAGTTTCGATAACTACAAGGACAAAATGATGAAGAGCCAAAACAAAAGCCTGACCCGAACCCTGACAGCAGCAGCGTTGACTTTGGCATTCGCCACCATGAGCGCCTCGGCGCAGGCCCAGGAAGCGCAACCCGCTGCCGAAGCCGTACCAGACAACCAGATTTCCTATAACGTCGCCGTTGTCAGCGATTACCGTTACCGCGGCATTTCGCAAACCCGTCTGCAACCAGCCGTGCAGGGCGGTGTTGATTATGTCAACAACCCCACCGGTGTATATGTGGGGGCCTGGGCCACCAATATCAAGTGGATCAAGGACGGCGGCGGCGATGCCTCGTATGAATTCGACGTCTATGCCGGCAAGCGCGGCCAGATCAATGACACCTTCGCCTACGACGTCGGCGCGCTGTACTACGCCTATCCTTCGAACAAGCTCGCCACCAGCGCCAATACCTTCGAATTGTACGCCCAGGTGAGTGCCGGCCCGTTCTCGATCAAGTATTCGCACTCGACCAGCAACCTGTTCGGCACGCCTGACAGCAAGAACAGCGGCTACCTCGACGGCCAGTTCAACTATGACGTCTATGACGGCTATGTGCTCAACCTCCATGCCGGCCACCAGAACGTCAAGAACAATGGCCCGGTCAGCTATAGCGACTACAAGGTCGGCGTGACCAAGGACTTCGGCGTGTTCTCGGTGTCGGTTGCCGGCGTCAAGACCAATACCGATGCATACGTCGGCCGCAACGGCAAAAACCTCGGTAAATCGGGCGCAGTTGTGACTATTTCCAAAACTTTCTAAGCGAGGCTCTCATGAAAATGATTACCGCCATTATCAAGCCGTTCAAGCTCGATGAAGTCCGCGAAGCCCTGTCGGCGATCAACGTGCAGGGCATCACGGTGACCGAGGTAAAGGGTTTCGGTCGTCAAAAAGGACATACCGAGCTGTATCGCGGCGCCGAATACGTCGTGGACTTCCTGCCGAAGACCAAGATCGAAGCGGCTGTCGATGACAGCATCGTCGAACAGGCGATCGAAGCGATCGAAGGCGCGGCCCGCACCGGCAAAATCGGTGATGGCAAGATCTTCGTGTACAACCTGGAACAGGTGATCCGCATTCGTACCGGCGAAACCGGTAACGAAGCTCTTTAAGGGGATTTAGATGAAGAAAACTATAACAACGTTGCTAGCTGGGGTATCTCTGCTGTTCGCTCTTGCCGCACCGGTCCATGCGCAAGATGCCAAGCCGGCTGATGCGCCGGTGGCCGCCGCCACCGCCGCTGCACCGGAAGCTGCCGCTGCACCCGCCGCTGCGCCTGCGGCGGCCACCGCCGCAGTGGCTGAAACCGCTCCTGCCGCTGCGCCAACGCCGCAAAAGGGCGACAACGCCTGGATGATGGTTGCCACGCTGCTGGTGGTCATGATGACGATTCCTGGCCTGGCCCTGTTCTACGGCGGCCTGGTCCGTTCCAAGAATATGCTGTCGATCCTGATGCAGATCTTCATGATCTTCGCCGTGATCGTCGTGTTGTGGTGTATCTACGGTTACTCGCTGGCGTTCACCGAAGGCAATGCGTTCTTCGGCAACCTGCATGACCGCACCTTCCTCAACAATATCTACGATCCGGTCAAGGGCACCTTCGCCTATGCCGCCACCTTCAGCAAGGGCGTGGTGATTCCGGAGTTCATGTTCGTTGCCTTCCAGGCCACGTTCGCAGCGATCACCTGCGCGCTGATCGTCGGTGCTTTTGCCGAACGCGCCAAGTTCACCGCCGTCCTGCTGGTCGTGGTGATCTGGTTCACCTTCGCTTACCTGCCAATCGCCCACATGGTCTGGTTCTGGACCGGTCCTGACGCGATCAAGGATGCCGCGACCCTGGCCACCGAAACCGCCAAAGCCGGTTACCTGTTCCAGCACGGCGCGCTCGATACCGCCGGCGGTACCGTGGTGCACATCAACGCCGCTGTTGCCGGCCTGGTCGGTGCTTACGTGATCGGCAAACGCGTCGGCTACGGCCGCGAATCGATGGCGCCGCACTCGGTGACCATGACCATGATCGGCGCTTCGCTGCTGTGGGTCGGCTGGTTCGGTTTCAACGCCGGTTCGCCGCTGGAAGCTGGCGACATCTCGGCCCTGGCCTTCATCAACACTCTGCTGGCCACCGCAGCTGCGACCGTGTCGTGGGTCTTCGCTGAATGGATCTTCAAAGGCAAACCATCGATGTTGGGTGGCGCTTCGGGTGCGGTATCGGGCCTGGTCGCGATTACCCCGGCTTGCGGCTTCGTCGGTCCGATGGGCGCGCTGATCATGGGTCTGCTCGCTGGCGTGATCTGCCTGTGGGGCGTGAATGGTCTGAAACGCCTGCTGGGCGCCGACGACTCGCTGGACGTGTTCGGCGTGCACGGCGTGGGCGGCATCCTGGGCGCCATCCTGACCGGCGTGTTCGCTGCGCCGTCGCTGGGTGGCCAGGGCATCTTCGACTACGTGGCCAACAAGCCATCGGCCGACTACTCGATCAGCGGTCAAGTGCTGATCCAGGCAACCGGCGTGGGCGTCACCATCGTCTGGTCGGCAGTGGTTGCCTTCATCGCCTTCAAGCTGGTGGACATGGTGATCGGTCTGCGCGTACCGGAAGAAGAGGAACGCGAAGGCCTGGACATCACCACCCACGGCGAGTCCGCTTACCACATGTAAGCCGACATGTAATAGCGTTGCAACGTTGTTGAAAAAGCCTCCGCACTTGTGCGGGGGCTTTTTTTTATTTCCGCCTTTAAAATAGGGTTATCGCCCCGATGTAGGTTGTCCACAAGGTAATATTCGGTGTTTCAGCGTGCCTGGAGGGTCGGCCTCCCGCATCATTTAAGGAAGTAAACATGGTTCCCCATCTCGCCACGGCCCTGACCGGCCCGCTCCACGACCTCGAAGAAAAGATCCTGGCCGCCACTCCTGCCATCGAGCGCTGGTTCCGCCTCGAGTGGCAAGAGCACACGCCGCCATTCTATTGCTCGGTCGATATGCGCAACGCCGGCTACAAGCTGGCCCCGGTGGACACCAACCTGTTTCCCGGCGGTTTCAACCACCTGGCTACCGAGATGCTGCCCTTGTCGGTACAGGCCGCCATGGCCGCGATCGACAAGTACTGCCCCGACGCGCGCAACCTGCTGATGATCCCGGAAATCACCCAGCGCCACCCCACGTACTGGCAAAACGTCGCCCGCCTGATGCAGATTTTCCGCCAGACCGGCTTGCACGTGCGCCTCGGCTCGCTGTCGCCGGAAGTAACCCAGCCCACGCCGATCGCTCTGCCGGACGGCAATATGCTGGTGGTGGAACCGCTGGTACGCTCGGCCAATGGCCGTCGCGTGGGGTTGAAAGACTTCGATCCGTGCACGGTGCTGCTCAATAACGACCTGTCGGCCGGCATTCCCGACATCCTGCAGAATATTCACGAACAAAGCCTGCTGCCGCCGCTGCACGCGGGCTGGGCGCTGCGCCGCAAGAGCAACCACCTGAACGCCTACGACGAAGTGGCGAAGAAATTCGGCAAGCTGATCGGTGTCGATCCGTGGATGTTCAACCCGCTGCACGCCAAGTGCGATGCGGTGAACTTCCGCACCGGCGAGGGCTACGAGTGTCTGGCCGCCAATGTCGATACGCTGCTCTCGAAGATCAAGAAAAAATACAAAGAGTACGGCATGAAGGAACAAAAGCCGTTCGTGATCATCAAGCCCGACGCCGGCACCTATGGCACCAGCATCCTGACCATCAAGGATTCCAGTGAAATCAAGGACTTGACGCAGGCCCAGCGCGACAAGATGATCGTCATCAAGGATGGCAAGGAAGTCACCGACTTCATTATCCAGGAAGGCGTGCCCACCTTCGAGAGCATCAAGGACGACGTCGCCGAGCCGGTCGTGTACATGATCGACCGCTACGTGGTCGGTGGTTTTTACCGCGTTCATGCCGAGAAGGGCATCGACCAGAACCTCAATGCCCCGGGCTCGCAGTACGTGCCGCTGGCGTTCGCGCAGCAGCACGCGGTGCCCGATTTGAAGGCCAAACCGGGCACCGCAGCGCCCAACCGGTTCTACGTGTACGGAGTGGTGGCGCGGCTGGCGCTGCTGGCAGCGTCGCTGGAGATGGAGCGCACCGACCCCAATCCGGAAGTGTATTGAGAATCTCGGCTAAAATCAGATCTTCACCAAACCGGAAGCATCCATGAAAATCGCTTTTCTCGCAGATCCGTTAGCCACGTTCAAGACTTACAAGGACTCCACCTACGCCATGATGGTCGAGGCCAACCGGCGCGGCCACACCGTGTATGCCTTCGAGCAAAAGGATATGGCAGTGCTGGGCGGTATCGCCACGGCCAAGGCGTCGCAGATCAGCTTTACCGGCGACGCTACCGACTGGTACCGCGCCGCGCCGGCGGTGGAAACCAACCTGGGCGAGTTCGACGCCATCGTCCAGCGCAAGGACCCGCCGTTCGACATGGAATACATCTACGGCACTTACATGCTCGAGCTGGCCGAAGCCCAGGGC
This sequence comes from Duganella sp. FT27W, assembly GCF_009295655.1. Taxonomy (NCBI): domain Bacteria; kingdom Pseudomonadati; phylum Pseudomonadota; class Betaproteobacteria; order Burkholderiales; family Oxalobacteraceae; genus Duganella; species Duganella sp. FT27W. Next base: position 22,828 of record NZ_WHIV01000007.1, read on the forward strand.
GCCAAAGTATTCAACAAGCCGTCGGCGATCCGCGACCACAGCGAAAAACTGGCGATTGCCCAGTTCCCGCAATACACGTCGCCCACCCTGGTGACGGCCGACGAGGCCCGCATCCGCGCCTTCCAGGCCGAGCATGGCGACATCATCCTGAAGCCGCTCGATGGCATGGGCGGCACCGGCATCTTCCGCGTCAAGCCCGATGCCATGAACCTGGGCGCGATTATCGAGACGCTGACCCAAAATGGTGCAACGACCATCATGGCGCAGCGCTTCATCCCGGACATCGCCAAGGGTGACAAGCGCATCCTGGTCATCGCCGGCAAACCGGTGCCGTTTTCGCTGGCCCGCATTCCGCAAAACGGCGAAGTGCGCGGCAACCTGGCCGCCGGCGGCCTCGGCGTGGCCCAGCCATTGACCGAGCGCGATTTCGAGATCGCCAACGCCATCGGCCCGACCCTGGCTGCGCGCGGCTTGCTGCTGGTGGGCCTGGACGTGATCGGCGACTGCCTGACGGAAGTCAACGTCACCAGCCCGACCTGCTTCCAGGAAATCACGCAGCAAGCAGGCTTTCCGGTGGCGGCCACCTTCATCGACGCGGTGGAAGCTGCCGTGTCGGCGGGTTAAAAAGATGCAAATTCAAAATAATTTTGCCGGACGGCCGCAATTTAGTCCGCGCTCACTGGCGGATTAAGAATATGGTTGGCATACTGCTTATGACGCACGCGCCGCTGGGACAGGCATTTATTGCCGCCTGCGCCCACGTGTTTCGTGGTCCCACCGAGCTGCTGGAAGCGATCGATGTGATTGCCGACCAGGATCTCGGCCAGGTCCAGCAACTGGCGGCGGCGGCGATCAAACGGCTCGACGACGGCGATGGCGTGCTGGTCATGACGGACGTAAAGGGCGGTACGCCGTCCAATTGCTGCGACCGGTTGGCGGACGCGGGCAGGGTGGAAGTGATCGCCGGCATCAGCTTGCCGATGCTGTTGCGGGCCATCACCTACCGCCGCGATACGCTGGACGTGGTCGTCGAGATGGCCCTGGCCGGTGCGCAAAGTGGGGCGGTGCGCGTCGATAACCGGATTCGCGTCGGATAAATTCGACTGGCGCGGGATTTTTAGAGTGCGGCTTTCTCGCAGTTTTTCGAAGAGACAATATAAAAATGATTCAGCAAGAACTTGAGATTATCAACAAGCTCGGCCTGCACGCACGCGCGTCCGCCAAATTCACCCAGCTGGCCGCCAAATTCCAGAGCGATGTCTGGCTGAGTCGCAATTCGCGCCGCATCAACGCCAAGTCCATCATGGGCGTGATGATGCTGGCTGCCGGCAAGGGCGCCAAGGTCCTGCTCGAAGCGGACGGCGCCGACGAGAAGGAATGCATCGCGGCCCTCACTGCACTGGTCAACGACAAGTTCGGCGAAGGCGAGTAATGCCTTCGGATCGCGGCCGCTCCCGTCCTTATTCCGGCGCCCCCATGGCTTCGTTTACCTTGCACGGCATCCCGGTGTCGCGCGGGATTGCGATTGGCCGCGCCCACAAGCTGGCGCCTGCCGCGCTCGACGTCAAGCACTACCTGGTGGCCGAGGAACATCTCGAAGCCGAAGTGCTGCGCCTGCAGCAGGCACTGGCCCAGGTGCACAAGGAATTGCAAACCCTGTGGAACGAGCTGCCCAAGGACGCCCCGACGGAACTGGGCGCGTTCATCGACGTCCACGCGCTGATCCTGTCCGACCCCATGATTTCCGAGGCGCCGCTCGACATCATCCGCGCGCGCCACTACAACGCCGAATGGGCGCTGCTTACCCAGATCGATGAACTGTCGGCGCAGTTCGACGAGATCGAAGACCCGTACCTGCGCGAGCGCAAGGCCGATATCCAGCAGGTGGCCGAACGCGTTTTAAAAGTACTGATGGGTACAGCGCAGATTTTGCCGCCGCCGGTCAAGGTGGGCGACGACGAATTCCAGCCGCAGATGATCATCGTCGCGCACGACATCTCGCCGGCCGACATGCTGCAATTCCGCGACCGCTCGTTCATCGGTTTTGTCACCGATGTCGGCGGCCAGAACTCGCACACGGCCATCGTCGCCCGCAGCCTCGACATCCCGGCAGCCGTGGGCATGTCGGGCGCCTCGACCCTGATCGAGCAGGACGACTGGCTGATCATCGACGGCGACGCCGGCGTGGTCATCGCCAACCCCAGCGTGGTGGTGCTCGAGCAGTACCGCGACCGCCAGAACGCGGCGATCCGCGCCCGCAAAAAACTGGGCAAGCTGAAGAAAACCCCGGCCATTACCAAGGATGGCACCGAGATCACGCTGCTGGCCAATATCGAGCTGCCCGACGACTGCCCGGCCGCGATGGAAGCGGGCGCCAACGGCGTCGGTTTGTTCCGCTCCGAGTTCCTGTTCATGGGCCGCAAGGGCAAGATGCCGTCCGAGGACGAGCAGTTCGAGCAGTACAAGAAAGCCGTGGTGGCCATGAAGGGACGGCCTGTGACGATCCGCACGCTCGACATCGGCGCCGACAAGCCGCTCGACCAGGCCGAGCACACGGCGTTGAACCCGGCGCTGGGCCTGCGCGCGATCCGCTACTGCCTGGCCGAGCCGCAGATTTTCCTGATCCAGCTGCGCGCCATTTTGCGCGCGTCGGCGTTCGGCAAGGTGCGCATCCTGATCCCGATGCTGGCGCACGCGTTCGAGATCGACCAGTCGCTGGCCATGATCGCGCAAGCGAAGGCGGAGCTGCGCGAAGAGCACGTCAAGTTCGACGAGAGCGTGGACGTGGGCGCGATGATCGAAATCCCGGCCGCGGCGCTGGCGCTGCCGATGTTCGTCAAGCGCATGAACTTCCTGTCGATCGGTACCAATGACCTGATCCAGTACACGCTGGCGATCGACCGGGTTGATTATGAGGTCGCACACCTTTACAATCCGCTGCATCCGGCTGTGCTGCAATTGATCGCCATGACGATTGCGGCCGGGCATAAAGCCGGGATCGACGTCGCCGTGTGCGGCGAAATGGCGGGCGACGTCAAGCTCACCCGCCTGTTGCTGGGCCTGGGACTGCGCGAGTTCTCCATGCATCCGGCGCAACTGCTCTCGGTCAAGCAGGAAATCCTGAACAGCGACCTTGCGCGCATCATGCCGCAAACCCGCAAGATCATGCGCTCGATGGAACCAGGTGTAATTGCAGACGCGGTCGAACAATTACAGCTCTTGTAAGTCGGTGGGACCCATCCTCGCGGTCCCACCTTGATAGATGGCCCGTGGGGCCGCCCCAATAAAAAAATCGAAACCATCATGTCATCCCTGGGATACGTCACCCCGCAAACCATGCACTTCGCCGAACCGTTGCCGCTGCAAAGCGGCGCCGCACTGCGCGACTACATGCTGATGTACGAAACCTACGGCACCCTGAACGCCGACAAATCGAACGCGGTGTTGGTCTGCCACGCCTTGAACGCCTCGCACCACGTGGCCGGCGAATACGAAGGCAAACCGAAAAGCACCGGCTGGTGGGACAATATGGTCGGCCCGGGCAAGTCGCTCGACACCGACAAGTTCTTCGTCATCGGCATCAACAACCTCGGCTCGTGCTTCGGCTCCACCGGCCCGATGCACACCAACCCCGCCACCGGCAAGCCGTACGGCGCCACCTTCCCGGTGGTCACCGTGGAAGACTGGGTGAGCGCCCAGGCGCGCCTGGCCGACCAGCTGGGCATCACCCAGTTTGCCGCCGTGATGGGCGGCTCGCTGGGCGGCATGCAGGCGCTGGCCTGGAGCATCATGTACCCGGACCGCCTGCGCCACTGCGTGGTGATCGCGTCCACCGCCAAGCTGTCCGCCCAAAACATCGCCTTCAACGACGTCGCCCGCCAGGCAATCCTGTCCGACCCCGACTATCGCGGCGGCGACTTTTACGAGTACGGCGTGGTGCCGAAAAACGGCTTGCGGGTCGCCCGCATGGTCGGCCACATCACCTATCTGTCGGACGACGACATGGCTGAAAAATTCGGCCGCAAATTGCGCGCCGTGGCTGACGACATCGCTGCCACCGGCACCTATAAATTCGACTTCGGCGTGGACTTCGAGATCGAATCGTACCTGCGCTACCAGGGCGACAAGTTCAGCGAATACTTCGACGCCAACACGTACCTGTTGATCACCAAGGCGCTCGACTACTTCGATCCGGCGCGCCACCACGGCGGCGACCTGTCGAAGACGCTGGCCGCCACGCGCGCCAAATTCTTCCTGGCGTCGTTCACCACCGACTGGCGCTTCTCGCCCGAGCGTAGCCAGGAGATCGTCAAGGCCCTGATCGACAACCGCCGGCAAGTGACCTATGCCGAAATCGACGCCCCCCATGGCCACGACGCCTTCCTGCTGGAAGACCCGCGCTACCTGAACCTGGTGCGTGCGTACTACGACCGGGTCTGGAATGACATCAACGCAGTCAAGGAGGCCGCATGAATTTCGACGACTTGAGCGCGGCCCGTCCCGATCTCGCCTTTATCGCCCACTGGGTGCCGGCCAACGCGCACGTGCTGGACGTCGGCTGCGGCGACGGCGTGATGATGGACTACCTGCAAAGCGATAAGCGCTGCAGCGGCTACGGCATCGAGATCGCCGACGACAAGGTGCTGGCCAGCACCCGCCGCGGCGTGCAGGTGGTGCAGCAGGATATGGAAAACGGCCTGGCGCTGTTTGGCGACAACAGCTTCGACACGGTGCTGTGCCTGTCGTCGCTGCAGATGATGAAGCACGTGGAAGCGCTGCTGCGCGATATCGTCCGGGTGGGCAAGGAGGTGATCGTCTCGTTCCCTAACTTCGCCTACTGGCCGCACCGCGTGGCGCTGCTGCGCGGGCGCATGCCGGTATCAAAATCGCTGCCGTACGAATGGCACGACACGCCCAACCTGCGCTGCGCCACCATCAACGACTTCCGCGACCTGGCGCATGACTGCGGCGTCGAGGTGATCGACTGCGTGGCGCTGGCCGAGGGCCGCCGCGTGGACTTCCTGCCCAACCTGCGTGGCGATTTGGCGGTATTCCGCCTTCGCAAGAAAGCTCATTGATGAACGCCCCGGAACAGAAGAAATGGCTGAGTTACCTGAACGGCCGTACCGTTTCGATTTTGTTCCTGGGCTTTAGCTCTGGGCTGCCGCTCTACACGCTGATTTACCTGATGCAGGCGTGGCTGGCCACGGCCGGACTCGATGTGAAGGCGCTCGGCCTGTTCGGCCTGATGACGTTCCCGTACACTTTCAAATTCCTGTGGGCGCCGCTGATGGACCGCTACAGCATCGGGCGCCTGGGCCGGCGCCGGGGCTGGATGGCGGTCACGCAGATCGGCCTGTTCCTGGTGATCGGCGGCGTGGGCATGTTCGATCCGAAGCAGGAGCTGTCCCTGATCGTGCTGGCGGTGGCGGCGATCGCCTTCCTGTCGGCCAGCCAGGACGTGGTGGTGGACGCCTATCGCCGCGAAATCCTGGCCGAAGAAGAGCAGGGCCTGGGCGCGGCCATTATCGTCAATGCCTACAAGGCGGCCAGCCTGATTCCCAGCGCGCTGGGACTGGTACTGGCGGACAGCATGTCGTGGCAGGCCGTGTTCTGGATCGTGGCCGCGTTCATGCTGCCCGGTTTTATATGCACCTTGCTGGCCAGGGAGCCAGCCGTGTATGGCGCACCACCGAAGAACCTGGAGGAAGCGATCGTCTTGCCGTTCAAGGAATTCATCCAGCGCGACGGCTTGAAACAGGCGATCATCATCATCATGTTTGTGCTGCTGTATAAAATCGGCGACACCATGGCCACCGCCTTATCGACCAAGTTTTTCCTCGATATCGGTTTTACCACCAAGCAGATCGGCCTGGCCGCCAACGCTACCGGCTGGTGGGCCAGCCTGGCCGGCGGCGCGGTGGGCGGCATCTGGATGATCAAGCTTGGCATCAACCGCGCGCTGTGGGTATTCGGCGTGTTGCAGGCGATCGCGATTCTCGGCTTTGCCTGGCTGGCCGAGGTGGGGCCCGACCCGTTCCTGCTGAGCGCCGTGTTCGGTTTTGAGGCATTTGCCAGCCTGGGGCTCGGTTCGGCCGCACTGGTGGCGTTCATGTCGCGCGCCACCGACCCGCGCTACACGGCCACCCAGTACGCGTTGTTTTCCAGTCTGGCAGCGGTGCCGCGCACATTCATCAATGCGTCGGTAGGGTATATTGTCGCGGAAACCGGCTGGTTCTGGTTCTTTATGGTCTGCTTCATGCTGGCTTTTCCGGCCATGCTGATGCTCCCTAAAATCGCTCCATGGAATAAACGAGATGAAAAAGCTTAAATTCAAGCGCGCCGCGCTGGCGCTGGCCTGTGCGATGAGCGTGCTGCCGGCGCTGCCGGCCCTGGCCCAAAACGACGGCATCCCGGTCGAGAGAATGTCGCGCCTGCGCAGCATTGGTGGCGACGCCGACCAGGTCAACCAGCAGTCGAAACTGCAGTACGACCAGATGCTCAAGCAGGCCCACGAAAAAGACGCGGTGGCCACCGACAGCAACCCGCAACTGATACGCCTGCGCGCGATTGCCGACCGCCTGATTCCGTTCACCAAGCGCTGGAACCCCGATTCCGCCAACTGGAAGTGGGAAGTGAACCTGCTCAATTCGTCCACCGTCAATGCATTCTGCATGCCGGGCGGACGCATCGCCTTTTATAACGGCATCCTGACCAAGCTCAATCTCACCGACGACGAAGTTGCCGCCGTGATGGGCCACGAAATCGCCCACGCGCTGCGCGAACATGCGCGCGCACAGGCTGGAAAGAACACCTTGACTCAAGGGCTTAGTCGCGTTGTTGGCGCGGTTGGTTCTGCTTATTTGGGGGTTGATCCCAGGCTCGGCGATGTGGCAGCAGGGGTTTTTTCGCAAGGTGCTGCACTGAAGTTCTCGCGGTCCGATGAATCGGAAGCCGATTTGGTGGGTATCGATCTGGCTGCACGCGCTGGCTACGATCCGCGCGCCGGCGTAGCGTTGTGGCAAAAAATGGCAGCGATCAACAAGAACCAGCCTATCAGCTTCCTTTCCACCCACCCGACCGGCAGCGACCGCATCAAGAATATGAACGACCACATGAACCTGGTGCTGCCCGTGTACGCACGCGCCAAGGGGCTCGACGTCAACAAGCTGCCGCCATACCGCTCGCTGGCGCTGCCGAAATCCTGATGCCGGCGCCGTCCCCGGCGGATCGGCATCCGTTGCCGATGCGCGACGGCGTCGCGCCCAGCTATTTGTGGCTGCCCGAAGGCCAGTGGCCCGACATGATCACCTTCCTGGCCGCGCGCTTTGCCGACGTACCGGAAGCCACCTGGCGCGAACGCATGGCGCGCGGCCACGTGGTCGATGGCGACGGCAAACCACTGGCGCCGTATAGTGCTTACCGGCGCGGCATGCGCATCTTTTACTATCGCGAGCTGGACGAAGTCGAAACGCCAATCCCGTTCCTGGAAGAGATCCTGTTCATGGACGACCACCTGGTGGTGGTGGACAAACCGCATTTTCTGCCGATGACGCCAACCGGCCGCTTCCTGCACGAGACACTGCTGGTGCGGCTGAAGAAAACCCTGGGCGAACCGGCGCTCACGCCAATTCACCGGCTGGACCGCGAAACGGCCGGCGTGGTGATCTTCTCGCGCCGCCAGGAGAGCCGGGGCGCGTACCAGTCTCTGTTCCAGCAGCGCGTGATCGAGAAAGAATACGAAGCGCTGGCGCCGCGCCTGGACGGCGTGCAGTTCCCGTTCACGTACAAGAGCCGCATGGTCGATGGCGAAAAGTTCTTCATCATGAAAGAGGAAGAGGGCGAACCGAACTCGGAAACCATCATCGACGTCATCGAACACCGCGAGAAGGCCACCCTGTACCGCCTGTTCCCCCACACGGGCCGCAAGCACCAGCTGCGCCTGCACCTGGCCTCGCTGGGCATCCCGATCCTGAACGACGCCTTTTATCCAGTGACACTCCCAAGCGGGCCTGACGACTACGCCAACCCGCTCAAACTGCTGGCCCGCCGCATCTGCTTCCTCGACCCGCTCAGCGGCGACTGGCGCGAATTTTCGAGCCAGCGCAGTCTTTGATTTTTACTCGTGCGCGTAATCGATAATCAGCGGCGCATGATCGGAAAATTTCTCTTCCTTGTACACGGCCACGGTGGTGGCGCGGGCGGCGATGCCGGGGGTGGCGACGTGGTAGTCGATGCGCCAGCCCACGTTCTTGGCGTACGCCTGGCCGCGATTGCTCCACCAGGTGTACTGCTCTTCGCGCGGGTCGAGGCCGCGGTGCACATCGACGTAGCCCACTTCGTCGAAGATGCGGGTCATCCATTCGCGCTCCTCGGGCAGGAAGCCGGAGTTTTTCTTGTTGCCTTTCCAGTTCTTGAGGTCGATCTCTTTATGGGCGATGTTCCAGTCGCCGCAGATCACCACTTCGCGGCCTTCCGCGTGCAGCAGTTGCAGGTGCGGCAGGAACAGGTCCATGAAGCGGAACTTGGCTTCCTGGCGCTCGGGGCCGGACGAGCCGGACGGGCAGTACACGGAAATCACGGTCAAATTGCCGAAGTCGCAGCGCACGTAGCGGCCTTCGCGGTCGAACTCGGGGGCGCCGAAGCCGATCACCACGCGGTCCGGCTCGATGCGGCTGTAGATGCCGGTGCCCGAGTAGCCCTTCTTTTCGGCGTAGTGGAAATGGCCGTGGTAGCCGCCCGGGTTGAGGAACTCCGGCGTCATGTCCGGCGCTTGCGCCTTGAGCTCCTGGACGCAAACGAAATCGGCATCCTGCTTGGCCAGCCAGGTGAAGAAACCCTTGGACGAGGCGGAGCGGATGCCGTTCAGGTTGGCGGAAATGATTTTTGGCATGGTGGCAGCTGCTTAAAAAAGCGTCGAAATTTTGGAATGCGTTAGTGTAGCGGTAAAATGTCGGCACTTTCCAGAACTAAACAGAAATGAGGCAGCATGAGCAATTTACGTCAGGATTTCATCGCGTTTTCGGTCAAGACCGGAGTATTGCGCTTTGGCGAGTTCACCACCAAGGCCGGGCGCCAGTCGCCGTACTTCTTCAACGCCGGCCTGTTCCATGACGGCGCCACCCTGGCCCAGCTGTCGCAGTTTTACGCGCAAACCCTGCTCGACTCGGGCGTCGAGTTCGACATGCTGTTCGGCCCCGCCTACAAGGGCATCACGCTGGCGTCGGCCACCGCGATGGCGCTGGCCGGCAAGGGGCGCAACACCTCGTTTGCCTACAACCGCAAGGAAGCCAAGGACCACGGCGAAGGCGGCACCCTGGTCGGCGCCAAGCTGACCGGCAAGGTGGTCATCATCGACGACGTGATTTCGGCCGGCACCTCGGTGCGCGAGTCGGTGGACATGATCCGCGCTGCCGGCGCCGAGCCGTGTGCCGTACTGATCGCGCTCGACCGCATGGAGCGCGCCGGCAAGGATGGTCAACTGTCCCCGAACTCGGCGGTGCAGGAAGTGGCGCTGCAATACAATATCCCGGTGATCTCCATCGGCAACCTCGACGATTTGTTCGGTTACCTGAACGGCGCCGGCGCCGATCCGCAGTTGCAGCAACACAAGGAAGCGGTGGCCGCCTATCGCGAGCGCTACGGAATTGCATAAAGTGCTACATTGGTAGACACCGATATTTCTATGGTGTAACCTTTTAGCGCGGCGTACAGACCGTGGACAATCGAGGCGCACATGAACATTGCAACACTGAAAGTACACGGCGGCGATGACGGCCTGACCGACATCCGCGACGGCTTGCCGATCGAGCCCGATGGCGACTGGCGCCGTGGCGATGTCAAGCCCGACGGCCGGGTGCGCATCGACTCCGGCTTCTACGTGCGCCTCGCAACCGACGACAATCCCGACGAACTGCTCAAGGCGATCCGTACCTTCCTGGCCGAATCGGCTGCGCGCGGCATCCACTTCGAGCGCGCCGACGTGGCCGCCGAGCTGCGCATCTCGTTCAGCTCCGAACGCGGCGCAGCCACGCCCACGCTCGACTTCTCGCTGGCGGACCTGACCCTGCTGGTGGAAATGGGCATCAACCTCAGCATCACGGCCTGACCTCAGACGCCCAGCCACAACCGGTACAGCGGCAACCCCAGCAGCACATTGACCGGGAACGTGATGCCCAGCGCAGCGAGCATCGCCAGCCCGATGTCGGCCTGCGGGATGGCTGCACGGATTGCTGCCGGCGCCGCGATATAGGATGCGCTGGCCGTAAGCGCCGCCAGCACCAGCGTGGTGCCCGGCGGCAGCCCCAGCACGGTGGCGACGCCGATCCCGGCCCAGGCCAGCACGAACGGCGCCACCGCCGCGAACACCATCAGCCGCCATTGCTGCAACGGCAGTGGCCGGCACACGCGCGCCGTGCACAAGCCCATTTCCAGCAGGAAGATCGCCAGCATGGCCTTGAACCCGCCCAGCATCACCGGCGCGATTGGCGCCATGCCTTGCGGCCCGTACAAAGCACCGATCACCACGCCGCCACCGAGCAGCACCACGCCGCGGCTGGTGAGCGCTTCGCGCCAGATGGCCATGCCGCCGTGGCCCGACGTTGCGCCGCCCTGGCGCCGGTGGTGCAACCACAACATCATCACGATGGCCGGCAGTTCCAGCATCACCAGGTACAAGGTGGTTTGTGGACTGACGGCCAGGCCATCGTGTTCAGCCAGGGCCAGGGCCACGGCAAAGGTGCCGGCGCTGACCGAACCGTAGTGGGCTGCAATGCTGAGCGCGTTGGGACGGTCGAGCCGCACCAGGCGGCGCAGTACCGGGTAGCACAGCAGCGGCAGCGCCACGCCGAGCGCGGCCACCACCAGCAGTTCGACCACCATGGCGCCGGTGACATGGCCGTGCAGCGCCATGCCGCCTTTTAAGCCGAGCACCAGCATCAGCAGGATGGCCAGCGTGTCGTACGTGGGAGAGGGCAGTTTCAGGTCTGACTTGACGAGGCCGGCGCACAGGCCGAGGGCGAAGAAAGCGATAACAATGTCTGGCATGAAGAGAAGTTTCTAATTGGAATGCTCGCCATTGTGCCGACCACCGCGTATATTGAATAATAAAACCTTCTGCAATAGCTCATAGAGCATCGTCTATGGATCGAACCGCATGAACATCCGCCACCTGAGTTTTCGCCTGTTGCAAATCTATGTGCAAGTGGTGCGCAGCGGCAGTATCTCTGCCGCCGCCCGCGCCATGCACCTGACCCAGCCCACCGTCTCATTGCAAATGAAACGGCTGGCCGAGGCGGTCGGCGCACCGCTGTTCGAGCAAAAAGACGGGCGCTTCGAGCGCACGGCGGTGGGCGAGGAATTGTTTTGCGCTGCTTGCGACGTGTTGGGCCGTTTCGACGATTTCAACGGTTACCTAGAGCGCGCGCGCGGGGGCTCGGCCGGCCACATCCATGTCGCCGTGGTAACCACCGCAAAGTATGTGCTGCCGCGCATCATGGGCGCGTTTTACCGCCAGTTTCCCGATATCGGCATCACGCTCAGCGTGGGCAACCGGGCCCAGATCGTGGGCCGCTTCGAGCGCCAAGAGGACGAGCTCTACGTATTCAGCCATCCGCCGAGCGGCCCGCAGGTGCAAGCTGCGCGCATCCTGCGCAATCCGCTGCAGATGATCGCGCCGCTCGATCACTGGGCCGCTGGCGGGCCGCCGGTGACGATGGCGCAGCTGCGCGGCGAACGCTTCCTGGTACGCGAGCCGGGGTCGGCCACGCGGATGATGTTCGAGTCGTGGCTCAGCGCCCAGGGCATGGATCTGGGCAACACCATGCAGGTCGAGAGCAACGAGGCGATCCGCCTGAGCGTGGCGTCGGGGCTGGGCGTGTCGGTGATTTCCGAGCACACCTTGCAGGAGGGTCGCGAACGGCTGGCAGTGCTGCCGGTGGCCGGCTTTCCGCTCGAAAGCAACTGGTACCTGGTGGCGCGCAAGGACCGCCGCCTGTCGGCGCCGGCGCACAGCCTGATCCGGTTTATCGCCGGCCACCTGCACGAGTGCGTGGAACCCGACTGGGTGGCGCCCGGCATTGCCGGGCTGGACGCGCATTTCATGCCGGTTGCGCGTCCTTGAGCAATTGCTTACTTCAGGTTCCAGTCGTACATCATCTTCAGCCACGACGCGACCGGTTTGCCCGCCGTGGTCGCTGGGATGAAGCTGCATTTCTCGATGGCGGTGCGGGCTGCCTGGTCCAGGTCGGCATGACCGCTCGACTGCTCGACCTTGCTGGACTTGACCTTGCCATCGGCGGCAATCAAAAAGCCGAGGACGACCTTGCCGGTGCGTTGCTGGGCCACTGCTGCTGCCGGCCACTCGGGCAGCGCGCACTTGTCGAAATTGACCACGGCCTTTGCCGTTTTTCCTTTAGCCGTGGTGGCCTCCGCTGCCGTTGCTTCGGCATAAATCGCGACACAGGCCAGCGCCAGTCCCAGCATCGGAATCGCGGCTTTCCAGTTCAGGGCCTGCGGGGCAGGGCGCATCAGGTGTTTAATACGATCCATCAGATTTCCTCCGTTGGCCGCTTGGGCCAGGTGGTGGGTGGAGAACTGGAGACGTTCCAGTTCGGATAAAGCAAGCGCCAGACGCCGCGGTTCGCCGAGCTGCCTTGCTGCGAAATCATCTGCAATCAGTTCGCGTTCGGCACGGATGCGGTTCGAGAGCCACCAGACAGCCGGGTGGTAGAACAGCAGCGTTTCGATCACGTTCTGCAGCAGGTTGACCAGGTAATCGTGACGGCGCACGTGCGCCAGTTCGTGCGCCAGCAGCGCCTCGAGCAAGTCGGGCGGCATGCGGGCGGCCAGCGCGGCCGGCACCAGCACCACGGGACGCCACCAGCCGGCCGTGACCGGGCTGGCCAGCACTTCGACCATCCTCAGGCGCACCTGGCGCGTGATGCCGAACGCCTGCGCCATCTGCGACAGCCGAGCCTGCCAGCGTGCCTGCACCGGATCGTGGCGACCGGCATTGCGCTGGACCGTGCGTTCAATCCACAGCAGCCCCAGCGCCATGCGTACCGACAGCACGGCCGCGCACAGCGCCCAGACGCTGACAATGCTCCGGACGGCAGCACCGAGGTCGATCAGTTGACCGTTGCCGACCATGTTGCGGACCGCGAACTGCATCATGCTAGCCGCTTCACCTGGTACCGCCGCGCCGTTGCCGAGGCGTTCGACCAGGCCCAGCGCGGGCCAGGCCAGACAAGCCAGCAAGGCCGTGCACGCCACCAGGTAGCGGTATTCGGCGCGGCTGTTGCGCAGCAGCGCGAGCACGACGGCGGTGGCGCAGCCGATCAGCAAGCCCTGCCACAGGAAGTGGACCAGGGTGGCGCCCAGCATGGCGATGAAGGCGTTCATGGTTGTTGGTCGCCCTTATCCTTGAGCAATTCCTCGATTTCGGCCCGCTCTTTTTTGGAGATGCCCGAGCGCAGCGCCGCCAGCACCAGCGCCTTGGCCGAGCCCGAGAATGCCTTGTCGATCAGGTCGCGGAGCAGGTTGGTTTGCAGCGAGTCGCGGGCCTGCGCCGGCGCATAGATATGCGAGCGCTGGCTTTCGTCGCGGATCAGGATGCCCTTGGTGTGCATGATCTGCATCAGCCGCAGCACGGTGCCGTACGCGAGATCGGGCTTGTGTGCCAGCATCGCTTCGTGCACCTGCTTGGCGGTGGACGCGCCGAGCGGCCACAGGGTTTGTAACAGTTCCAGCTCGGCGGCGGTAGGTTTCGGGATGCTCATGGTGGTGTGTGTAGGGGGGCAGTGGTTGTAGAGTAGTCTGTCTAGACAAAAATGTATACTTTATTCGAGCCGGTTTTTCTGGTTGTGGTGGATTGTAGACATTGATGTCTATGTCTGGATAAAAAAACGCCCCGCAAGCTGGCGCTGGCGGGGCGTGATCTGGCGCTGAAAGGATTTAACCAGCCAGCTTGGCTTTCAGCAGTTCGGTCAGCTGGGCCGGGTTGGCTTTGCCGCGCGAGGCTTTCATGGCCTGGCCGATCAGGGCGTTGATGGCCGCTTCCTTGCCGGCGCGGTACTGCTCGACCGACTTGGCGTTGGCAGCCAGCACTTCATCGACGATCGCTTCGAGCGCGCCCGTGTCCGAAATCTGTTTCAGACCTTTCGACTCGATCAGCGCATCGACCAGGTTGTCGTCGTCGGACTTGGCCGCCCACATATCGCCAAACAATTCCTTGGCGGTCTTGTTGTTGATGGTGCCGTCGGCGATGCGCTTGAGCATCAGTGCCAGTTGCGCCGGTTTCACCGGGGCGTCGCCGATATCGACACCTTCGCGGTTGACGGTGGACGAGACGTCGCCCATCAGCCAGTTGGCGGCGGCCTTGGCGTTGTCCTTGCCGGCAGCATCGACCACGGCCACGAAATAGGTGGCCATCGCTTTCGAGGCGGTCAGCACCAGCGCGTCGTATTCCGGCAGCGCGTAGTCGGAAATGAAGCGCGCGCGCATGGCGTCCGGCAGTTCCGGCATCGCAGCTTTGACCTGCTCGATCCAGGTGTTGGAGATGACCAGCGGCGGCAGGTCCGGGTCCGGGAAGTAGCGGTAGTCTTGCGCGTCTTCCTTGCTGCGCATTTCGCGCGTTTCCTTGCGGTCCGGGTCGTACAGGCGCGTCGCTTGCACGACCTTGCCGCCGTCTTCGATCAGTTCGATCTGGCGGCGCACTTCGACGTGCACGGCTTCCTCGATGAAGCGGAACGAGTTCAGGTTCTTGATCTCGCAGCGGGTGCCGAACTCGGTCTGGCCTTTTGGGCGGACGGACACGTTGATGTCGCAGCGGAACGAGCCTTCCTGCATATTGCCGTCGCACACACCGAGCCACATCACCAGCGAGTGCAGGGCCTTGCAGTAGGCCACCGCTTCGGCGGCGCTGCGGATTTCCGGTTCCGAGACGATTTCCAGCAGCGGCGTGCCGGCGCGGTTCAAGTCGATGCCGGACATGCCGGCATAATCTTCGTGCAGCGATTTGCCGGCGTCTTCTTCCAGGTGGGCGCGCGTCAGGTTGACGGTTTTGGTGACAAACTGGCCGTCCTTTTCATAGCCGAACGTGACCGCGCCGCCGATGACGACCGGGTCTTCGAACTGGCTGATCTGGTAGCCCTTGGGCAAGTCCGGGTAAAAATAGTTTTTGCGGGCGAAGATCGATGCCGGCGCGATTTTCGCGCCCACGGCCAGGCCGAAGCGGATGGCGCGATCGACGGCCTGCTTGTTCATGACCGGCAGCACGCCCGGCAGCGCCAGGTCCACGGGGCTGGCCTGGGTGTTGGGGGCCGCGCCGAACGTGGTCGGCGAGCCGCTGAAGATTTTTGATGCGGTGGTGAGCTGCACGTGGTTCTCAACACCGATGACGACTTCCCATTCCATATTGTTCTCGCTTATATTCTTTAGATACCGCTCGGTGCGCGGGTGTGCCAGTCGGTCGCCTGCTGGTAGGCGTGGGCGACGTTCAGCAGTTTCGCTTCGCCGAAATGCTTGCCGATGATTTGCAGACCCACCGGGCGGTTGGCGTTCTTGTCGCCCTGGCCGAAACCGACCGGAATCGACATGCCGGGCAAACCGGCCAGGCTGGTGGACAGGGTAAAGATGTCGGCCAGGTAGGCGGCGACCGGGTCGTCGGACTTGTCGCCCAGGTCCCAGGCCACGGTCGGGGCTACCGGTCCCATGATGACGTCGCACACGGCGTTGGGGCCGTTCAGTACCGCTTCGAAATCCTCGGCGATCAGGCGGCGGATCTTTTGCGCCTTGAGGTAATAGGCGTCGTAGTAGCCGTGGCACAGCACATAGGTGCCGACCATGATGCGGCGTTTGACTTCGGCGCCGAAACCTTCGGCGCGGGTTTTGCGGTACATATCGCCCAGGTCCTTGTAGCCGTCGGCGCGGTGGCCGAAGCGCACGCCGTCAAAGCGCGACAGGTTCGATGATGCTTCGGCCGGCGCGATCATGTAGTACGCGGGAATCGACAGCGCCGTATTCGGCAGCGAGATATCGACCAGGGTGGCGCCCAGTTCCACGTACTTGGCCAGCGCGGCGCGCACGGCGTCTTCCACGTCCTTGGCCAGACCTTCGCCGAAATACTCTTTCGGCACGCCGATGCGCAGGCCGGTCAACGGCTGGCCCAGTTCGCGGGTGAAATCTTCGTCGATGCCGCCCAGTTCCGGCGTCAGGCTGGTGGAATCGCGTTCGTCGAAACCGGCCATGGCGTTGAGCAGCAGGGCGCAGTCTTCGGCGGTTTGCGCCATCGGGCCGCCCTGGTCCAGCGATGAGGCAAACGCGATCATGCCGAAGCGCGACACGCGGCCATAGGTCGGCTTGATGCCGGTGATGCCGCAGAAGGCGGCCGGCTGGCGGATCGAACCGCCGGTGTCGGTGCCGGTCACGCCTGGCGCCAGGCGCGCGGCCACGGCAGCGGCCGAACCGCCGGACGAGCCGCCCGGTACGGCGGTCTTGTCCCAAGGGTTCTTCACCGGGCCGAAGGCCGAGTTTTCATTGGCCGAGCCCATGGCGAATTCGTCGCAATTGAGTTTGCCCAGCGTGACCATGCCGGCGGCGCGGAACTTTTCCACGACGGTGGCGTCGAACGGGCTCACGTAGTTGGCCAGCATCTTCGAGCCGGCGGTGGAGCGCCAGTCGCGGGTGACGAAAATATCCTTGTGGGCGATCGGTACGCCGGTCAGCGGCGTGGCGGTGCCATTGGCAATACGTTCGTCGGCCTCGGCGGCCTGGGCCAGGGTGAGGGCGCGGTCCACGTGCAGGAAGGCGTTCAGGTCGCTTTGCTCGATACGGTCGAGGAAATGCGTGGCCAGCTCGGTGGCGGTGATGGCTTTGCTTTGCAGCAATGCGGACAGCTCTTTAATGGTTTTGGTGTGCATGGCGTTCAATTCGGAATTCGGTACGGCGGCAGGTGCGGCGGTCCGGTTGCCCGGGTGCTTACTCGGTCAAGCGATTATTCGATGACCTTGGGCACCAGGTACAAGCCGTCCTGGGTCTTCGGCGCCACGGCCTGGTAGTCGTCGCGGCGGTTGGTTTCGGTGGCGTTGTCCTCGCGCAGGCGCAGGGCGATATTATTCATGTGGGCGGCCAGCGGGTGGCTCAGCGGGGCCACACCGTCGGTATCGACTGCCTGCATCTGCCCGGCCAGCGCGAAAATGCCGTTCAGTTGGTCGAGAGCGGTGGCGCTCTGCGCTTCGCTCATCTCCAGTTGTGCCAGCTTGGCAATACGTGTTACGTCGGATAGGGTCAGGGACATGGCGTAGGGCGCGGGGGAAGCCGCGCAAATGTTTAAATTGTTACAATGATAAAAACTTGAAATTCCGCTAAATCGCCGGTAAAAGCCGACGATTGCCGCTTATCTTGCGGACTCGACTGATACACTTTCGGGCCGATTTTCGGTAAATCGCATTCAAATTATAAGGTAGAATGGCGGGTTGATGCGTTGCCGGCGCTGAATGATTGCTGCCGCAGCATTTAGGAAACTTGAAAAACCGTAGCGAGCGGCTCGTTATCGTCGGGAGTAGCGGAAGCGTACGGAGGTACGCTGAGCAACGGAGCGGCGATAGCGGGACGCGCAGTAGGTTTTTCGAGTTTCTCCTCACGGATTTCCTTATAACGGTTACGCGCACTTCAGTGGCGCCACAGGACACACATGTTTGGTTTTTTACGCAGGTATATTTCCACCGATCTGGCCATCGACTTGGGCACGGCCAACACTCTGATCTACGTACGCGGCCAGGGCATCGTCCTGGATGAACCGTCGGTCGTTGCGATCCGCCAAGAGGGCGGCCCGAACGGCAAGAAGACGATCCAGGCAGTCGGCAAGGAAGCAAAGCAGATGCTGGGCAAGGTTCCCGGCAATATCGAGGCGATCCGCCCGATGAAAGACGGCGTGATCGCCGACTTCACCGTCACCGAGCAAATGCTCAAGCAGTTCATCCGCATGGTGCACGACTCCAAGTTCTTCCGTCCGTCGCCACGCATCATCATTTGCGTGCCGTGCGGTTCCACCCAGGTGGAACGCCGCGCGATCCGCGAATCGGCGCTGGGCGCCGGCGCTTCGCAAGTGTACCTGATCGAAGAACCGATGGCAGCGGCAATAGGCGCCGGCCTGCCAGTGTCGGATGCCACCGGTTCGATGGTGGTCGATATCGGCGGCGGTACGACCGAGGTGGGCATCATCTCGCTGGGTGGCATGGTCTATAAAGGCTCCGTGCGCGTCGGTGGCGACAAGTTCGACGAAGCGATCGTCAACTACATCCGCCGCAACTACGGCATGCTGATCGGCGAGCAGACCGCCGAAGCGATCAAGAAGGCCATCGGTTCGGCCTTCCCGGGGTCGGAAGTGAAGGAAATGGAAGTCAAGGGCCGCAACCTGTCCGAAGGCATTCCACGTTCGTTCACCATTTCGTCGAACGAAATTCTCGAAGCGCTGACCGACCCGCTCAACAACATCGTCTCGGCCGTGAAAAACGCGCTGGAACAGACCCCTCCCGAACTGGGCGCCGACATCGCCGAAAAAGGCATGATGCTGACCGGCGGCGGCGCGCTGCTGCGTGACCTCGACCGCTTGCTGATGGAAGAAACCGGCCTGCCGGTGCTGGTGGCCGAAGATCCGCTCACCTGCGTGGTGCGCGGCTCGGGCATGGCGCTCGAGCGCATGGACCAGCTGGGATCGATCTTCTCCTACGAGTGATCCGATAGATAAAACCGGGGCCGCTAAGCGGCCCCGGTTCATTGGGTGAGTTGACAGTCTGGTTGGCGCGGGAGCGCCGGATTATTGAAAGTCATGGAATACAGTCCTCCGCCACTTTTCAAGCAAGGCGCTTCGGCTCGGGTCAAGATGACGGTGTTCGCCTGCATATCGATCGTGCTGCTGCTGGTCGATTCGCAGATGCGCACCCTGGGCGCGGTACGCCAGGTCGTCGGCACCGTGCTGCACCCGCTGCAAATGGTGGCACTGCTGCCGCGCGACGCCATTTATGGCGCCGGCGATTACTTCTCCTCGCTCGCGGAGATGAAGAAACAGGTCGATGAACTCAAGCGCCAGCAGATCGCCGATGCCCAGGCGCTGCAGCAGGCGCAGTTGCGCACGGCCGAAAACAACCAGCTGCGCCGCCTGATGGGCGCGCGCGAGCAAGTGCCCACCAAGTCGATGCTGGCCGAAGTGCTGTACGACGCGCGCGACGCCAGCAGCCGCAAGATCATCCTCAACCGGGGCAGCAACAGCGATGTCTCGCTGGGACTGCCCGTGATCGACAACCAGGGCGTGGTGGGGCAGGTCACGCGCGTGTTCCCGTTCACGTCGGAAGTCACACTGCTCACCGACAAGGACCAGGCCATTCCCGTGCAACTGCTGCGCAACGGCTTGCGCAGCGTGGCCTATGGCCGCGGCAAGATCGGCTCGCTGGAATTGCGCTTCACTGCGCCCAATGCCGACATCAAGGTCGGCGACATCGTCGTCACGTCCGGTCTCGACGGCATCTACCCGGCCGGCCTGGCCGTGGCCCGCGTGACGCAGGTGGACAGCAACGCCAACGGCGCTTTTGGTGGAGTGATCTGCCAGCCGCTGGCCGGCATCCAGAACAACCGCCAGTTGCTGATCCTGATGTCGCCCCCCGAAATCGCGCCACGTCCGCCCGATGAAGAACCGCGCGTACCACGCAAGGGCAACAACCGCATGGCGCCGATCAAGGATCCGGCCAAGGAAGAGGCGCCGGCTGCCGGTGCTGCACCTGCTGCCGGTACGGCTGCCGCCACGGGGTCCGACCTGATACCGAAGGCGCCGGCTGCGACGCCGCCAGCCGCAGCGCCGGCAACTGGTGCGCCAACTGCCGCCACGCCAGTTGCTACGCCGGCTGTCGGCACGCCTACTGCTGCTACCCCAGCCACCAGAGTGCCCGCCATCGGCACGCCAGCTGCTGCTACCCCGTCCACCAGAGCGCCCGCCGCCGGAGCACCCGCCGCCGGTACGCCGGCTGTCACCCCGCCAGCGGCAAGGACGCCAGCCACCGTCCCCGCCAACAGGGCACCTGCCACCGGAGCGCCGGCCGCCGGAGCGCCGGCCGCCGGTACGCCTGCCGTCACCCCCACCAAGGAACCGGCCCGATGAACCGTCCTCACTACATTCTTCTGCCGGTCAGCCCGCTGTTCATCGCTTTCAGCCTGCTGTGCGCCTTTTTACTGAACCTGCTGCCGTGGGGCCACCTGATCGGCGTGCCCGATTTCGTCGCGCTGGCGCTGGTGTTCTGGGGCGTGCACCAGCCGCGCCGCGTCGGCATCGGCACGGCCTTTTTCCTCGGCCTGCTGATGGACGTGCATGACTCCACCCTGCTGGGCGAGAACGCGCTGTCGTACACCTTGCTGTCGTACTTCGCCATCATGCTGCACCGGCGCGTGACCTGGTTCCCGCTGGCGACCCAGGCCACGCACGTATTTCCGCTGCTGGTCATGGCGCAGGCGGTGCAGCTGCTGGTGCGTTTCTTCGCGTCGGGCCAGTCGCCGGCGTGGTATTTCTTCCTGGAGAGCGTGGTGGCGGTGTGCCTGTGGCCCGTGGCGTCGTGGCTGCTGCTGGCGCCGCAGCGGCGCGCGGTGGACCGCGATCACACGCGGCCGATCTGACGGTTGCTAGTGCATGACTGAGCTCAAGGACAACCAGCTGGAACTGCACAAGTTCCGCCTGCGCCTGACGGTGGTGGGCGGCGTGGTGCTCACCTGCTTTGTCCTGCTGCTGGCGCGCCTGGTGTGGCTGCAGGTGATCAAGCACGAAGACTACGCGGTCAAGGCCGAGGACAACCGCATCTCGCTGGTGCCCATCCAGCCCAACCGGGGCCTGATCGTCGATCGCAACGGCGTGGTCCTGGCCCGCAACTACTCGGCGTACACGCTCGAGATCACGCCGTCGAAACTGACCGCGTCGTTAGATGAAACCATCGACGCGCTGTCGAAACTGGTGGCGATCGACATCAAGGACCGCAAGCGCTTCCGCCACCTGCTCGAAGAATCGAAGCGTTTCGAGAGCGTGCCGCTGCGTACCCGCCTGACCGACGAGGAGGTGGCGCGCTTCACGGCCCAGCACTTCCGCTTTCCCGGCGTGGAAATCCAGGCCCGCCTGTTTCGCCAGTATCCGCTGGGCGAAACCGCCTCGCACGTGATCGGCTTCATCGGCCGCGTCAACCAGGCCGAGGCCCGTGCGCTGGCCGACAGCGACCAGGGCGCCAACTACAACGGCGCCGACCATATCGGCAAGGAAGGCATCGAGAAAAGCTACGAACGCCAGCTGCACGGCACCACCGGCTACGAAGAGGTGGAAGTATCGGCTGGCGGACGCGCCGTGCGCACGCTGTCGCGCCGCAACGCCACGCCCGGCAGCAATCTGATCCTGTCGATCGACATCGAACTGCAAAAGGTGATCGAGGAAGCGTTCGGCGAATGGCGCGGCGCGCTGGTCGCCATCGAACCGGAAACCGGCGACATCCTGGCCTATGTCTCGCGCCCGGGGTTCGACCCCAACCTGTTCGTCGATGGCATCGACACCCAGAGCTGGAACGAACTCAATACCTCGCTCGACCGGCCGATGGTCAACCGGCCGCTGTCCGGCACCTACCCGCCGGGATCGACCTTCAAGCCGTTCATGGCGCTCGCTGCCTTGGAGCGCGGCTACCGCACGCCGGGCCAGAGCATCCACGACGCCGGCTTCTTCACGCTGGGCGGGCACCGCTTCCGCGACGACAAGCCGGGCGGCCACGGCACGGTGGACATGTTCAAGTCGATCTCGGAATCGTGCGATACCTATTACTACATTCTCGGCAACGAGATGGGCATCGATACCATCAGCGAATTCATGAAGCCGTTCGGTTTCGGCCAGCTGACCGGCATCGACCTCGAACACGAAAAGCAGGGTGTGCTGCCATCGAAAGAGTGGAAGCGCAACCGCTTTAAAAAGAACGCGGCCGCGCAGCGCTGGCAGCTTGGCGACACCATTTCGATCAGCATCGGCAACGGCTACAACAACTACACGCCGCTGCAGATGGCGCACGCAGTGGCCAACCTGGCCAACAACGGCGTGGTGATGAAGCCGCACCTGGTGAAAATCCTCGAGGACGGCGGCACCCATGCGCGCCAGCTGACAGTGGCGCGCGAGAGCTACCGCATCCCGCTCAAGCAGCAGAACGTCGATTTCATCAAGAGCGCCATGGTGGGCGTGACCACCAGCGGCACGGCGGCCAAGGTGTTTGCCAACGCCGGCTACGTCTCGGGCGGCAAGACCGGCACCGCGCAGCTGTTCGCCATCAAGAAGAACGAGAAGTACAACGCCAAGCTGGTGGCCGCGCACCTGCGCGACAACGCGCTTTATACGGCCTTTGCGCCAGCCGACAAGCCGCGCATCGCGATTGCGGTGGTGGTGGAGAACGGCGGCTTTGGCGCCGCCGTGGCCGCGCCGATCGTGCGCAAGGCGCTCGACTTCTACCTGCTGGGCAAGCGCCCGAACCAGAAAGACACCACGCCGGTGCCGAAGGAAGACGCCGTGCTGCGCTCGGTGGACGACATCGAGGCCGAACATGGCGTGGTCGAACCCAAACCGGGTGTGGACACCCCGGGCAATACCGAATAAGGAACCCGCAATGCGCATCCACGAAAGGCGCTCCCTGGGGCGCCGCCTTCGCCCATACTTCACGGTGTTCGATGGCCCGCTCACCCTGATCATCGTCGCCCTGCTGACGGTGAGCATGATCACGCTGTACTCGGCCAGCATCGGCATTCCCGGCAAGATGGAAGACCAGGTGCGCAACATCGTGCTGTCGTTCCTGGTGATGTGGCTGGCCGCGAATATCTCGCCGCAAACCATGATGCGCATCGCCGTGCCGGCGTACGCGGCCGGCATGATACTGCTGGTCGGCGTGGCGCTGTTCGGCATCATCAAGCTCGGTGCGCGGCGCTGGCTGCATCTCGGTATCGACATCCAGCCGTCGGAGTTCATGAAGATCGTCACGCCGATGATGCTGGCGTGGTTCTTCCAGCAGCGCGCCGGCCAGTTGCGCTGGCATTCGTACCTGCTCGCCGCCGTGTTGTTGATGGCGCCGGTGCTGTTCATCGTGCGCCAGCCCGACCTGGGCACGGCGCTGCTGGTGGTCGCTGCCGGCTTTACGGTGATTTTCCTGGCCGGCCTGGCGTGGAAGGCCATCGGCGTGCTGCTGGTGCTGTTCGGCGCCAGCCTGCCGGTGATCTGGACCCTGCTGCACGACTACCAGCGCGAACGCGTGATGACGCTGATCGACCCCACCTCCGACCCGCTGGGCAAGGGCTTCCACATCATCCAGTCCACCATCGCGGTGGGCTCGGGCGGCATGACCGGCAAGGGCTGGACCCACGGCACCCAGGCCCACCTCGAATTCGTCCCCGAGCGCACCACCGACTTCATCTTCGCGGTGTACTCCGAGGAGTTCGGCCTGATCGGCAACCTGCTGCTGCTGCTGTTGTACCTGCTGCTGGTGGGACGCGGCCTGATGATCGCCGGGAACGCGGCCAACCTGTTCAGCCGCCTGCTGGCCGGGGCCATGACGATGATCTATTTCGCCTACGCGTTCGTCAACATGGGCATGGTCAGCGGCATCCTGCCGGTGGTGGGCGTGCCGTTGCCGTACATGAGCTACGGCGGCACCGCGCTGCTCACGCTCGGCCTGGCCGGCGGCATCCTGATGAGCATCCAGCGCCACCGCAAGCTGGTGCAGACCTGATGGCGGCGTTGAATCCCGGGGGCTCGCTGGTGCAGCGCGTACGGCCCTACGTGGCGGTGTTCGATCTGCCGCTGGCGCTGATCATTTTGCTGCTGCTGTCGGTGGGGCTGGTGACGCTGTATTCGGCCGGCCTGGCAATTCCCGGCAAGGTCACCGACCAGTTGCGCAATATCGGCGCGGCGTTCGTCGTCATGTGGCTGGCCGCGAACACGCCGCCGCAAACCCTGATGCGGCTGGCCGCTCCCGTGTATGCGCTGGCAGTGCTGCTGCTGGCGGCGGTGGCACTGTTCGGCACCATCAAGGGCGGCTCGCGCCGGTGGATCACTGTGGGCGTGCAGATCCAGCCGTCGGAATTCATGAAGATCGCCATGCCGCTGATGCTGGCCTGGTACTTCCAGCTGCAGGCCGGGCGCCTGCGCTGGCACACCTATGCGGCGGCAGCGGCATTGCTGGCGGTGCCGGTGTTCCTGATCGCGCGCCAGCCCGACCTGGGTACCGCCTTGCTGGTGGTGGCCGCCGGCGGCGCCGTGATCTACCTGGCCGGCCTGGCCTGGAAGGTGCTGGCCGCGCTGGTGGTGATGGGCTGCGCCGCGCTGCCGGTGCTGTGGACCATGTTGCACGACTATCAGCGCGAGCGTGTGCTCACACTCATCGATCCGTACCACGATCCGCTGGGGCAGGGCTTCCACATCATCCAGTCGATGATCGCCATCGGCTCCGGCGGCGCCGGCGGCAAGGGCTGGACCCACGGCACCCAGGCCCACCTGGAGTTCATCCCCGAGCGCACCACCGATTTCATTTTTGCCGTGTTCTCCGAGGAGTTCGGCCTGGCGGGCAACCTGGTGCTGGTCACGCTGTACCTGCTGCTGATCTGGCGCGCCACGTCGATTGCGCTCAATGCGCCCACCTTTTTCACGCGCCTGCTAGCCGGCGCCATCACCATGATTTACTTTACCTACGCCTTCGTGAACATGGCCATGGTCAGCGGCATCGTGCCGGTGGTCGGCGTGCCGCTGCCGTTCATGAGCTACGGCGGCACCGCGCTGTTTACCCTCGGGATCGGCGCCGGCATCCTGATGAGCATTTCGCACTTCACCCGCACCGTGCGCCATGGCGCCGGCAGTCATGCGCCGTCCTGGGGAGTGACGGCATGATCGAAATCAAGGATACCGAGCGCGAACTGCGCGAGTTCCGCACCCGCATCGCGGTGCTGGTCGGCGTGGTGTTCGTGTGCTTTGCGCTGCTGCTGGCGCGCCTGATCTGGCTGCAGGTGATCAAGCACGACGACTTCGCCGTCAAGGCGGAAGAGAACCGCATCGCCATCGTGCCGATCGCGCCCAACCGGGGCCTGATCTACGACCGCAACGGCGTGGTCCTGGCGAATAACTATTCGGCCTACACGCTCGAGATCACGCCATCGAAACTCACGGCGTCGCTGGACGACACCATCGAGCAGCTATCGACGCTGGTCAATATCGAAATCAAGGACCGGCGCCGTTTCAAGAAGTTGATGGAAGAGTCGAAACGCTTCGAGAGCGTGCCGCTGCGCACCCGCCTCTCCGACGAGGAAGTGGCGCGCTTTTCCGCGCAGCGCTTCCGTTTTCCCGGCGTGGAAGTGCAGGCGCGCCTGTTCCGCCAGTACCCGCTGGGCGAGACGGCGTCGCACGTGATCGGCTACATCGGCCGCATCAACCGTGCCGACGCCGCCGCCATCGACGAGCGCGAGGACACCGCCAACTATCGCGGCACCGACCATATCGGCAAGGAAGGCCTGGAGAAGAGCTACGAGCAGCAGCTGCATGGCCGCACCGGCTACGAAGAAGTGGAAGTGTCGGCCGGCGGCCGGGCCATCCGCACGCTGTCGCGCAAGCCCGCCACGCCCGGCGACAACCTGATCCTGTCGATCGACATCGAACTGCAAAAAGTGGTGGAAGACGCCTTTGGCGAGCGCCGTGGCGCGCTGGTCGCCATCGAGCCGGAGACGGGCGACATCCTGGCCTACGTCTCGCGCCCGGGGTTCGACCCCAACCTGTTCGTGGACGGCATCGACACCCAGAGCTGGAACGAACTCAATACCTCGCTCGACCGGCCGATGGTGAACCGGCCGCTGTCCGGCACCTATGCCCCCGGCTCGACCTTCAAGCCGTTCATGGCGCTGGCCGCGCTGGAACTGGGCAAGCGCACCACCACCTATGCCACCTACGACCCCGGTTTCTACATGCTGGGCGGGCACCGCTTCAACGATGACGTGGTGGGCGGCCACGGCTCGGTGGCCATGCACCGATCGATCGTGGTCTCGTGTAACACGTATTATTACGAGCTCGGTCACGACATGGGCATCGACATGATCCACGATTTCATGAAGCCGTTCGGCTTCGGCCAGAAGACCGGCATCGACCTGATCGGCGAGAAAACCGGCGTGCTGCCGTCGCAGGACTGGAAGCGCAAGCGCTTCAAGGGTTCGGCCGGACGCTGGGTGGGCGGTGACACGATCTCGGTCAGCAACGGCTCGGGCTACAACGCCTACACGCCGCTGCAGATCGCCCACGCCATGGCCAACCTGGCCAACAACGGCGTGGTGATGAAGCCGCACCTGGTGAAAATCCTGGAAAACGGCGGCACCCGGGCACGCACGCTCACGGTCTCGAAAGAGAGTTACCGGATTCCGCTCAAGCAGGAAAACATCGACTTCATCAAGAACGCCATGGTGGGCGTGACCACCGAAGCCGGCGGCACCGGCGTACGCGCCTTTACCGGCGCCGAATATCGCGTGGGCGGCAAGACCGGTACCGCGCAGGTGATCACGATCCGGAAAGGCGAGAAGTACAATGCAGCCAGGCTGGCCGAACGCCTGCGCGACAACGCGCTGTTCGTCGCCTTTGCACCGGCCGAGAAACCGCGCATCGCGCTGGCGCTGGTGGTGGAAAACGCCGGCATGGGCGGCCTCGAAGCGGCGCCGATCGCGCGCAAGGCCATCGATTATTATTTGCTGGGCAAGCGCCCGGCCGGCAAGGACACCACCAAGGTAGAGAAGGAAGACGCCGAAGAGATCCTGCCGGTCGAAGGCCAGACGCTCGAAGAACAGGCCGCCGCCGCGCGCCTCGAAGCGCAGGGCAACCAGGCGCCGGGACTGATGCCGACGGCGCAGCCGCCGACTACGCCGGCACCCGCGCCAGCACCGGCACCGGCACCGGCTCAAACACCAACGCCGGCACCGGCGCCCGCGCCGGCCCCAACGCCAGCCCCGGCGGCGCCCACGCCCGCCACGCAGCCCGCGCCAGCGGTCCGCAAGAACTGAAAAGGATGACGACATGAGGCCAGGCTTCAACACCACGCCCGCCCGCTCGTGCGGCCACCACGCGGAACCGGAATGGGCCGACAACGCGCTGGGCTACGCGGCAGCCCGCACGCCAAACCGGGCGTCACGCCAAACGCCACACGGCGCGGTGCCAGCAACGGTAAAGGCGCCGCTGCT
Source organism: Duganella sp. FT27W (assembly GCF_009295655.1). Taxonomy (NCBI): domain Bacteria; kingdom Pseudomonadati; phylum Pseudomonadota; class Betaproteobacteria; order Burkholderiales; family Oxalobacteraceae; genus Duganella; species Duganella sp. FT27W. The sequence goes on from NZ_WHIV01000007.1 coordinate 50,080, forward strand.
GGTCCCACTGTTATTGGCCGCCGTGCTGGCCGGTTGCGCCAGCACGCCTGACGAACGGCTGCCACGCACCTCGCGCGTGGGCGGTCCCGTGATCAAGGCGCCGCCCACCGGCAAGGCGCAACCGGGCCTGCCGGTGCTGCCGCCGGCCAATTCCGGGCGCGGTGGCTACTACCAGGACGACGGTCCCGGTGACAATCCGCCCGAGAACCTGGCCGCCGTGCCGGACGCCGAGGTGCGCAACGATCCGCTGCTTCCGCGCTCCAACCGCCCGTACGTGGTGCTCGGTAAAACCTACACGCCGATCACCGACGACGAGCCGTTTACCCAGGTGGGCATGGGTACTTGGTACGGGAAAAAATTCCACGGCCAGCGCACGTCGTCGGGCGAACTGTATGACATGTACAAGATGACGGCCGCCCATCCCACGCTGCCGATTCCATCGTATGCGCGGGTGTCGAACATGCTCACCGGCGCCACCGTGGTGGTGCGCATCAATGACCGTGGACCGTTCCATTCCAAGCGCGTAATCGATGTGTCGTACACGGCGGCGCTCAAGCTTGGCCTGCTCAACAAGGGCAGTCACGAATTGAAAGTGGAGCGCATCCTGCCGGCCGAGATCGACCGCATGCTGGCCACTCGCGGCGGCGTCTCGACCACCAGCGGGCCGCGCCTGGCGTCGCAGTCGCCGCAGGCATCGCCGGACAAGCGCCTGTCGTCGTTCAGGGGCGATGACGAAAAGCCGGCGCTGGTGCTGGCGCCGCGCGCGGTGCCGGCTTCCGAGATCGAAGCGCTGATGCTGGGCGACGGCGCAAAGGCCGCGCCTGCGGCAGCCGCCGCGCCGGCGGTGCCGGCAGTGCCGGCAACTCCAGCGACACAGGACGAAGCCCTGGCCGGCGGCTACTACCTGCAACTGGGCGCCTACTCGCGCCCGGACGGCGCGCGCCAGTTGCAAGGCCAACTGGCCGGCGCCGCGCTGGCGGCGTTGCACGTGGTGCAGAGCGGTCCCGTGTTCCGCCTGTTCAGCGGCCCGTTCGCCAGCCGCCAGGCGGCGCAGGACGCGATCGGCAATCTGCCATCGGCGCTCAAGCTCAAGCCATTGGTGATCCAGCGCTAACGCAGTGCAGAACCGGTTGCGGTAGCGAATGAGGCCGTTGCCTTCTCCGCACTGAAGCAGGTCTCAGCGGCAGGTACGAACGTCGGTATTGGGGAAGTCGGCCCGGATCTTGTCGAGATCGGCCTTCAGTGATGGCGCGACATCGCGGAACTGGAACGCCAGCAGGCGGCTGCCGCTCATGCGCGGCGTGACGCGCGCGGTGCGCACGCCCTGCTTGACCAGCATCGCCAGCTGGTTTTGCGCTGCACCCTCGGTCTTGAATACGCCGAGCGACACGCCGTAGCGCAGCGGCGAATTATCCGAAATGACGTAGTAGTTGGTCACGCCCAGGCCGCGCAGCTCGGCGGCCTTGCGGTCGGCCGCTTCCTTGCTGCCTTGCGGCGGGATGTGCACGATGTAGCTCGACACCTCGGTACCGGGCAGGTTGCGGCGCGACTGGCGGTCGCCCAGTTGCAGCGGCGCCAGGCGTGCCTCGAAACGGCGCGCCTCGGCCAGCACGAAGCTGCCGATTTCCACGCAGGCCAGCGGCGGCGCCGGCTTGGCAGCAGGCGTAGCGCCGGCGGCAGTGGCAGTAGCTGCGTCAGTGTCAGTGTCGGTGGCAGCATTGGCGGCAACCGCAGGAGCGCTCGCCTCGGTGCGGTGCGCGCGCTCGGACGATACCAGTGTCAGGTCTTTGGGGTTGAGCTGGCGCTGCAGGCGCTGCGGTTCGCGCTCGTTGCCGCTGAAATGCCCGAGGTAGCCCTGGCCGTACGCGAACAGCGCGGCATTGACGGCCAACAGCGAACAGAAGATAAATTTCAGCACGGGCTTCCCTGGTTGGAACGGTTAAATGTCGGCAGCGGCCGAGGCGTGCAGGCCGATCAGCACTACATTGTCGATCAGGCGGTACGGCACCGTCAGCAGCGGTGCGATATGCGGCGCGGCGCCGCCGGACAGGATGCACATGGCCGCGCCATGCTGGGCAAACGCGTGTTCGATGGCGCCGCTCTGGGCCACCATGCAGCCGCTCAGGATGGCGTCGTCGGTATTGTCGGCGAAGCCGTCGGGCAGCTTGGCGTCGTGCGCAATGCGGGGGAGCTGCGCCGTGTTGCGCGCCAGCGCGCCAGCCATCAGGCCCAGTCCCGGCAGGATCATACCGCCCAGGAAAAAGCCGTCGGCGGTAATGGCGTCGATGGTGGTGGCGGTGCCGCAGTTGGCGACGATGATGGACTGGCCCGGCGCCAGCGCGTGGCCGCCGATGGCGGCAGCAAAGCGGTCGCACCCGAGTTGCGCGGGATTGCGGTAGCCGTTGGTCACACCCGCCAATGCCGGCAAAGACGCGAACCAGGTAATCGCCTGGTCCAGGTCCAGCGCCGGAAACGCCCGCTGCAGCACGTACTCGAGCTGCACCCGCAGCGCGTTGCCGGCCACGTTGGCGATCACGATGCGACCCACGCCGTGGCGCGCCACGGCTTCGCTCCATGCCAGTTCCAGCTGCGGCAGGTCGGCATGGGTGACGGCGCCGTGTTCGAGCCAGTCGCCCGGGGCGGCATCATTGGCGGCCAGCGCCCATTTCACGCGGGTGTTGCCGGCATCGATCAGGAGCATGGGGTGTTTCCGGTTGATTGTTCGGGAGAGAGCCGCAGCGAGACATCGCCGGACAGGACTTCGACCCGGCCGCCTGCTGTATCGAGCAGCAGGCGGCCGATGGCGTCCACGCCCACGGCGCGGCCCTGTTGCAGCACCTGGCCGTCGTCGAGCAGAACAACCTCGCGGCCGTGCCACGCATGCAGCGCGTTCCAGCGTTCGGCAAACGGCGCAAAGCCGGTGTCGTCGAATTCGGCCAGCACCGCTGCCAGGCGGTTCAGGAGCGCGGCCACCAGCGCGTTGCGGTCCATTTGCGCCAGCCACGGGGCGGCGGCCACGCTGCGGCCGATCTGCTGTTCCAGCGCATCGGGCATCAGGAGGTTGATGCCGGTGCCGATCACGGCCCAGATGGCGCCATCTGTCTTATCGACGCAGGTTTCGACCAGGATGCCGGCCAGCTTGTCGCCGCCCTTCAGCAGGTCGTTGGGCCACTTGATCTGCACCGGTACGCCCAGGCCGGCAATGGTTTCGGCCAGCGCCACGCCGACCGCCATCGGCAGGCCGGTCATGCGGTGCAGCGGACCCTGGAAGCGCCACGCCAGCGAGAACATCAACGCCGCACCGGGCGCGGACAGCCAGCTGCGTCCGGCGCGGCCACGTCCCGCGCTTTGCTGGTCGGCGATGCGCAGCAGCGGGCCGCTCAAGGTGCCCAGGTCGTTCAGGCGCGCCAGCAGGTCGGCATTGGTGGAACCGGTCTCAAACACCGCTTCGATCGCCACGTGGCTGGCGCTGGCGGCACACAGCGCGGTGACTGCGGCTGGAGAGACGAGCGTGGAGTGATTGTTCATGAAGTTTGTTTGCGCGGTTTGTGCGGCGCCTTGCCGAAGGCGAAGTCGTACACCGGGTTGGGCAGCAGGCGCAGCACCTTGGCCACCACGCCCATCTGCCACGGAATCACGGCATAGCTGCTGCCGGCGTCGATAACGCGTGCAGCGCGCGCGGCGAAGCGATCGGGCGCCATCAGGAACGGCATCGGGTACGGATTGACGCGGGTCATTGGCGTGTCGATATAGCCGGGGCACAGCGTGACAACCTTGATACCGTAAGGCTTGAGCTCCAGGCGCAGCGATTCGCAGTAGCTGATCACGGCGGCCTTGGACGCGCTGTACGCTTCGGCGCCGGGCAGGCCACGGATGCCGGCCACGCTGCCGATGCCCACCAGCCGTGCCGGCGCGCGCTGCGCCTTCATGGTGGCGATGAATGGCGCGAACGTGGCGGCGGTGGCGGTGAGGTTGGTGGCGACGATGTCGGCGAACACCGGCAAGTCTTCGGCGTATTCGGTGAGGGTGCCCACCGAGATGCCGGCATTGGCGATCACCACGTCGATGCCACCGGTACAGGTGATGAAGTCTTGCGCGGCAGCGGCAATGGCAGCGTGGTCGCGCACATCGACCGCGTAGGCGCGGTGGCGTTCAGGTTGGGGCAGGGTGGCGATCAGCTGATCGAGCGCCGGACCGCGCCGGGCCAGCAGGCCCAGCGTGGCGCCCAGTGCCGCGTAATGCGCGGCCAGCGCGGCGCCGATGCCGCTCGAGGCGCCGGTGATGAACACGCGCTGGTGGCTCCACTCAGGCTGCATGGTGGCGCTCCATGGGCGCGTCCGGGCGGGACATGCTTACTTCTTTTCCGCTTTCGCCTTGGCGACCAGTACGTCCATCACCTGGAAGCCCTGCGCGTGCAGTTGCGCTTCGGTGGTGGCGGCCTTGGTGGCTTCGTCGGACATGGCCGGCGAGGTCACGTACTTGCCATCGATGGCGAACATCGGCCACGAATCGACGCCGTAGGTATCCATCAGCGACGAGGCACGCCGCACCTGGCCCTGCACGCCGAAACCGCGATAGGTGTCGATGAACTTCTGGCGATCGACGCCCTGCTTGGCGATGAAGTCGAACACCAGCTCGTCGCGGTTCATGCGATTGCGGTTGACGTGCATCTCGGTGAAGATCTTGGTGTTCATGGCGTCGTTCATCAGGCCCATCGATTCGAGCGTGTAGAACATTTTTTGCTGCGGCAGGTCGGTGCCGGTGCGCGAGATGTGCACGCGCTTGAAGATGATGGCGCCGCCCTGCTTCTTGATCCAGGCTTGCAGCGACGGGTCGAGCGCGTAGCAGTGCGGGCAGGCGTAGTCGAAGAATTCGATCACTTCCACTTTTTTCGCGTCGGCCTGTTGCGGCGTGGGCAGGGTGCGGTATTCGACGCCGTTTTTCGGATCGGTAGGCGAGGCCGAGGCCGACAGGACCACGGCGCTCATCAGCATGGCGCTTACTGCGTATTTCAGGACTCGCATCTTCACTCCTTGGATTTACTTTTGCTCAGTTATTTCTGATTGCGTACGACAGCCACATCGATGCCGTTTTCCGACAGCTTGCTGCGCACCTTGTTCATCGCCTCGACCTGCTGGAACGGGCCGATGCGCACGCGGTGCAGCACGCCGGTATCGGTGGTGCGGTCCGACAGCGTGGCTTCGAAGCCGAGCAGGGCCAGCTTGCCGCGCGCACTTTCGGCGTCGGCCACTTCGCGGAACGCGCCCGCTTGCAGGTAATAGATGTATTTCTCGTCGCCGGCGGCCGCTGGCGTGGTGGCCGCAGTGGTTGGTGCCTTGCCGGTCGGCACCGGCGTGACGTTGGAGGCGCGTGGCTTTTCAGCCGGCGTGCCCTGGATGCGGTCGACCACGGCCTGCAACTGGTCGGCCGCCTTGGCCGGTGCCGGCTCGGGCGGCGGCGGGGTGGCCGGCGCCGGTGGTGGCGGCTCGCGGCCCAGGTCCTTGGCGGCGGCGCGTGCCGCTTCCTTGTTGCCGTACATCGGCTTGTTCGGATCGGCCGCCTGGCCCGCCGTGGTTTCGGCCGACTTGCTGTTGCGGGCCTTGTCGGTAAACGGCGAGGCGCCCTTGTTGATCACCAGCGCCACGACCACCGCCACGGCCAGGCCGATGACCAGGCCGATAACGATGCCGACGAAGGTATTGCCCTGTTGGCGCGGGGTACGGAGCTGCGGAGTGCGGAAAGTCATTGTGCTGGAGATCCTGATCATTACATTTTATTGGGAGCCGAAACGCCGATCAGCGCCAGGCCGTTGCGCAGCACCTGGCGCGTGGCGACCATCAGCGCGATACGCGCAGCCTTGAGCGCCTCGTCGTCCACCAGCACGCGCTCGGCGAAATAGAAGCTGTGCAGGTTGGCGGCCAGGTCGCGCAGGTAGAACGCGATCTGGTGCGGGCCCAGCTCCGCTTGCGCGCGCGCCAGCGTTTCCGGGTACGCAGCCAGGGTGGCCAGCAAGGTCGCTTCGGTAGGGGCGGTGAGCGGCGCCAGGTCCACGTTGGCCAGCGAGGCTTCGTCGCCAGTCCACTGTTCCAGCATGCGGCAGATGCGCGCGTGGGCGTACTGCACGTAATAGACCGGGTTCTCGTCCGAGGTTTTCAGCGCGACATCGACGTCGAACACGAATTCGGTATCGGCCTTGCGCGAGATGAGGAAGAAGCGCACGGCATCGCGGCCGCGGGTGTCATCGCCGCCGCCCGACCATTCGATCAGGTCGCGCACGGTGACGTACGAACCGGCGCGCTTGGAGATTTTCACCTCTTCGCCGCCCTTCATGACAGTGACCATTTTATGCAGCACGTAGTCGGGGAAGCCTTGCGGAATGCCCAGGCCGACCGCTTGCAGGCCGGCGCGCACGCGGGCGATGGTGCCGTGGTGGTCGGAACCTTGCACGTTGATGGCCTGGTTGTAACCGCGCTGGAACTTGACGATGTGGTACGCAACGTCGGGCACGAAGTACGTGTAGGTGCCGTCGGTCTTGCGCATTACGCGGTTCTTGTCGTCGCCGTAGTCTTCGGTGCGCAGCCACAGCGCGCCTTCTTCCTCGTAGGTTTTGCCCGATTTGTTGAGCATGTCCACGGCGGCTTCGACCTTGCCGTCCTGGTACAGCGACGATTCGAGGTAGTAGTTGTCGAACTTGACGCCGAACGCCTGCAGGTCGATGTCCTGCTCGTTGCGCAGGTACGTCACGGCAAACGCGCGGATCGATTCGATGTCCTCGATATCGCCCGAGGCGGTGGCCGGCGCCCCGTCGGAAGCCGACACGGTCTTTTTGGCCAGGAAGTCGGCGGCGATGTCGGCGATGTAGTCGCCGTTGTAGGCCGATTCGGGCCAGGCCGCGTCGCCGGGCTTGTGGCCGCGCAGGCGTGCCTGCACCGAGTTGGCCAGGGTTTGAATCTGCACGCCGGCGTCGTTGTAATAGAACTCGCGGGTAACGTCGTAGCCCTGGCTGCCAAACAGCGACGACAGCGCATCGCCCAGCGCGGCCTGGCGGCCGTGGCCCACGTGCAGCGGACCGGTGGGGTTGGCGGAGACGAATTCGATGATCACTTTCTGGCCGGTGCCGGTGGCGCTGCGACCGTACGCTGCGCCCTGGGCCAGCACGGCCTTGACCACGGCCTGCTTGGCCGCTGCGGTCACGCGCAGGTTGATGAAGCCGGGGCCGGCGATATCCACGGACTCCACCAGGCCGGCGGCGGCAGGATCGGCGCGCAGCGCATCGACCAGGCGGGTAGCCAGCTCGCGCGGGTTCATCTTGAGTTGCTTGGCCAGTTGCATGGCGATGTTGCAGGCGACGTCGCCGTGCGACGGATCGCGCGGGCGCTCGAGCACGACGTTGGCGGAGACTTCCGTGCCAGCGAGGATCGGAGCAAGGGCGGCCTGGAACAGGGCGGTGATATCTTGTTTTTGTTGGGCGAGCATGAGCAGGGTGGCGGCGGAGCCGCGCTAAATAATCATCAAAATGCGAAGTGTTACGCTTCGGGCAGGCGCGGAAGCACGAGCCAAACTGCAAATATTATACTGGTTTGCCCGACCCCGGTCACCGCGCGTCGGTATCTGAAACGAGATTTACATCTGCCGCCCGCGCTTATCATCGCCATATGAAAGGTGCTGCTGTATACTGCGCGATCACGGCTGCCGGCCGCCATCTGGAATTAGCATATGAACAAGCAGCGACCGACACTTTCCCTGAAGTCCCCCGCCAAGCCCGCTGCGCCCAAGCTGCGCGCCAGCCACGCGCGCGACCTCAAGCCGGCGCTGCAAACAGGTTTTAATACCGGCCTCAAACCGGATTCCCTCGCATTTTCCCTGATCGGCGCGGCGCAAGCCGTGGCGCTGGTGCGCACCGGCACCAACCTGCCACAGGCGCTGGTGCAGGTGTGGGCCCGCCTCGGTGGCGATGCCACGCCGCAGGCGCGCGGCGCCATGCAGGACATCAGCTACCGCTGCATGCGCCAGCTGGGCCAGAGCGAAACCCTGGTGGGCCTGATGGCCCCGAAAGCCCCCGAGCCGCTGGTGGCGGCCCTGCTGGCCTGCGCGCTGGCGCTGATCAATGCCCCGGACGAGACCGCGCCGTACGAAGAATTCACCGTGGTCGATCAGACCGTGACCGCCGCCGAAGCGCACCCGGACACCGCGCGCGCCAAAGGCATGGTCAACGCCGTGCTGCGCCGCTTCCTGCGCGAGCGCCAGAATCTGCTCGATACCGCGTCGCTGCAGCCGCTGGCCCGTTGGAACTACCCGCAATGGTGGATCGACGCCGTGCGCGCGGCCTGGCCGCAGGACTGGCAGGGCGTGCTCACCACCGGCAACACCGCGCCGCCGCTCACCTTGCGCGTCAACGTGCGTAAAAGCTCGGTGGAAGACTACCTGGCCGTGCTGGAGCAGGCCGGCATGGCCGCCACCCGCATCGGCCCGTCGGCCGTGCGCCTGGTCAGACCGGTGGCCGTCAGCCTGATCCCCGGCTTTAACGACGGCGTGGTGTCGGTGCAGGACGCCGGCGCCCAGCTGGCCGCGCCGCTGCTCGATGTGGTCGATGGCATGCGCGTACTCGACGCCTGCGCTGCCCCGGGCGGCAAAACCTGCCACATCCTGGAACTGGCCAACGTGCACGTGACCGCGCTTGACGCCGACGCCAAGCGGCTGGCGCGGGTGGGCGAAAACCTCGAACGGCTGCAACTGGACGCCGAACTCAAGGCTGCTCCGGCCGAGACCTCGGACTGGTGGGACGGTCAGTTGTTCGACCGTATCCTGGCCGACGTGCCGTGCACGGCGTCGGGCATCGTGCGCCGCCACCCCGATATCCGCTGGTTGCGCCGCAAGGGCGACACGCTCCAACTTGCAACACTTTCGGCCAAAATCCTCGACAACCTTTGGCAGATGCTTGCCCCCGGTGGTAAATTGCTGTTCGTGACATGTTCCTTGTGGCCCCAGGAATCCGAGGCGCAGGCGGCCGCGTTTGCCATGCGCCACGGCGCCGCGCGCCTCGACGCGCCGGGCCAATTGCTTCCCGCCGGTGGCGACGGGCAGGATCACGATGGTTTGTTCTACGCGCTGTTCCAGAAAAATGCGTAACCGTTTTGCCAGCGATTTTGCCCAAGCTTTAGCCACCCCGCACCTGTTGAGCACCGTGACCCTTCGATTTCTGCGCCTGTTGATCGGCCCCTTGCTGCTGCTCCTTGCCTGCGCCATGCCGCAGGCGGCTCGCGCTGCGGACGGCGTCGAGATCAAGCGCGCCTTCGTGGAAGCGACCGAAGAAGGCTACCGCCTGTCGGCCACCTACGGTTTCGACCTCAATCACGGCCTGGAAGACGCGCTGCAATACGGCGTGCCGCTGTACTTCACCACCACCATCGAATTCTCGCGCCCGCGCTGGTACTGGTTCGACGAGAAAGCCATCGTCGCGCGCCAGACCGCCAAGATCTGGTTCAACGTGCTCACCCGCCAGTACACGGTGGGCATCACCGGCAGCGTGGCGCAAAGCTATTCGTCGCTCGACGACGCGCTGTTCCAGATCCGCCGCCCCAACCGCTGGATCGTGGCGCCGCGCGGCGCGCTCAAGGTGGGCGAAACCTATACCGTCAAGCTGTCGATGGGGCTCGACCCCAACTACCTGCCCAAGCCGATCCAGATCAACGCCCTCAACAACAATGAATGGCGCCTGGCGTCGGACAAAAAATCCTTCCTTTACAGGGCCGAATAAGTGAGCAGGATGCTGCGGTACTTTGCGGTCGTCGGCGGCGCCTTCGTCAGCATCCTGCTGTTCCTGCTGGCTTCCGCCTCCGATAACTCCGGCTTCTTCGACCGCTACTATGCCTGGCTGCTGGGCCTGAACGCGGCGGTGGCCGGCGCGCTGCTGCTGCTCGTCGCCATCTCGCTGTTCCGCCTGTACGGCCGTTACAAGGATGGCAAGTTCGGCTCCAAGCTGATGACCCGGCTGGTGCTGCTGTTTGCCGCCATCGGCGTACTGCCGGGGCTGGTGATCTTCCTGGTGTCGGTGCAGTTCGTCTCGCATTCGATCGATTCCTGGTTCAACGTGCCGGTGGAAGAGGCGCTGGAGGCCGGTATCGACCTCAGCCGTGCCGGGCTCGACGCCGCGCTCGGCGAGCTGACCGTGACCGCAGCCCGCGCCACCGAACGGCTGGCCCAGGAACCCACCGGTACCGAGCGCCAGATGCTCGCCGAACTGGTCAAGAATCATCCCGGCATGCAGAACGCCATCATTGTCGATGCCGAAGGCGGCCTGGTGGTCAGCGCCCGCGCCAGTAGCGGCGGCAACCTCAGCGCCGACCTGCCCACCAGGGAGATGATGGCCCGCGCCAAGAGCGAGGTGTCCTACGGTGCACCCGAGGGCGGCAACGAACTGCGCAGCAACCTGATCGATGTCCCCACCGCGCCCGTCAACCAGCCGGACAGCGCCAGCCAGCTGCGCCTGCGCGTGGTGATGGCCATTCCCGAGGTGGTGCGGCCCAACGGCTTCCGCCTGGCGCCGCGCTACCTGCAACTGATCCAGCTGGCGCCCGCCAAGCTCGCTGCCAACGGCGAGACCATCCGCAGTGCCTATTCCAATTACAAGGAACGCTTCGTCGCGCGCGTGGGCTTGCGCAAGATGTATATCGTCACCCTGACGCTGACCCTGCTGCTGGCAGTGTTTGGCGCCATTGCCAGCGCCTTCCTGATCGCCCGCGACCTGGCCCAGCCGCTGTTGCTGCTGGCCGAGGGCACGCGCGCGGTGGCCGAGGGCGACCTGTCGCCACGGCCGATCGTCGCCACGTCCGACGAGCTGGGCACGCTGACGCAATCGTTCAATACCATGACGCGGCAACTGTCGGATGCCCGCAGCGCGGTCGAGCGCAACCGCACGGCGCTGCAAAACGCCAAGGCCCACCTGGAATCGGTGCTGGCCAATATGTCGGCCGGGGTGATGGTGCTCGATGCCGAATTCCACCTGATCAGCTTTAACGATTCGGTCGAGCGCATCCTGCAATTGCCGGGCATGACCATGATCGGTCGCAAGCTCGACGAAGTGGACGGCATGCAGGAGTTCGGCGCCGCCATCGTGGCCGGCTTTGCCGCCCAGAGCGCGCAGTCGGCCGCCGGGCGCACCGCCCAGCGCACGCACTGGCAGCGCCAGATCGAGGTGCCGCGCCGCTCGGCCAGCCTGGACGACCACGATCTGACCCTGCTCACGCGCGGCTCGCGCCTGCCGATCGAGGGCGGCAGCGGCTACCTGGTGGTGTTCGACGATATTTCCGACGTGATTTCGGCGCAGCGCTCGATCGCCTGGGGCGAGGTGGCACGCCGGCTGGCTCACGAAATCAAGAATCCGCTGACGCCGATCCAGCTATCGGCCGAGCGCCTGCAAATGAAACTGGAAAGCAAGCTGGTTTCGCCTGATACCGAGCTGCTGGCCAAGAGCACGACCACCATCGTCAACCAGGTGGCGGCCATGAAGCGCATGGTGGACGACTTCCGCGACTATGCGCGCACGCCGCCGGCGGTGCTGCATCCGCTCGACCTGAACGCGCTGGTGGGCGAAATCCTCGACCTGTACCTGAGCGGCGAGAGCAGCGACATCATCCACCCGCAACTGGCGCAAAACTTGCCGCCAGTCATGGGCGATGCGACCCAGTTGCGCCAGGTCATACATAACCTGCTGCAAAACGCCCAGGATGCCATGGCCGAGTTGCCGGCGGACGCCCCGGCGCCGCGGATTGACGTGGTCACCGAAGCGATTCATTATCGGGGCGCGGACGGTGGCGAACGGATGGCGGTGCGGCTGTCGATCAGCGACAATGGTCCCGGCTTCGCGCCCAAGATCCTGGCGCGCGCATTTGAACCATATGTCACTTCCAAGGCGCGCGGAACCGGCCTGGGCCTGGCGATGGTGAAGAAGATTATCGACGAACACGGCGGCAGAATCGATATCCAGAACCACACTGAAAGAAGTGGCGCGTCCATATTGATTTTGCTGTTAAAGTTAGCGCCGACAATGCAAAATGTTTAATCGAAGTAAGCAACGCATTTAGAAAATAAATAAGCAAACGACGCCGCACGACGGCGACATGTAGAAGGCGAGGGAAGATGGCAAACATACTGGTAGTGGACGATGAGATGGGCATCCGCGAGTTGCTCTCGGAAATCCTCAGCGATGAAGGACACGCAATTCAACTGGCGGAAAACGCCCAGCAGGCGCGCGAGGCGCGTGCCGCCGGTGCACCCGACCTGGTATTGCTCGATATCTGGATGCCCGATACCGACGGCGTGACCCTGCTCAAGGAATGGCAGCGTGATGGTTTGCTGACGATGCCGGTGATCATGATGTCGGGCCACGCGACCATCGATACGGCGGTCGAGGCCACCCGCATCGGCGCACTGAACTTCCTCGAGAAGCCGATCGCGCTGCAAAAACTGCTCAAGGCAGTGCAGGCGGGCCTCACGCGCGCCCAGGAAACCGTGCGCACGCCGCCAGTGGCGCCGCGCCCGGTACTGGCGGCCCAGCCCGAGGAAGCGCCCGGCGCAGCCTTCAATGCACCGAACCCGGCAGCGGCGATTGCCGTGCGCGGCGGCGCCACCGTGGCCGGCGCCGACAACCACTCGTTCAGCCTGTCGTTCGACCTGCCGCTGCGCGAGGCGCGCGATGCGTTCGAACGCATGTACTTCGAGCACCACCTGGGGCGCGAAGGCGGCAGCATGACGCGCGTGGCCGAGAAAACCGGTCTCGAGCGTACCCACCTGTACCGCAAGCTCAAGCAACTGGGTGTGGAGCCGGGCAAACTGGCAAAAAAGGCCGCCTCAGCCCGTGACTGACGTCAACGCCACGGTGGCCGCCGGCCCCCGGGCGCCGGTGCCCACGTGGCTGGTCACGGGCCCCCGCGCCGGTGCGCGCGAGACCGCCATTGCCGCGCTGCTGCAGCCGGGCGTGCCCAGCGCCATCATCCTCGAAGGCCTGTCCGATGGCGGCTCGGCCCTGGTGTTTGAAGATTCCCCTCCAAAATATGCCGCGAATGTTATCCGGATCGCACCCGGCTGTTTGCATTGCAGCGGCAATCTCGTTTTACGGGTAACATTGAACCGTGTGCTGCGCCGTCCCCCCGCTCAGCTCTACATCAGCCTGGCCTCGGCCGAGCACCTGGCACTGCTGCGCGAGTGGCTGTCCGGGCCGCCGTACGATGCTTTGCTGGCATTGCAACCCGATATCGCGGCCTGAAAGCCGGCACTACAGCAAGCCCTTGAATCATCTGCTTTCGGCCCTATTTAACAGGCTGAGAGTGTAACCAAGCAGGCCCCCTGGAGAAAGGAAGCAATATGAATCTCATCTATAACAGCGAGCAGTACAGCGTTGTCGAGTTTGGCGCCGACCGCACTCTGGACGCCTTGCGCTTTGGCGGCTATGAAATCGTCGACAAAGGCGGCAAGCGCGAGATCTTCATCAATGGCGTCCTGGCGCAAAACTTCCGTCGCGATGTCAACGAACTGATCGCCAACGAGCCCACCATGGCTGAAATCGATGAATTTTTGGGCAGTTACGATGAGCTCATGAGTCAGCCGGTGCTGTTGCATTAAGGTATAAATACGGCGCAGGTGCTCTTTATGGCTGCGCATCGGGGGCCGATTCGGTTACGATGCGCACGCCAGCTTCATTTTAAGAGATCATCATGTGCCAACTTCTGGGCATGAACTGCAATGTGCCAACCGACATTGTGTTCAGCTTTACCGGCTTCGCCATGCGCGGCGGCCGCACCGACCACCACCACGACGGCTGGGGTATCGCCTTCTTCGAGGGCGCCGGCGTGCGCCACTTCGTCGATCACCAGGCCGCGATCGCTTCGCCGATTGCCGAGCTGATCAAGAACTACCCGATCAAGTCCACCAACGTCATTGCCCACATCCGCAAGGCCACCCAAGGCCAGGTCGCGCTGGAAAATTGCCACCCGTTCGTGCGCGAGCTGTGGGGGCAATACTGGGTATTCGCCCATAACGGCGACCTCAAGGAATTCAATCCGCTGCTCAACGGCGCTTTCCGCCCGGTGGGCACCACGGACAGCGAGCGGGCTTTTTGCTATATCTTGCAGCAGTTGCGCGCGCGTTTCGGCGAGCAACGGCCCACGCGCGACGATTTGCACGCGGCGCTGCAACCGCTGGTGGCCGAGATCGCCACCCACGGCACCTTCAACATGCTGCTGTCGTCGGGCGGCGAGCTGTTTGCCCATTGCTCCACCCGCCTGTTCTACCTGGTGCGCCAGCATCCGTTCGACACCGCCATGCTGTCGGATGAGGATGTCACCGTCGATTTCGCCCAGGTCACCACGCCGGACGACCGCGTGGCGGTAATCGTCACCGAACCGTTGACCACCAACGAGCGCTGGATTGCCTTCGCACCAGGTGAGCTGAAGCTGTTTATTGATGGCGCCCCGCAACAAACGATGCAAAGCGGCGATTAAAGCGGCGAAACACAATCAGTGATCGCCACATGGGCAGGCATTGCTGTCAAAATGGTAGGCGACCTGCCCAATATTTTTGACTGACGCACATGATCGATCTTTCCGCCAACGACGACGGCGCCCGCAAGCTGCGCGTGCGCGAATTTTACCTGGGCCGCCAGCCCATCCTGGACCGCAACCAGGCGCTGTTCGGATACGAGTTGCTGTTTCGTAACGAGCCGGTGGGGCCGGCGCTGGTCACCGACGAGCTGTCCGCCACGGCGGCCGTGATTGCCCATGCCTCGCAGCTGGGTATGGAACGGACGATCGGCGAGGCCCGCGGCTTCGTCAATGTCGATGCCGACGTGTTGCTGACCGATATCTTCGCCTTCCTGCCACCGCAACGCGTGGTGCTGGAAATCGCCGGCACCGTGGTGGCCACGCCGGAGTTGCTTGAGCGTATGCACGAATTGGCCAGCCACGGTTTCCAGTTTGCCCTGCACGGCGGCCACGAGGCGGGGCAAACCGCTGCCCTGTTGCCGTTGGTGCAATACGTCAAGATGGATGTGCACCACACGCCGCTGTCCACCCTGATGCAGCTGGCGCCGCAGTTCCACCAGCAGCGCAAGAAGCTGGTGGCGGAAAAAGTCGAGACGCGGGAAGAATTCAAGAACGCGCTCGACCTCGGCTTCGACTATTTCCAGGGCTATTATTTTTCCAAGCCTGTGATCATGAGCGGCAAGAAGCTGTCGCCGTCGCAACTGGCGGTGATGGAACTGATGACCCTGGTCACGTCCGACGCCGATAATCCGGAAATCGAGCGCGCCATCAAGCGCGACGTTTCGCTGGCGCTGAACCTGCTGCGACTGGTCAACACCCCGGCCGTGGGTGCGCGCCAGCGCATCGATTCGCTGGGCCAGGCCCTGACCCTGCTGGGCCGGCGCCAGTTGCAGCGCTGGCTGCAAATCATGCTGTATGCCGAACCGAGCAAGCGCGGCCACAGCATGACGCCGCTGCTGATGCTGGCCACCACGCGCGGCCGCCTGCTCGAACTGCTGGCCAGCCGGCTGCGCCCGCGCGAACCGCACGCAGCCGATGTCGCATTCACGGTCGGCATCATGTCGCTGATGGACACGCTGTTTGGCATGCCGATGTACGAAATCCTCGGCCAGATCCCCGTAATTGACGAAGTCGCGGCCGCCTTGCTCGACCGTACCGGTTTCTATGGCGAACTGCTGACCCTGGCCGAGTCGCTGGAACGGATCGAGGAACTCGACCACCAGGTATTGCCCGCGCTGCGTGAGCTGGCGATGAGCCCGGAAGAGCTGGTCGAGCTTGAGCTGGCCGCCTTCGAGTGGAGCGATAACGTCGTCCGCTACGCTTTATGATGGGGCGCTCGTAAACCTACTGCGCGGCCTGCTATCGCCTCTGCGTTGCTCAGCGTACTTCCGTACGCTTGCGCTACTCGAGACGATAGCAAGCCGCTCGCTACGGTTTTCGAGGCACCCCGAGACGGTTGTTGTATGTTTGGGAAAAACGCTAGATTGCTGATTTGTAACTTGCTGCATAGATAGCAAAACGCTATGCTCGTCTGCTGTCAAAACAGCAAGGATGATCATGGCGGCAAGATTACCGGTACTGCTTCAGGTGGACGGCATCAGCAAATCGTATGGCGAGCGGCGGGCGGTCGATGGCGTGTCGTTCCAGGTGCGGCAAGGCCAGACCGTCGGCCTGATCGGCCCCAACGGCGCCGGCAAATCGACAACTGTCGGCATGATCTGCGGCCTGCTGCGTCCCGACACC
The DNA here is from genome assembly GCF_009295655.1 of Duganella sp. FT27W. Lineage (NCBI taxonomy): Bacteria > Pseudomonadati > Pseudomonadota > Betaproteobacteria > Burkholderiales > Oxalobacteraceae > Duganella > Duganella sp. FT27W. The sequence goes on from NZ_WHIV01000007.1 coordinate 66,360, forward strand.
GGCACCATCACGCTGGACGGTGCGCCGGTCGGGCAGGGCGCCAGTGCCGCCAAGGCCAACATCGGTTATGTGCCGCAAGACCTGGCGCTGTACGAAGACCTGCCCGCCATCGACAACCTCAAACTGTTTGGCGCCCTGTATGGCTTGAAGGGCGCGCACCTCAAGCAGCGTTGCGACGCCGTGCTGGCGCTGGTCAACCTGGCCGACCGCGCGCGCGACAAGCCATCGACCTTCTCGGGCGGCATGAAGCGCCGCCTCAATATCGCCGCCGCGCTGCTGCACGACCCGCAATTATTGATCCTTGACGAACCGACCGTGGGCGTCGATCCGCAAAGCCGCAACGCCATCTTCGACACGCTCGAAACCCTGCAGGCGCAAGGCCGTTCGCTGATCTACACCAGCCATTACATGGAAGAGGTGGAGCGGCTGGCCGACCATATCGTCATCATCGACCACGGCCGCGTACTGGCCGACGAAACCCCGGCCGCGCTGTACCAGCGCCTGCCCGCGCAGGCGGCCTTGCATGCGGAACTGGCCGTGCCGCCCACGGCCGCGCTGCTCGGCGCCTTGCGCGCGCAACCGGGTGTGACCGCCATCCGCACCGAGGGCGCCGCACTCGATATCGACCTCGCTGCCAGCGTGCACGCGGCGCCGGTGCTGGCCTGGCTGGCGGCGCAAGACATCCCGGTGCTGCATTTCGCCACCGCCCGCACGTCGCTGGAAAACATCTTCCTCAACCTTACCGGCCGCAGCCTGCGCGACTGACGGGAACCACCATGACAGCCATCACTCCCTTCCTCGCACTGGTCCGCAAGGACCTGATCCTGTACGTCAACGACAAGCGTGCGCTGATGCTGCACTTGCTGATGCCGGTGCTGCTGGCGGCGATTTTCGGTTCGCTGTTCGGCGGCGCGTCGAAGTCGAATACCGGCAAGATCGACATCGGCCTGGTGGTGCTCGACCAGTCGGCCAGCGGCCGCAAGATCGCCGCCGGCCTGAAAGCCGAAAGCACATTGCGGGTCACCGAGCTGACCGAGGTAGAGGCGCAGGAAAAGGTACGCGCCGGTAAACTCGCGGTCGCGGTGGTGATCCCCGCCGGCTTCGGCGACGCTGCCGACAGCGCGCTGTTTGCCGGCCCCAAGGGAAAAAAACCCGAGCTGCCGCTGTACTACGACCCATCGCAATCGACGGTGCTGGCGATGGTCAAGGGCCTGCTCACGCAGCAGGTGATGCAGACCACCAGTTCGGCCGTAATGGGCAGCGCCGGTGCCGCCACCACCGCCAGGCAGCTGGCCGAAGTGCGCGAGGCGGCCCGCACCGATCCCGCCGCCGCGCAGCTGGGCGACTTCCTCGACAGCCTGAAAAAATTCCAGGACCAGCGCGCGGTGGCGGACGCGGAACAGGCGCGCACCGGCGCCAAAGCCGACTCCGAATTCGAGGCAGGCGGCATGTCGATGCCGTTCGCCACTCGCGACGAGGCCCTGTCCAGCGGCCCCAAATACAATGGCTACGCCCATTCGTTCGGCGGCATGGGCGTGCAGTTCATCCTGTTCATGGGTATCGAGATGGGCATCGCCATGCTGGCCGCGCGCCGGCTCGGGATCTGGAACCGGCTGCTGGCAGCGCCGATATCGCTGGCCACCGTGTTGGCGGGACGCGCGGTGTCGGCGACCGTGATCGCGGTCGGCCTGCTGTGTGCGATCTTCCTGTGTGCGGCGCTGATTTTTGGCGTGCAGGTGGGCAGCCTGGCGGGCTTCCTCGGTGTGGCCGTGGGCTTCGCGCTGGTCACCGCATCGTTCGGCCTGTTGATCGCGGCCTTTGGCAAGACGCCGGAAGCGGCGCGCGGCATCGCCGTGTTTGCGACCCTGATAATGGTGGTGCTGGGCGGCGCGTGGGTGCCGTCGTTCATCTTCCCGCAGTGGATGCAGACGGCCACGCTGGTGATGCCCACGCGCTGGGCCATCGATGGTTTTGACGCCGTCACGTGGCGCGGCCTGGGACTGGCCGGCGCGGCGCCGTCGATCGCGGGGCTGCTGGGGTTTGCGGTGCTGTTCGGCGGACTGGCGGTGGCAAAATTTACCCGCGACGGGCGCGGGTAAATTGGTGCGGTTCTAGTTGTGCTTAACTGAGGTTGGGCGCCAGCCAGCGCTCCACTTCCAGCTTGTCCACGCCACGGCGCGCGGCCATGTCGGTCACCTGGTCGTCGCCGATCTTGCCGACCACGAAATACTTCGATTCCGGGTGCGCAAAATAGAAACCGGAGACGGCGGCGCCCGGGTACATCGCATACGACTCGGTCAGGATCATACCGATATCTTCGGCCTGCATGGTGTTGAACATCTCGCGCTTGACCGTGTGCTCGGGGTTGGCCGGGTAGCCGGGCGCCGGGCGGATGCCCAGGTATTTTTCGGCGATCATCTCGTCGTTGGTCAGTGCTTCGTCCGGCGCATAGCCCCACAAGTCCTTGCGCACGCGCTCGTGCAGGTATTCGGCAAACGCTTCGGCCAGGCGGTCGGCCAGCGATTTGAGCATGATCGACGAGTAGTCGTCGTGCGCATCCTCGAAGCGTTTTTCGTACTTCTCGATGCCCAGGCCGGCCGTCACGGCAAACATGCCGATGTAGTCCTTGACGCCGGAGTCTTTCGGCGCGATGAAGTCGGACAGGCACTGGTTCGGGCGCTGCACGCCATCGACCACCGGTTTGACACCCTGCTGGCGCAGGCCGTAATAGGTGAAGTCCACGGTGGTGCGGGTGTCGTCGGTATAGATCTCGATGTCGTCGTCGTTGACGGTGTTGGCCGGCAGCAGCGAGATCACGCCGTTGGCGGTGAGCCAGCGGCCGTCGATCAGCTTTTTCAGCATGGCCTGGCCTTCCTCGAACACCTTGGTCGCCGCTTCGCCCACCACCTCGTCGGTGAGGATGGCGGGGAACGGGCCGGCCAGGTCCCAGGTCTGGAAGAACGGACCCCAGTCGATGTATTTCGCGATCAGGGCCAGGTCGATATTGCGGAACTCGCGGCGGCCGATGAACTTTGGTTTGACCGGCGCGCAGGCGCCGTCGAACGACAGCTTCATGCGGTTGGCGCGCGCATCCTTGATCGACAGGATCGGCAGCGCCTTCTTGTTGGCGTGCTGTTCGCGGATGCGCTGGTAGTCGTCGGTGATCTCCTGGATGTACTGCTCGCGGCTCTCGGGCGTGAGCAGCGACTGCGCCACCGATACCGAACGCGATGCATCGGGCACGTACACCACGGGGCCTTCGTAGTTGTGGGCGATTTTCACGGCCGTGTGAGCGCGGCTGGTGGTGGCGCCGCCGATCAAGAGCGGAATTTTCAGCATGCGGAAGTGGTCGTCGCGCTGCATCTCTTTCGCCACGTACGCCATCTCTTCGAGCGATGGCGTGATCAGGCCGGACAGGCCGATGATGTCGGCGTTTTCCAGCTTGGCGCGCGCCAGGATCTCGGAGCAGGGCACCATCACGCCCATGTTCACGACCTCGAAGTTATTACATTGCAGTACCACGGTGACGATGTTCTTGCCGATATCGTGGACGTCGCCCTTGACGGTGGCCATGACGATCTTGCCCTTCGGCTTGGCGACGATGCCGGTGCGCTTTTCCTCGGCCAGCTTTTCTTCCTCGATGTACGGGATCAGGTGGGCCACGGCCTGCTTCATCACGCGCGCGGACTTGACCACCTGCGGCAGGAACATCTTGCCCTGGCCGAACAGGTCGCCGACGATGTTCATGCCGTCCATCAGCGGGCCTTCGATCACGTGGATCGGGCGGCCGTTGGCAGCGAGTACCTGCTGGCGCATCTCTTCGGTGTCGTCGGTGATGAACTGGGTGATGCCGTGTACCAGCGCGTGCGCCAGGCGTTTTTCCACCGGCGCGTCGCGCCACTCGAGGTTTTGCGCATCCTGCTTGCCGGCGCCGGCTTTTAAAGTGCCGGCGATGTCGATCATGCGCTCGGTGGCGTCGTCGCGGCGATTGAGCACTACGTCTTCCACCCGTTCGCGCAGTTCGGCCGGCAGGTCGTCATAGACGCCCACCATGCCGGCGTTGACGATACCCATGGTCATGCCGGCCTTGATGGCGTGGTACAGGAACACGGTGTGGATCGCTTCGCGCGCCGGATCGTTGCCGCGGAACGAGAACGACACGTTCGACACGCCACCCGAGATCTTCGCGTGCGGCAGGTTGTCCTTGATCCAGCGGGTAGCGTTGATGAAGTCCACCGCGTAGTTGTTGTGCTCTTCGATGCCGGTGGCAATGGCAAAGATGTTCGGATCAAAAATGATGTCTTCGGGCGGGAAGCCCACGCGGTCCACCAGCAGGCGGTAGGCGCGCTCGCAGATTTCGATCTTGCGCTCGAAGGTGTCGGCCTGGCCTTTCTCGTCGAACGCCATCACGATCACGGCGGCGCCGTAGGCCAGGCACAGCTTGGCCTGGCGGATGAATTCTTCTTCGCCTTCCTTCATCGAGATCGAGTTGACGATCGATTTGCCTTGCACGCATTTCAGACCCGCTTCGATCACCGACCATTTCGACGAGTCGATCATGATCGGCACGCGCGAGATATCGGGTTCGGACGCGATCAGGTTCAAAAAGCGCGTCATGGCGGCGAGCGAATCGAGCATCGCCTCGTCCATGTTGATGTCGATGACCTGGGCGCCGTTTTCCACCTGCTGGCGCGCGACCGACAGCGCTTCGTCGTACTGCTCGTTGAGGATCATGCGCGCGAACGCTTTCGAGCCGGTGACATTGGTGCGCTCGCCCACGTTGACGAACAGCGAATTCTCGTCGATCGTGAAGGGTTCGAGGCCCGACAGGCGCTGCGCCACCGGCACTTGCGGCACGGAGCGCGGCTCGGTCTTGGCCAGGATCTGGCCGATGGCGGCAATGTGGTCAGGCGTGGTGCCGCAGCAGCCGCCGGCGATGTTCACAAAACCGGCTTCGGCGAATTCGCGCAGCAGCGCCGAGGTATCGGCCGGCAGCTCGTCGAAGCCGGTGTCGCTCATCGGGTTGGGCAGGCCGGCATTCGGGTAGATGCAGACAAACGTATCGGCGATCTGCGACAGCTCCTGGGCGTAAGGGCGCATCAGCGCCGCGCCCAGCGCGCAATTGAGGCCGATGGTGAGCGGGCGCGCATGGCGCACCGAGTTCCAGAAGGCCGGCACGGTCTGGCCGGACAGGATGCGGCCCGACGCATCGGTGACAGTCCCGGAGATCATCAGCGGCAGGCGTTCCTGGCCGGGATTCTCGTCGTAGAATTTTTCGATGGCGAACAGCGCGGCCTTGCAGTTGAGCGTATCGAAAATGGTTTCGACCAGCAGCACATCGACGCCTCCTTCGACCAGCGCGCGGGTTTGCTCGTGGTACGCAGCGACCAATTGGTCGAACGTGACGTTACGGGCGGCGGGGTCGTTCACATCCGGCGAGATCGATGCGGTTTTCGGCGTAGGACCCAAGGCGCCGGCCACAAAGCGCGGCTTGTCGGCGCTGCTGTACTTGTCGCACGCGGCGCGCGCCAGCTTGGCCGCCTGCAGGTTCATCTCGTAGGCCAGGTGGGCCATGTGATAGTCGTCCTGGGCGATCGTGGTGGCGCCGAAGGTATTGGTTTCGATCAGGTCGGCGCCGGCCGCCAGGTAGCGCTCGTGGATTTCCTGGATGATCTGCGGCTGCGTCAGCGTGAGCAGCTCGTTGTTCCCCTTGACGAACAGCTCGCGCGCGCCGCTGTCGGCCGGCGCGGCGAAGTCGATGAAGCGCCCTGCGGGTCCGCCACGGTACGCGGTTTCATCGAGCTTGTATTGCTGGATGATGGTGCCCATCGCGCCGTCGAGGATCATGATGCGGCGCGCGAGGATCTCGCGCAGCTGGGCATCGGCCTTGGACATGACGGGACGGAACACGGAGTTATTCATTTGATACCTTCAGAGGATGGGGCAGGGACATCGCGGGTCTAAAATTATACGGCATTGCTGAATAAGCTTCAGCCGACCGCTGCGTTGGAACAACAATCTGCGGTTTTCCGGAAGTCCGAACTGGCTGGCCCGGCTCAGGTAGTGCTATGAAGTAACACCCGCCTACCTTTATACTGGCAGCTCCCTCGTTTAAGGAATTTTTGATGACTATTTCGTCTTTACTCCGCCTGGCGGTCGCCACCGCCGCGCTTGGCCTTACCCTGCAGGCGCAGGCCGAGAGTTTCGCCTCGTCGGCGTCGAGCGCCGGTTCCGCGTCGAGCGGCAGCGTCTCGGACTCGCTGGGCGATTCGAGCAACAGCTCGAGCGGCGACAAGCGCAAGGTGGCCGACGGTAACTACCGCATCCTCGAAATCGGCATCACCCCTGACCGTGCCGACCGCACCCGCCTGACCTTGCAGCGCGAAGGCGAGGGCCAGCAGCGCGTGGTGCTCGATATGCCGCAATCGACGTTCACCCAGCAGAAGCTGGCTGCCGGCGATGCGCTGTATGCGCAGAACCGTGTCTATGGCATCGAGTTCGGCCGCATCGACAACCGCCAGCCGTTCTACCTGGTGCTGGCCGACGAGTGGTATGGCGAGCTGGCCTCGCGTCCGGTCACGCTGTAACGCCTTGAAACGTTTTGCCACGCTGGCGCTGGTCTGGCTGGCCTGGCTGGCGGCTGCCGGCTGCGCCCACGCCGGCAGCACTTCAGGTGCATCGCGCTTCTGCGACCGCTCGCAGGAACTGACGGCCGTCGAACAAAGCCGTCTGCTGCGCTTTGCCGGCGTGCTGCGCGAAGAACTGGCGGGCGCGCAAGAAGAGAGCGTGGCGCTGGTCAGCCGCTCCGGCCTCGATCTTTCCCGCTTCGGCATCCGCTATTCGCACGCGGCGCTGGCCTGGCGTTCCGACGCTGGCGTCTGGGCTGCGCGCCAGCTCTATTACGCCTGCGACGAACGCCGTCCGCGCATCTTCGACCAGGGCCTGGCCGGTTTCGTCATCGGCACCGACGACCCCCACCTCGGTTACATCAGCATCGTGCGCATGCCGCCCGAGGCGGTCCTGGCGCTGCGCCCGGCCTTGCTCGACGGTCCGCGCGTGGGCCACCTGCTGGCCGCGCAGTACAGCGCCAATGCCTATGCCTTCAGCACGCGCTACCAGAATTGCAATCAGTGGGTGGTGGAGATGCTGGCCGCCGGCTGGGGCGACCTGGCCGCCGATGACCATCTGCGTGAACGGGCCCAGGACTGGCTGCGCGAGGCGCGGTACACGCCGGCGCCGGTGCCGGTCGATTCGTGGTGGCTGATGCAGGCCGGCCGTTTCGTGCCGCTGCTGCACCTGGACGACCATCCCGACCACGACCGCGCGGCGCGGCAGCTGGTGGTCAGCTTGCCGGCGGCGGTCGAGCGGTTTATCCGTGGCCGTTTTCCTGCCAGCGAGCGGGTGGAGCTGTGCCACGACGACAAACAGGTGGTGGTGCGTCGCGGCTGGACGCCGATCGCCGACGGCTGTGTTCCCGTACCGGGCGACCGGGTGATATCGCTAACCGATTAAGTGCGCAATCAGGCGATTTCGGAGACAACTTGCGCCAGCGGACGGCGCACTTTTTTCAGGCCGGCCAGCCAGTCGCCTTCGGCTTCGCGGTAGCCCAGCGGCAGGATCACCACGCTTTTCAGCTTGCGTTCGCCCAGGTTCAGGATTTCGTCCACGGCTTTCGGGTCGAAGCCTTCCATCGGGGTGCTGTCCACGCCGTCGAAGGCGGCAGCGACCATCGCCACGCCCAGCGCGATATAGACCTGGCGCGCGGCCGCTTCGGCATTCTGCGCGTCGGTGCGGCCCGCAACGATGGCTTTCAGCTGCTTGCGATAGGCTTCCCAGCCTTCGTTAATGAAGCCGCGCTGCTCGTTGGTCATGTCGAACATCATGTCGATGCGTTCTTCGGTGATGTTGTCCCAGGCCGCGAACACCAGCAAGTGCGACGCTTCGCTCACGCCGGACTGGTTCCACGCCACGGCGCGGATCTTGGCGCGCAGGTCAGGGTTTTTCACGACCAGCACTTCGAACGGCTGCAAGCCGGAGGAGGTGGGCGCCAGGCGGATCGCTTCCAAGATGCGATCGAGCTTGTCCTGCTCCAGGGCTTTGGCGGGATTGTATTTCTTGGTGGCGTAGCGCCAGTTCAGTTTGTCGATCAGGTCGGACATAAAGGGCTCCAGAAGAATTGTGGTTGTCCAGTTTAAGGCAACTTGCAAATCCGCGTACGAGCCCGCCTGAATCGCCTTCTCAAGCGAAGGTTTGTCCTTCGAGCGCGAAGCCCTTGATGAATTCCGCCGCCGGCAGGCGTTTGCCGCCCGGCTTTTGCAGCATGGTCAGGCGCAGCGCACCGCTGCCGCAAGCGACCACGATGCCGTGGGCGTCGGCCGCCAGCACCTGGCCCGGATGGCCGGCGCCTTCGGTGACCTCGGCGCCCCACAGCTTGACGACCACGCCGCCCACGGAACCATGCGCGCCGGGGAACGGATTGAAGGCGCGGATCTTGCGATCGAGTTCGATGGCCGACTGGCTGAAATCGAGCGCCGCTTCTTCCTTGCTGATCTTGGCCGCGTAGTTGACGCCTGCTGCCGGTTGCACCACGGCTTCCAGCTGGCCATGCTTCATCTGATTGAGCGCCTCGACGATCATCTTGCCGCCCAGGGCCGCCAGCTTGTCGTGCACCATGCCGGTGGTGTCGTGCGGGCCGATGGCGATTTTTTCGGTCAGCAGCATGGGGCCGGTGTCGAGGCCTTCTTCCATCTCCATGATGGTGATGCCGGTTTCAAGATCGCCGGCTTCGATGGCGCGGTGGATCGGCGCGGCGCCGCGCCAGCGCGGCAGCAGCGAGCCGTGGATGTTCAGGCAGGGCTTGATGTCGAGCGTGCTGACCGGCAGGATCATGCCATAGGCGGCCACCACCATCACCTCGTACGGCGTGGACAGCAGGCGCTCATGCGCAGCCAGGGCCTGCTCGGCGCGCACGGGGTCTTTGCTGTCGGTGCGCAGCGACAGCGGCTGCAACACTTCCAAGCCGTGCGCCACCGCGTACTGCTTGACGGCGGACGGCTGCAATTGCATGCCGCGGCCGGCGGGGCGGTCGGGCTGGGTGAGCACCAGCGCGATCTCGAAGCCTGCTTCGTGCAGGGCTTGTAGGGCGACGGCGGCAAACTCCGGGGTGCCGGCAAAGACGATCTTCATCTGCTCTTTCTTTATTAGTAGCGACGACCCTGGGCGCGCAGCGCCGCTTCGCGTTCCATGCCGCGTTCTTCCTTTTGCAGCTTGGCCTTGATGCGGTTGCGCTTGAGTGGCGACAGGTATTCGACGAAGACCTTGCCTTTCAGGTGATCCATTTCGTGCTGGATGCACACGGCCAGCAGGCCATCGGCTTCCACTTCGAACGGCTGGCCCTTGACGTCGAAGGCGCGTACCTTGACCTTCGACGGACGCTCGACGCCGTCGTAGATGCCCGGCACCGACAGGCAGCCTTCGTCGTAGACTTGCTTGTCGTCGCTGGCCCACAGGATTTCCGGGTTGATGTACGCGACCAGCGCGTTTTTCTCTTCGGTGATGTCGATCACGACCACCTGCTCGTGCACGTCCACCTGGGACGCGGCCAGGCCGACGCCGGGGGCGTCGTACATGGTCTCGGCCATGTCGGCCACCAGTTGCTCGAGGCGCGCATCGAAAACCGTGACCGGCTTGGCAACCTTGTGCAGGCGTGGATCGGGGTAACGCAGAATGTTCAGGATGGCCATATATTTAATGAGTACGGTAAACGCGCAATCACGCCGGGGGCGGGCGCTGTTTTGCTTGCTAGTTCAGGGGTTTGTGGGCAGAATTTGATTCAATACAGGCAACGCTTGCTGCCGCATCGATTGGATCGCGAATGAAAAATTTTATCACAGTCGGCCCATGCTTAGCGGCAGCCATGCTATTTAGCGCGGTCCCGGCCATGGCAGCCCCGGCCAGCTGCCAGTTCCGCACCGATGCCCCCGACCGCCACGTGGTCGTGCGCGGCGATACCTTGTGGGATATCGCCGGCAAGTTTCTCCAGCAACCGTGGTGCTGGCCCACCGTGTGGGACATGAACCGCGACGAGATTGCCAACCCGCACTGGATTTACCCGGACCAGGTGATCTGGTTCGACCGCGCCGCCGGCCGCCTGCGGCTCGGTGACAACACTGGCGCGCAAAATACGCCGGCGGTGCCCACCGAACGCCGCTCGCCAGCCGTGCGCAGCAGTGCCGTTGGCGCCGCTGCCATCCCCTCGATTCCGCCCGGCGCGATCGAGCCGTTCCTGTCGCAGCCGTTGATCATTGAAAACGACGAACTGGCCCGCGCGCCGCGCATCGTCGCCACCGAAGACGGCCACGTCTTTATTGGCGAAGGCGACAAGGCTTATGTTCGGGGCGACCTCGGCGGCGCCACCACGTTCCAGGTGTATCGCCCGGGCCGGCCCTTGAAAGACCCGGACAGCGGCCAGGTGATCGCCCACGAAGCCTATTATTTAGGCACGGTGACGGTGCAGCCGGCCGCGCCCGGCAGCGACGTGCACACGGCGCGCGTGACCAGCACCAAAGAGGAAATGGGCAAGGGCGACCAGTTGAAACCGCTGGCGCCGGTGCCGGCGCAACACTACGCGCCGCACGCGCCCGCCACCCGGATCGACGCCAAGGTGCTGGCCGTGCACGGCGGCGTCACGTATGCCGGGCGGCACCAGGTGGTCAGCATTAATCGCGGCAAGCTTGACGGACTCGATATCGGCTCGGTGCTGCGCCTGTACCATGCGGGAAGAACTGTGCGCGACGCGACCGCCCCTACGGGCTGGTTCGGCCGCGAACAGCAGGTCAGGTTGCCCGACGAACAGGTGGGCAACCTGTTTATCTTCCGCGTGTTCGGCCGCGTGTCTTACGGCCTGATCATGCAGGCGACAGCGCCCGTGGTCGTAGGCGACGCCGCCACCTCGCCGGAGTGAGAACCTATGTCAGTAGGGAGCAGGCAGTGGATTGCGATGGATCGGCATCGGGGCCAAGGCGCGAGGAAGAAGCATGGCGTTCCATGCGATGACGAGCAACGCCGGCCCCGTTGGCGAGACGCGCAAGCAGCGCCTTGCTCACTGCTGAGATAGGTTCTCAATTCTGCCGTGCAAGCCACGGAATTTTCTCTACTCCCCACGGCGTCCGCGCTGGCGGCCTGGCTGCGCCTGGAGCAAACCGATGGCGTGGGCCTGATGACGGCGCATGCGCTGCTCGAACGCTTCGGCACGCCGGAAGCGATTTTCCAGGCCGGGTACGACACGCTGCGCGCCGTCGTCAAGCCCGCCAGGGCCCGCGCCCTGCTGGCGCCGCCGCCGGTCTATCTCGATCAGCAAGTGGAAGCGGTGCAAGCCTGGCGCGCCCAGCCGGGCAACCTGCTGCTTACCTACGATCATCCCGAATATCCGGCGCTGCTGCGGCAGATTGCCGCCGCGCCGCTCATGCTGTACGTCAAGGGCAATCCGGCGCTGCTGCACCGCCTGTCGGTGGCCATGGTGGGTTCGCGCAATGCCAGCCTGATGGGCATGCAGAACGCCGAGCGCATGGCGCGCGCGCTGTCGGAGGCGGGCGTGACCATCGTTTCCGGACTGGCGCTGGGCATCGACGCTGCCGCCCACGCCGGCGGCCTGGCGGGCGCGGGCGGCACGGTGGCCGTGATCGGTACCGGCGCCGACCGAATCTATCCCGCCAGCAACGAGATGCTGGCCCGCCGTATCGCCGAGCAGGGCTGCATCGTCAGTGAATATGCGCTGGGCACGCCGCCCCTGCGTGACAACTTCCCAAGGCGTAATCGAGTGATCAGCGGCCTGGCGCGCGCGGTGCTGGTGGTGGAGGCGGCGGCCAGGTCCGGTTCGCTAATCACGGCGCGGCTGGCCGTCGCCCAGGACCGCGACGTGTATGCAATGCCGGGCTCGGTCCATGCAACCTTGTCGAAAGGTTGCCACCGGCTGATCCGCGACGGCGCCAAGCTGGTGGAGACGGCAGCTGACGTGTTGTCGGAATTGAATATGGGCGTTGATGCAGTGGCAACAGGGTCGCATTTTGACGACAGTTTTGTCGATCGCGTGCTGATCGCCATGGGCGACGAACCGATCCGCGCCGAGACCCTGGCTGTGCACTTGCAGCAATCCGCTGCCGAGCTGCAAGGGCAGTTGCTGGCGCTGGAGCTGGCCGGCCTGCTGGAAAGGTTGCCGGGCGGCTGGTTTCAACGGCTGCGTTCGTAAAATGTGTTGCACACGGTAAATGGGTCGCTACTTGTGTCCGATCTGTTTTAACTGATAGAGTAGAGCCATGTTCGACATCCTAGTTTATCTCTACGAGACGTATTACCGTCCCGATGCCTGCCCGGAACCGGAGGCATTGGCCAAGAAGCTGTCGGCTGTCGGTTTTGACGACGTCGAGATCTCCGAGGCGCTGGTATGGCTTAACGATCTCACGGCCATGGCCGGCGTCGAGCACTCGCTCACCGCCGCTTCCACCGGCATGCGGATTTACGTCGACGAAGAGCGCGATGTGCTGGGCACCGATGCAATCGGTTTCATCCAGTTTCTCGAATCGGCCAAGGTACTCACGCCGCTGCAGCGCGAAATCGTCATCGAGCGCGCGTTGTCGCTGGAAGAAGCGCCCGTGTCGCTCGGCCAGCTGAAGGTGATCGTGCTGATGCTGCTGTGGAGCCAGGGCAAGGAACCGGACGCGCTGATGTTCGATGACTTGTTTGGTGCCGATGACGACGCCCCCCCTCGTCTTCTCCACTAAGCAAACCCGCGTGTACCGTTAGCCGCCGCGCCGTCATACCCGCGCAGGCGGCTATCCAATTTTCACGCTATCATTCCGACAACACTGTCACGCCACCCCCTTGCCATCGACGACGCAAAAGTGCAGACTGCGGCGCGATCCATGTATGATGCGCATGCTAAACCACCCCAAGTGTTAAAAAACGAGATACCAAATATGAGCAAAACCCTCATCATCGCCGAGAAGCCATCTGTCGCGAACGACATCGCGAAGACGCTTGGCGGCTTTACCAAGCACGATGAGTACTTTGAATCCGACGAGTACGTGCTGTCCTCCGCCGTCGGTCACCTGCTGGAAATTGCCGTGCCGGAAGAGTACGACGTCAAGCGCGGCAAATGGAGCTTTGCCCACCTGCCGATGATCCCGCCATACTTCGCGCTCAATCCGATCGCCAAGACCGAATCGCGCCTCAAGGTACTGAACAAGCTGATCAAACGTAAAGACGTGTCCGCCCTGATCAACGCCTGCGATGCCGGGCGCGAAGGGGAGCTGATTTTCCGCCTGATCGCGCAAAACGCCAAGGCCAAGCAGCCTGTGAAACGCCTGTGGCTGCAATCGATGACGCCGGGCGCGATCCGCGACGGCTTCACCCAGCTGCGCAGCGACGAAGAAATGATGCCGCTGGCCGACGCCGCCCGCTGCCGCTCGGAAGCCGACTGGCTGATTGGCATCAACGGCACCCGCGCCATGACCGCGTTCAACTCGAAAGAGGGCGGTTTTTATTTGACCACCGTGGGCCGCGTGCAAACGCCGACCCTGTCGATCGTGGTCGAGCGTGAAGAGAAGATCAAGAAGTTCGTGCCGCGCGACTACTGGGAAGTACGCGCCGAGTTCGTGTGCGCCGCCGGCGTGTACGAAGGCCGCTGGCTCGACACCAAGTTCAAGAAGGACGACAACGATCCGGAAAAACGCGCCGAGCGCCTGTGGAGCAAGGCTGCCGCCGACAGCATCGCGCTGGCTTGCCGTGGCAAGCAGGGCGTGGTCACCGAAGAAGCCAAGCCGACCACGTCGATGGCGCCGGCGCTGTTCGACCTGACCAGCCTGCAGCGTGAAGCAAACTCGCGTTTCGGCTTCTCGGCCAAGAACACCCTGGGCCTGGCCCAGGCGCTGTACGAAAAACACAAGGTACTGACTTATCCGCGTACCGACTCGCGCCACCTGCCCGAAGACTATATGGACACGGTCAAGCAGGCGCTGGAGACGGTCAAGGAGAATTCGAACTACCACCAGTTCGCCAAGCAGATCCTCGACAAGGGCTGGGTCAAGCCGAACAAGCGGATTTTCGACAACACCAAGATCTCGGATCACTTCGCAATCATCCCGACCACGATTGCGCCGAAAAACCTGTCCGAGCCGGAACAGAAGCTCTACGACCTGGTCACGCGCCGCTTCATGGCCGTGTTCTTCCCGGCTGCCGAGTTCCAGGTCACCACCCGTTACACCGAAGTGTCGGGCCACCAGTTCAAGACCGAAGGCAAGGTCATGACCAACCCCGGTTGGCTGGCGGTGTACGGCAAGGAAACTTCGGACGACGAAAAAGGTGACAAAGCCAACGGCAACAAGAACATCGTGCCGGTCGCCAAGGGCGAAAAAGTGCTGACCGACAAGGTCGATGCCAACGGCCTGGTCACCAAGCCGCCTGCGCGCTACACCGAGGCGACCTTGCTGTCGGCCATGGAAGGCGCGGGCAAGCTGGTGGAAGACGACGAGTTGCGCGATGCGATGGCCGGCAAGGGCCTCGGTACGCCAGCCACGCGCGCCGCCACCATCGAGGGCTTGATCAGCGAGAAATACCTGCTGCGCGAAGGCCGCGAACTGATGCCGACCGCCAAGGCGTTCCAGCTGATGACCTTGCTGCGCGGACTCGGCGTGAACGAGCTGACCGCGCCGGAACTGACCGGCGAGTGGGAATACAAGCTGTCGCAAATGGAAAAGGGCAAGATTTCGCGCGATGAATTCATGCGTGAAATTGCCCAGATGACGCAGGTCATCGTCAAGCGCGCCAAGGAATACGACAACGACACCATCCCGGGCGAATATGCCACCTTGGTGACGCCGTGCCCGAACTGCAATAGCGTGGTCAAGGAAAACTACCGCCGCTTTGCCTGCACCAAGTGCGATTTCTCGATGAGCAAAACGCCGGGCAGCCGCCAGTTCGAAATCCCCGAAGTGGAGCAATTGCTGCGCGACCGCACCATCGGCCCGCTGCAAGGCTTCCGCTCGAAGATGGGCCGGCCGTTTGCCGCCATCCTGCGCATCGTCCGCGACGAAGAAATCAAGAACTTCAAGCTCGAGTTCGACTTCGGCCAGAACGACGATTCGGAAGATGCGGAACCGGTCGATTTCACCGGCCAGACCGCGCTCGGACCTTGCCCCAAGTGCAATGGCGGCGTGTACGAAATGGGCCTGGCCTATGTTTGCGAACAAACCGTGGCGAAACCGAAAGGTTGCGATTTCCGCAGCGGCCGCATCATCCTGCAACAGGAAATCCTGCCCGAACAAATGGCCAAGCTGCTCAACGACGGCAAGACCGATTTGCTGCCAGGCTTTGTCTCGCAGCGTACGCGTCGGCCGTTCAAGGCCTTCCTGGTAAAAGGCAAGGACGGCAAGATCAGCTTCGAGTTCGAAGAGCGCAAAGCCAAGGCCCCGGCCAAGGGCAAGGCCGCAGCGAAAGCTGAGCCGGAAGCCGAAGGCGGCGAGGAAGCGGCAGTCGCCAAGAAAGCCCCGGCCAAGAAGGCGCCTGCCAAGAAAGCCACCGCCACCAAGGCAACCGCTGTCAAGAAGCCGGCCGTCAAGAAGGCCGCGCCTAAAAAAGCGGCAGCTGCTGCCGAATAAGCTGGTAGCGAGCCGGGCAAAAAATGATGGGCACCTGCGGGTGCCCATTTTTTTCGTCCGGTGGTCATACGGCAGTCACGACTAGCGGTAATAATTGCAAACTATCGTTCTTGAATGCAATAATGTGTTGCCTGATGCATTAACTGCACCAAATGGGCCTGTTGTCCATCCTCTTTATTTTCCCTCTAATTATGAAAAATCTGACTATCGGCACCCGCCTGGCGGGCGGCTTCGGCCTGGTTTTAGCCTTGATGACCCTGGTAACCTGGTTTGGCCTGAGCCACATGCATGGCGTGGCCGAAGCCACACGCGACATGATGCAGCAGCCACTGGCCAAGGAGCGCATGATCAGCGACTGGTATCGCCTGATTTACACCAGCGTGCGCCGCACGTCGGCGATTGCCAAGAGCAGCGATCCGTCGCTGGGACAGTTCTTTGCCGAAGAAACCAAGGCGTCGGTGGCGGAAATCGAAGCGTTGCAGAAGAAGATCGTACCGCTGCTGGACACCGCCGAGGAAAAGCGCCTGTTCGACGCCATGCAGGTCACCCGCAAAACCTACCTGGCCGAGCGCGACCAGATCATTGCGCTGAAAAAGGACGGCAAGGTGGAAGAGGCCGAACAAGTGCTGGTACAGCGCTTCATCCCGGTGGCGGCTACCTATCAGAACGCGCTGGCGTCGCTGCTGACCATGCAGCGCCACACCATCGACACGACGGCCGAAGCCATCGAAACCAGCTACCAGTCCAGCCGCCGCTTCATGATCTTGTTCGGACTCGGTGTGCTGGCGCTGGGCGCCGGGTTCGCATGGCGACTGACGCGCGGCATCACGGTGCCGCTGAGCCGGGCCGTGGACATTGCCGTGGCCGTCGCCAACAAGGATCTGACCAGCCGCATCGAGGTCGATAGCAGCGACGAGACCGGCCGCCTGCTGGCGGCATTGCGCACCATGAACGACGGCCTGGTGGGCGTCGTCAACGAGGTGCGCAACGGTACCGAAAGCATCTCGTCGGCCTCGAGCCAGATTGCCGCCGGCAACCTCGACCTGTCGGCGCGCACCGAAGAGCAGGCGTCGAGCCTGGAACAGACTGCCGCGTCGATGGAAGAGCTGACCTCGACCGTGCGCCAGAACGCCGACAACGCGCGCCAGGCCAACCAGTTGGCGCTCACTGCGTCGGACGTGGCGCGCCGTGGCGGTGCGGTGGTGTCGGACGTGGTGGAGACGATGGAGGCCATCAACGGCTCGGCCCGCAAGATCGCCGACATCATTTCCGTGATCGATGGCATCGCCTTCCAGACCAACATCCTGGCGCTGAACGCTGCCGTGGAAGCGGCCCGCGCGGGCGAGCAGGGCCGTGGCTTTGCCGTGGTGGCCAGCGAAGTACGCACCCTGGCCCAGCGCAGCGCCACTGCCGCCCACGAAATCAAGGCGCTGATCGACGACTCGCTGGCCAAGGTCGATACCGGCAGCGCCCTGGTAACGCAAGCGGGCATGACCATGAGCGACGTGGTGGACAGCATCCAGCGCGTGACCGACATCATGGGAGAGATCAGCTCGGCCACGGTGGAACAAACCTCGGGCATCGAGCAGGTCAACCAGGCCGTGAGCCAGATGGACCAGGTCACCCAGCAGAACGCCGCACTGGTGGAAGAGGCCGCCGCCGCAGCCGCCGCCCTGCACGACCAGGCCGACGCCCTGACCACCGTCGTCCAGGTCTTCAAACTGCGTTAGTTCAAAGCTCGACGTTGATCATGTTGTCGTCGGGTTTGCGGTCGATCAGCTTGTTGTCAGGGTCGATGCCGGCCTTGGTGGGGCGGGCTTTGACGATGACCGTGTAGCGGTTGTCCTTCTGGTCGATCAGCTTGCGCTCGCGCAGCAGCGGCGCGCCGTTGTCGTCGTCCACGCCGATGTCGATATAGTCTTTCAACGGCACGTCGCGTTCCACGCCCTGGCCGCTCGAGCGCGACTTGGCGGCGCTCACCACCAGGTTGACCTCGTAGCGCCCGTCCGCCAGCTTGCGCGCGGTGCTGGCGACTGCGCGGTTGTCGTACAGGACGATGTGGTTGAACAGGTCATCGATCAGGTAGGCCTGGTCGGGCGTGACCACCGTGCGCAGGGCGTCGACCAGCACCGTCACGCCCGGGTAGGGGCCGCTGCTGCGGCCATGCTCGACCAGCAGCTGCTTGAGCACGGCGTTGATCTTGTCCTCGCCCACCAGGTCCTGCAACTGGTACATCGCCAGGCTGCCCTTGCGGTAGTGGATATAGTCCTGGCCCTCGTTGTCGGCCAGCGGCATTTCTTTTTTGCGCTCCAACGCTCGGCCCACCAGGTACTGGTACAGGTCGTAATACAGGAAGCGCCGCATTTTCGCTTCGCCGTAGGCGCGCTTCATCACCATCAGCGCCGAATATTCGGCCAGGGTTTCCGACAGCACGCTGGCGCCGCGCACGTTGCCGCCAACTAACTGGTGGCCCCACCACTGGTGCGCCACTTCATGCGCGGTCACATAAAACGGGTAGTCGATATCCTTCGGATTGCTGTCGTTGACGCGGGCAATAAAGCCCAGCGATTCCGAATACGCGATCGTGTTCGGATACGCCTGCGCATACGTGGCATAGCGCGGAAATTCGACGATGCGCACCACCTTGTGCTGGTAAGGGCCGAAGTTGCGGGTGTAGTAGTCGAGCGACTGCTTGATGCCCCGGTTCATCCGTTCGAGGTTGGCCTCGTGGCCAGGGTGATAGTAAATCTCGATGCCGACGTCCTGCCACCAGTCGCGTTTTACCAGGTAGCGCGCCGACTGGAAGGCGTAGAAATTGAGCATCGGCTGCGCCACCCGGTAATGGTAGTAATGGCGCCCCTTGGCGCTCCATTCCTTGACCAGAGTACCTGGCGCCACCGCCACCTGGCTGTCGCTGGTGCTGACCACGGCATCGAAGGTGATGGCGTCGGCATCGTTGGCGGCGAAGTTGTTGGCCAGCCCGCCGGCGTCGTCGCGCGGCAGCATGCGTTCGCGCGCCGCCAGGCCGTGCTTGCGGCGGTCGCGGGCGTCGGCCAGTTCGTTCGAGGGCTGGTAGCCGATGTGCGGCAGCACGCCGTTGTTGAAGAAGGTGCCGTTGTTCACCACCGGCGTGTCCTGGCCCATGCCGAGGATGCCGCGCGGGATGAACTCCACGTCGAATTCGAGCGCCAGGCGCGCACCGGGCGCCAGCGGCGTGGCCAGCCTGTAACTGTAGAAGCCCAGGTTGGCATCCTGCACGCCGGGGCGCACCGCCTGGCTGAAGCGCGTGCGCCAGCCGGTGGCGGTGGGGTCCTGGTGGATGATGATGTCGGCCACCGGCCATGCGGTCTTGTTCTGCAAGATGTAGCGGCCGTGCACGACCAGGCTGCGCGTCTCGGGCGTGATCGCCACATTGAGCTTGACGTCGGTGATGCGCGGCTGCGGCAGCACCGCGTACTGCTTGTAGCGGCGCTCGTAGTCGGCGCGGGCCACATCTTTTTGCCACGCCGACTGGTAGCGGTTGAGTACGTGGGTGTTATAGAACAGCACCGCGCCGGCGCCAGCAAACACCAGGGCGCCCGCCGCCATTGCCGTCAGTACCGGCAAGCTCAGGCGGCGGCGCGCCAGTTGCAGGCGCTGGCGCCAGCCGTCGTTGGTGCCGCGCGCCCAGAACAGCACCGCCAGCACCATCAGCACGATCGCCGCACCGGCCCAGTAGGCCTCGAACCAGCGCTCGCGCGGCAGGTAGTGGCCGTAGCCGTTCATGGCCGAGTACACGAAACGCGGCATTTCGCCATACAGCAGCAGCGGGTCGCCCAGCCCCAGCGAAGAGATGGTCACCACCGTCACGTAATATACGATCATGGCGAAGTACGCCAGGTAGCGCTGGTTGATCAGCACTTGCAGCGCGATCGCCAGCACGGCGCCCAGCGCATAGCCGGGAAGTTGCAGCAGGAACAGGTGGTACAGGTACAGCCCGGGTTCGAGCACAAAATATCCCTTGCCGATCTGGATCGCCATGCCGGTCAACATCACCACCAGCATCAAGAGCGCCTGCAGGCCGATCAGCGCGAACAGCTTGGCGAGCAGCGGCAGCCAGCCCGGCACCGGCAGCGCGTCGAGCATTTGCCCCATGTGCGCTTCGCGTTCGCGCCAGATCAGTTCGCCCGCGTAGAACGTGGTGATCACCATCATGAACAGGGCGAACGTCTCGGATACCGATTCGAGCACCAGGTACGTGGCAGGGTAGGTACTGGTGCCGTACAGCGGCGCGAATTCCAGTCCGCTGGCCACCATCATCAGCACGCCGGCCAGCACCAGCACCAGGAAATAGATGTTCTTGATGGTTTCGCGCAGGTTCAGCCAGCTCATGCGTACCAGCAGCAGGCCCAGGCTGCGCGAGGCGAAGTCGGGCGCCTCTGCGGTATTGGTGGCGGCAGCAGTGAGCACGCGCGGCGCCTCGGCGCCGCCCTGGCGGCCGCTGTCGCTGGTGGCGATGAAGTGGAAGCGCCAGTAGCCGAGCAGCAGGCCCGCCAGCGCGAACGACGACCACAGCGCGCGGTTGAGCAGGTACACGCCTTCGGGCCAGAACATGCGCGTGTTGCGCTCGACGATGGGCCAGTATTCGGTGAGACGGATCACGGCCGTGGTGCCGAACGGATCGATCAGCGCGGCCAGGGTCTTGAAGTCGAGATCGCGCGCCAGGCTCGGCGCGATGATGTAGCCGATCAGCATGACCACGCTGCTGATGTACACGGGCAGCATGCGCCGGGTGAGCGCGGCCAGGATGAAGAACACGGCGCCGAAAATGAAGATGTTCGGCAAAATCACCACCAGGTACGGCACCAGGTAACCGGGCGCTCCGGGCTGACCCAGCCGTTCCGGATCGATGCCCGGCAGCAGGCTGCCCAGCCAGGTGCCGAGGATGATGCTGGTGAAGATCACCGCCAGGGTCAGGTAGGCGCCGAGGAAGCGGCCGAAGATGTACTGGTGCTTTTTGATCGGCGCGCTGAAGAAGAAGTGCTGCATGTCGTGCTCGAAGTCCTGCTGCACCGAGCGTCCCATCACGGCGGCAATCACGATCACCCCGAGCGACCCGAGCGCGCTGACGGTAAACATCAGCGAGCGTGGCGAGTTGATGGCGGTGGCGCCGAAGGCGATGCTCGAGCCCTTGAAATAGCCGCCGGCAGCGGCCATCCACAGCAGGGTGAGCGCCAGGAAGCCGGCGAAATACACCCAGGTGGAGAGCAGCCTGAGGCGCTGGCGCGCTTCGAAGAGGGCGATGGCGAACATGATGCGGCCTAGTCGCAATTCGCGGCGGCGCGGTGGCGGCCGGCGATGGTGGCGAAATACACGTCTTCCAGGTCGCCCAGCGCTTCTTCGAAGCCGTCGCCGGGATCGGTCTCGCTGTACACGTGGATCAGGGTGCGGCCCGACAGCAGGCGCGAGGAAATGACCGGATGGCGGATCTGGAACGAGGGCAGGTCGCGCTTGTCGATGAAACGGGCCCAGATCTTGTCGCTGACGTCGTGGATCAGTTCCTGGGTGGGGCCGCACAGCAGCAGGTGGCCCTGGTTGATGATGGCCATGTTGGCGCACAGGTCGGCCACGTCGCTGACGATGTGGGTGGATAAAATCACGGTCTTGTCGTCGCCGATGTCGGACAGCAGGTTATGGAAGCGCACCCGCTCCTGCGGATCGAGCCCGGCCGTGGGTTCATCGACGATGATCAGCTTGGGGTCGCCCAGCAGCGCCTGGGCGATGCCGAAACGCTGGCGCATGCCGCCCGAAAAACCGCCGAGGCGCTGGTGCCGCACCTCGAACAAATTGGTTTGTTGCAGCAGGCCATCGACCACCTCGCGCCGGCGGTTGCGATTCGACAAGCCCTTGAGCATGGCGAAGTGGTCGAGCATCTCGTACGCAGTCACCTTCGGATACAGGCCGAAATCCTGCGGCAGGTAGCCGAGCACGCGGCGCACCGCGTCTTTTTCGTCGAGCACGTCGATATCGTCAAGGAACACCGAGCCGGCATCGCACTCCTGCAAGGTGGCCAGGGTACGCATCAGCGTCGATTTGCCGGCGCCGTTCGGGCCGAGCAAGCCGAACATCCCGGCCGGGATGGTGAGCGAAATATTGTCCAGCGCCACCACGCCATTCGCGTAGGTCTTGGACAAGTTGCTGATGCGTAATTCCATGTTGAGTCCCCGATTCTGCCTGCGCATGGACCATGTTTCTACAAGGCCATACACTTTTCACATGATGGCATTGTATTGAATTTGTTCCATACTTGGGGGGCGCTTGCGACAGGCGGCCGAAACCGCCGGCCAGACTGCGCAAACCGCCCACCAAAACGCGGGCAAATCAAGGATTAATTGCGGAACAGCACTTGTTCGCGGTTGAACCACCAGCGGCACATGGCCAGCAGCAGCCCGGCCGTGACCGTGGACGAGAGCATAATGGCCGACAACATGCGGTATTCCATGGTGCCCTTGACCAGTTCCTTCATGGCCAGCGCCACGTTGGTCAGCGGCACCATGGCCCAGCCCCAGTTCATTTCCACGCCGGGCAGCAGCGCCACCATGGTGGGCAGGATGATGACGATGATCAGCGGCGAGATCATGCCGACCGCCTCCTTGTAGCTCTTGGCGTAAATCGAGATCGCCAGCAGGATGGCGGCAAAGATGGCTGCCGTGGGCACCAGCATCAGCGCCAGCAGCGCCAGGTCGAGCATGTTAATCGAACGCACCACCTGGGCCAGGTCGCCGCTGAACAAGTGGCCGCCAAAGGTGAGCACCGCGCCCAGGCTGGCAATCATCAATAGCGCCGAGGTCAGCCCTACCGTAAAGAGCATCAGGAACTTGGCCAGCACGATGGCCGTGCGCGAGACTGGCGCGAGCAGCAACGTTTCCAGCGTGCCACGTTCCTTTTCACCGGCGCCGGTGTCGATGGCCGGGTACATGGCGGCCAGCAGGCACACCATCAGCAGCAAGTACGGCACCATGCCGCCCATCATCGCGCCCATTTGCTCGCGCTTGTTGGCGGTGGAACGGTCGAGCAGGGCGACCGGATCGAGCACGTAGCGCTGCTGCGGCGCGGAGAGGCCCATGTCGGCCAGCGCCTGCTGGCGCAAGGCATTGTTTTCGACGGCCAGCACCGCTATAACCCGCTTGCGGGTGACGTCGATGGTGGCGGCGCTGTTGTAATGCAGCTCGATGTGCGATTGTTCGCGGCGCGCCAGGGTATTTTGCGCCGCTGCCGGGATCACCAGCGCGAACTTGATCCGTTCGTCGGCAATCGCGGCGCGGATGTCGGCAGGCGCGGCCAGCGCCACCCGCTTGAAGCTCGGTTCGGCAGCGAAGCGCTGCGCCAGCGCGGGCGCGTGCTCCTGGCCGAAAATTGCATACGCCATCTCCGCTTCGCGTGCCTGCCTGAACATTGACGACGACAGCATGCCGAAGGCGGCAAAGATCAGCGGCATGGCAAACACCGGGATGACGATGGTAAAAATGAACGTCTTGCGGTCGCGTATCAGTTCCAGCAATTCTTTCAGGTAGATGGTCCACATGGTCTAGCCTCCGCGATGGATGACGCCGACAAAGGCGTCGTACAGGTCGGCGCTGCCGCCCAGGTGGCGCAGCGCGTCCACGGTGCCGTGGAAAGCGGTCACGCCGTGGTTGACGATGCACACGCGGTCGCACACTTTTTCCACCTCGTGCAGGTGGTGGGTGGAAAAGATCAGCGGCACCCGCAGCGCCTTGTAGCTGGCGATAAAGTCGAGCAGGATCTTGGCCGACATCACGTCCAGGCCGGTGGTGGGTTCGTCGAGGATGACGATTTGCGGCTCGTGCACCACGGTGCGGGCGATCGCGCATTTCTGCTTCATGCCGGTGGAGAGCTGATCGGCGCGCTTGTTGCCGTACTCGTTCATGTCCAGCAACGTAAACAGTTCGTCGCAGCGGCGTTTCAGATGATCGGGGCGCATGCCGTGCAGCTTGCCGAAGTACTCGACGTTTTCGCGCGCGGTCAGGCGACCGTACAGGCCGGTGCTGCCGGACAGGAAGCCGATATACTGGCGCGCCACCAGCGGATCGCGCAACAGGTCGACGCCGTTGGCGTGGATGCTGCCGGCGTCCGGCGTCAGCGCGGTGGAGAGCAGGCGCAGCGTGGTGGTCTTGCCGGCGCCATTGGGACCAAGCAAACCCAGCACTTCGCCGGGAGCGCAACTGAAGGACACATCGCGCACCGCGTGGAACCAGCCGTCGTGTTCGCGCACATCGCGCGCGGAGGCCGGCGCGGCGCCACGCTTGGGCAGGCGAAAACGCTTCGCCAAGCCTTTCACCTCGATCATAAAGTTGTCCTTTTTTTAAAATGTGCCCAAGAGTAACATGAGAAAAAACATTCGTCCAAGCCACACTTTGTTACTTGGCGCGCTACAAATCGCCCCCGGTGCTTGCTATAGTGATTACAAAGAGAGGCGCTCATGTTGACTCCCCAAATCAAAGACAAAATGTTGGCGGTCATGCAGGCCGGCGTGGACCGCAGCGAAGCGACGGGATTTTTTCGCACCGCGCTCGGGCTGTTCTACCTGTCGAGCCTGATGACCAAGGAGACCCTGGATTTCAAGCAGATCGACCGCGACTACAACCGTTTCATCTATCACGCAATCGGCAAGGGCCACACCATCACCAGCGTCCTGCAATACATGAGCGGGGAAAAAGTGGTGCGGGTGGTGGAATCGAAGCGCTTTCTCAAATCGTTCGGCGAACTGTGCACCGAAGTGCCGGTGGAAAGCATTCCGTTTTTGCTGGGACTGAACCTGGGCGTGGCCAAGGACATTTCGAAGATCGACGTGCGCGGCCCGGTGGCCGACTACATCGAACGCCAGCGGCAGCTGCGCGAAGAGGCGGATTCGTAACCGGCGTCTTATAATGGCGCTTTCAACAAGCGAGTTGACCATGGCTGCCCATTCCCACAATCCCCTCGACCGTTTTATCTCCGGCGCCGACAAGGCCCTGCGCGTGATCGCTGGCGTTGCCTCGGCTTCGCGACCGACCCCGGGCCAGTTCGCGCCTGATGCCGAGCTCAGCGAAGAAGAACGCCGCCACGCCGCCGGCCTGATGCGGGTGAATCACGTGGGGGAAGTGTGCGCCCAGGCGCTGTACAACTCGCAGGCGCGCTTTGCCCGCACCGAGCAAATCCGCCAGCAGTTCGAGCACTCGAGCCGCGAGGAAGAAGACCACCTGGCCTGGACCGCGCAACGCCTGGGCGAACTCGGTTCGCATACCAGCGTGCTCAATCCGCTGTTCTACGCCGGTTCGTATGCGCTGGGCACGGTAGCAGCCTTGCTGGGCGACCCGAAAAGCCTGGGATTTGTGGTGGAAACCGAACGCCAGGTGGAAGCCCACCTGCAAAGCCACCTGGAAAAACTGCCGCCGCAGGACATCAAATCGCGCGCGATCGTGGATCAAATGCGGCTCGATGAAATCGAACACGGCGCGGCCGCGCAGGCACTGGGCGCGGCGCAGATGCCGGCGCCGGTGAAAGCCGTCATGGCAGTCATGGGCAAGGTGATGACCACGACTGCGTATCGTGTCTGATCGCGTCTAAATAATAACTAAGCGACCTCTACTATTTCAAACGAGTGGGTGATCTCGGCGGTCTTGCCGATCATGATCGATGCCGAGCAGTACTTGTCGTGCGACAGCGAGATCGCCCGTTCCACCGCTTCCGGTTTCAGGCCCTTGCCGGTCACCGTGAAGTGGAAGTTGATCTTGGTGAACACCTTCGGATCGGTCTCGGCGCGGTCGGCCTTGAGCGTGCATTCGCAGCCGCGAATATCGGCGCGGCCTTTTTTCAGGATCAGCACCACGTCATAGGCGGTGCAGCCACCGGTACCCAGCAACACCATTTCCATCGGCCGTGGCGCCAGATTGTTGCCGCCGCCCTCGGGCGCGCCATCCATGTTGACCAGGTGGCCCGAACCGGTCTGGGCCAGGAAACTCATGCCCGACGGGCCATTCCAGCTGACTTTGCATTCCATCGCATTCTCCAAGTTATGTAGCCTTATTGTAATGGCCCGCGCCCAGCCTGTGTTTTCAGGGCCTGCAAGCCACAGCGGGGTTGACGCAGCCGGTCGTTGCCGCTTATACTTGTCGGCTTTCCGTTCGCTCAGGAAAGTAAATAAGAAGGCCGAGTCCGCTGAAACCATGGCGGAACCACCATTTGAGCGTGTTTTAATATTTAGGAAGTCAACATGAAAACTTTTTCCGCTAAGGGCCATGAAGTCCAGCGTGATTGGTTCGTGATTGACGCGACGGACAAAGTCCTCGGACGTGTTGCCAGCGAAGTGGCACTCCGACTGCGCGGCAAACACAAGCCAGAATTTACTCCTCACGTCGATACCGGCGATTACATCGTCATCATCAACGCAGGCAAACTGCGCGTGACCGGCACCAAAGCAACCGAGAAGACCTACTACCGTCACTCGGGCTACCCAGGTGGCATCTACGAGACCAACTTCCTGAAAATGCAACAGCGTTTCCCAGGTCGCGCTCTGGAAAAAGCCGTCAAGGGCATGCTGCCAAAAGGCCCACTGGGCTACGCCATGATCAAGAAGCTGAAAGTGTACGCCGAAGGTTCGCACCCGCACGCTGCCCAGCAACCTAAAGCACTCGAAATCTAAGGAACTGACATGATCGGTAACTACAATTACGGCACCGGCCGTCGCAAGAGTGCAGTAGCTCGTGTGTTCATCAAAGTTGGCACTGGCCAAATCATCGTTAACGGCAAGCCAGCTGCTGAGTACTTCTCGCGCGAAACCGGCCTGATGGTTATTCGTCAACCACTGGAACTGACCGGCAACGTTGAGCGTTTTGACATCAAAGTCAACGTGCACGGCGGCGGCGAGTCGGGTCAAGCAGGTGCTGTGCGTCACGGCATCACCCGCGCCCTGATCGACTACGATGCAGCGCTGAAACCGGATCTGGCCAAAGCCGGCTTCGTGACCCGCGATGCACGTGAAGTTGAGCGTAAAAAAGTTGGTCTGCGCAAAGCACGTCGCGCAAAACAATTCTCGAAGCGTTAATTTTTCGCTTCCGGCAGGCGGGCTTGTCCCGCGTGCCGTACAAAAAGCCGCCGGCCTTGTGTCGGGCGGCTTTTTTGCTATCTGGCTACTGTCATGCGGCTGTAGTCGTTGCCTGATAAAATGGCACTCGAATATTTCTCCACGCATCACTACTCAAGGATTAGAACATGATCAAAGTTGGCATCGTCGGCGGCACCGGATACACCGGAGTGGAATTGCTGCGACTCTTGGCAGTCCACCCTGACGTGCAGTTGACGGCCATTACGTCGCGCAAGGAAGATGGCTTGCCGGTTGCCGATATGTTCCCTTCGCTGCGCGGCAGCGTGGACATCGCTTTCTCGTCGCCGGACAAGGCCGACCTGACCCAGTGCGACGTGGTGTTCTTCGCCACCCCGCACGGCGTGGCCATGGCCCAGGCACCCGCCCTGCTGGCGGCCGGCGTCAAGGTGATCGACCTGGCGGCCGACTTCCGCATCAAGGACAAGGCCGTCTTTGAAAAATGGTACAAGATCGAGCATACCTGCCCCGAACTGCTGGAAGAAGCGGCCTACGGCCTGGCCGAACTGAACCGCGACGCGATCAAGGCTGCGCGCCTGGTCGCCAATCCCGGCTGCTACCCGACCACCATGCAGCTCGGCTACTACCCGCTGCTCAAGGCTGGCCTGATCGACGCCGGCGGCCTGATTGCCGATTGCAAGTCGGGCGTGTCCGGCGCCGGCCGCAAGGCGGAAATCGGCACCTTGTTCTCCGAGTCGAGCGACAACTTCAAGGCCTACGGCGTGGCCGGCCACCGCCACACGCCCGAAACCTCGGCCCAGCTGCAAAAGTTCACCGAAGACAAAGTGTCTCTGATCTTCACGCCGCACCTGGTACCGATGATCCGCGGCATGCATTCCACGCTGTACGGCCGCCTGACCAAAGATGTCACCAACGAGGAACTGCAGGCATTGTTCGAAGAGCAGTACAAGGACAGCCCGTTCGTGGACGTGATGCCGTTCGGCTCGCATCCTGAAACCCGCTCCACCCGCGGCTCGAACATGCTGCGCCTGGCGCTGCACCGTCCCGACAACGGCAATACCGTGATCGTGCTGGTGGTGCAGGACAACCTGGTCAAAGGTGCATCCGGCCAGGCTGTGCAGTGCATGAACCTGATGTTCGGCCTGGAAGAGACGACCGGACTGAAACAAATCGCGCTGCTGCCTTGATTTGTTGGGTTCCGTCGCCAAATCTGACGTTGACGGAGCAGGAAAGTCAGGGTAGGTCTATAATGGCCGCTAAATGCTTAACTCGTAGGAGTCTCAAATGAATGCTGTTGCTGAAAGCCTGGACGTGATGCCAGCTCCTATCGTGTTTACCGATAGCGCTGCCGAAAAAGTCGCCCAACTGATCGAGGAAGAGGGCAATCCCGACCTGAAATTGCGCGTGTTCGTGCAGGGTGGCGGTTGCTCCGGCTTCCAGTACGGTTTCACGTTCGATGAAATCGTCAACGAAGACGACACCACCATGGTCAAGAACGGCGTCGAGCTGTTGATCGATTCGATGAGCTACCAGTACCTGGTCGGCGCGGAAATCGACTACAAGGACGACCTCGAAGGCGCCCAGTTCGTGATCAAGAACCCGTCGGCCACCTCGACCTGCGGTTGCGGTTCGTCGTTCTCGGTGTAAGTTTCGGACATACACGCGGCGCCCGGCACCATGTAAAAAGGCGGTACAACTTCGGTTGTGCCGCCTTTTTTTATGTGTGGTCCTGAAGCAGTCAGCGCGGGTACAGCGCGCCCAGCACCCGTTCGCCCGCAGCGCCGGTAACGGCCGGCAGGTTGCCCGCCAGCCGCTCGGTGAAGCGGTAACCGAGCCAGGCAAATGCCAGCGCCTCCACCCGGTTCGGCGCCACGCCCAGTGCCTGGGTGGACGCCACCATTACCTGCTTGCCCAGCGCCGCCCCGAGTTCGCTCATCAGCACGCTGTTGTAGGCGCCGCCGCCGCATACATACACGGCGTCCGCGCCGCTGCCGTGAGCCTGTATGGCTTGGGCCAGCGACAAGGCCGTAAAGCGGGTGAGCGTGGCTTGCACGTCTGCGGGCGCAGCCTCGCGGTACACGGCCAGGCGCGCGTCGAGCCAGTCGAGGTGGAACAGGTCGCGGCCCGTGCTTTTCGGCGGCGGCAGGGCCAGGTACGGCTCGCGCAGCAGTTCCGCGAGCAACTCCGGCAGCACTACGCCGCTGGCGGCCCAGGCGCCGTCGGCATCGTATTCTCTGTCCTGGTGGCGGGCGATCCAGGCGTCCATGAGTACATTGCCGGGGCCGGTATCGAAGCCGGTGACTGCGCCATCCCCGCCCAGCACGCTGATATTGGCGATGCCGCCGATATTGGCCACCACCCGGGTGCTGCCGGCCTTGCCGAACAGCGCCTGGTGAAAGGCGGGCACCAGCGGCGCACCCTGGCCGCCGGCGGCCACGTCGCGGCTGCGGAAGTCGGCAATCACGTCGATGCCGCACAACTCGGCCAGCAGGGCGGGATGGTTGACCTGGCGCGTAAAGCCCAGCTCGGGGCGGTGGCGGATGGTCTGGCCATGCACGGCCACCGCAGTGATATCTGCGGCGGCAAGACCGGCATCGGCCAGCAGGGCCGCCACGCAGTCGGCATAGTGCCGCGCCAGTTGAATCGCCGCAGCCGCTTCGCGCTCGATTTCGTTATCGCCGGGCGCCTGCAGCGCCATCAGCTCGGCGCGCAGCGCGGGCGGGAAGGCGATGTAGGCGGCGCCACGCGTGTTGATGTCGGCGCCGGAAAAGTCCGCCAGTGCACCATCAACACCGTCGAGGCTGGTGCCCGACATCAAACCGATATACAGAGCCATGTCGCGTCCTTACGTCATTCGTTGGGAAAAATGTATTTTGCCTGAGCTTGCGTGTGCTGTCGCACGGAAGCGGACGCCGTGGCGGCGCATGATGATAAAAAAACAGGCCGATGCGGCGGCCTGTTTTCTAGAATGAAGATGTACAGCGGGGAAGAATTACTTGGCAGCCATGCGGGTGTTGCCACCGTTGAAGCCCGACTGGCCCGATTGCAGCAGGGCGATGCGGTGCGTCATGTCCGAAGCGTAGACCTTGAAACGCGACATTTCTGCGGCGGTCAGAGGTGCCTGGGCTTGCACGTTCATCTTGTTCGGATCACGGGCTTCGCCGCCAACACGGAATTCATAGTGCAGGTGGGCGCCGGTGGACCAGCCAGTGTTGCCTACGTAGCCGATGATATCGCCCTGGCTTACTTTGCCGCCCTTTTTGATGCCCGAACCGAAACGGCTCATGTGGGCGTAGGCGGTGCTGTAGTTGTTCCAGTGCTTGATGGTGACCAGGTTGCCGTAGCCATTCTGGGTACCGGCAAATTCGATGGTGCCATCGCCTGCGGCGCGGATCGGCGTGCCGATAGGCGCCGGGAAATCGATGCCCTTGTGGGCCTTCCACTGGCCCGATACCGGGTGCACGCGCATCGAGAAGCCCGACGAAATGCGGGTGAACTCCACCGGCGACTTCAGAAATGCCTTTTTCAGCGACTTGCCGTCAAAGCTATAGTAGCCGCCACCTTGCTTGCTTTGCGGATCTTCGTACCAGACCGACTGGTACGTCGTGCCACGGTTGGTGAATTCGCCAGCCAGGATGCGGCCTGCCTTGACGAATTCGCCATCTTGCCAGAAGGTTTCGTACACCACATTAAAACGGTCGCCACGTTTCACATCGCCGCGGAAGTCGATGTTGGTGGAGAACATTTCAATGATTTGCTTGACGATGGCGTCCGGCAGCTTGGCGCCATCCTTGTCCGAATCGGTTGCCGCGTACAGGTTGCTCGAAATGGTGCGCGCGTGCATTTCAACGCGGCGTTCCAGCTTCGCAGCTTCCTCCTGTGCAACAAAACTGTCGCCCTTGCGGGTGACCGTGATGTTTTTCACTGGCATGTCCTTGCCATCGACCACCGTCGCCCGCAGCCATTGCAGATTGCCGATTTCATCGGTTTGCGCTTGAACGCGCTTGCCGGTTTTCAGCTGCATGACGCCTTTGGCGATCTTGTCCTTCTTGATGAAGGACTCGGCATCGTTGTCGTCCACGCCGAGGCGGGTCAACAGCGTTGCCAGCGTATCGCCGGAGCGTACGCGTTCTTCATGGACGAACTGTTCGGTGGAGGATTGCTGCTCGAGTGCGGAGATTTGCTTGCCGAGATCCGGCATGGCAACGGCTTCCTGAATCGATGTCACTGGCAAATCCGACGCGTCGGGAGCGAGTGGCGCCACTGCGGCAGCGCCAAAAGCACATACTGTGAGGGCAAAGGCCGAAGCGGAGATGATGCGCTTCTTCGGCGTGGAACCGACCAGTTTATATAAGCGTGAGCTCGTGAATTTATGTATTTGGTTCATGCAAT
This sequence comes from Duganella sp. FT27W, assembly GCF_009295655.1. Classification (NCBI taxonomy): domain Bacteria; kingdom Pseudomonadati; phylum Pseudomonadota; class Betaproteobacteria; order Burkholderiales; family Oxalobacteraceae; genus Duganella; species Duganella sp. FT27W. Next base: position 97,506 of record NZ_WHIV01000007.1, read on the forward strand.
CAGTTAGAATTTACCGCTTGAACTATTCAGGAACGTTTATTTTCTTCTAATTCTAATCGTTGTTCGTTTTCGTAGAGCAAGATTGATGGGATCACGGATTATAACAAACTCCTGGCAACTGCTACCTTTTTCTGAAAAAAAACCTCTCAAAAGTTATGACTACCTCTTCTTCGACGCCGCCGGTTCCCTCGAAAGCTCTGCCATTGAGCGACAATGTACAGGAGGCACTCGCGATCACCAAGCGCGGTGTCGACGAGTTGCTGATCGAAAGCGAGTTCGCCCAGAAGCTGGCCCGCTCCGAGCAATCGGGTGTGCCGCTGCGCATCAAGCTGGGCCTCGATCCGACCGCGCCCGACCTGCACCTGGGCCACACCGTGGTGCTCAACAAGATGCGCCAGCTGCAAGACCTGGGCCACCAGGTGATTTTCCTGATCGGCGACTTCACCTCGATGATCGGCGACCCGTCCGGCCGCAACGCCACCCGTCCGCCACTGACCAAGGAGCAGGTCGAGCAAAACGCCATGACCTACTTCAAGCAGGCTTCGCTGGTGCTCGATGCCGCCAAGACCGAAATCCGCTACAACTCCGAGTGGTGCGACCCGCTCGGTGCGCGCGGGCTGATCCAGCTGGCCTCGCGCTACACGGTGGCGCGCATGATGGAGCGCGACGATTTCACCAAGCGTTTCAAGAGTGGGACACCGATTGCGGTCCACGAGTTCCTTTATCCTTTGATGCAGGGTTACGATTCGGTCGCGCTCAAGGCCGACCTCGAGCTGGGCGGCACCGACCAGAAGTTCAACCTGCTGGTGGGCCGCGAACTGCAAAAAGACTACGCGCAAGAGCCGCAATGCATTTTGACCATGCCGCTGCTCGAAGGTTTGGACGGCGTGGAAAAAATGTCGAAGTCCAAGAACAACTACATCGGCATCACCGAGCCGGGCAACACCATGTTCGCCAAGATCATGAGCGTGTCCGACGAGATGATGTGGAAGTACTATGATTTGCTGTCGTTCCGCTCGATTGCCGACATCGCCGCATTGAAGGCGACAGTCGCCGGCGGCGCCAACCCGCGCGACGCCAAGGTGGCAATCGCCCAGGAAATCGTCGCCCGTTTCCACTCGCAGGCCGCTGCCGAGGAAGCGTTGAACGACTTCGTCAACCGCTCCAAGGGCGGCATTCCGGACGACGTGCCGGAAGTCGCGCTCACCGGCGCGCCGCTGGGCCTGCCGCAACTGCTCAAGCAGGCCGGCCTGTGCCCATCGACATCGGAAGCGATGCGCATGGTCGATCAGGGCGGCGTACGCCTCGATGGCACCGTGCTCAGCGACAAAGCGCTGAAGGTCGAGGCTGGCACCTTCGTGCTGCAAGTGGGCAAGCGCAAGTTCGCCCGCGTCACGCTGACCGCATGATCGCGCTGCTGCAACGGGTGTCCAGCGCCAGCGTGGTGGTCGATGGCGCCACCATCGGCGCCATCGACGCCGGCCTGATGGTGCTGGTCTGCGCCGAGCGTGGCGATACCGAAAAGGAGGCCGACACACTGCTGGCCAAGCTGCTCGGCTACCGCGTGTTCGGCGACGATGCCGGCAAGATGAACCGCAGCGTCGCCGACGTTGGCGGCGGTTTGCTGCTGGTGCCGCAATTTACGCTGGCCGCCGACACGCGCTCCGGTACCCGGCCGTCGTTTACGCCGGCCGCCGCGCCGGCCGATGGCTTGCGCCTGTTTTCCCACTTCGTGGACCAGGCCAGGCGCAAGCATCCGGTGGTGCAGACCGGCCAGTTCGGCGCGGACATGAAAGTGACGCTTACCAACGACGGGCCGGTGACATTCTGGTTGCAAGTATCGGCGAAACCGAGTTCCACATAAAGGAAGCAGCAATGAAGCTGGTGAGTGACAGTGTGCGTAATGGCCGCCCCTTGCCGGCCGAATATGCCTTTGGCGTGCTGGACCAGGGCGGCAAGGTAGTGCTATCTGGCAACCGCAACCCGCACCTGGCCTGGACCGACGTGCCGGCTGGCGCCGCGTCGCTGGTGCTGCTGTGCATCGACGGCGATGCGCCGGTCGATGCTACCCATGTTAACCGCGCCGATGTGTCGCTGTCCGCGCTTGAGCCACGCGGCGATTTTTTCCACTGGAGCCTGGTCGATATTCCCGTGTCGCGCCGCGAACTGCCGGCTGGCGCGTTATCGAACGCTGTCACGCCGCATGGCAAGCCGGGCCCCGAGATCATCGTGGGCGACCTGGCGCTGCGCCAGGGACTCAACGATTACACCGGCTGGTTCGCGCACGACGCCGCCATGGCTGGCGACTATCACGGCTACGATGGCCCGTGCCCGCCGTGGAACGACGAGCGCGTGCATCATTACATTTTTCGCCTGTACGCGCTCGACGTGCCGCGCCTGGAACTGGCCGCGCGGTTTACGTGCGCCGACGTATTGAATGCCATCCACGGCCACATCATCGATGAAGCGCAACTGATCGCCACCTACACCCTCAATCCCGCCCTGGCGCCTAAAGCTGCACGGGGCAAACCGAAGACTGCATGAACACTACCAAGATAGTACTGATCCGCCATGGCGAAACGGCGTGGAACGCCGTGCGCCGCCTGCAAGGCCATATCGATATTCCGCTCAACCTCGAAGGCGAACGCCAGGCGCGCGCCCTGGCCGAGGCGCTGGCGGGGGAGGGGCTGGACCTGATCGTCTCGAGCGACCTGCAACGGGCGCTGCAAACCGCGCAGGCGGTGGCGGTGCACTACGACCACGCCACTGTGCACACCGACGCCGCCTTGCGCGAGCGCGGCTATGGCGCATTCGAAGGCATGTTGTACACCGAGATCGAGCAGCAATATCCGCAGGATTTCGTGCTGTGGCAGGCGCGCGATATCGACGCCGTGATGCCGGCAGGTGATCGCGTGGCCGAAAGCTTCCGCCAGTTTTATGCGCGCGCGATTGGCGCCATCGGCCGCTGGGCCGAGCAACATCCGGGCAAGACGATTGCCATCGTGGCCCACGGCGGCGTGCTCGAATGCGCGTACCGCGAGGCGGTCGGCATGCAGCTCGACAGCCCGCGTGACTTCCAGGTCAAGAATGCCAGTATCAACCGGTTTCATTATGCCGACGGCAAGCTGGTGCTCGACAACTGGGGCGAGGTAGCGCACCTGGCTATAGCCCTGGACGACATCATCTGAACAAAGTCAAGCGCATACCCTTGCCGATTTAATAAAAAAATAGTGCTTATTAAATGAGCAGTCCTTGGGGTAAAATAGAAGGTTCCTCCTTTCCCACCAGGTAACGTCTGTGCATATCGGTCCCCATTTACTGCGTAACAACGTATTTGTCGCTCCCATGGCGGGTGTGACCGATCGGCCGTTCCGCCAGCTGTGCAAACAGCTGGGGGCTGGCTACGCGGTATCCGAGATGGCGGCGTCCAATCCGCGCCTGTGGGCGACCGAAAAAAGCTCGCGCCGCACCGACCACACGGGCGAAATGGAACCGAAAGCGGTGCAAATCGCCGGCGCCGATCCGCAAGACCTGGCCGACTGCGCGCGCTTCAATGTCGAGCGTGGCGCCCAGATCATCGATATCAATATGGGTTGCCCGGTGAAAAAGGTCTGCAATAGCTGGTGCGGTTCGGCCCTGCTGCAAAACGTGCCGCTGGTGCGTGAGATTCTCGCGGCCGTGGTCGGCGCGGTGGATGTGCCGGTCACGCTGAAATTCCGTACCGGCTGGAACCGCGAGAACAAGAACGCGCTGGCGATTGCCCGCATCGCGGAAGACGCCGGCATTGCCATGCTCACCCTGCATGGCCGCACCCGCGCCGACGGTTACACCGGCGACGCCGAGTACGACACCATTGCTGCCGTCAAGCAATCGGTGGCGATTCCGGTGGTCGCCAACGGCGACATCACCACGCCAGAAAAAGCCAAATTCGTGCTCGACTACACGGGCGCGGACGCGGTAATGGTGGGACGCGCGGCGCAGGGCCGGCCGTGGATCTTCCGCGAGATCGACCATTTCCTGCAAACCGGCACGCACCTGCCGGCGCCCTATATCGCCGAGGTGCGCGCGCTGATGGACGAACACCTGCGCGCCCACTATGGTTTCTACGGCGACTATCTGGGCGTGCGCACCGCACGCAAGCACATCGGCTGGTACGTGCGCGACCTGCCCGGCGGCGAGGCATTCCGGCAACGGATGAACCTGCTGGAGTGCACCGAGGCGCAGCTGGAGGCAGTGGACCAGTTCTTCGAATCGCAGCGACAGTGGGGCGAGCGGTTACAATACCGCCTCTCCGAAGATTTGCAAGCCGCATAGCCTGTCGTGATCAGCGAGCCGCAAGCCAGCAAGCACTAAAAAAGTCATATCAAAAGGGTAAGCGCCCGGGCCACAAGCTTGGTGATGATTTACCAGCGTCAACAGATTATTGAGAACGTACAAAATGAGCAAAGAAAGTATCCAGGAAGTAGTGCAGAAAAGCCTTGAAGACTACTTCAACGACCTGGGCGAGCAGCAGGCGTCGAATATCTACGACATGGTCGTGCTGACCGTCGAGAAGCCGATACTGGAAGTGGTCATGACGCGCGCGGACGGCAACCAGTCGCACGCGGCGCAGATGCTGGGCATCAACCGCAATACTTTGCGCAAGAAATTGCAAGAGCACGGCCTGCTGTAACGGCCTTCGTTTTCCGGCGTGGACGGCTGGGGATCGGCCGTTGTGCCGATTGTTTCTCCTCATTCAAACCACCTAGCTAAACGACTTAGCCTTCAGCCATGATTAAATCAGCTCTCATCTCCGTTTCCGACAAAACCGGTGTGCTGGACTTCGCTCGCGCGTTGTCCGCCATGGGCGTCAAGCTCCTGTCCACCGGCGGCACCGCCAAAATGCTGGCCGACAACGGCCTGGCCGTGACCGAAGTGGCCGACTACACCGGCTTCCCGGAAATGCTCGATGGCCGCGTCAAGACCCTGCACCCGAAAGTGCACGGTGGCATCCTGGCCCGCCGCGATTTCCCCGAGCACATGGCCAAGCTGGCCGAGCACGACATTCCTACCATCGACATGGTGGTGGTCAACCTGTACCCATTCCAGGCCACTGTTGCCAAGGAAGACTGCTCGCTCGACGACGCCATCGAAAACATCGACATCGGCGGCCCGGCCATGCTGCGCTCGTCGGCCAAGAACCACAAGGACGTGGTTGTGATCTGCGATCCGGCCGACTACGGCGTGGTGCTGGCGGAAATGAAAACCACCGACAACACCCCAGGTTTCGTCAGCTACGAAACCCGCTTCCGCCTGGCCACCAAGGTGTATGCCCACACGGCCCAGTACGATGGCGCCATCGCCAACTACCTGACCAGCCTGGGCCCGGACCGCGCCCATGCCACCCGTGGCGCGTATCCGAAGAACCTGAACGTGGCGTTTGAAAAAGTGCAGGACATGCGCTACGGCGAAAACCCGCACCAGTCGGCCGCGTTCTACCGTGATGTCGTCGCTACGCCAGGCGCGCTGGCCAACTATCGCCAGCTGCAAGGCAAGGAACTGTCGTTCAACAACATTGCCGACGCCGATGCTGCATGGGAATGCGTGAAAAGCATGGGCGGCTTCGACCAGAGCGCCGCGTGCGTGATCGTCAAGCACGCCAACCCGTGCGGCGTGGCCCTGGGCGCCGACGCTGCCGACGCCTACAAGCGCGCGCTGCAAACCGATCCGACCTCGGCATTCGGCGGCATCATCGCCTTCAACGTGGAAGTCGATGCGGCGGCTGCCGTGGAACTGGCCAAGCTGTTCGTCGAAGTGCTGATCGCACCAGTGTTTACCGCTGAAGCCAAGCAGATCCTGTCGGCCAAGCAGAACGTGCGCCTGCTGGAAATTCCTTTGGGCGATGGCGTCAATGCCATGGACTTCAAGCGCGTCGGTGGCGGCTTGCTGGTGCAGTCGGCCGACTCGAAAAACGTGCTGGTCGGCGACCTGAAAGTGGTCTCGAAACTGCAACCGACGCCGCAGCAATTGCAAGACCTGATGTTTGCCTGGCGCGTGGCCAAGTATGTCAAATCGAACGCCATCGTCTTCTGCGGCAACAACATGACCCTGGGCGTGGGCGCCGGCCAGATGAGCCGCATCGACTCGGCCCGCATCGCCTCGATCAAGGCGCAAAACGCCGGACTGTCGCTGGCTGGTTCGGTCGTGGCGTCGGACGCGTTCTTCCCGTTCCGTGACGGCCTCGACGTGGTGGTCGATGCGGGCGCAACCTGCGTGATCCATCCCGGTGGTTCGATGCGTGACCAGGAGGTGATCGATGCGGCTGACGAGCGCGGCGTAGTAATGGTTTATACGGGCGTTCGCCATTTCCGTCATTAATCATTAATCTTTAGCGACAGTTTGATCTTTCATCCCCGCTTTTGCGGGGATGATCATTTTTAGCCATAGTACAATCCCGGCATGATTATTCTCGGCATCGACCCCGGCCTGCGCACTACCGGCTTTGGCGTCATCCACAAGCAGGGCGCCAAGTTGCGCTACATTGCTTCCGGCACCATCAAGAGCGGCGAGGGCAATTTGCCTACCCGCCTCAAGGTGATCCTGGACGGCGTGGCTGAAGTCGCGCGCATTTACCAGCCCGAGTGCTCGGCCATCGAGCAGGTGTTCGTCAACGTCAATCCGCAATCTACTTTGCTGCTGGGCCAGGCCCGTGGCGCGGCGATTTGCGCGCTGGTGTCGGCCAACCTGGCGGTGGCCGAATATTCGCCTACCCAGATCAAGCAGGCAGTCGTCGGCACGGGCCGCGCCGTCAAGTCGCAGGTGCAGGACATGGTGGCGCGGTTGCTGTCGCTGCCCGGCCTGCCCGGCACCGACGCCGCCGACGCGCTCGGCATTGCCATCTGCCACGCCCACAGCCGCGACACGCTGACCCTGATCGCCAGCGCCGGCATCAAGACCACCACCGCAGGCGCCACTGCGCTGGGCGGTCCGCTGGCCGGCCTGCGCATGAAGCGTGGTCGCCTGGTCGGCTAATTTATCCCCATTCACAAGGTGTCCACACGATGATCGGTCGTCTCTCCGGTATTTTGCTTGAAAAAAATCCGCCGCAATTGCTGGTCGATTGCGGCGGCGTCGGCTACGAAGTCGATGTTTCGATGAGCACGTTCTACAACCTGCCCAACGTGGGCGAGAAGGTGGTGCTGTTTACCCACCAGGCCATCCGCGAGGACGCCCATTTGCTGTTCGGCTTTGGCCATGCCGACGAGCGCGCCGTGTTCCGTTTGCTGATCAAGATCAGCGGCGTCGGCGCGCGCACCGCGTTGTCGATCTTGTCCGGCATGTCGATCGCCGACCTGGCGCAGGCGGTGACGCTGCAGGAATCGGGCCGCCTGATCAAGGTACCCGGCATCGGCAAGAAAACCGCCGAGCGCCTGCTGCTCGAATTGAAAGGCAAGCTGGGCGCGGACCTCGGCGCCGGCGGCGCGCCATCGGTCCCCGACTCGCAATCGGACATCCTCAACGCGCTGCTGGCGCTGGGCTACTCCGACAAGGAAGCGCTGCTGGCGCTCAAAACCGTCCCGGCGGGCGCCGGCGTGTCGGACGGTATCAAGCAGGCGTTGAAGGCGTTATCCAAGGGGTGATGTACTGGCTGGGCGGTTTGCGCAAACTAGCCTACACTGTGCATTGGCAAGCCGGGATCCGCCTGTTTTGCATGCATTTCGCACCAATTCACCACGACCAAGTAACGCATGAGCATCCAGACCGACAGCTTCACCGAACAGCGCATTATCGACGCAGCGCCCACGTCGCCCAACGAAGAGGCCATCGAACGGGCCCTGCGTCCCAAGCTTCTCGATGAATATGTCGGGCAGTCCAAGATCCGCGACCAGCTCGAGATTTTTATTGCCGCCGCGCGCAACCGCAGCGAGGCGCTTGACCACACTTTGCTGTTCGGTCCGCCTGGCCTCGGCAAGACCACGCTGGCCAACATCATTGCCCGCGAAATGGGCGTCAACCTGCGCCAGACGTCGGGCCCGGTGCTCGAGCGTCCGGGCGACCTGGCCGCGATTCTGACCAACCTCGAAGCGAACGACGTGTTGTTCATCGACGAGATCCACCGCCTGTCGCCGGTGGTCGAGGAAATCCTGTACCCGGCGCTCGAAGACTACCAGATCGATATCATGATCGGCGAAGGCCCGGCTGCGCGCTCCGTCAAGCTCGACCTGCAACCGTTTACGCTGGTCGGCGCCACCACGCGCGCCGGCATGTTGACCAATCCGCTGCGCGACCGTTTCGGCATCGTCGCCCGCCTCGAGTTTTATAACACCGAGGAACTGACCAAGATCGTCACCCGCAGCGCCGCGCTGCTCAAGGCCAATATCCACCCCGACGGCGCCGTGGAAATCGCCCGCCGCGCGCGCGGCACGCCGCGTATCGCCAACCGCCTGCTGCGCCGCGTGCGCGACTACGCGGAAGTGAAAAGCAATGGCGACATCACCAAGGCCACGGCCGATGCCGCGCTGGTCATGCTCGATGTCGATACCGTCGGCTTCGACGTGATGGACCGCAAGCTGCTCGAAGCGGTGCTGTTCAAGTTCGGCGGCGGCCCGGTGGGTATCGGCAACCTGGCGGCAGCCATCGGCGAAGCGGCCGACACCATCGAAGACGTGCTCGAACCCTATCTGATCCAGCAAGGCTTTTTGCAGCGCACGCCGCGCGGCCGGGTAGCCACGCCGGCCGCCTACCGCCACTTCGGCGTGACGCCCCCGCGCACCAGCCCCAACGGCGAACTGTGGGCGGACCTGTGATGCAGATTTGGGTCGATGCCGATGCCTGTCCGGCTGTCGTAAAAGATATCCTGTACCGCGTGGCCGACCGCATGCAGTTGCAGGTCACGCTGGTAGCCAACCAGTTACTCAGAGTGCCGCCGTCGCGCTTTATCCGTTCGGTGCAAGTGCCGTCCGGCGCCGACGTGGCCGACCAGGAAATCGTGCGCCTGCTGGCACCGGGCGACCTGGTGGTAACGGGCGACATTCCGCTGGCGTCCGATGTATTGAAGAAGGGCGGCTTTGCGCTCAACCCGCGCGGCGAGTTCTACACCAACGATAACATCGCCCAGATGCTGACCATGCGCGCCTTCATGGATGAGCTGCGCGGCAGTGGGGTCGATACCGGCGGCCCGGCCGCCTTCAGCCAGAGCGACCGCCAGAGCTTTGCCAACAGCCTGGACCGGCACTTGCGCAAGCATGCGACGCCGCCGGTTTAGTCTGGCTTACTCCGGCTTTTTCGCCATCACCATGGTCGGCACGAAGCGCGTCAGATAGATCGTCACGCCAGCGCCGATCACCACCAGCAGCACTTGCAACGCCGGCAAATGCTGCAGGCGCCACATCGAATACCCCATCGAGCACCACATGAAGATCAGCACCCAGACCTTGGCGCGCAGCGGCATGCCGTGGCCGTTTTCATAGTCGCGCAGGTATTTGCCGAACACGCGGTTGGTTTGCAGCCAGTTGTGCATGCGCGAGGAGCCGCGCGCGAAGCAGGCGGAGGCGAGCAGCAGGAACGGCGTGGTCGGCAGCAGCGGCAGGAAGATGCCCAGCACACCGAGCGCCACGGCGATCCAACCCACCAAGATCAGGAATATTTTCATCGTCGAGAATCGTATCACTTGCGTAGTAAAAACGTGTATATTGATCAGTCCGATGTTAGCGCTAACTAGATCAAAATCACGGAGACAACCATGCGAAAAATCCTGCTGGCCGTGCTGGCTATCGCCACCTTGCTGCTGGCCGCGCCCAGCCGCGCCGACGACCAGTACAAGATACTGGTGTTTGCCATGCCCGGCAAATACCACTACGAATACATCCCGATCGCCCGCGACAGTCTGGAAAAGCTGGGCAAGCTGCACGCGTTCGAGGTGGTGTACACGCACCGACCCGAGGCGTTCGATGGCGATCTCAAACAGTACGCCACCATCATGTTCCTCAACACGCCGGGCGAGGAACTGAACGAAGCGCGCCGTAAAAAGTTCGAGGACTATATGCGCGGCGGCGGCAACGCCATGCTGGTGCACCGCTCGCTGATCATTCCGCCCAACACCTGGCCGTGGTTTGAAAAGCTGGTGGGCCGCCGGGTGGGCAACCACCCGATGCTGCAAACCGGCGTGGCGTACGTGGTCGATAAAAAATTCCCGGCAACATTCGGCATTCCCGACCGCTGGATCTGGAGCGACGAATGGTACATCTTCGACAATCCCCACAACATCGCGATCCACCCGGTGCTGAACGTCGATGAAAGCACCTACGACCCGACCAAAATCTGGCCCGGCCAGACCACGCAAGGCATGGGCCGCGACCACCCGGTGGCGTGGTATCACCAGGTTGAAAAGGGGCGGGTATTCGTCACCTCGCTGGGCCACAACGGCGAAATGTACCGCGACCCGCAATACCTGGCGCACCTGATGGGCGGCATTTACTGGACCGCCACCGGCAAGGGCATACAGCAGTAGGCGTGGCGCACGCGCACCGCTATCGTGCGCCCAACGCATCGGTTCCCTGAGCGGCGTAAAAAAGCCGGCATCACGCCGGCTGGTTGTCGTTGCAGGCAGTTGAATCAGTCCTGCCGTACCCAGGTTTGCGTGCGGCCCAGCATCGGCGTGCCGATGTAGCCGCGTACGCTGAGCTTTTTGCCGCCGTCGGTCAGGTGCATCTTGCTCTTGTAGGTTTTGCCCTTGGCCGGGTCGAGGATTTCGCCGCCCGTGTATTCGTCGCCGTCTTTCTTCAGGCCGGTGAGGATGACCATGCCGGTGATCGGCTGGTCCTTCTTGGCGCCTTCGCATTTCACGCACAGCGGATTCTGGTCTTCGCCGGCATCGCGGTACAGTTTTTCGATCTGGCCTTGCAGAGTGCCGTTGGTGTCGGTGATGCGGATCAGCGCCTTGGGCTTGTTGGTCTCGTCGTCGATGTTTTGCCACAGTCCCACCGGCGACGCCAGGTCGGCGGCGTGCGCAAGCGGGGCGGCAAAAGCGAGCAGGGCGGTGGCGGCGGCAGCCGTGGCGGCAAGCAGTTTCATGATCGGTCTCCAATGGTTGTTGTTGGACCATTATACGAACTGTCCCGCACTGCGGCGCACCGATACGCCTGGATTAGAGGACGGTGTCGAAAACCGCACACCGGTCCGCCACCCGGTTAGCGCTTGACGTGACGACCGAGAAAATCGCGCATCAGGGCGCCAATGGCAGCGCTGTCTTCTTCCAGTGCGAAGTGACCGGTGTCGAGCAGGTGCAGCTCGGCCTTCGGCAGGTCGCGCAGGTACGGATGCGCGCGCAGGTGGGCCACCAGCAGGTCGATGAAGTACCGCACCTTCGATGAGCCGAACTTGCCCTCGCGGTGCACCACGTGCACCGGCCACGGGGTTTCCTCGTGCTCGGCCAGGAGGATGCGCAGGCGGCCGGCAGCGACGTCGTCGGCCACCTGGTAGGACAGCAGGCGGCAGATGCCGAGCCCGGCGACGGCTGCGGTGATGGCCGCATCATTGCTGGTGACCGTCAGGCGCGCGTGCAGGCGTACCGTAGTCGGGTCGTCCTGCGCGCCGAACTTCCATTCCACGCGCGGCGACATGTGATTGGCGGAGATGATGGTGTGCCGTGACAGGTCGGCCGGGTCGGCGGGCACGCCGTGGCGGTCGAGATAGGCGGGCGCCGCGCACAGCACGCGCCGCACCTGGCCCACGCGCGCCGCCTTCAGGCCGGAGTCGGGCAGGTGACCGATGCGCACGGCCACGTCCATGCCTTCATCGACCAGGTTGACCACGCGGTCGAGGAACCAGGCGGACACGTCCACCTCGGGATACCTGTCCAGGAATTGCACGATGCCCGGCATCACGAATAATTTGCCGAACAATACCGGCGCCGTCACCGACAGGTTGCCACGGGGCGCTGCGTTGATGCCGGCGGCAGCCTGGTTGGCTTCCTCGAGGCTGGCCAGGATGGTGCGGCTGTCGTCGAGGTAGCGCTGGCCCGCCTCGGTCAGGCGCACGTGGCGCGTGGTGCGCTGCAGGAGCTTGACGCCCAACTGTTCCTCGAGCGCGCCAATGGCGCGGGTGACGGCTGCCGGCGACAGGTCCAGGCGCCGCGCCGCCCTGGCAAAGCTGGCTTCCTCGCCCGTGGCAACAAAAACATTCATCAGGTGAAACTGGTCCATTCTTTCTCCAGGCGAAACGGTGATTGTCGCAGCGCGGCTATTCTCGCGTGGCCCATTATTTCGCACAATGACAACATCAGCAATCGATCGGGAGACAGACCATGGACGACCATACTTTTCATGCCGGCGAGCTGGCCGTGCAGCAACGCGCCGGGCAGCGCCATATCGCCGAGCAGCGCACCGGGATGATCTCTGCCACCGTGATGGCGGGCGCGCGGCCGTTCATTGCCGGCCATTTCATGGTGGTGTTGGCCAGTGCGGACAGCGCCGGACGGATGTGGTCGTCGATGCTGTTCGGCCAACCGGGCTTTGTCCACGCGGACGGCGACGCGGTGCTGATCGAGGCGCCGGCTGCCGCGCGTGATGCCGCCGATCCGCTGTGGGCCAACCTGGCCGTGGGCGGGCAACTGGGCATGCTGTTCATCGACCTCGGCAAGCGCCGCCGCTACCGCGTCAATGGCGTGGTCCGCCATCTCAACGGGCGCCATGTCGAGGTTGAAGTGCGGGAAGCGTATCCGAACTGCCCGCAGTACATCCAGCGCCGCCAGTTGCGCCAGCGCAGTCAGCCAGGTCCGCGCGTGTTGCCGCAGCAGGCCGCCGGCGGCACCGTACTGCGCGGCGCCGTGGCAGAGATCGTGCGCCAGGCCGATACCGTGTTCATCGCCAGCCATCACGCCGACAGCGGCGCCGATGCCTCGCACCGGGGCGGCAACCGCGGTTTCGTGCAACTGCTGGACGAGCACACCTTGCGCATCCCCGATTATCACGGCAACAGCATGTTCAACACGCTGGGCAACTTCGCGGTCGATCCCCATGCGGGGCTGATCATTCCCGACTTCGACAAGGGCCGCCTGCTGCAACTGACGGGCACCGTCACGCTGCAATGGCACGAGCTTGCCCCCGGCCATCTCGACGGCGACACCGGGCGCTCGCTCGATTTCAAGGTGGAACAATGGCTGCTGCGCGACATGCCGCTGGCGCTGGAATGGGAATACCTCGACGCATCGCCATTCAATCCAGGTATTGTACAAAAAGTCTAAAACAAGATAATATGTTTGGATGAAAAAAACTTCCGAACACCAGAACCTGCTGGCCCAGCTCCAGCAGGTGGCCGATGGCCTGGGCAAGACGCTGGCGCCTTTTTGCGAAGTGGTGCTGCATGACCTGACCGAGCCCGAGCACGCCATTCTGGCGATTCATAACAACCTGTCCGGGCGCAGCGTGGGCGAGCCGGCTACCGAGCTGGGGCTGGCGCGCGCGGCCGATCCCGACTTCGACCAGGTGATCGCCAACTACCCGAATACCTTCCCGGACGGCCGCCTGGCCAAGAGCACGTCGGTCGGCATCAAGGACAGCGACGGCCGCTACGTGGCGGCGCTGTGCCTGAATGTCGATCTCACCGTGTTCCGCAGCCTCAACACCATGCTGACCCAGTTCGGCAGCGTGGACACGGTCGCCGCCGTCAACGATACCCTGCAGCCCACCGGCGCCGACGCCATCCGCCTGCGCATCGACGACTTTGCCGCCCGCCACGGCACCACGCCGCGCGCGCTCAAGGCCGACGAGCGCCGCGCGCTGATGCGCGAACTGAAGGACAGCGGCCTGTCCGACGTGCGGCGCGCGATGGACATCGTTGCCGCCTACCTCAACGTCTCCCGTGCCACCGTCTACAACGACGCCCGTTAATCAAGGAAACCATCATGACCGATCAAACTCTGCCCACCTATGCCGATGTGGTTGCTGCATCGGAACGCATTGCCGGCGTTGCCCACCGCACGCCGGTAATGACTTCGCGCACCGCCAACAGCGAGCTGGGCGCCGAAGTGTTTTTCAAGTGTGAAAACTTGCAGCGCATGGGCGCGTTCAAGTTCCGCGGCGCGTATAACGCGCTGGCCAAGTTCGATGCCGGGCAGCGCCGTGCCGGTGTCGTGGCTTTCTCGTCCGGCAACCATGCGCAGGGCATTGCCTTGTCGGCGCAGCTGACCGGCATCCCGGCCACCATCGTCATGCCGCACGATGCGCCGCCATCGAAAATCGCCGCCACCCGTGGCTATGGCGCGGAAGTGGTGCTGTACGACCGCTACACGCAAGACCGCGAACAGATCGGCCGCGACCTGGCGCAGCAGCGTGGCCTCACGCTCATTCCGCCGTACGACCACGCCGACGTGATCGCCGGCCAGGGCACGGCCGCCAAGGAGCTGTTCGAGGAAGTGGGCTCGCTCGACACGCTGTTCGTGTGCCTCGGTGGCGGCGGGTTGCTGAGCGGTTCGGCGCTGTCCACGCGTGCCTTGTCGCCGGCCACCAAACTGTACGGTGTGGAGCCGGAAGCGGGCAATGACGGCCAGCAATCGTTCCGCAGCGGCAGCATCGTCCACATCGACACCCCGAAGACGATCGCCGACGGCGCCCAGACCCAGCACCTGGGCAACCTGACGTTCCCCATCATCCGCCGCGATGTTGACGATATTGTGACCGTGAGCGATGCGCAGTTGCGCGCGGAAATGCGTTTCTTTGCCGCGCGCATGAAGCTCGTGGTGGAACCGACCGGCTGCCTGGGCCTGGCTGCCGCGCGCGCCATGAAAGAGCAGCTGCAAGGCCAGCGCGTGGGCATCATCATCAGCGGCGGCAACGTCGACGTGGCGCGTTACGCCGAGTTGCTGGCGCAATAACCAGGCGATCAGGCGATCAGGCGATGACGCGCAGCGCCAGGTACATCGCCAGGAAGTCTTTCTCGAAGCGTTCGGCCTGCAGCGTGATTTCGGCAATGCTGTCGGCCGGGTCATCGAGCCGCACGCCGTCCCTGACTATGCGGTGATCCTGCGACGACAGCGTGTTCCACACGAAGTCGGTGAGGGCGGCCACGCCGCGCAAGCCTTGCACATGCGCCAGCAGGAACAGCTGCACGATGCGCGGCGCCGACACGCCTGCGCCCAGCACCGGCGACGCGATAAAGGCGATTTCCTCGCTGCTGCGCGCATGCTCGAACAGGGCCAGGTTCAGGCGCTGGGCGGTGGCAGTGGCGGCCTCGATGGCATCCGCTTCCTGCGCCAGCATCACATTGCCTTTGCCGATCATCATCAGCATTGCCTCGAACACCTGCGTCAGCGTCAGGCCCTGGTCCGCCAACGCCGCTTCCAGTTCGCCCACCGTGTGCGGCTGGTAGTCCGCCAGCAGTTGCAGCAGCGGCAGGTAGATCGCTTCGCTCAACTGGCCTTCAATGGCGCGGCCCGTGATTTTCAGCTCGAACAAATGCGGTGGCGCCACCAGCACCACGCGCTGGCGGCGCATGGCTTCGGCCTTTTCCAGCAGCGACAGCGGGCGCGCGCCCTTGACCCAGTAATCGCAGCGGAAATTCTGGTTGACCATGAAGTCGCGCACGCTCTGGAAGAAGACCGGGTCGGTCAGCTCGGCCAGCAGCGCATGCTGGGGCCGGCTCAAGTTCAGTTCGACGATGTGGTCGAGATACTGGGCCGAGCAGGCATAGGTGAGCTTGGCTTCCCCGAGGATGTCCGCCATCTCGGCAAAGCTCGTCGGCTGCCAGTCGCGGCTGAAGTATTCGTGCACCAGGTATTGACGGTTTTGCGCGCGCAGCGACTTCAATCGTTCCGCCACGCGCGGATAAGCGGCGAAATAGGCGGGTGTGGTTTCCAGCAGGCGGTCGGTGAAATCGAGCGCGCTGTCGATGCGCTGGGTGCGGCCGGCGCCGGGGGCGGTCATGATATTAGTATAACTGGTGAGCAAGCCGCGCACCGGCGCCATCGGCGCCCAGCCGGGCTGGCAGTTGTAGCTGATGAAGAGCACGCCGCCCACCTTGAGCTTGCGGCGCACGAAGTCGACGATCAGCGCCTGGTTCGCGGGCGACACCCAGCACCAGATGCCGTGCACGCAGATGTAGTCGAAGTCGGGCAGGTCGTCGCGGACGACGAATTCGGCAAACGACTGGTCCACCAGTTGCGCGCCATTGCCCGAGGCTGCGGCCAGATCGCGCGCGAACGCCGCCTGGGCCGGATTGAAGTCGGTGCCGTGCCAGCGGGTGATGCCGGCGGCCGCGTGGATATTGGCGGAGACACCCTGGCCGAAGCCGAGTTCGCAGGCTATCCCGCTCGCCGGCGTTTGCAGACCGGCGCTGGCGAAGGCCATGGCAATCCGCAAGGGGCTGAGTTCCTGGTAGTAGACGTGGGTGTAGTTGAGATCTGCGACATCGCCGCCGATCCAGTCGTTCATGGTGCGATTCCTTGGTTTGACTTGATAATATTTAAATGCATCACGCAGTATCGGCGATGCCCAGCAGCTGGTACATGGCCAGGTACGCGCTTTCGAAAATTTCCGCCTTGCGCCGCAGTTCGGCCAGCTGGTCGGCGGCGGTGGTCAGCGGCTGGCCGTCGCGCTGTAGCGGCATCTCCTGGCCGGCCACGATGGCCCACGCAAACTCGCTCCAGGCCGCCGCACCGCGCACGCCTTGCGACTGTGCGAGCAGAAACAGTTGCAGAATGCGGGGCATGGCCAGGCCGCCGCCGATGACCGGCGACGCCAGGTAGCTGATGTCGTCGCTGTCGCGCGCGCGCGCCCACAGTGCCAGGTTCAGCCGGCGGCTGCCCGCCCGCGCGGCGGCCACCGTGACAGGGGCCTGCGCGGGCGCCAGCACGCCGGTGCCGCACAGGATGAAGATCGCCTCGTACAGCAGGCGCAAGCCACCGCGCATCGGTACCGCGCGCTCGATTTCGGCCACGGTGCGCGGCTGGTGGTCTTGCAGCAGGTCGAGCAGCGGCGTGTAGGCGGCCTGGTTCAGCGCGATATCGAAGGTGCTGGTCCGCACCCGGAGTTCGACATCGGCGCGCGGCATCACCATCACCACGCGCTGGCCGCGCAGCGCGGCGTCGTGCTCGGCAGGAGCCAGGCGCTGCCGGTCGGCGCTCTTGACCCAGTAGTCGCGGCGGAAGTTCTGGTTCATCATCAAGTCGCGCACGCCCTGACACAGCACCGGGTCGGGCAATTGCGCCAGCAATGCACGTTGCGCTGCGCTCAGGTTGAGCAAGCCGATCTGGTCGAGGTGGTGGGCGTCACACGCGAATTCGAGGCCTGCCGCGCCCAGCGTGGCCGCCTGCTCGGCAAAACTGACCGGTTGCCAGTCCTGGTTGAAATATTCATGGGCCAGGTAGCGGCGGTCCTGCTGTTGCAGAGCTGCCACGCGTTCGGCCAGTTGCGGATGCGCTTCCAGGTAGGCGGGGCGGGTGGCCAGCAACTTGCCGGCGAACGCCAGTGCAGCGTCAATGCGGCGATCGATGCCGGCGCCCGGCGCCGTCATGCGCGCGGCATAGCCGCTCAGCAGTTCGCGCACCGGCACCATCGGTGCACCGCCGGGATGGCAGTTGTAACTCAGGTAGAGCACGCCGCCGGGTTTGAGCTTGCGTTGCACGAAGTCGAGCAGCAGCGCCCGGTTGTCTGGCGACACCCAGCTCCAGATGCCGTGCAGCGCGATGAAGTCGAAATCGGGCAGATCAGGGCGTGCGCAATAGTCGGCAAACGACTGGTCCACCAGTTGCGCGCCGCTGTCGGCCGCCTGCGCCAGGTGGGCGGCAAATCGGGCCTGCGACGGATTGAAATCGGTGCCGTACCAGGCGACGTTGCTGGCGGCCGCGTGGATGTTGGTGGACAGGCCCTGGCCGAAACCGAGTTCGCACGCGTGGCCGACCGTGGGCATGCGCACGCCGGCATGGGCCAGCGCCATGGCCGCGTGCAACGGACCGAGTTCGCGATAGTAGCCGTGGGTGTAGTCGATCCCGTCCACATAGCCACCGGTCCACTGCGTCATCGCTAGCCTTGTTAAAGGAATATCATATTATTCTAGCAGTGAAGGCTGGGCGCGTGGGCGAAAAAAAAGCCGCCCGCAGGCGGCTTTCGTGCCAGGATCAGGAATCAGGCCGCCGGCAGCTTGGCCAGTTGCTCGCGCATCTTGTCCAGCGTGGCCGAGAAGTTGGCAACGCGTTCCTTCTCCTGCGCCACCACTTCCACCGGCGCGCGGGCGACGAAACTCTCGTTCGACAGCTTGCCGTTGGCCTTGGCGATTTCGCCTTCCACGCGCGTGATTTCCTTGGCCAGGCGCTCGCGTTCCGCTTTCACATCGATCTCGACCTTGAGCATCAGCTTGGTCGTGCCGACAATTGCCACTGCTGCCGGCGAATCGGGCAGGGCATCGACGATCTGCACTTCGGCCAGCTTGCCCAGCGCCTGGATGTACGGCGCGCACAGTGCCAGCGCCTCTTTGTCGGCAGCGTTGGCCGGCTCGACGATCAGCGGCACGCGCAGCGACGGCGCCAGCTGCATTTCGCCGCGCAGGTTGCGGGTGGCGTCGATCAGCGATTTCAGTTGCAGCATCCACGCTTCAGCCGACTCATCGATATTGGCGGTGTTGGCGATCGGGTACGGCTGCATCATGATGGACGCACCGGTTTTGCCGGCCAGCGGCGCTACCGCCTGCCACAGCGCTTCGGTGACGAACGGGATGACCGGATGCGCCAGGCGCAGCACCACTTCCAGCACGCGCAGCAGCGTGTGGCGGGTGGCGCGTTGCTGCCCTTCGGTGCCGTGTTGTACCTGCACCTTGGCTACTTCCAGGTACCAGTCGCAGTACTCGTCCCACACGAACTTGTAGATGGTGGAAGCGATGTTGTCGAAGCGGTAGTCTTCGAAACCCTTGGCCACATCCAGCTCGGCCTTTTGCAGCAGCGAGATGATCCACTTGTCGGCGTTCGACAGGTCGGCGTCGCTGGCGCTGCAATCCTTCTCTTCCGTGTTCATCAGCACGAAGCGGGTGGCGTTCCACAGCTTGTTGCAGAAGTTGCGGTAGCCTTCGGCGCGGCCGAGGTCGAAGTTGATGTTGCGGCCCAGCGAAGCGTACGACGCCATGGTAAAGCGCACGGCGTCGGTGCCGTAGGCGGCGATGCCTTCCGGGAATTCCTTGCGCGTGGCCTTTTCGATCTTGACCGCGTCTTTCGGGTTCATCAGGCCGGTGGTGCGTTTGGCCACCAGCGCATCGATGCCGATGCCGTCGATCAGGTCGATCGGGTCGAGCGTATTGCCTTTCGACTTGGACATTTTCTGGCCGGTCGAGTCGCGCACCAGGCCGTGCACGTACACGGTCTCGAACGGTACCTTGCCGGTGAAGTGCAGGGTGAACATCACCATGCGCGCCACCCAGAAGAAGATGATGTCGAAGCCGGTGACCAGCACCGACGACGGCAAGAAAGCCTTCAAGTCAGGTGTTTCTTCAGGCCAGCCCAGGGTGGAGAACGGCACCAGCGCCGACGAGAACCAGGTGTCGAGCACGTCGGCATCGCGGCGCAGCGGACCGGTGCTGCCGGCCGCCTGCTGCTTGACCAGCGCTTCGGCTTCGGTCTTGGCGACAAAAATATTGCCGGCTTCGTCGTACCACGCCGGGATTTGATGGCCCCACCACAGCTGGCGCGAGATGCACCAGTCCTGGATGTTGTTGAGCCACTGGTTGTACGTGTTGCTCCAGTTTTCAGGGACGAACTTGATGTCGCCGCTGGCCACTTTTTCCAGCGCGGTTTCGGCAATCGATTTGCCGGGGAAGAACGTGCCTTCGGGCGCCGGTTTGCTCATGGCGACGAACCACTGGTCGGTGAGCATCGGTTCGATGACCACGCCGGTACGGTCGCCGCGCGGCACCATCAGCTTGTGCTTTTTGACTTCTTCGAGCAGGCCGGCCGCTTCGAGGTCGGCAACGATCTGCTTGCGCGCGACAAAACGGTCCATGCCGCGATATTGCTCGGGCGCTTCGTCGTTGATCTTCGCTTCGAGCGTGAAGATCGACAGCATCGGCAACTGGTGGCGCTGGCCGACCGCGTAGTCGTTCTGGTCGTGCGCCGGGGTGATTTTCACGCAGCCGGTACCGAACGCCTTGTCGACATATTCGTCGGCGATGATCGGGATTTCGCGACCGACCAGCGGCAGGGTCAGCATCTTGCCGACCAGCGCAGCATAGCGCTCGTCGGTCGGATCGACCGCCACGGCGACGTCGCCCAGCATGGTTTCCGGACGGGTGGTCGCCACGGTAATGGTGCCCGAGCCGTCGGCCAGCGGGTACTTGATGTACCACATCGAGCCGTCTTCTTCTTCCGACACCACTTCGAGGTCGGAGACGGCGGTGCCCAGCACCGGGTCCCAGTTGACCAGGCGCTTGCCACGGTAGATCAGGCCCTGCTCGTGCAGGCGCACGAAGACGTCGGTAACGACCTTCGAGCGGGTGTCGTCCATGGTGAAGTATTCGCGCTGCCAGTCGGGCGAGGCGCCCAGGCGGCGCATCTGGCCGGTGATGGTGGAACCCGATTTTTCCTTCCACTCCCACACGCGCTTGATGAATTCGTCGCGGCCGAGGTCGTGGCGCGAAATCTTTTGCGCGTCGAGCTGGCGCTCGACGACGATCTGGGTGGCGATGCCGGCGTGGTCGGTGCCGGGGATCCAGGCCGTGTTATGGCCCAGCATGCGGTGGTAGCGCGTCAGGCCATCCATGATGGTCTGGTTGAACGCGTGGCCCATGTGCAGGGTGCCGGTGACGTTCGGCGGCGGCAGCTGGATGCTGAAAGAAGGTTTGCCGGCGTCGAGGGTGGCGGTGTAGTAACCGCGCGATTCCCACTCCGTACGCCAGAATTGTTCAATGTCGGCAGGCTCGAAAGACTTGGCTAATTCCATGATTGGGCAGAGTAATGTGCGAAAACAGCCATTATAGATGACGCAGCCGCCGCTGCGCGCAGCGGCCTAACCCGGGTCTTCGGCCAGCCACCAGGCATTGCGCCCCGCCGCCTTGGCGCGGTACAGCGCCACGTCGGCCTGCTTGTAGAGCTGTTCGTGGCTGTGGCCGCGCTGGTGCACCGCCGCGCCCACGCTGGCGCTGATCTCGATCGTCGCCCCGGCGGGCAGCAGCAGCGGTTGGGCCAGGTCGTGCAGCATGCGCGCGCACATGGGCTCCAGGGTGGCGCGGTCGGTGGCCTGGCCCAGCAAGACGGCGAACTCGTCGCCGCCCAGGCGGAACACCCGGTCCGACTCGCGCACCGCCGCCAGCAGGCGTCCGGCGGCCGCCACCAGCAGGGCGTCGCCGGCGTCGTGGCCGTAGGTGTCGTTGACCGGCTTGAAGTGGTCGAGATCGATCAGCAGCAGGGTGAATGCCGGGCCGCCGCGCTCGGTCTGCGCCACCAGCAGGCGCAGCTCGTCGCTGAACAGGCGCCGGTTGGCCAGGCCGGTGAGGGCATCGCTGTAGGCCAGGGTTTCCAGCTGCGCCTGGGTGGCGCGTAGTTCGGCGGTGCGCGCTTGCACCATCGCCTCCAGTTCGCGCTGGCGCCGGCGCAGGTACCTGGTGCGTAGCTGCATCAGGCCGGCCAGCAGCGCCGCTGCCAGCAGCACCGCGCCCAGGCGCGCCCACGGTTGCTGGTGCCACGCGGTGAGCACCCGCACCGGCACCTCCAGCGGCGCCGACCATTCACCGCTGCGGTTCGAGCCGCGCAGCAGCAGCATGTAGTCGCCCGGCGGCAGGTTGGTATAACTGGCGCGGCGGGTGGCGGCGTCGGTGGCGATCCAGTCGCGATCGAAGCCCTTGAGCTGGTAGGCATAGCGGTTGCGTTCGGGCGCAGAATAGTCGAGCGCGGCGAATTCAAGCGAGAAGCCGCGCTCGCGTCCTTCCGGCGTGACCGTGATCGGCGCAGCCTTGCGGCCGGCGAGGTTGTAGATGCTGCCCGGGATTTCGCGGTCGCCCAGCAGGATGCGGGTGACCGCGACCGGCGGCGCGTAGCGCCATGGCGCCAGCGCGCGTGGACGCAACACGGTCAGGCCTGTCAAACCTCCGAACACCAGTTCGCCCGCAGCAGTCCGGGTGCCGGAATTGGTCCAGTACACGGGCACCTGCACGCCGTCGCCAGCACCGAGCGGCATGACCGCCAGGGTGCGCGGATCGATGCGCGCCAGGCCGGTCTCGGTGCTGGCCCAGATGGCGCCGTCGCCGTCCTCCAGCAGCTTGTTGACGCCATTGTCGGGCATGCCCTGCTGCCGGCCAAACCGGCGCATGCGCCGCCTTCCATCGGCATCGGTGCGTTCAAGCAGGATCACGCCGGTGCCGAAGTTCGACAGCCACAGCCGCCCCTGGCGGTCCACCAGCAACGACGACACGTAGCCGGGCGCCAGGCGGTCGGGCGTGGCCAGCTCGGTAGGAAGCACCTCGACGCCGATGGCGGCATGGTCGTAGCGGTCGAGCCGCGCTACCCCGGTGCGGGTGCCTACCCAGAGATCGTTACCGGCTGCCAGCAGGGCAGTGACGCGGTGGTCGCCCAGGCGCAGCATTTCGTGGCGCAGCAGGCGCAGCATGTCGCGTCCGCCAGGGGCCTGCAGCTGCAGCGCCCAGACGCCATCGAGACCGCCGAGCCACAGCACCCGGTCGCTCCAGGCCAGCGCCCACACTTCCACGTCCGGCCCGCGCCCTGGTACTGGCACCAGGCGTGCGCGGCGGCCGTCGGCGTCGGCGCGGTACAGGCCTTGCTGGGTGCCGAGGTAGATGTCGCCATCGGGGCCGGGCGCAATCGCCAGCACCCGGCCCTTGGCCAGGTCGGGCACGGTGGTCACGCGGCCACTGACCGGGTCGACGATCGCCACGCCACCGCCGGCAATCGACAGCCACATGCGTCCGTCCGGCGCCTGCATCATGGCCGGCACGCTCAGGATGCCGCTGCCTGCCTGGCCTAGGTGGCGCACCGTGGTGATTGCCCCGGTCACCGGTCCGTGCTGACTGACGCAGCCCATGGTGGCGACCAGCACGATGCCGCCGCGCTCGCGGAACATGGTCATGATGTTGTTGTCGGGCAGGCTGTCCGCCGCATCGGCGCTGTGGCGAATACGGCGCGAGGCGCCGCTGCGGGCATCGAATACCAGGATGCCGCCCGCACCGCCGTCGGTGCCGAACCACAGTTCGTCGGGCGCCACTTCGATGATCGCCGTCACGCGGTCGGTGGGCAGCGACGCCGCCGGCCCGTGCTCTTGCACGGGCGCAGCTTGCAGCGTTGCCGGGTCGAGCAGGAACGCGCCGTTGGCGCGGGTGCCGATCCAGATGCGGCCGGCGCTGTCCTGGAACAGCACAATGACCGCCAGCGCCGGCAACCCCGCGTCACCGAGGGCCACCGGCCGCAGGCGCCGCTGGGCGTCCAGCAGGAACAGGCCGCGCTCGGTGCCTATCCAGAGCCGGCCATCGGCGGCGCGCAGCAGCCGGTTGATACCGCCTGCCGGGATGGTACCCTCGGCATAGGTCAGGTGGCTGACCGCGCCGGAAGCGTCGATGCGGTCGATGCCGGTGCCATGGCCGACCAGCACCCCGCCGGTGCCGTCGTCGGCGATGGCGCTGCCATCGCCATTGGCCTGGCCGTCCATGCCGGTGCCGGTGCGATAGCGGACAAAGGTATCGCGCTCGGCATCGTAGCGCGCCACGCCGCCCGAATTCATGCCGACCCACAGCCGTTCGCGGCTGTCGATGTGCAGGCTCAGGATATAGCTGTCGGGCAGGGTGTCGCTCCGGTCGGGGTCGGCCAGGTACCGGATGTGCCGGGTGCCGTCCCAGCGCAGTAGCCCGGCCTGGGTACCGATCCACACAAATCCCTGGCGGTCCTGAACGATTGCTTCGGCGCCGGACATGTCGGCATGCTGGTGGTGCTTGAAAGCGGTATGCGCCAGGGGCGCCCAGCGCTCGGCACCTTGGGCTTGGGCCTCGGTGGCGCTGGCAAGGAGCAGCACGATGGCCGTGATCGCCAGCAGCAGCGCCCATGCAGCGTCCGCACTGCCGCGGGCGGCGCGCACCGGCAGGACGGAACAGCGGTAAGTATTGCTTCTTGGCATGAGGTCACTATACCCCAGCGTGGCGTGCTGGTTGTGGCGTTTTTGCTACGAGCACGCTGCTGTCAATACGGGGTCGCACAATCGGCATGGCGCGGTTATAATCGTCGCGCTGCCCGGTGACCTATGCCGGGCGGCACACGCTAGGGGTCCTGCGCACGGCATACAGCTGTGGCGCGGGTGAGAAATACCCTCCGAACCTGATCTGGATAATGCCAGCGAAGGGAAGCTCAGGACAACGCCGCCACGGTTTTTGTGGGTACTGGTGTCGTCCTACCTCCTTTGCTGGCTCCTGTAGCCAACCAAGGAGCCACATGAACGCCCACCAGAAATTCCTGTCCGCCACCGCCACGGTGGACCAGGCAGCAATCCACCCGCTGCCCAATTCCAGCAAAGTCTACATACAAGGCAGCCGTCCCGACCTGCGCGTGCCGATGCGCCGCATCACCCAGGCCGACACGCCCGCGTCGTTCGGCTTCGAGACCAACCCACCGGTGTACGTGTACGACACCTCGGGCCCATATACCGACCCCGAGGCCGTGATCGACATCCGCTCGGGCCTGGCCGCCACGCCGCGCCTGCCGTGGATACTCGAGCGCGACGATACCGAGGAACTGAGCGGTCCCACGTCCGAGTACGGTCAGGCGCGCCTGGCCGATCCGGCGCTGGCCGAGCTGCGTTTCAATTTGCACCGGCTGCCGCGCCGCGCACGGGAAGGGCGCAACGTCACCCAGATGCACTATGCCCGCCAGGGCATCGTCACGCCCGAAATGGAATACGTGGCGATCCGCGAAAACCTGCGCCGCCGCGAGTACCTGACCGAGTTGAAAGACTCCGGCCCGATGGGGCAGCGCCTGGCCGATTTGATGGGCCGCCAGCACCCGGGCCAGTCGTTCGGCGCCAGCATTCCGCTGGAAATCACGCCCGAATTCGTGCGCGACGAAATCGCCCGCGGCCGCGCCATCATCCCCGCCAACATCAACCACCCGGAAGTGGAGCCGATGATTATCGGTCGCAATTTCCTGGTCAAGATCAACGCCAATATCGGCAATTCGGCGGTCACGTCCTCGATCGGCGAGGAAGTGGAAAAGATGACCTGGGCCATCCGCTGGGGCGGCGACAACGTGATGGACCTGTCCACCGGCAAGCATATCCACGAAACGCGCGAATGGATCATCCGTAACAGCCCGGTGCCGATCGGTACGGTGCCGATTTACCAGGCGCTGGAAAAGGTCAACGGCAAGGCCGAAGACCTGACCTGGGAAATCTTCCGCGACACCCTGATCGAGCAGGCGGAGCAGGGCGTCGATTACTTCACCATCCACGCCGGCGTGCTGCTGCGCTACGTGCCGCTGACTGCCAAGCGCCTGACCGGCATCGTCTCGCGTGGCGGTTCGATCATGGCCAAGTGGTGCCTGGCGCACCACCAGGAATCGTTCCTGTACACGCACTTCGAAGAGATCTGCCAGATCATGAAGGCGTATGACGTGTCGTTCTCGCTTGGCGACGGCCTGCGTCCCGGCTCGATCTACGACGCCAACGACGAAGCGCAGCTGGGCGAACTGAAAACCCTCGGCGAACTCACGCAAATCGCCTGGAAGCACGACGTGCAGGTAATGATCGAAGGCCCCGGCCACGTGCCGATGCAGCTGATCAAGGAAAACATGGACCTGCAACTGGAACAGTGCCACGAAGCGCCGTTCTACACGCTGGGGCCCCTGACCACCGACATCGCGCCCGGCTACGATCACATCACGTCCGGTATCGGCGCCGCACAAATCGGCTGGTATGGTACGGCCATGCTGTGCTACGTGACGCCGAAGGAGCACCTGGGGCTGCCCGACAAGAACGACGTCAAGGACGGCATCATCACGTACAAGATCGCCGCGCACGCGGCCGACCTGGCCAAGGGCCACCCGGGCGCCCAGATCCGCGACAACGCCTTGTCGAAAGCGCGCTTCGAATTCCGCTGGGACGACCAGTTCAACCTGGGACTCGATCCCGACAAGGCGCGCGAATTCCACGACGAGACGCTGCCGAAAGACTCGGCCAAGGTCGCGCATTTCTGCTCGATGTGCGGCCCGCATTTCTGCTCGATGAAGATCACCCAGGAAGTGCGCGAGTACGCGGCGGCCAACGGCATGACCGACGGCGCTGCGCTGGCGCAGGGCATGCAGGTGAAGGCGGTGGAATTCATCAAGAACGGCGCCGAGCTGTATCGCAAGTTGTGAAGGGACGCTATCGATGATCGAAATCGAATTGAATGGCGCGCCGCACGCGGTGCCGGCGCGCCAGACGCTGGATCAGCTGGTCGATGGCTTGTCGTTGACGGGCCAGGCGCTGGCGCTGGCCGTCAACCGCGCGGTGGTGCCGCGCCAGCAGTGGCCGCAGCGCGAGCTGCAGCCGCAGGACAAAGTGGACATCGTGCGCGCCATCGGCGGCGGCTGAACATCAAGGAAGCTATATGAACCAAGACTTATTGACCATCGCAGGAAAAACCTATCAATCGCGGCTGCTGGTCGGCAGCGGCAAGTACCGGGACTTGCAGCAAACGCGCGAGGCCACCGATGCGGCCGGCGCGGAAATCATTACCGTGGCGATTCGCCGCGTCAACATCGGCCAGGACCCGAAAGCGCCGAGCCTGCTCGACGTGCTGCCGCCGTCGCAGTACACGATACTGCCCAACACGGCCGGCTGCTACACGGCCAGGGACGCGATCTACACGCTGCAAATGGCGCGCGAGCTTTTGAATGGCCACAAGCTGGTCAAGCTCGAAGTGCTCGGCGACGAAAAAACGCTGTTCCCGCACATGCCCGAAACCCTGGTCGCGGCCGAGGCACTCGTCAAGGACGGCTTCGACGTGATGGTGTATTGCAGCGATGATCCGATCCAGGCCAAAATTTTGGAGGACATCGGTTGCGTGGCGGTGATGCCGCTGGCGTCCCTGATCGGCTCCGGCATGGGTATTCTCAACCCGTGGAATCTGTCGCTGATCATCGAGCAGGCCAAGGTGCCGGTGCTGGTCGATGCCGGCGTGGGCACGGCGTCGGACGCGGCGATCGCCATGGAACTGGGCTGCGACGGCGTGCTGATGAACACGGCCATTGCCGGCGCCCGCGACCCGGTGCGCATGGCGCGCGCCATGAAGCTCGGCGTGCAGGCCGGGCGCGAAGCATTCCTGGCCGGCCGCATCGCCCGCAAGTTCGCCGCATCGCCGTCGTCGCCGATGGCGGGCCGGCTGGCATGACCGCCCGCGTGATGGCGCCCGCAAAGCCTGCGAAACATTACGGCATAGCGATGGCAGACGCGCGTGCGGGCATGGCTGGCGGCGTGCCGGCGACGTCGATGATCGGAACCGTTGGCGGCGCACTGGCGACGGCGCGCGCCGTGCCCGTTGCCGGGTCGACGACGTCGGCGACGCCGGCAACCGTGCGGCGCGCGCGCCAATGAGTGCGGTCACTGCGCCGGTCCGGCGTCCGTGCGTGCTGGTATTTGCCGGCCTCGATCCGTCCGGCGGCGCCGGCCTGGTGGCCGATGCGCAGGCGGTAGTGGCGCAGGGCGCGCATGCGCTTACCGTGTGCACCGCGCTCACGGTGCAGGATAACGACCGCGTGTACGCGGTCGAACCGGTGGCCGCCGACCTGGTGCTGGCCCAGGCGCGCGCGCTCACCGCCAGGATGGCAATCAGCGCGGTCAAGATCGGTATCCCCGGCAGCGCCGCCAACGCGCTGGCGATTGCCGACGTGATCCGCGCACTGCGGCGCACGCAGCCGCAACTGCCGGTGGTGCTGGACCCGGTGCTGGCCAGCGGCCACGGTGACGTGCTCACGCCCGGCGACGCGGTGGCCGCGCTGGCGCCGTTGCTGGCGCTGGTGACATTGCTCACGCCCAATGGACCGGAGGCTTATCGCCTCACCGGTATGGAAGAAGGTGTGGCGCAAGCGGCCATGCTGCGCGGCCAGGGCTGCCGCAACGTGCTGATCACGGGCGGCCACGACGATGGCCCGTACCTGCTCAACCGCAGTTACGGCGAAGTGGATCACCAATGGCAGTGGCAGCGCCTGCCGGGCCAGTTCCACGGCAGCGGCTGCACGCTGGCTGCCGCCATTGCCGGCCTGCTGGCGCAGGGGCTGCCCGTGATCGCCGCGCTGGAACAGGCCCAGTATTACTGTTTTACCGCGCTGCGCGACGCTTACGCGGTGGCCCCCGGCCAGCGCATGCCGCTGCGCTAATTTGAGAGGACTATCATGCAAGGACTTTACCTGGTCACCCCCAACTGGGACGACACCGACCAACTGCTGGCCGTGACCGAGCAGGCGCTGCAAGCTGGCAGTGACAACATCGCACTGGTGCAATACCGCCACAAGGACGCCGGCCCGGCCCGGCGCCGCGCGCAGGCCACGGCGCTGCTGGCGCTGTGCCGGCGCTATGGCGTGCCGTTCATCGTCAACGACTTTGTCGAACTGTGCCAGGAAATCGGTGCGGACGGCGTGCACCTGGGCGGCACCGACGCCGGCGTGGCTGCCGTGCGCGCGCAACTGGGCGCCGACAAGATCATCGGCGCTTCGTGCTACGGCGACCTGGCGCTGGCCGTGGCCGCGCAGAACGACGGCGCCAGCTACGTGGCGTTCGGCGGCTTTTATCCGTCGCTGGTCAAGAAATATGACTTCGTCACACAGCCCGAATTGCTCGACCAGGCGCGCGCCGTGATCCGCGTGCCGACCGTGGTGATCGGCGGCATGACCCCGCAAAACGCCGCGCCGCTGGTCGCGCGCGGGGCCGACATGGTGGCGGCAATCACCAGCGTTTATCAGGCCGACAGCGTGGCGCGGGCGGTGCACGCTTTTGCGGCGTTGTTTTCCAGGCCTGTAGTGGGGTAATGCTCCGTAGGAAAACCTTGAATGATGGAAGCTTTTCGGCTTTATAATGGGGTCGTTAGCAATAGCCCAAGGTTGCCGCCACATGCCCAATTCCCTGCCCCAGAAGCGTCCCATCCTGATTGTCGATGACGACCCGTTATTGCTCGATTTCCTGGGCGAAGTGCTCGGCCATGCCGGTTACGACATCCTCAAGGCCTCGTCGGCAGAGCAAGCGCTGCAACTGATCGCCCAGCGCGAGCCCGATATGGCGCTGCTGGATATCCACATGCCCGGCATGACCGGCCTGGAACTGGCCAAGCAGTTGCACGCCACCAGTTCGGTGCCGTTCATGTTCCTGTCCGGCCGTGGCGATGCCGATGCCGGCAAGCAGGCCGCCTCGTATGGCGCGGTCGGTTTCCTGGTCAAGCCGGTGGACGAGAAGCAGCTGATGCCGGCGTTTGCCGCCGGCCTGGCGCGCGCCGACGAAATCCGCCAGCTGCGCCGCACCGAGTTGAACCTGAACGCGGCGCTGGCCGCCGGCCGCGAAACCAGCCTGGCCGTGGGCCTGTTGATGTGCAAATTCCAGACCGACCGCAACACCGCGTTCGAAGTGTTGCGCGACCATGCGCGCTCGAACCGGCGCAAGGTCAACGAGGTGGCCGACCAGTTGCTGGCGGCCGAAGAAACCCTCAATGGCTTGCATGCTGCATTCAGCCAGCGTCTGAAAAAATAGACAGCAATGCCGTCGAGCTGCTTGCTCTACGGCATTTTTGTTGTACACTGTGAACTGTCTGCGGTATATCCATGCTGCAGCACGATGCAGCAGGCCGCGTGATCGCGCTCCGCCTGCCACCGTCCGGGCCGCCTTTTCCCTGCGCCCGTCCCCCAGTTCTCGGCCCAACTCCGCCGATCGTTTCCGTCAGTCTTGCTGACGGCTGTGATTTTTTGCGGAGACCGCCATGCCTTTCGATACTTCCAGCAACACCCAACGTTCCGACCAGGACCAGAGTGCCGCCATCGGCTTTTCCATCTACGTCACCGCCCCGCGCGTATTACACATCGACAGCGATGCCGACACCGCGCTGGTGCTGACCGCGCTGCTGGTGCCGGAAACCCGCGTCACCCACGTCACGACCATTGCTGCTGCCCAGGACTTGCTGCTGAGCGAGCAGTTCGCGCTGGTGGTGATCGATCCGGAGCTGCGCGATGGCGACGCGGGCCTGCTGCTCGACAACCTGCACCATTTGCAGCCGGGCGCCCGCGTGTTGGTGTATTCGGCGCGCCATCCCGAAGCCAACATCCCAGGCGGCGCCTTCCTGCCCAAGCCGTGGACGTCGCCGCGCCAGCTGTGGCGTACGGTTTCCGATTTGCTGGATCTGGGCAGCACCAT
Source organism: Duganella sp. FT27W (assembly GCF_009295655.1). NCBI lineage: Bacteria > Pseudomonadati > Pseudomonadota > Betaproteobacteria > Burkholderiales > Oxalobacteraceae > Duganella > Duganella sp. FT27W. Next base: position 127,823 of record NZ_WHIV01000007.1, read on the forward strand.
GCCCGTGGAACCGCAATAAGGTAGCAAGCCCACAGATCGTCCCTGGCTTGTTATCATGGAGCATTCCAGATAACAGCCAGAGGACGAACGATGAAAACCAAAGCAGCCGTAGCATGGAGCGCGGGCCAGCCGTTGACGATCGAGGAAGTGGACCTGCAAGGCCCGCGCGCCGGCGAGGTGCTGATCGAACTCAAGGCCACCGGCATCTGCCATACCGACTACTACACGCTGTCCGGCGCCGATCCGGAAGGCATTTTCCCGGCGATTCTCGGCCATGAAGGCGCGGGCATCGTGGTCGATGTCGGCCCCGGCGTGACCACCCTGAAAAAAGACGACCACGTCATCCCGCTGTACACCCCTGAATGCCGCCAGTGCAAATTCTGCCTGTCGCGCAAGACCAACCTGTGCCAGGCGATCCGCTCCACGCAAGGGCGGGGCCTGATGCCCGATGCGACCAGCCGCTTCTCGCTCGACGGCAAGCCGCTGTTCCATTACATGGGCACCTCGACCTTCTCGAACTACATCGTGGTGCCGGAAATCGCACTGGCGAAGATCCGCGAAGACGCGCCGTTCGATAAAGTTTGCTACATCGGTTGCGGCGTGACCACCGGCGTGGGCGCCGTGGTGTTCTCGGCCAAGGTGGAAGCGGGCGCCAACGTGGTGGTGTTCGGCCTGGGCGGCATTGGCCTGAACGTGATCCAGGCGGCCAAGATGGTTGGCGCCGATAAAATCATCGGGGTCGATATCAACCCGAACCGCCAGGAAATGGCGCGCAAGTTCGGCATGACGCATTTCATCAACCCGAAAGACACGCCGAACGTGGTCGACCACATCGTGCAACTGACCGACGGCGGCGCGGATTACAGTTTCGAGTGCGTGGGCAATACGCAACTGATGCGCGAAGCGCTCGAGTGCACCCACAAGGGTTGGGGCCAGTCGTTCATCATCGGCGTGGCGGCGGCGGGCCAGGAGATTTCCACCCGGCCGTTCCAGCTGGTGACGGGCCGCGAGTGGAAAGGTTCTGCTTTTGGTGGCGCCCGTGGTCGTACCGACGTACCGAAGATCGTCGACTGGTACATGGACGGCAAGCTCAATATCGACGACCTGATCACCCATCGTCTGCCGCTCGAGCGTATCAACGAAGGTTTCGACCTGATGAAGTCGGGAGAGTCGATCCGCTCCGTGGTACTTTATTAATTTTACTCCCCGGTGGAAGTAGAAAAAAAGTTCTAGACTTAATTATCTAGATAATTTATTCTACATTCCATCACAAGGGGAGTGCGGCATGGACGTATTGCAAACTCTGGTGCCTGCCGTCGGCTGGGCGCTGTTGCATTTTATCTGGCAGGGCCTGCTGATCGGCTGGGCCGTGGCGTTGGCCATGCACCTGTTGCGCCGCGCCCGGCCGCACACCCGTTACGCGGTGGCTTGCGCCGGCCTGCTGTTATGCGCGGCGCTGCCGATTGCCAGCGTCATCAGCCAGCTGCACTCTGCCGATGCCTCTCCTGGCGCCAGCCTCGGCGCCATCACCCTGATTCCTTCTTTTATGTCCGGCGCCGATGCCGCTTCTGCTTCTGCTCCCTTGCTGGACCAGCCCGTGCTGGCCGGCTGGGAAGCCGTGCTGCGGGGCCAGTTGCCGTGGGTGGTCGGACTGTGGCTGGCCGGTGCGGCGCTGATGTCGCTGCGCCTGGCCATCGGCCTCAAGTGGGTAGCCGAACGCACCCGCAGCGACCGCTACACCGTCAACCATTACTGGCAGCGTCGCCTCTCCAGCCTGGCGCGCCGCGCCGGCCTTGACCTGCATGTGCGCCTCGGCGTGGCCGATGGGCTCGACAGCCCGGTCACGGCCGGCTGCTGGCGTCCGATCTTGCTGGTGCCGGCGTCCCTGATCACCGGCATGCCGCCCGAATTGCTCGAAGCGCTGCTGGCGCACGAGCTGGCACATATCAAGCGCCGTGATTACCTGGTCAACCTGATTCAAAGTGCGGTGGAAATCGTGCTGTTCTATCACCCAAGTGTTTGGGCCTTGTCGCGCCGCATCCGCATAGAGCGAGAACAAATCGCCGATGACCTGGCAGTGTCCATGCTCGGTCAACCGCAGATGCTGGCAAAGGCCTTGTCCGAGCTGGATAAATTCCAGTTCGATACCGTACAACTTGCCCACGCGGCGCATGGAGGAAATCTTATGTCTCGTATTAAACGCTTGCTGCGTCCCGATGTCGAACCGGTCAGCTGGAAAATGGTGGTCCCGTTGCTGGGCCTGTGCGCAGCCAGCGCCGTATTCTATGTGCAGGCCGCGCCCAACCCGCCGGCCGCTGCGCAGCTTGGTGCCGCACTGGCGTCGACAGCGGCTGCCGTGGCCGCTGTGCCGGATGCATCGAATGCGCTTGATGTGTCCGATGCGCCGGATTCGCCCTATGCGAAGGATGCGCAGAATTCGTCCGATGCGAAGGATGCGACCGGTGCGAGCGATGCGCAGGAAGTTGCTGCTGCGGCTGCAGAGCCGGTAGCAGCAGTGCCCCCGGCCGCGCCGGCTGTGCCTGCCCTGCCGCCACTCCCGGCCGCGCCGAAAGCTGTCCCGGAACTGGTCGCGCCAGCTACCCCCGCAGCACCGGCGGCCCCCGCAGCTCGCGCCGTAATCGCAGGACCCGCAGCACCAGCGGCCCCAGTAGCACGTGCCGCAGTCGCAGCACCCGCAGCACCCGCGGCCCCAGCAGCACGTGCCACAGTCGCAGCACCCGCAGCACCTGCAGCCCCAGTAGCACGTGCCGCAGTCGCAGCACCCGCAGCACCCGCGGCCCCAGCAGCACGTGCCACAGTCGCAGCACCCGCAGCACCTGCAGCCCCCGCAGCACGCGCCGCAACAGCAGCATTCGCGGCGCCTGTCGCCCCAGCAACCCCGGCCGCACCGATGGCTGACGCTGCCATGCACTCCTCAATCAGTATCGAAGGGATGACCATGCTCAGAGGCAAACGCGACAGCGCGTTTGCGCTGGTGCCGCTTGACCGCAGCCGCATGACCATCGCTGGCAACACCGACGACATGCTCAAGGTGGCCGACCTGCGCAAGACCATCAAGGGCGAATTCATCTGGTTTGCCGAGCGCGACAAGAGCTATGTGATCGAAGACCCGGCGCTGGTGGCGCAAGCGATTGCCGCCTGGGTGCCGGTACAAAAACTCGACGCGCAAATGAAGGTGCAGGGCGACAAGATGCAGGCGCAAGGCAAGGTGATGGAAGCAGCAGCCGAGAAAATGCGTCTGAACCTGGAAGCCAACGGCGGGATGCGCGAGGTCGAGCAGCGCGGCCACGAGATCGGCCGCGCTGCCGCCCAACAGGCCATCATTGCCCGAAGCCTGGCGCAGGTTGCGCTGGAGCGCGCGGCCTTGTCCGCCTCTGACACCGACAAGCGGGCCGCACTCGACGCCCGTCGTGCGCAGTTGCAGGCGCAGCTGGCGCCACTGGCGCGCGAAATGGACGCCCAGCAACTGCGCCTGGTGGCGCAGTCGGCCAGGGTGGGCCAGGACATGGGCCGCCGCATGGCCGAACTGAGCAAGCCGATGAGTGTGATGGGCCGCGAAATGGGTGCGCTGGGCCGCCAGCGCGCGCAAGCCCAGCGCGAGGCGGAGCTGGCGATGAAAGCCGTGTTCAAGCAGGCGCTGGTCACTGGCAAGGCGGTCGCTGCCACGCCGTCGGCCTGAGATTGGGCAACGATGGCCACGCCGGGCGTGATGCCCGGCGTAACACTTCTCATTCGTTGCCGGCACGGCGCCAACCCGGCGCCAACCGGAACGATCGGGAGCCAGTTGCCGCCCGAACCGGGCGCGGTGGCTGGCGGTGCTTGAGCAGGCATCCCGGTATAATCACGGGATGCAAAATCTTCTCCATAATCTGAACGACGAACAACTGGCCGCCGTCACCCTGCCGGCCCAGAGCGCCCTGATCCTGGCGGGCGCCGGTTCCGGCAAAACCCGCGTGCTGACCACCCGTATCGCCTGGCTGATCCAGACCGGGCAGGTGTCGCCGTCCGGCATCCTGGCCGTGACCTTTACCAATAAAGCCGCCAAGGAGATGATGACGCGCCTGTCGGCCATGATGCCGATTAACACGCGTGGCATGTGGATCGGTACCTTCCACGGCCTGTGCAACCGGTTGCTGCGCACGCACTACCGCGACGCCGCGCTGCCGCAGACGTTCCAGATTCTCGACTCGCAAGATCAGCTGTCCGCCATCAAGCGCCTGATCAAGGCCAATAATGTCGATGACGAAAAGTTTCCACCGAAAGAGGTGATGTACTTCATCAACGGCGCCAAGGACCAGGGCCTGCGCGCCGACAAGATCGAGCCGTACAACGCCGATGAGCGCAAGAAGGTCGAGCTCTATCAGCTGTACGACGATCAATGCCAGCGCGAAGGCGTGGTGGATTTTGCCGAACTGCTGCTGCGCACGTATGAACTGCTGAGCCGCAACCAGCCGCTGCGCCAGCACTACCAGCAGCGTTTCCAGCACATCCTGGTCGATGAGTTCCAGGATACCAACGATTTGCAGTACAAGTGGCTCAAGCTGCTGGCCGGCCATGGCGAAGGCGGCGGCGGGGCGCTGTTCGCGGTTGGCGACGACGACCAGAGCATTTACGCGTTCCGGGGCGCCAACGTGGGCAACATGATTGCGTTCGAGCGCGAGTTCCACGTCAAGAACCTGATCAAGCTCGAGCAGAATTACCGCTCGCACGGCCACATCCTCGATGCCGCCAACGTGCTGATCGCCAACAACAGCAAGCGCCTGGGCAAGAACCTGCGCACCGACGCCGGCCATGGCGAGCAGGTGCGCGTGTATGAAGCCACGTCCGACCTGGGCGAGGCGCAGTGGATCATCGAGGAAACGAAAAACCTGATCGCCGACGGCGCCGCGCGCAGCGAAATCGCTGTGCTGTACCGGTCCAACGCGCAGTCGCGGGTGATCGAGCACGCCTTGTTCTCGGCCGGCATTCCGTACCACGTGTACGGCGGCCTGCGCTACTTCCAGCGTGCCGAGGTCAAGCACCTGATCTCGTACCTGCAATTGATGGACAACCCGCACAACGACTCGGCCTTCATGCGCGTGGTGAACTTCCCCACGCGCGGCATCGGCGCCCGCACCATCGAGAACTTGCAGGGTGCGTCAGCCCAGTACGGCGTGTCGCTGTACGCGGCCGTGCCGTACATGACCGGCAAGGGTGGCACATCGCTGGCCGGGTTTGTCAAACTGGTCGAAAGCGCGCGCTTCGAGAGCCAGCAGATGGCGTTGCCGGAGCTGGTGCGCCTGGTATTGGAAGCGAGCGGCTTGCTCACGCACTATCAAACCGAAAAAGAAGGCGCCGACCGCATCGAGAATCTGGAGCAAATGGTCAGCGCCGCCACCCAGTTCGTGGCGGAAGAGGGCTACGGCCACGGCGCCCCCGCGCACCTGGGCCCGCAGTCGCAGGCGCAGGCAGGCGCGGCCATCGTCAACGAGGATGGCGTCGAAATTTTAGATGCCGACGCGCCGCTGGCCACCGTGATGTCGCCGCTGTCGGCCTTCCTGTCGCACGCATCGCTCGAAGCAGGCGACAACCAGGCCACGGCCGGCCAGCAGGCGGTGCAGATGATGACCGTGCACTCGGCCAAGGGGCTCGAATTCAACAACGTGTTCATCACTGGCCTGGAAGAGGGCCTGTTCCCGCACGAGAGCAGTTCGCGCGAGGAGGGCGGCGTGGAGGAAGAGCGGCGCCTGATGTACGTGGCAATCACGCGCGCGCGCCAGCGCCTGTACCTGTGCTTTGCGCAAACGCGCATGTTGCACGGCCAGACGCGCTACAACATGAAGTCGCGCTTCTTCGACGAATTGCCGGAAGATGCGCTCAAGTGGCTGTCGGCCAAGGCCCAGACCCACTGGTTCGCCAACAAGAAGACCGCGTGGGACGAGGCGCCATTGATCGGCTCGGACAACGCAATCGCCCAGAAGATGCAGCAAAAATCATCGGGCTGGCGCATCGGCGAATCGGTCTCACATGCCAAGTTCGGCGAGGGCGTGATCGTCAACCTCGAAGGCAGCGGCGCCAACGCGCGTGCCCAGATCAATTTCGGCAGCGCCGGGATGAAGGTGCTCGATCTGAGTATTGCCAAGCTGGAGCGGTTGGGGTAGCGAAAAGTTGTGTCTGCGCTTTTCGTCATTGCCCCAATGATTTTTCTAAAAGTCGAAGGCGAGACACGACGCGTTCGCCCTGGATTACCGTTCCTGCCAGTGAAATAGAGACGTTGCTGTGCCGTGCCCTGTTCCTTGAAGGTTCCGCGCGCCAGAAGTCTGGCGCGCAACGCGTCGAACTGCTGCCAATTTTTTACGGCAACTGCAAAGTCCACATCATAGGTTGCTCGCCTGGCGACAATGCCGAACACATGGTTCAGGAGAATATCTCTTGCAGTCGCCCCCACCAGCATGTAGTCGATTCCTTCGGCCGATGCATCGGCTGCGACGTCACGCAGGATATCGATGATGTTGGGATCGACTGGCCAGTCATCCCTGATCAAACGTAGGGTCAATGCACTTCTCCTTGATTATGGAGGCTGCTTCATCCGTGCGCGGATCCATTAACGCAAGAAGCTCGGTGTAGACCAGCAGTGGTGGAGCAAGGCAGACTTCGGTGTCGCGCGATGTCTGCCAGAATTTTTCTAGCATTTCGATGTTGCCATCAGGATCAGGTTTGATTCGATGCTGTTTGACCAATACCTTGATGACGCTATCCATTTCCTTCTGGTCAACGTAAAGCGTTTGCGTCGATGGCTTGAGGTACCCCGTCATTTTATAAGCTGCTACTTCGGAACTCCACGCGCAAGGGAAAGAGTCCAAGGGCACTGACCGCCACCAATCGGGGTCAGGTGCGCTGAAACGTCTGAGATGTAGTTTAGTACGTAAGGTGGTGGGGAAATTGATTGCCCACTCATCGATCAAACGCTTTGGCTCCAGTAGTTTTCTACGCTCGAGGCCGCTGGAGTTGATCAAGTAGCCTCGGCGCTGTAAATCTTCCAGAACATTATAGGCTGTGCCCAGTGACACTCCGGCGGTGCTTGCGATGTGTTTGAATGGTGACTTGAGGAGAGCAGGATGCGAAAGCAGCGCAAATACCACGCGCAATGCTGCTGAGTTCGTAAGCCCTTTGGGTTCGTCAATTACCAGGTGAACAAGACTACGCTTTTCCCCCGTCATAAAGATCAGGAGACCGGGGCCATGCAAATACGCGTTGTCAGCAGCGGTTGTAAACTGATACAAGCAGCGATTGAAAACTGATACACCGTTTTGAGATGATGGCTGCTTTGCGGAGCAGCCTTGAAACCCAACGAGGTGTACGTGGAAATTCAGTTATTGAGC
>NZ_WHIV01000008.1:0-20444 GCF_009295655.1 Duganella sp. FT27W
CGCCAGCGTTCAATCTGAGCCAGGATCAAACTCTTCAGTTTAATCTCTGTTTATTTGCTACTTTCGTAGCACCCTTATTGCTAAGGGGTCGCTCACTCAAAATACTGACAGGCCACTATTTTCATAGCGCCTATTTCATTACTTTTTGTGAACATTTGATATGTTAAGTATCACAGCGACTAGCGCTGTGTGCACTTTCATCAAACGTCCACACTTATCGACTGTTAATTTTTAAAGAACTTATTCGGTACTGCGTTGCCAACAAAGCGTTTTGTCTGTCAGCGAAGAAGCGAGATTATGGAGTGTTTCTTTTATCTCGTCAACTTTCTTTTTTCTCGTTTCACTCTGTGTTTGACACAGTGTTCTGCGAGGGACAGAACTATATCGCAGAGTATCCGGACTGGCAAGGGGGTAGCCATTATTCTCTGTGATATCGTAGCAACGGTTCTCTCTTCCTTATATAAACAAGAATATGTTCATTCCTGCTATTTCCCCCACTGCCGATGATGCCCTGTCGGACCTGCTCGATCAGGCCATTAATAACAAGACCAAGCCACTGGGCAGCCTGGGCGTGCTGGAATCGCTGGCGAAACAGCTGGGACTGATCCAGAGCACGCGCGACATCGCCGTGCGCTCACCCGCCATCCTGGTGTTCGCTGCCGACCATGGCGTGGTGGCGGAAGGCATTTCCGCCTATCCGCAGGACGTGACGTGGCAAATGGTGGAAAACTTCCTGGCAGGCGGCGCGGCCATCAATGTCTTTGCTGAACAAAACAACTGCGCGTTGCAAGTGATCGACGCCGGCGTCAACCACGCCTTCGGTCCGCGTGACGGCCTGGTCGACCGCAAGCTGGCCAATGGCACCCACAATTTTGCCCAGGAGCCGGCCATGAGCCGCGCCACCTGCCACGCCGCGCTGGCCGCCGGCATGGCGCTGGCTGCTGAACTGGAAGGCAATGTGGTCGGCTTCGGTGAAATGGGTATCGGTAATACCACGGCGGCGGCGGCCCTGATGCACAAGCTCACTGGCATCCCGGTTGCTCAATGCGTGGGCGCCGGCACCGGTCTGTCGCCCGAAGGCGTGCTGCACAAGCAGCGCGTGATCGAAGCGGCAGTGGCCCGCCATGCCTCGATCAATGAGCCGCTCGACGTGCTGGCCACGTTCGGCGGCCTGGAAATCGCCATGATGGCTGGCGCCATGCTCAAGGCGGCAGCGCAGCGCAGGGTGCTGCTGATCGACGGCTTCATCGTCACCAGCGCGCTGCTGGTGGCCGCACGGCTGCAACCGGCCATCCTCGACTACTGCGTGTTCGCCCACTGCTCCGACGAACAAGGCCACCGGCAGATGCTGGCGGCGCTCGATGCCAAGCCGCTGCTCGCGCTGGGCCTGCGCCTGGGCGAAGGCACCGGCTGCGCACTGGCGCTGCCGCTGCTGCACGCGGCCGTCAATTTCCTCAACCGCATGGCCACGTTCGAATCGGCGCAAGTCAGTGCCAAGGCGGATTAATCCATGCACCAGCTCCGCCTGTTCTTCACCGCCCTGCAGTTTTTTACCCGGCTGCCGATCCCGCGCTGGGTAGGATTCGATCCGGCGTGGCTAAACCAGGCGTCGCGCTACTTTCCGCTGGTCGGCGTGGTGGTGGCGCTGATCACGGGCGCCGTGTACGCGGTAGCGTTCAAGCTGTTCCCGCCGGCGATTGCCGCCATTTTATCCACGGCAGCCGGTATCTATGTCACCGGCGCGTTTCATGAGGACGGCTTTGCCGATACCTGCGATGGTTTCGGTGGCGGCATGACCGGAGAACGGGTGCTCGAGATCATGAAGGATTCGCGCATCGGCGCCTATGGCGCGATCGGTATCTTCTGCCTGCTGCTGCTCAAGTGCGCGACCCTGACCATGCTGCCGCCGTACGGCGCAATTGCCGCCCTGCTGTTCGCGCACCCGTTGTCGCGCCTGATGGCCACGGCGCTGATCTGGCGCCTCGACTACGCACGCGCCGAGGGCAAGGCCAAGCCGCTGGCGCAGAAAATGGCGACGCCGGAATTTGCCATTGCCGCCGTGACCGCGCTGGCGCCGGCGCTGCTGCTGATCTGGCTGAACTGGCTGTCGTGGACCATGCTGCTGTCCGGCGTGGCGTGCGCGCTGGTGGCCACCATCTGGCTGGCCCGCAAATTCGTGCGCCGCATCGGCGGCTACACGGGTGATTGCCTGGGCGCCGTGCAGCAGGTGACGGAAGTGATGTTCTACCTGTGCGTGCTGGCCGGCCTGCACGCCAGCGGCCAGTTCTTCTAGCACCATGCGGCTGATCCTGATCCGCCACCCGCAGCCCGACGTCGCGCCGGGCGTGTGCTACGGCCGCACCGACCTGGCAGTGGCGCCCGGACACCTGGAGCAGGCCGTCGCCGCATTGCTGCCTCAGGTACCGGCCGGCCTGCCGCTGTATTCCAGCCCTTTGCGACGCTGCGCGGCGCTGGCGATGCGCCTGGCGCCCGCCCCCGTGTTCGATGCGCGGCTGATGGAAATGGATTTTGGCGACTGGGAGATGCAGCCATGGGACAGCATTCCCCGCGCAGGCGTGGACGCCTGGACCGCCGACCTGGCCAACTACCGCCCCGGCAATGGCGAGAGCGTACTGCAGATGGCCGAACGCGTTGCCACCTTCTATTCCGACTTGCAGCGCCAGCTCGATGACAGCACAGACGGCGCAGCGATCGTGGTCTGCCACGCCGGCACCATGCGGTTGCTGGCCGCCTGTCACGCCGGCCTGGCGCCGCTGGCAATGGCGCTGCAAGCGGCCAGCGCGCCCCACCGTCTGCCATATGGCGAAGCGCTGATCCTGCCGCACCGCGCCACCAGGTAAGCGCGCGGTCATGGCTCGATGGCTGCCGAGCCGCTCTTGCCCACCATCCGTCCTATCCTGGTCGCCACGCCTTGCGCCAACGGCTTTATCGGGCGCGCGCGGAACTACGCGGCACAAAGCCGTATAATGCCCGGGTTTTGGTGCCCGCGCGTCCGTCCGGATGCGCAGTTAAACGGGAAACACGAAGCCCTCTCGACCGGGCCAGCGTGTGCTGCCCCCGCAACGGTCAACAAGCGTCGCCGCTGGCGACACCCCAGTCCTGACAACCACTGTGCGCTGCATGGGAAGGTGGACTGGCCGCTTGTCAGCCCGGATACCGGCCAAACCTGGTGGAAGCACACGAGCCGGCGCACGCGCCGCCGCACGCTTCTGTTCAATCTGGCCTGCGGGATGCTGGCCGGTTGCCCTTTACAGAAATAGCAATCATGATCCTTCGCTTCACCCCGGCGCTGCCCCTGCCCACCTCCGCCTTCGCTTTTGTCCTGGCCACCTGCCACGCCCACGCAGAACCTGCATCCACGGTACTGGTCACGGCCACGCGCACGCCGCAAGCGCTGGCCGACGTTATCAGCGACAGCACCACCATCGATGCCGAACAGATCGCCCGGGCGGGCGCCGGCTCCATCGTCGACCTGCTCAAGCGCCAGCGCGGCATCGAGGTCACGCGCAACGGCGGCGCAGGCAGTTCGTCGAACGTCTATATACGCGGCGCCAACAGCAACCAGAGCATCGTGCTGGTCGATGGCGTGCGCATCGGCTCATCGACCACGGGCGCCGCCAACTGGAGCGCGATTCCGCTCACCGCCATCGACCGCATCGAAATCGTCTATGGCCCCTTGAGCTCCCTGTACGGCGCCGACGCCATCGGCGGCGTGATCCAGATCTTTACCAAAAAGGGCCAGGGCACGCCGGCCGTCACCGGTTTCGCCGGCTACGGCAGCGATAACACGCGCGAAGCCGATGCCACGATTGCCGGCAGTACGGGCGGTGAGCACAGCTTCAGCTACGCCATCAGCGCCGGCAAGGAAAAGTCGGATGGCTACTCCACCGCCCGTCCCGGCCTGTCCTCGTACAATCCGGACGACGACGGCTACGACAAGGAAAACGTCTCCGGCCAATTCGGCCTGCAACTGGCCAAGGGCTTGGAAGCAGGCGCGCTGTTCCTGCATAGCCGCCTCGATGCGCAGTACGATTCGGGCGTGTCCAGCTACGACACGCGCAGCGAAAACACTATCGACACCGCCAGCGTATTCGCCAGGGCGCAGCTGCTGCCATCGTGGCGCAGCCTGCTGCATTATTCCGAAACCCGCGACAAGGGCGCCAATTACACCAGCGCCACCGCTGCCGGCTACACCCGCATCGACACCAAGCAAAGCTTCATCACCTGGCAAAACGACGTGACGATCGGCGCCGACACGCTGCAACTGCTGTACGAGCATCGCAAGGAAGAAGTGGACACCAACGGCGCGGCCGCCATGAACCGCGACCGCAACACCAATTCGTTCGCGGCGTCGTACAACGCCCGCCGTGGCGCGCACCTGCTCAGCGCCAGCGCACGGCGCGACAATTCGGTTTACGGTAACAAGAACACCGGCGCCATCGGCTATGGCTACCAGTTCACCCGGGCGCTGCGCGCCACCGCCAGCTATGGCACCAGCTTCCGCGCGCCGACGTACAACGAGTTGTACTTCCCGAACTACGGCAACGCCGGCAACCGGCCGGAAAAAGGCCGCAACGCCGAAGTGGGACTGCGCTACGACGACGGTGTCAACGCGATGAGCGCCGGCTACTACCGCAACCGCCTGACCGACATGCTGGTCAACACCAATCCGTGCCCGTTCGGTGGCGGCTACACCAGCGGCTGCGCCTACAACGTCAACCGCGCCACGCTGGAAGGCATCACGCTGTCGGCCGCAACACGCGTGATGGGCGTCAACCTGGGCGCCAACGCCGACCTGCAAGACCCGCAGGACGACACCACCGGCAAACGCCTGATCCGCCGCGCCAAGCGCCACGCCAACATCACCGCCGATTACGGCGCCGGCGCCCTGAAAGCGGGCGTGGAAGTGGAGCTGTCGAGCGCCCGCTTCGAAAACGCCGCCAACACCGTCCGCCTGGGCGGCTACGGCCTGGTAAACCTGTACGCCAAGTATGCGTTCACCCGCGACTGGTCCGCTCTGGTACGCTGGAACAACGTGGCCGATAAACAGTACGACCTGGCCCGCTACTACAATACCCCGGGCGCCAAGGTCTTTGCCGGCATCCGTTACGGCTACAAGTAAACCTTAACGAAAGCTGGTATGGCTGATTTTTCCCGCAATCTGCAGCAGCGCGCCGCCATGGTGTTGGGCGGCCTGGCGCTGTTCGCACTGGCGGGATTGGTGTTTTCGGGGATGACCGGATCGGTCGCGGTGCCGCTTGCCGATATGCCGGCCGCGATAGCCGATCTGCTGCATGGCGAGAAGTCGACCTTGGCCGCCACCCTGCTCGACCTGCGCGTGCATCGTGCACTCACCGCTTTCATCACCGGTGCAGCGCTGTCGCTGGCGGGCGTGATGATGCAGGCCTTGCTGCGCAACCCGCTGGCCGATCCTTATGTACTGGGCATCTCTGCCGGCGCTTCGGTCGGCGCGCTGGCGGCATTGATGTTCATGTGCGCGGCGTGGATGGTCGATGCGGCAGCCTTCGGCGGCGCGGTGGCCGTCTCCATGATGCTGTACCTGCTGGCGCGGCGCGATTTGCGCGGCGGGTCCGCTGCCGATGGCGGCACCGCTTTGCTGCTGCTCACCGGCGTAATCCTGTCCTCGGCCTGCATGGCGCTGGTGACACTGATGCTCTCGATCGCGCCCGACAGCCGCCTGCGCAGCATGGTGTTCTGGATGATCGGCGATATGGCCGGCGCGCCGCTGCGCTGGATGCCGTGCGTGGTGCTGGTGGCCGCGCTGCTCTTCGCAGTAAAAAATGCGCGCGCCATGAACGTAATGGCTCTGCACGCGGAAGCCGCCGCCACGCTGGGCATCCGCGTGGGCGCGCTGCGCAAGGGACTGTTTTTCGTTTCGGGCCTGCTTACCGCCAGCGCGGTTACCACCGCCGGCAGCATCGGCTTCGTGGGGCTGATCGTACCGCACGCGTGCCGCTTCGCGGTCGGTCCCGACCACCGCCTCCTGATTCCCGCCGCCACCCTCGCCGGCGGCACCTACCTGATGCTGGCCGATACGCTGGCGCGCACCATCATCGCGCCGGAACAGCTGCCCGTTGGCGTGATCACCGCGCTGGTGGGCGCGCCGGTGTTCCTGTACCAGCTGCACCGGCTGCGCAAGTGACTGCCATGATGATCAGCACCCATCAACTATCCCTGAACATCGGCCAGCGTAAGCTGATCGCCAACCTCGACTGGCAGGTGCGCGTTGGCGAATGCTGGAGCGTGATCGGCCGCAACGGCGCCGGCAAAAGCACCCTGCTGCGCACCCTGGCCGGTTTGCGCCCACCCGACGCCGGCACCGTATCGATCCGCGCGCGCGCCTTAAACGACTGGCCGCTGGCAGAACTGGCGCGCCAGCGCGCCTTCCTGGCGCAAAGCCGCAGCGACGCTTTCGCCTACACCGTGATCGAAACCGTGCTCTCGGCGCGCCACCCGTACCATGACCACCGCTACTGGGAAGGCAGCGACGATCACGCCATCGCACTTGCCGCCCTGGCATCGATGGAAGTGGCCGACCTGGCTCGCCGCGACGTGCGTACCCTATCGGGCGGCGAGCGCCAGCGGGTGGCGATTGCGGCCATGCTGGCGCAGGACACGCCGCTGCTGCTGCTCGACGAACCGGCCAATGCGCTCGACCTGGCGCACCAGGTGAGCGTGATGACGCAGCTGGCGCGCCTGTGCCGCGAGCAGGGCAAGACCGTCGTCATGATCGGCCACGACCTGACCCTGGCGCACAGCGTCTCCACCCACGCGCTGCTGCTGCGCGGCGACGGCCGCTGGCTGGCCGGCGCCAGGGAGGACGTGATGCGCGCCGATATCCTGGGCGACTACCTGGGCCACCCGATAGAAATCATCCGCCACGGCCAACGCAGCATCTTCATCCCTTCCGAGGAGACACCATGACCGAACAGACCAACACTCTTGATACCGGCGACGCCGCCCTGAACGAGCGCCATCGCGTGCGCATGGAGCGCAAGAAAGCCATCATCGATGCCCAGATCGCGTCCGCCAACAAGCAGATCGGCATCATCATCGTCAACACCGGCAACGGCAAGGGCAAGAGCTCGAGCGCGTTCGGCATGGTGGCGCGCGCGCTGGGCCACAACATGAAGGTCGGCGTGGTGCAGTTCATCAAGGGTGCGATGGCCACCGGCGAAGAACAGTTCCTGCGCCGCTTCCCGGAAGAAGTAAGCTTCCACACCATGGGCGAAGGCTACACCTGGGAGACCCAGAACCGCGAACGCGACATCGAAAAAGCCACGCTGGCATGGGAACAGGCCAAGCGCTTCCTCGACGACCCCGCGTATGGTCTTGTCGTGCTCGACGAACTCAATATCGCCCTCAAGTACCGCTACCTCGACGTGGAAATGGTCATCAACGACCTGCTGGCGCGCCCGCAAATGCAGCACGTGGTGATCACCGGCCGCGGCGCGCCGCCGGAGCTGATCGCGATTGCCGACACGGTCACCGACATGACGGTTGTAAAACACGCGTTCAAGGCCGGCATCGCCGCCCAGCTGGGTACCGAGTGGTGAATTACCTCGACGTGAAAGTGGTGATGGTGGCGGCGGTATCGTCCGGCCAGGGCAAGACCACCTGCACCGCCGCGCTGGCGCGCAAGCTGGTCAAGCTGGGCCGCCGCGTGCGCGTGTTCAAGTGCGGCCCCGACTTCATCGATCCGATGCTGCTCGAACGCGCCACCGGTGCGCCAGTGCGCACGCTCGATCTGTGGATGGTGGGGCTCGAACAATGCCGCAGCCAGCTGGCGCAGGCCGCGCAAGAGGCGGACGTGATCCTGATCGAAGGCGTGATGGGCTTATATGACGGCACACCATCGTCGGCCGATGTCGCGCGTACCTTCGGCGTGCCGGTACTGGCTGTAATCGACGCCTCCGCCATGGCGCAGACGGCCGGCGCTATCGTGATGGGCCTGCGCGACTACGGTCCGGTGCAGATGGCTGGCGTGATCGCCAACCGCATCGCCAGCGAAAACCACGGCAAGATGGTGGCCGCGTCGCTGCGCGACATTCCGCTGTTTGCCACCATGCCGCGCCAGCAGGTGTCACTGCCGGAACGCCACCTGGGACTGGTGGTCCCCGGCGAAATCCATAATCTCGACGCCCTGCTCGACCAACTGGCCGATCAGCTGATGTTCGACGAGGCGGCGTGGGAAGCCCTGGCGCCGGTACGCATCGAGATTCCGCCAGCGCCAGCAACACCCCTGCAAGCAACGCCACTGCGCGGCACGACGATTGCGATTGCCCGCGACGCCGCCTTCATGTTTTTATACCCCGCCAACCTGGACCTGCTGCGCGCACTGGGCGCCGAGCTGACCTTCTTCTCGCCGCTGGCCGACGAACCGGTGCCAACCGAGGCCCACGCGGTGCTCCTGCCCGGCGGCTACCCCGAACTGCACGCGCCGGCGTTGAGCGCAGCTGCCACCTGGCGCGCCTCGATCCGCGCAGCGCACGTCGCCGGCACGCCCATCGTGGCCGAATGCGGCGGCATGATGGCGCTGGCCGATACCCTCGCCGACCAGCAGGGGCAAGCATGGCCGATGGCCGGCCTGCTGCCGGGTGCTGTGGCGATGCAGCCACGCCTGGCCGGCCTGGGACCGCAGGGACTGTCCACCGACGACGGCATTCTGCGCGGGCACACCTTTCATTATTCAAAACTGACAACCACAGTGGCGCCAGCCGCGCATACAATCAAGCACCCCTCCGCAATCCAGGGTGAAGCCTGGTATCGCGTTGGCTCATTGACCGCTTCGTATTTTCACGCATATTACCCATCCAACCCGGCGGCGGCAGCTGCCTTGTTCATGAGGAGACACGGATGACACGTACACTGGTTCTGGGAGGCGCGCGCTCGGGCAAGAGCGCTTACGCCGAACGCCTGGCCATCGAGTCCGGCAAGGAAGTCGTTTATATCGCCACCGCCACGGCCGGCGACGCCGAAATGGCAGCGCGCATCGCCCACCACAAGGGCAGCCGCCCCGGCGAATGGACCACGGTGGAAGAACCGCTGGCACTGGGCAACCAGCTGCTGCGCTGGTCGTCGCCCGAACGCCTGATCCTGGTCGATTGCCTCACGCTCTGGCTGAGCAACCTGCTGTTCTCGAGCGGCCAGGAATACCCGGACGTGGGCGAAATCACGCTGCCCGCGCTGTTCCACGAACAGCACGACATGCTGGCCAGCGCGCTGACCAAGTGCAGCAGCGATATCGTGCTGGTGTCGAACGAGGTAGGCCTGGGCATCATGCCGTTCGGCGCCATCTCGCGCTGCTTCCTCGACGAGCAGGGCCGCCTCAATCAATCGGTGGCCGCCATTTGCGACCGCGCGGTGTTCGTCGCCGCCGGCCTGCCGCTGGTCCTGAAGGGATGATCGCTGGGTTGACCTTTGCCGCCATCGCGGTGCTGATGGTCGCCGGTGTGCTGCTGGACCTGCTGCTGGGCGAAGCACGCCGCTGGCATCCGCTGGTGGGCTTCGGCAACCTGGCGATCGGGCTGGAACGCCGGCTCAATCGCGGCACCGGCAAGGCGCGCTTCCGGCGCGGCGTGCTGGCGTGGATGCTGGCGGTGCTGCCTGCCACCGCGCTGGCCGCGCTGCTGGTGTGGGCAGCTGCCACGGTGAGTTTCTGGCTGGCGGCCGCAGTGCACGCGGCCATGCTGTACGTGTGCCTCGGCTTGCGCAGCCTGCGCGAACACAACCTCCCCATCGCCCACGCACTGGCGCAAAACGATTTGCCGCAGGCGCGCTATCTCACCTCGCGCATCGTCAGCCGCGATACCAGCAGCGCCAGCGAAGTGGAACTCACGCGCGCCAGCGCCGAATCGCTGCTGGAAAACGGCAACGACGCGGTATTCGCCACCCTGTTCTGGTTTATCGTCGGCGGCGGCCCGGGCGCGGTCATGTTCCGCATGGCGAACACACTCGACGCCATGTGGGGCTACCGCACCGAGCGCCTGCTGCGCTTCGGCTGCGCCGCCGCGCGCATTGACGATGCCTTCAATTACCTGCCCGCGCGCCTGACCGCTTTGTCGTACGTGGTGCTGGCGCCCGGCCTGGCCGCCAAGCGGCGCGCCTGGCAATGCTGGCGCGCGCAGGCGCCGCTGTGGGACAGCCCCAACGCCGGCCCGGTCATGGCCAGCGGCGCCGGCTCGCTTGGCGTGCAACTGGGCGGCGCAGCCATTTATCACGGCCAGCTTGAAGAACGCCCGGTGCTCGGCGCCGGCGTTCCCGCCACCGGTGTCGATATCCGCCGCGCGTGGAAGCTGGTTACGCACACCACCGCGCTGTGGCTGATTGCCGGCCTGGCGCTGGCGTTTTTGCTGGAACTGCTGGAGGTGCTCCATGCTTGAACACGGCGGCAATCTGCGCGACGCCACGCTGCGCTTCGGCCGCTCCGACTGGCTCGACCTGTCCACCGGCCTCAATCCGCGCTGGTACCCGGCGCCCGCGCTGCCCGGCAACGCGTGGCACCGCCTGCCTGAAGCATCGCCCGAACTGGCCGCAGCAGCGCAAGCATGCTACGGCGCGCCGCTGATGCTGCCGGTGGCCGGCACCCAGGCCGCGATCCAGGCCCTGCCCCGGCTGCGCGGACCTTCGCGCGTGACGGTGGCGGCGCCTTCGTATGCCGAACACGCGCACCACTGGCATGGCCACGGCCACACGCTGACCCAAACCCCGTATGCGGAACTCGATGCGGCCATTGCCCGCAGCGACGTGGTGGTGGTCTGCAATCCGAACAATCCCACCGGCGCCACCGTGCCCGCTGCGCAGTTGCTGGCGTGGGCGCAGCAGCTGGCTGCACGCGGCGGCTGGCTGGTGGTCGATGAAGCATTCGGCGACACCGCGCAGCACAACAGCGTGGCCGCGCACAGCGGCCAGCCGGGATTGATCGTGCTGCGCTCTGTCGGAAAATTCTTCGGACTGGCCGGCATCCGGCTTGGCTTCGTGGCTGCCCACGCCGACCTGCTGCGGGACCTGGCCGATCTGCTCGGCCCCTGGACCATCAGCGGTCCCGCCCAGCACATCGCGCTCGCCGCCTTGCACGACCGGGCCTGGCAAGCCGACACCCACGCCTACCTGCACGCGGAGGGCGCGCGCCTGGCCGCGCTGCTCGCCAGCCACGGCATCGCCTCAACCGGCACGCCACTGTTCCAGTGGTGGGCCGAACCGCAACCGGAAGCGTTCTGGCAGCACATGGCCGAACGTGGCGTGTGGGTGCGGCTGTTCCGCGAGGCCGCGCGCGGCATCCGCCTGGGACTGCCGCCCGACGAAGCAGGCTGGCGGCGCCTGGAATCCGCATTGAAAGAATGGACCGACAAATGAAACGCATCACATCCCTGGCGCTGCTGTCGCTGGCCGCCATCTCGATAACCGCCAACGCCGCCATCACCGTGCGCGACGACGACGGCAACGTCATCACCCTGGCCAAGCCGGCCCAGCGCATCGTCGCCATGTCGCCGCACGTGACCGAGTTGCTGTTCGCGGCCGGCGGCGGCGAGCGCATCGTCGGCGCCGTCACCTATAGCGACTACCCGGAAGCGGCCAAGAAGATTCCGCGCATAGGCACCAACCGGCAAATCGACATGGAGCGCGTGATCGCCATGAAGCCGGACCTGATCGTGGCGTGGATGCACGGCAGCTCCGAGCGCCAGATCGACACCCTGCGCCAGCTGGGCATACCGATCTTCCACAGCGAACCCTTGAAACTCGACGGCATCGCCGACAACGTCCAGCGCCTGGGCCAGTTGCTCGGCACGGAAAACGTGGCGCAACCGGCAGCCGCGCAAATCCGCGCGCAGTTTGCCGCGCTGGCGAAACAGTATGCCAGCCGGCCGCCGGTGCGCATGTTTTACCAGGTGTGGGACAAGCCGCTGTATACCCTGAGCAGCGGCTCGATCGTTACCGACGCCATGCGCGTGTGCGGCGGCGTCAACATCTTTGCCGACCTGAAGGTGACAGCGCCGGTGGTCAGCATCGAAGGCGTGCTGCAAGCCGATCCCGAAGCGATCTTCGGCACCGCCGAAAAGGACTACGGCGGCGTCACGCTGTGGAAGCAGTACACCACCATGAAGGCGGTCCGCAACGGCAACCTGTTTACGCTCGACGGCGAACTGCTCAACCGCGCCGGCCCGCGCATGGTGGACGGCACCCGCGCCATGTGCGAGATGCTGGAGCAGGCGCGCCAGCGACGGAAGAACTGATGGCGTTTCCTTACACGACCCTGATGGTGCAAGGCACCACGTCCGACGCCGGCAAAAGCACCGTGGTGGCGGCGCTGTGCCGGCTGCTCAAGCGCGACGGCGTGCGCGTGGCGCCGTTCAAGCCGCAAAACATGGCGCTCAACAGCGCGGTGACGGCCGACGGCGGCGAAATTGGCCGCGCCCAGGCGCTGCAGGCGGTTGCCGCCGGCGTGGCGGCGCACACCGACATGAACCCGGTGCTATTAAAACCTTCGAGCGATATCGGCGCGCAAGTGATCATCCACGGCCAGGTACGCGCCGAGATGAATGCGCGCGACTACCACCGCTACAAAACGGTGGCGATGGAAGCCGTACTGGAATCGCACCAGCGCCTGCTGGCGCAATACGATTGCGTGATGGTCGAAGGCGCCGGCAGCCCGGCTGAAATCAACCTGCGTTCGCGCGACATCGCCAACATGGGTTTTGCCGAGAAGGTCGATTGCCCGGTGATCCTGGTGGCCGATATCGACCGCGGTGGCGTATTTGCCCACCTGGTGGGCACCTTGTCGTGCCTGTCGGAGAGCGAGCGAGCGCGCACCATCGGTTTCGTGATCAACCGCTTCAGGGGCGACATCAAGCTGCTCGAACCGGGCCTGGAATGGCTGGAACAGCAAACCGGCAAACCGGTGCTGGCGGTGCTGCCGTATTTGCATGGCCTGTTCCTAGATGCGGAGGATGCGGTGCAGGCGGTGCAGGCCTCGACCGGCGCGTTCCGCGTGGTGGTTCCGAGCCTGCCGCGCATGAGCAACCACACCGACTTCGACGCGCTGCGCGCGCACCCGGACGTCGATCTGCGCTTCGTGCGCCAGGGCGAGCCGATTCCGCCAGCGGATTTGATCATCCTCCCGGGCAGCAAGAACACGCGCGGCGACCTGGCGTGGCTGCACACGCAAGGCTGGCCCGCCGCCATCGCGCGCCACCTCCGCTACGGCGGCAAGGTGATCGGCGTGTGCGGCGGTTTCCAGATGCTGGGTACCAGCGTGCTTGATCCCCTCGGCATGGAGGGCCATGCCGGCGCTTCACCGGCCCTGGGCCTGCTCGACATGTCCACCGAAATGACGCCGCACAAGCGGCTGGTGCAAGTGCATGGCCGTTGCGCTTTCAACGACGACGGCGCACCAGTGACGGGCTACGAGATCCACATGGGCACCTCGACCGGCGCCGCGCTGACCCGCCCGGCGTTCAGCATCGACGGCCGGCCCGAAGGCGCGGTGTCCGCCGACGGCCAGATTCTCGGCACCTATTTGCACGGCCTGTTCGACACGCCGCAGGCATGCAGCGCACTGCTGCGCTGGGCGGGACTCGATACACAGAACACGGTCGATACGGCCGCCCTGCGCGAGGCCAGCCTGGAACGCATCGCCGACGCCACTCAGCCGCTGTACGATGCGCTGAAGGCACTCACCACGCTCAAGGCGGCGCAGTAAGTCACACCGCCAGGCATTCCTCGAGCTTGCGGTTGCCGGGACCGGCCAGGGTGCGCAGACTGCGCTCCACCGCCGCCGTGTACTCGTGCTTTTGCACGGTATCGACGAAGCGGAAATCGCAGCGCACCTGCTCATGGCTGGCGGTAACCACCAGGTAACCGCGCTTGCTGGTCTCGGCGTAGTACAGCGGCGCGATCATGTCGGTCATCATGGCCGCCACGTCGTCCGGGTTGCGGCCCCGGTGGCCGCCTTCCATACCGGGCGACGTCACGCCCGGGGTGGCGAATTCCACGCCCACCTGGCGGCCGCTGGCGTCCAGCAGGTCGCTGGCCCACGCGTTATGGGTGTCGCCGGCCAGCACCACCACGTTCTTGCGGTGCCGCTCCATGATGGCGAACAGCCGTTCGCGCTCGCTCTGGTAGCCGTCCCATGAATCGAGGTAGCACGGCAGCGACGGCGATGCGAGCCAGCGCAGTTCGCGGTCGGTCACGCTCGCGGGGTCGAGCGTCGCGCGGCGCCTGGCCGCCACGTAATCAGTGCTCGAACATTCACCCAGCACCACCGCCTGCGGATACTCCATGCGCGCCATCAGCACCTGTTGCCCCAGCACCTGCCAGCGCGCGGTCGATTGCTCCACCTGCCGGTCGAGCCATGCCATCTGCTCGGCGCCCATCATCTGCCGGCGCGGCGAATACAGGTCGCTGCGGTACCTGGCCTCGTCGAACTGCTTGTTGGCGTCGAAGTACGAGGACATCATCAGTTGCTGGTCGCGGCCGATCACACGGGTATCGAGCATGTGCAACGAGACGATGCCGCCGAAGTCGAACGAGCGGTATATCTTGTCAAGCGCCGAGGGATCGGGGGTGCGGATCGGCATCCACTCGTGGTAGGCGGTGGCCGCCGCCAGCTTGCGCAGCTTGAACGGACCGTAGGTGCTGGTCTTGTGGTCGAGCGAGCCGTCGCGCCAGGTGTCGTCGGCGATTTCGTGGTCGTCCCACACGGCGATGAACGGCATGGCCGCATGCACCGCCTGCAGATCGGCATCGCTGCGGTACTGGGCATAGCGGCGACGGTAGTCTTCGAGGCGCAGCAGCACGTCGCGCGGCTCGGACACGCGGTCGAGCTGTTTGCCCTGCTCGGCGCCGTAACCGCTGCTTTCGTACTCGTAGATATAGTCACCCAGGTGCAGCGCGGCGTCGATGTCGCCCTGGAGCGCGGCATCGGCATACACGTTGAAAAAGCCGAACGGGTAGTTCGAGCACGAGAACACCGCCAGCTTTACTTGCCGTACATCGGTGCGCGGCAGCGTCCTGGTGCGGCCCACCGTGGATTTCGCGGCGCCGGACTCGAACTGGTAATGGTACACATGGCCCGGCAACAGGCCGGCAGCGTCCACCTTGACGGTGTAGTCCTGGTGCGCGGATGTGGTCACACTGCCCGAGGCGACCACCGAGCGCATGGCGGCGTCGGTGGCCAGTTGCCAGCGCACGGCGATGTCGCCGCCGCCATTGTCCTGGCCCGGCGTTACACGCGTCCACAGGATCACGCGGTCGTTCAAGGGGTCGCCGCTGGCCACGCCGTGGGCAAAGCGCAGCGGGCCGACATTGTCGGCGTTGTCACCATGGCTGGCGGTACTGGTGCAGGCCGCGAGCGCAGTGCCCAGCAGCGCGGTGCCTGCCACCTGGCGCATAAAACCGCGCCGTCCCGGAATTGGCGGTTGGTAGTGCATCTGGCCTCCTCGATATGGTTGCACGCACCATAGCGCTTGCGCGTGACCGCATCATGACGGCACCTCTCCCGCATGCCCGGTGACCTGCTTTGCGCATTTATGGGAAAATCGGCAGATGGATACTACCGCTCAAAACTCCGCACCACCGCCCGGGCCATCCGCCGCCGAAGTAGCCGCCAAGCGCTACCTGCCCTGGGTGGTAGCCACCGCCCTGTTCATGGAGCAGCTGGACTCCACCATCGTCAACACCGCCATCCCCAGCATGGCGGAAAGCCTGCAAGTGACGCCGCTGAGCCTCAAGGCGGTAGTCACCAGCTATGTGCTCAGCCTCGCGGTGGCGATTCCCGTCAGCGGCTGGATGGCCGACCGCTTCGGTACCCGGCGCGTGTTCATGAGCGCCATCACCATTTTTACGATTGCCTCGATCCTGTGCGGCCTGTCGGTCAATTCGCCGATGCTGGTGGCGTCACGGCTGCTGCAAGGTTTTGGCGCGGCGATGATGATGCCGGTCGGGCGCCTGGCCATCGTGCGCACCTTCCCCAAGTCCGAGCTGCTGGCGGCGATGAACTTCGTGATCATCCCGGCGCTGATCGGGCCCCTGCTTGGTCCCACGGTGGGCGGCTTGATCGTGCACTGGATGACGTGGCGCGAGATTTTCTTCGTCAACGTCCCGGTGGGCATCGCCGCGCTGTACCTGGCCAACAAGCACATGCCCGACTATCGCAGCGAGGATGCGCGGCCGCTCGACTTCATCGGCCTGGTGTTGTTCGGTACCGGTGTAGCGCTGTTGTCATGGCTGCTCGAGGTGTTCGGCGAACACCGGCTCGATGTGACGTCGATGTCGGTGCTGCTGTTTATCGCCTGCTCGCTGCTGGCCGCCTATGTGTGGCACGCGCGCGAAGCGGCGTACCCGCTGCTGCGCATCGCCCTGTTCAAGGTGCGCACCTTCCGCGTCTCGGTCATGGGTGGCTTTATCACCCGCATCGGTGTCGGCGGGCTGCCGTTCCTGCTGCCGTTGCTGTACCAGTTGGGACTGGGCCTGCCGGCCTGGCAATCGGGCCTGTTGATGATGCCGTCGGCGGCGGCGGCCATGTTCATGAAGTTCATCTCGGCGCGGGTGCTGGCGCGCTTCGGCTACCGCCAGGTGCTTACCGTGAACACGGTGCTGATCGGGATTACCATCAGCCTGTTCTCGTTCGTCCAGCAAGGCACGCCGATCTACGTGATCGTGATGATCAGCCTGTGCCTGGGCTTTTTCAATTCGCTGCAGTTTTCGAGCATGAACACCATCGCCTACGCCGACGTGGAAGGTAACGACAGCAGCATGGCCAGCACCATCGCCAGCTCGATGCAGCAGTTGTCGGTGAGTTTCGGCCTGGCGGCCGGTTCGCTGATCACGGGCTGGTATCTCGGCGACGTGCCGCAATCGAACCGCATCGCGCTCACCTCGGCGCTGCATTACGCCTTCCTCACGCTGGCCGTCATGACCATCCTGTCGTCGATCACGTTCTGGTCGCTGCGCAAGAGCGACGGCGAGAGTATCAGCAAGGGCAGGGTAAAGGAGACTTAACGTTTTCTGAGCAGGAATTCATGGTGGCAGGCCAGGCAGCGTATGCGCACGCTGCCCGCCAGCAGCCGCATCCACCAGGCGCGCGGAATGCGCCGGGTCCAGTCCGACCCGCAACGGGTGCACGTGTACAGCGGCGCCGCCGGCATCAGCGCAGTGGCCGCACGATCAGGCGGTTCACGTAGGGGTCCAGCAGCAGCGGGCCGTCGTACGGTTCCGGCGCATACTGGTAGGCATAGCTGGGCAGCAGCGAGTACTGGATCTGCAGCATCAGCCGTGGCACGCGGTGCGGCGCCGTGCCCTTGTGGATGCCGGCCGTATCGACCGCAAAGCAAAAGCCGCGCGTGCCGGTGGCCGTGAGCAGCTGTTCGGCGCCATAGTTGGCGGAGATTTCGTCATCGCTGTAAAAGCGCAGCCGCACCGGCGCTTGCGTCAGGTGGCTGCCGTGCAAATACACGTGCGGTCCGGCGTCGTGATCGACATCGGTCAGGTACACCAGCACCTTCACATAGCGCCAATCCTCCGAGTCGCGATGAAACGCCTGTAAATCGCTGGCGTCCCCCGCCACCGGAAACGACCAGCGCAAACCCAGCGCCGAGATGGTGGGTTTGCAGCGCATATAGCGCGCGGCCAGGCCCAGCAGCGGCGCGCTGTTGGCGAGCGCCAGGATGTGCGGGCAGGCGATCACGTCGCTCAGGTGGTAATCGGCCACGCGCACGCCTTGCGGTGCCTGCGCCAGCGCGAACAGCGCGCGTTCACGGTCGCGATCGGTCAGCATTTTGTCTTGCAGGTAGGTGCGGATGGCATCGCACTGCACGCTGCTGAGCAGGTTGCCAAGCGGCGCGTAGCCGCTCTGGCTGAGGTTGGCCAGAGCGGCAGCCTCCACGGCGCTGGCGGCGTGCAGTTCGCGCCCGCTGCCATGACGCAGGCGCAGCGCACCGGTCAGGGTGCGCACCACCAACCGGCGCAGCGCCGGTCGCGTGACCAGGCGCTGGCTGTAATACAGCAGGCTGTGTAACGGGGCAAAGCGGCGACCGGGGGTCAGCTGCGCATATTCCATGAAGAAATCCTTCCAGGGTTATCCCTGAGAAGGTAGCAATCCGCTGTGCCGCTGCCTTGATGTGGGCTAAGAATCAGGCCCACAAGGAGATAAGGCGTCTCTTATCTCTTGCCGGTGCAGACGCCTAGAACGACGTCAGCGCCTTGGTGAACTTGATCAGCCACAGGCGGCTTGGGCGCTCGAGGTCGGTACCGCGCGCAACGCGGATGGTGTTGCCGGGCGCGCAACCGGCAGCGCTGCTGGCGATGATGGCGCCGCTGGCATCGACATTGCACTTGGTAACGTCGGCATCTTCGATCACCGCGCCAGCAGCATTGAACACCTTGGTTTTCATGCCGAAGTCGTTGTCGTTGACCAGGGCCAGGGTGTTGCCGTCCACAATCGTCAAACCTTCGGCCTTTTCGGCCAGCCAGCCGATCGCGTTCAAGTCCAGCAACACGGTTTTCTTCATGGTGACCACCGATTTCCAGTCGGCGCCGTTGACGGCCGCGCCGCCCATGCTGCTTTTTTCCAGGTCGGACGTGGTGGCGTTGTAAGCCGTGGCCGAAATATCGGTAGCAGCACCGATTTCCACCAGCATCAGCTTGTTGAATACGTTGCCGCCAGGCGCAGCGCCCTGCTCGATCACGATGAACTTGCCGTTACCCAGCGCGACCACGTCGCCGAGCTTGGCATTGCCGGTGCGGCCATCCTGGTAATCGGCAGCGTCCAGAGGATACGCGTACATCTTGCCCGAGGCGCCCGTCGTCGGATCGAATTCGGTCCAGCGCGTGAAGCGCGCAAAACGTTCGACCGCTTCGCTTTTGCCGGTCACCGTGTAGAGGGTATTGCCGTCAGTAAGCGGGCTTTGCAGGAAACCGTGCAGTTTGTCGGTGCTGGTATCGAGCGCCATGCCTTCCATGCCGCGATTGGCGCGGCGCTTGGCGAAAATGGCCGGCAAGCCGGTGCCCGGCGCATATTTGTTGAGGATGACGCCGGTAGCCGGATCGATTTTCTCGATAAACGGACCATATTCATCGGATATCCACAGCACGTTGCGCTTCTTGTCGAACACGATCGCTTCGGAGTCGAGCCCGCCGGCGTTGAAGGTGGCCTTGCTGGTGGCGTCATATTTCATCGCATCCATCACCGGCAGCTCGGACGTGTAGCCCACGGTGCCCGGCGCCACCGGCAAGCCCGACGTGGCAACCGTTGCCGAGACCTTGATCGGCGTGGACGAGGTCAGCACCGCGCCCGACTTGCCCACCGTGATCACCCCAAACGAGGGCGCAAAACTCGGCGACGGGAAAATTTTGCTGCCAGTCACGCCGGTGCCGCTCAATGCAGGCAGATTGGGGCCATCGCCGTTGGGGCCGCGATCGGTCAGGCCATAGAACTCGAGGTCGCCATTGGCGTTGGTCCCCTTGAAGGCCAAAGCCGAACCGTACGATGGCAGGAAGCCGAGCGGGAATTCTTCCTTGACCTTGGCGTTGCTGCCTTCGTAGGGAATGTAGAACTTGCTGTCGGCCTGGACCTGGTAGCGGGTGACAGTGACGGCCACGTCGCCCAGGGTATTTTTCTGGGTGAAGGTTTCGTTCACCGGCGTACCGCGCCTGGACGCGAGCGTGTCTTCGAAATGTTCGCGCACCAGCGCGCGGCGGCTTTCATCCACGCTGCGCACGGCATATTTGGCGCCGGCCTTGGCCAGGGTGGCGCTCAGGTTGGTATTGAAAGCGGAGGCGGCGGCGTTGAAATCGACGGCCTGGGCGGCCAGCGCGGTCTTGGCTTCGGCGGTCAGCTTGATGCCGTTCGACGGATCGTTGTCATCGTCGAGCAATTGCAGGGCCAGCAGTCGGTTGATCACTTTGGCGTCCTTGATATCGACCACGCGGGCCAGTTCCAGCGGAGTGACCGTGGACGCACACAAGGTGCTGCCCAGGGCGATGCCGCCAATACTGAAGCTGACGGTGTCGCCAGCATAGCAGGTGAACTCGCCCTTGGCGTTGGTGACCGCCTTCGGTGCGGCGCCGGCGACATAATCGAGGTTTTCGACCACGCCATCGAGGAACACACCGGTCATGGCCGGATTGACGGGCGCCACCGCATCGTGGTCGTTGCTACCACAGCCTGCCAGAACCGAGATTACCGCGAGCGACACCAGGGAAAGACGCATCATGCTGAACCACCTCTTATTAGGAAAGAGACAAGTTTAGCGGCCATAAGTGACAAGAATATGACCTACAAATGCGAAAAACCCCGCCAGGATCACCTGACGGGGTTTTTCTATATAACTAGCCTGACGATAACCTACTTTCACACTGGTTGCAGCACTATCATCGGCGCAAAGTCGTTTCACGGTCCTGTTCGG
>NZ_WHIV01000009.1:0-18592 GCF_009295655.1 Duganella sp. FT27W
CCTGATGACCATAGCAAGTCGGTCCCACCCCTTCCCATCCCGAACAGGACCGTGAAACGACTTTGCGCCGATGATAGTGCTGCAACCAGTGTGAAAGTAGGTTATCGTCAGGCTAGTTATATAGAAACAGCCCCGTTGTGTTGATCCCAAGGTGATCCAGGCGGGGCTTTTTCACCCCCAATTTATTAAAGCGGCGCGGAAAAAGACGCGACGCCCGTAGTACCGGTCAATGCTTGATGACCATAGCAAGTCGGTCCCACCCCTTCCCATCCCGAACAGGACCGTGAAACGACTTTGCGCCGATGATAGTGCTGCAACCAGTGTGAAAGTAGGTTATCGTCAAGCTAGTTATACTTAAAAGCCCCACCGAGCACGCAACGCTGGTGGGGCTTTTTTCATTTGCCCGCCTTTTTTATAATGGCTCCAGATCCGCACCGCGCAGATTGACCAGCAGCGCGCGTCCCTTGTCGTCGATCCTGAATTCCCCGTACTTGGCGCCGCTCCAGCGCTGCGCTTCCCCTTCCTTGAAATACCAGGCATCGGTGGCCGGCCGCAAACCACTGCCCGTTTGCAGCAACTCGATAACGATTTGATCGGCTGCCAGCGCTTGGCCGGTGGCCAGACCCTGCATGACGGCCACGCCTCGTTCATCGACCTTGGCGATCACTTGTGCGCGGCGCGCGGTTCGCAAATTCTCCACGGCTGGCAACTGGAAATTGAGCGTCATGTAGTCGCCCTGCATCAGCGAACGCGGATCGGCCGGCGCCAGGGCGATAAATATCGGGCGACCGCTGCTGATCAGTGCTTGCTTTTGCCAGATCGCCCCGTTGGCCACCACCAGCGTAAGCAACAGCGTGGCGACTATGCCCGCCAGCTGGGGGCGCGTGGTGGTCGATACCGGCGATCCAACGCCAGGCGCGGCAATGGGCGGCACGTCGGCGGACTGGCTAACTGTCTGGCTGACTGGGCGACCAAGCCACGCAATCACGCCAAATGCCGCGCCCATGCCGACCATGATCGCGGCCTTGCTGGCCAGCGTCACGTCGAGCTGATAATAAAATGTGCCGATGATCCATCCTGCTGCCACCGCGCTGGCCACCGCCAGCCGCCAACGACCGCTGCCCACGCAGACCGCCAGTGCCAGCAGTGCTGCCCCCAGTCCTGGCACCAGCCAGGACAGTATGGCAAGAATGGCGGCGGCCGCTGCATAACGGGGCGCGCGCAAGACCGTCCAGCGATGGCCGAGCCAGCCGGCGCCCGCGACTGCCATGACGGCAGACAGTGCCTTGACCATGGAATACGACGAATCGGCGGTTGCCCCCGCGTCGCGCACATGGCCGAGCGCCGCCGGCGCCAGGAAGGTCGAGCCGGAATCGTAGGCCAGTGCTGCCAGCGTGAGCAAAATCCAGCCGTTGGACATGGTCTCGAGCACGATCATCGTGTGTGCGTGCCGGCGCGACGGCGCATGGCTGTCGGCAAGGAAGACGGCGATCAGCCACAGCACCAACGCCAACTGGATACCGGCCCAAAGGTGGAATTGCCCGGAACTTTGATGCGGCGTGTTCATCACGATGAAAATCGCGCCGGCCAGCGCACCG
This sequence comes from Duganella sp. FT27W, assembly GCF_009295655.1. Taxonomy (NCBI): domain Bacteria; kingdom Pseudomonadati; phylum Pseudomonadota; class Betaproteobacteria; order Burkholderiales; family Oxalobacteraceae; genus Duganella; species Duganella sp. FT27W. Next base: position 1,599 of record NZ_WHIV01000009.1, read on the forward strand.
AACAACACGCGCAACCAGTGCTGCGGTACCAGCCACGCCGTGCCGATCACGATCACCAGCAGCAACCCTTCGGCGGCGATATATGGCATGTCGCGCAACAGCCCGAACACCAGCAGCATGCCACCCACCAGCAGCACCGGCAATCCCAGCTGCTCGACAAACGGTGACACCGTGTTCGAGCGCAGCACGCGCACGGCCCCGAACAGGAAGCCGGCGCCAAACACATAGCACAGCACGCCGGTTTCCAACGCACTGCCGAAGAGCATGAACAACACGGCCAGTAGCGGCACAGCGGCGAGCCAGGCGCCGAGTCCGGTCATCAGCACTACCGGCCATGGCCGTGCCGCTGCCTTGGGCGCGGTGTCGCGGGGGAGAATACCTTGGGCGGTTGCCGTATCGATCAGGAGTTGCAAGCGCTTGCTCATACGATGTGCTCCCCGTGTTGCACGCGCGCCAGGTGGACGATCAGTTTGACGGTGCCGGCCAGCAGGGCGGCGGAGACGCAGCCGATCAGCAGCAGGGCGCCGATTTCGTTGCTGCGCACGCCCAGCAGCAGTTGCGCCATGCCGCACACCAGCAGGACGTTGGCGCCCAGGCCCAGCGCGCTGAGCACAAAAATATCGAACAGGCCGCGCCGGCTGAAGGTGATTGCAAGCCCTGCCATGATCAGCAGCGAGACCGGGTAAAAGCTGCTGTCGCCGGTGGAAAACAGGCTGCGCACCGACATGGTGGCCAGGCCGATGATGGCGTAGATCATGCTCAAGCGCACCGGCCACGCCCCTGCGCCTGTCCATGCGGACGGCGCGAGCTTGAAGAAGAACGCCAGCGCCATGGCCGGTACCCAGGAACCGAGGCTGTCGGCCAGCGAGATCTCGGTATTCCACCACCAGCCGTTGCTGCGCACCTGCGCCAACAACTGGGCGGCGGTGAGCGCCACTACTACCCACGCCACCCATAGCACGTCATGTCGCACGGCCAGGCACAGCGGCAATGTCAACGCGGCCCACAGCGCAAACAATTGCCAGGGATCGGCGCCGGTCTGGTACGTCTGGCCGAAATACGCGAACAGGCCGCCGCAGGCGATAAAGCCGAGCAGGGCAAAAGGAATGCGGGCGGCCGCCACGCGCCACGCGCCCAGCAAGGTGACCAACACGGTCGCTTCAAGCAGGGCAAAGCGCGCAGTGCGCGGCAACGCTTCCCAATTGGCGGCCACCCAGAATACGATGCCCAATCCAGCCAGTATTGCTGCCAGTACCGCCATGCCGAACGGCAGGTAGCGCAGCAGCGATGGCGGCGGCGCATCGAGGGCGGCCAGTTGTTTGAGCCGACGGCCGGCATCGGGCGTCAGGTTGTGGCGGTCGGCCAGGGCAAGTATCGCAACGCGGAGATTCATGGGCATTCCTGAAATTACGGTATGCCCAAGGTTACTCTTTTTTTAACTTCTCCGGTGCGGTCTTAAAACTGGTACGCCGCGCTCACGCCCAGCAGCCAGTTGCGCTGCGGCGCCGCCTCGTAATAGCGTTTATTGGTATCGCCCACGATCACCGAACCGACATAGTTTTTGTCGAGCAGGTTGTTCAGGCGCGCGAACTGTTTGAAGCGCCAGCCGTTCCACTGCTGGTTGGCGCTCACGCGCGCGTTGACGATGCCGTAGCCGGGTGCGGCCTGGTCGGCGTTGGCGTCGTCCGCGAAAATCTTGCTGGTGGCGATGCCTTCCAGGGCGGCGCCAAAGCGGTCGGCGCTGTCCTTCCACGCCAGCTCGGCATACGCATTGGCTTTCGGTACGCCGGGCAGGCGGCTGCCTTCCGGTACGGCGCCGAAGGCCTGGTCGTACGTAGCGCGCAATGCGGTGAGCGCCACGCGGGTACTCAGGCCGGACTGCCACGCTGAGTCGAGCGATACTTCGAGTCCCCGCCGCAGCGTCTTGCTGGCGTTGCGGTAGCTGGTACGGCCGCCGCCGCTGCTGTCCACCACCACTTCGTCGCTGGTGCGCGCCTGGAAGACGGCGGCATTCAGGCTGGTGCGCTGGTCCAGTTTGGTCTTGATGCCGGTTTCCAGGTGCGTGCTCTGCGCCGGCTTCAGGCCGAAGTTGAAGCCGCCCGCGCTGGAGTAAAACAGTTCGTTGAGTGTCGGTGTTTCGAAACCGCGCGCGGCGCTGGCGTACACATTGACCATCGGTGAGACCCGGTACAACACGCCCAGCACCGGTGTGGTGTGACTGAATTCGAGGTTGCCGCTGTCGATGCCGTTGCTGGCAAAGCGGTCATCGACCGAGACTTTGACGGTGCTGCGGCGCACGCCTGCGCTCAGCATCCAGTCGCCCGCCTGCCATTCTGTCTGCACGTACGGGTCGAGATTCGATACCACATCCTGCTCGTCGCGGCGCAGCGCGCCTTTTACGCCGAACTGGGTGCCGATGTAGTTCTCGTAGCCCTTGCGGTCGTCGCTGGAGCGGCCATATTCCACGCCGAACGTGGTGCTCAATGTGCCGCCGCCCAGCTGACTGACATGGGTCCAGTTGACGTCGGCGCCGTAGAAATCGCGGTCGAAGTCGATCACGCCGCCCGAGTGCGTGGCGGGGGCCTGGAACGCGCGCGAGAACGACTGGTACTGGATTACCTGGCGGTTGCCGCCATAGACCATCACGCGCAGGCGGTCGTCGCCGAATTGCTGTTCCCAGTTGGCGCCGATTTGCTGGTGATCGATGCTTTTGCGGGTGTCGTAGCGATCGGCCAGCGTGCGTTTCGGTGTTTGGGTGTCGGACGCATCGGTCTCGCCGGCGCGCGGATCGCGCTGGTACGTGGCCCACGACACGCCCAGCGGATCTTGCGTGTCCTTCTGGCGCAGGCCGTTGGCGACGATGGTCAGCTTGGCGTCCTGCAGCGGCGCCAGGGTGAGCTTGGCGAATGCCTGTTCGCGGGTGGCGGCGCTGTGGGCGCGGTAGCCGTCGGTCTCGAAGCGCGACGCGTCGAGCACATAGCCCACCGTGCCTTGCTTGCCCTGGGCATTCACATCTGCCTTGCGGCTTCCGTAGCTGCCGGCACTGACGCTGGTTTCGATGGTAGGCGCGCCTTCGCCGTCGCGCGTAAACAGCTGGATCACGCCGCCCGAGTGGTTGCCGTAGATGGCCGAAAATGGCCCGCGCAGCACTTCGATGCGTTCGGCCATGTCGAGGTTGAAGGTGGCGGCCTGGCCCTGGCCGTCGGGCATGCTGGCCGGGATGCCGTCGGCGATCAGGCGCACGCCGCGCACGCCGAAGGTGGACCGGGCGCCGAAGCCGCGCGACGAGATCTGCAAGTCCTGCGCATAGTTCTGGCGATTCTGCGCCACCAGCCCCGGCACGGCAGCCAATGCTTCGCTCGCGTTCACGCGTGGCTGGCTTTGCTGGATGCGGCTGGCGTCGATGACGTCGATCGAGGCCGGCATGTCGAACACGGTGTGGCCCACGCGGGTGGCGCTCACCACGACGACATCGGCAATCGGCAGCGGCGCCGGTTCTTCCGCAGTGGTTGCGGCGGCGGCGAAAGTGGTGGCGCCGCCCAGCGCGATCAGCGCGGCGATGACGTTCCAACGAACAGGGTACTGCTGCATATGCGCTCCAGGATGGCTAGTGTTGCGGATGTTGTTGGTGCTCGGTGTCGACACTGGTGTTGAGGCGCGGCGCCGCCAGCGGGCGGGTTTCGATAAAGCTGCGCACGGCCCAGATTTCCTGCGTCGTCAGCACGTCGCGCCACGGTGGCATGTAGATGATGCCGGCGCGAACCTTGCCCGAATTTACCGCCATCATAAAGTAGCCATCCACATCCTGCAGGCAACGGGCCTGCAGTGCGGTGGACTTGAGTTGTTGGCAAAAGCTGTTCAGGCGGCGCAGGTCCGGCGCCTCGGCCGACGGTTGCGAGGCTTGCTCGCCGTGACAGCGTGCGCAGTTGGCCTGGTAGACCTGGCCGCCCAGTGCGATGGCGCTGGCATCGCCGCGCGACGGGTTGCCGTCTGCGTGCGCGGACAGCGCCGCCAGCAGCAGCGGAAGTATCAATAAACGGTGCATGGCGGGCTCCGGTGTTACCAGTCGGTGGGGCAGCCTTTGCAGCCCTCCAGGTTGGCGTCGGGGAAAATGGTGAAGCGCAGGATGGCGCGCTCCAGGTTGGCATTTTTGAGGTTGCTGCCCCAGAACTTGGCTTCCTGCAGGTCGGCATCGACCAGCACTGCGCCGTCGAGATTGGCCAGGTTCAGGCGCGCCGCCTCCAGGCTGGCGCCGCGCAAGTCGGCGCCTTCCATGTCGGCGCGCATCAACCGGCTGGTTTCGAGGTTGATGCCGGCCAGCACCGCCTGGCGGAACGACGCGCCCGGGGCATTGAGCGAGTATGCCATGGCACCGGTGAGGTCGGCGCCATCGAGCAGGGCACCGGCCAGGTTGGCGCTGCGCAGGTTGGCGCGCATCAGGCGGGCGCCGCGCAAGTCGGCGCCGTGCAAATCCTTGCCCACCAGGTTGGCGCCGCGCAGGTCGGCATTTGCACACTGTGCATACGGCCACAGGTGACAACCGTTGATGACGACAACCTCGGGCGCCGCTTCGCCGTTGACGACCTGCGCTGCGGCCGGCAACGCCAGGCACAGCGTAGCCAGCATGGTCGTCCATAGCGCCGCCGTCAGGCGCGGGCCCATGCCCGCACCTACGCTTATGCCCTTGGCATGGCCATGGGTGGCATTCGGCGCGCCTGCCACCCGGTGCGGCAGCGTCGTCATTACTTGCTCGCCACTTTGGCCGACGGCGCTTTCGGCAGCTTGAACACCCAGTAGCTGCCGCCTTGCGTGACCTGCTTGGTCAGCTCCGCCATGTCGCCGCCCCACAGCGGCACCGCGCCGCCGTAGCCGCTGGACAGGCCGATGTATTGCTCGCCATCGATTTCCCAGGTGATCGGCACCGACACCACGCCGGAACCGGTCTGGTATTTCCACAGTTCCTTGCCGGTCTTGGCGTCGAACGCTTTGACGTAGCCGTCCGAGGTGCCGGTGATCAGCAAGCCGCCAGCCGTGGTGAGCGTGCCGCCCCACAGCGGGAATTTTTCCTTGTTTTCCCAGACGATCTTGCCGGTCTTCGGATCGATCGCGCGCAGGGTGCCGATGTGGTCGTCATACAGGCGCTTGATACGGAAGCCCTGGCCCAGATAAGCGGAGCCGGCCTTGTAGTGGATTTGCTCGGTCCAGTAATCCATGCCCCAGTGGTTGGCGGGGATGTAGAACAGGCCGGTATCGGGCGAGTACGACATCGGCATCCAGTTGGTGCCGCCCAGGAATGGCGGTGACACGAACACGGCCTTTCCCTTGTCGGCGCCTTTTTCCGGCAATGGCGGGCGCTTGCCGTTTTCCACCGGCCGCCCGGTTTTCAGGTCGATGCTTTTGGCCCAGTTGATGCCGTCCACGAACGGCCACGCGTTGATCAGCGACGTCGGCTTGTTCGGATAGCCGGCGCCGGTGGCCAGCTTGGTCCGGTCGGTTACGTAGAAGAAGCCGTTGCGGTCGGCGTGCGCGCTGGCCTTGATCAACTTGCCGGTTTTGGCGTCCTTGTAGTCGAACAGCACCACCGAGTTATTGCCCGAGAAGTCCCAGGCATCGTTCGGCGTATGCTGGTAAAAGCCTTTCAGCTCGCCTGTGCTGGCATCGACATACGCCTGGCCGGACGTAAACAGGCTGTCCCAGTTGCGCGGGTCGTCGCCCTCCTTGGTGCGCTCCCAGGTGTTCCATGGCGCCGGGTTGCCGGCGCCGATGATGATGGTGTTGGTTTCGGGATCGAACGACGCCGTTTGCCATGGTGCGCCGCCGCCGTGTTCCCAGGCGTCGCGCAGCTTGCCGTCCTTGTCGCGCGGCCAGCTTGGGGCGTTGGCGTCGCCGGTGGGCGTGCCGGGTTTGCCGTCGGCGCGGCCCACGTGGCCTTCCACCAGCGGACGGGCCCATACCTCGGCGCCGGTGTCCGGGTCGCGTGCGAACAACCAGCCCTGGGCGCCGAATTCATCGCCCGAGTTGCCGTGGATGAGCAGTACGCGGCCGCCTTTTTCGCGGATGATGAATGGCGCACCGGTCATCGTGTAGCCGAGTTTCTGGTCGCCGAATTTTTCGTTCCACACCACCTTGCCGGTGTTCTTGTTGAGCGCGACGATGCGCGCATCGAGCGTGCCGAAGTACACCTTGTCGCCGTAGATCGCCGGGCCGCGATTGACCACGTCGCAGCATGGGCGGATATCGTCGGGCAGCCGGTGTTCGTAGGCCCACAGCTGGTGGCCGGTCTTGGCGTCGAGCGCATAGATGCGCGAGTACGACGCCGTCACGTAGATGATGCCGTCGTGTACCAGTGCCTGCGCTTCCTGGCCGCGCTGCTTTTCACCACCGAACGAGAAGGTCCAGGCCGGCACGATCTGGTCGACGTTCTTCGTATTGATGCGCTTGGCCAGGCTGTGGCGCTGCGCTTTCAGGCCCAGGCCGTAGCTGAGCACTTGCTTGGTGCCCTGGTCGGCATTGGCAATATCGTCCCAGGTCACCTTGGTGTCGGCGGCGTTGGCCGTATGGGCACCTGCGGCGATCAGGACAAGGATGGCGACGGCGACTGGACGTGGAAATACTGGCTGCATGCTGGTCTCCCTTATAGATTTTGTGGTGAGGTGGCGCGACGGATCGCTACGGTCAATTCAGCAACATGCGTGCCAGCGTGATGAGCGGGGCGCTGCTGCCGTTACATCGGGCGGTGCTGCGCTGTCCTGCCACAGCCGCTGCGCGTGGCTGTGACATTTTTGAACAACGGGCATCGGTGGCACCGGGAATTGCCGCTGGCACAGCGGTTGCTGAATAGCACGCAGAAGGCCGCCATGTGCCTTCGCCCCCCCAACCACAAGGAGACCACCATGCAATCATCACCACGCCGCCATTTCATTTGCCAATTGCTTGCCGTCGGCGGCATGGGCGCCACCGCGCTGGCCGGCGCACAAACCTCGGCGTCGAAGGTGGACGAGGACAGCGACCAGGCCAAGGCGCTCGGCTACCGCCACGACACGACCAAGGTCGATGGCAAAAAATATCCGCAACACGTGCCGGCCCAGCGCTGCGACAACTGTTCCTTCTTCCAGGGCAAGAAGGGCGACCCGTGGGCCGGCTGCGCGATGTTCGGCCGCAAGCAGATCGCGGCGCCCGGCTGGTGCGTGGCGTGGGCCAAGGCGCCTGGGTAACCCTTCAATAAAAAAGGCGCTGCCGCGGCAGCGCCCTTGCTTCTGTAATCACTGCAATTACAGCTTTTGTTCGCGCTGCGATTCCAGGTAAGCCTTCACCGCCCAGATTGCCTCTTGCGTGAAAACGCCCTCGAACGGCGGCATGTAGACGGCGCCATTGCGCGAGCGACCGTGGCGCACCGTCTCCAGCACGTACTGGTCGATCTCCTGCGCGCAAGCATCCTTTTTCTTGGCATCGGCCAGCACCGCGCAGTCGTTGTCGAGCTTGCGCAAGTCCGGCGCCATGCCGCCCGACACCGCCTCCAGCCCGTGGCAGCGCGCGCAGTTTTGCGTGTACGCGGCGCTGCCGATGCGGATCGCTTCGGTGTTGTTCCGATACGGGTTTTCCGTGCGCCACTCGGCGCCCAGTTGTGGCAGGGTGGATGTATCGACTGCTTGCGGCGTCATATTGCCGTGGGCATACACGGCAGCAGCCAGCATGCAAGTTGCCATGCCGCCCAGGCCACCGAGGATGCGCCAGATATGGGTGCGGGTAGTTGTCATCGTAGTCTCCATGTTGTTGATCGATTCGGTTGATCGCATAGTGCGTGGCAGACAGCGATAGCAATCGGTATGCCATCGACGGCTGACCACTGCATTCACACTGCAGTGTTCAGGAATGGAACAGTTGTGCCGCACCGCCAACCCGGGGCTGATCCCATTTGACGCAGCGGCGGCCCGGGCGCTGCGCTGGCAGCGGCTTTAGCGGCTGGCACGGCATTTGCGAAATGAAGGCAGGGCGGTAGATTCCGCATTTATAGATGTAATCCAACGAGAAAGAGGACGACATGAATCTGGCAGACATCAGCAAACTGGGCGTAGCCAATCCTTTCAAACAACGCTACGATAACTACATCGGCGGCAAGTTCGTGGCGCCGGTCAAGGGTGAGTACTTCGGCAACATCACGCCCATCACCGGCCAAGTATTTTGCGAAGTGGCGCGCTCCACCGCCGAGGACGTGGAGCTGGCGCTGGACGCCGCCCATGCCGCCAAGGTTGCCTGGGGCAAAACCTCGCAAACCGAGCGCGCCAATATCCTCAATAAAATCGCCGACCGCATGGAAGCGAATCTGGCGCTGATCGCCACCGCCGAAACCATCGACAACGGCAAGCCGATCCGCGAAACCACGGCGGCCGACATCCCGCTGGCCATCGACCACTTCCGCTACTTCGCCGGTTGCATCCGTGCCCAGGAAGGCTCGGTTGCGCAAATCGACTCGGACACCTACGCTTACCACTTCCACGAACCGCTGGGCGTGGTCGGCCAGATCATTCCGTGGAATTTCCCGATCCTGATGGCGGTGTGGAAGCTGGCGCCGGCACTGGCCGCCGGCAATTGCGTGGTACTGAAACCGGCCGAACAAACCCCGGCGTCGATCATGGTGCTGATCGAACTGATCGGCGACCTGCTGCCACCCGGCGTGCTGAACATCGTCAACGGCTTCGGCCTGGAAGCGGGCAAGCCGCTGGCATCGAATAAACGCATCGCCAAGATCGCGTTCACCGGCGAAACCGGCACCGGCCGCCTGATCATGCAATACGCGGCGCAAAACCTGATTCCCGTCACGCTGGAACTGGGCGGCAAATCGCCCAACATCTTTTTTGCCGACGTGATGGATGCCGACGACGCATTCTTCGACAAGTGCCTGGAAGGCTTTGCCATGTTCGCGCTGAACCAGGGCGAAGTGTGCACATGCCCGTCGCGCGTGCTGATCCAGGAATCGATTTACGAAAAATTCATCGAGCGTGCACTGGCCCGCGTGGCCGCCATCAAGCAGGGCAACCCGCTCGACGCCGGCACCATGCTCGGCGCCCAGGCATCGCAGGAGCAGCTGGAAAAAATCCTGTCGTACATCGACATCGGCAAGCAGGACGGCGCGCAAATCCTGGCCGGCGGCGAGCGCAATGTACAGGGCGGCGACCTGGAAAGCGGCTATTACGTGCTGCCCACCGTGTTCAAGGGCGACAACAGCATGCGCATCTTCCAGGAAGAGATTTTCGGACCGGTGGTGTCGGTCACCACGTTCAAGGACGAGGAAGACGCACTGCGCATCGCCAACGATACCTTGTACGGTCTTGGCGCCGGCCTTTGGACCCGCGACGGTTCGCGCGCATTCCGCGTGGGCCGCGCCATCCAGGCCGGCCGGGTGTGGACCAATTGCTACCACCTGTATCCGGCCCACGCCGCGTTCGGCGGCTACAAGCAGTCGGGCATCGGCCGCGAAAACCACAAGATGATGCTCGATCACTACCAGCAGACCAAGAACCTGCTGGTGTCCTACAGCCCGAACGCACTCGGCTTCTTCTAAGGATCTGCGATGAGCCACGCCATCGAACGGGTAACGGCCACCCCGGCCGCCATCGACATGCTGGCCACGCTGCGTGCACGGCATGGCCCGCTGATGTTCTTCCAGTCGGGCGGGTGCTGCGACGGCAGCGCGCCGATGTGCTACGCGGCCGGCGAGTTCTCGGTGTCCGACAGCGACGTCTACCTCGGCAACCTCGATGGCACGCCGTTCTACATGGGAATCGAGCAGTTCGCGTACTGGGAGCATACGCAGTTGATCATCGACGTCGTCGATGGCAATGGCGGCATGTTCTCGCTCGATAACGGCACCGGGCGCCGCTTCCTCACCAGGTCGCGCCTGTTCACCGACGACGAGCTGGCGCAGTTGCAGCATCCATCTGCGCCGGTGCGGTAGTGGAGTAGTCAGTTTTTTTAGCGTCTCCTGGTTCCGATCACGCTGGCCACGTCTCCGCGTCAGCCCGGACAGGACTTTGAGCTGACGGCTGTTGCCGTCGGCTTTTTTTTTGTGCGTTCGCTTTGTCGCGCGGCGATCCAATTCTGAACAGCCGGCGCAGCGGCGCTGATCCGATACGGCGCACCGCTCACACCTCCTTCCTCTGACATGAGCCGGGCATGCAAATTGCCATGATCGGATGGACATCACGCGCGATGTTCTACCCGATAAAAAAACAAGCTATGGAGATGAGCGATGAAAAAGGCAATCATGGTGGGCGCGCTGGCCGCAGCCGCAATCCCTGCCGCACAAGCGGTCGATTTCAAAGCCGGCGACTGGAACCTGTCGGTCGGCGGCATGGTCAACGCGTATTACACCCAGGTGTCGTGCAGCGGTGATGGCAATGGCAATGCCGTGGGCGGGCTGGCGCTGGCCGGCAAAGCGCTGGGCTGCGGCGGTGAAACCAACCGCACCACGATCGGCAACGGCCTGCTGCCCAATGGCCTGGTGACATCGGCCACGTCGCGCCAGGGCGATTACGACGTCAATGCGCTGATCGGCATGTACAACGCCACCGCTACCGACAGCGCCATCTCCGCCAACAGCGGTGTCGATGTGCGCCAGGCGTATTTCTCGTTCGGTAACGACCGCATGGGCACCATCAAGCTCGGTCGCGACAACGGCATCTTCGGCACCGGCGCCATCTTCGGCGACATGACCTTGATCGGCGCCGGCGCACCGGTGCAGGCCACGCAGCGCGGCCGCGTCACGCTCGGTCATATCGGGGCCGGCTACAGCTACGTCGGTTACTACGGCCAGATCGCGTACACCGCACCGAAGTCGGCGTCCGGCATCGGCTTCGACGTGGCGCTGGTCAGTCCCGTGGCCGATACGCCGATCGTCGCCGCGCCCGTGTACTCGTCCAAATCGAGTCCGCAGGTGCAGGCGCAGGTCAGCTACGCGGCGGCCGGCTTCAAGACCTGGCTCGGCGCCAAGTCGCAACAATTCGAAGCGATTGCCACCGGCGTCGAAGACTTCACCATGACCGGCGTGGAACTGGGCGCCTCGTACCAGCAGGGCGCCGTGGGCGTGATCGCCAACATCCAGAGCGGCAAGGGGCTGGGCATCCTGTCCGATGCCGACCAGGGCAATGTGCGCACCCGCGCCGCCTTCGTCCAGGGCACCTTCAAGCCGAACCAAAAGCTGAAGCTGGGCCTCGGTTACGGCATCAGCCGCAATCGCGACAATACCGCCGGCACCGGCGGCCTGAAGTCGAATGCCAACCTCACGCTCGGCGCGTACTACACATTGACCCACGCCATTACGCTGGTGGGCGAAGTGGGCCAAACCCGCTCCAAGGGTTTTAATGGCGCAGAGGTGAAGCTCAATGGCGGTTCGGTCGGCGGCATCATCTTCTTCTGATACCGATGAACGCGCATTTGCCTACGCTGCACGCGCGCTGCCTGCGCGTGCTGTCCATGGCGCTGTGGCTGGGCGCCGGCGCGGTCGTTTGTTTGTTGGCGCTTGGCGCCTCACCATCGCACGCGGGCGTGTTGACGCGCGACGAACTGGCGCGCCGCGTGCCCGCGCCGCTGACGGTGGGCGAGCGCGACGCCGAGCTGCCCGTGTGGCCGCTATTCAGCCAGCAGGCAACCGGCGGCGCGCTGGCTGGCTATGTGTTCGAATCGGCAGACCTGGCGCCGATTCCCGGCTTTTCGGGCGTGCCGGTGAACCTGCTGGTGGCAATCGATCCGGCCGGGAAGTTTATCGGCGTGGAGGTGCTGTCGCAGCACGAGCCGGTATTCCAGTACGGGCTCGGTGAAGCGCCCTTGCTGGAGTACGTGCACCAGTACCAGGGCGTATCGCTCAGGCAGAGCATCACCATCGAGACCGGGGCGCGGTCCGCGCGCAATCCCGATGCCGCACGCGCCTACCTGGACGGCATTTCCAAGGCCACGGTTTCGGTACGCATCATCAACGAGAGCCTGCTGGGCGCGGCTTTGCAAGTGGCGCGCAAGAAGCTGGGTTTTGGCGCCGGCAGCGACGCCAGCCGCATCGCCCGCGTGCGGCCAGACCTGCGCGAAGCCATGACACTCCGCCACTTGCTCGATAGTGGCCTGGTGCGCCACCTGCGCGTGACCAACGGCGACATCGAAAAGCTGTATGCCCACAGCGACGGCGCCCGCCTGGACCAGGATGCGCTGGACCGACCCCAGGATGCATTCATCGATCTGTACCTGGCGCTGGTGTCGGTGCCGTCGGTGGCGCACAGCCTGCTGACGGAGGAGAGCAGGCGCAAGCTGCAACCGTGGATCGCGGCCGGAGAATCGGCCGTGCTGGTGATGTCGGCCGGACGCCATCGCGTGCCGGGTGCGGAGTTTGTCCGTGGCGGCATCCCGGACCGGCTGCTGCTGCGCCAGCACCAGCTGCCGATCGACATGCGCGACCTCGATCTCGATCTGAAGCTGCAACCCGGATCGGCGCTGCCGCCTGACGCCGACCTGACGGTATTTCGCATCAACAGCGAAGCGGGCCTCGACCCCGGCGCGGCGCTGGACTTCACGCTGCCGGTCGTGCGCAGCAAGGGCCAGTTCTACCCGGAGCGCATTACGCGCGAGCTGGCGCTGGACTACCGCGTGCCGCCGCGCTTTCTCATCGCGGCACCGGTCAAGCCGGTCGCGTGGTATGCGGCCTGGCGCGAGCGCCGCATCGACCTGCTGGTGCTGGCAGCGGGCCTGGCTGTGCTGGCGGTCGCGCTGTCGCTGCCGCGCCGGCTCAGCGCCAACGGCCGGCGCTTTGCCTGGTTTCGCCGCGTGTACCTGCTGTTCACGGTGGGATTCATTGGTTATTACGCGCAGGCGCAGCTGTCCATCGTCAATCTCACCGGCGCGGCGCAGGCGCTGGTGGCGGGGCGCAGCCTGGAGTTCCTGCTGTTCGATCCGATGACGGTGGTGCTGTGGGCCTTCGTGCTGGTATCGCTGCTGGTGTGGGGGCGCGGGACCTTTTGCGGCTGGCTGTGTCCTTTCGGCGCGCTGCAGGAAATGACCGGCAAGCTGGCGCGCCTGGTGCGGCTTCCCCAGGTGCGGTTCAGCGCAACAGTTGACGCGCGTCTCAAGCGCCTCAAGTACCTGTTGCTGGCGCTGGTCATCGGCGCGGCGGTGCTGGGCGGGTTCCTGATCGCCCATGTCGAGACGTGCCGGGTAGCGGCATGTTGTTGCGATGGCGTGCCGGGATTGAGCAGCGTTGGCTGGACGGCGCAGCAAGTCAACGCTGCCATTGACGCCGTGGTGGAACTGGAACCGTTCAAGACCGCCATAACGCTCAATTTCGTGCGCCACTGGCCATATGTGCTGTACGCGGTGGCGCTGCTGGCGGTGAGCGCATTCGTCAACAAATTCTTTTGCCGCTACCTGTGCCCACTGGGCGCCACGCTGGCGGTGCTGGGGCGCTTCCGGCTGTGGAACTGGCTGCCGCGCCGCGCCGAATGCGGCACGCCGTGCCAGACCTGCCGCCACCGCTGCGACTACCAGGCCATCAAGCCCGATGGCGCGGTGGTGTACGCGGAGTGCTTCCAGTGCATGGAGTGCGTGGTGATCCACGAAAGCGACGACAAATGCGCACCGCGCCTGCTGGCGCGCAAGCGCGCACGCAGCATCCCGATACATCCCGCTACCGGAGTTTCCTCATGAAGCGTCGTACTTTTCTTGCCAGCGCGCTCGGCGCCATCGGTTCCAGCGTTGCCTGCGCCTGGTCGGCGGGCGGCCGCCTGCATACCGGCACGGCGCTTGCGTTTGGCACCATCATTAATATCGCCGTGGTCCATGCCGACGAAAAACTGGCGCGGCGCGCGATCAATGCAGCACTGGGCGCGGCGCAGCAGGTCGATCGCCTGATGAGCATTTATCACGCCGACAGCCAGGTATTCCGGCTGAACCGCGATGGCGTGCTGCACCAGCCTGATCCGCAACTGCTGGCGGTGCTGGAACAGGCGCGCGGCTTGTCGCTGCTGACCGATGGCGCGTTCGACATCAGCGTCCAACCGTTGTGGCATGCATACAGTGTGGCGGCGGCACGCGGCACGCTGCCCGATGCGCAGCAACAGGACCGGGCGCTGGCGCTGGTGGACTGGCGCGGAGTCAAGTCCAGCATGGACCGCATCGAGCTGGCGCGGCCCGGCATGGCGATCACCCTCAACGGCCTCGCGCAGGGCTATGCGGCCGACTTGGCGCTGGCGGCGGTGCGCGCGCACGGTATCGAGCATGCGTTGCTCGATACGGGAGAATTCGCCGCCCGTGGCCGCAAGCACGGCCAGCCCTGGACCCTGGGCGTGCGCGCGCCGCGCGACCCGCAGGCGCTGGCCGCCACCTTGCGCCTCGATGGCCGCTCGATGGCCACGTCGGGCGATTACGAAATGGCGTTTACGCCAGACTACCTGCACCACCATATCTTCGACCCCAAGGCGGGCGACTCGCCGCCGCAGCTGGCCAGTGTAACGGTGCTGGCCCACAGCGCGATGCTGGCCGATGGGCTCTCCACCGCGTGCATGGTGCTGGGCGCGGATAAAGCGATGGCGCTGGCCGCGCGCCTGCCAGGCGTGGACCTGCTGGCGATCGACAAGGCCGGCCGCGCCTGGCGTTCGGCCGGCTTTCCGCCGGAAGCGGCATGAGCGGCCACGCTGAGGGTTCAATGCTTCAGGTGCGGCAGCTTGCGATAAATGGTATTGCGCGAAACGCCCAGCGCGCGCGCGGTGGCCGAGACATTGCCGCCATGCGCTTCGAGCGACTTGAGGATCACCGACTGCTCCATCTCCTCCAGGTTGGCGCCTTGCGCCAGCATTCGTTCGGTGTTTGCTTCCTGGTGGAGCGGCTGGTCGTGGGTGATATCGTCGAGAAAGTCGTCGGGCATGTGGCGCAGGCCGATGTCGGTTTCGTCGCCAGCCATCACGATGGCAGTGCGCAGCAGGTTGGTCAGCTGGCGGAAATTGCCGGGCCAGCGGTGCTGGCGGAACAGCGTGAGAATTTCGGCCGACACCTGGTAGCGGCCGCCGTCCGATTCCGTGGCCAGGATTTTCTTCACCACGGTTTCGAGGTCGGTGCGCTCGCGCAGCGGCGGCAGTTTCACCACCAGCCCATTGAGGCGGTAATACAGGTCTTCGCGGAACTGGCCCCGGGCCATGCGTTCGCGCAGGTTGTGATTGGTGGCGCAGATCAGCTCCACGTTGACGGGGATCGACTTGTCGCTGCCCAGCGGCGTGACCATCCGTTCCTGCAGCACGCGCAGCAGGCGCGCCTGCAGGCTGAATGGCATGTCGCCGATCTCGTCGAGGAACAGGGTGCCGCCATTCGCTTGCAGGATCTTGCCGACCGCGCCTTTCTTGCGCGCGCCGGTGAAGGCGCCGTCTTCGTAGCCGAACAGTTCCGACTCGATCAGCGTTTCCGGGATCGACGCGCAGTTTACCGCCACGAAAGGACTCATGGCGCGCGGCGAATCGTTGTGGATCGCTTGCGCCAGCAGTTCCTTGCCGGTGCCGGTTTCGCCCATGATCATGATCGGAATGTCGCGCCCCAGTACGCGCGTGACCTTGTCGAGCACCAGCTCCAGCTGCGGATCGCCGGTACGCAGGTAGCGCAGGCCGGACAGGCGGCGGTTGTGCGCTGCCGCCTGGCTGGAGATAGCGGCCGGTTGCGGCGTATTGGCGATGGATGGGTGTTCGTCGGTCAGCGACTGCCGCAGCGCGCCGTTGGCCAGCCGTAGCTGCGCGCGGCCGTACACGCGCACGCCGTTGTGCATGCACAGGTTGAGCAGGCCGGGGGCGGCGGTGCGGTAATGGTCGTACAGCGCCGATACGGGCAATCCGAACAGGGAACTGAAGGTATGCGATTGCAGTGCGGTGAACGGCAACCCGAGCTGGAACAGGCCGTTGCGATTCGCGGCCAGGAAGCGCCCGCCGGGGCTGAACGAGGCGATACCTTCCATCAGCGTGCCGATAAATTCCGGCCGCGTGTGGAAGTGCAGGGTGATCGCATCCTCGAAGGTGGCTGCGAACAGCTGGTTCTCGATCATCAGCGCCGACATGCGCACCAGCGCCATGGTGTGCTTGTGGAAGCTGCGCTGGTCGCCCGATACGTCGAGCACACCGACTACATTGCCCAGGTGGTCGGTAATCGGTGCGGCCGAGCAGGTAAGGAAGTGGTTGGCGGACAGGTAATGTTGGTCGGCATGCACCAGCGCCGGCGATTTCTCGGCAATCGCGGTGCCGATCGCATTGGTGCCCTTGCTGGCCTCGGACCAGGCCACGCCTGGCTGCAGCGCCACGCGGTTGGCTTTTTCCAGGAAGTCGTCGTCGCCCAGGGTATGGACGATGACGCCGGTGGAATCGGTCAGGATCACCATATTGTGCGTGTTGACGATTTGCTGGTACAGCGTTTCCATGGCCGGCACCGCATGGGCGTGCAGCAGGCGATTGCGTTCTATCAGGAGCGACAGTTCGCTGCGGGCGAGGGGGCCGTAGTCGGCGGGGGACTCGGGCCGCAATCCGTAGCGCTGCGAGCGCTGGTGCGACGTCTCGATAATCAGCGGCATATTGTCGGCCCAGGCGGAAGCGGCCGTAGAACTGTTCAGATCTGTAGCAGATGGCATGGCGTTCTCTTCGTCTCGTTTCGGCCGCTACTCTATGGCGCGGCTCTCTGTACCTGAACAGGGTGTTCAATAATGTAGCACCTGTGCAGAAAGGGAGCAAAAGCATGGCTGCAAGCTGTTGCTGGATGGGGAATATGCAAGGGGAATGCCAGCCCCTAAAAAGTCCTTGCCAGCCCCGCGCAGGCCAGCCTATAATTCGCCCCCTCGCAGAACAACACATGTAAATGTTAAGTGAAGCGAGAAAAAAGAAGGTTGACGAAACAAGCTAAACGCTTCATACTCTTTCTTCTTCGCGGCAGACAAAACGATCGACGCGAAACGCAGTACCGAATAAGTTCTTTAAAAATTAACAGTCGATAAG